>CAWAYJ010000030.1:0-172572 GCA_963786235.1 uncultured Gemmatimonadales bacterium
TCAGCGGTTCATGACGCCCCGGAGCCGGGCGAAGCACGGCGCAGGGGTGTCCGGCGCCTTTCCCAAGCTACGCGTTCTCGTGCCTGCGCCGGTAGACGCGCCGGCAGGCGCGGCGTTACATGAACCCAGCAGGTTATGTGCTGTGTTCTCCCGTGCTTGCTTCACGACCTGCCCGACTTCCGCCCATTCGCCGGCGGAGCGGCGATCGGAGTCAACGGCTATGCTGCCTGCCCTGCACCCGGAAACCGCGTGTCTCGTGGTGCCGATACTCCTCCGCATTCGCGTACCACACGATTATCCAGCACTCGCCCATATGCAAGGATCCCAGCGCGGCGTACCGGTGGTTTCCATCCCGGAGGCGAAGCCGCCCGGACTCATACTGGACAAGAAAGGGCGCGTACTTCTCCACCCTCCGGAATCCGGCCCGCAGCGCCGCGAGACGAGCCTTCCCACCGGTCCTTCGGCTCGCGATATAGCATCTCCGGCTCCGGGCCACACGTGCGTTCCGGCTTCTCGAGCCCGATGCGAAGCTGGCCCCGCCAGAATCGCGGCTACAACGCCAGACCTTGCGAGAACGCTGCGTTCTTGCCCGGACCGTTCAGGTAGCGGTGAACCCGGGCTACCAGGACACCGCTCTCTGCCGCGGTTCGCGCCAATGCCAGGTCGGCGTTCATCAACCCCCCATTACCGACGCCTGCCTCGCACCGAATGCCATCACTCCTCGCATGACCTCGACTAAAGGTGACGGTTGCCGAGCCACACGGATGTGCGGATCGGCGCGGAAGTGTCTGGCGGCGTTGAGCTGACGCGATCGAAAGCGACGTTCACTTGTCATTGCCGTTCGAGTAGCGAGGTCGGGAGAACATTGCACATAACGTTCGACGGTTCATGACGCCCCGGGAGCCGAGCGACAGCTCGGCGGAGGGGTGTCCGGCGCCTTTCCCAAGCTACCCGTTCTGGTGCCTGCGCCGGTAGCGGCCGCAGGCCGCGTTACATGAACCCAGTCTGTTATCTGATGGACACCCGAGCTGCCGGCCCTACAATGCTCTCTCCATTCGCCAGCCGCCGATCTCGCGACGTCCGTGCCTGCCAAGATACGCCCCGACTCCGCTAGCCTCCAAGCAGAACGTTGCCCGGTCCGGGGGAAGCGCGGCCCTTCGAGGCGGACCAACCAACGCGGCGTGGACAATGTTCAGCCTCGAATCCTCCGGGCAATAGCGCCATGCTGCCCGTTGGGTCGAAGGGTGGGACGGCTGCCCAAGCGCACCGGGGAGGTGGAAACGCACTAGCGTATGCCCCGGACGAGCCAGGCAAGACGGACGCTGCCCGCCGCTGACTTCTCATCGGGCGGGCGCGCCACGCTGGATGCCGGTGGCGGGGAGCAATGCTACGGGCACGCACGAGGGGTGGCCAATCGCGAAACCGATGGCGGGGTGCGTCCGGCGCGCGGCTCGTTAGATCGGCCTCGAGTCCGTCGTGCGCGAACGTTGCACTGTTGGGCGGCGGGGAGCAATTACAACGGCACGCGCTTGATCACGAGGATTGCGATCCGTCGAGGATCACCCGGTCCAGTGCCGCGCCGCGGCACCGACACCACCACGGATTCTTTTTGCGGAGCCACTGCCGATCCGCCGGATTGCTTCGGCTGCAAGGCTCGGGTACTTTCAGATAACGTTCGACGGTTCATGACGCCCCGGGAGCCGAGCGACAGCTCGGGCGAAGGGGTGTCCGGCGCCTTTCCCGAGCTACCCGTTCTGGTGCCTGCGCCGGTAGCGGCCGCAGGCCGCGTTACATGAACCCAGTCTGTTATCGGCTGTGTTTTCCCGTGCCGGCTTCACGACCTGTCCGCTTTCGTCCACTACACCCACCAGCGGCGATCTTTGCGACCGCTCGACGGCCTGCTCCTACACCCGGAAACCCCTTGCTTCATGGTGCCGGAATTCCTCGACATCGGCGTACCACAGGATTATCCAGCACGCGCCCACATGCAAGGATTGAAGCGCGGCGTACCGGTGGTTTCCATCCCGGATGCGAAGCCGACCGGCCTCGTACTGGACAAGGAGCGGCGCATACGCCTCCACGCCACGGAATTCTGCCGCCAGGGCAGCGACGCGTGCCACCCACCGGTCCATCGGCTCGCGATACGGCATCTCAGGCTCCGGGCCGCACGTGCGTTCCAGCTTCTGGAGCCCGATCCGAAGCGGGCCGCGCCAGAATCTCTCCTCCAGGGCCAGGCCTTCCGAGAAGGCTGCGTTCTTGCCCGGACCGTTCAGGTAGCGGTGAACCCACGCTTCAAGGGTACCGCGATCCGCCGCGGTCCGCGCCGATTCAAGATCAGCGATCACACAAACCTCAATTCCATGCTGCCTGCCACTCCGCACCGAATGTCACCACTCCTCGAGTCACCTGGAGAATACATGAGGGTAGCCGCGCCACACGGATGTGCGGCCTGGCGCGGAAGTCTCGGCGGCGTTGAACGGACGCGATCGAAAGCGCGCTCGACTTGTCTTTGCCGCTCGAGGAGCGAGATCGGGAAAACATTGCGTACGATAACGTTCAGTCGATGGGGAAGCCTCACGGCTTATCCAACCTTCATAGATAATGGGTGTTCTTTTGCATGTTAATGGTCTTGTGGGATTGTCGGACGTTGGATTGCGGGATTGGGGTGATAACAGGTTGCGTGGGCGTGATTTGTACCGCAGCGCGGTCGGCGATTGGACAGTCGGGACGGCGGAGGGGAGGGTGGTTGTGGATCGGTCAGGGAGCGCGGCTCGGGGTCCGGGAACCGGCGGGGGGCGGGCGGGCGCGTCGGCTTGGGAACGGGTCAGAAACGGATTGCGGCGGATACGACGGCATAGTGGAGCCAGGCGAAAGTGTAGACGGCGTCGACGTCGGCGCCGCCTTCGACGGTGCGGTATCCGGCGGCGAGGGTCCAGGGGCCGACGTCGTATGCGGCTTTGAGGGAGACGTCTTCGGCGCGGCCGGGGCCGCCGGCGAGGGCGTCGGCGTCGAGGCGGATGCGCCAGCTGGTGGAGAGGCGGCGGTCGGCGGCGAAGTGGAGGAGGGGGACGAAGCCGAGGTCGGTCTTGCGGCTGGTGGTGGAGCCCTGTTGGAGCTCGATGTTGGCGTCGCGGATCTTGGCGGTGAATCCGATCCATGCGGTCCAGGCGTCGCTGTGGTGGAAGCGATAGCGCCAGGTGATGCGGTAGGAGTTGAAGGTGTAGGTGGCCTCGGTGGGTGTGTCGGGGGCGTAGGGTTCGCCGGCGAAATCGGCGGGGCTCGCGAGCGTGCCGGTTTCGGTGATGGTGAGTGGAGCGGCGAGGGCGCGGATCTCGTGGCGGTCGTTGATGCGCCAGGAGAGGTAGAGGCGGGCGGCGGTCCAGGGGCCGGAACCGGTGAGGTCGCGGAGGGAGAGGCGGGTGCCGGAGGCGTCGTTGGGGATCCGGACGTCGTTGCGGGTCTGCCAGACGGGGCCGGCCTCGAGCTCGAGGGAGAATCGGCCGGGCTTCTGAGCGGAGATGCCGGTGGGGATGAGCGCGGAGAACGCGGCGAGGAGTGCGACGCTTCGGGCGATGGACATGGTGCTCGGCGGACGAAGCGTCGCGGTGTCGCTTGGGCGGGGCCGGTGGCGTCGGTTGTCTCGGGTCTGTGCTGGCATGTTTCGGCCCATTTCGAGGACGCGGACGCGGGCGGGGCCCGGTCGGTGTCGGGGTCAGGGTCAGGGGCACGCTTCGCCGGGAAGGCTGCGCCGCGGCGTCGCACCAAGGGGCACGCTAGCGGCGCTGCGAGCACGAGGCAATCGCGCGCGTAGCGTTGGGGCGCGGGGGTGAGGGACGTGTGTCGGCGTGGGCGTGGCGGCTCCGCAGGGTGTGGGTGTCGTGTACGCGTGGCGGGGGTGAAGTGGGGCGCGGGAACGGGATCGGCGGTCGCCGTGGGGCCGAGGTCGAGGGGCCGCGAAAGCGGGATCGGCGGTCGGGGTCGGGCTCGCGGGGGAAAAAGGGAACGGGATCGGTGGTCGCGTACGGGCGGGGGTCGAGGGGCTCCGGAAGCGGGATCGGCGGTCGGGGTCGGGGTCGCGGGGCTGTGGGAACGGGAACGGCGCTCACGGTCGGGATCTGGGCCGCGGGGATGCGGGGCAGCGGGAACGGGATCAGCCGTCGTCGCCGGGGTCGAGGTCGAGGGGGCTGCGGATGCGGACGAGGTCCTTGCGGGTGACGTGCGTGTAGATCTGGGTGGTTTTGGTGCTGGCGTGTCCGAGGAGCTGCTGGATGTAGCGGAGGTCGGTGCCGGCCTCGAGGAGGTGGGTGGCGAAGCTGTGGCGGAGTGTGTGTGCGCTGGCGTGGGCGGTGATGCCGGCTTTGCGGCGGGCGGTCTCGACGATGTTCTGGGCGGAGCGGATGGTGAGGGGGCGTGAGGGTCGGGCGCCGGGGAAGAGCCAGGTGGTGGGGCCGTAGAGGCGGATGTACTCGCGGACGTCGCGGAGGGCGACGTGGGAGAGGAGGGTGTAGCGGTCCTTGTTGCCCTTGCCGCTACGGACATGGATGAGGCCGCGTTCGGGGTCGAGGTCATCGACGCGCAGCTTCACGACCTCGCCGACGCGGAGGCCGGCGGAGTAGAGGAGCATGAGGAGGGCGCGGTGCTTGGGGTTGACGGGCGCTTCGATGAGACGTCGCGCGTCGCGCTTGCCGAGCACGGAGGGGAGTCGGCGCTGGGGACGTGGGCGGGGGACGTCGCGTGCGACGTCGGGCATTCCGAGGACGTGGGCGAAGAGGAATCGCAGCGCACTCACGCATTGGGCGTGATAAGCGACCGAGACGTCATCGGACTGGATGCGGTCGAGCAGGTAGGCGCGGATGTGGGTGTCGCCGAGCTGGTCGGGTGGTGCGGCGGCGTGCTGGAGGAAGCGGCGGGCGTGGTGGAGGTAGGCGCGGCATGTGCGGACGGAGTTGCGCCGCAGCTTGAGCTCATCGCGCAGACGGTCGAGGAGGGCGCGTGCTTCGGGGTCGAGCGGGTCCGGCGCTGGGGTGGGGGTACCGGTTTCGAGCGCGGCGGCAGCGGCGCGGGGCGCCGGGGCGGACCTGCGGGTGGGTGTGGGGATCCAGCGGCGGACGGTGACGGGCGGATCTTGGTGGTGGACGTCGGGAGTGGCGTCCCGGGCGTGGCCCGGGGAACGCGTGGCCGCGCGGGTGGGATCGCGCAGCTCACGGGCGGTGGTGACGAGGCGTCGGAGGCAGCGCCGCGCGATCTCGGAGTCGGGGACGATCCAGAAGGCGCCGGACTCGTGGATGCGGCGGCCGGGGATTCGGCGGACGATATCGAGGAGCTCGGGGAGCGGCTCGAGCTGGACGACGAGGTCACCACCGGGGGCGCGGCGGACGCGGGGCGGGGCGGGCGAAGACGAGGGGGCGGAAGCGCCACGAACGGGGCTCGGCTCGGGTGGGTTCGGCGGGCCGGAAGCGCCACGGCTTCGCGTCGCCGGCGACGCCACATCGGGCGAGGGTCTGTGGTCGGGCGGTCGGTCCATCGGCGTTCCGGGGGAACGGGTGCGCGTTATTGCCCAATGACGCGGGTTCGGCGGGGCGATGCCATGGCGGGACGGGTCGGCGATCGCGGACGCGTAGCGTAGCGGGACGGCCAGCTGTGAGGGAACGACGTGGTGGGGCGTCAGTCCTTCTCGAGGGAGAACTCGTCGGGCCACTTCACGGCGGCGCGCCACCAGGCCTCGGTGGTGGCGGCGTCGGCGGTTGCGAAGTCGAGGCGGTTCCAGATCAGGGCATCCTCCATCTGGTCGGCGAGGGCTAGGAGTGCCTGGCCGACGCGGACCTGTTCGGCGCTCCAGCGGGCGAGGGCGTCGTCGAGGGTGTCGGCGGACTCGAGCGCCTGGAGCAGGTCTTTCACGTTGTTGAGGCCCTTGAAGACGCCGGAGCCGGTGAAGGGCTGGACGACCATGCCGGCGTCGCCGATGAGGCCGATGCGGCCGCGTGCGTAGTGAGGCAGGTCGATGTTGTGGATGAGCTGGACCCAGGTGTCGGTGGTCTGGCGGATGATGTCGGCGAAGTACGCCGGCAGTTTCGGTGCGACCGTCGCCTTGAGTTGTACCTCGGCCTCGAGGCGCATGCGGCCGGGCGGGATGGTGCCGTTCCGCGGCTCGCCGAGGTTGTCGATCATGAAGCCGGGCAGCTCGGCCTCGGGCATCGGGACGTAGGCGGCCCAGTTGCAGACCCGGTCGCCGGGACGCGTCGAGCCGTCCTCGTGCGGTACGAAGTAGACGACGAGGTCGCCGGGCATGCCGAGGTAAGAGAGCCGGATTGTGGAGTCCTCGATGGGGACGGAGTAGGGCAGCGCCGCCTCGGGCAGCAGCCCGCGCCAGAGCAGGTAGCCGCGGTACGAGAGGGTCCGGTCGGGGAAGAGCGTGGCGCGGCCGAGCGACTGCCAGCCGTCGGCGAACAGCACGAGGTCGAAGCGGTCCTCGGAACCGTCGTCGAAACGGAGCGTGGCACCGTCGGTTCCGTTGGCGACGATGGCGGTGACCTCGGTGGCGCGGCGGTAACTTCCGTCGGGAACACGGTGCCGGAGGTTGTTCCAGAGGGCGCTCCAGTGGAACGCCTTGAGGTCCATCGGCAGCTGCCACGGCGAGACGCCGAGCCGGTCCCACGCGGAGCGGCAGGCGGTGAACGCGAGCCGCGAGATGTGCTGGTGCGGGAAGTCCTCGTCGAGCAGGCCGTCGGACATGAGAGATGCGAACACGCGGGCGCTGGTGCCAATGCCGCCGCCCCTGCCGACAAGGCCCCTGACCGAGCGCTCGAAGACGGTAACGCGGTGGCCGGCGCGCCCGAGCAGGATCGCCGCCGAGCAGCCGGCGATCGATCCGCCGACGATTCCCACTTTCAGGTCGTTGATCATGAATGGGAAAAATAGCGACATGGCGCCGCCGGGTTAAGCCCGGCTGTGTGTACCGTCCGGGGCCGCGATGCCGTCCGGGCGACCCGGAGCCGGGATACGGGGCGGGCGACCCGGGTCCGCGGGTGTCGGGCGGGCGGTTGCACGGCAGGCGGTTCGACCGGTGACGCGTCCACGGCGCCTGGAGCGTTCGCGATCCCGCGGCGCGCGTGGTGTAACGCATGTTTCCAGATTCCCGGGTGGGCGTCGGAGCGAGCGAGCAGTGCCGATACTCGGGGCATGATGTCGATGAACGAGGTGGCGGCGGCGTTGCGCGGGACGGGGCGCGGCGGAGGGCGTGGAGGAGGTTCCGGTGGAGACGCCCGGGATGCTGCGGCGGCGGTGTGGGCGCGGCCGGATCCAGTGCGGGCGGTCGCGGTGCTGGTGGTGGCGGCGTGGCTGACGTCGTACCTGCGGAACGACCGGTACTGGAGCCTGCTGGACGACGTCGATCTCGCGATTCACGAGACGGGGCACGTGGTGTTCGCGCCGTTCGGCGAGTTTCTGGGAGTGGCGGGCGGGAGCCTTTTCCAGGTGCTCGTCCCGCTGGCGTTCGTGCTGTACTTCGCGTGGCGACGTGATGCGTTCGCGTCGTTCCTGGTGCTGTTCTGGGTGGCGCAGAGCCTGTTCAACGTGGCGGTGTACGTGGCGGATGCGCGGGCGCAGGTGCTACCGCTGGTGGGTGGCGAGTACGCGATTCACGACTGGGCGTGGATGCTGAGCCGGCTGCACGTGCTGCGGAAGGACGAGACGATCGCGGCGGTGGTGCGGGGCGTCGCATCCTCGCTCTGGATCGCGGCGGCGCTGGGCGGGCTGGTGTTCGCGCGGAAACGCGTGTCCATCGACTCCGACGCGCCCGGCTGAGCGCTGCTCGAGCCGCCATCCGTCGCCCGCCATTCGTCGCCCGCCGTTCGTCGCCCGCCGTTCCGTCGCCCGCCGTTCCCCAGCCCTCCCCCCCACTTGTCCTCCACGCCCTCCCCCCGGTACCGTTCGCCGCGAGCGCGGGTCTTGCATGGGCCCGCCGCGACAACCGCGAACCCAATGAACCGACGACTGAGGAAGGACTGCATGAGGTACCGGACGATGGCGGGCATGGTGGCGCTGGCGGGGATGGTGGCGTGCGGCGGTGGCGACGCGCAGCCGGCGACGAGCGAGGCGGGGGCGGAAACGGCGTCGCCGGCGGCGACGCCAGGCGCGATGGCGGACGAGATGTCGGCGGTGGCGACGGAGTATGCGCCGTCGCTCGGCGTGGACCTGTCGACGATGAAGCAGATGGACGGCGGACTGTACTACCAGGACATTACGGAAGGATCGGGCGAGGCGGCGAAGGCGGGCGATCACGTGGTCACGAACTACACGGGCTGGCTGCCGGACGGCACGAAGTTCGACAGCTCGTTCGACCGGCACGAGCCGATCGACTTCGATCTCGGTGCGGGCGGGATGATCAAGGGCTGGGACGAGGGCGTGGTCGGGATGAAGGTCGGCGGGAAGCGGCGGCTGGTGATTCCGCCGGGGCTGGGGTACGGGAAGCAGGCGAACGGGCCGATTCCGCCGATGTCGACGCTGGTGTTCGAGATTGATCTGGTGGGGATTACGAAGTAGTACGGGAAGGGGCGGGGGACGAGGGGCGGGTCATGGGGCGGGAAAAGACGGCGGGAAAGGTCGGCGCGAGGGGTGTGATGGAGCAGAATTTCGAGAGTCACCCGCGGATGGTTCCGCTGTACCACTACTTCACGTTCTCGCTCGTGCTGGTGTTGCTGATCTGGAGCGTGGTGCGGGTGGTGACAGACTTCTCGCTCGACCGGGCGATGGTGGTGGTGCTGATCGTGGCGGTGGTGATGGCGGGATACTGGGCGCGGGCGTTCGCGCTGGGGGTGCAGGACCGGGTGATCCGGCTGGAGGAACGGCTGCGGATGGAGCGGTTGCTGCCGGACGATCTCAGGGCGCGGATCGGGGAGCTGTCGACGGCGGACCTGATCGCGCTGCGGTTCGCGGGGGACGATGAGCTGGCAGACCTGACGCGTCGCGTTCTGGCGCGCGAGTTCGCGGAACCGAAGGCGATCAAGCGGGCGGTCGCCCGGTGGAGGGCGGACCACCAGCGGATCTGAGGCGGCGCGCCGGCCCCCGCTCGGGCGAGACGGCGCGCTGGCTGGCGAATACACGGAGGCCGCGGCGGACGCAGATCGAGAGACCCGCGGCGCCGCGGCCTCCGTTTCGTCGGCGGCTGCGACTGCGGCGTGACTACTTCGTGGCGCGAACGAAGGCGCTCATGAAGCGGCCGTCCGCGGCCTCGGCTATCTCGTCATCGGGGATGCCAGTCGGGCCGAGGAGCGTCCGGACATCGTCGCCGGAATAGATCCGGGTCGGTTCGATGGCGACGTCGCGGAAGCCGGCCTCCATGAGCAGGCGGCAATACTCGTCCTCCTCGAGCGCGCCGGCGACACACCCGACCCACAGCTCGACGTTGCGACGGACGGCTTCGGGCATTGCGCCGCGAACAACGATGTCGGAGACGGCGAAGCGGCCGCCCGGCCGCAACACACGATACGCCTCACGCAGAACCTTCGACTTGTCGGCGGACAGGTTGATGACGCAGTTCGAGATGATGACGTCCACCGAGGCGTCGGGGAGCGGGACGTCCTCGATCCCGCCCTTCAGGAACTCGACGTTGTCGATGCCGGAACGACGCTGGTTGGCGCGCGCGAGCTCGAGCATCTCATCGGTCATGTCCAGGCCGTACGCCTTGCCGGCCGGACCCACGCGCTTCGCGGACAGCAGGACGTCGATCCCGCCGCCCGATCCCAGGTCCAGAACGACCTCGCCGGGCTCGAGCTGCGCGAGCGCGGTCGGGTTGCCACACCCGAGCGAGGCGAGCACGGCCTCGACGGGTAGACCGCTGGTCTCGGCTTCGTCGTACAGGTCCGAGGTGATGGGATCGATGGCGGCCTCGGAATCGATGCAACCGCAGCCGCAACCGCAGTTCGCCTGGGAGCCGGCAGCGGCCAGCTTCGCGGCGGCGCCGTACTTCTCGCGGACCTGGGCGCGGATCTCGTCGGCGGTCAGCGTCGTGGTCGCGCAGTCCTGGACGACGGGGAGGCCGGCGGTCGCGCGGTGGGAGGCGGGAGCGGAGGCGGAAGCGTTTGCGGGGCCGGGAGCGGGAGCGGCGGGAGCGGCGGGGGCGGGCGCGGCTTGCGTTTCTATCGTGCGCGTCATGGTGACGGAGTCTCCTGGACAGATGGTGGCGAATTCGGGGCTCTCCTGCAGGAGAGCGGGAGCGGAACTGCGCGGGACGCGGTCGAATCCGAAACGGGTGAACCAGTCGGGGACGGTGGTGGTCAGGAGCCATAGCGACTCGAGACCGCGCGTGGCCGACCAGGCGAGTCGGTCGTGGACAAGGGCAGCGCCCAGACCGAGACCGCGGGCGGCCGGGTCGACGGCGACCGAGCGGAGCAGGCCGGTCCGGCCGTAGACCTCGACGGCAGCGACGCCCACCAGGCGGCCGCCGCGCTCCGCAACGACCCAGCTATCCCCGAACTGTGCATCCACACCGTCGCGCGGCAGGGCGACGGCCTCGAGCAGGGCGCGGACGTCCTCGAGATCGGGCCCGTCTACGGCACGGATCGTGGGTGATGGGGGAGATGGCGGGGGCGTCGCGAGCACGGGGAACGCGGGGGATGCGGAATCGCCCGGCAGGGCGGACTCGGTCACACGCGACGCGGTGGCTTCGACGTCGCCTGCATCCGAACCTCTATCCATCCCGGGCATCGACACCTCCTTCGACGGCGTCGGCCGCCGCGTCGTCGGGGCCACCGGCCGCAAGGACCGACAGCGCGCCACCGACGCGCGCGGCGAGCGCACGCATGGCGTCGCGACGGACCCGGTAGTGCGCCCAGAGGCCCTGACGCTCGGAGTCCACCAGGCCGGCCGTGCGCAGGATCCGCAGGTGGTGCGAGACCGTGGGCTGCTTCACGGGCACGATCCGCTCGAGGTCGCACACGCACACGCGGCCGGGATTCGCGGCCAGCGCGGCCAGCAGCCGGAGCCGCACGGGGTGGGCAAGGGCCTCGAGGTCGGCGACGACGGCAGCCTCGTCGGCCGGGTCCATCGCCGACGGCTCCAGGCGGGCGCAGCAGCCGCGGGACCGGTCGGCGGAATCGTCGAGTTCGATCAGCGTCCTCATGGATCGAAGGATGTCGATTGAATCGACAAAAGTCAATGGATTTGAATCGCCGATGGCGGGCGGGACGGATTCGGGAACGACCCGGCGCGGAACGGCGTGCCGGGTCGTTTCGTGAAGGGTCGTGGGCGTTCAGCCCGCGCGCAGGGGAGCGGAAGGGTCGCCGCGAGTGGCGCGCCAGGCGGGCACGAGGCAGGCGACGGCGGCGGTGAGCAGGGCGACGGCGGCGGTCGCTCCGAGTGTGAGTGGATCGGCGACGGAGACGCCGAAGAGCAGCCCGCTCAGGAATCGGGAGAGCGCGAGCGCGAGAACGAGGCCGATGGCGGCGCCGGCGGCGGCGAGCGCGGCGCCGCGGCCGAGCACCATGCCGAAGATCTGGGCCTTGCGGGCGCCGAGCGCCATGCGGATGCCCATCTCGGGCGCGCGCTGGGCGACGGCGAAGCTGATGACGCCGAAGATGCCGACGCCGGCGAGGACGGTGGCGATGAGCGCGAAGAGTCCGATGAGTGCGAGCTGGAAGCGCGGCTGACGGAGCACGGTGTCACGGCGATCGGCCATGGTGCTGAATCCGCCGGGCGAGAGGCGTGGATCGATCTCGGCGATGCGGGCGCGCACGGCGGGCGCGAGTGATGCGGGATCGCCGTCGGTGCGGAGCACGAAGTACGAGTACCAGCGAGCGTGCTGGAGCTTGGGCCAGTAGATCTCGGGGGTGACGACCGCGCCGGGCGAGGGGCGACGCACGTCGGCGACGACGCCGACGACTTCGACGATGTTGCCGTCGGGCTGGATGGCGATGCGCCGGCCGATGGCGTTCTCTCCGGGCCAGTAGCGTTCGGCCATCGTGCGGTTGATCACGGCGATGGCGGGCGCGGTCTCGTCGTCGCTCTCCAGGATGCCGCGGCCCTGCACGATGCGCATGCCAACGGTCCCGAAATAGCCGGGGCTGACGTCGTAGTAGCGCGCCTCGGGCCGCTCCTCGCCGGTGCCGGTGCCATCCGCGAAGCGGAACTCGAGACCTTCGACGCCGCCGAAGAGCGGCGTAGCGGAGGTGCCGCCGGCGGAACGGACGCCAGGCACGCTCGTGAGCCGCGACTCGATGTCGCGCAGGAATGCGCGCACCTGCTCGACATCGGTGTAGTCGGCGGGCGGAAGCAGCAGGCTGAACGTGAGCATGTTGTCGGTCTGGATGCCGAGGTCGAGCCGCTGCATGCGGACCAGCGAGCGGGTGAGCAGGCCGGCGCCCGCGAGCAGCGCGACGGCGAGTGCGACCTCCGCGACGAGCAATCCTCCGTGCAGTCGCGTGCTGGAACGGCCCACGAGCCCGCCTCGCCCATCCTTGAGCGCTTCGGTGACGTCGGTCTTCACCGACTGCAGCGCGGGGATGGCGCCGAACACGAGGCCGGCGAGCAGGGTGATGGCGAGCGTGATGGCGATGACGCTGCCGGTGACCGCGACATCGCCCAGGCGCGGCAGTCCAGGCGGACTCAGTGAGACGAACAGGTCGGTGAGCCAGAGGGCCAGCAGCACGCCGAGGATGCCGCCGGGCAGCGCGAGCAGCGTGCTCTCGGTCAGCACCTGGCGCGCCAACCGGCCGCGGCTGCCGCCGATCGCGCTGCGCACGGCGAACTCGCGCTTCCGCGAGTTGATCCGGCCGAGCAACAGGTTGGCAATGTTCACGCAGGCGATGAGCAGAACGAACGCGGTCGCGCCGAGGAAGAGGACGAGCGCCTGTCGCGCGGAACCGACCTCATAGTCCTTGAGCGGTGTGACCTGGATGCTCCAGTCCTTGTTCGTTTCCGGGTACTCCTCGGAGATGCGCTGGGCGATGGGCAGCAGGTCCGCGCGCACCGCGTCGATGCTCACGCCGGGCAGCATGCGCGCGTAGACGCGGCGGTTCCGGAGCCAGCGGTCCTGCGCGAGGTCCTCGTCGATCGAGTGGGGCGCCCAGATGTCCATCGGGCCGAGGTCGGGCGAGTCGAAGTCCGGCGAGAGCACACCGATCACCGTGAAGTTGCCCTTGTCGGTGCGGAGCTCCCGGCCGACCACGCCGGGATCGCCCGCGAACGCGCGCTGCCAGTAGCGGTAACTGATCAGCACGACGTGGTTCCGGCCGGGCACGTCCTCGTCTTCCGAGAACAGGCGGCCGACCACGGTGCGCGCACCGAGCGTAGTGAAGAGCGAAGGTGACGCGATTCCCGAGTAGACGCTCTCCGCGCCGGCATCGCTCCGGACCTGGAAGCCCCAGTCGCGCCACACGCCGAACGACGCGATCGTGTTCGATGCACCGATCAGCTCCTCTGCCGTCTTCGTCGCCATCGTGCCGTAGGCGCTGCCGCCCGCGGTGTTGATCTCCTCGATCTCCAGGAGACGGTCCGGCTCCGCGAACGGAAGCGGTTGGAGAAGGATGGCGTGCACGAAGCTCAGGATCGCGCCGTTCGCGCCGATGCCGAGCGCGAGCGTAAGGGCGATGGCGAGCGCGAAGGCGGGCTTCTTCGAGAATTGGCGCAAAGCCTGACGGATGTCGGCGCGCAGCGTGTTCATTTCGGCTCCAGCGGTCCGGGTCGCGCGCGGCACTCGGAGCGTCCGCTGCTCCGGACGCATTCGCGACACCACGCCGTATCTGCCCGTGATGCTCCGGGGCAAGGCCGGTGCCGCCGAACGCCGGTGACATCCAACTCGTTGTCCAGGCGACGCTTGAAGCGCACAAGACCGGCCCAAGGAGGGGTCCGCCGGGCGCCACCGGCGTCCGGTACCGGGATGCGCCGTGCGATTCCGGACAACTCCGAACCGCGGAACATACCGGTCATCACGGGCCCGTTGCGTTCCGACCTCGCACGGTGGCCACCGGACCCCGTCGCACCTACGTTCGACGCTTCCCCGAATCGACCACCAGGAGGACTTTCGTGAACGCAACGACCGCACGGCTCGCCTTGCGCGCCACGCGCACGCTCGCTCTCACCATCGTGCTCGGGGCCACCGCGCCCGTGTCTCGCGCCTCCGCGCAGAGCGCCGAGAAGGACGTCGTCACCGTCATCGAGCGGTTCTTCGCCGGCATGCTCGCGCGCGATACCGCGATGATGCGAACCACGTTCGACCCGGCGGCGCGACTGCTCGGCGTAGAGACACCGCGCGGCGGACAGCCGACCGTCACGGCCATGCCCCTGGACCAGTTCCTCGCGGGCATCGCACGTATGCAGGGGGAGGGCGCGAACGAGCAGATCTACTCGCCCGAGGTCCGCGTCGACGGAGACCTCGCGACGGTCTGGACCTTCTACACGCTGCACGTCGGGGAACGGTTCGTACACTGCGGGATCGACGCGTTTCAGCTGCTGCGGGTGAACGGCGAGTGGAAGATCGTGAGCGTGGGGGACACGAGGAGGACGGAGGGGTGTGAGGTGGGGAAAAGCTGAGAGGCGGGCGACGTAAGGCGGGTCAATGAGGCGGGAGCGACCTGGGGCGGGGCCTCAGGGCGGCGGCGGAGCGTGCTGCTGAGGGGGCCGACAAAGGGCACGGGCGGCCGGCGGCGTACCCGCGTGTCGGGTTGGCGATCCGTACTTCCGGCCATGCCCCCCATCACCCACCAGATACCGCCCACCCATCAAGTCCACTTTCCGCACGCCCGGGTTCGTCGCTCGCCGTTCGTCGCCTACGACTCCCTCCCCACCACGGCGTCCTTTCCCGTGATAAGCCGGATCCCCCTCTGCCACGTCAGGTATGCCCACGCCCACTGCATCATGACGATGGCGCGGTTGCGGAACCCGATGAGGTAGAGGATGTGGATGAAGACCCAGACGGCCCAGGCGAAGAAGCCGGAGATGCGGAGGGCGCCGAAGTCGGCGACGGCGGCGGCGCGGCCGATGGTGGCGAGCGCGCCCTTGTCGCGGTAGCGGAAGGCACGGCGGTCATTGCCGTGGAGGTCGCGTTGAATCATCCGTGCGACGAAGCGACCTCCCTGCATGGCGCCCTGGGCGACGCCGGGGACCATGCCGTCGCCCTGCGCCGCGTGGGCGAGGTCGCCGATGACGAAGACCTCGCGGTGGCCGGGGATGGTGAGGTCGGGCTGGACGATGACGCGGCCGGCGCGGTCGAGCGGCGCGTCGAGCGAGGCGCCCAGCGGCGATGCGGCGACGCCGGCGGCCCAGAAGACGTTGCAGGCGGCGACGCGCTTGTCGCCGACATGGACGGAGCCCTTGTCGATGCGCGTGACGAAGGCGGAAGTGCGCACCTCGACGCCGAGCTTCTCGAGTTGGCGTTGCGCCTTGCGCGATAGATCGTCGGGGTAGCCGGGCAGGACGCGGTCGGCGCCCTCGAGGAGGAGCACGCGGGTGGCTTTCGTGTCGACGGCGTGGAACTCGCGCGGCATGACTCTCTGCGCGATCTCGGCCATGGCGCCGGCGAGCTCGACACCGGTAGGTCCGGCGCCGACGATGACGAAGGTGGTGAGCTCGCGTCGCTTCTCCGGGTCGGTCTCGCGCTCGGCGTTCTCGAAGGCGAGCAGGAAGCGGCGGCGCATCTCGAAGGCGTCCTCGATGCTCTTGAGGCCGGGCGCGAACGTTTCCCACTCGGGGTGTCCGAAGTAGGCGTGCGTCGCGCCGGTGGCGAGGATCAGGAAGTCGTACTCGAGGGCGCCGTCATCGAGCTCGACGCGACGTCGCTCCACATCGATGGACCTGGCCTCGGCGAGCCAGACGCGGACGTTCCGTTGGCGACGCAGGATGTTGCGGAGCGGACTCGCGATGTCGCCGGGACTGAGCGAGGCGGTGGCGACCTGGTAGAGGAGCGGCTGGAACAGATGGAAATTGCGCCGGTCGACGAGCGTGATGTCGACCGCGACGTTGCGGAGCGCGCGGGCGGCGTAGAGCCCACCGAAGCCGCCGCCGATGATGACGACGCGCGGCCGGTGTGTCCCTTTCACCACATGATGCCTACGACGAGGAGTGGGTCGGGACCTTCAGCCGTTGGCCGGCCTTGATGCGGCTGCTGCGCAGCCCGTTGATCGATTTCAGCTCGGAGATCGAGGTGCCGTGCTTGCGCGCGATGTCCCAAAGCGTGTCGCCGCGGTTCACGCGGTAGTCGAGGATGGCGGGCTCGGCGGATGCCTCGACGCCCGGATCCGCGGTCACGAGGTCGTCCTCGGCGGCCGGACCGTCCGCGGGCGCATCGTCGTCGGCGGCGACGACGGCGTCGGGCGCTGGTGCGGGTGCGGCGGCCACGACCGTGCGGCCTCGCTGGCCGATGTAGGCGAGGTACGGGTTCGGGAAGACGGCGACGTGGTAGTGCGCGGGGAAATGCTCGCGTGTCGCCTCGAGCACGCCCTTCGCCTCGAGCGAGATCAGGACCCGCTCGAGCCAGGTGCGGCACTTCGACGAGTTGCTGATGCGCAGATCGGCGGCCATGCCCGCCGGGTGCACAGACTGGTCGGAGGCGTTGCGCGGCTGCTTCGATGTCGGACGCGTGAGGCTCGTCACCACGAGCTTCTCGCCGCATGCGGAACGATACTGTTGGCCGAGCCGTTCGACGAACGTCTTCACGGCGGGCCGCGCGTACGGGTACGACACGCCGTGCAGCTCGTAGTTCGCGTTGCCGGGCACGCGGACGAGATAGCCGTTGGCCACGAATTTCCTCACCTGCGCGGCGCTGGTCAGGAACGAGTAGTCCTGCTGGACCGCCACCCGGTGCTGCTTCCGGACGGAGGCCGCCGAACCTCGCAGCGATTGCGCCGTAACCGGAGTCGCAAGGGCGGCAATGGCCAGTAGCGTCGTCGCCGTGATCAGCCGTTCCATGATTCCACGCAGAGCACGAGTGCGGTGGAACCGCCGCATAGCGCGGCGGACCGTCGAATCCGGCGAGGCAGGGGGGACCACCTCTCGGGGACACCGGTCGGAGCGGGGCGACCCGCCTGGCGGACGGCACGGAGGGCCGGGCGCCTCAACCGGTTTCGCAACAGATTACAGTCAAGTTCCATGGTTGTCCAGTGTTGACTTCGGCCGGACCCTGCCCGGGGCGGCACTCGCGGCCCCAGCGCCCATGCCGTAGACTACGAGCATATCCGGAGCCGACGCCGTTCCGTGCCCGCCACACCCCTCGGGGACGGGGCTCCGCCTGCGTCACGGGAGGACCTTGAGCGCGTTCCCGACCCCGATCGTCGTCCTGAGCCAGTGCCTCGAGAAGGAGGCCTGCCGCTACAACGCGCAGGTCATCAAGGACGACTTCGTCCGCGAACTGGAGGCGTTCGTCCGCTACATCCCGACGTGCCCGGAAGTCGAGATCGGGCTCGGCGTGCCGCGCGATCCCATCCGCATCGTGAGGATCGGCGAGTCGAGCCGGCTGGTTCAACCTTCGACTGGCCGCGACCTGACCGCGGACATGCGCGCGTTCAGCAAGCGGTTCCTCGACGACGTCGGCCGCGTCGATGGCTTCATCCTCAAGAATCGGTCGCCGTCCTGCGGAATCAAGGACGTCAAGATCCACTCCCAGAAGCAGGGTCCACCCGTGGGCACGGGGCCCGGCCTGTTCGCGGCCGCCGTGCTCGAGCGGTTCGCCGGCAGCGCGATCGAGGATGAGGGGCGGCTCCGCAATCCCCACATCCGCGACCATTTCCTGACCCGGCTCTTCACGATCGCGGCCTTCCGCGAGATGCGCGAGCCGCCCGCGATGCGGCGGCTGGTCGAGTTCCACGCGCGCAACAAGCTGCTCTTCATGGCGCACAACCAGACGGGCATGCGCGCGCTGGGCGTTGTTGTCGCGAACCCGGAGCGGAAGCCGGTCGACGAGGTCCTCGACGAGTACGAGACCGGACTCCGCCGCGTGCTCGCGCGCCCCGCCCGGCCCGGTCCCTGGATCAACGTCGCACAACACGCGTTCGGCTTCTTCTCGCACGCGCTCTCGCCCAACGAGAAGACGTTCTTCGAAACACTGCTCCAGCGGTTCCGCGCCGAACGCATGCCGCTCAGCGCCGTGCTCGGCGTGCTCGCCGGCTGGACCGCCCGCTTCGACGAGCCCTGGCTCGAGGCCCAGTCCCTCTTCGAGCCCTACCCGCACCAACTCATGCACCTCGACCACCGGTGATCCCGTCCGTCTCCATCGCGTTGCGCGCCCTGCGGCACCGCAATTTCCGTCTCTTCACCGTCGGCCAGACCCTCTCCCTCATCGGCACCTGGATGCAGCAGGTCGCCGTCGGCTGGCTGGTCTACCGGCTCACAGACTCCGCACTCCTGCTCGGCCTCGTCGCCTTCGTCAGCCAGGGACCGGCCTTCTTCCTGGCGCCGCTCGCCGGCGTCCTCGCCGATCGCTTCGACAAGCGACGCATCGTCCTCATCACTCAGTCCGTCATGATGGTGCAGGCCTTCGCCCTCGCTGCCCTCGTCCTCGCCGGACACATCACGGTCGGCCTCATCATCGCGCTCATGGCCGTGCTCGGCGCCGCCACCGGCTTCGACATCCCGGCCCGCCAGTCCTTCCTCATCGAGATGGTCGGAGACAAGGAAGACCTGCCCAACGCGATCGCGCTCAACTCCTCCATGTTCAACGCGTCGCGTCTGCTCGGACCCGCCATCGCCGGACTCCTCGTCGCCG
Source organism: uncultured Gemmatimonadales bacterium (assembly GCA_963786235.1). Classification (GTDB taxonomy): domain Bacteria; phylum Gemmatimonadota; class Gemmatimonadetes; order Longimicrobiales; family RSA9; genus CAWAYJ01. The sequence goes on from CAWAYJ010000030.1 coordinate 18,692, forward strand.
CCGTCGGCGAGGGCCTCTGCATCCTCATCAACGCCATCAGCTTCGTCGCCGTCCTCGTCTCGCTCCTCGCCATGAGGCTGCCTCCCTGGCAACGCAGCACCGCCCGGCTCGACGTCGTCCGTAACCTCACCGAGGGGTTCCGCTACGCCTGGAACTTCCGGCCCATGCGCTCCATCCTCTCCCTCGTCGCTTTCACCAGCTTCGTCGCCGTCCCCTTTACCGTGCTGCTCCCCGTCATCGCCAGCGACATCCTCGGCGGCGGCGCCGACACCCTCGGATTCCTCACCTCCGCCGTCGGACTCGGCGCCCTTTCCGGCGCCCTCTACCTGGCGTCAAGGACCACCGTCAAGGGACTCGGCCGCGTCATTGCCATCGCCGCCGCCATCTTCGGCCTCGCCCTCATCGCCACCGGCGCCTCCAGGACCGTCTGGTTAACCCTGCCCCTCCTCGCCTTCGCCGGCTTCGGCATGATGGTCCAGATGGCCTCCGCCAACACCGTCCTCCAGACTCTCGTCGCCGACGACAAGCGCGGACGCATCATGTCCCTCTACAGCATGGCCTTCACCGGCATCTCCCCCTTCGGCAGCCTCGCCGGCGGCGCCGTCGCCACCGCCCTCGGCGCTCCCCTCACCTTCGCCCTCGGTGGCGCCGGTTGCCTCGCCGCCGCCGCCGTCTTCGCCGGTCGCATCCCGCGCCTCCGCGAGGTCGTCCGGCCCATCTACGCACGCCTCGGCATCCTGCCCGAGGTCGCCCGCGGCATCCAGGCCGTCACCCACCACACAACGCCCGCGTCCCTCGAAGCGTCAATTACCGGTCCGACACCGGGATCCGGTTCCACCCCGGGTGTGGAGGCGTCGCAGCGAGGCGGTGGCTGACGTTCGTCTAACTGATTCTGTGGACATTGCCACACTCCTGCCGAATTGTCATAGGTAGAAACTGCCCATGCGCGTGGGACTAGACTGGAAGCATCGGTTGGCGGATCGACCCGAACGGGAGGGGATGCAAGTTTGCATACCAGAGGCGATTCGTGGCAGAATGACGGGCGAGGCCGTGCGGAAGCGGGTCGAAAGGAGTCGATGAAACCGAGCCGGTGGTGCGGGGCGCGGGCCACGAGGCGGGCCTGGCGCGGGGGCAGGAGGCCGTGAGGGCGGGTCCGGGTCGCGCGTCGCGGAAGGAGGCGGCGGGCGTTCGGTTCCGGCAGATGCTCGAGGATCTGCTGGTGGTGGTCTTCGAGGCGGATGCGGAGCTGCGGGTGCGGTACGTGAGCGGCCGTGCGGCGACGGCGTTCGGGTACGACGTGCGGGAGTGGGTGGGGTCGAGAGAGATCTGGACGCGGCTGGTGCACGAGGCGGACCTGTCGTCGTTCGAGGCGGCGGCGCGAGAGGCGTTGTTGTCAGGTTCGGAGACGGAGATCGAGTTCCGGGTGCGGACGGCGAGCGGAGCGACGCTGTGGGTTCGGACGTTGCTGGGCGCGGTCCCGGTGTCGCGGCGCCGAGCGCATCTACGTGGCGTGATGCTGGACGTGACGGACCGGCGGTACGCGGAGGGGTCGGCGCGGCAGTACGCGGAACGGATGCGGCGGCTGCTGGATCATTCGGCGGACCCGTTGCTGGTGCACGACGTGCGGGGCCGGATCGTGGAGGTCAACCGGGCGGCGAGCGATGCGCTGGGGTACACGCGCCGGGAGCTGCTGGAGATGTCGGTTCGGGACGTAGAGTTGGGGTACGAGGAGGCTCGAGTTCGGGAGAGCTGGTCGGCGCTGGGTCCTGGGCACCGGCAGGTGGCGGAGGTACGGTGCCTGCGTCGGGACGGTACGGTGCATCCGGCGGAGTCGCACCGGAATCTGTTCGAGTGGGAAGGTCAGGCGCTGTTCGTGGTGCTGTACCGTGACATCACGGAGCGTCGGCATCTGGAAGCGCAGCTGCGGCAATCGCAGAAGCTGGAGGAAGTGGGACGTTTGACGGGCGGACTGGCGCACGATTTCCACAACATGTTGACGGCGATCAAGGGACACGCGGAACTGCTGCTTGCGGGAACGGGTGTGGATCCGCATCGGTCGGACCTGGAGCAGATCGCGAATGCGGCGGACCGGGCGACGGTGCTGACGCGGAAGCTGCTTGCGTTCAGCCGGCGGGGCGCGGTGACGGCGGAGACGGTGGACGTGAACGCGCTGGTGGAGGAGACGACGCGTCTGCTGGGCCCGCTGGTCGGGGAAACGATCGACCTGCGGACGGAACTGGGCGCGCGGGGCGTCGTACTTGGTGACCGGAGCCAGTTCGAGCAGGTGCTGGTGAACCTGGTGGTGAACGCGCGGGACGCGATGCCGGAGGGCGGCCATCTGACGGTTACGACGTCGAACGTGGAAGTGAGCGTGGAGCGTCCATTCCGGCATGCGTTCGTGCTGCCGGGCCGGTACCTGGAGGTGCGGGTGACGGACACGGGACACGGCATGGACGAGGCGACGCGTTTGCGTGCCTTCGATCCGTTCTTCACAACGAAGGAGCCGGGTAAGGGCAGCGGACTGGGACTGTCGACGGTGTACGGCATCGTGAAGGAGAGCGGCGGCTTCATCATCGTGGAGAGCGAGGCGGGGCGGGGCGCGACGTTCCTGGTGCTGCTGCCGGAGAGCCGTGCGAAGGCCGTGGCGCCGGTGGCCCCGTTGGTGGAGGCGCCGGTGTCGACGCCGGCGGAGGCATGCACGGTGCTGGTGGTGGAGGACGAGCCGGCGGTGCGGTCGCTGATCCGGCGCATCATGGAGCGGGACGGACACACGGTCCTGGAAGCAGTGGACGGGGAGCGGGCGCTGGAGATCTCGCGAGAGTGCGGGACGCGGATCGACGTGTTGGTGACGGACGTCATGATGCCGGGGATGGGTGGTCCGGCGCTGGCGCGTGTCCTGCTCGGGGAACGGCCGGACCTGCGGGTGATCCTGACGTCGGGCTATGGGGACGACATCGTGGCCGCGCCCCGGGGTGGGCGGCCGGCCTTCTTCCTCGAGAAGCCGTTCTCGCCCGACCAGTTGAGCGGAGCGGTCCGGGATGTGCTCGGGGGTCCGCCGCCCGATCTTGTGCAGGGCGCACTGGAATCGTAACCTCCCGGGTCCGCGGCCGCGGACCCGGAACCCGGACTATCGGCACCGGTTACCAATGCAGTGACGTTCTGCGCGGCTGCGGGAGGTCGACACTGCTAATCTGATTGACGGAGGCTCCCAGATGAACCGGCTCCGCTGGATCTTGCCGGCCGTGGCCCTCGTCGCGTTGCTCCCGATGCACGCGGCCGGCCAGAAGTACAAGGACAGCAAATACACGAAAGACGCCGAGAAATTCATCGGCCTTGCAATGACGCGTTCGGACATGGACAGCCGCCGGGAGTTGTACCGGCAGGCGCTGGCCGCGCTCGATGAAGGCTTCGTGAAGGATGCGGACAACGCGAAGTTCTGGTTCGTCGCAGGGCAGGCGCACGCGGGCGCGGGCGACTTCCTGGCGGCGGACTCGTGCTTTGCCAAGACGGTCTCGATGTACCCGGACGCCGAGGCGGACGTGGAAGCGGAGCGGGAGTCGGCGTGGCTGGGCGCGTTCCAGATGGGCGTCGACCTGATGGACCAGAACAACCCGGATAGTGCGCTGGCGGTACTGGAAGCGGGGCAGAAGCTGTACGACAAGCGGCCGGAGGCGCTGCTCAACATCGGCGCGATCTACGCGAACAAGGGCGACCTGGAGAAGGCGGAGCAGGCGTTCGAGCGGGCGATCGTGGCGACGCACGGCGACATTTACTCGAAGCTCGACAGTGCGGGTCAGGCGCAGTGGGACTCGTTCGCGGAGGTGGCGACGCTGAACATCGCGCAGATCCGGGGGACGCGCGGGGTGGATGCGTTCACGGCGAACGACTACGACCAGGCGGCGGAGCTGTTCGGCAAGGCGATCGAAGTCAACCCGTACTCGCGCGACTACTACTTCAACCAACTGCAGGCGACGTACGCAAAGGCGTCGGCGGTGGAGACGGAGCACGAGGCGGCTCCCGATGATGCGGCGTTGAAGACACAGTTGATCGGGCTGTACCAGACGATCCTGCAGCAGATCCCGAAGGTCAAGGAATTCGATCCCACGAGCGAGAATCTGGAGTTGATCCGGATGCGCGCGGTAAAGCGGGAAGGCGAGTTGCGGGGCGACACGACGGAGGCGCGGCAGGCCGCGTACAAGATCCTGCAGGAACTCGAGGAGATGCCGGTCGAGGTGCGCGATCTGTCGATCACGCCGAACGACAATGGCACGGTGACGGTTTCGGGCCAGCTCCGGAACCGGACGCTGCCGTCGGGTTCGAACGTGGGCGTGGACATTACGTTGATGGGCTTGAAGGGCGAGACGGTGGGCCAGATCAACTTCACGGTAGTGACCGCGGAAAGCGCGCGCGACTTCGTGACTTCGTGCGTGAACGACGAGGCGAAGAAGACGGCGTACCCGGACGAGTTGACGCGGCAGTCGTTCTGCCAGGAGCAGGCCGATGAGCCGGCGACCCAGACGTTCGAGCAGAGCGGCGAGCTGACTGGCAGCATTGCCGGCTGGAAGTACGCGGTAAAGACCAACTGACCCTTCCGTTCGAGGGAGAAGCGGGGGCGCCACGACCAACGGGTCGCGGCGCCCCGCTTCCTGTTCGATCCTGTGTTCCACGGAAGCCCGCCTAACGCTTGCTCGCGGGCCCGCGTCTTCTTCTGCGTCGGCGCGGGGGACCTCGCGCAGGACATGACCGCACATCGAAGGAGAAGCAAATGAAGATGCGCTCGCTGTTCGCGCTCGCGCTGCTCGCCGTTCCGGCGTCGCTGGCGGCACAGGGTGGGGGACCGCCGCAGGGCCGGGGTCAGGGCCGGAGCATGGGTGCGCAGAACTCCGCCCAACTGCTGCTCGACAGCGCGGCCGTTCTCGCGTTGACGGCCGACCAGACGGCGAAGGTCAAGATGTTCGCCGACTCGCTGACCAAGCTGAACGCGCCGAACCAGGCGATGATCACGAAGATGCGCGAGGCCGGAAACATGGCCGACATGTCGGACGCGGACCGGACGAAGCTGCGCGAGGCGTCGACGGCGATGCGGACGAACGACCAGACGATCCGCGAGGCACTGCAGAAAGTGCTCTCTGCCGATCAGTGGACGAAGGCGGAAGCGATCTTCGCGGCCGCAATGCCGCAGCGCCGGCGCGGTGGTGGCGGCGGCTGAACCAGCGGCTGTCGTGGGCAATCGAGGGGGGGCTTCGGCCCCCCCTTTCTCATCCTCCGTGGGCCTTGCCGGACCCGCGTTCCGGGGTTGGCGAATGCGACCCCGGCCTTGTCGTCCCCGCTGCTCTTTCCGCACTTGTCAGGGGCGTTTCCCTCGCGCCGGAACCGCAGTCCGTCGTGCGGCTTCCGCACTCCCGTAAGTCGTTCTAACACTTGCCAGTGGGCCGGCGTCTTGATGTTCGTCCAACGCGGAGAGAACCCACGCTGGACACCACCGAAACGTCGAAGGCGACACCATGAGAATGCGCTCGTTGTTCACGCTCGTGCCGCTCGCTGTTCCGGCCTCCGGGCGTTCGACTCCGGCATTTCCGGAGACCGTCATGCGAACGGTGCGTCGGTTTCTGGTGCTGCTCTTGCTGGCCTTGCCGGTTCCGGTTCGCGCGCAGGGTACCACGGATGTCCTGGCGGGTCGGGTAACGGATCCGGACGGCAAGCCGATGGTGGGTGCCGTCGTGCAGGCGACGTCGGCCGAGCTGGGCACGACGCGCAGCGGGGTGACGGACGAGAAGGGCCGCTACATGATCATGTTCCCGGATGGCGGCGGACAGTACCAGGTGAAGATCTCGTTCCTCGGCATGGCGGACCGCACGTTCGTATTGCGGCGGCAGGCGGACGAGGAAGTGCTGCTCGCGAACGTGGCGATGTCGGTTCAGCCGATCACGCTCGCGGGCATTGACGTGCAGGGACGGAGACCGGCGCCGGGCCAGGGCAACTCCGGCGAACGCGCGGAGAATCTCACGGCGCAGCTGCTGAACCGCCTGCCGCTGCCCGATTTCGACCCGGCGACGCTGGCCGCGTTGGCGGCGGGCGTGATCCTGACGGGGGCGGACTCGATCACGGGGCTGGCGGGCTTCTCGATCGCGGGCATGAACGACGCGCTGAACCAGATCACGCTGGACGGCATGGCGATCGGTTCGCTGCTCTCGGGCGCGGGTGGTCTCGACGTACCAATGGAAGGGCTTCGCATGACGCAGGTCGTGACGAGCACCTTCGACGCCTCGCGGGGCGGGTTCGCGGGCGGGCAGGTCTCGATGACGACGGCGCGCGGGACGAACCGCTCGACCGGCTCGTTCACCTACCAACTGCGCGATGCGGCGCTTCAGGGCAACGCGGGCAGCACGGCCCTCGGCAACGTGACGACGCAGCACCGCCTGAGCGGCGGCTTCGGCGGCCCCATCGTCCCGGGCAAGCTGTTCTTCAACGTGGCAGGCTCGGCGCAGTTCCGGACCAATGACATGTTCGCGATGGCGACGAACGATGCGCTCTCGTCGCAGCGGGTGGGCGCGAGCGCCGACTCGGTGAACCGCTTTCTCGACATCCTGGGCGGAACGTACGGTTTCCCGACGGACGGACTCACGGGTCCGTACGCGGCGCGCAACAACAACTTCGCGCTGCAGACGCGGATGGACTTCAACGTCACGCCGCGCAACACGCTGATGCTCCGCTTCAACGCGAACAAGGCGGGGCAGGACAGCACACGCATCTCGCCGCTCGACGTGCGCGACAATGGCGGCGAGCAGGACTCGGACCGGACCGACGGCGCGCTGCAGCTGCAATCGCGGTTCGGCTTCTGGACTAATGATCTACAGTTCACCGCCAGCAAGAGCACGAACCAGACGCTGCCGTTCGTCGAGATGCCGGAGGGGCGGGTCCGCGTCACGTCGGAGCTGAGCGACGGCGCGCTCTCGGTGTCGCAGCTGGTGTTCGGCGGCGACCGCTCGCTGCCAACGGAGACGTACGAGAAGAACTTCCAGCTGCGGGACGAAGTCGGGCTGCTGTACGACCTGACGCACCGGATCAAGCTGGGCGCCCAGGTCGCGAAGAGCGATTTCTCCTCGATCAACGCGAGCAACTACCTGGGCTCGTTCACGTTCCTCTCGCTGGCCGATTTCCAGGCGAACCTGCCGGCCTCGTTCTCGCGCTCGCTCACGCCGCGGGAACGGACGGGCGCGAGCACCACCGCATCGGCGTGGTTGACGGATACGTGGCGGGCCAGCGACCCGCTCCAGATCACGGCGGGGCTCCGGCTCGACAACTCGCGGTTCGACGACCGGCCCGGGTACAACCCGGTGGTCGAGGAGGTGTTCGGCCAGCGCACGGATGTGTTCCCGACCGACCTGCACGTGAGCCCGCGCTTCGGGTTCAGCTACCGCCTGAGCGAGAACGGCATGCCGGCGAAAGTGCTGCGCGGCGGGATCGGCGAGTTCCGGGGCACGGCGCCCTACAACCTGTTCGCGTCCGCGCTCCAGCAGACGGGCCTGCCGGGCAGCGAGGTCTCGATCAACTGCATCGGCCAGGCCGTGCCGACGCCGGACTGGCTGGGCTACCTGAACGAGCCGTCGAGCATCCCGTCCACTTGTCTCGACGGCGGGACGGGAAGCACGCTGCAGACGGAGCGTGCGCCCACGGTCACGTTGTTCAGCAAGGACTTCGGCGCGCCCAGCTCGTGGCGCGCGAACCTGGGCTACCAGACGCAACTCCGGCGCGGCTTCACGCTGAACGTCGACTACACGTACTCGCTGGGCTCCGGGCTGTACGGTGCACGCGACCTGAACCTGGACACGACGCGGATCGTGTACCTGACGAGCGAGGGGAACCGGCCGTTCTACGGCGATCCCGCGTCGATCGCGAGCGGGAGCGGGCAGGTGGTGTCCACGGCGTCGCGCATCGACAGCCGGTTCAGCGGCGTGTACGAGTATGACTCGGACCTGCGCTCGACGTCGCACCAGCTCTCGCTCCGGACGAACGGGATGCTGACGCAGAAGCTGATGGTGCAGGCCAGCTATTCGCTCGGGTTCACGCGCGACCAGTCGTCGTTCTCGGGTCGGGGCGGCGGCGCCGGCGGGGTGGGATTCGAGTCAGCGACCACGTCGGCGAATCCGAACGAGTTCGAGTGGGCCACGAGCAGCAATGACCGGCGGCACGCGTTCTCGCTCGTGCTCGCGTATCCGATTACGACGTGGGCGCAGGTCACGGCGGTAGGCCGCATCACGTCGGGCTCGCCGTTCACGCCAATGGTGGGCAGCGACATCAACGGCGATGGCGCGCGCAACGATCGCGCCTTCGTGTTCGATCCCGCGACCGTGAGCGACCCGCTGGTGGCACAGGGCATGATGAACGTGCTGGCGGCGGCGCCTGCGGGAATCCGCGACTGCCTCGAGAGCCAGTTCGGACAGGTGGCGGCGCGGAACAGCTGCCGGAACGAGTGGACGCAGTCGCTCGACATGCGGTTCATGCTGTCGCCGAACCTGCCGCGGCTGGGCCATCGGGTGGAGATCTCGGCGGACCTGTCGAACGTGCCGGCCGCGATGGACCAGCTGCTGCACGGTGACAACCTGCACGGCTGGGGCCAGCCCAACCGGGCGGACGGCACGTTGCTCTACGCGCGTGGCTTCGACAAGACCACGAACTCGTTCGTCTACGAGGTCAACCAACTGTTCGGCCAGTCGCGCACGCAGCGCTTTGGCAGCGGGGCGCCGTTCCAGATCGTGCTCCAGGCCCGCGTCGGTGTCGGGCAGCAGAGGCCCGGTGCGATGGGCGCCATGGGGGGATTCGGGGGCGGAGGTGGGGGAGGGCGCGGGGGCGGCGGGTTCGGGGGCGGATTCGGTGGGCGCGGGGGCGGTGACTTCGGCGGCGGCGGCGGCGGTGGCGGCGCGGGCGGGAGACGCGGGGGCATGGCGGGCGACAGCACCGGCTTCAACGTGGGCAACATCCTGGACCGGCTGCTGGCGAACCCGGTGGAGGTGATCTACGGGCTGCGTGACACGCTCCAGATGACCGAGGTCCAGGCCATTGCGGTCAAGGCGATCTCCGACTCGCTCAACGTGATGCTCGCGGCCGTGAAGGCGGAGGTCCGCAAGGACTTCGAGGGCGCGGACGTCCAGCAGATGGCGGGCCGGCTGCAGGAGATCACGACGAAAACCGAGCCCGGGCGCAAGGCGATCAACGATGCGCTGAAGGCGACGGAGAAGGCGCTCACACCGGCGCAGTGGAAGAAGATCCCGGAGCGGATCCGCTCACCGTTCCAGGCAGGCATGGGCCGGGGCGGGCGGGGCGGGTAGTCGAGCGATATCCGCGCTTCCGGCGGGCCGGCGAGAAGCGATGCCTTGCCGGCCCTGACTGTCCCGGTCGGGATGACGCTGCCGGGTCGAGCGGTCGTTCGGGGTGGGGCCGATTTTGCTCCGCTCGGGGCACCTCATGTTCGTCCGGCCGGCGGCCGACCATGAGGAGGGTGAAGATCGATGCGGTAACGGGTTGGCGCCGGGCCCTGTTCATCCCGGCGATCGGACTGCTCGTGGCGGCGACGTGGGCGACGCTGCGTTCGATCCCCGTGCATCACGACATCGGCTGGCCGCTCTGGGTGGCGCAGCAGGTGCTCGGTGGTGAAGCCCTGTACCGTGACGTGGTGGAGGTCCATCCTCCGCTGATCGTGGGCGTCGCGATGACGGCGGTAACACTCGGCCGTCTCGCGGGTCTGGGCCCGATCGTGGCGTACCACGCCATCTGCCTCGCCACTGTGCTTCTCTCCCTCGTCCTGTGCTGGCGCCTCCTCGGCGAGATCCTCGGCCCGGACCGCCCGGCGCTCCGGATGCAGGCGCTCTTGGGTATCGCGTTCGTGGAGCTGCCGCTGGCCGGGTACGGGTTCGGACTCGAAGAGCATTTCATGCTCGCGCTCGTCCTGCCCTACCTGCTGCTGCTCGGAGCGCTCACGGGTGGCCTCCGTATCCCGGTGTGGAGCCGCTTGCTGATCGGTGTGCTGGCCGGGCTCGGGATCGCGATGAAGCCATTCTACGGACCGGTCTGGCTCGTGCTGGCCGGCCATCTCGTCCGCGTGCACGGCTGGCGCGCGGTCCGCGGGCCGGAGGTGGTCGCACCCGTAGTCGGTGATGGCGTCCTACATCGTGCTCACGCTCGTGCTCACGCCCGGCTATGTCCAGGTCGCCCGGATGGCGGCCGCGCTGTACTACGACTTCCACCCGACGCCGCTGCGGCTCGTGGCGCTTTCGCTCGGGACGCTCGCGGCCCTGGTCGCGCTCCTCGCGCATCTCGCGGTCCGGAAGGGAGGACCGTTCGAGAGGACGCGGGTCGTGCAGGTGATCGCGCTGGTCGGCTTCGTGCTCGTGGTGTTCGCCCAGCGGAAGGGGTGGAGCTACCATTGGTATCCCGTCTACGCGGTCTCGCTTCTCGTCCTCCACGGTGCGGCGCTCGACCTGCTCGCGCGCAGGCCCCTGCCATCGTTGGGGCGGGTAGCCCCGCAGGTTCTCGGCGTAGGCGCGACCGTCGTGATCGTTCTCGCTTTCGGCGCCTGGCGGCTCGACTGGTCGCGGAAGTTCTGGGGCGATCTCTCCGGCAGCCCCTTCTACCTGCCGCAGATGGAGCGGGTGGTGGCACGATTCGCAGATGGTGGACCGATCGTCGCGTACAGTTCCGCAATGCCGGTCGCGTTCCCTCTCATCAACTACAGCGGCGTGCGCTGGGCATCGCGCTTCTCGTGCCTCTGGATGATCCCGGGCCTGTACGCCGACCGGGCCGATCCTGGCCAGCCGTTCGCATACGGTGACGTCGTCCGGATGGGCGATCTCGAACGCTACCTGATCGATTCCGTGGTCGCAGACCTCGAAAGAGAGCAGCCGGCCCTCATCATCGTGGATCAGGTCCCGCCCTCGGGCAGGCTCGCGGAATTCCGTTTCCTCGACTTCTTCGGCCGGGACCCGCGGTTCGCCGCCCTGTTCCGCGACTACGCCCTCATCGGAACGGTCGGCCAGTACCAGATCTTCAAGCGCGGCTCGCCGCAACCCGGAACTGCGGCCGCGGCGCCGCCCGGCGGCGCGCCGTAGAAGCGCGGATTCCGCACTTCGGGTTTTGCCGGTCGCGCCACGCGTCCGGCAAACCCTTTCGGCGCGGGCACCGACGCATTACCTCCCTGCACTGGCGAGAACGGACGCGACGGTCGATCTTGGGCCGCCACTCTCGCCGCGTCCGGAGCGCGGCGCCGAGAACCGCCACGGGCCGGATTCTGCATGAGTCGCAACCTGGAGCGCACGCTCGGCCTGCTCGACCTCAGCCTGCTCGTGGTGGGCGTGGTCATCGGCAGCGGCATATTCATCGTGCCGGCGACGGTGCTGTCGCAGGTCGGCGGCGATGTCGGGATCGCGCAGCTGGTCTGGCTCGCGGGCGGGCTGCTCGCGCTGATCGGCGCGCTGACCCTGGGTGAGGTGGGCGCGAGCCGGCCGGCGACGGGCGGGCTCTACGTCTTCCTGCGCGACGCGTTCGGCCCGCTTCCCGCGTTCCTGTTCGGCTGGACGATGTTCCTCGCGATCGGCGCGGGTGCGACGGCCGCGCTGGGGGCAGCGTTCGCCGGGTACGTCGGCCAGTTCTACGCGCTTCCCCTCCCCCTCGCGCGCTCCGTGTCCGTGCTGATGGTCGCGGCCGTCGCGTTCATTAACATCCGGGGCACGCGCAGCAGCACAAGCGTGCAGAATTGGACCACGGGCTTCAAGGTCCTCGCGCTGCTCGTGATGGGCGCTGCGCTCATCCTCGCAGGGCCCGGCCTCGGCGCGTTCGGCGAGTCGGCCGTGCCGCACGGCCTCGGCCTGTCGATGCTGCCCACGGCCGGCGTCGCGATCATCGGCGTGCTCTGGGCGTATGAGGGCTGGTCCTGGGTGTCGTTCTCCGCGGGTGAGGCGAAAGACGCGGCGCGGACGTTCCCGCGCGCGATGGCGATCGGGACCGTGATCATCATCCTGCTCTATTCGATCTCGAACTACGCCTACGTCGCGGTGCTCGGACCGGATCGCGCGATGGCGAGCGGCGGCATCGCGGCGGAGGCGGTCTCGGCCGCGTTCGGCGGTGTGGCCGGCCGCCTCGTCGCGGCCGCGATCCTCATCTCGATCTTCAGCGCGGCGAACGGCACGATGATGACCTCATCACGCGTATTCTTCGCGATGGCGCGCGATGGCCTGTTCTTCCGCGCTCTCGGCCGCGTGCACCCGACGCACGGAACGCCCGCCATCTCGATCGGTGCGATGGCGCTGTGGTCGATGGTGCTCACCGCGACCGGGACTTTCCAGCAGCTGCTCACCTACGCCGTGTTCACCGCCTGGATCTTCTACGCGCTGGGCGCGGCGACCGTCTTCGTGTTCCGGCGGCGTGAGCCGCAGGCGACGCGCCCGTTCCGGGTGCCAGGCTACCCGGTGACGCCCGCGCTGTTCGTAATCGTCGCGGCCGCCATCGTCGTGAACACGATCATCGCGCAGCCGCTGCAGGCCGGGGTCGGGCTGGCCGTGGTCGCTGCCGGCGTGCCCGCGTACATGGTGTGGAGGCGGTGAGGGGGGACGAGGGGCGTATCGTCCGCCGCTGGTCGCCCGCTGTTCGTCGCCCGTCTTTCCGGATGCCCCGTCCCTACCGCGAATCCGACCGGAACGTGACGCTGCCGCGACCGCGGCAGTGAAGGATGGGGGCCGGGCCACTGTGGCATTGCAGAGTCGCCACTCAGCGCAAGGCCCGGCCCCCGGGGGGAACTTCTCTACTCGTACCGCAGAGACACGATCGGGTCGAGGCTGGCGGCCCGTCGTGCGGGCCACAAGCCGAAAAAGAGGCCGATCGCTGCGGAGAATCCGATCGCGACGAACACGGCCTGCATGGAGACAGCCGTATCCCAGCCGGCGCTCTGCTGGAGGGCGTAGGCGCCACCCCAGCCGAGGGCCACGCCGAGGAGGCCACCGGCAATGCAGAGCGTGAGCGCTTCGATCAGGAACTGGAACATGATGTCGCGACGCTTGGCGCCGAGCGCCTTGCGCACACCGATCTCTCGGGTCCGTTCGGTGACGGACACGAGCATGATGTTCATGATGCCGATGCCGCCGACGACGAGAGAAACGGCGGCGATGCCGGCGAGAAGCATGCCGAACGTCTGCGCGGTCTCCTCGAAGATGTTGATGATGGACGCCTGATCGCGCACGCTGAAGTCACTGGCCTCGCCCGGCCGGAGCCGGTGCTCGCGGCGGAGCGCGCGGTCGATGTCGCTGATCGCGCCCTCCATCGATTTCTCGTTGAGCGCCTGGACGTAGATGTTCGAGATGCGGTCGGTGCCGAACACCCGGTACTGCGCCGTCTCGAGCGGGATGTAGACGCTCTCGTCCGGGTTGCTGAAGCCCTGCTGGCCCTTCTCGGCCAGGATCCCGACCACCTCGAAGGGGATGCCCCGGATCTTGATGGTCTGGTTGAGCAGGCTGATCGTGGGGACCTGAAGCCGGTTGTCGCCGACGAGGAACCCGACGACGGCGACCCGCCGGCGGCCCTGCTCCTCGTTCTTCGTGAACTCGCGGCCGGCCACGATATCGAAGTTCTGGATCCCGAAGTACTCCGGCCACACGCCGACGACGTTCAGGTTGGCGTTGGTCTTGCCCGCGTCCACCTGTTGGCGCCGCGACATCTCGGGCGAGACCGCCTTGACGTACTCCGCCATGTCGACGATGGCCTGGGCGCCCTTCGCGGTCAGCTTGTTGTCACCGCGGTCGACCCGGCCCATGAACTGCTGGCCCGGGTTCACCGTGAGCACGTTCGTGCCGAGCGTCTGGAGCTGGGCCGCGACGCGGCGCCTGGCGCCCTCGCCCAGCGACACCATCGTGATCACCGCGGCGATCCCGATGATGATCCCGAGCATGGTCAGGAACGAACGGAGCTTGTTCGCCCGGATCGCGCTCAGCGCGACCCCGATGATCTCACCAATCAGCATCGAACTACCTCCCCCGCCCGCCGCCGCCCATGCCGCCGCCACTACCACCAGGAATGGGGCCCTGGCTCGACGAGCGATCGCGAATCCGGTCGAGGAACTGCTGCTGCTGCTGCTGCAGCCGGGCAACGGAGATCATGACGACCCGGTCGCCTTCGTTCAGTCCGCGAACGACCTCGGCATAGTCGAAGTCGTTCAGGCCGAGCGTGATGCGACGGGCCTGGTAGTTGCCCGCGGAGTCCGCGACGAACACGACGCCCGGTCGCTGCTCGACACCGTTCTGGACCCCACCCCGGCCACCACCCTGACCACCCCGGCCACCACCCCGGCCACCACGGCCACCGCCCATACCGGCCATTTGGCTCTGGCACGTTTCGAGCTTCGTGCGGTCCGCGGCGCTCAGGTTCTGCGCGCCGCCGCTTTCGCGGATCTTGCGGAAGATCGCCGTGCACTCCTCGGCGCCACCGGCGGCGGCCGCCCTCGCGCTGTCCGGCTTCGCACCGGTGCTGTCGCCGGCAGCCGTCGGCGCCGGCGTGGGCGGAGCTTGGCGCGCGGCCAGTTCGGAGTTGACCTCGTCCTCACTCAGACCGAGCACCGCGCCCGCGGCAACGGCGTCCGGCGTTCCGACGACGGCCGCATTGGGCACGACGAGCACGTTCTGGCGCGTCGCGATCTCGATCACGACGTCCGCGTTCATGCCCGGCTTGAGCAGGCCTTCGTTGTTGTCGAGCATGACGAGCACGGGGAACGACGTCACGTTCTGCTCGACTACGGCCTGCGGCTCGATCTTCAGCACCTGGCCGTTGAAGCGGCGCTCCGGGTAGGCGTCCACCGTGACGGCCACAGGCAGTCCGGCCCGGATCCGGCCCAAGTCCGTCTCGTCGATCAGCGAGCGCACCTGCATCTGCGACAGGTCCGCCATCTTGAGAAGCGTCGTTCCGCCGGAGACGTTGCCGGTGGCGGATGCGATGATCTGGCCGATCTCGACCGTCTTCTCGATCACGGTGCCCGTGAGCGGGGCCGTGATGCGGACGTCCTGCAGCCGCTCCCTGGCGAGCGTGAGATTGGTCCGCGCCCGGATCAGAGATGCCTTCTGGTTCGCCTCATCGAGCTGCGCGGACTCGAGCTCCTGCGCCGTCACGACGTTGGCCGCGCGCATCTCTTCGGTGCGCTTGCGCTGCGCCTCGGAGGTCGCGGCACGGGCCTCGGCGACGTCGAGGTCAGCCTGCGCCTGGTCGAACGCGTTCTGCACGTCACGCGGATCGATCGTGGCGAGCAGCGTGCCCCGCTCGACGTGGTCGCCCGTCTCGAAGCTGAGCGTCAGCACCTCGCCCGACGCCTTCGACTTCACCTCGATCACGCGGATCGGCTCGATCTGACCCGACGCCTCAGCCTGCACGAGGAGGCTGCGACGCTGGACCGTGGCCAGTTCGGGTGTACCATTCGTTTCCGCGGCCTCGCCGCGGTTGCATCCGCTTACCGCCACGGCCAGGCCGAGCAGCGCGAAGGGCATGATCCTCAGAACCCTCGTCACGCGAAACCTCCCCAATTCGATCGCGGACCCGCGGTCCGCCTGTGAAATCATGTTCATCGCCGGTCCGGCTTTTATTCCAGCGGCCCGAATGCCGGTGTTCGGACCCGCCACTCAGACCTTGCTGTCCACAGCCCGCGGACGCTCGCGCCGGAGTCCTTCCTGCTGTCCGCCCATGGATTGACGCCCATCCTCGTCATTCTGTTGCGTCTGCTGCTGGCACCGCTCCTCGAGCGCCTTGCGCTCGGCCCGCCGCCGGTCGGCGCGCCGGTCGGCCTCGGCCCGCTGCTCCGGGGTCAGGATCTCCAGCACCTCAGCCCGCGCCCCGTTCACGATCGAGTCCATCAGCGGACGGTTCGTCTTCCAGAATTCGTCCAGCTGGTTCTTGCGCTTGTCCAGGGCCGCGTCGATGCTGGCCTTCTGGTCATCGCTCAGACCGAGTTCGTCGAACGGACGATGGTGCTGCGGCGGACGGAAACGCTCGCATTCGTCCGCCGCCCGATCCGCCGGCTGGCGGTTCGCCATCGCGCGGTCGACCGCGGCACCGCCAAGCCCGCCCACGACCAGGACGAGGCCCAGCACGGCACCGCCCATCAACCGGAGCCGGCCTCCAGTTCCGGTCATCGGCCGTCACTCTCCACCGCGAGGACGAGATCGGCCGTCGTCGGACCGCGGTTGCCGTCCACCCACAGCGCCACCGGCTCGCTCAGCTCGAGCGCCGTCACCACCGGGCCCGCACTGGCGACCGTCGTTCCCGCAACCGGCGCGGGCCGCCCCGAGAACAGCGCAGCCGCCGAGACCGCGGCAGCCAGCGAGGCCGCCGCCAGCGTCGGCCATGCCCAGCCACCCAGTACAGCCAAGAGGCCACCACCCGACGCCCGCCGCGCAAGCTCCGGCGCCGCCGCGGCCACGATCGCCGATACCAGCGCTTCCACCCGCTCAGGGTCCGCCATCCGGTCGAGCGGCGTCAGGTCGAGTCTGTCCTCTTCCATCTCAGTCCTCCGTCGTACCGGCGCGCTCGTCCAGCCTCTCGCGCACCGCATGCCGGGCCTGGAACAGCGTGTAGCGAACCGTTCCTTCTTTCATGCCCAGCGCCTCTCCGATCTCCCGGTGTTTCCAACCTTCCAGATCATGTAACAGCAACACTTCCCGTTGCCTCGGCGGTAGCGGCGCCATCGCCTCCTTCAATCGCTCCGAGAGCACCGTCCGATCGTACTCCCGCGCCGGATCGGGCCCGCCCTTCACACCCCGCGCCCACTCCAACGGCTCCGCCCGCCTCACCTTCCGCCGCCGCTGCCAGCTGATCGCCCGGTTCCGCACGATCGTCAGAAGCCATCCAGCAAACCGCTCCGGCTGGCACGCGTCCAACCGCTCCAACGCGGTGATGAAGGCGTCCTGGCAGACATCCTCCGCATCCGCCGGCTCCATCACCACACTCAGCGCGACCGCGTACGCGGACCGCAGGTGACGGCGGACCAGAGCATCGAACGCACCCTCATCACCCTCACGGGCTCGTCCGACCAGGACTTCGTCAGGTACCTGCATCGACCGTCATCTGACGCGACAGCCTCGCGGAACGTTGGACCGCTCCGCCCCGAACTCCTTCAGCCACGGCTCATGCTCTCCCGGTAGCCCCGCTCAACTCCTCACCGCCGTCCCGGATTCCGTCCGGGGGGGATCCCCATGGATACACCAGCAGCCCTTCAACGTCGCGCTCCGGAGGCTCCACGCAAGCCCCTTCCCACGCACCCGCGCAGACGTCCCCGCAACGGCACCGGCCTCGCGCCGTATTGCATACCTTGCTGTATACCTGCGGGACGGCCTAGCTTGGGCGGCCATGGCGAAAACAGGAGAGAGAGGAGCGGGGCGCGGGCCGACGATCCTGGCGCGGGGGAAGAGTGCGGCGTCGATGTCGCCCCCGATGGACGTTCGTGAGTGCGCGACGCATGCGGAGTACGAGGCGTGCGTGCGGCTGCAGACGGAGACGTGGGGAGAGGGCTACCGGGACGTGGTGACGGCATCGCTGCTGAAGGTATCGCGCCGGGTCGGCGGGGTGGTTGCGGGCGCGTTCCTGGCATCGGGCCGGATGGTGGGCTTCGTGTTCGGGCTGACGGGTGTGGAGGGGGGGCGACTGGTCCACTGGTCGCACATGATGGCGGTGCTGCCGGCGTACCGGGATCAAGGCGTGGGCCGGCGGTTGAAGGCGTACCAGTGGCGGGTGCTGCGTGAGATGGGAGTGGAGCGGGCGTCCTGGACGTTCGACCCTTTGGTCGCGCGGAACGCGCATTTCAATCTGAACCGGCTGGGAGTGCGGTTCGAGGAATACGTAGCGGAGATGTACGCGGATACGGGCAGCGGCCTGCACGCGTTCGGGACGGACCGGTTCGTGGTATCGTGGCTGGTGGTCGACGGTCCGTCGGAGGCGGGTGCGGGCGTGCGGGCGGCGGTGATGGCGGCCCCGGTGGTGAATGTGGATGAAGCGGGGCGTCCGGTGATCGTGGCGGGCACGGTACCGGAATCGCGGGTCCGGATTGGAATCCCGGTGGACATCGAGCCGATGATCGCCACGGACCTGGCGGGTCTGGTGACGTGGCGGCGTTCGACGCGATCGGCGTTCGCGCGGTACTTGGGGTCGGGGTACGGGGTGACGGGGTTTGTTCGAGGCGCGGAAGCGGGCTGGTACGTGCTGGAGCGGGGGATCGAGGTCGCGTGAGGCTGGAGCGTGTGGTGATGCGGGAGATCCGGCTCCCGCTCCGTGAGCCGTTCCGGATCTCGTCGGGCGAAGTAACGGAGCGGCGGATCCTGCTGCTCGAGCTCGAGGACGGGGACGGTACGCGGGCGTGGTCGGAGTGCGTGGCGGGCGAGCACCCGAACTACAGTCCCGAGACGGTGGACACAGCGTGGTTCGCGCTTGGGGAATGGCTGGTGCCACGGGTGCTGGGGGTGGATCTGGAGCCGGGGGGCGTGCACGCGGTTCTGGAGCGTGATCTCCGTGGCCATCGGATGGCGAAAGCGGCGCTGGAGATGGGAGTGTGGACGGTGGAAGCGGAGCGAACCGCGCGTCCGCTCGCGGCGCTGATCGGCGGGGTCAGGGAGCTCGTGCCGGTCGGGATCTCGCTCGGGATCCAGCCCTCGCCGGAGCGGCTGGTGGAGCAGGCGCTGGCGGCTTTGGCGGCGGGCTACCGGAAGGTCAAGCTGAAGATCCGTCCGGGCTCGGACGTGGCGTATGTGGGCGCGGTGCGGGAGGCGCTGGGGCGTGAGGCCCCGTTGATGGCGGACGCGAACAACGCGTACAGCCTGGCGGATACGGCGGCGCTGGAGGCTCTGGACGGATTCGATCTCGTGATGATCGAGCAGCCGCTGGATCACGAGGACCTCCTCCGACACGCGGTGCTGCAGAAGCGGCTGCGCACGCCGATCTGCCTGGACGAGTCGATCACGTCGGCCGCGCGGGCGGCGGACATGATCGAGTTGGGCGCGGGCCGGATCGTGAACATCAAGCCGGGCCGGGTCGGCGGGTTCACGGAATCGCGCGCGATCCACGACGTATGCGCGGCGCACCACG
Source organism: uncultured Gemmatimonadales bacterium (assembly GCA_963786235.1). GTDB lineage: Bacteria > Gemmatimonadota > Gemmatimonadetes > Longimicrobiales > RSA9 > CAWAYJ01. The sequence goes on from CAWAYJ010000030.1 coordinate 37,790, forward strand.
TGCCGGTCTGGTGCGGCGGCATGCTGGAGAGCGGGATCGGGCGGGCCTACAACGTGGCGCTGGCGTCGCTGCCGAACTTCACGATCCCGGGCGATCTCTCGCCGAGTGCGCGCTACTGGGAACGCGACATCGTGAATCCGGAATGGACGATGACCGACGGTTTCGTGCGCGTGCCGCTCGACCGTCCGGGCCTCGGCGTAGCGGTGGACGCGGACCGGATCGACGATCTCACTGTGCGCAGGGCGGTCGCGGCCGGGGCGCGGGGCTGAGGCTCGCGACTCGCCCGCAGCCCCGCGGGGTGGCAGGGGCATGCGGCAGTGCACGCGGCTGCCGGTCGAGCGGCGGGGGCTTGCCGTGCACGGACTCGACGCTTCGTTTCCCTGTCAACCAACGCCGGCGGAGCCGGCTCGGAAAGTCCTGACCATTCCTGCGGAGTGATGGTGATGCGATCCAGGGCACGACAGCGCGCATTGGCAGCGCTCGCGACGCTTCTTCTCGCACCTTTTGTCCGCGCTCCGGAGCTGAGCGCGCAATCCCTCACACCCGACCTGTTGTCGGCGTTCACGTACCGGAGCATCGGGCCGACGCGACAGAGCGGCCGGTTCGTCGATTTCGCGGTGCCAGCTCAGCAGCCGCGGACGTTCTACGCGGCCACGGGCTCGGGCCACCTGTGGAAGTCGGTGAACAACGGGGTGTCGTTCGAGGGTCTGTTCACGAATCAGCCGGTGTTCTCGATCGGCGCGATCGCGGTGGCGCCGTCGAATCCGGACGTGCTGTACCTCGGCTCGGGCGAGGCGAACAGCTCGCGCAGCACGTACGCGGGGAACGGCGTCTACAAGTCGACGGACGGCGGGGAGACGTGGACGAACGTGGGGCTGCCGGAGTCGCACCACATCGGCCGGGTCGTAATCCACCCGACGAACCCGGACATCGTGTACGTCGCCGCACTCGGTCACCTGTACACGGACAACCCGGACCGCGGCCTGTACAAGACGACGAACGGTGGTCGCGGCTGGACGAAGGTGCTGGGGCCGGTGGTGCGCGGGAAGAACATCGGCGTGGTGGACGTGGCGATGGACCCGACGAACCCGAACGTGCTGTACGCGGCGACGTATGACAAGGTGCGGCTGCCGTTCACGTTCGATCTGGCGGGGCCGGGCAGCCGCGTGTACAAGACGATGGATGGCGGCGCGAACTGGACGATGCTGGAGAAGGGACTGCCGGGCGGGATGCTGGGCCGGATCGGGATCGGCATCTACCGGAAGGACCCGCGCATCGTGTACCTGACGGTCGAGAACGCGAACAAGCCGGGGATGTCGGACGAGGACCGGTACCGCGAGCTGATGGAGCACAAGTCGAGCGCGGGCATGGTCGGCGGCGAGGTCTACCGCTCCGATGACGGAGGCGCGAGCTGGCGGAAGGCGAGCCCCGATGGCCAGTCGATCGGCGGCGCGCCGGCCTACTACTACGGCCAGATCATTGTCGATCCGAACGACGCGGACGTGGTGCACGTGATGTCGGCGTCTTCCTGGGGCACGAAGGACGGCGGCAAGACGTGGGACCGGCGCCCGCTCGGGTTCGGCGGCGACGACCACGCGCTCTGGATCGACCCGAACGACTCGCAGCACATGATGCTCGGTTACGACCACGGCATGGGCATCACGTGGGACGGCGGCGAGAACTGGTACCACCCGGACTTCCTGTCGCTGGCGCAGTTCTACGCGGTGGGCTTCGACAACTCGTATCCGTACCGCGTGGCGGGCGGGCTGCAGGACAACGGCTCGCACATGGGGCCGAGCACGAACCCGTCGGGCAGTCCGATCCGCTTCGAGCAGTGGTCCACGGTGGGTGGCGGCGACGGCATGTACAACGTGTTCGACCCGTGCACGAACCGGTACCTGTACAACGAATCGCAGTTCGGCCCGCTCACGCGCGTGGACCTGCTGACGGGCGAGAGCAAGTCGATCCGCTACAACGACCCGGACCTGCGCTTCAACTGGGCCGCGCCGATCCTGGTCTCGCCGCACGACTGCGACGTGGTCTACCACGCGGCCAACAAGCTGCTCAAGTCGTCGTTCCGGGGCGAGACGTGGGAGGTGATCAGCCCGGATCTGACCAAGGCGGATCCGGCGACGCTCACGACGGGAAAGGGCGGCGATGGCAACATCGAGTACGCCACGATCACGACATTCGACGAGTCCATGTTGGTGCCGGGCCTGATCTGGGTGGGCACGGATGACGGCAACGTGCAGGTCACGCGCGACGGCGGGACGAACTGGACGCTGGTGAACATCCCGGGCAACCCGGGCTACTGGGTGAGCCGGGTCGAGCCGTCGCATCACGAGCCGGGCACGGCGTACGTGTCGTACACCGGCTTCCGCAACGACGACTTCAAGCCGTACCTGTACAAGACCACGGACTACGGCGCGACGTGGACCTCGATCGCGGCGAACCTGCCGCCCGGCCCGGTCAACGTGATCCGCGAACACTTCGCGAACCCGGACCTGCTGTTCGTGGGGACGGATTTCGGCGTGTTCGTGTCGATCGACGGCGGCGGCTCGTGGACGGCGATGAAGAACAACATGCCGACTGTGCCGGTGCACGACCTGCAGATCCAGCCGCGGGAGAACGACCTGATCGTGGCGACACACGGGCGCGGCATCTACATCATGGACATCACGGCACTGGCCGGGCTGACGCCGGCCGTACTCGCGGAGTCCGCGCACTTCTTCCAGCCGGAATCGAAGGTGCGCTGGGTCGGCTCCGACCGCAGCGACTACGCATCGCAGAACTACGACGGCGCGAGCGAGCCGCGCGGGATCCCTCTCACCTACTACCTGAAGTCCGCGGTGAGCGGCGACGTCTCGTTCAGCGTGTACCAGGGCGGGCTCAAGATCGCCGACCTGACGGGGCCCGGCGGCGCCGGCACGCACACGCTCGCGTGGGACATGAACCGGCACATCGAACGGACGCAGGCGGAGCAGGAGGCCATGCGCGCCCGGGGCGGGCGCGGCGGCGGCCGCGGCGGTTTCGCGGGCGGCGGCGGCCGGGGCGGCCGCGGCGGCGCGGCGGGCGGCACGATGACCGACCCGATCCGGTTCGCGACGAGTCCGGCTCCCGTCGGGGAGTACCGCGTGGTGATGACGGCGGGCAGTCAGACCTCCGCGCGGATGGTCTCCATCCTGGCCGACGACTGGTGGAAGGACCGGAAGTAGACGGGGAATGACCGGAGCCGCTGCGCTGTCGCCGGACTCCGGCGGACTCGAGGCCGTGTCGCCCCGCTGCGGGCGGCACGGCCTCGGCGATTCCAGCGCCCGCTGACGCTAGGTCAGCGTCGGGTGTCGCGTGTGCCAGTCGGTCGCGGCCTGGTACTTGTGCGCGACGGACAGGATGAGGTCGTCGGCGAAGAGGTCGCCGATGATCGTGGTGGTCGCCGGTTGCGGGTGTTCGCCCTCCGTCATGCCGCACTGGACGACGGCCGCGGGGTTGCCGGTCTGGTTGGTGAGACCGACGTCGCCCGAACCCGAGACGTACATGTCGAGGTCCGTCATGAACGCGGCCATCTCGTGCATCAGGATGAGCCGGCGCCGTTCCGCCTGCAGGAAGTCGAGCGCAGACACGTCGCGGCCGCGCGCGAAGCGCATGCGGGAGCCGGCGCCGCCGCCGCCGCGTCCGCCGCGTCCGGCCGCCATGGCCTCCGCGGAGTCGGGCGGGAGGGGCGGGAGCGCGTCGACCCACATCGCGAAGGCGGCGGCGTCCTCGGCGTTGAGCTGGCTCACGCCGCGACTGTCGGGCCGGTCGCCGACGGGAGTCGGGTTGGCGCCGAGCTCGCGCAGCTTCGCGATGAAGTCCTCGGGCGCCTGCGCGTCGTACCCAATTCGGAGCCTGGCGAGGTCGGGGTTCCGGTCGAAGCGGAAGGGCGCGGTGAGCGTTGCGGGATCCTTCTCCGACGCGCCGTGGATGACGTTGAAGACGAGGGCGCAGTCCTCGATGGTGCGGCAGAGTGGGCCGACCTTGTCCATGCTCCAGGCCAGGACCATTGCGCCGTACCGACTGACGCGGCCGAAGGTGGGCCGGAGTGCGCTGACGCCGCAGCGTCGCGCGGGCGACGTGATCGAGCCCTGCGTCTCGGTGCCGATCGAGAAGGCGACGCAGCCGGCGGCGGTCGCGGAGCCGGGTCCGGCGGACGATCCGCTCGAGCCCTGCTCGATGTTCCACGGGTTCTTCGTCTGGCCGCGGTACCACTGGTCTCCCTGGGCGAAGAGGCCGGTGGCGAGCTTGGCGATGAGGACAGCGCCGGCATCGCGGAGTCGGACGACGACCTCGGCGTCCTCGTCGATGACGCGGTTCTCGAAGTCGCTCGAGCCCCACGTCGTGCGCACGCCCTTCGTCGAGAACAGGTCCTTCACGCCCCAGGGCAGACCGTGGAGCGGGCCCTTGTAGTTTCCGGCGCGCAAGTCGGCGTCCGCCTGCTGCGCGGCCTCGAGCGCCTGTGCTTCCATGATGGTGACAGCGCAGAGCAGCGTCGGGTCGAGCCGCTTCATGCGGTCGAGGTAGATGCGCGTGAGCTCGACGGACGAGATGGCGCGCGCCCGGATCAGGGCGGAGAGCCGGTGCGCGGGCAGGAACGCGATCGTCTCCTCGGACACGGGGACGGGTCCGGTCCAGGGCGCGGGCTCGATGGGGACGCGCTCGAACGCGGCCGGGCCGCGCTCGCGGATGAGCTTCTCCATGTACGCGCCGGTGCCGCCGGGATACGCCTGGAACTGCAAGGCGGGCGGCTCGCCGTTGCCGAGCGGCGGCCACTCGCGTGAGCGCTGTTGCTGTCCCGGCGGCCCGCCCCGTCCCTGCGCCGCGGCGGAGTCCGTCGTGGCGAGAGCGCCGGCACCGATCCCGCCGCCGACCGCGGCCGCAGTGACGGCGATCCGTACGAAGCCACGCCGGTCCACGGTCGCGTTTCCCGGTTCGTTCACGTCCGTGGTCGTATTGGCGGAATCATGCGACGGGGTCATGGGACGGCTCCTGTCCGTGAGAGTCGAGCCGGGCCCGGCGCGTGTCCGGGCTCGCCCAGCGGTGCCAACGGTACTGACCTTGGCGGATTCGGGCGCGTGCGGCAATGGTGGAGCGGATTCGGGCGGCGGGATCGGAGGCGGCGGCGGTTGTGGGACAGGGAGCGGGGGAGGGTCCGGCGCCCGGGCACAAGGCACGGTCGCCGCTCGTGTCCGGCCCGATCGAGGCGCGGGTCAGCCGTCGCGCAGGAATGTCCCGGCCTGCAGCTCGGCATACGCCTGCATGAGTTGTTCGCGTGTGTTCATCACGATCGGTCCGTACCAGGCGACGGGTTCGCGGAGCGGCCGGCCGGATACGAGCAGGAAGCGGATCGGCTCGTCGCGGGTCTCGACGGTGATCTCGTCGCCGCGGTCGAACAGCACGAGCGAGCGGTTGTCGGCCTCGCCGGCGGCGGCGAGACCGGTGGCGTGGCCATCGAGCGGCGCCTTCAGGTCGCTCACGCTCTCGGTGGGCGCGGGCAGCGGGTCCGAGGCGCCGGCGAAGCGGCCAGCCCCGTCGAACACGTAGGCGAACGCGTGACGCGTGGTCTCGATGGGGATGCGCTTGCGCGTGCCGGCCGGGACGCGGATGTCAACGTAATGGGGATCGGCGGCAATGCCCTCGACGGGTCCTCGTGCGCCCCAGACGTTGCCGCAGATGACGCGGACCTCGGTGCCATCGTCGTCCACGATGACGGGGATGTCCGCGGCGCGGATGTCCTGGTAGCGCGGCGCCGTCATCTTGAGCGACGAGGGCAGGTTCGCCCAGAGTTGGAAGCCGTGCATCCGCCCGCTCGGATCGCCGTGCGGCATCTCCTGGTGGATGATGCCGCTGCCCGCGGTCATCCACTGCACGTCGCCGGCCGTGATCGAGCCCGCGTTGCCGAGGCTGTCGCCATGGTCGACGGTACCGGCCAGCACGTACGTGATGGTCTCGATGCCGCGGTGCGGGTGCCACGGAAACCCTTTCAGGTAGTCCTCGGGCCGCTCGTTCCGGAAATCGTCGAGCAGCAGGAACGGATCGAACTCGTCGGTACCGCCGAACCCGAACGCGCGACGCAGGTGCACGCCGGCGCCCTCCAGGGTGGGTTCCGCGTGAATCAGTCGCTTGACGGGGCGGATCGACATGCGGGGGCTCCTTTCTGGACGGCGGGCGGACCGGGTCGGGGCCCGCGCCGGGCGCCCGTCTCGGGTGCGTGCTCGTTTCAAATTCGCGGGGAACGGCGTGCGGGCCAAGGGATTCGGGGGGAGGGATCGGGGGGAGGGAGTGGAGGCGGAGGCGTTCGCGGGACCGGGAGCGGGGGCGGCGTGGGCGGGCGCGGGCGCCTCGCCGCTACCGCACCCGCCCGCGCCCGCGAACGCTGCCGCCTCCGCCCCCGCCTCCCGAATCCGTCCCCTCAGCGCGGGAACCGCGCGTCCCTCATCGCAGCCTGCCACGCGAAAGCCGCCATGACGATGGCCGACTGCTTCAGGTCGGGCTCCGCCACGCGTTCATAGAAATCCGCATTGGTGTGGTGCGTGCGCGTGTCGTAGTCCGTGTAGTCCTTGATCGCGGTGAACGCGGGCACGCCGATACGGGTGAAGCTTACGTGGTCGGTGCTGCCGATGCCCTCGATCACGTTCCTCTTCGCGCCGAGGTCGCGGAGCGGAGCGAGCCAGGCGTCGAACAGCGACTTGGCGGCGGCGTTGTCCTCGGCGTAGAAGCCGTAAATGGGGCCGCCGCCGGGGTCGTCGTTGAGGTAGACCTGGAAGCGGTCGCGCGCGGCGGCGTTGGCATCGCCGGCAAGATGGCGCTCGACCCAGGCGCGGGAGCCGAGGAGGCCCTCCTCCTCCCCACCCCAGAGCGCGACGCGGATGGTACGGCGCGGCCGGGCGCCGACCGCGCTCAGGATGCGCATCGCCTCCATGACGATGGCACAGCCATCCGCGTTGTCCATGGCGCCGGTGGCGGAGTGCCAGGAGTCGAGATGCGCGCCGATCATGACCACTTCGTCCTTCAGCGCGGGGTCGGCGCCGGGGATCTCCGCGAGGACGTTGTAGCTGTTGGTGTCGTCGGTGTGGTAACGCGCGCCGACTTCGACGCGGAGCCGCGGCGACTCGCCCGCCTGCAGCATGCGGACGAGCAGGTTGTAGTGCTCGGCGGCAAGGATGATCGCAGGCACGGCATCGTCGGGAGTGTTACGATTGCCGAGCACGAACAGCGTGCCGTGTTCGCCGGCGTTGGGCCGCAGCACGGCGGCGGCGCCGACCTCGCGGAGCAGTGAACTCAGTTCGCGGGACGGGATGGCGCCGGCGTTGCGGGGCATCGGCGGGGCGCCGCTCCGGACGGCGCCACTGGCGTCGGCGGGTTGCGGCCGGTCCTCGGTGACGAACGCGGTCTGGGGCGGAACGGGTAGCACGATCGCGCCACGCAGGCGTGCGGCCATGGCGCGAACCGCGTCGGCGTCCTGGTCTCCGATGTAGATGGGCGTGCCTTCGACCAATCCGCGCGTGGGCGGCGACCACGCTTCCGGATAGCCGACCAGCGGGAAGTAGCGGGGCGCCGTCATCTCGAGCACCTGTTTCTCGAGCGTCCAGCCGCGTCCGAATTCGAACGCCTCGAGGTGCGCGTCGGCCAGTCCCCAGCCGCGCAGTCGCTCGAGCGTCCAGTCGGCGGCCTGCCGGAAGGCGGGCGAGCCGGTCAGGCGCGGTCCGATCGCGTCGGTCAGATGGCCGTAAAGATCCAGCACCTGCGAGCGGTCCATGCCTTCCGCCCGGATCCTCGCGAGCATCGTGGCGTCCGGTTTCTCCTGAGCGGCAAGGGGCGTGGCGTACACGGCGGCGAGGAGAACGAAGGCAGGAATGCGCATCGGCATCTCCCGGTTCGGGACGAGTCCGGCAACGACGGACAAGTTGCGCGGTGGGAGCGGTCCGCGCGAGACTTCGAGGCATGAACGAGGCTGCCGCCGTGCGTCGCGCGATCCGGGACGGGAAGATCCACGGCTCGACCGCGGGGCTCGCGCCCGGATTCCGCCAGGCCAACCTGCTCGCGTTGCCGGCCGAGGCGGCGGGCGAGTTCCGGCTCTTCTGCGAGCGGAACCCGCGCGCCTGTCCGATCCTCGAGGTGCTGCTGGCGGGCGAAACGGAACCGCGCTCGGCGCCGGGCGCCGACCTGCGGACCGATCTGCCGCGCTACCACGTGTACCGGGCGGGCCGGCCGGTCGAGGAGGTGGCGGATGCGACGCCGTACTGGCGTGACGACCTGACCGCGTTCCTGCTCGGTTGCAGCTACACGTTCGAGACCGCGCTGATCCAGGCAGGCATCTCGCTGCCACACGTGGAGAGCGGACACCGGGTCGCGATGTACCGGACCAATCGGAGGACGGCGCCGGCCGGCCGGTTCCGCGGCCCGCTCGTCGTCTCCATGCGCTGGATCCCGGAATCGCGTGTGCCGGATGCGATCGACATCTCCGAGCGGTTCCCCGACGCGCACGGCGCGCCCGTGAACGTCGACGACCCGGACGCGCTCGGCATCGCCGACCTCGCGAAGCCGGATTACGGAGAGGCGTCGCCCGCGCCCGCGGGCACGGTCCCCGTCTTCTGGGCGTGCGGCGTCACGTCGCACGCGGCAGCGGAAGGCGCGGACCTGCCCATCTACATCACGCACGCGCCCGGCTGCATGTTCATCACCGACCGGCGCAGCACCGACCGGCGCGGCTGAGCCGCGCCGGCACGGCCGGGCGGTGACGTCGGGCCGGCGAGCCGGGGACGGGACGCGCGTCAGTCGGAGCGAAGCACCGTGGCGGGATCGACGAGCGCGGCGCGGCGGGCGGGTACGAGACACGCGGCCAGGGCGACACCCGCGAGCACGAAGCATACGACGAGGAACGTCAGCGGGTCCGTCGCACCCACCCCGTAGAGCACGGACGCCAGGCTGCGGGTCAACAGCAGCGCTCCGGCCACCCCGAGGACCAGACCCGCGGCGACCGGTCCGATGGCCTGCCGCAGCACGAGTCCCAGCACGCCCACCGGCCGCGCGCCGAGCGCGATGCGGATGCCGACCTCACGCGAGCGCTGCTCGGCCGCGTACGATGCCACGCCGTAGATGCCGACTCCCGCCAGCAGCAGGGCCAGCGCGGCGAACGCGCCGAGCAGCGTGAGCGCGAAGCGCGACGCGTTCAATGAAGCCGACACTACCTGGTCCATGGAACGGAAGGCGCCGGCCGGGACGTTCGGATCGAGCGCCTCGATCTGCCGGCGAAGCGCGGGAACCAGCGCCAGAGGGTCGCCGGCCGTCTTCGCGACGAGCGTCAGCGCGGCGACGGCCCGGCCGCCGTTCCAGAACGTGAACTGGCGGTGCGCGAGGTACATCTGCGGGGTGGGCGGCTCGGACAGCGCGCCGTGCCGGATGTCGTTCACGATGCCGACGACCGTGACCCAGCCGGGACCGGCCTCGCCACCCAGGCGAAACCGCTGTCCGATCGGATCCTCGCGAGGAAAATGCAGCCGGACCGCAGCCTCGTTCAGTACGACGGCGCCGGTCGCCCGTTCATCATCGACGGGCGTGATGCCGCGGCCGCGCAGAACGCGCATCCCCATCGCTTCGAACCAGCCGGGCGTCACGACCTGCCAGTCGAGCCGGGGCGAGACCTCGCCCTCGCGGGCTTCCCGCCCCTCGATCCGGATGTTGAGATCGCCGAGTCGCGAGTCCAGCGGGAGGTTCGTCACGGCACCCGCAGCCAGTACGCCGGGCAGCGCGCGGACGCGGTCCACGAGGCGGCCGAAATAGTCGCGCCGGCTCGCGTCCGACGGGTACTCGACCGGGGGCAGGTCGATCCGCGTCGTGATCCGGTCCGTGGTTTCGTAGCCGGGATCGACGAGCAGCAGCGCGACGAAGCTGCGCGCGAGCAGGCCCGCGCCCGCAAGGAGCACCAGGGCCAGCGCGAGTTGGCCGGTCACGAGGATGCGACGGAGCCGCTCGGCACGTCCGCCGGGCGTCGCCGACCGCGACGTCGCACGCAACCTGCCGGCGGGCCCGCCGCGGAGACTCGAGAGGGGCGCGAGCCCGAAGACGATCGCGGCGACGAAGGCAAGGCCGAGGCCGACACCGAGAACCGCGCCGTCGATGCGGAGCTGGTCGACCCGTGGCAGCCCCGGCGGATCGAGCAGCACGAAGCCGCGCAGCAGCCCCCACGCGAGACCGAGCCCCGCGAGCCCGCCCGCGCCCGCAAGGACGGTGCTCTCCGCCAGCAGCTGCCGGATCAGCGAGCTTCTGCCCGCGCCCAGCGCATCGCGAAGCGCGAACTCCGGCGTACGCGCGATGGACCGGACGAGCAGCAGGCCGGTGACGTTGGCACACGCGATCAGCACGACCAGCAGCACGGCGCCGAGCAGCACGCGCAGGAGTGGACGCACGGAGCCCACCACGTCGTCCGCTACCGGGACCAGGTGATTGCCGAACCGCATGTCGCGCGGGTAGTCGTCGGGAAAACGCTCGACCATGCCGGTCGCGAGTCGCGCGAGCGCCTGTTCCGCCTGCGCGATGCTCACGCCCGGACGGAGCCGGGCCAGGGCGGCGAGGTAGTGGCTGCCTCGCGCCGATACGCGCGCACGGTCGAGGCCGAGCGGTGCATAGAGGTCCGCCGCCGTCCCACCGCCGAACTCCCCCGGCAGACGGAATCCGTCCGGCAGCACGCCCGCGATCGTCCGTGCCGAGCCATCCACGACAATCGTGCCGCCCACGACGTCGGCGCGGCCGCCGAAGCGCCGCCGCCAGTACCCGTGCGACAGCAGCACGACACCAGCGCCCGCCGATTCCTCCGTCGCCGTGTACAGGCGGCCACGCGCTGCCGACACGCCCGCCGCTGCCCAGATCCCCGCGCTCGCGTATGCCGCACGAACCCGTTCCGCACCATCCGCGTCCGTGATGTTCGCCGCGCCGAACGAGTACACGCCCAGACCCGACAGCACCGATCCACTGCCGTCCAGGTAGTCGAAGTACTCCGCCGGTGAAACCGCCGCCTCCGGCGTACCATCCCACTCGTTGTAGAGCCGGACCACACGCTCCGCTTCCGCGTACGGCATCGGCTTCAGCAGCACACCGTCCACCACGCCCCATACCGCCGCACCCACACCCACCGCCAGCGCAGTCGTCAGCACCGCCACGGCCGCGAACAACGGACGGCGACGGTAGCCGCGGATCCCGTGCACCACATCCCGCCAGCCGTCCTCCAGCAAACGCCGCACCGTACGCCGCAGCCGACGGCGCTCCGCCGCACCCAGACAGTCGGCGACGATCTCCGGTACGGCCCCCAGCCGGCGCTCCGCCTCGGCCCGCGCGTCCTCCCCCGTCCAACCCCTCGCTTCAAGCGATGCCGCCCGACGGCGAATGTGGTCCTCCAGCTCCTCACGGATCTCGGCCTGGCGCCGATCCCGCCAACCGCCCGGCTTCACGTGCCCGCTTCCCCTTCCAGAACGCGCAGCACACGCTCCGCGTACGCCCGCCACGATGCCGCCTCCGTCGCCACCCGCCGGCTGCCCTTCCGCGTCAACCGGTAGTACTTCGCCCGACGGTTGTTCTCCGATTGCCCCCACGACGCCACGATCAGACCCTCCGCCTCCAACCAATGCAGCGCCGGATACAGCGTCCCCTCCTCCACCAGCAGCTCCGGCGCCAGCATCCGCTCCAGCCACTCCAGGATCCCGTACCCGTGCCGCTTCCCTTCCGACAACGACCGCAGGATCAGCAGCTCCAGCGTCCCTCGCAGGAGATTCGCGTTTGCGACAGGCATTCCGGCCTTCCCTTGTTGACGTCAGGGGAACAGTACAGGTCTTCCCCTGACGACGCAAGGGAGAGGGCGGCGGCAGAGGGTGGCGCGCCGCGGTCAGTGGAGGCGATCGAAGGGGGTGTTGCCGATGGCGTAGCGGTGCCAGTCGCCGAAGTCGAAGTGCCACCATTCCCAGTCGTAGACGCGAAATCCTTCGGCCTCCATGGCGGTGCGGAGGATCTCGCGGTTGCGCCGCTGGGTGGTGCTTCCGCCGCGGTACTCGGGGTAGGCGCGGTCGGAGAACTCGTCGTAGCCGCTGACCATGGGAACGGGCTGTCCGGTGCGGAGGTCGTAGAGGGTCAGGTCGACGGCGGCGCCGCGGTTGTGTCGGGATCCGCTGGCGGGGTCGGCGACGAACTGCTTCATGTCCTGGGGTGTGGCGTCCCAGAACATCTTCGTGACGAACCAGGGGCGGTAGGCGTCGTGGATGAGGAGACCGAGGCCGCGCTGTCGGAGCTTGCGGTGGGCACGGAGCAGCGCCTCGGCGGCGGGTCGCTGCAGGAACGCGTGGGGCTCCGGATAGAAGACGGCGCCCATGAAGTTGTTGGTGGTGGCGTAGCGGATGTCGTAGTGGATGGTGGAGTCGAGGCTCTGCAGCTCGACGAGATCGGCGGGCAGGAAGTCACCGGTCTCGGCGGGCGGCGAAGCGGCGAGCGCTTCGGCGCGGAGCGCCTCGACGGGGCGAACGGGTGTGATGCGGAAGGTGACGCCTTCGTCGGTCCCGACGTCGCGGCGGGGGAAGAGCACGCTGGCGGCTTCGACGCCGGTGACGCGTCCGCCGGCATTGCGCTGGAAGACGAGCTTCTCGCCGGCGTAGAGGCCGGAGTCGGGGAAGCGGAAGACGTCGTTCGATTCGCGGGTGAGCGGGTACTCGAAGAACCACTCGATGAGGGCGTGTAGCGCGCCATCCTTTTCCAGGATGTAGAGGGTGTTGTGGTCCCAGCCGTACTCGCCGAGGAGATCGGGGGTGGGAGCGGAGGCGGAGGCGTTTGCGGGACCGGGGGCGGGGGCGGCGGGAGCGGGGGACAGCGTGTCCGGTCCGGAGACGAGGCGGCCGTTGGGGAGCGGGAGGAGGCGGCGGCCGTACTCGAGGCGGTCGTCGACGACGAGGGTGTCGGCGAAGGCGTGCAGGGTGTAGCGGCCGAGGTCTTCGAGATAGAGCGTGTCGTAGCGGTCGACGAGGTCGAGCGTGCGTCCGCTTTGCCGGTCGAGGTAGTGGCCGGCGAGCGTGGCGGCGCGTTCGGGCGTGACGGGCACGGGAAGGCGGATGTCGGGCAAAGGCGCGTCCTGTCGAACGGCGACCATGAGGCGCAGCGCCTCGTCGGCGATGTGTTCGACGACGGCGTTGGTGACGTCGAGCGTGCTGATGACGACGACGCCGAGGCTGTCGTCGGGCAGCGCGGCGAGCTCGGTGGCGAAGCCGTAGATGGCGCCACCGTGTCCGATGCGGCGGTGTCCGTCGAGGCGGTCGATGGCGAAGCCAATGCCATAGCCGGTGGTCGCGGTGTCGGCGGCGAACTGGGGCGTCCACATCCGTTCGAGCGTTTCGGGCCGGAGCAGCTGTGTGCCATGGGCGGTGCGGCCGCGGGCGAAGAGCACGGAGAGGAAGCGGCCGAGGTCGAGGACGGTGGAGTACATGCTACCGGCAGGCGCCATTCCGAGCTGGAAGGTGGGCGCGTCGAAGGTCCGGCCATCGAGCGTCCACATCTCCGCCTTCGCGAGCCGGGCATCGAGCGCGGACGACGGTTCGAAGGCGCTGTCGTGCATGCCCATCGGCTCGAGCACGTCGGCCTGGAGCGCCTCGGCGAAGGGCCGCCCGGCCGTGCGCTGCAGCACGTAGCCGACCGTGGCGATAGCGGCGTTGGAATACTTTGTGCGAGTGCCCGGCTGGTACACGAGCGGCCTGCCGTTGAGGCTCGCGACCATGGCTTCGAGCGAGGAGCCGTCCGCGTCGAAGTAGTTGCCTTCGGGCGGTTCACGTTGCAGGCCGGAGCGGTGCGCCATCATCATGCGCAGCGTAATGGGCACGCCGAAGGTGTCGGCGGGCGCGAAATCGGGCAACCAGCGGGTGACGGGCGCATCGAGGTCGAGCTCGCCGCGCTCGACGCGCTGCATGATGCCTATGTCGGTGAAGAGCTTGGAGACGGAGCCGACGCGGTGCACGGTCGCGGCGGTGGCGGGCGTGCTGTCGGCCGGGTCGGCGAATCCGAAGCCGCGCGCCCAGACGACGCCCGGTCCGTGGACGAGCGCGATGGTGAGCGAGGGCAGATGCTTGTCGGCGAGCTCGTGCTGGATGAGGCCGGTGAGCGCCGTGGCGACGCCAGCCCAGGGCGCGGCGGCCGGAATGGAATCCGGCGCGGTGGCGGCGGTGCCGGGCGGGGCGGGGGCACAGCCGGCGGAAAGCGCGAGCATGAGCAGCGCCGCGGCGCGCAACGGGGAACGGGGTCGGGATCGGTTCATGGGAGTGGTCGCGTGAACGGGAAGGCGCCGGGCCGGCACGCCGAAGGGGCGCCGGCGCGAGAAACGAAACCGTCGGCCGGTTCGAATGTAGAAGGTAGACAGGTCGCGATGACAGGCCCGCCCGCCTGCGACGTAATCCCCCTGCATCCCGTGGAGGAACCATGATCCGAAGTACCGGCCTGCCCGAGGTGTCCCCCATCGAGGCCCGCGGTTACGCGCACCCGGACGTTCTCGTGTCCACGGACTGGGTCGAGGAACACCGGGAGGATCCGAACGTCCGGATCCTCGAGTGCGACGAGGACGTGCTGCTCTACGAGGTCGGCCACGTGCCGGGCGCGCTGAAGATCGACTGGGTGGCGGACCTGAACGATCCGCTCACGCGGGACTACATCGATCACGAGGGGATGCAGGCGGTGCTGCGCGCGCGGGGCGTGAAAGAGGGCGCGACGATCGTGCTGTACGGCGACAAGAACAACTGGTGGGCGACGTACGCGTTCTGGGTGTTCCGCCTGTTCGGTGTTCCCCACCTGAAGATCATGGATGGCGGCCGCGCCAAGTGGGAAGCGGACGGACTGCCCATGTCGAACGACATGCCGAAGCACCCGGCCGGCGACATCACGGTCGGTCGCCGGGCTGAGTCACCGCTCCGGGCGTTCCGGCATGAGGTGTTCGCGCACCTGGACGGCGGCGGCCGGCTGGTGGACGTGCGCTCGCCCGAGGAGTACAGCGGCGAGCGGCTGCACATGCCGGAGTATCCGAACGAAGGTGCGCTGCGCGGTGGCCACATCCCGGGCGCGACGAACGTGCCGTGGGCGCGGGCGGTGGATCCGGAGACGCACACGTTTCGAACCCGCGAAGAGCTGGAGGCGATCTACGGCGCGGAAGCGGGCCTGTCGCCGGAGGACGACGTCGTCGCCTACTGCAGGATCGGTGAGCGCTCGTCGCACACCTGGTTCACGCTGACGTACCTGCTCGGCTACCCGCGGGTGCGCAACTACGATGGCTCGTGGACGGAGTGGGGCAACATGGTGCGCGCCCCGATCGAGCGATGATGGACCGGCAATCCCGGATCGCGCTGCTCACGGACCATTACCGGAACCCGCGGCACAAGGGGCCGCTCGAGCCGGCGGACGCTCACATGCCGGGCGGCAACCCGGGCTGCGGCGACGTGGTCACGATGCACGTGCGGGCCGCGCCTGATGCCGACCGCATTGAGGAGGTCGCCTTCGAGGGCGACGGCTGCACCATCAGCATGGCGGCGGCATCGATCCTGGCGCAGCGCGTGAACCGGAAGAAAATGACGTTCGCGGAAGTGAACGAGCTGTCCTACGAGTCGATCATCGACCTGCTCGGGCGCGACGTGGTGGGCACGCGCCCACGCTGCGCGACGCTCGCGCTGGGCACGCTCAAGGCGGCGGTCAAGCGGATCGAGATGGACCGGAAGCTGCGGGCGGCGGGTCGTTCGGACGAGGAGATCCGGCGGATGCGGGACGCTCTGGCGACGCAGGCGGCGGGCACGGGCCTGGTGTTCGGCAAGGCGGCGGCCGTGGCCGCGCGGTCGGAGCCGGATGGTCCGGAGCCGGAGTCGAGCGATGGCTGAGCGGGTCGCTACCAGGCGCCGCGCTCGCCGAGGTGCTCGATGACCTTGCCCATGCGGTCGGCCGCGTTGCGCCAGTTGCGGCGGACGGCGGTCTGCGTGAATTCGGGCTCGCCCGCCTCGATGGCGCGGATGATGACGTCGTGCTCGCGGACCGAGGTCCCGATCTCGTCGACGAGCGCGCTGACGTAGAGCCGGATGTAACGCTCCGACTGCGGCTTGACGGCGTCGTGCAGGGCGAGGATGCGCGGTCCGCCGCCGATCTCGACGTAGGTCCGGTGGAAGGACTGGTCGAGGTCGAAGATGGCGCGGCCGTCGGGATCGGGTGCGTTGGCGGCGCGGTCGAGATCGGCGTTGATTTCGTCGAGCCGTGCGACGAGGTCGCGACGCACGGTCTCGGGCTGCTCGGCGGCGCGGCGGGCGGCCAGGCCCTCGACCTCGGCGACGACCTCGAACAACTCGCGGGCGTCGTCCTGGGTGAGCGGCGCGACGGACAGGCGCGACTGCTGGCTCTTGCCGGCGGCGACGACGTAGCCCTCCTGCTGCAGCCGCTGGAGCGCGGCGCGGACGGGCGTGCGGCTGACGCCGAGCCGGGTCGCGACCTCGGCTTCGATGATGCGCGTACCGGGTGCGATGCGACCCCAGACGATCAACTCGCGCAACTGCTCGTAGACGCGCGTGCCCCGGTCGGTCGCGCCGGATGCGACACTTGGGGGCCCTGCCCTCTTCTTCGCTCGCGTCACCATGAATGCCCGTTGCCGAAGGTGGAACCGGACGCGCGGCGCCTCACCAGGTCCCGCGCTCTCCCAGCCGGTCGATCACTGCGGACAGTCGTTCGCCGGCATTGCGCCAGTTCTGGAGCACGGCCTCCTTGGCGTCGAGCGGACGGCCCGTCTCGATGGCCTCGATGATGGCGTCGTGCTCCGATACGGAATGGTGGATCTCGTCCGTGAACGTGGTCAGGTAGAGCCGGACATAGCGCTCCGACTGCGGCCGGACCGCGCTGTGCAGCGCCATCAGCCGCGGACCCGCGCCCGCCGCCATGAACCCGAAGTGGAAGGCCTGGTCCAGGTCGAACAGCACGTGCGTGTCGGGCTCGTATCGTTCCCCGGTCTCGCGCAGCCGGCGGTTGATCTCGCGCAGCTGGACACCCGCGGTTTTCCGCTCCTCGGTGGGCCGCTCCGCCGCCCAGCGCGCGGCCAACGCTTCGACCTCGGACACGATCGTGAACAACTCGCGCGCGTCGTCCCGCGTCAGCGGCGAGACCATGAGCCGCGACTGCTGGCCACCGTTGCCCGCGGCCTGGATGTAGCCCTCCTGGAGCAGGCGCTGGAGCGCCGCGCGCACCGGCGTCCGACTCACGCCGAGCCGGGCCGCGACATCCGTTTCGATGATGCGCGAACCCGGGGCGAGCTTGCCCCATACGATCAGCTCCCGCAGCTGATGGTACGCGCGCGCCACGCGGTCGCCCCGTGACTTCTTCTGCGACTCGCCGCCCGACCGACGGCCGCCTCGCGACGTCGGCTTCGCCGACCCTCCGACTGAACTCACTCGGCCGCTTCGCCTCCCTTCCGCGCTCGAGCCTGCCGCATTCCCACCAGGATCGCGCCGCCCCGGCGTCCCGTTCCGAACCTCGTCGTCGCTTCCCGGGAGCAGCATCGTCGAATTCACGTGCCTCTCCGGAACTTCCGGGTGGGGCCGGCGTCATGTTACCAACTACGATGATCGTGGTGCAAGCTCCGGGGACAGGACGGACTCCGGGGACAGGACGGACTCCGGGGATGGCGGGGGCCGCCGGCCGGTAACGAGGGCGCCCGGGATCCGAATCCTCCGGGTGAGCGCGGAGATCCCGCCCCGGGCACCTGGCCGGCTCGGGGCCATGCTGGCGTCGAGCCGGGTCGGCCGGGTGATGGAACGCGTGGCGGAACTGCGGCGGGCGTGATCGGCCGGTTGATTCCGGCGTCGGCGCAAACTAACGCGGCGGCGTGCCGCGGCATCCGTAGGGTCCCAGGCCGAAACCGGAGGCGCCTCATGAAACGGATCCCTGTGTGGTTGTTGTCGGGGCTCATCGTGTCCGCGAGCGTCCGACCGGCGCGCGGCGTGGCGCCGTGGCAGTCGGCGGGAGCGGCGGACACGGCGCGCGCGGTCCAACTGTTGAACCGCGCGACGTTCGGCTTCCGGGAGGCGGACCTCGCGCGTGTTCTCGCGGAGGGCGCGGACCAGTGGCTGGATGCGCAGCTGCACCCCGACCGACTCGATGATGCCGCTCTCGGTCCGCGGCTCGCGCGATTCCCGGCCGCATCGGCGAGCGTGGCATCACTGTACCGCGATTTTCCGCAGGCGCGGCCACGGCCGGACTCGATGCGCGCGATGCAGGGGAACAGCGCACCGCCAGCGCTGACGGCGGCGGAGCGACGGCGGCGCGCGGAGACGGCGCCGACGCGGATTCTGGGCGACCTGGTCGGGGCGAAGCTGGCGCGCGCGGTGCACTCGGAGCGTCAGCTCGAGGAAGTGATGACGGACTTCTGGTTCAATCACTTCAATGTGTTCTGGGCGAAGGGCGCGGACCGATATCTGGTGGGTGACTTCGAGCGGCGCGCGATACGGCCGTACGTGTTCGGCCGGTTCGAGGACATGCTGCGTGCCACGGCGCAGCATCCGGCAATGCTGTTCTACCTCGACAACTGGACAAGCGCGGCGCCGGATCCAGAGGCGGACCGGCTCGCGGCCACTCGACAGCGTGCGCTGGCGGATCGGCTGGGCCGGATGACGCGGCAGCAGAAGGAGCGGCTGGCACGGCAGCGCGGGGTGACGGTCGAGCAACTCGAACGCCTCGCGGAAGCGGCGGGTAGCGCGACGCGCCGGATGCGCGGCATCAACGAGAACTACGCGCGCGAGCTCATGGAGTTGCACACGCTGGGCGTGGATGGCGGCTACACGCAGGAAGACGTGGTCAATGTCGCGCGCTCCCTCACGGGCTGGACGATGACGCCGCCCGGGCCGAACGCGGGACGCGCGGGCGTGACGGGCGAGATCCGGTTCGTGTTCCGGCCGGAGCTGCACGACCGCGGCGACAAGACCGTGCTGGGGCACACGCTGCCGGCCGGCCGTGGCATCGAGGATGGCGAGGATGTGATCCGGATGCTGGCGCACAGCCCGGCGACCGCGCGTCACATCGCGACGGAGCTGGTGGAGCGGTTCGTGTCGGACGCGCCGGATCTCGACCTGGTGGACGAGCTGGCGTCGGTATTCGAGCGGACGGACGGTGACCTGCGCGAAGTGACACGCGCGCTGTTCTCATCGGAGCGCTTCTACGCGGAGGCGAACCGGGGCGCGAAGGTGAAGTCTCCGTTCCGGCTGGTGGCGAGCGCGCTGCGAGCGACGGGCGCGGAGGTCGGTCCGTCGCGCCGGCTGGTGGAGACGCTGCGCGGGCTGGGCGAGGTGCCGTATCTCGAGTCGGCGCCGACCGGATACCCGTCGAGTTCCGAGGACTGGGTGAACAGCGGCTCGATGCTCGGCCGGATGAATTTCGCGATCGCGCTGGCGGGCGGGCGGCTGGACGGGATCCGGTTCGATGGCGCACGGTTCGCGGATGGCGCGACCGCCGGCCTGACTGGCGAGGCGTGGCTGGACGCGATGCTGGCGCCGCTGCTGCCGGGCGTATCGCACGAGGCGCTCGCGGCCGGCATCCGCGCGGATCTCGAGGAACAGGCGCAGGCGGGCGCGGCGCGGCGCGCTCTGGCCGCGCGCGCGACCGGGCTGGCGCTCGGCTCGCCTGAATTCCAGCGTTATTGAAGGAGGCAGCTCATGGGCGACGTCACGCGACGGATCTTCATGCGACGGGGCGCGCTCGCGCTCGTCGCGCTCGGCCTGCCTCCGCGCTTCGTCACACGCTCGCTGCTGGCGGAGACACGCGGCGCGGCGCGGAAGAAGACGCTGATCTGCATCTTCCAGCGGGGCGCGGTCGACGGGCTGAACATGGTGGTCCCGTTCGGGGAGAAGGCGTACTACGCGAGACGCCGGACGATCGCGGTGCCGGCCCCGCAGCGGAGCGGCGGCGGCGCACTCGACCTCGACGGCTTCTTCGGGCTGCACCCCTCGCTCTCGCCGCTGCACGAGCTGTTCACGCGTCGTGAGCTGGCCATCGTGCACGCGGTCGGTTCGCCGCACCCGACGCGCTCGCATTTCGACGCGCAGGACTTCATGGAAACGGCGACGCCGGGAATGAAGAGCACGAAGGACGGCTGGCTGAACCGCGTCCTCGCGCACACGCCATGCGCGGAATGCGATGGCCGCACACTGGCGGACGCGCGGGCGCACGCCGCCGACCACGCGACGGGGCAGACGGCGATGGCGTTCTCGCCGTCGCTCCGCGGTGTGGCAATGGGCGCTGCGCTGCCGCTTTCGCTTCGAGGTCCGGAATCATCGCTGGCGATCGAGGACCTGGACCGGTTCGGCGTTGCGGGCGGTCGGGACCCGTCGCTGGAAACGGCGTTCGCGCGGGCGTACCGCGAAGCGGGCGGCACACTGGTGAGCGAGGCGGCGGACGAAGCATTCGAGGCGGTCGGCGTCCTGAAGCACGCGAATCCGTCGCAGTACCGTCCGGCGCCGGGCATCGAGTACCCGGCCGGCGCGTTCGGCCGTTCGCTGCGGCAGATCGCGCAGCTGATCAAGGCGGAAGTCGGCGTCGAGATCGCGTTCGCGGATCTCGGCGGTTGGGACACGCACCAGGCGCAAGGCGGGCTCGAAGGCCAGCTGCCGCGCCGGTTCGACGAGTTGGGCCGCGGGCTGCGCGCGCTGTACGACGACTTGGGCGACCGGATGAATGACGTCGTGATCCTGACCATGTCGGAATTCGGCCGGACGGCGGCGGAGAACGGATCGGGCGGCACGGACCACGGCCACGCCAACTGCATGATGGTGATGGGCGGGGCGGTGGCGGGCGGCCGCGTGCTGGGCGAGTGGCCGGGCCTCGAGCCCGAGCAGCTGAACGAGGGCCGCGACCTCGCGCTCACCACGGACTTCCGCGACGTCTTCGCCGAAATCGTGGCGCAGCACCTGGGCGCTGACCGGCTCGACGCGGTGTTCCCGGGATACGCGATCGATCCCGCGCGTTGGCGCGGCGTGCTCGGCTGACGCGGCGCTCCGGCGTCAGTCGTCGCCGACCGGCCGGGTGCCGGTGGGCGTGATGCGGAAGCGCTGAATGGTGCTCACGCCCAGCTCGTCCTGGACGATGCCCCAGAGGAAGTCGCCGCGCGCGACGGGCTGCGGGTAGCCGGTGAACCCTTTCGGCGCCGCAACCTGGCCGAGGTAGCGGCCGTCCGCCTCGAAGACGTCGTAGACGATGGGCTCGCGGAACCGCTGCGGCGGGAACGTGGTCCCGTCCTCGCGCGGCTTCGGCTTCTCGATCTCGTCTTCCGGGATCGGCTCGCTCGGCGCGGGCCGGAGCACCCAGATCCTGGCGTCCTGGCCGACGAACATCCCGCTGAACGCGGGTTTGTGGTCGGGAATCGGCGGGCCGTTCCAGCGCCAGGACGGGTCGGTCTGGCGCATGTTGGCGACCGCGCGCTCTTCGGCGTTGGCTTTCTCGGCGGACGAGACGGGGACGGGTTCGACGACGCGCTCGATGCGGAGCACCTTGCCGCCCGGCAGGTACTGGTCGATGGCGTAGTGGTCGCCGACGCCGGCGACGAATTGGCCGAGCGGACTCATCGTCCACTGGAACGAGGGCGCGAACGGCACGGTGCTCATGGACCGGCTGGTCCCGTTCTTCGTGACGCTCTCGGCGATGATGGCCTGCCGCTGGAAGTCGTAGTCGGGCAGGTCGAGCGTATCGAGCGGTGTACCGTCGGGGGCGTAGCGGACCATGCGCCAGCGCCAGAGGTCGCCGGACGCGGGGCGCTTTCCTTCCGGCCAATCCTCGATCACCGGGTTGTAGACGTAGCCGGCGGTGTCGGCGAAGGGTGGCGTGGACGTGAAGAAGCCGCCCCGGCCGAGCCATTCGTCGGCGAGCGTGCCATCGGGGTTGTAGATGGTGAAGCGCGCGTTGCCGGGATCGCGGAGCAGGATCCGGCCATCCTCGAGGATGACGAGGCCGCCGTCGGAGTTGGCGTACTCGCCGGGGCCCCCGCCCTCGCGACCGAGCGTCATGATGAAGCTCCCGTCGGGGCCGTACTTGCGGAGCGCGGGGACCTGGCTGTCGTAGGCGTAGATGTCGCCCGCGGTGTCGACGGCGAGCCCGCTGATGCGTCCGATCAGGTACTCCTCCCGGCTCGACTCGAGCTCACCGATGCTCATCTCGGAGACGAGCTGGACGGGGCCCCACTCGCCACCGGACAGCGTGCGCACGACGAGCGTGTCGCCGACGGTGTCGTATTCGGCGACCCAGGCGTCGCGGCGCGCATCCGCGCTCTGCGCGCAGGCCGCGGTGAAGGCGAGGAGCAGGGGAGCGAGTCGGTGGATACGCATGGGCCGGTTCCGGTCGAGGTTCATCCCTTCGACACACGCGACGCCCCGGAGCGTTGCATGCCGCTCCGGGGCGCCGGTCCGTCGGGAATCGCAACGGGAATGCGAATCTAGTTGCTGCCGCTCTCTTTCGCTTCCTCCGCCGCCTCGCTCTCGTCGGTCTCGTGTTCCGTCTTCACGATCTTGCCGGTCTTCGCATCGACGTGGATCTCCTCGACGCCTTCCTTGCCGGCGACCTTGATGTCGAACGACCAGATCAGCAGGCTGTCTTCCTGCTCGAGCTCCATCCCCGTGATCTCGCCGCCCGGCACCGCGGCCAGCGCGGTCGCGCGTGCGGTCATAGAGTCGATCGTCGCTTCCTTCAGAAGGTCGGCCTGTGGCATCTCCGCTGCCTCGGCAGCTTCCGCCGTCCCCTCGGCGGCTTCCGCGGTTTCGTTCTCTTCGTTCTCGCCGCGCTCGCAGGCGATGGCGAGGGGTAGCGCGGCAAGGCTCAGCACGACGGCCAGGGTGGCGAATCTCGGTCTCATTTCGTTTCTCCTCTACGCTGTGATCCCCTGGCTGCGCGAACGCGCGGCCGGGGCGGGAATGCGGTGGCGTGATGTGCCCACGCACATGGTCCTGAATGTAGCTGTTCGACCTTTCATCCACCTTACACGGCCGGATCCGCGAGAGGGAACGTGATGCGGACACGGGTCCCGCGGCCCGGCTCGGAGTCCAGGTGGATGGTGGCGCCATGGAGGTCGGCAATGGAGCGGGCGATGGCGAGTCCGAGGCCGGAACCGGCGGAGCGGACACGCCCGGAAACGCGTGAAGCCACCCTTCCCTCACCCCCCCCTTCCTCCCCGCCCTCCCCGCCCAAGCCCGCCTAGCGGACCGGCACGAGGTCGCCGTAGACCAGGTCGTCGTACGTCCGGTAGCGGCCCGCCTCGAACCCGCCGACCAGACTGGCGACGGTCTGCAGCAGCTGCGTGCTGGAATAGCCGGGCACGTTCTGTGGATGGACGTAGAACTGGCCGAACACGCTGCGGATCAGCATCGCGTCGTTCTGCGCGGGCAGGGCGGTCACGTTGTGGGCAAAGCGGTCGAACGAGCCGTTCTGCATCAGGTAGAACTCGACGTTGGAGAGGTAGAACGCGGACACGGCGGTACCGCGCCCGCGGAGGACTTCGGCGATCGTGGCGAGCGCGTGCGAACCGGCCAGGTCGCCGACGACGGGGACGACGAGGTTGCGGCGCTCGAGGTCGCGCACGAACCGGTAGTCGGCCTCGCTTGCGAGGTAGCTGACCTGCCTGCCCTGCAGGTCTTTCTCGAGCAGCAGTTCGCCGTAGGTCGGGTAGAAGGGCCGAGGCGCGCGGCCGTAGCTGGTGAAGCGGAGCCCGAATCCGGCGAGGGCAAAGCGTTGGTGGATGCGCGCAATGGTCGCGCGGTCCTCCGCGGAGAGCGGCACGCCGGAGGCGACGGCGGCATCGAGCACGCGGCGGCGCGCCTCGGCCAGCGTTTCCGCATCGACCGGCCGCATCGAGACCTGGTCGATCAGCGCGGCGATCGTGGCATCCTCCCAGCGCGCGGGCCGCGCGGGCGGCTTCCGTCCCATCATCAGCGAGAGGTACTCGATGCGCGTCGGTGCCAGCTCGAACAGCGCCTTGAACCAGAGGTGCTGGAGCAGGTTGTCGCGCCGGATGTCGATGATGAACGCGATGTCGGGCCGGATCCGGGCGATGTAGGAGAAGTTCTGGTCAGGCCCGACACCGAGATACGCGCCGCCGTGCACGCCGAGCTCCTCGAGCTTGCCGATCACGTGCAGGTAGGACGACTCGTTCGAGATCAGGTTGTCGGTGTCGAAATAGCCGCCCGGCTCGGAGATGCGGGCGATCAGGGCGGCGAACTCGGCGCGGCCGAGCGCCGGCCCGCGCGCGGCGCGGACCTCGGTGGATGCGACCGCCACGCCCGGGTCCGGCGCCGGCCGCGACCCGGCGATCCGCTGGAGCGCGATCGTACCGAGAACGACGGCCGCCAGCAGTGCGGCCGCGAGCCGCAGCCTCACGACGTGAACTCGTCGGCGAGGACGCCGTAGACCACGATGTCCTCGAATCGGCCCCACTTGATGATGTGACGGCGGAGCACGCCCTCGCGCCGCATCCCGATCTTCTCGAGCACCCGGCCCGATGCCGGGTTGCTCCCGAAATGGCGGGCGAACACCCGCTGCAGGCCGAGCCGCTCGAAGGCCCAGCCGACGAGCGCGCGCGAGGCCTCCGTCGCGTACCCATGGCCCCACCAGTACCGCCCGATCCAGTAGCCGAGCTCGGCCCGTCGCTGGGCCAGCTCGATGCGGAGCCCCACCGCACCGATCAGCCGGACCTCCGCCTTCGAGTCGATCGCGCAGATCATGCCCGTCCCGTTCCGCCACAACTCGGGATGGCCAGTGATCCACGACTCCGCCATCCCGTCCGCGTACGGAAACGGGATGTTGATCGTCGTCGCCGCGATCTCGCGTTCACCGGCCAGCAACTGGACCGTGGACGCGTCGCCCACCGCGAACGGCCGGAGCCGGAGCCGTTCCGTCTCGAGGGTCGGCTGTTCTGCCATCGTGGATGGGTACATCCGGAGGGGTGGGAGGAGCAAGGCCGGGGAACGGGATCGGGCCTCACCGCGGTTACCCCGCGGCCCGTGCGGGAGCGGAGGCGGAGGCGTTTGCGGGGGCGGGAGTGGGGGCGGCGGGAGCGGGGCGGGAGCAGGGGCGGGGGCGGGGCGGGAGCGGAACCGGGGAGCGGGGTACTCGAATTAGAGAGGTGGCAACCGAAGGGGGATGAGGGATGGCGGACGAGGCGGAAACGGCGGGGGTGGAGCCGCGCATCGCGCTGCCGGGCTTCGCGGAGGAAGCGCTACCGTGGCTGGAGGCGGTGTACCGGTTCAGCCTGCGCCTGACGGGCGGCGACCAGGCGGCGGCGGAGGACCTGACCCAGGAGACGTTCCTGCGGGCGCACCGTCACTGGTCGACGTACACGCCGGGCACGAGCTGCCGGTCGTGGCTGTTCACGATCTGCCGGAACGCGTTTCTGCGGGGCCGCGAGCGGGAGAGCCGGCGAAGCGAGGTGCTGGAGAGCGAGCTGGACCACGCGGTCGAGGCGCTGGCCTCGGCGCGGGTCCTGAGCGAACTGCAGTCGGACGATCCGGAGCAGACGTTCTTCAAGTCGTTCCTCGACGCGGAGGTGGAAGCGGCGGTGGCGAACCTGCCCGCGGAGTTCCACGACGCGCTGGTCATGAGTGACATCGAGGGTCTGAGCTACAACGAGATCGCGGAGGTTCTCGGCGTTCCGGTCGGGACGGTGAAGAGCCGGCTCTACCGGGGCCGTCGGCTGCTGGCGCAGGCACTGCGGGACTACGCGACCGAGATGGGCTACATCCGCGGGGGTGCACAATGAGCGGACCGGGACACATTTCGTGCCAGGAAGCGATCGAGAAGCTCTGGGCTTACATTGACGGGGAGCTTCCCGCGCACGACACGGAACAGGTGCACGACCATCTCGAAGCGTGCAGGGCGTGCTACCCGCACTTCGACTTCCAGCGGGCGTTCCGCGAGTTCGTCGGGCAGCACATGAAGCACCCGGTCCCGGCCGGCCTGCGCCGGCGCGTGTTCCTCGCCCTGCTGGCGGAGGAGCGGGCGGGCGCGGCGGGCGGCGCGGAACCGGACTGACGGGCCGGGCGGCGGTCCGACCCGGCTGCGCGGTCGCGGCTGTACGAACCTGAGCGACGGGTCAATGTCCAATCGGAATCGAATGACGGCGGTGTTCGCCCTGGTGCTCGCGGCCTGGCCGCGACCGGGCACGACTCAGGGCGTGGACGTGACGAAGCTCGGGTACGACCGGGGCATGACCGGGGCTCCGATCCTGGTGGTCGAGTTCGCCGACTTCGGCTGTTCCGCGTGCGGCCAGTTCGCGCGCGACGTCTGGCCCGAGCTGCAACGCGAGTTCGTGGCCACCGGACGCGTGCAGTGGAAGTACGTGCCCTTCATCCTCGGCATGTTCCCGAACGGCGACGAGGCGGCGACCGCCGCCGAGTGCGCGGCCGACCAGGACGCGTTCTGGTCGATGCACGATCTCCTCTACGCGAAGCAGAAGGAGTGGAACCGGCTGAAAGACCCGGGACCGAAGTTCGCCGAGTTCGCGCGCGGACTCGGCCTCGACGCGAACCGGTTCAGCCGCTGCTACCGGAGCGATGCCGTCGTCGCACGGGCGAAACAGAACGCCGCCGCCGCCAGAGAGTTGATGGTCCGCTCGACACCCACTTTCTTCGTGAACGGGCAGCGGGCCGTTGGCGCTCTGCCGATCACGGAGTGGCGCAAGATCTTCGCGCTGGTCGGGGGAGATACTGAGTACAGAAAGGGTGGCGGGAATGACGGAAGGTGAAAGTGAGGGCGTGATGTGGTCGGCACGGGTACGGTGCAGCGTGCGGATGCGGGCGATCCTGGCGGGGCTGACGCTCGGTGTCGTCGCGCTCGCGGGGTGCGCGCCGGACGGGCCGGTGGCCGAGACGCGGGCGGCCACCGAGTCGGCGGCGGCACCGGCCGGGCAGGCGTCCGGGGCTGCACACCCTTTCGTGCTGGTCGCGTACTGGTCGCAGACGGGGATGACGAAGCGGCTGGCGGAGGCGGTGGCGGAGGGCGCGCGTGGTGCGGGCGCAGTCGTCCGGATTCTGCCGATCGATTCGGTCGGCGGCGCCGTACTCGACTCGGCGGACGCGGTGCTGCTGGGCTCGCCGACGTACTGGGCGAACATGGCGTCGCCGATGAAAGCGTTCATCGAGAGCTGGCCGGTGCTCGGCTTCTCGGGGAGGGACCGGATCGGTGGCGCGTTCGCGACGGGCGCTACGGGCGGCGGCGGCATGGAGATGGTGGTGACGTCACTGCTGCTGGCGATGCTGAACCACGGCATGATCGTGGTGGGGCCGGTCTTCCGTGAAGGCGACGTCGAGTTCGGCAACTTCGGGGTGGCGGCAGCGACCGGGTCGGCGGCCAGCCCGTCGATCCCGGCGGCGAGCCTCGATGCGGCGCAGGCGCTCGGCCGGCGCGCGGCCGAGGTCGCGGCGACGCGGCCGCGACGCGACTGACGCGGTGGCCGGCCGACCTTGCCTGGCCCGGTCCCGCGACGCCGCGGCGGTCCGGTCGGGAAACACCGGACGGACCGTCGCGGATCCGGCCCTTGCCGGCCCGGCCCGGCCGGGGTAAAGGTACCCATGTCAATGGAGCGACTGGGTCGAGCCGACTGGATCACGAAGCTCGAATTCCATGCCCGGCTGCTGGGCTGGTTCCGCGAGACCGATGAGGCCGTGATCGGCGACCCGGACACCGATCGCCGTACGGCCTGGCTCTGGATCCGGGACGGGCACCGGCTGGCGCGACTGTTCGCGGACACGACTCGCGAGGCGGTGGCCGCGTACCTCGAGTTGCTGAACGAGAATCGCGGCGAGTTGGAATGGACGGTCGTGCCGAGCGCGACCGGCCAGTGGACGAAGATCGCGGTGGGTCCGGACCGGGTGGTCCTCGACGGGTTCCACCTGTACGTGGACCCGCGCACGCTGCCCCGAAGGCGCTGAGGAGACGATGGACGCGTCGCACGCCTACTTGATCGTGTTCGACGGTTTCGCGGACTGGCAGACGGCGCATGCCTGCGCCATGATCCAGGACCGGGAAGGCCGGTCCCTGCGCACGGCCGCGCCGTCCCATCACTCCGTGTTGTCCTGGGGCGGGCTGCGCGTCAAGCCGGACGTCGAGCTCGCCGAGGTCCGGGCCGAGGACGCGTGCATGCTGATCGTGCCGGGTGGCGCGCTCTGGGAGACCGGCCAGCCGGAGGCCGTGACGGCCGTGCTCCGCACGTTCCGGTCGGCCGACATCCCGGTCGCCGCGATCGGGTCGGGCACGCTCACGCTCGCGCGGGCCGGCCTGCTCGGCAGCACGCGGCACACGAGCGAGGGGCTCTACTACCTGAAGAACCAGGTGCCGGAGTACCGCGACGACGCCTACTACGTGAACGTGCTGGGAGTGTCGGACAACGGCCTGATCACGGCCAACGGGGCGGGCGAGGTCGAGTTCGCCCACGAGATCATCAAGGCGCTCGACCTGCTCGAGGAACCGGACCGGCGGGCCTGGTTCCGGCTGTTCAGGGAAGGCGTGATCCCGCCCGGTGCCTGATGCCCCCGCCCTCCCCGGCGGGCCACAACGAAACGTGACGATCACACCTCTGGAACTCGCGCGCTACCAATCCGTATTCACTTTACAGGAAATGCCGACGATCCTTTAGGTGTGACAGCTTTGTTCATGCGGCTACGAGACTACGACGAACGGTTGCTGGCGGCGATGGTGCTTCGGCGCCGCCCCGTGCTCGACCGTTCCTTCTCGCTACTGACCCACTTGGGCGGAGCGACGAGCACGATCACGCTCGCACTGCTCGCGGCCTTCGGGTTGGTGCCGGGTGTGGGCGCGGACGCCGTGCTCATGCTCGTCGTCACACACGTATCGGTGCAACTGCTCAAACGGGCGTTCTCCCGGACCCGACCCGAGCTGCCCGTCGGATTCGGCTTCCTCGCGGACCCGCCCGACAAGTTCAGCTTCCCGTCCGGGCACGCCGCGGTCGCGCTGGCCGTCGCGCTGCCGTTCGCCGCCGCGTTGCCCGCGTCGCTCGGGATCCTCGTCCTGATCACCGCGCTGCTCGTGGGCGTGTCCCGCTGCTACCTCGGCGTGCACTACCCCGGCGACGTCCTCATGGGCTGGGCCCTCGCCGGCGCCGCCTGGCTGATCCTCTTCTGACTCGAGAGGCGCACCCGCCTCCCCCTTCGCCCCCGCTCCCTCCGCTCCCGCTCCCGCCGCTCCCGCCGCTCCCGCCGCTCCCGCTCCCGTCCCCGCAAACGCCTCCGCCTCCGCTCCCGCTACCCGCGCAGTTGATGCCACTCCTGCAGCACTTCCGCCTCGCGCTCCGGCTTGAGTCCCGCGCGCAGCGCGGCCTGGCGCTCGGCGGGCCGTGAATGGTGGTACTCGAGCGTCGCGGTCGTCGTATCGGCGAGTGAGCGGAACGCGAGCCCGGCCGCGACCTCGCGGCTGAGGTCGAAGCGGGCGAAGCCCTCGTTGCCGGGCGTGGGCGGCTGCCAGACGGGCATCTCGGCGTACGGCCGGACGCGGCGGGCGACGAGGAACTCGCGGTCGGCCCAGGTCCAGGAGAGCGGCGTGGTGACGACCGCTGCGATACCGTGGAGCATCTCGGCGATGGAGCGGCCGTTCTCGGGACCGATGCCCATGAAGGTACCGGAGGTATGGGTCTCGCAGAGGCGAACGACCCAGTCGCACAGGTCGCGGACGTCGATGATCTGGACGCGATCGTTCAGGGGATCGCCCGGGGCGAGGATCTCGCCGCCGCGCTCGATGCGGACGGGCCAGTAGGTGAATCGGTCGGTCTGATCGCCGGGTCCGATGATGAGGCCGGGCCGTACGACGGTGGCGCGCTCGCCGAACGCGGCGCGCGCCTCCTTCTCGGCGAGCGCCTTGCCGAGGCCGTACGGGTACGGGCGGCCCTCGGTCCAGTTGGGCGTGGTAGCCGGCGTCAGCACGGGCGCGTCGACGGTCGCGGGCACCTGGCTCAGATCGGCGAACACGGAGCGTGTCGAGATGAAGAGGTATTGTCCGACGCTGTCCCTGAGCCGCGTGGCCGCGTCCTTCACCCACTGCGGCGCAGTCGGGCCGGAGGACGCCGAGTTGTCGATGACCGCGTCCCACTCGCGACCTTCGAGCGACGTGTAGTCGGAGACCGCGCGGTCGCCGGTCAGTTCCTCCACGCCGGGAAACATTCCGGGATGGCTGCCGCGGTTGAAGATGGTGACCTCGTGTCCGCGCTCCAGCGCGTAGCGCACCTGGTGGGGTCCGATGAAGCCGGTCCCGCCCAGAATGAGCAGCCGGATCCGGCGCGGGCACGGGGACGGCGACGGTGACGGGGTTGGATGCGGAACGGGCGTGGCGGCGGCGCGATCGACGCCGACCATGATGGCCGCGCCGGCGGCGGCGGTCGTGCGCAGGAACTCGCGACGGCTTCCGGACATTGGGCCCTCGATTCGGTGCGGATGCGTAGTGACGTGGGGCTCAAGATCAGTCGCGCCGCGGCGCCCGTCAACGAACCCGGCGGGGGGGGCGGTCAGGGCTCGAGCGGGTGTGCACTGGGTGGAGTCTCGAGGAAGTCCGGATCAGCCACGGCGGCGGCGAGCATGGTTTCGACTTCGCGACGTAGCTGGGCGTCGTCCGCGCACTCGCGGTCGAACAGTGCGGCGCGGTCGTCGTCGTCGAGCTCGCGCGCGGCGAGGAACAGTTCCTCGATGCGATGCCAGCGTTCCGGTTTCACGGGGTGCCGTCGTTTTCCAGCTCGCGGCGGAGCCACGCGCGGGCGGAGTCCCAGCCACGGCGGACGGCGATGGGCGGGATGCGGAGCGCTTCCGCCGTCTCCTGCAGGTCGAGCCCGCCGAAGTAGCGGCACATGACAATGTCGGCGCCACGCGGATTGAACGCGCCCAGCCGCTTCAGCGCCTCGTCGAGCGCGAGGATGCGCTCGGCATCCCCGTCCCACGCGATGCGGGCGTTCCGCTCCGCGACCGGCGCGAGGTGGGGCGTGGCGCGGGCACGTGCATCATCGACGAGGATCCGCCGCATGGCGAGGGAGGCGGTAGTAAAGAAGTGGGAGCGGCTGCGCCACTGGACGCGAGACTGGTCGATCATAGCGAGGTAGGCGTCGTGAACGAGCGCGGCGGCGCCCAGCGTCCGCTCGGGCCGATCGGAGACGAGGCGCGTGCGGGCGACCCGCCGCAGCGCGTCGAGCACGAGCGGAAATAGCCGGTCGCGGGCAGCCGGCACGCCGTTCCCGACATCGAGCAACGCGTCCGTCAAGTCGGTCATGGACTCACCGCTGGAGCACGATCGCGCCGTCCTTCATCACGAAGCGAACGTGGCGCGTGGCCGCGATGTCGCGGGTCGGGTCGCCATCGAAGGCGACCAGGTCGGCGAGCAGTCCACGGCGGATGCTGCCGAGTCGGTCGGCGAGCCCGAAGAAGCGCGCGTTGGCGGAGGTCGCCGCGATCATGACCGCCGAGGACGTCATGCCGTAGTCCACCATCATCTCCATCTCGCGGGCGTTGGTGCCGTGCGTGTACACGCCGACGTCACCACCGACGCACATCTCGACGCCGGCGTCGAGGGCGGCGCGGAAGCTGGCCCGCTTGGCCGTGATGCGCGCGGGCTCGGGATCGGTGCCCTTCCGCCAGCCGGCGTACTGCGCGGTGGCGTCGCCCGCAGCGAGTGTCGGACAGAGCGGAATACCGTGCTGCTTCATGAGCGCGAAGATCTCGGGCGTACCGCCGTCGCCATGCTCGATGGTGGATACGCCGGCGAGGATCGCGCGGCGCATCCCTTCGGCGGTGGACGCGTGCGCGGAGACGGGCCGCCCACTGCTCGAGGCAACGCGCACCAGCTCCTCGAGCTCCGGCTCCGTGAACGTGGGCATGGCCTCGCCGTTCGGGCCCCAGCGGTAGTCGGCGTAGACCTTGACGATGTCGACGCCCTTCCCGATCTGGTTCCGGGCGACGCGAATCAGGTCGGCGCCGTCGGCTTCCTCGGCGCCGAGCGGCACCGTCACGCCCGCGTGGAATCCTTTCGGCCCGTAGCTGCCGGTCGCCACGATGGCGGGGCCGGCGACGAGCATGCGCGGACCCGGGATCACGCCCTTCTCGATGGCCTGTTTCAGGCCGACGTCGGCGTAGCCGGCGCCCTCGGTCCCGAGATCACGCGTCGTGGTGAAGCCGGCCTCGAGCGTCGCGCGGGCGTGATTGACCGCGCGCGCGACCCGTTCGGCGACGCTCTCGCGGAGCACCTGGTCGTTCCATGGCGTCTCGTCGTACGGGTGGAGCAGCAGGTGGGAGTGTCCCTCGATGAGCCCGGGCGAGAGCGTGAGGCCGGGCAGGTCGATGATGCGTGCGCCGGCCGGCGCGCGCACCTCTGCCGCCGGTCCCGCCGCGGTGATCCGGTTGCCGGTCACGAGCACGACCCAGCCCTCGTGCGGGGCGGGCGTCATCCCGTCGAAGACGCGTGCCGGCCGGAGCAGGGTGACGGCCTGCGACCGGGCCTGGGCCGCGAGCGGCGCCGTGCAGGCGAGACCCAGGAGTGCGGCCGTGATCACGAACGGCAAAGGACGCGTCGAGCGCATGGCATGGCTCCTTCGGGTGCGACGGGGACGGGTGCCGCCCTCCAAGTTCTTCTTCGCACCGGCCGGCGTCAACGTGGCCCCTCTTCTTCAAACCGGGGAACCACGACCCGATCCCGCCGCTATCATTCTGGTGCCCAACAGCCGGAGAGTGCACGGATGAGGCTGCTGATCGTCGAGGATGACCCGGAGATGCTGGAGGCGCTCGAACGCGGCTTGCGGGAGGAGCATTTCGAGGTGGTGACGGCGACAAACGCGAGTGAAGCGATCATGGCGGCGGCCATCGAGACGCTCGCGGTCATCGTGCTGGACGTGATGCTGCCGGGTCGGAACGGGTTCGAGGTCTGCCGCGAGCTGCGGCGGAAGGACATCGCGACGCCGATCCTGCTGCTTACGGCGCGCGACGCGATCGACGACCGCGTGACGGGCCTCGATGCGGGCGCGGACGACTACCTGGTCAAGCCGTTCGCGTTCGATGAGTTGCTGGCCCGGGTCCGCGCGCTCACCCGGCGGCAGCCGGTGCTGGCGCCGGACGTCCACAAGGTCGCGGATCTCGAAGTCGATCTCGGTTCGCGCGATGTGCATCGCGCGGGGCGGCCGATCGAACTGACGGGCAAGGAGTTCGAGCTGCTCGAGTGCCTGCTCCGCCATGAGGGCCGGGTAGTGGACCGGGCGACCATCACGGGCTACGTCTGGGACGACAACCACGATCCGTTCGCCAACGCCATCGAGGTGCTGGTCCGCCGGCTCCGCGCGAAGATCGACGACCCGTTCGACCAGAAGCTGATCCACACCGTCAGGGCCGCCGGCTACCGCTTCGGCACATGACCGCTCCGCGGCGGCTCACACCCGAGCTGCGCAGACTGCGCTTCCGTCTCACGGCCTGGTACGTCGCCACCTTCTCCGCGACCCTGCTCAGCCTCGCCACCGTCCTCTTCTTCTCGATCACGCACCTGCTCAGGAGCGAGCGCGAGCGCGAGATGAGCGACGCCGTGCAGGGCTCGATCCGCGCAGCCCTCGTCCGCTCCGCGGACCGGGTCGACCCGCTGGTCGCCGCCGCCGAAGCGGTCACCGACTTCGATACGCCGGACCACCCCGTATACGTGTTCGACGCGTCGGGCGAGCTGGCGGGGCCCGATGCGCCGCCCGCCGTCGCGCGCGCCGCGCAGGTCGCGCTGGAGAAGGCGATCGTCCACGAGACGTTCGAGTCGGGGACGCAGAGCTGGGAGGTGCTGGGCGAGCGGTTCGTGCTGGGCGATGCCCGGTTCGCGATGCTGGTGCTGGCGGACACCGAGCCGATCGAGCGACAGTACCGACGCCTGCTCGAGGCTTTCACGCTCGCCGGACTGGTCGCGGTCGCGATGGTCGGGTTCGGCGGCTACCGCCTGGCCCGCATGTCCACCAAGCCGGTCGAGGAGTCGGTCGAGCGGATGCGGCGCTTCGTCGCCGATGCGGCGCACGAGCTGCGCACGCCGATTGCGCTGGTCCGCACGCAGGCCGAGGTCACGCTGCGACGCGAGCGCGAGCCGGCCGCCTACGCATCGGCGCTGGGCAGCATCGAGCAGGAAGTGACGCGGCTCGGACGCATCGCCGAGGATCTGCTGCTGCTCGCGCGCGCGGATTCCGGCGACCGGCCCATCGAGCGCAACCGCTTCTTCCTCGATGACGTGGCGGCGAACGCGGTGTCCGCGGCGGGCGCGCTGGCGTCGACGCGCAACGTCGCACTCGAGCTCGGCCGGTACGAGGAGACGGCGGTCGTCGGCGACGGCGAGCTGATCCGGCAGCTGCTCATGATCCTGATCGACAACGCCATCAAGTTCACGGACGCGGGCGGGCGCGTCACCGTCTCGGTGTTTCCCGAGGGGAAGCACGCTGTGTTGATGGTGTGCGACGACGGCACCGGCATCGATCCGGACGTCCGGCCCCACGTGTTCGAGCGGTTCGTCCGGGGCGACCCCGCGCGCGGCCGCTCGGGCGGCGCCGGCCTCGGCCTCTCCATCGCGCGCTGGATCGCCGACGCGCACGGCGCTTCGCTCTCGCTCGAGCCTGCGCAGGATCGCGGAACGATCGCGCGGCTGTCCATGCCGAGAGCGCTGTAATCCTCCTGAAAGCAAGCCGGCCCGATCTTCGGCGACACCGGCCGCGGGGCCTCCCCTGTGTCCGGCCGCCGACCTCCCCGGCACCCCCCCGACCGCCCCCCCAGGAGGCAGAATGAAGCAGGCGGCACTCGCTTTCGTCCTGATACTCGCCGCGGCAACCGCTGCGCAGGCCCAGACA
The DNA here is from genome assembly GCA_963786235.1 of uncultured Gemmatimonadales bacterium. Classification (GTDB taxonomy): domain Bacteria; phylum Gemmatimonadota; class Gemmatimonadetes; order Longimicrobiales; family RSA9; genus CAWAYJ01. Next base: position 72,669 of record CAWAYJ010000030.1, read on the forward strand.
CGGCCGAAGAGGGTCGTGACGCCACCCGGCACGGTGGCGAAACCGGTGGCGCAGAAGACGTCGGCCCCGAAGTCGATATCGTTGCCACCGCTCAAGGAGATGCGGCCCGGCCTCGAGGCGAAGGCGAAGGTCAAGGCGGATTCCGCGACGGCGACGGGCATGGCGACCGTGCCCAACGGCTCGCTGCAGTCGCGAACGATCGAGGAGCGCGGCGGGCGGCTGATCTACGCGTTCCGGATCCGGGCGGCCGACAAGAACGTGCGCGAGGTCATGGTAGACGCGATGACGGGGAAGATCGTCCCCATGCCGTCCCGATTCAGGCTTCCAGCACCTGGCGGATCCGCTCGAACGCCCAGTCCAGCTCGTCCTTCGTGATCACGAGCGGCGGTGCGAAGCGGATCACGTTCTCGTGCGTCTCCTTGCAGAGCAGCCCCTTCTCCATGAGCGCCTCGCAATACGGCCGCGCCGGACCGTCCAGCTCGACGCCGATCCAGAGGCCGCGGCCGCGGATCTCCCGGATGTGCGGATTGCCGAGCGTCTTCAAACGGTCCAGGAAGTACGCGCCCAGCTCGGCCGAGCGGCCGGGCAGATCCTCGTCGACGATCACCTTCAGCGCCGCGATCGCGATGGCGCAGCCGAGCGGGTTGCCGCCGAACGTGCTGCCGTGGTCGCCGGGCGTGAACACGTCCATCACGTCCTTGCGTGACACGAACGCGGACACCGGATAGAAGCCGCCCGACAGCGCCTTGCCGACGATGAGCCCGTCCGGCTCCACGTCCTCGTGCTGGTACGCGAACATCTTCCCCGTCCGACCCAGTCCCGACTGGATCTCGTCGAGGATGAAGAGCGCGTTGTTCGCGCGGCAGAGCGCAGCCGCCTGCTCGAGGAACCCGGCCGGCGGGATCTGGATGCCGGCCTCGCCCTGGATCGGCTCGACCACGAACGCGCACGTGTTCGGCCCGATCGCCTTGCCGAGCGCCGCGATGTCGCCGTACGGGATCACCACGAAGCCCGGCGTGAGCGGATTGAAGCCATCCTTGTACTGCGCATCTGTCGAGGCCGAGACGATGGTGATGGTGCGCCCGTGGAAATTGTTGCTGCAGACGATGATCTCCTGCTTGCCCGAGGGGATGCCCTTGACCTTCTCCCCCCACTTCCGCGCCGCCTTGAACGCCGTCTCCACCGCCTCGGCGCCGGAGTTCATCGGGAGCGCCACGTCCATCCCGGTCATCTCGTGCAGCATGGCGAGCAGCCGCGGCAGCTGATCGTTCCGGAACGCGCGGCTGGTCAATGTGACCTTCCGCATCTGCGCTTCCGCCGCGGCCCGGACCGCCGGGTGGCAGTGGCCCTGGTTGACCGCGGAGTACGCGGCCAGGAAATCGAGGTACCGGTTGCCCTCGACGTCCCAGACCCAGATGCCCTCCGCGCGCTCCACGATGACGTCGAGCGGGTGGTAGTTGTGCGCGCCGAACTCGTCCTCGAGCGCGATGTATTCCTTCACCGAGAGTGGCTTCGTCTCCGTCGTCCCGATCATGTGCCGCGTCTCCTCGCTCGTTCCCGTTGCCCGGACCGCCTCAAGTTGATCTGCGCGGGGCGGCCCGGCAACCGCCGCCGGCGCGGGGATTCCCCCGGCGGCCACATCCCGCGAACATCCAGCCCGAACCCCACACCGGAGACGTTACCATGCGACGATTCCATGCTATCGCCCTGGGCGGCATCCTGCTCGCCGGCGGCGTCCAGCCGCTCGCGGCGCAGACCGCGAAAGGCGACCGCTTCGAGCCGCTCGACGTGTTCCAGCTCGAGTGGGCGGCGGACCCGCAGATCTCGCCGGACGGACGGCGTGTGGTGTTCGTGCGGAGCGGCTATGACGTGCTCTCCGACAAACCCACGAGCGCTCTCTGGATCATGAACGCGGATGGCAGCGACGCGCGGCCCCTCACGGCTGCCGACCGGCGGGCCGGCTCGCCGCGCTGGTCGCCGGACGGGAAGCGGCTGGCGTTCGTGTCGGGCGGCGAGGACGGCAGCGAGATCTTCGTGCGCTGGCTCGATACGGGACAGGAAGCGATGGTCACGCGGGTGACGGAGAGCCCGGCCGGGCTGGCGTGGTCGCCGGACGGTATACGCATCGCGTTCTCGATGTTCGTACCCGCGGAGCCGTCCGCGGCGATCGCGACGATGCCGGCGAAGCCGGACGGCGCCGACTGGGGCCCGGCCATCAAGGTCGTCCAGCGCGCGAACTACCGTGCGGACGGTGAGGGCTGGCTTCGGCCGGGTCATTCGCACCTGTTCGTCGTGCCGGCGGACGGCGGCACGCCGCGCCAGCTCACGGATGGCGACTTCGATGACGGCGGCCCGGTCTCGTGGACGCCGGACGGCCACACGCTCGTGTTCTCGGCGAACCGGAAGGACCCGGACGGCGAGCCGCTGAACAGCGAGGTGTTCGCGGTGTCAGTGGCGGACGGCACACTCACGCAGCTGACGGACCGGTTCGGCCCCGATTCCGGTCCGGTCGTCTCGCCGGACGGCCGGCTGATCGCCTACACGGGCTTCGACGACCGTTTCCAGGGATACCAGATCACGAAGCTGTACGTGATGAACCGGGACGGCAGCGGCTCGCGTCTGGTGACCGCTTCGCTGGACCGGGACGTCGAAGGCGCGCGGTGGGCGGCGGACGGGCGCGGCCTTTTCTTCCAGTACGACGACGAGGGCGACACGAAGGTCGCATACGTCAGCCTCGCCGGTGCGGTGCAGGACCTGGCCGCGCACGTGGGCGGGCTCTCGCTCGGCCGGCCGTACAACGGCGGCCAGTTCAGTCTGGCGGCGGACGGCACGTTCGCGTTCACGCTCGGCCCGACGGACCACCCCGCGGATGTCGCGGTCGGCCGGCGCGGCGCCGAACCGCGTCGCCTGACGTTCCTGAACGATGACCTGTTCGCGGCGAAGACGCTCGGCTCCGTCGAGGCGCTGTGGTGGGAATCGTCGTTCGACAAGCGGCGGGTGCAGGGCTGGATCCTGAAGCCGCCCGGGTTCGATCCCACGAAGAAGTACCCACTGATCCTCGAGATCCACGGCGGTCCGTTCGCGGACTACGGCGACCGCTTCGCCGCCGAGCTGCAACTCTACGCGGCCGCGGGATACGTCGTGCTGTACGCGAACCCGCGCGGCAGCACGAGCTACGGCGAGGAGTTCGGCAACCTGATCCACCACGCGTATCCCGGACACGACTACGATGACCTGATGTCCGGCGTCGATGCGGTGCTCGCGAAGGGCTACGTCGATGAGAGCGAGATGTTCGTGACGGGCGGCAGCGGCGGCGGCGTGCTGTCCGCGTGGATCGTCGGCAAGACGGACCGGTTCCGGGCCGCCGTGGTGCAGAAGCCGGTCATCAACTGGTACAGCTTCGTCCTCTACGCGGACGGTCCGACGTTCTTCTGGAAGTACTGGTTCCCGGGCCCGCCGTGGGAGAACCAGGACCACTACATGGCGCGGTCGCCGATCTCGCTCGTGGGCAACGTTGCGACGCCGACGATGCTGATCGGCGGCGAGGTCGATCACCGCACGCCGATCCCCGAGATCGAGCAGTTCTACGCGGCGCTGAAGATCCGCGGCATCGAAACGGCGATGGTGCGCATCCCGGATGCCTCGCACGAAATCGCGAGCAAGCCGAGCAATCATGATCGCGAAGGTCGAGTACGTGCTGGGATGGTTCGGGAAGCACCGAATGGGGACGTAGACGGACGCGGGAGGCGGAGGCGGAGGCGTTTGCGGGGGCGGGTGAGGGAGCGGCGGGAGAGGGTTCCGCAGCCCCCCGCCCCCGCTCCCGCCGCCAACGCTCCCGCTCCCGGGGACGCCTCCGCCTCCGCTCCCGCCCAACGAATCAGTTCCCGCAAACGCCTCCGCCTCCGCTCCCACCCAACGAGTCAGTTCCCGTTCACCAGGTGCGGATACTTCATGACCTGTCCGGCCCCGGGCTGGCCGAGCGCACTCAGCGTCACGTAGGCGTTCCCTTCCTTATCGAACGCGAGCGCGGTGGGCAGCATGAGCCCGCTCACGACCGGCTCGGACGTCTCGCCCGGTCCGATCCGGATGATGGCGCCGGAGTTCGGCGTGGGGCCCTCTGCGGTGAAGGTGCCCATCGACACGCCGTAGAGGTTGCCATCGGGCCCGGTCTTGAGGTCGGAGAGCATCGAGAAGCCAGTCGCGTAGTCGGTGTATTCGCCGGTCGAGGAGACGTGCACGACCTTGCCCGAGCCCGGCACGAACGGGGCGCCGGGAAGGAACGACACGTACATCTCGCCGTTCATGAACGCGACCCCCGTGGGAACGGCCTCGGTTTCCATCGCGTTGCCACGGGCCGCATTCGGGACGGGGCCCGGCAGGGCGTGGAAGACGGTGACCAGCTCGGGAGAGGCCGACGGGTCGGCCACGCGGAACAGGTCGTTGCCCGCAGCATCGGCGATCCACAACACGTTGTCGGGGCCGACCGTGATCCCGAACGGGTGGGCCTCGACGAGCGCACCCTCCGGGTTCTGGCTCTTCTCAATGTCCCACGTGGTGAGGACCTCGGTCACGTGGTCGCCGTCGAGCCGGAGCAGCGCGGCCCAGTTCGGCAGGCGGTCACCGGGTCCATCCTGCCAGCCGCCGCTCGTGAAGTAGAGCGATCCGTTCCACATGGCCAGCCGCGCGGCGCCGATCGGCGCATCGGGCAGGATGATGGACGGGAGGTCGCTGATCACGTCGGCCTGCGTGCCGTCCGGGCCGACGCGCACGAGGCGCGCCGTGTTCCCGGCGGGCAACTTCCCGTCCGGACTCGGGACGGAATCCGGCCCTCCGATGCCGCTGTCGGTGATCCAGATCGTGCCGTCGTCCTCGACGAGGACGCCCATGGGCGTGTTGAGGCCGCTCGCGACGACGGTCGGCTCCGTGCTCTCCGGCATCGCGGCGCTGTCGTCCGCATCGCCGCCACCGGCGCATGCGGATACCACGAGCCCGGCCGTGAGAGCGAAGGCCGTGAGTCCTGCCGTTCTTCGAATCATCGGCGTTCTCCTTGTGTGATGGGTTTCCAGAGGAGCATTCGGACGAGTGCGTCCACTTCGGCGTCGGTCAGCTGGACGTAGGCGGGCATCAGGAACCGCGTATGCTCGAAGCCCGGAACGCGGTAGGCGCCGGGCTCGCGAATGCTCTCCCGCACGTATTGCTCCGGCGTCGTCGCCTTTCCGGTGTAGCCGCTGTCGTGGATCCGCTTCGCGGCCGTCTCGCGCAGGCCGTCGTGGCTCGGACCGAAGATGCCGGCCGTGCCCGCGAGCGAATTGGTGTGGCAGGTGCCACAGTACTGCGTGCGGTACAGAGTGATCCCCTCCTCCACCGAGTCGGGAACCGCCGGCATCGTCCAGGCCGGCGGCCCGGCGGCGGCGGCGGCAGATCCGACGACGTCGGCCGTCCCTTGCGCCACGGCCGGGTGCTCGGGCCCGCAGGCTGCGAGAAGCAGGGCAAGCGCGCCGGCGCATCCCGCAAGGGCGGCAGCGACGGCTCGTTCCGGCCGTCGTGGTCGTGTCCGTCCGGGTCGGTGCATCGCGCTCAGCCCCCCACGCTGAAGCGGAGGTCGAGCGAGCGGCCGCCGCCGGGATGAATCATGCGCATGTTCTGGTTCGCGAACGGATCGAAGAGCAGGAAGCCGAAGCTGCCGTACTCGGTGTCGAATATGTTGCGGATGGAGAGTCGGGCATCGATCGAGGCGGTCCGCCAGCCGAGCGCGGCGTCGAACAGCGAGTTGCCCGCCAGCTGCTCCGTGTTCTCGTCGTCGAGCCAGACGCGGCCGATGACGCGGTTCGTGAGCGTGAGCGAGACCGGATCCGCGACAGCGATGCGCGCGGTCGTCGTGAACGCGTGCTCCGGGATGTTCTTGAGCTGGTTGCCGCGGTTGGCCAATGTCCGGAACGTGGCGCGGCCGAGCGTGGCCGCATGCGAGATCTCGAGCCGCGACGAGAGTACCACCCGCAGGGAGGCCTCAGCACCCGTGTGCCGGCTCGCCAGGATGTTGCCATAGCGGTACGTCAGGATGTCGAAGTCGATCTCGTCCTCGAGCTGCTGGCGGTAGGCGGAGAGCGAGACATCGGCGTAGCGGGAGGCGCCGCCGAGCGGGAGCCGCTGGTAGGCACCGGCCTCGACCGCCGTCGAGCGCTGCGGCTTCAGCGTGCCGTTCGAGATGTTGATGGTGGCGCCGGGCTCGCCGGTCGGGATCGCGCGCACGTCGAAGAGCTGGTCGAGGGTGGGCGCCTTGAACGCGCGCGTCCACGACACGTACAGGTTGCCCGCGCTCGCGGGCCGATCGCGGTACGCGATGTTGAGCCCGACGCGCGGGGACCACTGGTGGAACGACGGCGACGATGACGACGCCGCGGACTCGTCGGTCGGCAGCACGGCATCGAACCGGACGCCGCCAACGAGCCGAAGCCGCTCCGCCGGCGAGCCGCTCAGCTCGCCGTGGAGCCCGAGCTTCCAGAGCCGGGCGTCGCCCTCGGTGAGCGGCGCCCGGGTCACGGGCTCGGAGTAGCGCGTCCGCAGCTTCGAGCCCTGCACCTCGGTGCCCAGGTGGAGGAGCGCGTACCCGACCGGCGCCGCGAACTGGGTCCGGGCCCAGACGCCGATCTCGTGATCATCCTGGTGCTGGGTGTCCCCGAAGGACGGCGTCAGCAGCAGGGTGCGCGTGCGCTGCTGGTCGTACCAGCGGAGCCGGAGCGACGCGTCCAGCCGCCGGCCGCCCGCCCAGCCGCGGCTGCCATCGACGCTCGCTTCCGCCGTTCGCCGGGTCCGCTCATCGGCGGCGAACGCGGGATGAGTTCCGCGCCGGTCGAAGCTGCCGTCCGTCTGGGGAACGGGACCGGGATCCTCGTTGAACAGGCGGCTGAACGTGATGCGGCCGGACAGCGAGCCGTCCGCGGCATCCGCCGCGCGGCGCACCGAGAGCGCCGTCGTCAACCGGTTCGAGCGGGAGTGCTCGCGGAACCCGTCGTCCCGATCGAAGTCGACCGCCGCGTTCAGTCCCGCGCCGCCGAGCCCGGCGCCGGCCAGCGCGTGGACGCCCTCTCCACTCCAGGACGAAAGCGAGACGGCCGCTTCGCTGGCGACCGGGCTGCCGGATCCGGTCGCACGCGCCGCGCCGCGCGTGACGACATTGACGACCGCACCGAGCGCGGCGTCGCCGTACGACACGGAAGCGGATCCGCGCAGGACCTCGACACGCTCCACGTTCGCGAGTGGGATCCGGCTCCACTCGACGAGCCCGGTCCGGCCGTCGTTGGCCGGGACACCATCGATGGTCAGGAGCACGTACGAGGTCTCGCCCCCGCCGAAGAAGCCCCGCGCAATGGCGATGGGGAGCCGGCCCGAGCCGTCCTGCTCGACGAAGATGAGGCCGGGAACGGCTTCAAGCGCCTCGGCCAGCGTACGGGCCGGAATGGCCGCGAGGTCCGACCGGGTGAGCAGGCTGGTGGCCGCGACGGTGTTGCGCAGCGCCGTCGCGTACCGGTCCGCCACGACCACGAGCGAGTCCAGCCGCCAGGGCACGGGCGGCTGCGAGCCCGCCTGCGCGAAGGCCGGCGACGGGAGGAGCAGCGCTGCCGCGATCCAGGAGGCTGGCGTGCGGCGGCGCCGATGACGCTGCGCCTCGCTGCCATTGATGCTTCGTGCCCGGTCCACTCGTTCGCCTCGATGGAGTCAGGGGACGCGGCCGTCGCGCGGATGCGGGGGCGACGCGCCCATCCTCGTGAGATTCGGGGGTTCGGTTGTGCGGCTACCGTCTATGACTTCGTTCGCGGCGCCCGGGAACGCGGGGTTTCCGGCACTGCGGAGCCATCGCCGCCGTACTGCTGGACCGGCAGTGGATCGAACGTCTATTTTTTTGCCTGGAACCGTTTGCGCTACCTGCCAGGGTAACAAATCCAGGCCGTCATGCCAAGGTCGCCCGCGATTCGTCGAGCACATCGAGCAGCCGGTCGACGTGCTCCTCCCGGGTGCGGTGGTTCGTGATGCAGGCGCGCAGCACGGTTCGGCCGGCGCCGACCCGCGCGTGGGTCACCCAGGCCCGGCCGCTCGCGACCGTGCGGGCCGCGACCTCCGGCAACCGCGCGTCCGGTACCGCGCCGGTGGCATCGACGAAGCAGGCCACGCCGGCGGCCGGATCGTTGACCACGCTCCAGCCGCGCGCCTCGAGCCCGGCCACCAGCCGGTCGAGCAGCGCGAGCTGGCGGCGGATCGCGGCCGCGTAGCCCCGCCAGCCGGCGACGGCGAGCGTCAGGAACAGCTTCATCCCGATCGCCCGCCGCGACCATTGCAGCGACTCCGCGTACGGCTCGACCGCGCCCGACGCCGGCGGCATGTAGCCGGTGTCGAGCGCGAACGTCCGACGCAGCAGGCCGGGATGCCGGGTCACGAATACGCCCGCGCCCATCGGCACGGAGAGCATCTTGTGGGCATCGAAGCTGACGGAGTCCGCGCGCTCGATGCCCGCCAGCAGCGGCCGCTTCTCCTCGAGCAGGATGAGAGGGCCACCCCAGGCGGCATCGACGTGCATCCAGAGCCCGCGGGCGCCGGCGATGTCCGCGATCGCCGCGAGCGGATCGACCGCGCCGGAGGCCGTGGTTCCCGCCGTCGCCACCACCATGAGCGGCTGCCGGCCGGCCCGCTCGTCGCCCGCGATGGCCTCGCGCAACGCGCCCGGCTCCATGCGAAAGCGGGAGTCCACCGGGATCGATGCGACGCCGTCGTCGCCGAGACCCGTGAGCCGGCCGGCCTTCCGCACCGAGTGGTGGCCCTCGGCGGCGACGTACACGACGGGCCGGGAAGGCAGATCCGCGAGTCCTCGCTCGGGAAAGCCCTGCGTGCCATGTGTTAGCGCCACCAGCAGCGCGGTGTGATTGGCCTCGGCGCCGCCGCTCGCGAACGTGCCCTCGAGCGAGCCGGCGGGAAAGCCGAAGCGGCGCCCGAACTCGTGGATGATGAGTTGCTCGGCCTCGATCGCGAACGCGCCGTAGCTCCACGCGGCCAACTGCGGGTTGAACGCGGCCACCAGCGCGTCCGCGAGGATGCTCATGTCGGTGGGCGCGGGGTTGAAGCGCCCCATGTAGGAGGGATGGTCCGGATGCGCGTGGAAGCGCTCGAGACCCTCGACCGTGAAGCGGAGCGCGGCGACCGGTTCCAGGGGCGCGTCGAAGTCGATGCCTGCGAGGAACGCGCGCACCTCGTCCGGCGTGAACGCGGGCTGGATCGGCCCGGGCGGGTCACCGTCGAGCCGGTCGAGAACGACAGCGCGCACGAGATCCCACGCGGCGCGCCGCTCCTGCTCCGTCAGTTGAAGGCTCATTTCTTCTGGACGGCGCGCCCCACAATGATCGTGACGTTGTCCGTGCCGCCGTCCTCGAGCGCATCCTCGAGCAGGGCCTCGCAGGCCTGGCGCGCCGACGTCATGCGGAGCAGCCGCTCCCGGATCCGGTCGTCGGACACGTGCTTGGTGAGGCCATCGCTGCAGAGCAGGTGGACGTTGTCCCACTCGTTCGCGATCGCGGTCACGACCGGCCGGGCCTCGGGTCCGCCGATCGCGCTCGACAGCACGTTCGACCAACGCGTCGAGAGCGCCTGGTTCCGGCCCAGCACGCCGGAGTCGAGCAGGTCCTGCGCGATCGTCTGGTCGCGGGAGACTTGCGTGAGCCGGCCATCGCGCAGCAGGTAGTAGCGACTGTCGCCGACCTGGAGCAGGTAGGTGCGGGGCCATACGCCGAGCCAGAGCGTGAGCGTGGTCGCCATGCTGCGGTGCGAGGGGTCTTCGGCGGCCGTGCCCATCAGGTCGGCGTGGCACTGAAGCGCCGCCTCCTGCAGCGCGTCGGCGAAGCTGCCGTCATCGGTCGAATCGGCCGTGTAGTAGCAGTGCATGCTGTGCGTCAGGTACTGCGTCACGGCGGCGACGGCGCGCCGGCTCGCCTCCTCCCCGCGCGCGGTGCCGCCGACGCCGTCGGCGACCATGGCCAGGAAGGCGAGCCGCTCCGTCTCCGCGGGCAGCTCATCGACCCCGGGCAGGCTCGTGAGGAAGACGTCCATCTTCTTCCGCAGCGAGCAGATCAGGAAATGGTCCTGGTTGGTCGGGCGCACCTTGCCCACGTGGGTGAGGCCGTGGACGTCGATCTCGTCGTCGCGCGGCTTGCTCAGCAGCGAGCGCGCCGGCGCCTCCGTCTCCCTCTGCACCATCGGTTCTTCCCTTTCGCGGCCCCGGCGCGCCGTCAGGCGCCGAGCCATTCCCGGATCCGATCGCGCACGATGCGGTGGCTGAAGAAGTCGGTGTGCGCCACGGCATCCGTGCCGGTGAAGACGACGCGGTCCTCGATCGGGAAGAAGCCCGAGCCGTTCTCCGCGTACACCCCGTCGGTCGGCACGACGAGGTCGTTCGGTCCCTTGAAGATCGTATCCATGAGCCGGTTCTTCGCGAAGTCGCGGAGTCCGGGCTCGCCGGGCGTGTAGTCCGACGTCAGGGCAAAATACCGCGTGTCGCCCGCGCGCGGACCGGCGTTGAGCCATTTCGCGAAATCACCACCCGGCCGCATCGACTGCAGGCCCTTGAGCCCGCCGACGGCGCCTACCGCCAGTTGCTTGGCCACCGTGACGATCGCGGCGATCACGTCCGACGCGCCGGCATCGGGAATGAAGTTGAGGATGTTGGTCCACGTGTCAATCAGGTCGCCGATGCGGTCGGTGTTGGTCAGGATGGTGCCCGCGTTGGGCGCGCCGACGAACACGATGGAGCCGATCCGGACGTCGCGCGACCCGACGTTGAGCTCGGCCAGCTTCTCGCTGAGCAGCCGGCTGACCAGGCCGCCCCGGGAGTGGCAGACGATGTCGAGGTCGAGCGCGACGCCGTCGGGCTGCTGCTCGAAGAACCAGTTCACGTTCTGCCGCGGGTCGTGCGAGAGCGTGTAGTGGTCGAGCGCGAACACGCGGCCGCCGTACTTCTCGTGCAATGTGCCGACCCACTCTTTCGGCAGCGCCGAGAAGGCGGTGTGCGCGCGGCTGAACGTGCCGTGCACGAACAGGAGCGCGCGGCCGCCGCCGATCCGGCGCCAGCCTTCGCCATCGAGCGCGGGCGTATCGGCCGACGTGTAGTCGTCCGGCCCGAACGGGCGGACGCGGTACGGCCGGTGCTTCGCCTCCCAGCGCGCGGCGAACGACTCGGACACCGCGCCCAGCACGGGGTCGATCAGGGGGAAGACCAGCTCCTTCAGGAACTTCCGGCCGACGGCTCCGACCAGTCCGCGCTGCCCGGGTGCGGCCGGGGCGTCGGAAGGCACGGCCCGCGGGATCAGGTAGCTCCGGCTCGACGGCCCCGCTGCACCGCGCGAGCCTTCCGGCCCCTGCGCGGGCGGCGCGGCAAAGTGCCAGGACACGACACCGCTCTCGTCGGTACTCATGACCATCTGGCCGTAGCCGGCTCCGGGGTCGGACAACCGGAGCTCCATCGCGTCGCCGCGCGCGGACCGGGTGCCCGGACCGACCTCCCGGGCCGCCGAGATCTCGACCGTCTGCCGGACATCGATGCCGGCGCTGCCCAGGGCGGCGCCCAGTGCGTCCGTCTGGAGGTCGGCCGCGGTGGCGCGATCGCTGTTCCACGCGTGCGTCCGGACCTGCCCCTCGAGGCCGGGCGTCACCAGCACCGCGCCGCCCAGGTCGAGCGCCTGACCGTCCGCCTTGAGCGCGCCGGTCTGCTTCCGGCGGAGCAGGATCGGAACCACGACGGTCGTCCAGTCCTCCTGCTTCACGGGCCGCCTGCGCAGCTCGCGCGTGGGACTGCCCTGGGTCGCGGTCTCGAACAGCATCATCAGCGGAGAAACGTCCTTCCTCTCCGCCGCTCCCCGCATGCCCTGCTGCTCGACGAACGAGAAGTCGGCCGGGCCGCCCGTCACGATCAGCTTCACGACTTCGGTGGCCGCCGTCACACCACCGCCCGGTCCGTCCGCGAACGGGAACGCGTCCGGCAGGTACAGCTCGAAGTCCTCGTCGCGCGTGCCAATGTCGAAGGAGATGCCCGGCGCGATCTTCTCCTTGGCGCCCGGTGTCCAGGCCATCGAGATCGAGCCGCTCGCGCCGAAATAGAGCAGGTTCAGGAAGGCGGGATCACGTTCCGGATCGCGGTCCGCGTCCGCCACCACGCGGAACGCGATGGACTCGCCCTCCTCGAACACGACCTGCCCGCTCTCGGCATCCGGCTTCGCCGGGGTCCAGCTGCCGTCCGCGGCCTTGCGCAGCAGCACCACCTCGAACTTGCCGCGAAGCCGGCTGGCCGGGTCCGGATTCTCGAGCGCGAGCGCCTGCCGGTAGCGCGCCAGCGTCTCGAGGTTCCGGATCACTGCGCCGACATCGCCCACGGGCTTCGGCGGCATCGTCAGCTGGCCGTCCTCCTTCACGCCTGCCCAGACCGGCGCATCGACCTTGCCGAGTTGCGGCACCGGATCGCCATCCCCCACCGCCTCGCGCAGCGCGACGAGGTACACGCGGACCGCAGCCGAGCCGACGTCATCCACGGACTCGAGAAGAGGCGACGCGTCGAGCGCCGCACGGAATGACGCAATGTCCGCGTCATGCCCGGGCGCCGGCGCCATCTGCACGCGCATGCGCAGTTCACCATACGCATGCTCGGTCTCGAACGCGCGGCTGCCGGCCACGATCACGCCGGCGGCGGACTCGGTCTTCACGCGCGCCTCCGACGTGATGCCGCGCACCGCCGTGATCTCGATCTCGCCGAGCGCTGCGCCGGCGTCCGCGGATTTCGTCCCCTGCGGATGCACGGACCAGGTCGAGCCAACCGTCATGCCGAGCGCGGCGCCCGCGTCGACCGTGACCGTGTCGTCCTTGCGCGCGGCGACGGTGACGAACCGCATGGGCTCGATGTCCTTCACGCCGAAGATCTCGCGGTCGGCGCGGCCCTCCATCTGCGGATGCTGCCGGTCGTTCGCGGCCGTGACCTGCGCCGCCGCGCGCTCGAAGATGTCGCGGTAGGTGGCGCCCGACTGCGCCTGCCGCAGCTCGCGGCCGAGGAAGTAGGTGAGCGCACCGTGCGTGACCCTGCCGTCGGCTTCAGGGGGCCGGTACTCGTACGACAGCTCCTCGTCGCGGCAGCCGGAGATGAGCACGTAGCGGTCGGCCAGCGGCAGCCAGCCGCTCGGGCCGGAACCGCGCGAGCCCGTCCGCTTCTCGAGCGGGATCGGCGAGGGCGGCAGCTCGGAGATCGGCCGCCGGTCCGCCGGCATCGAGCGGGACGCGGCGCCGAAGTCGTCGCGCGTGATCGTGCCCGAGTGGCAGCAGTCGAAGAGGAAGGTCGTGAACGGCGTCTTCGCGCCGATCGGCTCGAGCAGCCGCAGGTGGATCTCGTCATCCGTGATGTCGCGGTTGTCGCCCTGCCAGCCCTCGCTGTCGACCGGCATGATCGTGCTGTCGAGCCCGCTCGGCTCGTCGCCCTCGCGGTCGGTCATCTGCGAGCCGTGGCCCGCGTAGTGGATCACGACCTGGTCGTCCGCCTCGACGCTCGCCGCGAACGCATCGAACGCCGCCAGGATCGCCTCGCGCGTCGCCTCGCCGTTCCGCAGCACCCGCACGTTCTCCCGCGGAAACGCGAAGTTCTCGAGCAGCAGCTTCTCCATCAGGCCGACGTCGTTGACGCAGCCTTCGAGCGGCTTGATGCGCTGGTATTCGTCGATCCCGATGAGGAGCGCTCGTCTCGCGGGCATGACACCATCCCTGGTTGAATGTCCCGTGGATTGCTGCGGCGACCGGCGTGCGGAGGAGACTCGCCTATCCGGATACCGGCGGGTCCCCCTTCATGAGCTGCAACCAGATGTTACCGATTCCATGGCCGTGCAGGAAGCCGCACGACGGCGTCTCCCTCCCGTTGGTCGCCTCATCGACGGCGTGTTGCAGGTAGAGGTAGAGCGACAACGCATTGATGGGATCCGGTTTCTCACCCGGCAGGTCCCGCGTCAGGCCGCGCAGCAGCCAGCCGGTGAACACCGAGTGATCGGAGAAGCCCTCGGGCGCGCCCGCGTCGAGCACGGGTTGCTCGGTCGTGCCGGCCGTGATGGCGAGGCGCGCCTCGAATACGCCGCCGCGTTCCGTCTCGCCGCCGGCGAGGCCCGCGAACCCGGAGAAGCACGAATCGAAGATGTAGAGGACATCGTCGCAAGCCATGGCCTTCGTCCAGGAAACGACTTCCTCCATCGGCAGCAGGCCATCCGTGCTCTCGCGCCGGGCCTCGACCGGGACGAGGAAGCCGTGGTCCTCGCCATCGGCGTTCCGTTCCGTGTGGCCGTGACCGGCGAAGTAGAAGACGACGAGGTCTTCCTTCTCCACCTGCGGCGTCAGCACCTTCGTGATCGCCTCGCGGATGCCGGCCGCGGTCGCGTCGCCGTCGAGGATGAGTCGCTTCTCGAAGTCGAACCGCTCCTCGAGAACCTGCGCCACGCCCTTCGCGTCGTTGACCGCGTTGGAGAGCGGGTTCCACTCCTCGTACCGATCGACACCGACGGCGACGAGGAACCGCTTGCGGTACGTTGTCGGCTCGTGCGTGGGCGGCTTCCCCTTCCGGCGCAGGTCGCGGGTTCTCGGGTCGTCGCCCCTTTCGGCGGGCGGCGTTGTTTCCCCTTGCGACGTCACGGCGGCTGCGGGCCGGGCGGGCCGCCAGTCCTCGATCCGGGCCTGCTGCCAGTCGTCGTCATTGGCCACGACCGCTTCGGCGCCGACGACGAGGCGTAGCGGGCTACGGCCCCAGCGGTGCGCCCGCTCGCGCGCGCGCCGTTCCACCTCGAGCGACACCGCCGCGATCGCGTCGTCCATTCCGTCGGCGTCGGGCACGGTCTGGCGATGGACGACGACGCTCGCGCGCGGCCCGGCGAGCAGGCGCTCGACGCGCTGGCGCAGGCGAGGCTCGATCCAGATATCGAGGAACGCATCGCGGTCGAAGGGCAACACGACCTCGACCACACCGTGCCTCGCGATTACCTGCTCGGCGAAGAGCAGGTCGGCCGCCGTCAGCAGACCGGTCACGCCGCAGCCGATGTCGTGCGCGTTGAGCGCTGCGCCGATCCGGCGCAGGCCCTCCTCTTCCTGCGCGGCGGACGCGGGCGGCCGCCAGGCCTCCCAGCCATTCTCACTGGCCGCGCTGAAGGCCGCGACCGCCGGCAGGCGCAGCGCCTGTTCGAGGCTCGCGGCCGCACTCCCGTTCAATGCGTCCGGCAGCCGGTCGAGAATCAGCCGGACCGTGTCGCGGATGCGGGTGATGCGGGCGAGCTCGTCATCGACGCCCGCCGCGCGCGCCAGCAGCTCGCGGGCACCGGCGTAATCGCCGAGAACCAGCCGCATCATGCCGGCGGCCGCACTCTCCCACGCCGACGGCTCGGCGAGCCGGACCTCCAGGCGGTGGAACGCGTCGGCCGCGAATTCGCGGGCTCGACTCAGACCGTCGTGGCAAAGCGCCAGCGCGGCCGCCAGCGCGCACGAATACGCATCGCCCGTCCGCTCGAACGTGTCGGCGTACGCATCCCACGCCTGGCGCAACCACGTGTTCCGCTGTCGCCCACTCTCCTCCCAGAGCCGGATCCGGATTTCGCCCGGCAGCCGGCCCGTCGCCGCGTCCGAGACCGCCTGCGCCGCGAGCGCACCGACCGTCTCGAGGACTTCCTCGACCCGGCCCAGTGCGTGACCCGCCACCGCCTCCGCCTGCAATGCGCGGATGGTGCGCGGCACTCCGTTCAGGGCGTCCAGCGCCAGATCGGCCCGGCCGGCCTCGATCAGCCAGGCGGCGGCGAGTACGGGCACGTTCGGGCCCGGCACTCCGGATTCGCGCCACCGCTTCGCGATGAAATGGAGCCGCTTCGGCACGCCGCGCGCGTCGTTCAGCTCGCGGACCACGTCGTCGCGCACGGACTCGAGAACCTGCGACACTTCGAACGAGGCCTTCTGCCCCGCCGGCGGGTACGCGAGCTGAAGCGAGCGCAGGACCAGGCCGTGGTCCGGTGGATCACCGGCGAAAGACACCTCGCAGAACCGCTTGAAGGCGTCCGGCAGCGGTGACCCATCCACGTTCAGCACGATGATGCGCGCCGGATCCGGCACGGCGCCCGCCAGCGCGTCGGCCGCGCGCTCGAGCCGGTCCGCCCCGAGCCCGAGCCAGGACCGGCCGAACACGACCAGCCCGTTCCGGCTGTCCTCCCACGCCCGGCGCTCGTCCGGCTGCAGTGGCGCCGCCGGGTCCTCGTGCTGCGCGGGCAGGATGGTGAGACCCGATCCCTCGAGCCGCGTCATCAGGCGCTCGGCGAACTCGCGGTTCGATTCACGGAACAGGGCAAACGCGTGGAAGCGCTCGCCCGGAGAGAGCGAGAGCGGGCCCGGCCCCGCCGACGGTTGGTGCGACGCCGGCGCCGTCCACTCGAGCAGCTCACGGATCCGCGGCAGCGTCGTGCCGTAGATGAGGCACGAGAACGAGCTGTCGAGCGAGTCCGGATGCGGCACGTGCCCGCTGATGTGTCCGACGACGTGGCCATCCACGATGACCGGCGCACCGCCGAGCCCGTGATGGGGCTCCAGTAGCCGCGCGACGACGTCGCCACCCGTCAGCGTCATGCGCGGGTGCCCGAACCGGTCCACCGCGCCCACACTCAGCACGTGGCCGTTCAGCCAGACGCCCGCGCCCCCCACCGCCGGCGCCCAACCCAGCCACCGGCCGAACGCACGCTCCATCTCCGCAACCGGCAGCGGCGCGATACCCAGCGGCATGGCGACGCGGAGCACCGCCACGTCCGCCTCCACGTCCAGCGCCTCCACGATCGACTCGTGAGCCTCGCCCCCGATCCGGATCTCGACCCTTCCGCCCACACCGATCGTCTGCACCAGATGAGCGACCGTCACGAATCGGTCCGAATCCGCAAGCCACGCGACGCCCACCCGGCCGTTGATCTCGATCCGGCCGCACCGGTCCGGCAGGTCATGCAGGTGCGCCGGGACGAACCCCGGGATCGGGAACGGAACGATCTTCGGACGCGCAGGCACAGGCGGCGTCGGCCACCGCCGCAGCACCCGGACGATCTCGCGCCAGACCAGGTAGAGCAGGACCATCAGCGCCGCGAGCAGCACGAGAAATACCCACAGCGTCCAGTGCGGCGGCCAGAGGGCCGGACTCGGTCCGGGAGGAATCGTGTCCCGGATGGTGACTTCCTGGATCGAGATCATGGTGGGGTCCCGGTTGTTCGATTCGGTCAGTTCGGGGGTCGCGGAGACCACCCACGCCTCGAGGGTGCGCCGGCGCTCGAGCATGTCCCCGGGCGCCAGGACGTTCACGGTCAGCCGGTTGACGAGGCTCCGCTGTGGGTCGAGCGAGGCGACCGCCGGCCAGGACAGCGTATCGGACCGGAACCGCGCGTTCCCGTCGGCCAGCACGTACTCGACGCTGTCCGGCAGGACGACCCGGACCCGGACGTCCTCCGCGGGCAGGCCGCCCTCGTTCGTCGTGATGACCTCGTAGAGGACCGTGTGGCCGTCCCGGCCGACCGGCCGGATGTCGATCCGCCAGATCCGTCGAGTCCATGGGCGGCAGTGTGTCGTCCACTTCGTGGCAGAACGTGCCCTTCCTGGCCTGGTTGAAGCGCCGGTCCGGCGGCTCCAGGGAGGTCGTGGTGCCGCGCACCTCCAGCTCGATCCGGCCCGGACTCGACGGACACGCGATGTCCACCGTGGTCGTGAATCCCGGATCGCTCGCTCCGAGGTCAGGCAGCGGCCACGTCGGCCCGAGCGGGTCCGCACCCTCGCCCGCTGCGACCACGCGCCCCGTCGGGATCCCCGTGATCAGCGGCGCCTGTGCCGGAGCCGGCCCCAGGTTCCTCGCCGTGAGCCGGTAGCGGACCGTCGTCCCGACGAGCGCGCTGTCCGGTCCGTTCACCGAAACGACGAGGTCGGCCAGCGTGTCCGGTGGGGGAGGAGGGGGTGGCGGCCGCCGGCGGAGAAGCGTCGGGAATCGGGTGTAGTTGTTCGCCTTGTTCGGTTCCTCCGACGCCGTACCCGTCCACGCCTCGGTCTCCATCAGGCCAGCCGACGACGGGGCCCGGATCCGGAAGACGTACCATACCGTGTCCCCCGGTTGCATCGCCGGCACGATCGGCCACTCGAGATACTCCGCACCCGGCACCCATGGCGGCAGGCCGCCTGCCTCGGCCGCCGGACCGCGCCGCCGCGGTTCGGGCTCACCGCCCACCGGAGTACGCCGCGCGGGACCGGCGGAGTCCACCGTCGAGTTGGCCGGGGTGGCCACGCGGAGCGTGTCGCGCAGCGCCGTTCTGTTCCCAATGTTCGTCGTCAGCACCCGGTACCCGACGACGCTGTCCGGATCCGCCGCCTGCGGCCCGTAGAGCGATACCATCAGGTCCGCCGGACAGCCGACACGCAGCAGGTCGACGTCCGCGCCCTCCTCGCACTGAGGCCGATCCACCCGCGTGCTGAACTTCTGCGCGTCGTTCTCGGGGTTCCAGTCGTACGTCGAGGTCCGGACCGACGCAGACAGCACCATCACCCACTCACCGTCGTCAAAGACGGCCGCGGTGTCCGGCGCCTCGAGCGTTACCCGGATCGTGTCGTGGCCCCCGCCCGCCGCCAGCGCTGCCGGTCGGATCCAGACCAGCTCACCGTCGGAGACGAGCAGATCCGGCCCGGCCTCGCACGGACCGAGCGAGTCGTCGGCCGCATCGCGGAGGTTCACGCACGCATCCGCGAACACCGCGCCCGGCGGGAAAACCACCCGAACCACCGGCGCCCGCGCCGCATGCGGACCCTGATTCCCCACCGCGATCGCGTACCCCACCCGGTCACCCCGCAGAACCGGCGACGGACCGCTGATCGTCACGTGCGCGTCCGCCGTATCCGCCACCACACCACCCCGCACGCGCGTCCGCTCCGCACCCCGGTTGTCCGCCAGGCTCGTCTCCGGCGTCACTGTCCAGACCCGCGCTTCCAGGACCCGTGTCTCCGGCACCGGCCCCATCACCCGCGCCGCCAACCGGACCGTGTCCGCCGCCTCAGGACCCAGCGAGCCCAGCTGCCATGTCACTGCCGAGCCCGACAGGACCCACTCGCCGCTCGCTCCTGCCAGCTCCACCCCCGGCGGCAGCGAGACCAGCAGACCCGTCGAATCCGCCGCCACCACCCCGTGGTTGCGCGTCACCAGCCGGTACTCGACGACATCGCCGGGGGCCGCGCTCTCCGGGCCCCTCGCCTCCACCGCCAGATCCGCCTTGCCGCACGACGGGCACTGCCCGCATTGCGGACACGTCGGGCAGCCGGCGCAGCCCGGACACGTCCCACAGAACGGCCGGACCGGTGGATCCGGCGGCTCACCGCAGAATGGCGCCGTGCCCGTCCCGCACTGCCCACCCGCGCACGGGCACGTCCCCTCCCTCAGGACCCCCTCGTCGAACGTCATGTCGAAATTGATATAAAGCCCGCGATCCGTGGATTCGGCGGTGGAAAGGTCGCGGTCGTGGAAGCCGAAGACGTTGTAGCCGGCGGCGATGCGGATGCCACTGGCGAGGCGGAGACCGAGCTCGGCGCCGGCGCCGTAGCGGGTCTCGGCGCGGCCGCCCGTGGAGAGGGCTCGGCCGATGAGGCCGGCATCGAGCCGGCTGGTGAGGTCGGCGGTGGCGCGAAGTCCGAGGAGGTGGGCGCCGGTGCGGGTGTCGATTCCGTGCGACGATTCCCATGCGAACTTCGTCGCCCACTGGCCCCTCAGGACGAGTCTCGGGTCGGGCCGGAAGTCGAGGTGTGCGGCGAGGACGTGTGCGGAGCGGGAGACGGCGGTGTCTTCCGCTTCGGGGTTCCGGTCGTAGCGGTGCTCGTAGCGGGCGAGCCCGTTCCAGCGGTTACCGGCGGTCTCGCGCCATGCGATGCCGAGGCGGGTCCGCTCGAAAGCGCGGTCACCGCCGCCGAGACGGGTGCTGAAGAGCGAGCTGCCGAGCAGTGTGAAGTCGGAGCTCAGGCGCCGGGCGTAGCCGACGGATCCGAAGAGGTTGTCGGTGCCCTCGGCCTGGCGGAATTCCAGCCGGGTGCTGCCTTTCCAGTCGGGGGCTCCAGTGAACTCGGCGGAGCCGGTGAGCGCGGTCGCCGACCGCCCACCGGTCCGGACCGGCGCCAGGCGTTCGAGCGAGGCGCCGAACCGGACGCCACCACCGACGTCCCAGCGGTTCCGGAGCCCGACCGCCGCCTGCGCCTCGCGACCGCTAGACGCCTCCGCGATCCGGTACTCCGAGAACGCCGCCCGGCCCGCGCCATCCTCCGCCGCCACCCCCAGGACCGTCGAGTTGCGATCCACGCCCGGGTACGGGTCGTACGGGCCGGCCAGCGACGAGAGCAACTCGTGCCTCGCGTACAGCCGCACCCCCTCCAGCACCCGGTAGTCCGCCCCCAACTCCGCCCGCCGTCGATCCGCCTCCGCGACGTCCTGCTCGAATTCGGCGAACAGCGAGCCCCGGCCCGAATCGGCCTGCACCGCCGACAGGCGCGCACCGAGCGCGCGCGTCCCCGCCTCGGCCGGGTCCGGCCCGCCCGTCTCGTCCGCCAGCCGGAACCCGATCCGCCCGGACAACCACGTCGACAACTCCCGCCCCAGCCCGAGCCGCCCGCCCGTCCGCGTCCGGCCGGTCTCCCGGTCCTCCGTCCGCAGAAATTCAGTGAACATGGTGTTTGCCGTACCCAGGCGGGCCGTGCCGAGGAGGCCGGTCTCGCGCCGGCCGGTGCCGAAGGCGGAGGATGGGTTGGCGAATTCGGGGTCGGAGTCGAGGAAGAAGGCGCGAGCGGCGAGGCGGGGTCCGATGTGTCGGAACTCGAGGCGGGCGGCGTCGCCGGTGGAAATCGTGGCGCTGTCGGTGCGAGCGATCTCACCGGTGATCCAGGTGCCGGCGCCGAGGTCGAAGGTGGCGTTGATGCTGGCGAGGTCGAATCGGGAGAATGGGTTGCCGTCGCGGACGAATCCGCCGCCGATTTCGAGGCGGGCCGCGGGCCGGAGCTGGCCGTTGGCGCCGAAGACCCAGAAGCGGTCGGCGGTGGCATCGACCTCGTAGGTGACTCGGATCTCGACGGGGTTGAGCGCATCGTCGAGGGCGGGGACGGGCCGGCGGAACAGGATACGGCCGGTGAAGGGCTCGACGGTGTAGTCGGTAAAGCGCTCGAGCGTGCGGGATTGGAGGATTACGGCGGGCTGGTTCCGGTCGCGGGTGACGAGGCGGACCTGTTCGCTGTTGAGGCGGGCATCGGCGCGGCTGAGCGGGTAGGGTCCGCTGATGCCGGCGCCGGGGATGACGTCGACGACCTGTCGGGAACGGTCGCGGCTGGCGAAGGCGGTGATGGCGGCGCGGCTGTTCTCGAAGTGCTCGACCGCGCCCGTGAGGGTGCGGCCGTAGTCGCCGAGGGCGCGGCTCCCGGTCTGGCCGAAGCCGGCGGCGGTGTTGAAGTCGCCGTACGCCAGGAACGAGGCGCCTCGCTCGAGGCGGCCGAACACACGGCTGCTGGAAGCGGCATCGAACTCGCGGATCGAGGCGTCGCCCCAGACGGGGTACGACGCGTCGGGCCGGATGTCGCGGAAGAGGCGTGCGTTCGGGTCCTTCTCGGTATCGAGGCGGAGCGTGAGCGCGGTGCCGTCCCGGAAGTCGCCCCGGTAGAAGAGCGCGGCCCGGGCGCCGCCGGCCACGCGGCCGCTGTCGCTGGAAAATCTCAGGTTCCGGAGCCGCTCCTCGAACCGGTCGCGCGTACCGGTCGCGGTCAGGCGCGCGTCCGTGAGCGAGCGCAGGTCGAGGCGCCCCTCGAGCAGACCGATCGCAAGGTGCCCCGGCTCCCGGCTCTCGAGCGAGGCCCGGAGCGACGGCGCCCCGGACGCCGCCGGCGCGCCCGCGGTGACCGGGTCCGGCGCGCCGGACCCGCGGAACCGCTGTTCGAGCACGGGCCCGAGCGACGCGGGCAGGAGCGGCCGATATTCGGTGTACACCGTGACCGGCAACGTGGCGCCGCGGGCGCCGAACCGCGCGGCGGGCCCCGTCTCGAGGCCCGCGAGCATGGCCGCGGCGCCGGCGGCGCGTTCCCGCAGCGCGGCCGCCAGCACGGTGTCGGCGAGCGCGATGGCGAAGTCCGCGCGGTGCAGCTCGCCGGCCGTGAGGTCGACGAGCAGGCTCGCGCCGTCCCGGGCGTGACGATTCGAGAGCGGGAGCAGAACGGCGCCCGGCGGCAGGGTCGAGCGATCGATCTTCACGACCCATGCACGCGGGGTCAGGCCGTAGAACAGGAATTTCCCATCCCGATCGGTGATCGCGGCCGTGCCATCCTGCAGGAGAACGCGCACACCCGCGATCCCCGCCTCGTCCGGCGACTGCGCAAGGTCGCCCGCCCAGTCGCAGTCGCAGCCGTCCGCCGCCCGGTTCGACCAGGAGCCCGAATCCGCGAACACCTTGCCGACGATCATGCCCTCGTCGGAGAACGGGCCGGGCCGGACCTCGACCACGTCGCTGGCCTCCGGCGAGTCCTCTCCACCCCCCGATGCCGTGGCCCGGTTGATACCCGCTCCCGGACGCGCGCCGGCGCCGATCCGGACCCGGTACGTGACCACGACCGTGTCGCCCGCCGACATCGGACCCACCTGGAACGTGAGCTCCGAACCGGGCGCGCCGGCCGGCTCCGCGACGACGCCGCCGCGGAGCCGGGCGCTGCCCGTTTCGTACCGGAACCCGGGCGGCAGGACATCCCGCACGACGACCGCCGGCAGGCCGCCGTCCAGCAACGCGACCTCCAGGCGGTAGTCCACCACGTCGCCGATCTCCGCGTCGTGGCGGGACGCCGACTTCGCCAGCAGAAGCTTCGGCGCCTCCACCGGCACGCAGATCGACGCCACCATGTCCGGACCGCCCGACCCGATTGCCACCGCGTGCGCCCGGTTGCAGACCTCCGGACGCGCGTCCGACGTCACCCGCACGAGGACCAGGAACGATGCCGTATCGGCCGGCGAGAGAATACCGGGGTACGACGCGCTCACCACCCCTCCCGCTTCCGACAACTGCCAGCCCGCACCTTCGCCCGGCTCCCAGGCCAGCCCCGCCGCCAGCGTGTCCACCACCGTCAGCGGACCCGCGTCCTCGAACCCGACATTCGCCACCGTGACCCGGAACGTGTCCACCGCACCTACCCGGAACACCCCCGGCGACGCCGATTTGCGCACCTCCACGCGGACGCACGAGCCGCCTTCGACCGCCGTCACAACCTCGCTCCGGTCGTTCGCCGGAACGTCGTCCGGCGACGGCGATACCAGCGCCACGTTCGTCAATACGCCCCCGCACGCCGCCGGCGGCGCCCGCACCCGCACCGTGTACCGGACCGTGTCCCCCGGCGTCAGCAGCCCGACCACCCAGCGCACCACCCCACCCCCGACCGTCGGCCCACCGCTCGCATCAATGAACAATGCGTTTACCGGAAGTGAGTCGGTGACGAAAACGGCCGGGATGGCGGTGTCGCCGGCATTGCTGACGAGGACCGAATACGTGAGGGTGTCGCCGGCGGCGGCCGTAGCCGGGCCGAGCTTGAGGACGGCCAGGTCCTGGAATCGCGAGGAGCTCGACGTGGTGATCCGGCTGGTATCGTTGGCGGGGTTCGGGTCGCCCGGCACGGGATCGGACAGCACGAAGGCCGTGTTGCTGATGGAAGCGACGGTCGAGGTATCGAGTGGCCAGCGGTACCAGAGCCCGAAGACGAGAGAGTCGCCGGGGGCGAGGAAGGGCCGTTCCGGCCATTCCACTTCGCCGTTCCGGACCGTGGCCGAATCCGCGCGAACGAAGGTCCCGGCCGCGGGCAGAAGGTCCCGCACCCGAACGCCGCGCGCCGTGTCCGGACCCAGGTTCCGAACCCGGAGGCGGTAGAAGAACGAGTCCGGCAGCGGCTGGCGCGGGAGCGTCGGAGGCCCCTCCTTCAGGATCTCGAGATCCGCACCCGTGCACGCCGGACCCGTGACCCGCGTGGCGGCCACACTCGTGTTGTTGCCGGGGTTGGGATCAGTGTCCGGCCCCGACGTCACCGCCGCGAGGTTGACCACGACCGGGCAGCGGTCGGCAGGCGCCTCCACCACGAATCGCACCTCGCGCGTCACCGAGCTCAGCGCCGGCAGGCTCGCGATCGAAGGCCAGACCACTTCCGCCCCGACCGGACTCCCGCCGGCATCGGCCGACACGAACGTCCCCATCGCGGGCAGCACATCCCGGATCAGCACGTCGCTCGCCGCGTCCGGCCCCGCGTTGTGCACCGAAATCGAGTAAACAATCGTGTCTCCCGATTGTGCGGTTGGTGGGGCGGACTTGAGGATCCGGAGGTCGGCGGAGGTGGTGGGGCAGGCAGGACCCTCGAGGCGGGTCTGGACAGTGGCGCTGTTGTTGGCGGGATCGGGGTCGATGGGCGAGGCAGCGGTCGCGCTGGCTCGGTTGGTGAGGGTTGTGCCGCACATTGGCGCGACGGCGCGGATCTGGAAGGTGGCCGTGTCCTGGATGCCGAGGCTGGCGGTCAGGCTCCACGTGATGGTGGAGCCTGCGAGTGTCCCGGCGGGTGTTGCATCGAGGAACGTCGCGTCTCCCGGGAGCTGGTCGGAGACGCGGACGCCGATGGCGGGGTCGGTCCCCTTGTTGGTGACGCGAAGGGTCCAGGTGAGGATGCCACCGTGGTCGACGGCCGGGGGTCCGGTGAGCTGGACCGCGATGTCGGCGGCGGCGGCTGCTGCTGCGAGGATGGCCGTGGACGCGAGGGCGGAGTTGTTGACGGTCGCCGGGTCCGGTGTGGCGGAGGTGACGTTGAGGCGGCCCTCCAGGGCGCCGACCTCGCTGTCACTGGCCAGGGCGCGGACGCGAACGAAGAGGCTCAGGGCGTGTCCGGGATCGAGCCGGGTGATGGCGGGCCACGAGACCACTCCATCGGTCTCGGTGCCCCCGCGTGAGGCCGAGAGGAAGCGCGCGGCCCCGTTCAGCCGGTCGGAAACCACGATGTCCCGGGCGATTCCGGGCCCGTTGTTGATGAGCTGGATGGCGAGGAGAACGGTGTCACCAGCCGTGTGGAACTGCGGGGCACTCGAGCGTATGGCGAGATCGGCGGTCGCGGGTACCGGGTCGGCCGCGGGTGCCGGGTCGAAGGCCGTCGCACCGAGCACGGGTGTCTGGGCGCTCGCGGCGCACGGGAGCGCCAACTCGGCCAGGATGCACGCGGTTGCGACGGACGCCGCACGCATGCGGGTCCGTGCCCTGCCCGTCATCGGTGCGGTGACCCGGTGGTGCACGCAGGACTCCTCGCGGTCCGGGGAGACCGCCCGAGAGGAGCACCGAGGCCGGGGCGTGCGCCATCCTGGCGTTCAGCCCGGCGTTCGGTCTCAATGGATCGTTGTCGGCAACCCGGCCGGTAGCCGCGGACTTCCGGTCCCGGCACCGGCCTCGGCAGGTCGATCGTCGCGGTTCGGATGGGCAACCGGACCCCGGCGACACGACGAGCCGGCTCGTCGCGAGGCGGGGCATGGATGCCCGGATCCGGGCCATCGAAATGCGAACCGCCTTCCGGGGGGGACTCCGGTCCGGAAGGGGACCCAAGTATTCTCCGGCGCCCCCTCCCGCGCAAGGGACTTCTTGCGACGCCGGGATGTCGGAGGTCGGACGCTCCGGAGCGGCGGCCGGGATCCATTCCGGCCCGTTGGTGATTCAGGAAGACGTCGGATTCTGAGTACCCAGGCATGGAGGCAGAGATGGTGGCAGGTGACGGTGCGGCGCGTCGGGGTCGCGGGCGGGTGTACGACGAGATCGCGGATACGATCGGCGACACGCCACTGGTGCGTGCTCGGCGACTGAGCGCGAAGCACGGGGCGAAAGCGGACGTTCTGCTGAAGCTGGAGTTCTTCAATCCGCTGGCGAGCGTGAAGGACCGGATCGGGGTGGCGATGATCGACGGGCTGGAGCGGGATGGCCTGCTGAAGGAAGGCAGCACGGTGGTGGAGCCGACATCGGGCAACACGGGGATCGCGCTGGCGTTCGTATGCGCGGCGCGCGGGTATCGCTGCGTGCTGACGATGCCGGAGACGATGTCGGTGGAGCGGCAGAAGATGCTGGCGCTTCTGGGCGCGGAGCTGGTGCTGACGCCGAAGGAAAAGGGGATCAACGGCGCGCTGGAGGCGGCGGAGCGGCTGCTGCAGGAGATCCCGGGCGCGGTCCGGCCGATGCAGTTCGAGAATCCGTCAAATCCGGAGATCCACCGGCGCACGACGGCGGAGGAGATCTGGACGGACACGGGAGGCGAGGTGGACGTGATCGTGTCCGGCGTGGGCACGGGCGGGACGCTGACGGGGTGCGCCGAGGTGTTGAAGCCGCGCCGCCCCGGACTCCGCATGGTGGCCGTCGAGCCGACCGTGAGCCCTGTGCTATCGGGCGGCGAACCCGGACCCGGCAACCAGATCCAGGGCATCGGCGCGGGCTTCATCCCGGCCGTCCTGAACACCGAGCTGATCGACGAGGTGGTGACCGTCGGCAACGAGGATGCGCTGGCCATGGCGCGCGAGGCCGCGCGACTCGATGGCATCCCCGTCGGCATCTCGTCGGGAGCCGCGCTGGTGGCCGCCTATCGGGTCGCCGGCCGGCCCGGGATGGAGGGGAAGACGGTGGTGACGATCATTCCGTCGTTTGCGGAGAGATACATATCGACGGTGTTGTTCGAGGGGGTCTGAATCGGAAGGGCGGGCGACGAAGGGCGGGCGACGAATGGCGGGGCCTGGGGCGGGGTGCACGGAAACATCTCGGGGTGGGAGCGAGGGCGGGGGATGGCGGTGACGGTGCCTCCGGTGTGGCTCGAAGGAAGGCTAACGGGTTTCGGGCTGGTCACTTACGCAGCGGATGTCCGCCCGTGACCTCACCCATCCCCGGGCCCCCGCCGTTCGTCGCCCGCCTCGTGACCCGCCCCAGGTCGCCCGCTTCATTTCGACTTCGGCTTTGCCCCCACCCCAACGCGATGGCACATTGACGCGTCACTCTGACCGGGTGGCCGTGGGCCACCCGGCTCTTTCAACGCCAGAACGTGGGGACCCCATGTCACTCGCCTGTTCTGTCCGCGGGACGAAGTTTCCCCGGATCGCTCTCCCTGCCCTCGCACTCATGCTGATCGGCGCCGGCTGTGACGCTGGTGGCGGTGCGGCGGTCAATGAATACGGCAATCCCGAGAAGCTCGCGCCGCAGCCGACGGAAAGCGCGATCACGGAAGCCGACCTGAAGACGCGGCTCTACATTTTCTCGGACGACTCGATGATGGGCCGTCAGTTGGGCCGTGAAGGCAACATGAAGGGCACGGCCTACATCGCGCGCGAGCTGGAGCGGCTCGGCGTCGAGCCGGCCGGCGACAACGGCACGTACTTCCAGAAACTGCCGGCCGTGGTGCGGAAGTACTCCGACGCATCGACGATGAGCGTCGATGGCCAGTCGCTCACCTGGCTTGCGGATTTCCTGGCGACGCCGGGCTTCTCGCCGCCGCTGCCGATCGACGGCGTGCAGGCCGTGTACGGCGGCATGCTGGGCGACACGGTGAACCCGATCACGGCGGAGCAGGCGAACGGCAAGCTGGTCGTGCTCGCGCCGAATCCGCAGGGCGGCAGGCGCGGCTTCGCGTTCGGCGGTCGGGGAGGCCGGGGCGGCCGGGGTGGCGGCAATGCGCGGCCGAACCCGCTCGCGGGCGCCGTCGCCATCGCGATCATCGACCTCGACAACACGCCGCTCGAGGATCGGGCGTTCATCAACAACCCGGCCGGACGGGTGCCTCGGGGAGGCGCCGCACAGGCTCCCGAGCCGGCGCCCGCGAACCTGCGGCTGACGAGCGCCGCGGCGGAACGTGTGCTCGGTGGTCCGGTCGCGGACATGGCTCCCGGCACGGTGGGCGGCACGGTGACGGCGAATCTCGACTACGTCGAGCAGCCGGTGCCCGACTTCGCGCGGAACGTGGTCGGGATCGTGCGTGGGAGTGATCCCGAGCTGGCGGGCGAGTACGTCGCGGTCGGCGCGCACAACGACCACAACGGCTACACGGTGACGCCGGTCGATCATGACTCGCTGCGCGCGTACAACATGGCCGCGCTCGCGATGCAGATGGCGTCGGGCGATCTCACCTCGCTCACACCGGAGCAGCGCGCGTCGATTCACGTCAACATGGACAGCCTGCGTCAGCTCCGGCCGGAACGGCTCGACTCGATCCAGAACGGCGCCGATGATGATGGCTCCGGCTCGATGGCGGTGCTCGAGATCGCGGAAGCGTTCGCGACGGCGCCGGAGAAGCCGCGTCGCTCGATCCTCTTCGTCTTCCACACGGGCGAGGAATCCGGGCTTCAGGGCTCGGCCTGGTTCACGGACCATCCGACGGTGCCGCTCGACTCGATCGTCACGCAGATCAACATCGACATGATCGGGCGCGGCCGCGCGGAGGACATCATTGGCGGCGGCCCCGCCTATCTCGGCGTAGTCGGCTCGAAGCGGCTTTCCACCGAGCTGGGGCAGCTGGTGCAGGAAGTCAACCAGAAGGAAGCGGAGCCGCTCGATCTCGATTACCGCTTCGACGATGAAACGACGTGGCCGGGGTACAACAACATCTACGGCCGGAGCGACCACGCGAACTACGCGCGCTTCGGCATCCCGATCGCGTTCTTCTTCACCGGGCTGCACGCGGACTACCACAGGAACACCGATGAGGCGCAGTACATCGACTTTCCGCACTATACGCGGATCACGCAGTACATCGACGACCTGGTGACCACGATCGCCAACCGGCCGAACCGGCCGGTTGTCGACCAGGTTGTGAACGAGAACCGCTGAATGAGAGCGACGCGGTCCCGGGCAGATCCCGGGGCCGCGTCGCGCTTCGGCCGTGCCCGCGCCGGCGGCCGAGGAACCTGCCCCGGGTAGTCCGGGTTCTTGCGTGGCAGGTCCGTGCGAAGGCACGGCCACGCGACGAACGCGGGTGATCACATGCGCAGACTTCTTCCGCTCCAGTTGCCCGTACTGTTGCTCATCGCGGCGTGCGGCGACGACCCTACCGGGGGCGGCACGGCCATCGCGCGAATCGAGCTTGCCCCCGAAGCCGCGACCCTCGAAGCGATCGGCGAGATCGTGCCGATTCAGGCGCGCATCTTCCGCCAGGACGGCACGCTCGTGACGAACGCCGAGGTCGTGTGGTCCAGCTCGGACACGCGCGTGGCCATCGTCGACAAGTCCGGCCTCGTGCGGGCGGCGGGCGATGGCCAGGCGGCGATCGGCGCCGCGTTCGGCGGCATCAGCGCGAGCACGACCGTCAAGGTGCTCCAGCGCATCGACGGCTTCGGCTTCGGCGCCGGTCCGAGCGACGCGGTAAACGGCGGCTCGAGCGGCGACGTCACGGTCGCAGTGCTCGATCCGCTCGGCGCGGCCGTGGCGCGCGCGAGCGGCACGGTCACGCTCCGCATCCTGCCGGGCTCGCCGGGCGACCTCGTAGGTGGCCCGCGCACGGCCACGCTCGGGTCGGGCGTCGCCGTGTTCGGCGACGTGCGCGTCAGTGGCGAGGGCGAGGGCTACCGGTTGGAAGCGTCGTGGCAGACCCGGACGGCGACCAGCAATCCGTTCAGTGTAGTGGCGGGCCCGGACCTCGTTGCGCTGATCAACTCGGCGGGCGGCGAGCACGGCTTCCTGGTCGACGGCTTCGCGTCCGGCACGTTCGCCAACGACCACGGGGTGGTCGGCGCTGGTGACACGGTCGCGATCGGCATCTTCCGCTCGATGCCGGGCAGCAACGACGAGATCCTCGCGTTCGGGCCGGGCCGCCGGCCGGCAATGCTGCGGCCGGTGCCGTGGACTGCAGGCATCGACACCGTCTCGGTCGCGTTTGACGATCCCATCGCGCTGAACCTTACGGTCTGGATTGTGAAAGGTCCGTTCGACACGCAGTCGGCGCGGGCACGAGCGTCGGTCGATACAACCCGCAACATCTGGTCGGACCAGTACGCCGGTCTCGTGTTCGACAGCGTGGAGGTCATCGATGCGACGGGCGACCCCGACGCCGCCGGTCTCTTCGACGTCACGCTCTGCGAGTCGCAGTCCGGTCTCGAGAACCGGATCGGGAAGCGGCCGGGCCGGATCAACGCCTATTGGGTGGGCACGGTGGATGGCGGCACGGACCGGGGCCGCGCGTGTCCGATCGGCGGCGACCACGTCGTGATGGCGGAGCGCTCCGGCCACGAGCTGCTCTCGCACGAGATCGGGCACCTGCTCTCGCTCACGCACATCGACGCGTTTACCGACTTCTTCGACCAGTCGAACGTGATGCACAGCGCGAGCAACCGGCGCCACTACCTGACCGAGGGCCAGGTCTTCCGGCAGCAGTTCGACACGAACAGCGCGATCAACCGCCTGTTCGGTCTGCGCAGCGCCGAGGCCCGGCATTGCCCGACCGGGACGGTGAGCGCGCTCTGCCCCGCAGTCGAGTCCCGGCTGTGGTCCGATGGCCACTTCCCGCCCAACGCCGGTGCGACGCGGGCCGCGCCCGCCACTGCAGCGACGGCGACGTTGTCGGTCGGGCCGCGCGCCGTGGTCGAGCGCTGGCTCGAGATCGATTGCGAGATGGATCAGAACGAGGGGCTCGGCACCCGCATGCGCGGACTCGGCGACGACGCCGTCCGCGAGCTGCGCGCCGCATTCCTCGACGGACCGCCCGCCGGGGCCGATGCCGACCAGTGGCGCCGCGCCGCGCTCGACGGACTCGCGTTCATGGGAACGCCTGCGGCAGGCGACGCGCTCGCCGCCTTCGCGGCATCCGCGGGCGGCGCGTGGCGTGCGGAGATCGAGGCCCGCCTCCTGCGCATCGGCCGCTGAGCCAACGGCGGCACCAGCGGATCCCGCCGCGTCAGACGCCGGTTGGCTCCGTCCGCATCAGGCGCCGGGTGGCTCCGGCTCAGGCGTGGCTCTCGCCGTAGCGACTTGCCATCTCGCGGATCCCGGCCGGGTCACCGATAATGGTGAGGCGGTCGTCTTCCTCGAGACGCGTGTTGCCGTGCGGGATGATCGGCTCGCCGGCCCGGCCGATGAGCGCGATCAGGCTGCCCTCCGGGAGCTTCAGCTGCCGGATCTCGGCGCCGACCAGCGCCTCCGCGTGGGTGCCTCGCCGCAGGTGCAGCGAGAGGAAGCGGTCATCGCGAAGCAGTGTCTCCTTCAGCTCCTGCTCGTGCCTCCCCTTCAGCCACTGCTCCATGAAGCGTTCGTCCTCGACGCGGCCCGCGAGCTGCGCGAGGATGCGGAGATGCCGGCCGGGAGACGTCTCATCGCTCGCCAGGAAGAAGATGGCGTGGACGGGCGGCATGTCCTCCCGCTCGTGCTGCAGCTCCGCGATGTCGAGATCGGCGCCGCGGGCGCAACGCACGATCAGCAGCTCCGCGCCGTCGTAGCGCGGCAGTCGCGTGTGCAGCAGCGCGACGCCGTGGGCGATCGGCGTGCCGCCGGCCCGCGCGCCGCGCAGGAACGCGTCCTCGAGGTCGCCGGCGGTCACGGGCAACCGCAGGGCGAGGCGCGCGGCAGCGTCATGGATCACGGACGTGAGCCGGACCGGCTCCGTCGCATCGACCACGTGTGCCCGGGTCACGACCTCGTCGAACGGGTCCGCGGCACGGGCGCCCTTCTCCTTCATGATGTCGCGCAGCTCGCGGTCGAGGCCGGCGAAGCGGCGGCGGCCGAGCCGCTCGAACACGTGGAAGATCGCGCCGTCGCGCACGATCCGTTTGCGCGCGTAGTAGTTGTACCAGCCGAAGCTCGCGGCGGTGACGCCGACCGTGAAGAGCACCGGCATCCAGCCCATCTCGGCGACCAGCACCAGCGTGACGAAGATCCCGCTCAACTGGACCCACGGGTAGAAGGGTGAGCGGAAGCCCGGGTCGTACGACTCGATGCGGCTCTCGCGCATCACGATGACCGCCACGTTGATCAGCCCGAACAGCAGCAGCTGGAGCGCGCCCGCGAGCTCGGCGACCGCGCGCACATCGAGCATCAGGATGAATGCGGCGAGCAGCGTGCAGGTCAGGTAGATCGACGCGACCGGCATGCCGCCCCGGTTCACGCCGGCGAAGCGGCCGGGGAAGATCCGGTCGCGTGCCATCGCCAGCGGGTAGCGCGAGGCGGCCATGATGCCCGCATTGGCCATTGCGGCGAACGCGAAGATCGCCGCGCCGACCATCAGCCAGCGGCCGGCCTCGCCGGGCAGCCATTTCGTCATCACGGCGGCCGCGTCCGCGACCGGCGTGAGACTGCCGCTCAGCGGTTCGGGACCCAGTACGGCGACCATGATGAACACGCCGAGGACGTACACGGTGGTGACGGTGGCGAGGGCGAGGCCCATGCCGAGCGGGATGTTGCGGTCGGCGTTCTTCACCTCTTCTGCGAGGCTGGCGACCTTGGTCAGCCCGATATAGGACACGAAGACCAGGCCGACCGTCTCGAGCACGGCGTCGAAGCCCTCGGGCATGAAGGGCGAGAAGTGGGGCCGGAGCGGCTGGTCGGCGAGCGCGACATCGACGAGGCCGTGGACGAGGAAGAAGCCGAGGATCGAGAGGAGCGTGACCACGAGGACGCGGAGCAGCACGCTCGATTCCTTGGCGCCGACCACGTTCAGGATGGTGAACAGGACGGTGAAGGTGAGCGCGGTCGGGACGATGGGGACGTCGACGATCAGGCTCAGGTAGGCGCCCATGCCGATGAGTGCGAATGCCGCCTTCAGCACGAGCGTGAGCCACGTGCCGACGCCGCCGACCGTGCCGACCAGCGGGCCGAGCGTGCGGTCGAGGTAGAAGTACGTGCCGCCGGCACGCGGCATGGCCGTCGCCAGCTCCGCCTGGCTGAGCAGCGCGGGCACGATCATGAACGCGGCCATCAGGTAGGCCAGCACGACGGACGGTCCCGTGTACTGCGTGGCCAGGCCCGGCAGCAGGAAGAAGCCGGAGCTGATCATCGCGCCCGTGCTGATGACGTAGACGTCGGCCAGGCCGAGCGCCTTGCGCATGCGCCGGAATTCGGGAACGGGCACCCGCATCAGCGACCTCGCTCTACTGCCGGGAGCCGGCCGGTCACCGGACCACCGGGCGGTCGAAGATCCGTTTCCATTCGGCGTACGATGGCTTCCGCCGCAGGCTCGTGTCCAGCAGTCCCATGTGCGCGAAGTTGGAGAGGCCGGCGGCGCGGTCCGGTGTAGGACGAGAGGCCGAGCGCATCGATGTCGAAGTCGTCGATGAGCGCGAAATGGTCGATCGAGTCCTGGCCGAGCGCGCCGTTCGCCTCGTCCACCTGGAACGAGACGAAGACTTTCGTCGCCGGGCTCCGCTGCCGGACCACGGGCGCGAGCGTGTTGACCAGGTCGCGGATCGCCGCGTACAGCTCGGGGTCGCCGCGTGCCGCCAGCGTGTTGATCTCGGAGGCGAGGCCCAGGTATTCGGGCCGGATGCGGGCCGCGATGCGGCGGACCCATTCCTCGTGCATGGCGCGGATCGACGGCTCGAGGATCGTGCGGCCCGCGGCAACCAGGCCGGGATCCTCCATGCGCCGGTCGAGGCCGTCCAGCGGGTCGACCAGGAAGATGATGTCGAGCCCCTTCGCGCGGAGGAACGCGGCGACGTTGTTCCGGTCCTCGACGAGGCTGTCCAGCGACGCACCGGCCAGCAGCTCGGGCCACGGCACCGGTTGCTGGATGATCGCGATGTCGGAGACCTTCGACAGCGAGTCCATGACCGCCAGCACCAGCGGGACGTCGGCGCGTGGCGCGATCGGGGCCCAGCCCATCGCGTACGTCCGCGCCGTGCCCCGCGCTTCGGGTCCGGTCGCGTCACCGGCTCCGCGGCAGGCCCCGGTGAACAGTGGTACGAGCAGCGTCGCGAGGAGCGCGACGCGCCTCAACGAATGGAGTCGATGGCGGCGGTGTGAGCGTTGGCGGCCTCGACCGCGCCCAGCGCCCGGTCGACGGCGCGCGCACCCGGGAGCGAGCTCTTCGCGATGGCGCTGTCGCGCTGCAACTGGGAGGACTGGCGTTCTGGCGAAGGGGCCGGTCCCGTCCCGATGCAGGTCGCGAGCAACGCGGTGGGAACGATGAGAAGGGCTCGACGTTTCATGGCGGACTCCCGGCACGAGAGGATCGGTACTCTCGAGTCTCGGCACGTGGCAGGCACGGACGCAGACCGGTCCGGCCGCCGTCCCGGGGGCGGCGCTCAGAATTCCTCCGGCTCGTCCCAGGGCTCGTCCTCCCAGAACCGCCGCTCCTCCTCGGCGGCCTCGTCGAGGTCGAGCGGCTCCTCCACATCGACCTCGCCCAGCGATTCGATGCGCGCGATCATCTCGTCCGTCAGGCCCGGTCCGCGCGTCATCGCCCGCAGCCGACGCACGTACAGCACGCCGGCCGCCACCAGCAGGAACGCCAGCGCGATCCAGAACAGGGCGCTCATGTGCCATCCGCAGCCCGATCCGGCAGCGCCATGACGAGACCGCTCCGGATCTTCGGCTCGAACCACGTGGATTTCGGTGGCATCAGCGCGCCCTGCAGGCAGACCCGGATGAACTGCTCCATGGTCACGGCCGGCAGGGTGACGGCGTAGCGGAAGCGGCCCGCATCGACCTCCGCCTGCAGCCATGCGGCGTCGCGATTGGCGCCGACGAAGGTGAGCCGCGGATCGCGGGCGTCGCCGATCCCGAGCAGGTCCGCGAACAGCAGGCGCTGCGCGATGTCGGCATCGATGGCCCGCACCGCGTCGCCGGCGTCGAAGGTGCCCGGCCGCGGCCGGAGCCGCCACCACGCGCGCCCGTCGTACAGCCCGATCTCGTGGGTGGCCGCGGCCTGGTACGCGCCCGTGCCGGGCGCGCTGTCCGCCTCGAACGAGCGGCCGAGGCCGAGCGCCGCCGCCGGCGCGTCCGGGACCTCGGCGACCAGCCGGTTGTAGGGCGCGATGTGCAGCATCGACGCGGGGAAGAAGACGGCCAGGAAATGCTCGCGCCCGAGCATGGCGGCGGCGGCGCTCCGGTGGTTGCCGTCCGCGACGTACGCGTGCGGCTCGCGGGCCAGCAGCGCGGTGAAGCCGGCAAGGGCTGCCGCGTCGGCAACGAGCCAGACACGGTGCCGGTCGCCCGCCTCGTCCAGCGTCTCGAACGCCGGCGGCGCACCGTCCGCATACGCTCCCAGCGCGGCGCGGAACGCGCCGTTCGCATCGTCGACCGCGTTGTTGACGCAGTCGACAAATGCGCCGATGCGCTCGACCAGGCGGGCGCGGCCGCGGGCCTTGGCCTCGCGCACACCCTCGTTCCGGATGATCGTGCCGTCCGGATTCGCGTCCGTCCGGATCTCGTCGGTCCGGGCCAGGCCGCCGAGCCCGAGCTGGCGGACGCCAGGCCGCTTCGGGCCGGTGATCTCGTATACCCAGAGGATGTCGCGCACCTCGCGCGTGCGGTCATCCGCGATGAGCCGCGCCATGTTGACGGCCGCGCGCTCGAGCGACGCCTCGGAGTCGGGCTCGCCGATGGCGTCGGGCGTGGGCGCGTCGCATTGCGCCATCGTCACGCGCAGCAGGCAGTCGGGCTTCGCCTGCAGGAGCTGCCAGACTTCGAGGTCGCTCTGGAACTCGTCGTAGTTGGGCGCTCCCAGCGCGTCCGCGGCGGCGGAGTCGACGGGGACGAGCGCCCGGCGGACGGGTGCGATCGTGATCATGGCGTCGCGGCTCAGAAGCGGAACAGGTACGTGAGCTTCACGACGAGCCCCCGGTCCGCCAGCATCCACAGGTCGTCGCCCACACCCCGCTGCTCGGTGAACACGACGTACAGGTCGCTGCCCGGGCGGTGGATGAAGTTGAACCGGATGTTGCTGACGAAGTCGTCGGTCAGGCGATTGTACTGGATGAGCGCGTTCGTGGTCACCTTCGTGGAGAGCGCCCAGATCGCGCGGAATCCGAGGATGTCGGCGATGAAACTGCCGTTGGGCAGATCGACATCGTTCCTCGAAAAGGAGGGCGTGACGGAGATCGCGGGAACGGGCGTCCACGCCAGGCTGGCGCTCCAGGTGCGGAGCGTGCCGCCGTAGAACGCGGAGCGTGAGTGACCGGCGTTGGCGATCAGCGACCGCGACGAGCTCGAGCTGTAGCTGAAGCGCCACTGGTTCGTGCGATACCGGCCGGCGGGGACCGGCACGGAATCGGCCAGCCGGAAGCCGTAGTCGACCTGCGTCTCGCCGGCGCTGTAGTTGATGCTGCCGTTGTCGCCGGAATTCCACGTGGGCCCGGCGCTGAGCCCGGCCGTCCAGTCCTGGAACCGGCCGTCCATCGTGGACTGGTAGTCGCCGTTGAAGCGGAAGTCGTTGAGGCGGATCCCGGCGAACGCGGGCCGGATGCGGCGACGCAGGCTGATCGACGACTTCCGGATGTCGGTCCGCATGATGAAGCCGGAGGCCGCGACCGCGTCGCGGCTGATCGCGGAGTGCTCGAGCAACCCACCATACAGGTCGGCGGTGAAGTCGAGCGTCGCGTCGTACGCGTAGCCATCGCCGCCCGGGCCCTCGGTGTAGCTCTTCGCGACGAACGCATCGAAGGTCAGCGTGGGGTGCAGGTAGAATCGCCCGTCCACACCCGCGACCGTGTTCGCGGGATCGGCGCCGCGGCGGTCGGTGACCATCGCGCCCACGTAATTCGAGGGGCCGACGTCGCGCTTCAGCCGCAGGACGTTGAAGGTCTCGCCGGCGCGGCCGTGGGACCTGTCGGTCGCCACGCTGAGCAGGCCGATCGTCTGCCCGCCGACGCGGCCGGTCAGCCGGCCGCCGCCGATGATCGGGACCTCGCCTTCCGGTCCGATGCCGATGTTCCGGCTGAAGAACATGAGGTAGGGCGGCCCGCCCATGTAGCCCTGTTTGCCGAACTCGAAGATGCCGGAGTTCTCGAGGAAGAAGTCGCGCTTCTCGGGGAAGAACAGGCTGAAGCGCGTGAGATTGACCTGCTGGTCATCGACCTCGACCTGGGCGAAGTCGGTGTTCGCGGTGAGGTCGAGCACGAGCCCGGGCCGGATCTCGCTCTTCAGGTCGAGACCGACGTCGGTCCGGCCATCGGCCACGAGACCGCCGGACTCCGCGCGGCTCTGCGTGCGGCCGGCGAGCGCGAACGGCTTGGCCTCGATATTCAGCCCGGTCCGTGGGAGTCCGGTGAGGCCGACCAGGTTGCCGGCCTGGCTGACACGGTCGAACCCGCCGCCCTCGCGGCTCCACGACCGCCACAGCACTTCCTCCTTCTTGCGCTGGATGACGCGGAACACGTTGAAGCCCCAGACGCGGCCGATCGCGTCGGGCGGGTAGCGCAGCGTCCGCCACGGGATGGCGAACTCCGTGCTCCAGCCGCGGTCCGTTCGCGCGGACGCGACGCGCCAGACGCCGCGCCAGTCCACGTTGAGCTGGTCGCCCTCGTCTGTGAGCAGCGCGTCGTACTCGGCGCCGTTCGGGTTGGTCGCGAAGATGACGGCGTTGCGGCGATCGTGGAACGGGTCGAGCAGGATGGCCACGCCGTCGTCGCCCTGGAAGCCGATGCCGCCAAAGCCGTGCCGGTCCATCACGCGGTCTCGCTGCAGCAGCCGGGCCACGATCAGGTCGGGCCGCGAGTCGAACGCCTCGATGCCGATGTACAGGTTGTCGTCATCGTAGGCGATGCGGACTTCCGTCCGCTCCGTGGCCGGCGTGCCTTCCCCGGGCTCGCGCTGGCGGAAGTCGTCGATCGCCGGGATCCTCGCCCAGAAGCTCTCGCTGAGGAGCCCGTCGAGCTCGATCCGGTCGCCCGCGCCCACGTCGATCCGCACGGCGTGGATGGAGTCACCCGCGGCCGCATCACCCCGGACCTGCGGGGTCCGGGCGGAAAGGCGTGCGGGGAACAGCGCGAGAAAAAGGAGAAGGGGTGCGGCCCCGTGCCGGGGCCGACCCGTGGTATTCGTCATTGTTGCTTCCGGGTCGGAGGTTCAGGGCCGCATTGACCGGGCCGCCTGCGGCGCACGCCGCCGCGCCTCGAGCCGGGGCGCGTCATGCCGCCGTGCTGCGGACCCGTGCTACTCCGGTCGAGCGGCCCGGTACTATGCGCGGTGCGTCACTTCTCGTCCAACACCCGTCCCGCGTTCAGGTTGTCGAAGTTCAGGATGGCGTTGAACACGAGGAAGTAGCTGCCGATCGTTTCGCCCCGCCAGATCGGGTTGTTGGCGAACAGCACGACGTGGCCCCGGTCGAGCGACGCGTCCACGACGACGGGCCGGTCGGCAATGCTGCCGCCGCTGCCGAGCAGGCCGGACACCAGCAGGTCGCGCGAGTCGCTGAAGCGCAGCACCACGCGCGGCCGCTGGTCGGGCGGGATGATGCCCAACGGGTTGCGCAGCTGCTCGTCCGTCACGGGCGCGTACTCCCACGGCTGCACCGTCGGCCGCGGCTCCAGCTCGAACTTCGGGTCGAGTGCGGGCCGGCCCTGCGGCGCGTCCTGCTCATCCGGCCGGCCGCGGCCCGTGGGCCGGCTGCCGCCCGCACCGCCCCGGCCACCACCACCGCCACCCCCGCCCCCGCGACCGCCGCGCGAGGCGCTGACGCCCAGCGTCGCGCCGTCATCGCTGTAGATGGCGAGGCTGTCCATTACGCCGTAGGTGAGCGGGCTGGTCCGGTCCACGACGCGGGAGCGGAGCAGGCTGCCCACGACCGGCCGGCCGGAGGGTGTGCTCGTGCTCACGCCGTTGGCCAGGCCGAACTCGATCGCGAACTCCGTCGTGTTGCCGGACGTGACCAGGACGCCGCCTTTGCGCACGAAGCTCTCGAGGTTGGTCAGGCCCTGCCAGCCCATGCCGGGCCGGATGTCATCCGTCTGCGCCCACGTGCCGATGTTCGGGGTCTCGGGCGTGTTCTTCCACGGCATCGGGTTCCGCCACATCGGCATCCCCTGGATGATCGACGACGGGCTGCCGCCGCCCGGGCCGAACACGATCACGTCGTACTTCGCGTTCAGGTCCGCATCATTCGTCACGTCCTGCACGCTGATGTAGGCGTACGGGATGTCGAGGAAGTCGAAGGCCTGGCGCCACCAGCCCTCGGTCTGCGTGCCCGACCACGTGTGCATGATCGCGACCCGCGCGGCGCGGAGCGGGTGCATCGCGACCGCCGGCGCAGAGTCCAGCGCGAACGCCTGGAGACCCAGCTCCTTCGTGGCCCGGTCGAGGTCCGCCGCGGCGACGCCGCGAATGATGAACGAGCCCCGGTTAAAGTGCCGGTCACCGGCCGAGAACGTGTCCTCCGCCGCCTGGAAATCGGCATCGCGCAGCCGGTAGCGGAGCGTGGCCAGCGCATTGTCGCCGTTGTGGTTGATGGCGAACACGTCGCCCCGGCCGGTTACACCGCCCGGCGCCACGATGTCGCCGGTCACGCGCTGCATGCGCGCGTCCAGCACCTTCACGTCGGTGACGCGCACAGCCTTCACGCCGAACGCCTCGGGGAAGGTCCAGCCGGTGTCGTCGTACGGGTTCTGCTGCGGGTCACTCGGGCTCCAGTACTGGTAGTCGAGGAGCGCGTCCGCAATGCGCGAGTACGGCTGGTCCATGCGGATGATCCAGCTGCCGGCCGGGAACGTCCGCGGCTCCGTCTTCTTCGTCGTGTCCTGCGCGGCCTCACCCTGCTGCGCGCCGGCAGCACCACCCCGGCCACCGCCCTGTTGGCCGGGCTGCGCACCGGCCTCGCCGCCCGCACCGCCGCGGCCGTTGCCGGACCGCGAGCGCCGCGCCGGCACCTCGACCGTGAAGGGCGCCGTCGCCCGTGAGATCTCGACGTGCTGTTTCTGCAGGATGTGGAGCATGTCGGCCTGGGCTCCCGGCCGCGGGTCATCGCCCGGCAGCACGTACGCGGCGGGCCCCTCGTTGCGCGGCTTTTCCACGGACCGCTTGCTCTTCTCGTAGAAGTTCTGCAGGAACAGCCGCCGGTT
The DNA here is from genome assembly GCA_963786235.1 of uncultured Gemmatimonadales bacterium. Lineage (GTDB taxonomy): Bacteria > Gemmatimonadota > Gemmatimonadetes > Longimicrobiales > RSA9 > CAWAYJ01. Next base: position 112,732 of record CAWAYJ010000030.1, read on the forward strand.
GCTGGCAAAGTAGTTGAGCGAGACGAGCAGGCCGGTCTGCTCGTAGTTGTTGTTGTTGCGGAGCGACCACATGACCCGCGGCAACGGCGGGTTCTGCCGGTACCACGTGCGCGAGGACTGGCTGGCGGAAACGGTACGCTCGCGCGTCTCCGCGCTGCCGCCGTTGCCGAAGGTCTCGTAGAGGCGGCTGATGCCGTTGTGCGTCGCGGCCATGAACATCAGGTAGCCGGGCGACCAGGTGTCGAACGTGCCGAACGCGAACACGCCGGGCATACCCAGCCGCGTCATCTCCTGCACGTTGTTCCAGCCGATCATCTGCCACTCGTTGGTGAGCAGCGGGTCGAGCCATGCGTTATAGGGGCCGTCGCCAATGGTGTTGTCGTAGAGGTACGGTACCGACTCGTGCAGGTCGTGCAGCACCTGCGCCTTCCAGCCGACGTAGGTGTTGAGCACGTTCTCCGAGAGCTTGAGCGTGACGCCCATCGCGTCGCGGTTGTTGTCGTGCGCCACGTAGTGGCCCCAGTAGATGACGCCGGGCGCGGTCTGGTCCGGGTGCGCCTTGGTCCACTCGTAGATGTCCACCATGCGGTCGCGGCCGTCCACCTCGACCACGGGCGTGATCAGCGTGATCAGGTTGTCGCGGATGTACTTGATGTACGGGCTCTCATCGACGGCCAGCCGGTAGGCCAGCTCCATGAGCGCGGTGGGCGCGCCCGCCTCGGTCGAGTGGATCGTGCCGGTGATGTAGTAGACGGGCACGGTCTGATCGACGAGTTGCGCCGCCTGTGCGTCGTTCATGCCGATGGTGCGCGGGTCGGCCAGCTTCGCGAGGTTGGCCTGGTTCGCGTCGAGCCGGGCCATGATCTCGTCGCTCGCGATGGCGACCGCGATCATCTCGCGGCCCTCCTCCGTCGTGCCGATCGACTGGACCCGGACCCGCGGCGTCGCCTTCTCCAGCATGCGCATGTACTCGTAGACCTCCTTCGAGTACGGCAGCTTGCCGGGCGCGCCGGCAATGTCGCCGAGCACGGCCATGGGCGTCGGCACGGTCTTCGACGCCGGCAGGTAGTCGACCAGCGGCGAGAGGAAGAAGGGCTCCGTCGTGTACTCCAGGATCTTCTTCGTGTATGCCTCGTCGATCGCCTGGCCGGGGGCGCGGCCGGCCCGGCTCGCGGTGGGCGGGTCGGCGTTTCGGCCCGCGGCGTTCGACTGCGCGCCGGCGGGTGCGACCGCCAGCGGAAGGAGCAGAAACGGCAACGCGAGGGCGAGGGCGGGAACGGACCGTCTCATTGAAGGCCTCGTGAGTCAGGGATCCGCGGTCTGGTGAAGCGGGGTCAAGATGCCCGTTGCGCGGGGGCCCGGCAAGAAACGGCGGGCGGAACGGGCGTCAGAAGTAGACGGAGACGCGCAGGAAGCCCAGCTCGCCGTAGCTGCCGAACTCGCTGCGGAGCCGCGGCAGCGGGCTGGCCGATTCGACGATGGGTGGATCGCCGGTCGAGAGCAGGGCGCCCGCACTCACGCGCGCGCTCCGGCCGAAATCGTACGTGGCGACGGGTGTCACGCTGAGACTGCCGTCCTCGAGGTTGGCCAGCGCGCTGGCCGTGAGGTTGAGGCGGTTCTGGACATCCGGGCTGACCAATGCGACCGCACCGAGGTAGTGCCGGCCGAGGAAGTACGTCTCGCCTCGCGCGAACTCGGCGGAGAGCAGCCGTGCCCCGTACCCCGCGGCGTCGCGGGCGCCGAGCCCGTTGTAGTGGTACTCCGCGGAAACGGTGATCTTCGTGCCGATGAGGTCGATGCCGACCGTCGCGCGCGGATCGAGCGTCTCGTGCGTGTCCGTGTTGCGAGCGAACACGGCCTCGGCGCGGATGCTGGCCACGCCGCCCACCCGGGAGATTCCGCCCATCGCCATGGCCTCGTTCCAGAGCTTGCCGCCACCCGCCCACAGCTCCCAGTCGGCGAGCGATGCGGAGACGCGCGCGCCGGCGGACGTGCCGTCGCTGCCGCGGTCGGCCACGACCGCATCCACCTCGACGCCCGGCCAGGGATAGCCGAGCGCGCGGACGGCGTCGATGCCCGGCTTCTCCTCCGTGTCCAGCTCGAACGGGCTGAAGGTGGACCACAGGTCGGCGACCTGGAACAGGGTGGACGTGCCCCACGAGACGGCCTGCCGACCCACGGTCACGTCGGCGAGCGGCGTGTACACGGTCAGCGCGAGCCGGTCGAAGTCGTGCACCACGCTGAGCCGGTCCTCCTCGATCCACGGGCTCGACAGGTCCACCGCCCGGCCCGGCGTCCGGCTCACCCCGAAACCCGCGACCGGGCTCGCGCCCGATGTCGTGAGCGACGCGAGGATCCGCTGGTGCACGGTGAGCACACCCTTCTCCGGGATCGTCAGGGTCCACTTGAGGCGCGTGACCGCGCCGTGGAAGCCCGTGATCCGGTCCGCGCCCGGCAAGTCGTAGCCGGCATCGTGCACGCCGGTCAGCGTGCGGACGTAGCCCGTGAGGTCGAGCTTGACCGAGGGATGATCGACCAGCGAGATCTGGGCGGCGGCGGGCGCGGTCCCGGCGGTGACGCCGCAGGCGACGAGGAGCGCGGCGCGGATCGTGTGCCGCGTCACCGCGCGCGGGCCCTTCCTTGTCACGGGCGCCGGTTCCACGTCGTCACTGCGGGCCGGGGTCTTCGTGCACCCGCCCATCCAGCATGCGGACCACGCGGTGCGCCCGATCGATGACCGTGTGGTCGTGGGTGGCAAAGAGGAACGTGGTGCCCAGTTCGCCGTTCAGCTCGAGCATCAGGTCGAGCAGCGACTCCGACGACACGCTGTCCAGGTTCGCGGTCGGCTCGTCGGCGAGCACGATCTTCGGGCCGGTCGCCAATGCGCGTACGACCGCGACGCGCTGCTGCTGCCCGCCCGACAGCTCGTGCGGCTTCCGGTCCATCATTTCGGCGAGGCCGACGCGCTCGAGCAGCGGCTCGACCACCTTGCGTCGCTTCTCGGCGGGCATGCCCCGCAGCAGCAGCGTGAACTCGGCATTCTCGTACGCCGTCAGCACCGGGACCAGGTTGTAGGCCTGGAAGATGAAGCCGACGTGGGCGAGCCGGAAATCCGCGGCGTCACCCTTGTTCAGCGTCGTGATGTCGGTGCCGTCGATCCGCACGGTCCCGGTGGTCGGCGTGTCGAGTGCGCCCATGAGGTTGAGCAGCGTCGTCTTGCCGCAGCCGGACGGGCCGGAGAGCGCCGCGAACTCGCCCATGTGCAGGTCGAGGTCCACCCCGCGGAGCGCGTGCACCTCCAGCTCGCCCTGGCGGAAGACTTTCGTCACCCCGTCGACCCGGATGATGTCTTCGGGATGGATCACCGCGGCGCCACTGCCGGCGGTCTCGTTTCCAGTCTGCATCGAACCGCTCTCCTACTCGTAGAAGCGCATCGCCTCGGCCGGCGCGAGCCGGGCCGCGCGGAGCGCGGGATAGATGGCGGCCGCCACCGTGGCCAGGGCCGTGAGCACGCTCGCGACGATCCATTTGTCCACCGTGATCCGGCTGCGGATCACGAGGCTCGAGACATCGACGCCCGACAGTTCCATGTCCTTCACACCGAAGGCCGACATCGGGATGCCCCAGTGCACGAGCGAGTAGTGGATACCGAGCCCGAGCGCGAGGCCGGCCGCCATCGCGAGCAGCACGAGGAACACGGTCTCGCCCAGGATCATCCGCGAGATCCGCCGGCCACGCATGCCCAGCGCGTTGAGCAGGCCGAGCTCGCGGACCCGCTCCATCACGGCGACAAGGAACGTGTTCGCGATTGCGAAGATCACGACCATGTACATCACGACCACGTAGATGTAGAGGAACGCGTCGTCGATCTCGACGTAGCCCACCATCTCGGGCAGCGCCTCCTGCCACGTCAGTACCTCGAGCGAGCCGGCGCGCGCGCCCAGCGCCGCCTCGACCCGCGCCTTCACCGTGTCCGTGGGCACGCCGTCGTCGAGCAGCAGTCCCACCTGTGTCACCGCGCCGTCCAGCCCAACCGCCTTCTGCGCCACGTCCAGCGTGGTGTACGCGACCCTCTCGTCAAGGTCGGCACGGCCCGTCTGGATGATGCCCGCCACATGGAACAGCGCTCGCGTAACCTCGCCGTCCGCGCCGGACGCCGTCAGCACGACCCGGTCGCCCGGCTTCACCTGCAGTTCGTCCGCGACCGGGCGGCCGAGCAGCAGAGGTGAACGCACCGTCGTCGCGGCGAGCCCGTCTCCTTCCTTCACGTAGTCCGAGATGTCCTTGAGTTTCGCCTCCGTGGCCGGCACGATGCCCTCGAGCATCACGGGCCGGCTGCCGAGCGCGGTGCTCAGCAGCCCGTTCACCAGCACGCGCGGGATCGCGGCGCGCACACCGTCGACCCTGCCCAGCGTGGCGAGCACCGTGTCCGCACCGTCGATCCGTATGTCCACAGTGCGCGCGTCCCAGTAGCCGGCGCCGTGCACCAGCACCTCACCACCCGCGCCCTCGATCGCCGCGTCCACCATCTGCTGGTGCGCGTCATCGCCCATGCCCATCGACGCGAGCAGCAGACCGTAGGAAAGGAACACCGCCGTGCCGAGGATCAGCGTCCGGCTCCGGTGCCGCCACAGGTTCCGCCACGCCATGCGCAAGAGCATCAGGTCCTCCCCGCGATGGTCGGCGCCGGCTGCAGCCGCGCGGCGGTCCAGGCCGGCCAGAGCCCGCTCAGCACCGCGACCACCAGCATCACCGCCACCGGCTGCACGAACGAGCCGACCGTGATCGAGGCATACAGCCGGTCCGTGAACGCGACCCCCATGTACGAGAAGCCGGTCCCGTTCCGGGTCAGCATCGAGAGGTCGAATCCCGCCGTCGCGTGGTACCAGCTGACGGCGCCGCCGATGATCGCGCCGATCACCGAGCCGGCGAAGCCAAGCACGACGGACTCGACCAGCACCGTGCGGAAGAGGCGGCGTGGCCGCATCCCGATCGCGATCAGCACGCCGAACTCGCGGCGCCGCTCGAGCGCGCTCATGCGCTGCGTGTTCAGGATGCCGACCGCGGCGACCAGGTAGATGAGCATGTACATCGTCCAGTAGCTCGACTTGCTCATCGCGATCACCTGGTAGAGCGAAGGAATCAACTCCTGCCAGCTCCGCACCACGACCGCTTCGGGCGGCGCACCGTGCGGATCGCGCAACGCGCCGAGCCGCGCCGCCAGCGCGTCCGACACCTCGATCCCCTGCTCGGGGTTGTCCGTCCGGACCAGGATCTCGTTCGCCCTCCCCTCCAGCGCCGCCAGGTACCGGGCATCGGAGATGTTCAGGTAGACCGCGCCCCGGTCGATCGCGGAATTGCCCGTCTCCACGACGCCCACCACCTGCAACAGGTCGTTACCCAGCGAGCCGTCCGCCGCCTCCGCGAATACCACCAGCTCCGCGCCCGGGCCCACATCGAGCTGCTTCGCCAGGCCACTGCCCAGCACCACCTCCCGCCCCTCGCCCTCCGGCGCCGGCGCCTCGTTCAGCCAGCGGCCTTCCCGGATCCCCTTCACGATCGGCGTCGCGTTCGCCTCCATGTCCGGATCGACACCCAGGATCCGCGTGACCTGCGAGCGGCGCTCGTGACCGACCAGGCCGTACAGCACGACGCGCGGTGACACTGCCGCGACACCCGGTACCGACCGCATCACGTCGAGCAGCGAGTCGCTCACCGCCAGCGACTCGTACGGCCGCGGCTTGTCCGCCCAGCCCGCCGTCTGCACTTCGAGCTGGCCCGTGTCCACCGCCGTCGCCGCTACCACCATCTGGTCCATCCAGCCGTCCATGAAGGCGACCGTCCACACCATCAGCGCCACCGATACCCCGATGCCCGCCAGCGTGAGACCGGTCCGCCAACGATGACGCGCCAGGTTGCGCGCACCCAGCCGTACCGAAAGCATGGGCCTACCCTTTCGCCACCCGGCGGAGTCCCCGCCGCGTGAACAGATCCGGATCCACCTTGACGTCCAGCTGCAGCACGTCGTACTTCAACACCGTCCGCTCATCCGGCGCATCCGACGGGACCAGCGTCATCTCCATCGGCAGCTTCCGGCCCGACACCGTCTGCACGTCACTGTACGTCATCGTGCGCACGATGTCCGCACCGTCGTAGTAGTCCACCCGGAGCGGCACCCAGTCGTCCGCCGTCAACGTGAACTCCACCTTCGAGTAGATCACCGGCGCGTCCGGCTTCGGGATCATGGTCACCTTCAACCGTCGTGCACCGCCTTCCGCCGCCCACGACAACGACGCCGTATAGTCCTCACGGTACTTCGTCTCCCGCAACAGGTCGTCGTTCGTGAAATGGCTGCCCGCCCAGCTCTCCGACAGCAGTCCCGGAGGGATCCGGATCAGACGGTCCGCTCGCGGCGCGTAGTTCCAGAGACCCTCCTTCGTCAGCAGCGTCGCCGTCCCCGCCTCCCGGGCAGGGGCGCGGATCACCACCAGCGCATCATCCAGGCCCCGCGACCACGCCTCCAGCGTCAGCTCCCGCGTGCCTCGCGCCCGCACCACCGTCATCGTGATCTTCGAGTACGACGACGACGACCGGTACATGTCGTCCAGGTGATCCAGTACCTTGTCCACCTCCGGCAACGACTGTCCCGCCGCCAGACCCGGGACGCTCAACAGCACCGCAACGCCCAACGCCGACCACTTCCGCCTCGCTTTCATCGTCATCGCTCCCAACCTTCGTGCCGCGCATCCAGCAGGTCCCGGATCAGCTCCACACGCACGTCCGCCAACGCCTGCAGCTCCTCGCCGTCCGCTTCCCCCATCCGGAACGCGAACCACCGATCCGTTGTCTCATCCACCGCCATGAAACAATCCACCAGCAGATCCTCCGGCATGTCCCGTCGCACCAGCCCGAGCTCCCGGCCCCGCCGGACCAGCGCCCGCGCCATCCGCCGGCCCACATCCATCATGGGCTCCGTCGCCGCCCGCACTTCCGGCTCCTCCCGCAGCCGCGACCACGCGTGGCCCAACCGCGCATACCACGTGCCGCTCACCGCCACCGCCGCTTCCTCACGCGACATCGCCCGCAGCGCATCCCAGAACCCGTCCGCCGGCAACGCGTCCACCCAGCGCTCCGCCGCCTCTACACCCCCTTCCCCCACCATCCCACTCTCCGCGAACAGCCGCATCGTCGCCCGCTCGACCGCCGTCGCGAACAGGTCCCGCTTGTCCTCGAAGTAGTAGTACAGGACCCCTTTGCTCAGCCCCGCACTCTCCAGGATCCGGTTCACCGACGCACCCGCGTACCCCCGCTCCGCAAACTCCTCCGCCGCTGCCGCGAGGATCCGCTCCTGCCGCTCGGGCTCCATGTTCTCGAATCGGGGTCGTGCCATGTTAGACCACTTGGTTAGACCAGTTGGTCTATTTTGCAACGGCGGGGTGCCGGCGTCAAGAGGGACGGGCGGTGGGCGTTGGGTTGGAGGGGGACGGGGAACGGCGGGCGACGTGGGGCGGGGTGGACGGCGGGGGGGGGTTCTGGACGGTGGGGCGGAGGGGTGACTATTGTGATGGACCGGGCGGGTCGACCAGGCAGGTTGCACATGCCGCCGGGGTCCTTCCTTCTTGAAAGCCAGGATCGAGTGCGCGCAGCATTGCGGAGGATCGGGCCGTCGAACGTGTTGCCCGCCGTTATCCCGCCGTTGGTCGCCCGCCGTTGGTCGCCCGTCTCTCGTCGCCCGTCCTTCGTCGCCCGCCTCGCGTCGCCCGCCGTCGGGATTGTGGCCGTTCTCGCCGTGGCGTTGTCCTGGGGCTGTCTGCCGCCGCGGATGGTATCGACGGAGCGAGGCGCGCAGGCGTACTACCAGACGGCGTACCCGGAGCACGACACGTCACGGGATCTGGCGCGTACGTTTGCGTCGGTGAAGCAGATCAGCTTCACGGCGGAGTACCGGACGTACCTGTTTCCGGCGGACGCGGGGATCACGGAGGCGGACGTCCGGTCGGGGCGGTTCCGGGCGCGTGCGGACTCGTCGTTTCCGGAGTCGCTGTCGAAGGCGGGGACGGCGACGATCATCGCGCGATCGGGGACGCGCGTGACGCTGCTGACGACGAACCATGTGGTGCATCTTCCGGCGTTGCGGATCAGCTATTACGACGAGGGTCGGGACCGGGCGGCGGGCCCTCGCCGGGTGGCGAGCGCGTCGGTGCTGACGTCGGAGCGAGGCACGCTGGTCCCGCATCCGGGCCGGGGTCCGCTGGAGGTGCTGGCGCGGGACGAGCAGTCCGACCTGGCGCTGCTGGGGATGGAGCTCGGCGAGTTGAGCGACACGACGCTGTTTCCGGCGCTGGCACTGCGGACCGGTAATTCGAGGCGGCTTGCGTGGGGGTCCTTCCTTTACGTGCTCGGCTATCCGGCGGGCTACCCGATGGTGACGCGCGGCATCGTGAGCAATCCGAACTGGGATGGGCGGGGCGGGTTCGTCTCGGACGGGCTCTGGAACGAGGGCATCAGCGGCGGCCTGATCCTCGCCATACGTGGCGAGACGGGCAATCTCGAAGCAGTAGGCCTGGCTCGAGCCGGCGCCGCGACGACCGAGTTGCGGCTCCAGCCCGACACCCTGTCCGCCCCGAGCGGCGGGGAAACCCGCCGCTACGAGGGGATGCTGTACATCGAGTCCGTCCTGCGCATCCAGTACGGGATCACGCTGCCGGTCTCCATGACCGTCGTCATGGGTTTCCTCGACCGGAACCGGGCCGCCCTCCGGGCGCGCGGATACTTCTGAGCCGGAGCGGCCACCCGCCGACCCGCCTGACCAAAACGCGAACCACCCTCCCCAACTCCCGCTGTTCGTCCCGCCCCAGGTCGCCCGCCGTCCCGCCCGTTCCCTCAACGCTTGATTCAATCAACATCTGAGGGTATAATCGGGGCATGAATCCGAACGAGCTCGACCTGCTGCAGGGCACACTCGACGTGCTCGTGCTCCGCGCCCTGTCCTTCGGGCCGCTGCACGGATACGGCGTGGCGCGCTTCATCCGCGAGGGCTCCGGTGGCGCGTTCCGGATCCTCGATGGTGCGCTGTACACGTCGCTGCACCGTATGGCGGAGCGAGGCTGGGTGAAGGCGGAATGGGGCCATTCGGAGAAGGGGAAGCGAGCGAAGTTCTACCGGCTGACGGCGGCGGGGAAGCGGGCGCTGGCGTCGGAGGAGGCAGGCTGGGACCGGTACGTGGCGGCGGTGTCGAAGGTGATGCGGGCCACGCCGTGAAGGAGGACGGGATGACGTCGCGAAGCGAGGAAGACGACCGGGACGTGGGTGCGGAGGTGGACGCGGAGCTGCGTTTCCATTTCGAGGAGCGGGTGGAGGAGCTGGTCGCGTCGGGCCTGACGGCTGCGGCGGCGCGTCGCCGTGCGCACGAGGAGTTCGGCGACGTGGAGCGTGTGCGGAACGGGCTGGTGGAGATCGATCGGCGGTATGCGCGTCGGCGTCGGCGGCGGGAGTTGTGGCATCTCGGGGTGCAGGAGGTACGGCAGGCGGCGCGTCGTCTGGGCCGGAGTCCGGGCTTCCTGCTTGCGGCGGTGGTGACGTTGGCGCTGGGCATCGGCGCGGTGATTTCGGTGTTCGGCACTGTGGACGCGGTGGCGTTGCGGCCGTTGCCGTACGCGAATGCGGAGCGTCTGGTGCGGATGCGGAGTTCGTTGCCGCTCACGGCGGACACGTGGGGCGTGGCGAAGGGCCAGTTCCTGCTGTACCGGCGGGAGTCGAGCTCGTTCGATGCGTTGGGGTTCTACCGCCTGACGGCGACGACGGTGCGTCCGCGGACGGGAGGCGATGCGGCATACGTCCAGGTGGCGCAAGTGGACGCGGGCCTGGAGGACGCGCTCTCGGTGCGTCTGAGCGCGGGCCGTCCGTTCCGTGCGGAGGAGTCGCTGGGCGAGCCGGCTGCCGTGGTGCTGGTCTCGAACGCGTACTGGCGCGGGCAGCTCGACGCGGATCCGGACATGGTCGGCGAGTCGCTGGAGATCGACGGCCGCGCGTACGAGATCGCGGGCGTGCTGGCTCCAGAGGTGCGGCTTCCGGAGGAGTTGGAGACGGGCGGCGCCTACACGGTGGACCTGTGGCTGCCGGCGGCGCTCGACCCGTCGGAGCCGGCGCAGAACCATCACACGTTCCGGGCGGTTGCCCGCCTGCGGCCGGGTGTGACGGTGGCGGCGGCGACGGCGGAGCTGGCGCGGCTGACGGAGCGGTTCCCCGAGACGCTGCCGACGGCGTATTCGCCGGAGTTCATGGCGAAGACGGGGTTCCGGCCGGAGCTGGTACCGCTCCGCGAGGATGTGATCGGCGGTGCGACGAGCGCGCTCTGGCTGGTGCTCGGCGCGGTGGGCGTTCTGCTGCTGATCACGTGCGCGAACGTGGCGAACCTCTTCCTGGTCCGGGCGGAGGGCCGGCGCCGCGAGATGGCGGTGCGTGGCGTTCTGGGCGCACGCCGGCGTGACCTGGCGCGGCACCGGCTCGCGGAGACGCTGCTCGTCACGGGCGTCGCGGCCGTGCTGGGCCTGGGCCTCGCCGCGGTGGCGATGCGTTTTCTCGTGCGTGCCGCGCCGACGGGCATTCCGCGTCTTCAGGAGATCGGCGTGACGCCGATCGAGATCGCGCTGGCGGTGGGCCTGGCGCTGACCACCGGCATGCTGTTCGGGCTGCTGCCGTCGAGTGGCCATGCGGCGCGGGTGTTGAGCGACGCGGGCCGGAGCACGACGCCTTCGCGGCGCCGGCGCGCGGTGCGGAACGCGCTCGTGGCGGTGCAGGTGTGCATGTGCTTCGCGCTGCTGTCGGGCGCCGGACTGCTGATCCGCAGCTTCTCGCGGCTGACGGCGGTGGAGCCCGGCTTCCGGCCGGACGGCCTGCTCAAGTTCAATCTCGTGCTTGCGCCGAGCCGCTACCCGGACGCGGAGCGGACGGCGGCCTTCTACCGCGACTTCTCGATGCGGCTGGAGTCGCTGCCCGACGTGGAGTCGGCGGGCGCGGGCACGGCGGTGCCGCTCGGCGGCCTCGATGGCTGCACCGGCGTCGAGCCGCTGGCGCCGACGGATCCGGAGGAAACCGGTGGCTGCCTGATCATGGTGTTCGTGACGCCCGGCTACCTGCGCACGCTGGGCATCCCGGTGCGGGGCAGCTTCCCGGACTGGAGCCGGCTCGAAGCCGGCAACCGGGAGGCGGTGCTGAGCGCGGGCCTGGCGCGCCGGTTCTGGAGCGATGGCGACGCCGTGGGCCGCTCGTTCCTCCTGAACGGCACGACGGAGCCGCACCGGGTCACCGGCGTCGCGAACGACATCGCGAATGACGCGCTCGACCGGCCGCCGGTCGACGTGTTGTACATCCCGCTCTTCCCGCAGCCCTCGCAGGGCGTGCTCGTGAACCAGCCCACGTTCGTCGTGCGCACGGACCGGCCGGACCCGCTCGGGGTCCTGCCGGAGGTCCGACGCGTCCTGGCGGACATGGACCCGCAGGTGCCGCTGGTGCGGCCGCGGCGGTACACGGACATCGTGGCGTCGTCCGTCTCACGGCAGTCGTTCATGGCGACGCTGCTGGCGACGGCCGCGCTCATGGCGCTGATCATCGGCGCGGTCGGCATCTACGGCGTGGTCTCGTACACGGTGTCGCAGCGGAGCGCGGAGATCGGCGTGCGCGTCGCGCTGGGCGCGGAACGGCGGACGGTGCGGCGGCTCGTAATCGGTGACACGCTCCGCGTCGCGGGCACCGGCATCGCGCTCGGCCTGGCGCTCACGCTGCTGTCCGGCCGGGTCGTCTCCGCCTGGCTCTACGATGTCGCGCCGAGTGACCCGCTCACGCTGGCGGGGACCGGCGCGCTCCTCACGCTCGTCGCGGTGCTGGCCGGCTGGCTGCCGGCGCGGCGCGCGCTCGGCGTGGACCCGGTCGAGGCGTTGCGCGCGGGCTGAACGCGGACGGTGCCCGGCGTCCGCATCACGCCGGGCACCGCCCCATCGCGCCGCAGCCGGCCGCGGGTTACCTCCCGACGGTGAACGCCGCGTCCGCTTCCGTCCCGGCCCAGCGGATGCGGAGCACGCCGCCGCCCGCCGCCGGCTCGAGCGCGATCTCGAGCCGGTCCGCGAAGTTCGCGGCGCCCGTCGTCGCCATCGGGACGCGTCCGACGTCCTGGCTCTCGTCGTACGCCAACCCGCTCTGCCCCGTCTGCGCGTTCAGAATCAACGTCCAGGCGTCCGGACCCGGGATCGTGAAGATCGAGTAGCTGCCGGGCGCGAGCGACACGGCGCCGAAGCGGAGTGGCCGGTCCGTGCGCAGCTCGGTCGCGGCATTCGCGCCTGTGCGCCAGACCTTGCCGTTCGGCGTGAGCACCTCGGGGTCGCGGCCGCGAAGCGCGGGCCGGCTGTAGATCACGGTCAGGCTCGCACCGGCAATGGTCGCGCTCACGGTGTCGGCGGGCGAGAGCGGACCGAGGCCGTGGCCGGCGGCGTCGCGCGCGGCGAAGTCGCGGGTCAGCGCATCGATGTCTACCGCATCGACCTTCTCGGCGGTCGCGCCGCCGCCGGCCAGGGCGAGGTACTGGAGACGGCCCTCGCCATCGACGTACGCCTCCATCGCCTGGTCGAACTGGTTGGCAAGCGCGAAACGGTCGGGCGCCTCCCGCCGCACGGGGACCTGGAGACTCTGATCGCCGGACTGCATGGCCACGTTCGTGGTCTCCTCGCCGGACCGGAACGCCTTCTCGATCGCGAGCGCCCACGGCAGCTGGAACCCGCCGACGATCGGAATCGCGCCGGGCGAGGACGGCGTCGCCTCGCGCATCTCGTCCGTCGCCGCGCCGGTCGCCCAGCGCGTTACCGAGCCGTTCGCGTCCAGCCACACGGTCAGCCGGCGCACCACGGTGCGCGGACTACGCGAGACGGAGACGGCTTCGATCTGGTCGCCGGTCCGGACGTACTGCTCGACGGCCGTCGTGTCGAGGCCGAGCCGGACGATGAACGCTGCGGTCTCGGGTTCCGCGGTCTCCTGCGTGCAAGCGGGAGCCGCGAGGCACAGCAGCGCGAGCAGGCCCGTGAGCCGGATCCCAGGTGAAGGCATGACACGACCTCCGGTAGTCGATCAGTTGCGGAATGGTGGGTCTCGGGAACCGGCCGGGACGCCACGGCGCCGGGGGCCGGTGTGGTCGCAAACTTAGATCGCGCAGTCCCTCAGGTCGAGCGGACGGCGCCGGCGCACAAGTCGAAGTACCGGCCGGACGGTGTCTTCATCTCGGGCGTGCGACGCGCGGGATGGACCGCTACGCACTGCGGATCGCGGACGGCGGGCTCGTCGTGGACACGGGCGCGGCCATCCACCAGGACGAGGACGAACCGGCGTCGAACGCCGCGGCCGTGCGGCTGCCCGCCCCCCTGACAGCCCCGCCCGATCACGACCATGTCTGGCCACGGCAGCGACCAGCGGCGAGATTCAGCCCGATCCGAAGCGAACTCGAACCGGCGCCGTGAGCATGACAAGGAAAGCGATCACTCTTGCCGCCATGGGCCTGCTGGGCCCGGCTGCCCCCCTCTCCGCCCGCCAGCACGTCGCGCCGCCGCCGGTGGACACGGCGGGCGCGTTCCGCGTTTACACGGGCGTCGGCGTACCGGCGAACCTCGACGACGTGCTCGCGGCCGCGGCGAACGTCGAAGTCGTGTTCCTGGGCGAGAGCCACAACGACCGGGTGGGGCACCTTCTGCAGCATCTGATCTTCTCGCGTCTGCTCGCCACGAGCGAGGCGGACAGCGGTTCGGCGCCCGTGATCCTCTCGCTCGAGATGTTCGAGCGGGACGTCCAGTACATCCTCGACGAGTATCTCGCCGACCTCATCTCGCGCGACCAGTTCATGCGCAACACGAGACCCTGGACGTACTTCGACGAGGACTACGCGCCCAATGTCGAAGCGGCCCGGTCCGCAGGCCGGCCGGTCCTTGCCGCGAACGCGCCCCGCCGCTACGTCAACATGGTGAGCCGGACCGGTCCGGAATCGCTTGCCGCGCTCTCGATGCAGGCGAAGCAATACGTCGCGCCGCTGCCGTACGCGGGCCCGTCACCGGCGTACCTGGCGGAGCTGAAAGCGATCATGGGCGGGCACGGCGAGGCCGGGGTCCGCGACCCGGCGGCGAGTGACAACGGCTATTTCGCGCAGTCGCTCTGGGACGCGACCATGGCCTACTCGATCGCGGACGCGCTACTGCGCGAGCCGGGCGCGAAGGTCGTGCACATGGTCGGCTCATTCCACGTCAAGAACGGGACGGGCACGCCGGAGCAGCTCGAGCGGTATCGGCCCGGTACGCGCACGCTCATCGTGTACGTCGAGCCGGTCGCCGAAGTCGGGTCGTTCCCGGGCGAGCTGAACGGCGCGGGCGATTTCGTGATCCTGACGGACGAGAAGCAGGTTCGCTCGACCCAGACGACGGGTTCGGGCGACCGGTAGCCGATCAGGCGGGCGGAACGGCTTCGCCCGTCGCCGGGCGGGCGCGGTGCCGCTTCTGCTTGCAGCGGAGCATGCGGTGGTCGGCCTCGGCGACCAGATCCTGCAGGCAAACCGATGGGCTCGCCTTGAAGCAGACGGCGCCGGCGCTGATCGAGAGCCGGAACTCTTCGCCCGAGCCGGCGTTGCGCTCCTCGACGTTCCGGTCGATGCGATCCAGCACGAGGTCGATATCCGCCTCGGACGCCTCGTCGGCCAGGATCACGAACTCATCGCCACCGAGGCGGGCGACCAGGTCCGTCCGGCGGAACGTGGAACGGAGCACACGGGTGGCCTCGAGCAGCAGGCGGTCGCCGGCCTCGTGGCCGAGCTCGTCGTTGACCCACTTCAGGCCGTCCACGTCGGCGAACACGAGGAGGCACAGTGCGCTCCGCCGCTCGAGCAGCTGCAGCCGCTGGTCGGCGAGAGTGAAGAAGGCGCGCCGGTTGCTGAGTCCCGTCAGCTCATCGATCAGCGACAGCGACCGGATCTCGTCGAGCAGGCGGTGCCGTTCGCGAGCGTAGCGGATGGTTCGCTCGAGGATGTCGCTGGTCACGCGACCCTTGACGAGGTAGTCCGCGGCGCCCGCGTGCATCGCCTCGAGATCGGTCTCGCGGTCGCTCTGCCCCGTGAGCATGATGACAGGGATGCGGCAGCCGCGTGCACTCGCCTCGCGCAGCAGCTCGATCCCCGTCCGACCGCCCAGGTTGTAGTCGAGCAGCGCGACGTCGTGCTGTCCCTCCGTCAGCTGGACCAGTCCCTCGCTCCAGCTCGGGGACCACAGCAACGAGAAGCGGCTGCCGTAGCCTTCCGCGAGCAGGTCGCGCGAAAGCAGGTAGTCGTCCTCGTCGTCCTCGACCAGCAGGACGCGGACTGTCTCGTTATCCGAAGCGGGCGCCGTTTCCATCCGGCAGTTCCACGATGCTGAACCAGTAGACGCCCAGCGTGCGGACGATGTCGACCAGCCGCTCGAACGTGACCGGCTTGCTGATGAACGAGTTGGCGCCCAGGTCGTACGTGCGCAGGATGTCCTCCTCCGTGCGGGAAGTGGAGAGCACGACGACCGGGATGCGGCGCAGCTCCGGATCCGCCTTGATCTCCTTCAGCGCTTGCCGTCCATCCTTCCGCGGCATGTTGAGGTCGAGCAGGATGAGGCCCGGCCTGGGCGCGTCCTTGCCGGCGTACGGGCCTTCCCGCTTGAGGTAGTCCATCAGCTCCTGGCCATCCTCGACAAAGCGGACATCATTGCAGAGCCGGCTCTCCACGATCGCGTCGTGCGCGAGCATGCGGTCGTCGGCATCATCGTCCGCCATCAGGATGGTGATCGAGTGCCCTGCATCAGGCTGCATGGTTCAACTCCCCCGGTTGACGTGCGGGCAGGGCCACCGTGAATACCGAGCCCTTTCCGGGTGAACTCTCGACGCGGATCGTGCCGCGGTGCCGTTCGATGATCTTGCGAACGATCGCCAGGCCGATGCCCGTCCCCTCGTACTCCGCTCGGCTGTGCAGACGCTGGAACGGCTGGAACACGCGTTCGCTCTCGGCGCTGTCGAAGCCGATGCCGTTGTCCTCGAACCGGAGTTCGACCATGTCCGGCCGCGTGGGCACGCGGCTCACGCGCACGACGGGCGGCTCGTCGGGACGGTGGAACTTGAGCGCGTTGCCGATCAGGTTCTGGAAGACCTGCCGGATCTGGATGGGGTCGCCGTCGATGGCGGGCAGGTCGCCCAGCTCGACGTGGCCGCCGGTCGTGCGGAGGCGGACCTCGAGGTCGCCGACCGCGTCGAGCGCGAGCGCGTTCAGGTCGATCAGTTCCGGCTCGCGTTGCCGGGTCGTGACCCGGGACAGGCTGAGCAGGTCGTCAATCAGCGACTGCATCCGCGCGGCCGCACTGCTCATGCGGGCGAGGTAGTCGCGCCCCTGTTCGTCGAGCGCGGCGGTGTACCGCGTCGTGACGCGGTCGGAGAACGCGCGGATCTTGCGCAGCGGCTCCTGCAGGTCGTGCGATGCGACGTACGCGAAGTGCTCCAGCTCGCGGTTCGACTCGACGAGCCGCTCGTTCTTCTCCGCCAGGTCCTGTGTATGCTTCTCGACGAGCGCCTCGAGCCGCTGCGTCTCGCGTTCCAGCTTGCGCGAGCGCAGCACCGGCACGACGGCGAGCGTCGAGGAGAGCAGCAGCAGGCCCAGGCCGCGTACCCACCAGCGCTGCCAGAACGCCGGTATCACCTCGAACGCGAACGATGCGACCTCCTCGCTGCCCACACCGCGGCTCACCGCCTCCGCCTCGAACCGGTAGTGGCCGGGCGCCAGGCCCGCGTACGTGAGGCTGCGCTCCGCCGTCAGCGCGGACCAGTCGCCGTTCGCCCCGATCAGGCGGTAGCGGTAGCGGATCTGCGATTCGTCGCGGAAGCTGGGCGATGCGAAGCGGATCTGCACGACGCCACGGTCGATGTGCGCGCCGCCCGCGGCGAGCGGGACAGTCTCACCATCGCGCGTCACGCTCTCAATGAAGATCGGTGGTGCGACCATGGACGGAACGTCGAGGCCGGGGCGGTAGCGGATCACGCCTTCGCCAGTGCCGAACCAGAGGTCACCGCGTGCGTCTTCGTGGGCCGCGGTCGCGCTGCCTTCCAGCTCGACCAGGCCGCTGCCGAGGCCGTAGTGCGTAATGGTGCCGTCGGACCAGCGGTCGAGGCCGTCGTTGCCGAAGAACCATACATTGCCGCGCGAGTCGGGCAGGACCTGCCAGATGAAATCGCTCGAAAGACCCTCGCGGTGCGTCCAGCGGTCGATGCCTGTGGGACGAACGAGCAGCGCGCCGTCACCGTTCGTACCCAGCCACATCCCGCCCTGGCGGTCGCTCGCGATGGCCCACACGCTCTGGTCGGTCAGCCCATCGTTCGGACCAAGCACGATCACCGTGTCACCGTCCAGAATGGACACACCGCCGGCCAGGTGCCCGAGCCAGAGCCGGCCGTGCTCATCCTCCGCCATGCTGATGATCGACGGACTGGCCAGATGGAGGCCGTCCAGCCGGGTGATCCGGTCGGCCCGCCACCGGGCCAGGCCACGATCCGTCCCGATCCACACGCCGCCGTTGCCATCGGCCAACAGGCTGTAGACCACCTCGCCCGGAAGCCCGTCTCGAAGGCTGTAGACGCGGACGCGGCCCTCCTTGTAGTGGATGAGCCCGAGCCGCGTGCCGATCATGATGCCGCCGCCCGGCGCGCGGGCGAGCGAGTAGACTCGCTGGTCGGGCGCCGACGAGAGGTCGATGGTGCGGAAGCGGCCTCCCTCCCCTACCGCGACGCCATCGCGGGTCCCGGCCCAGAGCCGGCCCTGGTCGTCCAGCTCGAGGGCGCGGACGAACGCGTTGGGCAGGCCCGAGAGCGTGCCGTAGGTTGCGAACGGACCGGGCACGTGCTTGCTGGCGCCGCTCTCGGTGCCGAACCAGACGTCGCCCTCGCGGTCGATCATCACCCGGTTCAGCAGGTCGGTGAGCAGGCCGTTCGCTTCCGTCAGCACCTCGACGCTGTCGCGGCCGATGCGGAGCGCGCCCGCGGACGTCGCGACCCAGATCGTGCCATCGTCATCCACGGCCGCGTCGTACGGCGTCGTGCCGGGCAGCATCACGCCGTCCGCGAGCGGGACGACGCCGTCGTCACGCCGGAGGAACAGGCCGCTCGCGGTCCCGACGATCAGGCCGTTCGTGGCGGGAACCGCGAAGCGGATCGTCGTGCCGCCGAAGACCTCGGGGTATTCGGCGAGGAAGTGGTCGCCCTGGAGTCGGACGAGGCCCCGGTCGGTCCCGACCCAGACTCGTCCCGCGCGGCCCACCGCGACGCGGGTGACGCGGTCCGAGGGCAGGCCGTCCGCCACACCGAAGTTCCGGAAGGAGCCATCGCGGAAGTAGGAGAGACCGCGTCGGGTCCCGATCCAGATGCCGCCCTCCGCGTCCACGGCGACGGATTCGGCCTCATCGCTCGCGAGTCCCTGGCCGCTGCGGTAGCAGTGGAACGTCTCCCGCTCGTAAATGCAGAATGCCGGCCGACGTCGCGACGACGATGCGGCCCCTGGTATCACCGGTCACGTCGATGATCGAGTTCGACGTCAACCCGTCATCCGTCGTCCACGTCCGGAACTCGGCGCCGTTGAACCGGGTGAGCCCACCGTACGTGGCGAACCACATGTAGCCGCGCGCGTCCTGGTACATGCCCAGGACCTGCGCCTGCGGCAGCCCCTCGACGCGGGTGTAATGGCGGAAATTCACGACTTGGCCGGCCGCGCCACCCGTCCACAGGACCACTGCGGCCAGCGCCAGCACGACGAGGATCCGCGCCGGCGCTGGCCTCTGCCTGCCGTGGCCCGCCCTGTGGACGTCGGGGGAACTGCGTCTCTTCGGTACGGTTGCGTCCATGCGGCCCGAGCCCGATCGCGACGTCGTCGTACCCGGCCGGTCCGGCGCGCCGGGCTGCTATCGTCCGACCATTGTCGTCCGCACGCGCCAGAGGTTAAGCGCGGGCCTCTCGTGCGGTCGCGCGCGCGGGCCCGTGAGGCGGCCTCATTCCGCTTCCGCGAACAGCGGCACGAAGTCGAAGCGGTCCACGTCGACGAGGCCCCGGTCCGTGAGCTTGAGCGCGGGGATCACCTCGAGCGCGAGGAAGCTCATGGCCATGAAGGGGTCGTGGAGCGGCGAGCCGAGCTGCCGCGCGACCGCGATCAGCTCCGCCATGCGGTCCCGCACCTCCTCGATCGGCCGGTCCGACATCAGCCCCGCGATCGGCAGCGGGAGCACCCCCATTGTCACCTCGCCGTCCGCGACCGCGAGGCCGCCGCCCGCCGCCGCAACGGCCCGCACCGCCGTCAGCATCGAGCGGTCGTCCGCCCCGATCACCACCAGGTTGTGATGGTCGTGGGCGACGGTGCCCGCGATCGCGCCGTGCCGGAGCCCGACGCCCGTGACGAAGCCGAGTCCGACACCGCCGTTCCGGCCGTGCCGCTCGATCACCGCCATCTTGAGCAGGTCCCGCTCCGGGTCGGCCACCGCGACGCCGTCCCGGATGCTGGCATCCATGGCGCGGCGTTCCGTCACGAGCTGATCGGGCACGACGCCAATCACCCGCACGCGCTCGCCGCGCGCCTCGATCGCGATGCCGAGCCGGCCCCAGTCCAGGTGCACCGATTGCCCGGGCGGCGCCGGCGCCTGCGCGCGCCGGCCCACCAGCATCTCGCCATGGCGCGCCACCAATCGGCCGGCGACGTACACGGCCTCGGCGCGCGGCGCGCCGAGGTCGCGGAACACGAACAGGTCGGCGCGCATCCCCGGCGCGACGGCGCCGCGGTCGCGCAGGCAGAAGTACTCGGCGGGATTGAGCGTGCCCATCCGGAGCGCGGCCACGGGCGGAATCCCCTCGTGGATCGCGACGCGCACCATGTGGTCGATCGAGCCTTCCTCGAGCAGGTCGGCCGGGACCCGGTCATCGGTGGCGAAGCAGAAGCGACGCTCCGTCTCCGCGGTCACGAGCGGGAGCAGCGCGCGCAGGTTCCGCGCGTTCGTCGCCTCGCGCATGAACACGGTCAGGCCGAGCCGCAGCTTCTCGCGCGCTTCCGCCGCCGTGGTGCACTCGTGATCGGAGCGGATGCCGGCCGCGACGTACGCCTCGAGGTCCCGGCCGCCGAGGCCCGGACAGTGGCCGTCGACTACGCGGCCCGCGAACGCCTGCAGCTTGGCGAGCACGGCGTCGTCGCCGGCGATCACGCCGGGGAAGTTCATGACCTCGGCGAGCCCGAGCACGCCCTCCTCGCCGAGCAGCGTCGCGAGGTCGGCGGCGGACAGCGCGGCGCCCGACGTCTCGAGATGGGTCGCGGGAACGCAGGAGGGCGCATTCACGAACATGGTGAAGGGTGCGCCGCGCGCGTCCTCGAGCATGAAGCGGATACCGTCCAGCCCGTGCACGTTCGCGATCTCGTGCGGATCCGTGACCACGGTCGTGACACCGCGCGGAACGACGGCGCGCGCGAATTCCGACGGCGTCACCATCGCGCTCTCGATGTGGACGTGCGCATCGATCAGACCAGGGGCGACGTAGTGCCCGTTCAGGTCCACGACCTCGCGCGCCTGCCGGCCGGATCCGAGCCCGACGATGATACCGTCATGGATCGCGATGTCCGCGGCGTGGATCTCGCCTGAGAACACGTTCACGAGGCGCGCGTTCCGCAGAAGCAGGTCCGCGGCGCTCTCACCTCGTGCCGCGCGGATCGTCTCCTTCAGGACCGGTGTCATCACGAACCTCCTTGCTCAACCGGCCTCGGCCGGGTCGCCCGCCGCCGCGCTCGCATCCGGGAGCCGGATCGCCGCGTCGCGGCCGGGTCCGCGGAGCATGCGGAGGCAGGGCGTGATCAGGAAGAGGTTGCCCGCGCCGCGTCCCACCAGGAACGCGCCCGTGGCCGCGGTCACGCCCACGAGTCCGAGCTTCCAGCCCAGCAGCGGGAACAGCAGCGCGATGCCGCCGACCTCGATCACCGTCGCCCACGTGAGCGGGCGCGTCGTGTGGCCGACGACGAGGATTCCGCGCTGGAACGAGAGCAGCACCGAGAGCAGCGGGATCGGGATCATGAGGATGGTGGGCGCGATCGCGAACGCGGCCAGCTCGCGGGAGAGACCCGAGATCCCGTGGAACCAGATCGCCGAGAGCGGCGTCAGCGCGACCAGCGCGAGGCCCGCGGACGACGCGATACCGAGCGTCAGCGCGAAACGCCCCAGCTCGCGCGCGTGCTCGTGACGCTTCCCCATCAGCGCGATCGAGACCTCCTGGTACGAGAGGCCGAGCGAGCGGAACACGAAGCCGAGCGAGTTCACGACCGGGAACACCGCGAGCGATTCGATGGGCGCGGGCGCGCGGCCCATGAAGAACGTGAGCATCGGCTGCACGGCGAGCCCGATCAGCGAGGTCAGCGCCAGCGGGTAGTAGAAGCGCGTGATCGCGCCGTACGTGAGCGGCGGGTGCTCGTCCGGTGCGGCATCGGGCATCGCGGCGAGCCGGCGCACCGTGTCGCGCGCCATCCAGCGGCTCGCGGCGGCCTCGGCCGTTACGCCCGCGGCGAGGGCGGCCGCGCCGACGGTGGCGCCGGCCGGTGACAGCGTCAGGAACAGCAGGATCGCGGTGCCTGACATCGCAGTGAGGCGGAGCACGGTGCCGTACGCGACCAGGCGCGGCCGGCCGTCGCGGATCAGCAGGCCCTGGTAGAAGCGACGGTAGCCGATCGCGGCGGGCCAGGGCAGCAGGATCCAGAGCGCCCTGTGCGTCCGGCTCGCGACGACGTCGGGCAACGCGAGCAGGTCGCGCATGACGAAGTCGTAGACGGGCGGCAGCAGCATGAGCACCATGCCGCAGGTCACGGCCGCGATCAGGCCGAACGTGAAGCTGCGCAGCCGGCGCAGGCTGTTGGCGTCGTCGACGAGCGCGGTGGCCGCGCTCATCAGCATGATGACGGGCGCTTCGGCGAGGAGCGCGAACGCGAATGCGACGCCATAGGCCGCGAGATTGAACTCGGGATCGGCCAGCCGGGCGATGACCGCGGCGAGGAACGGGCCCTCGACCGCCATCATCAGCCACGTCGCGGCGAGCGGCGCCCAGAACAGGAAGATCGATCGCTGTGTGATGGCCCCGCCCCTCACGGTCCGTACCCCCATCGCATCGCGCTCACACGAACCGGAACCGTCCCCGGCTGCCGTCCAAGCTACTGCACGGCAAAGCAAATTCCGATAGGGCCGCGAGCTCCTCCGGGCGGAGTTGCGGACTGGCGTCGCCGGCAGGGCGGGCCGACATTCAGCGGGACCGGCCTCAGCCTCCGGATCACCTCCACGAACGACGGAACGCGAGCCATGGGCAACAAGAAGCGCCGCGCCCTCCTCACGCCGAAGCGCCTGTTGCGCGTCAGCAGCCGGATCATCCGCCGCCGGGGGAAGAAACCGGGCGCCTCACCCGGCACGCTCGTCCACACCGGCGAGAAGCGGGTCGAGAAGGCACGCATAACGCTGATCCGCTACGACGCCGAGGAGTTCGAGAGCCGCGAAATCGAGGCGGCCGGTATCGCGGAGTGCTTCCCGCCGGCCGACGGCGGCCGCGTGACCTGGCTCAACATCGACGGGCTGCACGACACCGAACTGCTCCACGAGCTCGGCCAGCGAGCCGGGCTTCACCCGTTGATCGTCGAAGACATCGGGAGCGTGGGCCAGCGCCCGAAGCAGGAAGAGTACGAGACCAATCACTACATCGTACTGCGGATGCTGCGTTACGACGAGACGAACCATCAGGTGGAGGAGGAACAGCTCAGCATCGTGGTCGGACCGAACTACGTGCTCTCCTTCCAGGAAGCGCCCGGCGACTCGTTCGACCCGGTCCGCGAACGGCTCCGCCTGGCGCGCGGCCAGATCCGCTCGCGCGGCGCCGACTACCTGGCCTACGCGCTCATGGACGCCGTCGTCGACGAGTACTTCGTCGTCGTCGAGAAGATAGGCGACCGCATCGAGGAGCTCGAGCAGGACGTGATCGTGGACCCGAAGCAGGAGACCGCGTCCGCCATCCACCACCTGAAGAACGAGCTGCTCGTGATGCGCCGCGCCGTCTGGCCGCTGCGCGACCTGTTCAATGCCCTGCTCCGCGACGACTCGCCACTCTTCACGGAGCTCACTCGCGTCTACCTGCGCGACGCGTACGACCACGCGGTCCAGGTGATCGACAACACCGAGACCATGCGCGACCTGACCGCCGGCCTGCTCGACATGTACCTCTCCAGCGTCAGCAACCGGATGAACGAGACCATGAAGGTGCTCACCCTCATCGCCACCATCTTCATCCCGCTCACCTTCCTCGCCGGCGTCTACGGCATGAACTTCAAGTACATGCCCGAGCTGGATTGGCCTTGGGCTTACCCGGCCATCTGGATCATCATGATCGTCGTCGCGGTTTCGATGTTCGTCTGGTTCCGGCGGAAATCCTGGCTCTGACGCCTCACCAAAACGCCTGCGGCGCCTCGAGGTTCGGACCACGGAGCACGGCGGGTGGCGCGGCGCCTCACGCCGGGAGACGACGGAGGCATGTCCCTCCCCCCGTCAGCGCCTCTCGCGGGTCAGCGGGCGCCCGTCATTGCGCAGGAAGTTGATCCGGCTCACCTTCGCCTCGCCCAGCGCCTTCTGGACTCCGTCCACGTATGCCCACGGCATGGTGTCGTCAACCACGACGGTTACGATGTCGGAAGGGGCTTCCCCGAGCAGCTCGCGGACCACGGTCTTCACCTCGTCGGGCGCAGCCGGCACGTCATTGATGCGTACCGTCCCGTCACCACCGTGCTCGACGCGGAGCGTATCCACGCGCGACGGATCGACCCGCGCCTCGTCGCGCCCGCAGTAGGTCAGACCGAGCGGCAGGGCACAGACCATGAACAGACCGAGCACCACCCGCTGCCAGCGGGGTGCCTTCGAGACTCCCGCGCCATCGATGATCATCTTCAGTCTCCGTTCGATGAGGCCTGTGCGCCCGCTTCCGGCGGCACCGCTCGCGAATGCCGGCGCACGCAGCGTCTCCGGGACGGACAACACATCGACCACCGTCACCAGGGTGCCCGCGTAGGCGCGAGGATCCGGGTCGAAGGCGTCCAGAACGAGGGCATCGCAGCAGAGCTCTTCCGCATCCCTCAGCCTGCGCCGCGCCCACCAGGTGATCGGATTCCACCAGAACGCCACACAGGCCAGCCACTCCAGCCAGCGCACCCAGTGATCCCGTCTCCGGACGTGCGCTAGCTCGTGACCCACGATCCACCGTAACGCGTCCCCGTCCACCGCCGCGAGGACCGCGTTGGGCACCACGACGCGGATCGGACCACCGATCCACCACACCATGGGCGAGAGACTCGCCCCTGTCGTGTACAGCACCGGCACCCTCGCCAGCCCCATTCTGCGCGCAATCTCCCCCGCCATGCGCTGCAGCGCCGGCGGCGCCGGATCCGACGCCGACCGCAGACAACGGTGGAATCGGCGGACCCTGAGCAACGAGCCCACGAGAACGGCCGCGCTGCCAACCCCCCAGAGAAGCACGAGCAGGACCTTCGCGGAAACGACGACCGGGGCCAGCCCCGGACCAACGACGCCGTTCCCGCCGGGAACCGTGAACGCGCCCGCTTCCGTTGCCCCCGCCCCCAACGCCCCGGCGCCCACGACCGGGACCGTGATCACCGACGGGGCCACGAGCGTCACCAGCACCAGCAGCCAGAGCGAGTACGAAACAGACGGTCGGTGGAACCGCCGATGAACCGCCCACGCCAGACTCGCCAGACCGGCGGAAAGCGCCAGCTTGCTGGCTCCGACCTGCACAAGGAAATCGGTCATGCCTCCTCCAGCAGCCGCCGCAGACGCCGGATCTCCGCCCGCGTCAGCTTCTTCTCCTCCACCAGCTGCGTGATCAACGGCACCAGCGACCCGCCCGTGAGCCGGTCCGCCAGCGCCTCCAGCTGACCGCTCGCGTACGCCTCACGTCCGATCGCCGCCGCGAACAGGTGGACAGCGCGACTCCGGTCCCGCTCCACGAACCCCTTCTCTTCCAATCGCTGCAACAGCTTCTGAACCGTGCCGTGCTGCGCCCGCGAGGCATCCGGATACAGGGCCTCCTGGATCTGCCGCGCCGTCAGCCACTCCCCCTCCCACAGCAGCTCCATTACCGCCAGCTCCGCATTCGCCAGGCCCGGTCTCGCCACGCGCATCCTCCTTGACCTGTCCCGTCTGCTACGACAACTTGTCGTTAATGATACGACACGATGTCGTGCACTGTCAAGAAGGTCGGTTGATGGGGGCGGAGCGGCGGGGCGGGCGGCTGTGGCGAGGGTTGTGGCGTGTGCGTGCGGCGGGGCGCGGCGGCGGATTGCTGGACGGGGGCATCCGTCGCGCCGTTTGCGGTGTATGCCGGGGTCATGGATTTCGATGCGATCGTAGTGGGATCGGGATTCGGCGGGTCGGTGTGTGCGGCCCGTCTGGCGGAGAAAGGGATGCGCGTTCTGGTGCTGGAGCGCGGGCCGTGGTGGGGACCGGCGCACGACGACCGGCCGGCGGCGGAGCGGCGGCCGTTCCCACGCGGATTCGCGGGATGGAGGAAGTTGCTGCGCGGCGTGCGCTGGGCGCGGACGGGCCGTCGGATCGAGCGGATGTTGCACGCGGATGGTCTGTTCGAGTGGCACGCGTTCGAGCGACTGCACGTGTTCACGGGAAGTGGAGTTGGCGGCGGCTCGCTGATCTACACGAGCATCCAGGAGCAGCCGCCCGCGGAGTGGTTCGGTGCGTTTCCGCCGGAGATCGACGCGGCCGTGATGGAGCCGCACTACGCGCGGGTGCACTCGATGCTCCGGCCGGCGCCGGTACCCGACTTGCCGGAGAAGAACCGGGTGTTCGACGCGGCGGTCCGCGCGGCGGGATTGCCGGCGCCGGAGTACCCGGCGCTCGCGGTCGCGTGGGGACCGGACACGCGCACGGCGGTGGCGGTGACGAATGCGGCGGGTGTCGAGCAGCGCACGTGCACGCATCGCGGAGAGTGCGTGCTCGGCTGCCCGCAACGAGCGAAGACGACGCTTGACCTGACGTACATCCCGTTGGCGCTGGCGCGAGGCGCCCGGCTCCAGCCTCTCTGCGAGGTGGACTGGATCGGGCGTGCCGGTGCGGGTTGGGTCGTGCGCTGGACCGATCACCGGACGCACTCGCGAGGCGAGGCGACGGCGGCGAGGCTGGTGCTGGCGGCGGGTACGCTGGGCACGTTGCGTCTTCTCTTTGGCGCGCGCGATCGCTGGCGCACGCTGCCGGACCTGCCGTCGTCGCTCGGAATGCACTTCTCCCCCAACGCCGACATGGGCATCCTGCTCTGGCGGACTCGCGCGGTGCACGACTCCTCGCGCGGCACGGCGCTCAATGCGGTCGTGAAGCGGGCGACGGCTGCGGGCTCGCGCTACCTGGTGGGCGAGGTGGGACTTCCGGTCGCGGCGCTCGGGCTGCCCGGCTGGGTGCGGCGGCCGCTCGAGCGATCCGTGATGCTGCTTGCGATGGGTCGCGATCGCGCGGACGGCATCGTCACATGGGACGGTACGGGTCTGCGCACTGACCTGGACCGCGGCGTGGGCGCGGGCGTGTTCGACGCGATCGAGGTGGACGCCGGAAAGATCGCGGCGCACTACGGCGCGAGGCGCGTAATGCTGAACTGGCCCGCCGGGAAGAGGGGCCGCGCGCTCGCGACCGTTCACCCGTTGGGCGGTGCGTCGATGGCGCGGAGTCCGGGCGAGGGCGTCGTCGATCACGCGGGCCGCGTGTTCGGACACGCGGGCCTGTACGTGGCCGACGGTTCGCTCTACCCGGTGGCGCCCGGGATCCCGCCGAGCATGACGATCGCCGCGCTCGCGGAGCGGATTTCGGGCCTCATGGAGTGAGACGACTCGCGCTCGCCGTACAACGCCAGCGCGGATCCGGGAGCCGCGAGGCTCACCCCGGCATCGCGTTTCCGAGTTGCGGACCCGCATCGTCGACTAAGACACGGGGCTCCGTTCCTCCCAGCAATCGCATCATCTCCCGATCCTTGCCGGCCCACAGCTCGTTCAGCCACGAAACGAAGTGACGGCGGAAGGCCTTGTCTTTGGCAAAATCACCGAGCAGATCACTGGTGACGGGAACCGGCCTCACGCGGACCTTGATCTCCTGCGTCTTCCCACACAGAAAACCCCACAGGGTCGGAACGCCACCGGGGTAGGCGATGGTGACGTCCAGGACGGACCGGAACTGCTGGCCCATGGCGGTGAGCAGGAACGTGAGACCCCCGGCCTTCGGCTTGAGCAGGTGGACGTACGGCGAATTCTGCTTCCGGTGTTTCTCCGGCGTGAATCGGGTCCCTTCCACGAAGTTCATGACCGAAACGGGCGTCACCTGGAACTTCGCGGCGGCCCGGAGGATCATCCGCTGGTCCTTCGCGGGGTTGGAGGAACGCTCGAGGAAAGGATAGTCCAGCGCCCACCATGCCAGCCCCATGAACGGAACCCAGAAAAGCTCCTTCTTCAGGAGGAATTTCATGAATGGGGCCGTGCGGTTGAGGATCTTCTGCAGAACCAGGATGTCCACCCAGGACTGGTGATTGGCCAGCACCAGGTACCATTCATCGGTCGTGAGCGTGTCCAGTCCATCCACGTCCCAGCGGACCGGGTTGGTGAGACGGAGATTCAGGTTGTTCAGGGAAATCCAGACGGTTCCGAGCCCGTTCTGCACACGGCTCCAGAACCGGCGCCAGCCCCGGACCGGCAGCAGCAGCTTCAGGCCGTGAAGCAACAGAACGGGGACCGTCCAGACAACGACGTTCACGAACATGAGGAAGAGAGCCACCGCGCCGCGGAGGTTCGAGAGAGCCCGGCGGAACGACGTTTCCCGCCCGCTCGTCGGTCTTCGATTGTTCTCTGGATGCTGCCTTGCCATTCCCTTCTCCGACGTTGGTTCCAGCTCCGTTCCGTTCGTCAGGGCGGTCCGGGAGCACCTGCAGGCCCGGTTTCTGGTTGTTCTTCGGCTGCGCGACTCCGACGCCGATCCATACCGATGCTGGCAGCGCGCGTCTCATGGGTGCGCAACGTACGGCACGAAATGACCCCGGGAAATGCCGACCCGGCACCGTGGCGAGACGAGCGGCCGCCTGCCAGTCGGCGCGCCCGCGTGACTTCCGGCGATGTCGAACGGAGCGAACCGCTGCTCCGCGACGTGCGGCCAGTGGCCGCGGGCCGGACGCGTCGCTATTCTGCACGTTGTGTGATTCGCATAGGCGGTGGGGTCCGCCTTCAACCGCCCTGATTGGGGCCAATGACTCCTGCCCGGACCGGGTGGGAGTTTTTTTCATTCGCGCGGTCAACCCTGTTGGAGACCGAACCATGGCAGAAAGCCTCGGACTGATCGTTCTTGCGGGACTCCTGGCCGATGCGGCGCTCCGGAGAACGTGGATCCCGGGCCTGGTGGGAATGCTCGTGGTCGGCGTACTGGTCGGACCCCACGTCCTGAACATGCTGGCGCCGGACATGATGCGGGTGTCCGCCGATTTCCGGATGATCGCGCTCGTGGTGATCCTCCTCCGGGCAGGATTCGAGCTTCGACGGGACACGCTGAAACGGGTCGGCCGGGCGGCCCTGACCATGAGCGGCGTCCCTGCCCTCTTCGAGATTGCAGCGATAACCCTCCTCGGCCCCGCCCTCCTGGGGCTCGGTCGCCTGGAGTCCGCGCTCCTGGGGTGCATTCTCGGTGCCGTGTCCCCGGCGGTGGTGGTTCCCCTGATGATCGAGTTCATGGACCGGGGGAAGGGTGCGGAGAAGGGGATGCCGACCCTGATCCTCGCTGCCAGCTCCATTGATGACGTCTTCGTCATCGTCCTCTTCACCATCCTCATGGGGATGACCGGGGGTGGTGACATCTCCTGGGCACGGGAACTGGCGGGGATTCCGGTCTCCATCGGCCTCGGCATCGTCGCGGGTCTCATCCCCGGCTATGTCCTCTACCGCCTGTTCCTTCGCTACGACTTCCGCCCTCCACGACGAACGCTCATCGTCCTGGGCACGGCGATCGGACTCCTCTGGATGCAGAGGGCACTCGAGGCGACGGTTCCGGTCGCGGGTCTGCTCGGCGTCATGGCCATCGGGTTCATCATTCTGGAGAAGGAAGAGGCCATTGCCCACCAGATCTCCTTCAAGCTGCGGCACCTCTGGGTCTTTGCCGAACTTCTCCTCTTCGTGCTGGTCGGCGCGGAGGTCAACGTCTCCGTGGCGTGGCGAGCGGGTCTGGCGGGCCTCCTCCTCATTGCGGCGGGTCTCGTCGCGCGTGGCTTCGGCACATGGCTCTCGTTGCTGGGGACCGACTTCACCCCGGCCGAGAAGTTGTTCGCCGTGGTCGCGTACATCCCCAAGGCCACGGTCCAGGCCGCGATCGGGGCCGTGCCACTGGCAGCGGGTGTGCCGGGCGGAGAATTGATCCTCGCGGTTGCCGTGGTCTCCATCCTCTTCACAGCCCCGGTCGGCGCCATCGGGATCAAGATCCTCGGAGAGCGGATCCTGGCGGAGGCGAAACGGCCGTCCTATCGATTCAAGGGGCTCCGCGAGCACCTCGGCCTGCCTCGCACGGGGGAGCGGCTTCGGAGCCGGTCCGATGGTGACATCTGGAAGGTCATTGAGGAGAAGGAAGTCTGGGAAATCGGGGAGCAGGACCAACCGCCGGTCCCCGCCATCGAGCTCCGGATCTGGCGGTATCGGGAAACGCAGCCCCCCGGGACTGGCCCCACCCGGGTTCTTTCCTTCCGGCCAGGAGGCCCGCCGTTCAGTCAGGCCTGGGAAGTTCTCTTCGACCTGTAGCAGGGGGCAACAAAGCACCTCCTGTCGAAGGAACCGGGACCT
This sequence comes from uncultured Gemmatimonadales bacterium, assembly GCA_963786235.1. Taxonomy (GTDB): domain Bacteria; phylum Gemmatimonadota; class Gemmatimonadetes; order Longimicrobiales; family RSA9; genus CAWAYJ01. Next base: position 142,679 of record CAWAYJ010000030.1, read on the forward strand.
CGAACAGGCCTTCGACGCTGAGGTAGCGCTCGCCGCTGTCGCACAGCATGCACACGATGACCCTGTCGCGGAGGCCGGGTTCCTGCGCCAGCCGAAGCGCCGCGCACACACTCGCGCCGGACGAGATTCCCACTAGGATACCCTCGGTGTGAGCCAGCTCGCGGCAGGTCCGGAACGCGTCCGCCTCGGACACCAGCATGATGTCGTCGATGAGCGAGCGATCGAGGATGCCGGGCACGAATCCCGGCGCGGTGCCCATCATGCGATGCGGCCTGAACTCGCCCCGGGAAATGAAGGGCGCCTCTTCGGGCTCGACGCCCACGATGCGCACCGCGGGCTTGCGGCTCTTCAGCGCCTCGGAAACGCCGCACAGCGTCCCGCCGGTGCCCAGCGGCGCCACGAACACGTCCACCTTGCCCTCGGTATCGTTCCAGATCTCAGGACCCGTGGTCTCGCGATGGGCCAGGCGGTTGTCCGGGTTGTCGTGCTGCCCGACGTAGAACGACCCCGGCGTCGCGGCGTGCAGCTCCAGCGCCTTCGCCTTGGCGGCCTTCGTTCCCAGCTCCTTCGGCGTGAGGTGCAGCTCAGCGCCCAACGCCTGCAGCACGCGGCGTCGCTCCACACTCTGGATCTCGGACATGCACAGCACGACGCGGTAGCCGCGCATGCTGCCGATGTATGCCAGCGCCATCCCGGTATTGCCGGACGTCGCCTCGATGAGGGTGGTGCCCGGGCCGATGTCGCCTCGACGCTCCGCCTCGCGGATCATGGCGTAGACGGGCCGGTCCTTGATCGCGATGGGATTCAGGAACTCGCATTTCCCGAGGACGCGCGCCGATCCCGCCGTGTTGATGCGGTCGAGCGCGAGCAGCGGCGTGTTCCCGATCAGGTCCACGACGGACGCAGCGTATTTCATCCGGAACCACCTCGAACGTGAGGGCGCGCACGGATCGAGCATGAACGCCGGTGCGGTACGTGTGCCGGCCCTGCCTCTACCGCGTCATTCCCAGGATCATGCCGCCGATGTAGGGCACCAGCCAGATGCACCACACCACCAGGCTGTACATGTGGAAGCGACGTCGGAGCGCCTCATCGTCCCGGCGCACGACGCGCGTGGCCCAGACGGCGTGGAACAACATGAGCCACAGGGCGATCTGTCCGGTGATCGTGTGCACGCTCGACCAGTCGAAGCCGGGCTCGAGCCACTCCATGGCCGTGGTCCCGCTCACGTCGAAGAGGAAGCCCGTCCAGAACGCGACGACGTGCCACGGCAGCAGGTAACGGCGGATACGCTCGGCCCAGACTCCGGCGGAGTAGAAGACCAGCGCCAGCGTGATGAGGACGATGGCTGCGAGTTCGAGGGGCCGCATGACCGGCGATCCTGGCGTCCGACGGCTGCCGCGACCCCTCTCGAACTCAGAACAGCCCCGTCACCTTCCCCGTATCCGGGTTCACGTCGATACGGCGGAAGGCCGCGTCTGACGCGGTGCCCGGCATGAGCTTGATGTCGCCGGCCACCGGCACCACGAAGCCGGCTCCACGGAAGGTCAGGACATCCTGAACGGGCAACGTCCAACCCCTGGGGCGACCCTTGAGCGCGGGATCGTGGGAGAGGCTCAGGTGCGTCTTCACCATGCACGTGCCCAGCGTCTTCAACTCCTCATCGGCCTCGACCCTGGCGATCTTCTGCTCGGCCAGTAGCGAATAGGTCACGCCATCGGCGCCGTACACCTCGGTGGCGATCCTCTCGATCTTGGTCTTGAGCGGGTCCATGTCCTGGTAGAGGAACCTGAAGTCCGGTTTCTCGTTGGCGGCTTCGACGACGACGTCCGCCAGCTCCGCAGCGCCTTCCCCGCCCAGCTCCCAGTGCTTCGACACGGCGAAGCGGGCGCCCGCGGCCTCGGCCGCTTTCCGGACCACTTCCACCTCGTCGTCGGAGTCGGTGTAGAAGTGGTTCAGGCAGACCACCGGGTTGACGCCGGACTTCCGCACGGTCTCGATGTGGGCCACCAGGTTCTCGATGCCCGCCTCGACCAGGTCGGGATGGGATTCGGTGTAGGCGGCATCCAGCGGCTTGCCGGGCCGCACGGCCGGTCCGCCGCCGTGCATCTTGAGGGCCCGGATCGTGGCCACGATGACGGAAACGTTCGGGGTCAGGCCGCTGAACCGGCACTTGAGGTTCCAGAATTTCTCGAAGCCGATGTCGGCGCCGAAGCCGCTTTCCGTGATATGGTAGTCGGCCAGCTTCAACCCCACCTTGTCGGCAATGATGGAGGACTGGCCGATGGCGATGTTGGCGAACGGGCCGGCGTGGACCAGGACCGGCTGGCCTTCAATGGTCTGAAGCAGGTTCGGGTTGATGGCGCGGGACATCAGGGCCGTCATGGCGCCGCCCACCTCCAGGTCCCCGGTCGTCACTTCATTCCCCTTCTTGTCCCAGGCCACCACGATCTTGTTCATCCGCTCCCGCATGTCGGCCACGCTCGTGGCGACGGCCAGGATCGCCATCACTTCCGAAGAAACCGTGATCTGGAAGCCGCTCTTCATCATGAAGCCATCCATCTTCCCGCCGATGCCGATGACCATTTCCCGCAGCGCCTGCGCGCAGAAGTCCATGGTCCAGCCGATGTTCATGTTGCGCGGGTCGATGTCCAGCCGGCGGAGGTTCTTCCTGGCCAGCATGGCGTCGTCGTAGTTGAACTCGTGCTGCATGCGGCTCGTGGCCGCGACCATGGCCAGGTTGTGCGCGTTGTTGATGGCGTCGATGTCGCCCGTGAGCCCCAGGCTGAAGTCCGTCAACGGCACGCACTGCGCCAGGCCGCCGCCGGCCGCCGACCCCTTGATGTTGAACGTCGGTCCGCTGGACGGCTGGCGGATGGCGGCAATGACACGCTTCCCCGCGCGCCCCAGGCCCTGCGTGAGCCCCATGGTGGTGGTGGATTTCCCTTCCCCGAGAGGCGTGGGCGTGACGGCGGTGACCTCAATGTACTTGCCGTCCGGCCGGTCCTTCAGCCGCTCGAGGATGCTCATGTAGTCGAGCTTGGCTACGTGGTGGCCGTACGGCAGGAGCTCCATCTTCTCGAGTCCCAGCTCGTCGCCCAGCTCGTAGACGGTCTTCATATTCGCTTCGGCCGCCTCGGCGATCTGCCAGTCGGCCATCTTGGTCGGGTCCAGTTTCGCCATGATTCTGTCGTTTCCCGTCGCGGTTCACGTGTGGGCCTGCAGCGCCGATCCAGCCGATTGTCACCTGCCGGCTCCCGGAAGAAGACCGACCAGCACGGTACGGACCGGGAGGCGCGGAGACAAGGGAACGCACGCCTTCGCAGCGAGGATACGGTACCGGTCCCGATCCGCAAGCAGAAACGGGCCGCGGCCGGGTCGGGAAGGGCCTGACACCGCGCCGGAGACATCGTGCTCGTGCCGAGGCGCGAGCCCCGCAAGCCGCAGGACACCTGGACCTTGCCCGATCGCCCGACGCGTGCGGCGTGCGGCGTGCGCCACCGCGTCCTTCAGCCGCGCGAACGGGTACACCTGCTCGACGGCGACCGCGAGCGAACCGCTGGCGAGTTTGCCGGCCAGCTCCCGGTTCAGCCGCGCCCCAACGCCCCGATCCAGCGATACAGCACGACCGTCGTCGCCGCGAAGGCGATGCCGCCGATCCAGATCGAGGCGGTGGCGAAGCCGTCGCCCACCAGCGCCAGCGGCGTGTTGCTGCCGGAGAACGCGACCACCGCCGCGAACACCACACCCAGCAGGCTTTCCCCGACGATGAGCCCCGATGAGAGCAGAACGCCGAGCTGCTTGGTGGCGTCGGGTTTCGGCCCGCGCTCGGCGCGGCGGTTGAACCACCAGCCGACGATGGCCCCGACCACCACCATGAGCGTGGTCGACGTCGGCAGATAGATGCCGAGTCCGACGGCGAGAGGCGGGATCCGCAGGGACTTCGTGCCGACGCGGAGCATCTGATCGAGGGCGATGGTCACGCCACCGATGACACCGCCGAGAGCGATGAGGCTCCAGTCGATATTGTTCTGGATCACGCCCTGCGCGAGCGCCGAGATCAGGCCGGCCTGCGGGGCCGGCAGCGCACGGGCCGGATCGACGCCCGGCGCGCCCAGGAATCCGTACGCCTGGTTCAGCAGGTCCAGCACCGGCGGAATAATGAGCGCGCCGGCGATGACGCCGATCACCAGCGCCCATTGCTGCGCCGACGGCGTCGCATCCACGAGCTGACCGGTCTTCAGGTCCTGGAGGTTGTTGTTGGCGATGGACGCCACTGCGAACACCACCGAGGTCAGGAACAGCGCGAACGCGACCAGCGCGGGGCCGGCAGATTCCGGCATGAGCGCCTTCACGCCCACCACCAGGAGCAGCGCGGCGACGACCACCACCAGGATGCCGATCCCCGACAGCGGACTGTTGGAGGACCCGATCAGGCCGGCCATGTAGCCGCACACCGTCGACACCAGGAAGCCCATGACGACCACGAACACCACGCCGCCCAGGGTCAGCAGCAGGGCATGGGAGCCGAGCCCGCTGATGACGCTGAAATGCCAGAGCAGCCACGCGACGGGGATCAGGCAGATCAGGGAGACCAGGCCCACCGTGCCGATGGGGATATCCCGCTCCGTGCGCGGCAGTGTGTCCGCCTGGCCGGCGTCGCGCACGCGGGCGGCGGCCCGGGCGCCGGCCAGCCCCCCGGCCACGGGCTTGATGAGCGTGGCCAGGGTCCAGATCGCGGCGATGCCGATGGCGCCGGCACCGACGAACCGGACGTATTGGCTCCACCCGCCCTGCGCCACGTCCGCCGCCAGGCCGGCGACAGGGTGCAGCATGGTGAAGTGCGGCACCGCCCAGCCCCAGCCGATGAGCGCACCCACCAGCATGGCGATGCCCACCGAGAGGCCCACCAGGTGGCCGATGGCGAACAGCGCGAAGGACAGGCTGAAGTCGAAGCCGCTCGCCGCGGTGCGGTTGCTGCCGACGTGGAAGTAGTGGGCGACGTCGCTGGCGAAAATCCTCGTCTGCACAATGATGTAGAAGACCGCCGATACGATGCTGCCCCAGATGACGGCCTGCAGGCCCGCGCCGCTCGTCTCGACGGCCTCGCTGGCGTCATGCCCCTCCTGGCCCGCGCCCACCTTGAGCACCTCCGCGCAGGCGACGCCCTCGGGGTAGGGGAGATCGGAGTCGGTCACCAACGCGCGGCGCAGCGGGATGGTGTACATCACGCCGAGCACCCCGCCCGCGGCGCAGATGGCGAAAGTCACCCAGAACGGGAAGCCGGTCCACCATCCGACAATGATCAGACCGGGCAGCACGAAGATGATCGCGGACAGGGTGCCGGCGGCGGACGCCACCGTCTGCACGATGTTGTTCTCCTGGATCGTCGCGCCCTGGAACGCGCGCAGGATCGCCATCGAGATCACCGCGGCGGGGATCGACGTGGAGAACGTGATGCCGGCCTTGAGGCCGAAATAGACGTTTGCCGCAGTGAATACCACCGTGATGACGACGCCGATGATCAGCCCCCGGATGGTCAGTTCGACGACCGGCGTGACGGCGGTGTGCGCTTCGCTTTTCACGCGAACTCCTTATGGATGGGGCCTCGGACGGGAGTGGCATCCGAGGGCCGACGGACGGGGCGGAGAAACCCGCGGACAGGTATATCGGGCGGGATGCGCGCACGTCAATCCTCGTGGCCCGCCGCGAGGCGCGGCGGCCGACGCTCCCGGGCGGTTCGCCTGCCCGGTATTGCCACGGACGGACAGCAGGCGTTCACTTGGCCGCGAGCACCGGGTCATTGCTGAACGCTGAACGCGGAGACGGCTGATGACGAAACGCCCGAGGGACCCGAAGCCGCCGCCGACCCCACCTCGTGCACCGCCCGAACAACCCGTCAAGCCGCCGCGTCCGCCGCCGCGTACGCGCCCGAGCTCACCCGCGCCATCCGGCCCGCGCCGCAGCCGCTGACGATGCGGAACGGCCCCGGGTGGTCAACCCACCCGGAGCCGTTCGCGTTTCGTGTTGGGTGCGACGCCTTCAGCGCAGCGTATCGGGCTGAATCAAGCGCCGCCGCATCTGCATGCCGGCCGCGGGCGGACCCGCGAGGCGCCGCTGCATCTGCAGCCGCTGTGCGGGCCCGACGGGGCCGAGCACGCGGCCGCGGAGCATGGGCCGTCCGAGGCCCTGCGGGCCGAGTCCCATGCCGCCGCGTCCGCCGATCCCCGGCATCCGACGTCCAACACCCATCCCGGCGCCGCCGCGTCCGCCCATCATGCGGCCCTGGCGGCTGCGGAGCGTCTGCAGCTGGTCCTCGGTGAGCAGCGACTCGATCTCCTTGCGCGCGTTGTCACCGGCGACCTGGGCCTGTTCGCGCAGGGCGAGCATCTTCTCGCGCTGCTCCGTGTTCATCTGCTGCTGCGCCTCGCGCATCTGCTCCATCTCGGCGCGCATCGGCTCATGCGCCGTGGTCCAGTCCTTCGCGAGCGCCTCGAGACGGCTCACCTGTTGTTCGGTCAGACCCAGCTGCTCCTTCTGGTCGAGCAACCGCTGCGCGGGTCCACCCTCCTGCATCGCGCCCGGACCCCGCATCAGCCCCTGACCCTGCATCAGCCCCTGGCCCTGCATCATGCCCCGGCCCTGCATCATGCCCCGGCCCTGCATCATGCCCTGACCCTGCATCATGCCCTGACCCTGCATCATGCCCTGACCCTGCCCGCGGCCCATTCCCATCCGACCCTGCGCCATTGCCACGCCGGGTATGAGGACCAGGACCATCGGCAGCCACATCGTCTTTCTCATGACTCTATCTCCATCGGTCCGGCGCGAGGCCGGGACTCCACTCCAAACCGGTCCATCCGGCTTCTGTCTCTATTGATGCCCTCGGAGGGACCAGCGTTAAGTCCTTTCGACGAGCCGGACGAGGGTGGCCAGGTCGGGAACCTCGAGGTCGGGTCGTGCATCCGCGCGCGGCGTCGCACCGCCACCTCCCTTCCCGGCCCGGCGGTTCACCCAGACCGTGGCGAAGCCGAGCGCGCGGGCGGGTGCGATGTCGTGGAACAGGCTCTGTGCGACGTGCAGCACCTTCTCCTTCGCGGCGCCGGTCCGCTCCAGCATCCGCTCGAAGTGCGCGGGCGCGGGCTTGTAGCTCCGCACCTGCAACGCGGTGATCACGTCGTCCATTTCGACGCCGAGGTTGGGTGCGGTCCGCGCGAACAGGTCGTCATCGATGTTGGAGACGACGACGAGCCGGTACTTCCTCTTGAGCGCGGCGAGCGCATCAGGCGTGTCCGGGAACGCGGGCCAGCGGCCGACCGAGTCCACCAGCGCATCGCGTTCTCCGGCGGCGAGCGCGATGCCGGCCTGCTCCGCGATCCGGTCCATCACGCGGCGCAGCACGTCCGCGTACGGCAGGAACGCGCCGCCCTGCACGGCGGACTCGGCCGCACCGTAGCGCTCGAGGATCTCGTCGTCGCTCGCGGTCACGCCGTGCGTCTCGAGCACGGGCCGGAGCGCCGCGAGGATGCCGGACTCCCAGTCGATGAGCGTGCCGTAGCAGTCGAAGGTGAGCGTGTCGAACCGGTCGAAGTCCATCACTCCACCGTGAGCAGGCGGGCAGAATCGGCCCGCGTGAGTCATTGCGTCCGGGACAGTAACGGGGCGGAGACCGTTCCGCCTCAGTGCAGGAAGAACTGCAGCTGCACCTCGGCTCCGTACTCGGTGCCGGTCCCGGAGTGCCGGAACCGGACGTCGGCCATGAGCCTGTCGGGTGTCCCGCCGCTCGATTCATCAGGAATCCGGGCGTGGCCGGCGGTCCGGACCGCGGGAGCGTTGAGCGAGCGATTGAAGCCGACGATGTACCAGGGGTCCTCGTCATCGCCCGATCCTGGAGTCCGCAGACGTTCCAGGGAGAGAACGAGCTGGTCCGCGGGTGAGATCGCGTAATCACCCAGCAGGTAGAACCCCCGGGCGGTCTCATCCTCCAGGTGACCCTCGAGGTACTCGCCCTGAACCTCCCAACCCTCGCCCAGCACGTGGGCTTCCACGCCCCAGCGCCTGTCCCGGCCCGAGAACGCATCTCCCGCGGTGGAGACGATCCCGACATCGGTCCCGGAGGTCCTGCGCCACGCCCCGGAAACGCCCACCGTGCCCGCCACGCCAGGGGACAGGTCGTGGGTACAGGTCAGCCGGGTGGTGGCCAGGAAAGATCCCTCTTTTCCGCTGGCGTGGTTGGCCCCGGCCCCATTGAATATTCCCGCACTCAAGTGAACGGGACTGGCACCGGAGCCCAGGAAGAGCTGCGCCCCGATATCCCGGGCAAGAGTCTTCGCTCCGGGAATCAGTGCGTCCACGGCGCCGGCCCTCTCCACGAGCGGGACCCGGAAGTCCGGTTGTGAGCGTTGCAGGCTGAAGGCGGGGACCATCTGACCGAGTCGGATCCGGCCGAACGCCCCCCGGTACTCCGCGAAGAGATCCTGCAGGACGAAGGATCCGGCCGCGCTGTTGCGGAAGACCCCCTGGACCTTGAACGACATGTCACGGACGCCGGGCACGGGACCCTGCATCCATAGCTTCGCGCGCCGGAGCATGAAACCGGTGGAGGTGGACGCCCGGGTGTAGCGGAACTGCCCGTACCCGTGCCACCCGATGGCACTCTGCGCTCGCAGGGCGTCCGGGATCACGGCCAGGAGCGCAACGGAAGCGACCAGAACCGCGACCCTCCCCCACCTGGCCCGATTCGGACGGGCGCCTGTCTGGCCTCTCATGATCCCAACGCCCCCAGTAACAGCTTGGCGGCGATCGCCAGCAGAACCCAGGCATACAGTTGCTTCACCCAGCGCGGCTTGGCCCGGGTTGACATGAAGCCACCGCCCAATTGCGAGCCCACCACGACCGCGGCCACGACCACGAGGGTAAGGGGCCAGTTCATTTGCCCCTGGGCCACGTGGCCCATGTATCCGGAAAAGGACGAGAAGGTGACGACAAAGGCCGTCGTCGCCGCGGCTTCCTTCGTCCGATAGCCCATCCACATGAGGATGGGGGCGATGATGAAGCCACCGCCCAGACCCAGCATCCCGCCCATGAAGCCGGCGAACCCTCCGACAAATGCCCCGATCACCGAGCGCTTGCCCAGGGGCATGATGGTCTCGGGCTCGGGCTGCCGGGCAAACAGGAGCATCCGGACCGCGGCGACGAGAACCGCAACGGCGAAGAGGATGAGGAGGAGGTGGACGGGAACGAATTGGGCGGCATAGGCGCCCACTGGAGCCAAGACGAATGCCGCCGCCGCCATGGTCATCCCGCCCTTCCAGTCCACCAGCCGTTTCCGGGCAAACGGGATGAGGGCGAGGAGTGTGTTGAGGCCATTGAGGAGAAGCCCCAGGGGAATCGCTACTTCCTTTACCGGAAAGCCGGCCCACTTGAGGACCGGGACGTAGACCATCCCGCCTCCGAGCCCGAGCATGGCGAAGAGGAAAGAGGCCAGGAGAATGATCCCCGACACTGCGAGATAGAGGAACACGATTGCCTCCAATCACTGGATCAGGGCTACTTCTCGGCCAATAGCGCCTTCTGACAGGGGATGCAGACCTTCTGGTCGCCCACCACCCTGCCGTAGGTCTCCACGACCATGTCTCCGCAGCGGTCGCAGATGAACGCGTCGAAGCTCTCCGGAGGCTTGGGGGGGACGTCGTAGTCGAAAACGTCACTGACGCTGAAGAGCTGTTCCTCGGGTACGTTCAGGACCATCTCGATGAGGGGTGCCACCACCTCGTCCGGCACCTGCGTAGGCGGCACACCCTTCATGCGGTACTCGGTGAAGAACGGCGTCTGCTTGGTCTTCATCTGGACATCGCCCCGCGGGACCACCCGAACCGCCCGGCCCGTCGTCCTGTCCACCAAGGTGACACCGAACTTCCCGTAGCCGAGCTTCCGGATGTTGCCTTTCCCGAAGGTACATCCGGTGATCATCTGCACTCCATCGGCGAAGCAGTGGGCACAGTGGTCATCGCCCAGCTCCACCAGAGCCAGAAGCGTCTTGTCGCCGGAGCGCTCGACGCCCAGGCGGTTCATGGCGATGGCGCCCGCTCTCAGGCCCTGGGGCATCGCGGGGCATTTGTGGCCATGGAGGGTGAGGCCTGCGTCGAGGAACTCTCTCGGATCGATCATGGTGTTCTCTCTTCGTCTTTGACTTCGCTCCAACGGTGCCGGACCCGGGATCCGACTCCCGGACCGGCGGGGTTCATGTTGGAAGATGGCCGGACTCGGAGAGCGGCGCCTTGACGAGGGTCAAGGCCGTTCGTGTGGATCGACGCGAATCGAGGAGAAGCCCGAATCCGTCGGGCCGCGGAGTATGACTATTCCGACTCCGGGTCGGAGGCCCGTTCCAGGGCCGCCTGGTCCAGGACACGGTAGTGGGCCGGCCCGATACGTTCGAGAATCCCGTCCTGAACCAGGGTTGTGAGGGCCCGGGAATAGGTCTCGGGAACGAGGCCCAGAGCGCCCGCGAATTCATGCGCGGTCACGGGCAGACGGACCTCTCCGGAGGTGGAGCCGGAGGGAGTGTCGGACAGGAGCGCGAACAGGGCCGCCGCGACACGAGCGCGTGCCCCTGGAGTGGACAAAATGCGGATCTGGTCGAAGGCGGTACGGAGACGTTGGCCCAGGAGGGCGATGAGGGTCACGGCGAGATCCGGGTCGGCCTGGAGAACCTGGAGCAGCGTTGAGCGGGCCATGACCTCGGCCTCCACGTTCTCCATGGCCTCGGCATAGGCGGGATAACCCTGGCCGTCCAGGAAGGGGAGGAAACCGAAGACGTCACCGGGTCCGAAGAGGAACAGGGTCACCATCCGACCCGTGGGAAGCATGCGATAGACCTTGACCCGTCCCGTCTTCAGAACGACGAGCATTCCATCGGTGTCGTTCTCGCGCCAGAGGAGGTTTCCTTTGTTGAAATGCCGGATCTTGAGGTGATCCTCGAGGTGGGAGACGGCCTCGAGGGCCATTTCCTGGAAACGGGGATCCGGCCAGAATTCAGGAGTGATGTTCGACGCGGCCATGGCATCATGTTCCAGTCGGGACATGGCGACCGTGCCGATAGCCGGAATATCCGGACCGCGAGCCGAGCACGGCGCCGCCGCTTGCGCGCACTCGCCCCTGTTGGCTCGAACACGGCGCTGGTGAAACGCCTCGAGCCGGCGCCGCACACGTCCTCACCCTCCCGCCTCCTCGCCGCCCACCCGCAGCTCGAGGTCACCGAGCACGTCTTCGATCTGAGCGAGGGCCGCGCGCAGGTCGTCGGCGATCTCCTGCGCGAGGAGATGCGGCTCGGGCAGGCTGGCGGAGTCCTCGAGGCTCTCGTCGCGGAGCCAGAAGAGGTCGAGGCTGACCTTGTCGCGGGCAAGGATTTCGTCGTACGTGAAGGGACGCCAGCGCCCGTCGGAGGCGTCCTCCGACCACGTCGCCTCGCGGCGGTGGCGGTCGGCGGGGCGGTAGCACTCGACGAACTCGTCGAGGTCCGCGCGCGTCATGCGGCTGGTCTTCAGCGTGAAGTGCCTGTTGGTGCGCAGGTCGTAGACCCAGACCGTCTTCGTCCACGGCTCCTTCGCGCCGGGCCGGCGATCGAAGAAGAGCACGTTGGCCTTCACGCCCTGGGCGTAGAAGATGCCGGTCGGCAGACGAAGGAGGGTGTGGACCTCGCACTCCGTGAGCAGGTTGCGGCGTACGGTCTCCCCCGCGCCGCCCTCGAACAGCACGTTGTCGGGCACGACGACGGCAGCGCGGCCGGGGATCGTGAGCAGCGACTTCACGTGCTGCACGAAGTTGAGCTGCTTGTTCGAGGTCGTCGTCCAGAAATCGGGGCGGTTGTAGGTGAGCGTCTGCCGGTCGGTCTCGCCCTCCTCGTTCACGATCGTGATCGAGGACTTCTTGCCGAAGGGCGGGTTGGTGACGACGACGTCCGCGTGCCAGCCGGGCTCGTCGCGGAGCGCGTCGTCGGTCCGGATCGGCGGCGCGTGGTCGTCGGTCCCGTCGGGGCCGATGCCGTGCAGGTAGAGGTTCATCCCGCACAGGCGGGCCACGTTGGGTACCAGCTCGATGCCGCGCAGGGCCTCGAAGCGCAGGTGCCGCTTCTGGTCGCGGTCCAGTTCGGCGTGACTCTTGACGTACTCGTGCGCGGAGAGGAGGAAGCCGCCCGTGCCGCAGGCGGGGTCGGCCACGATCTCGCCGGGCTGCGGTCGGACGCAGTCGACGATCGCGTCGATCAGAGCGCGCGGGGTGAAGTACTGCCCCGCACCGCTCTTCGTGTCCTCGGCGTTTCGTTCGAGGAGGCCTTCGTAGGCATCACCCTTCACGTCGGCCGACATCGCCGACCAGCTCTCCTTGCCGATCAGCTCGACGATGAGCTGGCGCAGCTTGGCGGGGTCCTGGATCCTGTTCTGCGCCCGCTCGAAGATGAGGCCGAGCATCCCGCCCTGTCGGCCCAGCTCGCGTAGCGTATTGCGGTAGTGCTGCTCCAGCTCGACGCCCTCCATCTGCGGCGCGGCGAGGTCGGCCCAGCGGTAGCCCTCGGGAATGGTCTGCTCCTCGCCGGTGAGCTGCGCGCGCTCGTCAGCCATCTTGAGGAAGAGCAGGAAGGTGAGCTGCTCCAGGTAGTCCTGGTACGAAAGCCCGTCGTCGCGCAGGACGTGGCAGTAGGACCAGAGCTTCTGGACGATGCGGTTGGCGGCGTCGCTCATAGGTCGGCAGTCAGCTGCTCGAGATCCTGGGGGATGTAGCCGGCGCGCTCGGCCAAGGTCCGGGTCCCGGGCGAATGCCGGGTGGTGATCGCGGCCTTCTCGACGCGCCATCCGCGGACCTGCTCCGTGTGTTCCCGGAAGCGCGCGACGTGCGCATCGAACCGCGCGAAGTCCGGTGCGAGTTTCTCGGCAGCCCGCTTGCAGGTGCCCAGACGAACAATGTGCTCGCGGTCGTTCAGTGCGACAAGGTCGATCTCGGTGTCACCTCGGTCCCAGAAACCCTGCACCCGCTGTGTCAGGCGGAATCCGTGCAGACCTTTGCGGCTGCGCTCTTCGTACAGGGTTGCGACGAGCTTTTCGAGGCCGTGTCCTTCCGCATGCGCGAGGCGCCCGTCCGCCTCCCGCACGAGGTCGTCGAGAGGCCGAAAGTTCACCAATGCGGCCGGCGCGCCGAGCGCGGCGAGCCATGAGCGGAGAAAGTTGTCGCAGATGTAGTAACGGCCATTGCGCGCAGTAGCCCTCGCGAAGACCGGCTTCAACGATTCGACCATCCGGTAGCGCTCGCGGAGCACCTTGAGGTAGCCGCCGACCTGCTTTTCACGCTCCGGCTCGACCGAGCGAGCGTGGGCATGGATCTCGCCGTTGGTGCAGCCCGGGTGGCGCGCAATGTACTTCAGGATGAGGTCATAGCGTCCCCGGAGTTCGCGGAGGAACCAATTCTCCGCTTCGGTGCGCAGCGGCGAAGAGCTGGAGAAGAAGAGCTCGCGCAGGACCGCGGCACGGTCCGCTCCCAATACCCCCTCTTCGTAGGCGTCGCGATAGAACTTCGGCACACCTTCGAAGAGGTTCCACAGGAAGAGCAGACGTTCCCCCGTCGGTTCGGTGTGGGCGCGGAGGATCTCGAGCACGGACGCGATATCGAGGTGCGGAACATCGAGGGCATGGGTCAGCCGCGCGAACAGGGGTGCGCTCCGGTCCTCGAGCAGGGCTGCCATCTCGGTATGGATCGACCCCAGGACGATCAGACCCCCGTGGATCTGTGCGGCGTCCCTTGCGAGCCGGTCGACTTCGAGCTGTAGGTGGGAGGTAAACTCGAACAGCGCCTTGCGGTGGAAGTACTGGAACTCGTCTACGGCCACTACGAAACCGCGCCGAGCCAGATCTCCGATCGAGGCGGCGAGCGATTTCAGGTCCACGGGCAGCGGCCCCTCGACCCCGAACAAGTCGTAGAAATCGCGCGCTGCCGAGACGACCCCGGCCGGATCCGAATCGGGGATCTGGACGTAGAGAACCTTGTCGCGTCCCTCCGCCTGGAGGGCCTGCTGGACGAGGCTGGTCTTTCCGATGCGGCGGCGACCGGACACCTTCAGAAAGAACCAGCGCTTCCGGCGCAGGATCTCCCGCAGTTGCTCGAGCTCATCCCGGCGGCCGTAAAAGCCCCAATCGGATCGAGTTATGGGCGTCATTGCGTTAAGGTAAAATATTTTATCTTAGCGCGACACCCGTTGCAGGCATTCGCTTCACGGCTGGGCCGGACGACGAAGTTGGCGGCGTCACTCATCGTTTCGGGGACCTCGCTTTCGGGCGGCGAGGGCTTCGCCGGGGGTTGTCGTCGTTGGACTCGCGTTCGGCACGGATGCGTTCGAGCAGTCGCGAGGCGGGTTCGTCGGTCGGGTCCTGGTCCAGGAGGCGGCCCTCGAAGGCCCACTTGAGGATGGATTGTCGGAGGCGAGCGCAGCGGCCGAATGACGCAAGTGAAACTGCCGCCGTGCGCTGAGCAGCGGATAGTAGGCGTTCGACTTCCGAGACGATACGCCGTTGCTCGGACTCCGGAGGCAGCGGTACGGGAGTGGAGACTACGTCGCCCTGATTGATGCTGGCCTGATTTACTGCCCACTTCGCGTTCATCACGAGCCGGGCTTTTCCGAGGATAGACGAGAGATAGGTGTGGAGGTAGGAAGGCAAGACCGGCTCGGCGAGGCGGAGGCGCATCATGTTGGACTCGAACACGGCGGGCATGTGGCGCTCACGGACAGCGAGGCACTTGCCGAGGTGGCTTGGGCTGTTAACGCGATTGATTACCATGTCGCCCGGAAGTAGCCCGTACTTCGCGACGTTTTCCTCTGAGATGTTGATCCGTTGGAGATCGCAGGACGGTCGACTCCAGTCCGCTTGATAGTCGTCAATGCGGAGTATGGGTGTGCCTTCACCATACTGACTCTTCGGAACATAGAGGCCATTCTGCGGCCCATAAATGGTTAGAGCGCCTACCGTGATCCAGCACCAACCCTCTGGCAGCTCAGCCAGTTCGGCCGTGTCCGGCGGGGCCGGTTCGTTGTACTTCGCTTTCCACCTGTCGTCCTTCGGGGTCTTGCCCCTGGCCTTCAACTTCGCCAGTTCGGCTTCTTCCCAGCGGCGGCGGCGTTCGGCGAGGATGCGTTGCAGGAGGACCGAAGCGGGCTCGTAGTCGCGGCCTTCGGCGCGGGCCAGCTCGGCCTCGGTCGGCACCAGCCGTCCTTCGACGGCGGCCTTGAGCACCGAGGCGCGATAGCGTTTCAGGTTGCGCTGCACCCGCTCCAGCGTCGCCACGGCGTCGTCGAGCCGGGTGAAGTGTGACTCGATGGCTTCGACGATGCGGCTCTGTTCACGGGCCGGCGGCAGTCATACGGTGTGGGCTAAGAAAGGTCCACGATTGACGTGCTTCATCGTGGTGCCGTGGGAATGTTCGCTCGTCCAGAGTTCTTCGATAGCGTTCTTCAGAACCCATTTGAGGAAGACATGATTTCGAATGTGCTCGGATGGAAAGACTTGAAGATGTGCTGATTCAGTCCGGCTTCTGGCCCGCGATACACGAACACATCCAGCGTTGCGGACCAACTGACCAGGATATCCCCCTCACGAACAACAGCATCCTGGGGGACGGCTTTCGTCGTGTGATTGAATGCTGCGTTGCCGGTGAGGTTCTGGATCCTGATGATCGGCCGTCCAGACTGTTCCCAATCAGCAGGCTTGACTGGCAGGCCATTCACGTATCTCGCAAGATCATTGATTGTCGCCCGGGCCCACCCGTCGGCATGCCCACGCTCATGCCGCCAGCACCCCGTTCAGCTCGGCAAGGACATGCTGCAGGTCGTCACCGAATACCTGGACCGCCTTGCCCCGCCCGCCTTCTTCCGCGAACGGCGCGTAGTCGAGGTCCTCGACGGTCATCTCCACGCTCGTCGCGACGTGGTCGCGCATCATCTCGAGCCAGCGGACCTGCTCGGGGGTGAACGCTCGCCCGCGATTCGCCTGCTGCGCCATCCACCGCTCGAACCGCGCGCGCACGTGCTCGCCGAACGGGACCAGCTCGTCGTCCTTGTGCGTGGCGAAGCGGACCAGCGAGACGATGTCGGTCAGGAGACGCTTGCCCGACGCGCCGCGCACCTTGTCGCGGCTCAGGGTCTCGTACGCGCGCCAGAGCTTCTCGGGCGTCCAGGCGCGCGGTGGCGCCTTGATCGCCTCCGCGAGGTCCTTGATGTCCTGGAACGAGAGGCGCCGCGACCAGGGCTGCGCGTAGAAGAACTGGAGTGCGTCGATCTCGTCCTTGTGGGTCTCGATGAAGCGCTCGAAGTCGGCGACGAGCGCCCGGGCCTTCTCCCTCGCTTCCTCGCTCGCTCCGGCGTCCAGCAGCTCGTCCTGCGAGACCTCGTCGATCACCTGCTCGATCTCGCGCTTGAGGTCCTCGAGGAGGGTGCGCAGGGCGGGCTTCGTGGCGAGCGGTTCGGTGGCGCGCTTGAGCAGCGCCTCGGTGGCCTTCGCGACCTGCGGCCCCGTCGGCTGCTGGTCGTCCGGCACGTCGAACGAACGGCGCGCCTCAGCGACCTGACGGTCCGGGTCGAGCCCGTCCACGAGGGCGCGACAGAGGTCCGGCAGCCGGCGGCCGCCGGACGCCTCGGCCACCCGCGCGTGCTCCTCTGGGCCGCACTGCTTCGACAGCCGCGCGAGACGGCTCGCGAGGGACGACAGCAGCTCGGGATCGGTGCCGCCCATCGCCACGTGCTCGAGCAGCGCCTTGAGGCTGACCGTGCGCTTGCGGTCGAGCGGCTGGGTGTCGGCGAGCTGGGTCTCGGTCATGCCGACGCAGTCCACGATCACGAAGTGTGTCTTGGCGACGGCGTCGGCTCCACTCACGGCGCGCAGGTCGTTCGGGTCGATGATCCGGACCCCGCGCCCCTTCATCTGCTCGAACAGCACGCGGCTCTTGACCGCACGCATGAACATCACGATCTCGATCGGCTTGATGTCCGTTCCCGTGGCGACCATGTCCACGGTAACGGCGATCCTCGGATCGTACTGGTTGCGGAACGCCTGGATCAGGTCGCGCGGGTTCGCCGCCGTGACCTTGTACGTGATCTTCTGGCAGAAGGCGTTCCCCCGGCCGAACTCGTCGCGCACGATCTCGACAATGTCCTCGGCGTGGCTGTCGTCCTTCGCGAAGATCAGGGTCTTGGGGACTTCTTTGCGGCCGGGAAAGATGTCGACCGGGAGCCGGTCGCGGAACGTCCGGATGATCGTCCGGATCTGGTCTCTGGCGACGACGCGGCGGTCCAGCTCGTTCGGGTCGTAGGTCAGGTCCTCGTCCGGGGTCTCCCAGCGCAGCGCGCGCGTCTGCCGGTCGCGATACCCGAGCATCGTGTCAGGCTTCGCTTCGACGGTCGCGCCGCTTCCGGTGATCTTCGTCCGGATGTTGTAGACCTCGAAGTCGACGTTCACGCCGTCGGCGACGGCGCGCTCGTGCCCGTACTCCATGACGAGGTTCTTGTTGAAGAACCCGAGCGTCTGCTTCGAGGGCGTCGCCGTGAGCCCGACCAGGAAGGCGTCGAAATACTCGACCACCTGCCGCCACAGGGTATAGATCGAGCGGTGCACCTCGTCGATCACGACCACGTCGAAGTACTCGGGCGGGTACGCGGCGTTGTAGACGACGGGGAGCGGTTCCCGGATCGCCGCGCCACTCGTCTCGAACTGCGAGCCCTCCTCCAGGTCGGGATCGAAGTCGGGCTCGCCCTTGAGCATCGAGTAAACCCGCTGGATCGTGGAGATCACGACCCGGCTCGAATCCATGATCGTGTTCGATGCGAGACGCTGCACGTTGTACAGCTCGGTGAACTTGCGGTTGCTCTCCGGAACGCGGTAGCCCTGGAACTCCTTCTCGGCCTGCTCGCCCAGGTTGCTGCGGTCCACGAGGAAGAGCACGCGGCGCGCGCCGCCATACTTGATGAGCCGGTAGATGGCGGTGATCGCCGCGATCGTCTTTCCCGATCCGGTCGCCATCTGGATCAGCGCGCGCGGCCGGTTCCGCTTGAAGGAGTGCTCGAGGTTCGTGACCGCTTCGATCTGGTTCGCGTAGAGCGTCCCGTGCTCCAGCGGCGGCATGGCGCGAAGGCGCGCACGCAGCGTCGAGGGCCGCGTGTCGCCGGCCGCGGTGTACAGGCCGCTGCCCTCGGCATGCAGGCGCTTCACCCAGGCGTCCAGCGATTCCGCCGCGATCCACTCCGCGAGGGTCGCGGGACGGTGGATCTGCGGCAGGTTCGCGGAGATCGCCCTCGTCTTCGGCTCGGGGTCGAGCCCGTTGATGAAGCGCGTCTCGACCCCGGTGCTCAGGTACAGGAAGGGGAGCGGATCGACGGGTGGCTTGAGCCCGGCCGGGAGCCCGGTCGCATACTTGTCCGCCTGCAATTCGACGTTGATGAGGCGGTAGCCGGCGGGCTTGGCCTCGAGTGCGCCGACCGCCTTGCCATGCACGAAGAGCAGGTAGTCGGCGAAGCCGTGGCCGGGAGCCATGCGAAACTCACGCACCGCGACGCCCGGTCCGGCGGCGAGGTTCATGGCCGCGCGGTCCTGGACGATCCAGCCCGCCGCTTCGAGGGCCGCATCGATCTGCTGGCGGGCCTGCTGTTCCGGTGCCGGACTCATGCCTGTTCCCGGTCCGCCACGAAGTATCGCCGACGCGGGTCCTTCGGGCTCGTTCCGATTTCGCGGAGCAGGCCGCGCCCGTCCAACCGTGTGTGCTTCTCGATGAAGGCGATGGCGTCTTCGAACGACTCGGAAGCGACTCGGAACGCGACGGCTTCCGAGTCGAGATCTGACATCGGCTCCTCATCGAAGGCCTCGCCGTGGTCGAACCGCCCCATCTTCGCGCCCGGCGAGGTCAACTCACGCTCGAACCCGAGTGTCTTGCCTTCGCACCGCTCGAGGATCTCGACCATGTCCATGGTCCCGGAATTCTGCTCGGAAACCGCGCGGGCAGTCAAGCTTCGGATCCGCGTCACCAGAACCATGCCTCGTTCGCGACACGAGTACGCGAGCAGAATGTCGAAGGCAAAGCTGCGCCGCACCTGTCCCAGCGCCAGATCCTCCCGATCCTCGAGGGTCGCAAGGGTCAGCCCCCGGACATCCCACGCCGCCGCGCTCGGGGTGAGCAATCGGCCACGACGAACAAAGGGGCCGAGCACCCGCGCTTCCAGCTTCTCCCGGGCTGCCATGGCGTCGCGCTTGATATCCCGATCTCTCTCTGACTACAGAGCCCGGTCGATGCGGAACTGATCCAGGAAGTCCACCGCTTCGGAGGCCTCATCGTCGTCAAGGGAAATGATGCCCAGTTGGACGGGGCCCTCTCTCAGGCTTTCCTCCTGCGCCTTTCTGAGGGGAACCCCTTGAATCGTTCCTGCGATCTCTGACGATTCGCCTGCCACACCGGTGACAATGCTCGCCTGACCGCGGTCCAGATAGTTTCCGTACGAGTCCACGAAACCCTCGGACTCGACCTCGGTTCGCAGTCTCAGTTGCATCGCCGGGTCAAGGGCTTCAACAACATCCGGGTGGGTTCCATCCCTTGGGCTGCCGAGGACCCTGCCATCGAACAGGCGGATGGCGGCATGGACGATGCGCACCTCTTCGTCAGGGACGTCTCCGCCGAGGCTCTGGGGATGTGAATCGAAGGCGGCTCCGGCTTCCCGCTCGGCTCGCCGCCTCTCAATGCGCCGCCGGATTCGAACCCTGCCCCAAGCTTCGGCCCCACTCCTGGCCTCCGCGGAGAGATGGCTGCCCAGAGAGCGGACGAGCCGCAGCTCTCCGTAGGCCCGCGCGATTCGGAGCACATTCTCTCCCTGTTCGGCTGCCACTGGGTAGTGAGTGAGCAGCGCATCAAGCATCCTGCGCACCTGGTTTGGACTGGTCTCGGCCAGATCTCCGAACTCGGTGGCCCGAGCGGGCGCGACGAGCTCCGCGATGGCCCTCACGGCTTGCTGGAAGGTCACCATGAGGTGGCCATCCCGGTCCTCAACGATGTCCCTCGCGGCCACGTTCATGCCCGATCCGCCTCCTTGGTCTTGCACAAGTCAGCAATGCCCAGCGCTCAATCTCGGGCCTCAATGCTCCGACCTGTTCGCTGCCTCTCCGACCAAGGCTCAGGCGTCGAGCCAAGCAAGCGCGGCCACCTTCAGGTTGGGTTGTTGGCTGACCGGACGTATCGCCGGATCCATTGGACCTACGCCTCTTCCTTTCGCGGGCTCAGGTGACGGGCGCGGATCGCGCGCTGCACCCGCTCAAGCAGCCTGGGCGGACCGTTCCATCAATCCACCGAAAGCAGGCGGGCGGAATCGGCCCGTGCGATGCGCCGCGTTTCCGACAGTGCGACGGCCACGGCCCAGAGCGCCAGCACGCCCGTGATCGCGAAATACAGGGCGGGCTCGAGCGAGCGCAGCTCGGGCACGCGCATCTGCACGAAGCGTCCGCTCGCGAACGCGCCCGTGAAGCCGACTGCCGCGCCCAGCGTCAGGGCTCTCGATGTATCCGCGAGGACGACGCGGGCGAGGTTGTGGAAGCGGCCGCCGAGCGCGCCGCGGATGGCCAACTCCCGTTGGCGCGCGCGGATCGAGTCGCGCACGAGACCGCGGATTCCGGAGAGTGCGAGCAGCAGCGCGAGCCCGGCCAGACAGGCGTAGAGCCCGGCAAACCACGCGAGCGGCGCCCGGCCGTGCTCCGTCTCTTCGCCGGTCGTCGTGACGCGACCGAGGCGGCCCGCGGGACCGAGCGAGGTCACGGCGCGCTGGACGCGCTCGCTGGCGACGTCCTCGTCCTCGCCCGTCCGCATGGCGACCGTCACCGCGAAGGGCGGCTCCTGCCGCACGGAGAGCCAGATCGCGGGCGCGCTCGCGGAGGGTGCGCCGAGGCCGCGGATCACGCGGTCGCGCACCACGCCGACCACAGTGTACCACTCGCCGTGCAGGCCGCCGACCTGCACGCGTTTGCCGATGGCCTGGCCGTGCTCGAAGCTGCTCCGCGCCATGGTCTCGTTCACGATGGCGACGCGCGTCGAATCGAAGCCGTCGTCGGGCGTGAACGAGCGGCCCGCGACGACCGGCATGCCGAGCAGCTCCATGAAGCCGTAGCTCACCATGTGCACGGTCGCGAACGCGGACTTGATGGGCAGCAGCATCAGGCCCTGCACGCACGCGCCGCACTCGGCGAGGACGATGTCGCGGACGCCGTTGCCGAGCCAGGCGCCCGGACTCGCGATCGTCTCGTTGCCCGGCCGGCCCGACTTCTCGGCCAGTTGGTCGAGCAGCGCGCCGAAGAACGCGGCGCGCGCGACGGTCGGCGTGTCGCCGGGCAGGCTCACCTCGATGCCGAGCAGGTCGGGCGTCGCGGCTTCTTCCGGTGCGACGACGCCCGCGCGGCCGGCGCGGAGCAACGCGCCCGCCGTCGCGATCACGGTCACGGCCAGCGCGAACTGGATGCCGGCGATCCGGGCGCGCGGCCGCGCGGCGCGTTCGTTCGAGACGGTGCGGCCGCCCAACTGGCGGCTGTCGACCTCGGGCGGTCCGCCGCCGCGCGGCAGCGAGGCCGCGATCGCGAACGCGCCCAGTGCGAGCGCGGGGAGCAGGATCCCGAGCGCGGGCGGAAACAGCCCGGCGGGCCACTGCACGCGCATCAGCGATCACAGCCAGCAGGCCGGCCAGCACGCCCGTGATGCCGGCGCCCGCGGAGAGGAATCGCGTGGCGGCCGTCCGCTCCCGGCCCAGGTCCCGCGGCGTCGCGCCGAGGCTCAGCCGGATCGCGCGGTCGCGGCGCAGGCGGGCGCGTCTCGAAGCGAGCAGCGCGCCCACGTTGACGGCCGCCATCGCGAGACAGAGCAACGCGAGACCGCCGAGGCCGCCGACCAACGCGCCGGCCGCGCGGCCGCCCGCTCGTTCCGGCGTTACGGCGGACGCGCTCCAGGCGAGCCGCCACGCGGTGGCGGGAGGCGTTTCCGGCCGGACCACGGACTCGAGCGATGGCGGCCAGAGCCCGCCCGTCCGCCAGAGCGCGGCGAACGCGAGCGTGACGGCCAGCGCGGCGCCGCCCCAGAACCAGACGGCGAGCACGAAGCGCGGGTGCCGCCGGAGCTGCCGGAACCCGCTCATGCGCCGCTCCGCTCGCGCACACCGGTCAGGCCGACCATGCGCACGGTCGCCGAGTCGCCACGAGCGCCGAACACGGCGTCGTAACCCTCGACGAGAGAGAAGAACGTGGAGTCGGACTGCGGCACGAGCGTGAATACGGTGCCATCCGGCAGGTGCACGCGCAGCGAATCGCGCTCCACGCCGACATCCACCGCGATGCCCGCATCCGCCATGCGGTAGCGGCCGGCCCAGCGTTCGAGCGCGGCGGAGTCGAGCGTGACCGCAACCTTCTCCGACGGCGCCGGCAACGGCCAGCCGTACTCCTGCGCGACAGCGAACAGGATCTGCGTCGCGAGCGGACTGCCATTGTCCGAGTTCGTCATCACGAACGCGCCGCGGCCGCCATCCACGTACGCGAAGAAGCCGGACCTGTAGCCTTCGTTCGAGCCGTTGTGCGAGAACAGCGGGCCACGCGGATCGAACGCCGGGCCCAGTCCCTGGCCGGTCGCCTGCTCGGAGAGCATCTGCTGCGCCATCGCCTGCGAGAGTCACGGCATCGGACTCGCCATGCGCCGCGCGCTGCACCTCGATCGCGTACCGGGCGAGGTCGCTGGGCGTGGTCCAGAGCCCGGCCGCCGCCTGCTCAGGGTACGTGTGCCAGTCGCCATCGACGCGCGCGCCGTCCGGCCGGTACCCGATGGCGACGTCGTCCTGCCGGTCGGCCGGGAGCGGCTGCTCGTACGTGCTGCGCGTCATGCCGATCGGCCCCAGCACCTGCTCGCGCATCACGTCCTCGAACGGCCGCCCGTTCACGTCGGAGACGAGCAGCTGCACGATCGTGTAGCCGCCGCCCGAATAGACCCGGGCGGTGCCCGGCACCCGGAACGGCACGACCGGATCCGTGTTGCCCTTCCCTTCCAGCACGCCGACCGTGCCCGGCACCTCCTCGCCCGGACCGTAGCCCGGAAACCCGTGGATCGACATGCCCGCGGTGTGCGTGAGCAGACGACGCAGCGTGACCTTCTCCGTCGTCGTGAACTCGTTCTCCGGTACCTGCCAGCTCGTCAGCCACTGGTTCACGTCGCCATCGAGGTCGATCCGACCGCTCTCGACCAGCCGCAGCGCGGCCAGCGCCGCGACCGGCTTCGAGATCGAGGCCGCCTGGAACAGTGTGCTCGCCATCACCGGACGCTTCGCCTCGGCGTCTGCGTAGCCGTACCCCTTCGCCCACTCAATGCGGCCCTCGTTCAGCACCGCGACGCTCACGCCGGGTACGTTCAACTCGCGCATCCGCTGTTCGATCGTGGCGTACTCGACCGGCTCGCCCCGGATCGTGAACAGCGGCGGCAGCCGCGTCTCCACACCGATGATGTGCTCCGCGACGTCGTCGCTCACCGATTCCGGCGGGATGTCGCTCCGGCAGGCGGTCGCGGTGACGAAAAGCAGGGCGGGAATCCAGGAGCGCGACATGCCAATCCCTCACTCTGGTGATCGGGCGGGTGAGTGGAGATTGGAGCGAACTCCGGAATCCTGCAACCTCGAGGCGTCGGGCGGGTCGCGCCGGCCGGCCGGTCCTCAGTCGTCGCGCATCGCGATCACCGGCTCGACTCGACTGGCCCGGCGAGCAGGGACCCAGCATGCGGCGAGCGCTGCGAGCGCGAGCAGCAGCGTGACCATCGTCCACGTCAGCGCATCCGCCGCCGCGATGTCGAAGAGCAGGCCGCTGAGCGCGCGCGTCGCCGCGAGCGAGCCCGCCAGACCGAGGCCGAGGCCGAGCGCGATCAGCAGGCCGCCCTGTCGGAGCACTTCCGCGCGGACCCGTGTGCGCCCGGCGCCCAGCGCCATGCGCACACCGATCGCGTGCGTCTGCCGTGACACGGCGAACGCCATCACGCCGTAGATCCCGGAAAGCGCGAGGATCAGGGCGGCGGCGCCGAACACGGCGACGAGCACCGTGCGGAACCGCGGCTCCGCGATGCGCGCGGAGATCAGGTCGCCGAGCCGGCCCGGCCGGAGCACCGCAAGCTCGGGATCCAGCTCGCGGAGCAGCGCGCGCAGCGGAGCGGCGATGCGCATCGGATCGCCCGGCGTCCGCACGACGAGGCTCATGTCGCGCGCCCAGCCCGCCTGCAGCCGGTGCGGCCAGTACGTCTCCGGCTGCACGGGCGCGTCGAGACCGGACCGACGCGCGTCCGCCACCACGCCGACCACCGTCACCCACGGCCGGTCCTCCGCCGCCGCGCCTCGCTTGAAGCGACGGCCGACCGCGACGCCATCCGGCCAGAGCAGGCGCGCCGCCGTCTCGTTGACGACCGCGACCTGCGACGAATCCGTGTACTCGCGATCGGTGAACGACCGGCCGGCCAGGACGTCCATCGACAGCGCGCCGAAGTAGTCGCCGGCGACGGGGATCAGGCCGACGACCGGCTCCTGGCCGGGCACCGCCGGCTCGCCCTCGGCCGTGACGTTGCCGGACGCGTAATCGCCGCCGAACGGGATCGCCCACGTCGCACCCGCGGACTCCACCCCGGGCAGCGCGGCCGCCCGGTCCACCAGCCGTGCGAAGAACGCCCGCACGCGCTCCGCCGAGTCGTACCGGTCGGGTGGCAACGCGACCCGCATCGTGAACACGCCGTCCGGCACGAAGCCGGGATCGACCGAGGCGAGACGGACGAAACTCCGCACCAGCAGGCCGCCCCCGATCAGGAGCACCATCGCGACCGCCAGCTGCACCACCACCAGCCCGCGCAACAACCGGTCCGCGGGCGCGGACGCCCACCGGTACCCGCGGCCGAGCAGCGAGCCAGCGCGCCGCGACGTCGCCCACCACGCGGGCAGCAGACCGAACAACACCGCACTCAGCAACGTGACACCGACCGCGAACACGATGCCACGCCCATCCAGCCGGATCGATTCGTGCCGCGGCAGCAATGCCGGCGCGAGGTCCACCATCAGCTTCGTGCCCAGCCACGCCAGGCCCAGACCCAACAGTCCGCCCGCCACCGCCAGCAGCAGATGCTCGAGCGCGAGCTGCGCCATGATCCGGCGGCGGCCCGCGCCCAGCGCGCCGCGCAGCGCCAACTCGCCGCTCCGCGCCGACACGCGCGCCAACAGCAGGTTCGCCACCGTCGCACACACCAGCAGCAACAGCAGGCCCACCGCACCCAGCAACACCTGCATCGCCGGACGCGCGCCGCCGATCACGACATCACGGCGCCGATCGATTCGGACACCCGTCCCCGCGTTCTCCGCCGGGTACTCCGCCACCAGCCGGTCCATCACCGCGCTCATCCGGCGCTGCGCCTCCGCCAGGCTCACCCCCGGCGCCAGCCGACCGATTGCTTGCAGGAAGCGCGTGTCGCGCTCCGCCGTCGCCGGTTCGACACCGAGCGGGATCCAGACATCGACCGCCGACGGGAACACGAAGTCCGCCGGCATCACGCCCACCACTTCGTACGGCTTGCCCTCGATCCGGATCGATCGGCCCAGCACCAATGCCTCGCCACCGAACCGACTCCGCCACAACCCGTCGCTCAACACCGCGACCCGCACACCCGGCACGTCGTCCGCCGGACTGATCCCGCGCCCCAGCTCCGCGCGGTTGCCCAGCACCGTCAACAGGTTCCCACCGACCGCGTCCACCTGCAACGCCTCTGGCTCGTCTTCCAGTTCCACCGTCGCCGTGAACGGGAACCTGTACGCCGCGATGGCCTCCAGCCCGCTCGACTGCGACGACCGGAAATCCGCGAGGTTCGGGTACGACACCGGCACCCGAGCGTCGTCCCGCGCGCGCAACGTCTGCGACACCATCACCAGACGACCCGGATCGCGATGCGGCAACGGACGGAACAGAACACCATCCGCCACCGTGAACATCGTCGACGTCGTCCCGATCCCCAGACCGATCACCAGCAATACCAGCAGCGTCAGACCCGGCCGGCGGCCCCACAGGCGGATCGCATGACGGAAATCCAGACTCAGACCGCGCAACGAGTGCCTTGAACCGCCCGATTCGCTCGAGCGACCACGACGCCGGAGATGGATCGCAGTCTTCACCACGTCAGCCGCCTCTCGCATTCCGTGAACCCAGGCCGCTACCACACCACCATCCGCCCGAACCTCCGACAGCCGCTCCGCGAACAGCTGCACCATCGCCGGACCGTGCGCCTCCCGGAACTCGCGCGGCAACACGCGCAGCAGCCGCACGTACCATCGCTCCAGCACGCGCATCGCCATGCCCCGCTTCAACGGCCGCGGGTCCGCCACACCACGCGCAGCTCCGGTAACAACTCCCGCGCCGCACCCGACTCCACCACACGCGCGAGCCGCCGCAGCTCCGCCTGCAGGACTTCGCGTCCCTGCGACGTCAGTCCGTAGTACCGGCGCCGCGAATCCTCCCCCGCCGGCCGCGCCACCTCCTCGATCACCCCCTCCTCGATCATCCGGCCCAGAGCCGCGTACAGCGTCCCCGTGCCCGGCTTCAAACCACCCTCGCTCTCCCGCTCGATCGACTTGAGCAGCGCGTACCCATGCTGCTCGCCCTCCGCCAGCGCGAGCAGCACCGCAAGCGACAACGGCGTCAGCGGACCCGGCGGTTCCAGTTGCGTCATTTGGCGTCCCGACGTTGGGGTTGTATATGGTGATGATCACTATAGTGACAACCTCCATATACGTCAACCCGACCGCACCGCTGTCGCCCGCCGTATCGCCCCGGGGGGGCTGCGTCACACCCGGTCCACCCCGTAGTGTTCTGCGCACTCTGGAGGGAGGCGGGATGTTGAAGCGTGACGACATGCGAGGCCGGCTGGAGCGGCACGGTACGCCGTGGGACCTGGTCGTGATCGGTGGCGGCGCAACGGGCGTCGGGACCGCGATCGACGGGGCGTCGCGTGGCTACGACGTTCTGCTGCTGGAACAGAGCGACTTCGGGAAGGGGACGTCGAGCCGGAGCACGAAGCTGATCCACGGTGGGGTGAGGTACCTGCAGCAGGGCAATCTGCCGCTGGTGATGGAGGCGTTGAAGGAGCGGGGCCGTTTGCGCCACAACGCGCCGCACCTGGTTCACGACCTGCCGTTCGTGGTACCGAACTATCAGTGGTGGGAGGCGCCGTTCTACGGGATCGGGATGCGCGTGTACGATGCGCTGGCGGGCAAGTACGGGTTCGGCCCGTCGCGGAACCTTACGCTGGAGGAGACGGTCGAGCGGATCCCGACGATCGAGACGGACGGTCTGCGGGGCGGCGTGATGTACCACGACGGCCAGTTCGACGATGCGCGGCTTCTTGTGGACATGGTGGCGACGGCGGCGGAGCAGGGCGCGGTGCTGCTGAACTACGCGCCGGTGACGGGGCTGGAGAAGGATGCGGACGGGTACGTGACCGGTGTGCGCGCGCGGGATGGCGAGTCGGGCGACGAGTGGACGGTGCGTGCGCGGGTGGTAATCAACGCGACGGGTCCGTTCACGGATGCGGTGCGGCGCATGGATGACGCGGACGCGGCGCCGGTGATCCGTCCGAGCCAGGGCGTGCACGTGGTGCTGGACCGGTCGTTCCTCCCGGGCGATTCGGCGATCATGGTGCCGCACACGGACGACGGCCGCGTGCTGTTCGCGATTCCGTGGCACGACCGGGTGGTGATCGGTACGACGGACACGCCGGTCGATGAGGTGTCGCTGGAGCCGGTGCCGCACGCGGACGAGGTCGAGTTCATCCTCGCGCATGCGGCGCGGTACCTGACGAAGGACCCCGGTCACGAGGATGTGCTCAGCGTGTTCGCGGGGCTGCGTCCGCTGATGGGCAGCAGCGAGGACGAGACGGCGCAGCTGTCGAGGGAGCATTCGATCCTGGTGTCAAAGTCGGGGCTGCTCACGATCGCGGGCGGGAAATGGACGACGTATCGCCGCATGGCGGAGGACGTGGTGGGCCACGCGGCGACGCTGGCGGGTCTCGACCCGCGCCGCTGCGTGACGCGGAACCTGGCGATCCACGGGTTCCACCTGCACGCCGCGCGCTACGGCGAGCTGTCGCACTACGGCTCGGACGCGCCGGACGTGGAAGCGCTGATTGTGTCGGAGCCGCGCTTCGGGGAGCGCGTACATCCGCACCTGCCGGCGCGCATGGGGCAGGTTGCCTGGGCGGTACGGCACGAGATGGCGCGGACGGTAGACGACGTGCTCGCGCGGCGGACGCGGTCGTTGCTGATCGATGCGCGCGCAACGATCGAGGCGGCGCCGGCGGTCGCGCGGATGATGGCGGCGGAGCTCGGGCAAGGCGAGGACTGGGTGCGCGGCCAGGTGGAGACGTTCACGGCGTTGGCGACACGGTACCTGCCGGAGGGCGGTGAGCGATGAGCGATGACGGCCGCGTGCTACCCGATCGCGCCGAGCTCGAGCCGGTGCTCCGCTTGGCCCTCGAGCGGGCCAGCGACTACCTCGCGGAGCTCGACGACCGCCCCGCGCTCGCAGCCGACGTCGAGCAACGGCTGCGCGTGTTCGCGGGCCCGCTGCCTGAGCACGGCACGGGCGCGACTGGACGCGGTGCGCTTCCTCGCCGAGCACGGCTTGCCGGCCTCGACCGCCACGTCGGGTCCCAAGTTCTTCCACTTCGTGGTGGGAGGCGTCACGCCGGCGGCGTTCGGCGCCGACCTGCTGACGGCGCTGCTCGACCAGCCGGCGTACGCGTGGGCCTCGTCGCCGCTCGGCGTGCACCTCGAGGTCCTCGCGTTGCGGTGGCTGCGGGAGCTGTTCGAGCTGCCGGCTGGCTGGACCGGCGTCATGACGACCGGCGCCACGATGGCGAACTTCGTCGGACTCGCGGCGGCGCGGCAGTGGTGGGGCGAGAGACACGGCCGCGATCCCTCGCTGGACGGGCTCGCCGGGCTGCCGCCCGTACCGGTGTTCTCGAGCGGGCACGTCCACGCGAGCGCGGTCAAGTGCCTCGCCATGCTCGGCATCGGCCGCAACGCGGTGCGCATCACCGGCACGGGTCCGGCCCGGCGGTTCGATCCGGCCGGCCTCGACCGGTCGTTGCGCGAGCTCGGTGGCGAGCCGGCGATCGTGATCGCGAACGCGGGCGAGGTGAACGCGGGCGAGTTCGATCCGATCCGGGAGATGCTCGGCATCGCGCGCGAGCACGGGGCATGGCTGCACGTGGACGGCGCGTTCGGCCTGTTCGCCAGGATCAGTCCGCGCACGCGCCACCTGACGGACGGTGTGGACGAGGCGGATTCCGTGACGGTGGACGGCCACAAGTGGCTGAACGTGCCGTACGACTGCGGCTTCTCGTTCGTCCGCGATGTCGGCCTGTTGAAGCGCGCGTTCGCTTACTCGGCCGACTACCTGCCGGGCCCTGACGATCCGCGGCCGAACTTCGGGTCCGTCGGGCCGGAAAGCTCGCGCCGGGCGCGCGCCCTCGCCGTCTGGGCCACGCTCCGGGCGTACGGCCGCGCCGGCCACCGCCACATCGTCGAGCGCCACCTCGACCTCGCGCAGCACCTCGCCCGCCGCATCGATCGCGAGCCGCACTTCGAGCGGCTCGCGCCCGTGCAGATCAACATCGTGTGCTTCCGCTACAACCCGGGCGGCCTGGACGATTCGGCGCTCGACACGCTCAACGACCGGCTCGGCCGCGCACTCCTCGAGGATGGCCGCGTGTTCGCGGGCACGACGAAGTTCGAGGGACGCGTCGCGTTCCGCCCGGCCATCTCGAACTGGCGGACGCGCGAAGCGGAC
>CAWAYJ010000031.1:0-663677 GCA_963786235.1 uncultured Gemmatimonadales bacterium
CAAAGCTAGTTGAAACTCGAGCGGCCTCCCGTTCTCAGGCTGCGGTGGAACGAACGGCGCTTTCAGGAGCGGTAATGCCGAGCTCCTTCTGAATGGCGGCCCGCAACCGGGGCAGGTGTTGGTACCCGATCAGGCGGCGGAGTCGCGGTTCGATGTCGAGCAGCGCGGCAGCGAGCCAGCGCTGCTTCTGGTTGGAGTTCTTCCAGTGATCGACCCGGCCGCAGCGCTGCTCGGCCTGCGCATTCACGGACTCGAGCACGTTGGTGGTCTTGAGCGAGCGGCCGAGCAGCGGGAAGAGCCCGAGCCGGTGCAGCGTGAGCGTCTCTTCGAAGCCCTCGTCCAGACTGGCCACCGCCGACTGGTTCAAGGCCTCGAGCTCGCGGCGGATCGTCTTCAGGTCGTGCGCAGCCTCCTTGTACGTCGGCCTCTGGTAGGCGCTCTGGAGCTTTCGGCGCCAGTGCTTCTGCTCCGTGCGGGGCAGGTGCGCGACCACGTTCTCGCGTTTGTGCCACTGGCAGCGCTGGATCAGCACCTGGCTGCCCGACGTCTTCTTCACGGCCGCTCGCAGGCCCTTCGCGCCATCGATCACCACCAGGGCGCCGGCCGACAAGTCCAACCCCCGGTCGACCAATGATCGGAGGAAGCCGGTAAGGGCCCGCTCGTTCTCGGTCGCGGTCTGAACAAACCCCAGGAAGTGCTTCTCGCCCGCCAATGTCACACCCAGGGCGAGGACGATCGTGTCGTCGGCGAACGTCTTGCCATCCAGGAAGAGGGCCACCACATCCAGACCGCTCAGGTCTCGCTCCTGAAACGCCCTCAGCTTCGTACGCGTAGCCGCCTGAAACGCCCGCGACACCGTGGACTTCGACAGCCCGATCGCTCCCGGCACCGCTTCCACGGCCGCCTCGTAATCCCGGCACGAGATCCCCAGCAGCACCTTCCGGAACAGTCCGTCGTCCACTTCTCCCGCGCCCCCGTGCAGCTGCGCGTAGCTGCTCAGCCGCACCTCCCCTGCCTCGTCCCGCACGCGCGGCACCCGGACCGGAAGGCGCTGCCCGCCCAGGCGCACCGAGCCCGGATTGCTTCCGTGTCGGTACGCAACCCCGAGCGCTTCCTTCCTCCCGTGCCGTGGCCCGGCCAGCCGCGCCACTTCCTCGTCCAGCATTCGGCCGACCTCCGCCAGACCGAGCGGGATCAGCTCCCGGATCAACTCAATCCGCGCGTCCATTTCCAGCGTCTCGATCGCCCGCCAATCCAGGTCCCGCGGCTCCCCCAACCGGCGGTCCTTCTTGCGTGCCGCGACCAGCTGTGGCACCCTTCCCATCGGTGGCCTCCTTCCTCTTCTCGGTTCGGTGGTTGTCTTCCCAACTCCACCTTACCCCGAGGTCGGGGGCCACTCAAGTTTCAACCTCGGTTATTCACCAGCTCATAGCATGTGCCGTGGAGAGCTGTTTGCAGCCGCATAATCGTGCAGAAGTCGTGATTCGTCAGTGTTGAAGAGACCAGCCCCCTTCCCCCGGTCAATGCGGGGGGTGCACAACTTGGGATCTCCCCACCCTGGCACTACGCGGACGCGGGCAGGGCATTGCAGCGCGGTGAGCCACGGGGAGGGTACAGCGTATCGAGCTGCTTGCAGAAGCGGTTCCAGACCCGTGCGTGAGCGGCATTGATCACCACCCGGACATACCGCCCGCTCAGGAGCACGCGACCCGCAGCTTTGAGGATCAGCTGACGGAAACGTTGCCGGCTGAAGCGTTGACGGAGCGCACGTTCGAGAAGCTCGCGGCCCGCGTGCAGCAGATTCGCTGCCAGCAGGCTCACGAGCAAGCGCGCCTCGTTGGCGCCGAAGCTGTCGGCTGGATCGTACGGCGCCACAACCGGGCGTTCGCGATAGTGGCTCTTCGGCCGAGGGGTCGAGGAGAGTGAGAGGTCGAGAGCGTTCTGCCACTCGCCAAAGTCCTTCTCGGCCTTGCCACGCTGGCGGTAGCGGTCCAGCAGAGCCGCGGCGTCCTCTTGCTCCTCGGGAGTGTTCGTGAGCAGGAAGAAATGATCGAGGAAGAGGTGTCCCTGCTCCCCCGGGCGTTCCAGGACGACGAGCACGACCCGACGCGGCTGTCCCCAGCTCCGCGCCCCGTACTCGAGCTCGTGCAACCAGGTGCGTCCTTCGAGCGGCGGGCGCCCCGGCGGCCGCCTCAGATACGGCTCCGCCAAACGTTCGAGCACGGCGTTGCCGCGCAGCCGCGCCACGTACCGGATCTCCTCCGCTTCCAGATGGTCCAGAAAGCTTGCTTCCGGAAAGCCGGCATCCATGCGCAACCAGACACGCACCGCTTGCTCTTTCGCCCATTTCAGGATCGGCGTTACGAACTCCTGTCCGCCGTCGGCCGTGTGCACGTTCCCCGCGCGCAGCTTCGCGCCCAGGTAGTCGCCGCGGTCCCAGGACACTACCAGCGGATGGTAACAACGCACGCCGTAATGCCCGTTGTAGACACTGCCGGGCTGCTCGCCGTGGACCTCGATGGGCAGCGAATCCAGATCGACCGTGACTTCGCTCAGTCGCCGCTTTCCACTCGGCGCCGCGCGTCGCTCCGCGGTCGCACGCAGGAGTTCGCCCAGCGCCGTACGGTTCTCTGGCGTCGCCAACGTGGCGTAGACGCGCGACAGCGTCGGCTGAGAGCACAGCCCTTCCGGTTCGCGACCTTGCGTCGGGCGCACCGGCCGTTGCCCCCGACGTCCGGACACGGCGAGCGCCAGCACCGGGTCGTCGTGCAACCCCTTCACATCGTCCTGGTCACTCCACCCCTGCGCCTGCAGCAGCACGGTGGTGCGCACCAACTCTACCCAGGGATGCGTCACGCGCCGCGGATCCCGAGCATCCGTCAGGTACCTCCGGATCAGCTGCGTCCAGCCCATCCGCTCCATCAGCTCACGCAGCAGCAACGCACCGCTGTCCGAACTCAGCCGCTGCGGCCGCGCCTCGACCTCGATAGACCGGTTGAAATCCGGCTGGAAAAGTGTAGCTTGAGATTCACCCATGGCGTGTCGCTCGGCTCCGCGTGCAAGGTGGTTGGTTCGCACCCCCATCCTAGCACCGGGTCGAGAGATACGCCATGTGGTCTTTCACACCCCACTACACATCAACTGTGTTCTGGTGAATAACGGAGGTTCAACTAAAGATGGGACACGCTCCCCGAGCGGCGCGGGTTGGTACTGGTGAGACCTGCTCGCACATCCGCAGCGCCGCGGCGCTGTAGACTTGGTACGGCGCACTTCCGATAACACGCTGGGTTCATGTAACGCGGCCTTGGTGCGGATTTCGGTCAATCTGACCAGCGAGTTCGGCGGATTCTGCCCAAGCGTTTCGGCGCAAGCTGACCACCTTGCAGTCGGAGCGTAGCGACGGCCGGGGTTGGTCAGGCCGGCGGCGATTCGGTGTCGTTGGCCGCCAGCCGTTTGCGCATGGAGTCTCCTTTCAGGGTGATGCGGTGCGCGCCGTGGACCAGCCGGTCGAGGATGGCGTCGGCGAGCGTCGGGCTGCCAATGTAGTCGTGCCAGTGCTCGATGGGGAGCTGGCTGGCGACGAGGGTGGCGCGGAGCCGGTAGCGATCCTCGAGGAGATCGAGGAGATCGCGGCGTTCGGCGTCCGTGAGCGGGGCCAGGCCCCAGTCGTCGAGGATGAGGAGCTCGGTCCGGGCCAGTTTGAGGAAGAGGCGGGAGAGGGAGCCGTCGGCGCGGGCGAGGGCGAGCTCGCTGAGGAGGCGGCCGAGGCGGAAGTAGCGGGTGGAGAGGCCGTGGCGGCAGGCGGCCTGGCCGAGGGCACAGGCGAGAAAGGTCTTGCCGACACCGGTGGGCCCGACGAGGAGGACGATCTGGTGGCGACGGACCCAGTCGGCCGAGGCGAGCCGGAGCAGGACGCTCTTGTCGAGGCCGCGGGGCGAGCGGAAGTCGATGTCTTCAGGGGCGGCGCCGGGCAGGCGGAGGCGGGCCTCCCGGAGGAGGCGCTGCAGGCGGCGGTTGTCGCGCCAGGTGATCTCGCGTTCGAGGAGCAGGCCGAGTCGCTCGTCAAACGGGAGGTCAGAAGCGGCCGAGCTTTGCAGTTGCTCTTCGAGCGCGGCGGCCATGCCACGCAGGCGCAGTTCGTGGAGCCGATCGAGAGTAGGCTGGATCATCATGGTCCGTGTCCTCGGGTTCAGAGGGAGTAGTAGGCGCTGCCGCGCACGTTCTCGTGGTCGGCAGGCAGTTGGAGCTGGCTCTGCTCCTCGAGCGGGACCTGATCGAGGCCGTGCTCGAGGATGGACTTGACGGAGCGGTACGTGGTGGCGCCGCTGCGGAGGGCCCGGAAGCAGGCGGCCTCGAGCCGTTCGGCGGTGTAGCGTTTGCCGAGTCGGAGCAGGCCGAGACAGGCGCGGTACCCCTGCTCGGGATGGGGCTTGCTCTCCAGGATCCGTTGGACGAGGGCGCCGGTGGCCGTACCGACACTCTGCCCCCAGCGGATCAGCCGGCTCGGCGTCCACTCGACGTGCTGCTGGTGGGACCTGGGCCGGTGAGCGGGATCGGTGGTGAAGCCGCCGACCTGGAAGCTGCGCCGGTGCGCTGCGACGCGCTTGCCCGCGAGGATGACCTCGACCGTGTGCGCGGTGAGCGAGACCTCGACCTGCTTGCGGAGGAGCGGGTGGGGCACGCTGTAGTAGTGCCGATCGACCTCGATATGGTAATCGATGTTGACGCGCGCCTTCTTCCAGACCGAATAGACGTAGGGCAGGGTTGGAAGGGGCAGCAGCTCGGGTCGGTCCAGCGCTTCGAAGCGGCTTCTGCGGGTGCCGGGCAGCTTCTGGAAGGGGCGGTCGTTGAGGACCTCGCGGAGCCGGGCCACCTCGCGATTCGCCTCGGCCAGGCCCACCAGCGTGTGGTTGCGCAGCGGGGCCAGGATCCAGCGCTCACAGATCTGGACGGCGGTTTCCACCTTCGCCTTGTCGCGGGGAGCCCGGACCCGGGTGGGCAGGACCGTGGTCCCGTAGTGGCGGGCCAGCTCGAGGTAGGTACGGTTGAGGTCCGGCTCGTAGTAGGACGCATGCCGGACGCCGGCGCTCACGTTGTCGGGTACGGTCAGCTGCGGGACCCCGCCGAAGTAGGCGTACATGCGGACGTGGGAGCCGATCCAGTCGACCAGGCTCTGCGTCCAGGTCAGTTCGGCGAACGTGAGGTTACTCGCGCCCAGCGCGCCCACGAAGAACTGGGCCTCGCGGACCTCGCCCGTGGCGTCATCGACAACCGGCAGGGTCTGGCCCGCGTAATCGACGAAGGCCTTCTCGCCCGCCCGGTGTTCCTGCCGCAGTACGGGATCGAGCGTGCTCTCCCAGGCCCGATAGCGCATCACGAACTGCGTGTACTGAAACCCGTCCGGGTGGGCGGCCTTGTACTCCAGCCACAGCAGCTGGAGCGTCACGCCCTTACGGCGCAGCTCCTCATGGACCTTCGGCCACTCCGGAAGCGGCCGCCGCGTGCCTGGCTCCGGCGGCGGCGGGGCCAGCACGGCCTCGAGCGCATCGTCGTCCAGCGTCTCCGATTCCGGCCACATGAGGCCGGCCTCGGCCGCGCGCCGCAGGTAGAGCGCCGCCGTGTTGTGGCTGATCTTCAGACTCCGCCCGATCGCCCGTCGGCTGTGGCCGAGCGCATGCAGCCGGAGCACTTCGCGAAGCTTCCGCATGGACATCCTCTCTGCCGCCATCCTGCCTCCCGTGGGTTTGATTCCGGGCAGGAAAGGGCGGCGCCAGGGTCTCGTCGTCCAGCGTCGCTCGCACCGCTGCGGTGGTCAGCTTCCCCCGAAACGGGTGGTCAGCTTCCCCCGAAATGGCTGGTCAGATTGATCCGAAATGGGTGGGCAGATTCAGCCGAAATGGGTGGTCAGCTTGGGCCGAAATACGCAGCCTTGGGCCGCTACCGGCGCAGGCACCAGAACGGGTCGCTCGGGAAGGGCGCCGGACACCCCTCCGCCGAGCTGTCGCTCGGCTCCCGGGGCGTCATGAACCGCGGAACGTTAACGGAAATGGGCCCTCTATTGGCAAACCCGTTGGGACACCAGCGCCCTTGACCCGCCTCGCTTGACTCTCGGACCTGGACGTATGATCTTACTGGTAAGATCAGCAAGGAGCAGGCCGTGGGTGACGCCGCAACCACCAAGCTGTCCTCGAAAGGCCAGGTCGTGATCCCGGAGGAGATCCGGGATCGGCTCGGCCTGAAGCCGGGGGCACAGTTTGTCGTGCTCGGGGACCGAGATGTCGTGATCCTGAAGGTCATCCAAACCCCGGACATGGCGGAGTTCGAGGACATCGTCGGCCAGGCACGAAAGGCCGCGAAACGAGCCGGTCTCCGGAAGACGGATGTGACGCAAGCCGTGAGTCGAGTTCGGGCCCGAATCCGTCGAGAGAGCGGTAACCGAGTGCGTGCCCGATCTCATGGACCAGCAGACTCGTCAGTTCGTTGCCGCCGACGCACGCATCACCCCCACAACCATCACAGTCGGCATTTGTCCGAAGAATGTGGGCGTACCCATCACCCGAATCGCCACAGAAGTAGCTGCCCGTCCCGTCGAATTCCACGGTCAGGGGATATGCGCCTGCCGACGTGGAGAGCACCGCCTCGTGCGCGCTGGGTTGCCACGCCTGATTCCAAGCGCTCACTGCCAGCCCGACCTCCGTTCCGGCAGAGTCCGTCGTAACGCGTACCGAAGTGCCCGCGCCGTACACTGGAACAAACGCACCCTCAGCGCTTGTGCTGCGTAGTACCAAGTCGGCGTTGAACGAGGGTCCGGTGGGCTGAGTACGATCCTCGCAACCAACAGCGCTCAGTCCGCCGATCGCTAGCATGAGCAGTACTCGCGTATTCATCGGTGACCTCCTCGTTCCCGGAGGATTCTGTCGCCCATTCGCGCAGCCGCATGGACCGTGCGGGCGGTATGTCGTACTTGCGCCAGACGTGATCGACTACCCAGTAGGTACCGGGTTCCGTGAACTGCAGATCCATGCCTTCGTATGCGTCCCCCCACACTAATCCATTGGCCGTGTAGATCGTTGCCCCCGGACTGTCCGGGTCGGGTTGTTCGATGCCGTACGTGTGATCCGCGCGCACCTGAAGCTCGAAGACATACATCGGACCGGGGACATCACACACATGCGGAGCCCAGACGAGCGTGTCGGGGACGAGCAACACGGGCTCGCAGGCGCGATAGTCAGGATGCAGCGTTATCGTCGCCACCCCCGGCAGCCAGGGCAGCCCAATTGGAACGGTGTCACCGGTTCCAGCGGCCGCAAGGACGGGGTGGACTACATAGTCGTGCGCGACATATTGCCAAGCGGCCCGGCTTGGAAAGGTCAGGACCAGGTCTTCCTCGTACTGGCTTGATGGCGCAACCGCGGGCACGTCGTGCATCCCGAACGTCGTGAGGCCGGCCCTGTCACGTAATGGAGGAAGCGTCCTCAGAGAGAATCCGATCGCTGTCGGCGCGAAATGGCCATGTCGCGACCGGTTCGCGATCGTCAACCGGGCCGCGACCGGCTCACCCACCCACAGGTCCGTGTCCGCAGGGGCAAGCGTGACCTCGAGAAGTGCAATCGCAACGTGTGCCCGTGCCGACACGACTTCATTGTTCGTGGAGTCCGCGTCCGTGATCACCAGCTTCGCAGCGACGGACACAGTGTCGGCGTTAGTCGCTGCCAGTAGATACCCCCAAGCCGCCGGCCATGTAGCCAGCCGTGTCCGTTCGAGATGACTCTCACCGGGACGGAGCGGCGGAATTTGGACCGAGTCCTCGCCAGCGAGCGGAGCTGCGGGGTTGCCCGCATGGGTGTAGCGTAGCACCAGAGTGGTGGCTTCCGAGGTGCTGTCGCCGCGGTTGCGAACCACCGACCTGATCTCGACGGTGTCCGCCCGCACCACCCCGAGCCCGTCGACCGAGTCGAACTGCTCCGCCACGAGCTCGAGCTCCGAAATGAGGAGGTCCACGCCGGGGACTTCACAGGCGTTGGGACGGTCACATGGGCCGGCGGGGTCCTGGCAGCTCGTCAACGGCAGAAGTGTAGCGAGACCAACGTACAACGTCCGGTGCGAGACCATGATTCCCTCGCAGTGCAATCAGGCAATACGGGCACATTCCCCGGACAGAACGCACCGGAACCGACTTGACCGAGTCCAAGCTCTCGACAATGTCCAAAATACCTCGCCAATCACACCGAATTGCCGGGCATCTGCCACAGCGCTTGTGGGGAAGTTCCCTACCCCCCGACTCCGTCGCCCGGTTCGCTTCGCCATTTCGGCGGTCCCGGGAAATCGCCGGCACGAAGACGCCCACCGATCTTCGACTACTGGACGAGAATCGCGCCCAAACCCACGGCATGGCTGCCGGCTTCGCGCGTGGGAGCGCGTGCGCTTGCCTAGCAGCTCACGCGTCCAACATCTAACGGACTGGGTTCATGTAACGCGGCCTGCGGCCGCTACCGGCGCAGGCACGAGAACGGGTAGCTTGGGAAAGGCGCCGGACACCCCTCCGCCGAGCTGGCGCTCGGCTCCCGGGGCGTCATGAACCGTCGAACGTTAAATGCAAGACGCGTGAGCATCGCTCAGAAAGCGGCACCGCCTTGATGAGACCGAATCGCCTGGTGACTCTCTGTTGGATGTGATGACCTTCCGGTGCCGTGCCAATACAACGGCTCCCACCGTGCAGGTGCAGCAAGATCTTCCCTGCGACGGGCTGCACGCCGCCTGTCAACTTGGCTCGCAGCCCGTCGACTCCACCGTACCGGTGCTCGCCGCACCCGTCGCCGCAGGCACCCGTGGCCCCTTACCTGATCGCCCGTGCCTTCGCGACCAACGCCGCCACGTTGGCCGCCTCCACCATCAGCAGCGTGTAGTGGCCCCGCCCACTCATCGGCAATGATCCGAGCAGGAACTGCACGTCGCTATTCCCCGTCAACAGGTTGACGCCACCCTGCCGCGCTGCCTCCCACGTCCGGCTCGCGCTCACAGGCGCGAACCGCTTCGTCCCGTATTGCACCACCGTGGCCATTGCGTCCCTGCCCTCGCTGCGCAACAGGAATCCGACCGCCTTCGTCGCGTCGCTGACGTACACCGTGCGCGATACCGGGTCGTAGGCGCTCGCGTCATCCGCCGCGCTCACCCCCAGGTCCGGATCGAGCGCAAAGCCGAACACGTACTCGCCGGCCGTCGGCGGCTCCACATGGAAATCCCACGCGATGACGCCATCCGACTCCGCGCGTCGCCACGCCACCGATCCCGGCCACGGCGTGTTCCTGGCGCTGCCGCCCATCTCATTGAACCACGTGTTACTGGTGAACGGGCTCGGTCCGGTGTGCGCGCCCATCAGCTGGTAGAACTGCAAGGCCTGCGGCTTCCCGGCCTCGATCCACGCAAGCACCGGACCGCCACCAAACAACGCTCCGTCCTTTCCCGGCGCTTGGGCGAGCCGTTGAGAGCCGCAGGACTGCGTCACGGTACACACCGTGATCGGCAGCTTCCCCCGACGAAGCACGGAGTACCGCCCATCCTGGGCGCGGAGGTCCACGGTGTATTCGCCACCCGGCCAGATCCGGGCGATCGAGTCCGTGTACCAGTCCACCTGTTCGGTCCACCCCAACGACGGTGGATAGCGCTCCCACCAGTGACCGTCATGATTGCTCAGATACACGTACGTTGTCTTCACCGGAATCCCGTCGTCTCCCCACACACTCATCGAACCGCTCGAAACGGAAACACCCGTCAATGTTATCAATGCGAGACCAGTCGATATGTTGGTCACCTTCAGCGACACCATGGCCTGGCCGGTCGAGGCATGGCCCTCGAAGTCGTAGAGCGTATCCGCCGACGGCGACGTCCAGTCGCCGCCATCCTCGAACCGCCAGCTGTAGCGGATGTTCGCACCCTGGTCTGAACACCCCGCGTTGAGATACTGGTCCGTGGCCTGCCACGTGCTGGCGCTCTCAACGCCAAAGCACGCATCGGGCCCACCCGTCACCGAGATCATGGCCGCGGCATTGAGCGGGCCGGACGGATCCCAGAATGACGTGGCGGTCCGGTTCGAGTTCCACCCGGAGCGTCGTCGAGCCACCGATAAGTGCTGCGATCTGGACGCTATCACCGGCCTGATCCACGATCGCCGCGATGCTCGAATCGTCGATCGACCAGGTCGGCGCATCGTGCGGGCCGGAGACCGCAGGCGTAGACGGCGTCATGGTGTACGTCGGCCGCACCCAAATGGTGTCCTCGATTGCTATCGGCGACACGCTCAGGTTGACACCCGTGATCATCGCGACCTCGAGGTTCACGCTGTCGCGGTCCCCGTACTTCCAG
Source organism: uncultured Gemmatimonadales bacterium (assembly GCA_963786235.1). Classification (GTDB taxonomy): domain Bacteria; phylum Gemmatimonadota; class Gemmatimonadetes; order Longimicrobiales; family RSA9; genus CAWAYJ01. Next base: position 10,363 of record CAWAYJ010000031.1, read on the forward strand.
AAGGCCAACTGCTGTTCCTGCACGCAGATGCCGTTGAGCGGACCCGATAAGGGGACATCCATGGCACACTCGTAGGTCGCGTCGAAACTGTCGAGATGGCGGTAACCGAGCGCGTGACCGATCTCGTGGACAAGCAGACTCTTCAGTTCTCCGCTGCCAACACAGGCGTCACCCCCACAACCATCACAGTCGGCGTTGGTCCGAAGAATGTGGGCGTACCCATCTTCCGAATCGCCACAGTAGTATGCACCGTCTGAGTCGAACTTCACGACGAGCAAGTAATCGCCGGCGTCCATGGAAAGGACCGCCTCATGTGCGCTCGGTTGCCACGCCTGATTCCAATCACCGATCGCCTGGACGGTCGCGGTGTCCTCGCTTTGCGTAGCCAGCGAGTCGACGACATGCACCGAGGTGCCCGCATCGTACGCGGGTATAAACGCGGCGGCGGGATCACTGATTCCCCGTGTTGCGAAGTCGGCGTTCAACGACGGTGCGATCGGTTGAGAACGTTCCGTGCATGCGGCAGCACCAAGGCCTCCGGCAGCCAGCAGAAAGAGCACACGCGTGTTTGTCATCTCGCCTCCGAATATCACGGTGATGAATTCGGCCATTCGCGAAGCCGCATGGAGCGTGCAGACGGTATGTCGAATTTGCGTCCCAGCCAATCGGAGACCCAGTACGTGCCCGGTTCCGCGAACTGGAGCAGCATGCCCTCGTATACATCGCCCCACTTCAGTCCATCAAGCGTGTAGATCGTTGCGCCAGGGTTGTCCGGGTCAGGCTGTTCAATGCCGTACCCGTGACCCGCGCGTACCTGAAGCTCGAAGACATAGATCGGAGCGGGGACGTTACACACATACGGGGCCCAGACCAGCGTGTCGGGCACGAGCAACACGGGTTCGCAGGCGCGATAGTCAGGATGCAGCGTGATCGTCGCGACGCCGGGCAACCAAGGAAGCCCCACTGGACCGGTGTCACCGGTCCCGGCGTCTGCCAGCACCGGGTGGATTACGTAGTCGTGAGCTACATATTGCCAGGCTGCACGGCTTGGAACCGTGAGAAACAGGTCTTCCTCATACCGGCTCAATGGCGGGATTTCGGGCAGGTCGTGCATTCCGAACGTCGTGACGCCAGCGATATCCCGCAGTGGAGGAAGCGTCCGCAGAGCAAATCCGACCGCTGTGGGCGGGAACCCGCCGTGCTTGGACTGGTTCGAGATGGCGAGCCGGGCCGCGACGGACTCACCGACCCAGACGTCCGTGTCCGCCAGCGCAAGCGTGACCTCGAGAACAGCAATCGCCACGTGCACTTGCGCCGACACGACTCGGTTGTTCGTGGAGTCTGCGTCGGTGATCAGCAACTTGCCGGTCACAGATTCAATGTCGTGGCCTGTCAATGCCAGGTGGAAACGCCATCCTCCGGTCCACGTAGCGAGCCGCGTCCGCTCGACATGAGCCTCGCCGGGACGCAGCGGTGGTATGAGGACCGAATCCTCGTAGGCATCCGTGTAGTCCAACACCAGCATCGTGGGTTCCGAGATGCTGTCGCCGCGGTTGCGAACTACGGACTTGATCTCGACGGTGTCCGGCCTCACGACCCCGAGCCCGTCGATCGAGTCGAACTGCGTGGCCACGACTTCGAGGTCCGAAATGAAGAGGTCCACTCCGTGGATTTCGCATGCGTTGGGGCGGTCACAAGGGCCGGCGGGGTCCTGGCAGCTCGTCAACGGCAGAAGTGCGGCGAGACCAACGTACAGCATCCGGTGCGAGACCATGATTCCCTCGCAGTGCTATCAGGCAATGCGGGCACATTCCCCGGAAAGAACGCACCGAAACCGACGTTGACCGAGTCCAAGCTCTCGACAATGGCCAATATGCCTCGCCCACCAAACGGGATTGCCGGGCATCTGCCGCATCGCTCGTCGGGAAAAGCCCTACAGCCCCAACGCCGTCGCCCGGTCCGCTCGGCCATCTCAGCGGCTCCCGGGAATCGCGGGCACGAAGACGCCCACGATCTTCGACTACTGGCCGGGATCGTGTACAAACCCACGGCATGGCTGCCGGGATCGCGCATTGGAGCGCGTGCGCTTGCCGAGCAGCTCACGCGTCCAACATCTAACCCGCTGGGTTTACGTTGCGCGGCCTGCGGCCGCTGACCGCCGCAGCCTGTGAAGGAGGTCGCTTGCGAGGGGCGGCGGACACCCCTCCGCTCACCTCGCGGTGAGCTCCGGGGCGTCGTAAACCGCGAATACGTTATCTGACACATGAGAACGCAGACGAGATTAGCGATGCCGTCGGGTAGTGGTTATTCTGAACCGTCACCTCCCTCGGTCAAGGGCGATGTCAGGTTTCCAAAGCACTGTTCGAGTTCTATAGGAGCCTAATCCATGACGAACGGGGCAGAAGACGAAGAACGTTTTGGTGAAGCGCGGTTTCGCCAGATTCTCCGTCTGGCCATTGAGATTGACGAGCGCACGGCCAGTACGATCGATCTTGTCGAGCTTCGGAAGATTGCCGCAACTGTTGGCATTAGTCCAGATGCTTTGGATGAGGCTCTCGAGGAGTTACACAGGTCGGAAGAAGCCCGAAGGAGAGCGTTGAAGTACTTGCGGCGGGTTCGACGGATCCTTGCCGTAGCAACGGGCGCGGTCCTCGGACTCTTAAGCACGTTGATGCAGATGTTGTTCGGATTTGGGGCCGGCGCCGATGCCATGCTGGCAACTGCCGTCTTGCTCGTCGCAGTAGTCCTGCTGCTGGTCGCCTACAATCGTTCCCGGGGCGATCAACGCACGTATCAGATTGACAACGCCGCGATCTGGACGGCATTTACTCTGGCGTCCCGTCCTGTAAGCGCCGCTGCCGGGGGCGTTCCGGCCGGCGTGCTTGCGTGGTTTGGACTTACGGTGCTCGGCTTCGTACTGATCGGTGGACGTCGGGCAGAGCCGCCCAGCCTGAGCAGAGATGTGGTCATCGACAAAGTGATAGGCTCCATCCGTGACCGGATCGATCGCGATGTTGGAGCCGAGCGGCGCCGGATCTCCGGTCATGAAGAAACGCCCGTTGGCCTCACCGGGCAGACGTTGCCGGCAGCGACCTAAGTACACCGAGGGGCAGCGGAATTGCCTGACAGTCCGGACGAGGCGCAAATGGTGAGAGTTCGCTAGGGCGACCGCGTTCTCATGCATCAGATAACACGCTGGGTTTACGCTGCGCTCGCTTCGCTCGCTGGCCGCCGCAGGCACGGGAAAGGGGTAACTCGGGAAAGGCGTCGGACACCGCTTCGCCCGGCTATCGCTGGGCTCCCGCGGCGTCGTAAACCGCGGAACGTTATGCGCAAGCGCAGGCTGATGCGATTTGAGCGGAGGCGAGAATGTCCAGTGGATTGAGAAACCCATTCATTCCCTCAGAGATCGCGAGCCATCCCGAGGACTTCTTCGGACGTCGCGAAGAGCTTGATACATTGGCTAGGTCGCTCGAAACGAGCTCCGTTGCGATACAAGGACCGATTGGGATCGGCAAATCGTCATTAATGGCGCGTGGCCTCATGCTGATGGAGGGATTCGACTCGGCCTACAAATGCCGAAGTGTCGTCGCGGTCGGCGATCGGGATGTCACGACCGTCAATGCCGCCGCGTGCGTCCTGTTGGAGTCGTTCCTCGAGATCAATGAAAAGCAGACGCGAGTTAAGTTCAAGCTAGGCAATGTATTCGAGCGCGAATCAGCGGAGATCTGCCGGAATTTCGCCTCTGGGCGGCACTTGGCCAACTTGAAAAGGGTCGTCGAGAATGACACAATCACGCAACTCTTGGACGGCCGCAGATACCTGCTCCTTGCAGTGGATGAAGCAGACAAGTGCCCGATTCCCCTCGCCCGTCTTGTTCGGTCAATCGCCACCCACACCCAGCAAAAGGGCGTCAGGAACGTACGCTTCGTCCTCACTGGCGTTAGTCCATTCTTCCAGCACATGGTTGACGAAGACCCGGGTGTAAGTCGGTTCTTCCATAGGACTATCTCGCTCGAACCAATGACCCACTACGATGCGACGGACTTGATCGAAGCAAAGCTGATGCAGTTCGCTGAACTAGCAGAGGCCAATGGTTTCTACGTCGAAGTCGATCCGACGATCATTCCGCGGGTCGTTGCGCTATCCGGTGGCCACCCGCACCTTCTGCAACTCCTGGGTTCACACCTTGTCGAAAACGAGAACAACGATCCAGACGGCGTAATTGATGCAACGGATCTTGTCAATGCGTTGACGCGGATCTGTTACGAGGACCGGGCCCAAACGTACTCGTCGGCGGTACACATGCTGGAAGTCGAGGGGAGGCTGTCTGCATTGCAGACGCTGCTGGACGACATACCTCCGGGCTTTCCGTCCCGCATCAAGAGGAAGAAGGCACGCGAGGCAGTCGGGGCCGAGGCACTTCAATGGCTCGTCGACCGCAACATTCTGTCGACACCAGAAAGCGGGAAGTATGGACTTGTTGACGAGTTTCTGAGAATACGCATCCTGCTGGATTCGGCAGAATCAGACGGGGATGTTAAAGCTATGGAGCAAGAGATGCTCCAGGAATGGTCCGCGCACTCAGCCTCCGTTATTCACCAGAACACAGTTGATGTGTAGTGGGGTGTGAAAGACCACATGGCGTATCTCTCGACCCGGTGCTAGGATGGGGGTGCGAACCAACCACCTTGCACGCGGAGCCGAGCGACACGCCATGGGTGAATCTCAAGCTACACTTTTCCAGCCGGATTTCAACCGGTCTATCGAGGTCGAGGCGCGGCCGCAGCGGCTGAGTTCGGACAGCGGTGCGTTGCTGCTGCGTGAGCTGATGGAGCGGATGGGCTGGACGCAGCTGATCCGGAGGTACCTGACGGATGCTCGGGATCCGCGGCGCGTGACGCATCCCTGGGTAGAGTTGGTGCGCACCACCGCTTGGTATCATCTTCCAACGGATACCGTGTCGAGGGTGCAGTCGCGTCGTTCCTCTACGACCTCGTCGACGATGCTAGCAGTCCGAACGGTGGTTCGGGTGACGATGACTCAGCGCAGTATGACGGCGACGATGTCGTTACAATCATGGCCACATGCTCGGTAAAGGTCTCCTTCTGGCTCGATGCCATCGCGGCTAGTAGTGAGTTCATTATCTGCGCCGAGGACAGCCTGGATGCGTTGTCGTTGCAGAATCCGGATAACAGCAACAATCCATTCTTTGGTGGGCCGTCGTGGGTTGATTGGGACGTCGATGCACATGGCATGTCAGATAGCGTAGTGCGCGCTATCTGGCTATATACTCTGTATGGTCAGACCTGAAGCAACCCTTGTGGCTGGAGGACATAACATGAAAGCAACTAGTCTCACGCGGCTACTGGTGATGTGTATCACTTTTATCGCTGCAGGTGCTTGCGCGCGTGGCCCCACCGAAACTGCAGACGACTCCTGCATCGACCCAGTAACGATTGGTGGCCAAGATCGTTCTCTTAGTGTTGGCGATACTGTGACATATGTTGCAGTACGCCAACCTTGTGCCATAGCCGATATCGTACCCGTGTTTCAGTGGCGGCTTGATGGACCGAGCCTACTTACGCTCGTGCCTCGTAGTGATAGCAGTGTATTGATTACTGCCATCTCGCCGGGCACGACATCAGTAAGCCTCTTGGCGCAATGGGTTGGGAAGGAGCCGAGCGTTGTCGAGACAGTGTCCATCGCTATTCGAGAACAGATGTAGCTGGCACGGTCGGCATTTGGTTGAAGTTGCACGACGATCGCTTGCCCGGACGCCAAGAGCGGACCGGGCGCATCATGGGCCTCGGTCCGGCTTGGTCGTTGGATCTCTCTATGCCGCAATGCTGGCGGATCCTCAATTGATGGTGGCGCCGCAATTAGCGGGTGCGGAACGGCACATAACACGCTGGGTTAACGCGTCGGCCGCTTCGCGGCCTTGCCACGGCAGGCCATGAAAGGTATCGATCAGAACACGCCGTGGAAACCCCTCCGCTGACCTTGCGGTCAGCTCCGGGGCTTCGTTAACCGCGGAACGTTATGCGCAATACCAATCCGCAACGCTGAAGGCCGGCTGGAAGCCGCGGCCGCGGAGGATCATGGTTGGTTGATGGGAAGCGGTCGACGCTCCCATCGCCCTCCGCCATCGCAGGATGCGGTTACGGGCCGACCAGCCAGAAGAGTCAGTCGTCCGGTGATTCCCTACTAGGCAATGCGTGTTCCGACACGTCCACGTGGTCCAACGCCTGACTTCCCCGCGCGTCAGTACTAGCCATCCTTCGTTTCAGCAGGGAATCGCCAGGCGTCATGCTCGTGAGTTTGGCAGATTCCGGAGGAGGTCGGATTGCCCGCATCACGATTCGCACATGCAAGGCACCGAGCCCCCAAACCGGAAGTGGTCATGTCCAGTTCTTATGATCGCCTTCTGCGGACCGTACTCGCGTCCGCTGGCCCACTCCTCATCGTAAGCCTCGTTGCGTGCACGGACAATCCTGCGGGAGTGTTGGATCCCGATGCCGCATACAGTGCGCTCATCGCACCTCCCGGCCCGCCTCAACCCGACGCATGGTCGTGTACCGATCCTGAAGACCCGCACTGCCTACCACCCAATGATCCGTGCCCCGATTGTGACGGGATCTACGTTGATTTCGGACTGACAATGTCCGAGTGTCTTACTCCCGGACCCACGGATCTGGACTATGATGGGCTCGGCGACTGGTGCGAATGGGCGATAGCACGTTCCTTCCGGCCAACGTTCATGATTCATGCCGCGGACCAAGACCCGTCCCGTGAGCCATACTGGGCCGCCAAGCTCTACCAAGAGAACGGAACCAATTGCTTCCTGTATCCAGCTCCCTGCTATAGCCCACTGTTCGTGCAAGTGTTTTACGCACCGTCATATCACCGGGACCCAGGAGGCCCAGGCAGTACCTACGCACATCGGGGCGACTCGGAGTTTGTCGTCATATGGGTCTCCTTTGACACCAATGACGGCCGCTGGAAGACCGCCCTGACATACACCTCGGCCCATTTCAACGGCTTTGGCAACCCCGGGTACTCGCGGTTGAACTGGGCAGACGAAGTCGAGTACCCATCCAATTACCTCGGCTATCCGCGCGTTTGGGTGAGCAAGAACAAACACGCAAACTACCCAACACAGGGGTGGTGCAACATTGGCGGCATCGTTGGAATCGACATCTGCGACAACAACGGCGATGCAGGACGCCTCACCGTTGATCTGTACCGTAATCTCGGATCGGTGGCGTATCCATTCCTGACGGGTGTGGCAAGTGAGAATCCGAGCTACTATAGACTCACTGAGGACTTCTGGCAGGCTGACTATTTCTGTGGATGGATGGAATACGCGTTGTTCACTCACGGGTGCGCTTCGCCGTACAAGTGGTGGCTGGACGACTTCGGCTATTAGCCACGGGAATTCCAGCTGTCGGCGAGTTTCGGCGGCTTGGGACGCCGTATGACGCCGCCTAGGCACGCGTTGCGGGGACGGCTGCGCTGCCGTCCGGGCGAGCATCAGAGCAATGCACAGCCCGTGCGGCGAGGACGTCAATCGAGCAGATCAGCCGCCGACAATGTCAAGAATGTCCGGGCCCGCGCTCCTGGCAAGGCGTGAGCCCCCTTTTCTCTGGTGCGCCCAACCGAGAGCCTTGTTACGCCAGCGCCGTATTCGGCTCCACGAACCGTGCTTCGCGGACCGGGCTGCACAATACGCGGGATGGATCGCATGTTGGCTTTCGACGTCATGGTTCGAAGGAGGCGGCGGGCGCCCCCGCGCAATCCAGGCGCTGGACAGTGTGAGGACTTCCGTCCGGCTGGGCACCGGCGAGTATCGAAGCGGTTCCGTGGTCCTCAGTCGAGTGCCGGCGGCCGGTCTCTCGTCGTCGTTGCTGTCGTCATGCTGGGCCACTTGTGTCACTCGGAATCCGTGGATGCACAGAGATTTGCCGGCCATGCCGTGAGATTGCTCGCCGGTGCGCCAGGTGGCGTGGGACTCGAGTACCGGTTGGACGCATCCCGAGTGCTCGGATTTGTTCGCTGGGAAGGTACGGCTCTTTTCACCACGTCGCAATTCGTTGGCGTGGGCGGTGCCCTCCGGTCGAATCCTAGCGAAGATATCACGGCCGAAGTGGCGTTGATGGTTGGAGGATCGCGGTGTCGACGAACCGCACTCGTCGAAACGGGCTGCGGGCGCCGGCAAAGGTGGCTGGCAACGTACGGGGCCGCTGCTGGGATTGTTAATCGCCTTAGCGACGCATGGTTCTTGGGCCTCGAGATCGGGCGACGGAGTCCGTTCGGTTCGCCCAAGGAAGGTACCTTCGTGCGGGAGTGGCTTACCTACGTCACGCTGACCCACTTCAATCGCTGATGAACGGTGGGCCGGCCGCTGGATGACGTTGAATCCCTTCAATCCGTTGGAGCCAGCCCTTCGAGTCGACCACGGCTCGCGGTGGGAGGGAAGACACAAGCACTGCGGGGAGGCCGTGAGGTGGCGTCAGGACTGATTCATGGCAGTGCAGATTGGACGTTCTGGCGATGCCGCTTGCAGAATCCAGAAGCCTCCTGCCTGACGCATTCCAGGAATCCCGGCCGCAGGGAGCGTCTTGGCAGGAACTGCAGAATGACGCAGCGTGTTGCGCTCCGTCGCACCGGCAGGCCAAACAGGTAGGCGTGGCGAGCAACGGATTGGTACTGCGCATAACAGACTGGGTTCATGTAACGCGGCCTGCGGCCGCTACCGGCGCAGGCCCGAGAACAGGTCGCTTGGGAAAGGCGCCGGACACCCCTCCGCCGAGCTTTCGCTCGGCTCCCGGGGCGTCATGAACCGTCGAACGTCAACGGAAATACTTGACGCTTGCGGCTCGGGCAGGTCGGCTGCGTTCGGCATGTCGATGCGTCCAAGCGGTGGTCGGCGGCAACCAAGCAGCTGGGCCGCGGATCAGGATCGCCTCTTTCCGTCCCTCGCTCGAACATGACCGGCCGCAGCGTAGCGGAGGATCTTCTTGTCCCGCGTGATCAGCGTTCCCCCGAGGACGCGCGCCGTTGCCACGAGGATTCGATCGGCCGGGTCGCCATGCGGCTCGCCCGGGAGCCGGGCGCTCTCGAGCGCAATCTCCGGAGAGAGATCCACCAGCCGGATGCCGGGCGCCGTCAGAGCCATGCGGACCCACTCGTCGATGGACCGGGACAGGGTGACTCGTCCGCGTTGGTCGAGCATCGCGACTTCCCAGACGGAGATCGCGGAGACGGCAAGGGCGGAGGTTGCGGCGGCTTCGTCGATCAACCGGACCGTGGCCGCGGAGAGCTCTCCGCTCACCCCTTCCATCAGCCAGATCCAGACGTGCGTGTCGAGGACCAGGGGAGCCGGATTCGGCTCAGGCCTCGGCATCCCAGACCTCGTCGAGCGGGGCCACGATGTCGCCGTGGATCGTCAGCGAGCCGGCGAGGTAGCCGAAGAGGCCGGGCTGGGATTCATCGAAGGCCACGAGCTTCGCAACGGGCTGGCCGTACTTGGTGACCACGATCTCCTCGCGGGTCTGCTGCACGCGGTCGAGCAGCTGGAGGCAGGAGTCCTTGAACACGGTAGCGGACACCTCCTCGGCGGCCTCGCGGCGGTGGGCGGCATACTTGTGGACGTTCTTGCGGGGTTTTGCCATATCGGGCTCTCGTCGGGTGATCTGGCCAGACGAACATAGCCAGAACGCGGCACTTGGGCAAGAAGCTGGTTGCGGGAGGCAGGGCGACCAATATTGCGGTTGTCAGGGAGGTCGCAGGGCAGCCAGCGTCAAGTACATCCGTTAACACAGTGTCGGCCGTTCTCACGTTTGACGACGCTGGCGATCTCGTCGGGTTCGTGTCTGCTGACCGGGCACACGACCGCGAGGGCGGCGCGGCGACATGGTCTACGCCGATTTCCGGGTATCGCCAGGTTGACGGAATCCGGATAGGCGCCTTCGGCGATGCGAACTGGATCGAACCCTCCGGCGAGTGGACGTACGGCCGTTTCGAGATCACGTCAATCGCCTTCAACGTGACATTGTGAACTGCGGGCCGGCCAGCTGACCGGCGTTTGCTGGTGATGCGGGTTGGCGGTGTGAGTGCATCGCGCAGTACGGAAGGAGCGAGCCGGTGGCAGCCACCGACGACCTGAGGCCGCAGCGTTTCTATCATGGCACACGGGCTGACCTGAAGCCGGGAGACCTGATCCAACCCGGCCCTCCCCCTGACGTCGGTGAGCGGGACGGGATGACAACCTGTGTCTACCTGGCCTCCGATCTGGATGCGGCTATCTGGGCGGCAGAACTGGCGGCCGGCGAAGATCCCGGTAGAGTCTACGTGGTGGAGCCGACCGGCCATGTTGAAGACGACCCCCGACTGACGGGCCGAACGGCCCCGGGATATCCGACGATGTCACACCGCTCCCGGGAGCCGCTGCGGGTTACGGGCGAGGTCACGGAGTGGCGACTCTACCATGGCACGCGGGCCGACCTCGAGCCCGGAGACCTGATCCAGCCGGGGCATGCTCCCAACTTCGGCAACCGGGACCGGACGACAACCTGGGTCTACCTGACCCGCACCCTGGATGCCGCCACGTGGGGAGCGGAGTTGGCGGCCGGCGAAGGTCCCGGCAGAATCTACATCGTGGAACCGACGGGCCCGATCGAGGATGACCCCAATGTGACGGACAAGAAGTTTCGGGGCAATCCGACGAAGTCATACCGCTCCCGGGAGCCGTTGCGGGTCACGGGCGAGGTCGCGGATTGGCCGGGGCGCTCCCTCGAAGCGCTCGAGGCCATGAAGGACGGCCTCGCGCGACTCGAGCGACTTGGTGTAGAGCCCATTGACGACTGAGTTCGGCTCGTCCATCGAACACTGCCGCCGCCGGGTGCACGAACGAAGGGCGCGTGGGAGTGTCGATCGACACTCCCACGCTCACCTTCCTGCTACGCCGCCCGTACGTGCTGCTGTGGCCGGCGCACGAGTCGCGCGCGTCTACAGTCCCTGGAACACGAGCTGACGCGGAGCGACGGGGAGATCAAGACCATCGAGCGGACTCCGGATAGACGCGAGGTGGCGCTGGCTCAGATGTGTGTAGATGAGCGTGGCATTGATCGTCGCGTGGCCGAGGAGAGCCTGGATGATCCGGAGGTCCGTGCCCGCCTCGAGGAGGTGGGTGGCGAAACTGTGCCGCAGGGTGCGGGGCGTCACGCGCTTGGAAAATCCCGCTCGGGCCACGGCCGCCTGGGTCGCGTGCTGTACCCAGCCGGCGGTTATCGGAGAATCCGGCTTCGTCCCGGGAAACAACCACCTGTTCATTCCTTCGAGGCGCCAGTACTGTCGCAGTGCTTCGAGGAGTACGCGTGACAACGGGACGATGCGGTCCTTCTTGCCTTTTCCCTGCCTGACCTGGATGACCATTCGGCTGGTGTCGATGTTCTCGGACGCGAGTCCCACGGCTTCAGACGTACGGAGGCCGCCCGAGTAGATGGTCATCAGGACCAGTCTGTGCTTGAGATGGTGCACCGCATTGAACAGTTGCTCCACTTCCGTCGTGCTCAGCACTTCCGGGAGGTGAAACTCCTTCCTCGGATAGGGCAGGCACGGCACCACGCCCGAACGACCGAGCGTGCGGCCGTAAAAGAAGCGTAGCGCGGCGACCGTCTGCCGCCACCAGCTCCACGAACAACCGCGCTGGTTGATGGCGTGCAGCAGGAAGCTCCGCACTTGGTCGAGCCCGAGGCGATCGGGCGGTATACCATAATGGCGGCCGAGTGCGTCGACGCGGGCGAGATAGGTCTCTTCGGTTCTGCTCGAATAATTGCGCAGGCGCATGTCGTCGCGCATCCGTTGCAGGGGCATTGTCCGTCGCATTGTTGTGGGAGTGGTGGACAGCGGCCGGTGGCCGGCCGCCGCGCAACTGCTGTGTCGCATCGGAGAACATGGATTCCATCCTGGAAGTTCGCCACGACCCGAGCTCGCGGGCACGGGTGACTCGGGTACGTGAAGGTCGGACGCGGGCCATCATCCCTTCGCATCGATCATGCGGGCGTTGACGCGTTTCAGGCTCCGGGCCAGAATTTCTGACCGATCCTGCCGGGCGGTGACCAGGCAGACTCCCCACCGACGACACGACGACGTGCGTCGTGCTGAAACGTTCAGCGCGGCGGCACGCCGGCCGTTCGCCAGCCTGGGGACATCGACGGACTGAAGTCGCGGGGGCGCCGCGAGCCGGATCGTGCGAGGCAAGGTCGTGACCACTGTGACGTGCGGACCGTCGGCGGAGCAAAGGCGGGGTCCGCCGCCGCGCCGGGACACCGCAACTCTGTCCGGAGGATGAGCGATGACGGTTCGTGCCGTCGATCTGTCGCAGGAGCAGGCCGCGAGAATCGCGGGGCTTGGCTACCTGATCATCATCGTGGCCGGCATCTTCGCGGAAGTCGTCATCCGTTCCCGGCTGATCGTACCCGGCGATGCGGCGGCGACGGCCGCCGGCATCCTGTCGTCCGAGTCGTTGTTCCGGACGAGCATTGCCGCCGACCTGGTGATGCTCACGTTCGACGTGGTGGTCGCCGTGGCGCTGTACGTGCTGCTGAAGCCGGTCAGCAGAACCCTGTCGTTGCTCGCGGCCTCGTTCAGGCTGGTGCACACGACGATCTACGGCGTCACGCTGCTGAACCTGATGTTCGTCCTGGTGCTGCTCGGCGGCGCCGAGTACTTGGCCGTGTTCGAGCCCCAACAGCTGCATGCGCTCGTCCTGCTGTTTCTCGAGGGACACAGCATCGGATACGCGCTCGGCCTGGTCTTCTTCGGCCTGCACTGCCTGGTCCTCGGGTATCTGATTCTCAGGTCGGGCTACTTCCCGAAGGTCCTCGGTGTGCTGCTGATCATCGCGGCCGCGGGCTACCTGACCGACAGCTTCGCCCACGTCCTGCTTCGCGACTACGAGGCATACGAGACGATCTTCTACGTCATCGTGTTCGCGCCGGCGTTCATCGCGGAGCTGTCGCTCTGCCTGTGGCTCCTGTTCAAGGGCGCGAACGTGCCGCGAAACGCGGTAGCAATGCGAGCTCCGACGTGTAACCCCGCCACGCGGTCCTCGCCGTCGCCATCCCGCCTTGCGGGCCGCGGCACCGCTCCGCGCGGCCTCATCGCGAGCGGCTTGACGGGTCGGAATCGTCGCGAACAGATTCGGGCACACTCCGCGGCAACGCGCTCCCCTCGACCGCGGAGTCCGCACGATCTCGTGGCGGCAGGTGGCAGGCAACGGGAAACGAGGCGACTCGCATGGCGATCCGGGTAGTTCGGCTGGGAAGTCCGAGGGTAGAAGGTGAGGGTCTGCGTCTGGGTACGGTTCGCCGGCCGCCGCGCGGCGTGCCGAAGGCGGAGCACGCGTCGCGCGATTTCTACGACGTGTGGCTTCCGGGTCTCGCGCCTTCGGACGGGCTGGTCAAGGAGGCGCGCGAGGCAACGGACGACCGCGAGTGGCGCAGCTTCGTGTCGCGGTATCGTGCCGAGATGAAGCGTCCCAAGCCCGCGCGCCTGCTCGGGCTCCTGGCCGCACTCTCCCACCAGACCGACTTCTCGGTGGGTTGCTACTGCGAGAACGAGGCGCGCTGCCATCGTTCCGTATTGAGGGAGCTGTTGCTCGAGCACGGGGCGAGCATCGCCTGACGGGCGCCGCGCGGCCGCGGTGAAGCACGGCGGTTGAACGGCTTCGCGCACTTCGCAGGGGACGGCCATGCGGGTAGCCGCGCTCTACGACATTCACGGGAACCTGCCCGCTCTCGAGGCCGTGCTTCGCGACGTCCGGGAGGCCTGCGCGGACCGGGTTGTGGTAGGAGGCGACGTCGTGCCCGGCCCGATGCCGCGGGCATGCCTCGAGCGTCTTTCGGGCCTCGACGTTCCGGTGCGGTTCATCCGCGGGAACGGCGAGCAGGACGTCCTGGCGCAAATGCGGGGCGGGCCGATCGATCACGTTCCCGAGCGAGCCCGCGAGATCGTGCGCTGGTCTGCGCGGGAACTCCGCACCGAAGCGGCGATGCTCGAGGGATGGCCGGATGCGCTCGAGTTGCGGATCCCGGGGTGCGGCCGGGTGCTGTTCTGTCATGGCACGCCGCGGAGCGCCACGGAAATCTTCACCCGGCTGACGGCCGAGTCCCGGATGGCGCGGATCTTCGACGGCGTCGAGGCGGACGTCGTCGTATGCGGCCACACGCACATGCAATTCGAACGGGCGGTGGGCGGGCTACGCGTGCTGAACGCGGGCAGCGTGGGCATGCCGTTCGGCGAGCCGGGCGCGTACTGGCTGCTGCTCGGTCCGGACATCGAGTTCCGGCGCACGTCGTACGATGCGGAGTCCGTCGCGGAGCGGATCCGGACGACGGCGTATCCGCAGGCGAGCGAGTTCGCGGCGCACAACGTGGTACGACCGCCGACCGAGGCGGCGATGCTCGAGGCCTTCTCCGGGGCGGAGCGCGACCTGCAGAAGCAGGTCGGCATGGGCTGTGGCCGGGGCTGAGCGGACCGGTTTCCGCCTTGCGCGGCCTCCCCGCGAGCGCGATCCTGGTATCTCCGACACGCGTCTGTCTCCCACCGGTGCACGATGCCCATCGACCGCGGTGCAATCGATCAACAGCTGGAGGCGCTGGGCGAGAGTTCACGCTGGTGGGAGGAGCGCGAGTTCCGGGATCTGCCGGCGGTGCTTCGTGCGGACGAGAACCTGCTCGCGCTCGCGCGCGGGAAGATCACCCGGCTCCGCTGGATGCGCCGGCCGTGGCTGATCGTCGTCACCGACCAGCGCCTGCTGTGTCTGCGTTCGACGCGGCGCGTCGGCTGGCGCCAGCTCGAGATCGCCGCCGGCCAGATCTCCCGCGTCGCGCTCCGGATCGGCCCGTTCCGTGGCCGCGTGATCGTCGTGGGCGGCGCCCGCACCTGCCGGCTACTCGTCGCCCGGCCGGATGGCTACAAGCTGTCATCCGTGCTCTCGGCGCTGTGCGCGCCCGGGAAGGCGGCGTCGACGCGGCTCCGGCCGACGCTCATGGTCCGGCGCGTCATCGACCACGTCCTCGCTCTGCCGGCCGCCGCGCTCGGGCCTGACGCGCCGGCGAAGCCGAAGGCCGCGCCGCCGGTGGCGGACACCGAGCGAGTCCACTCGCTGGAAGACGAGGTGGAGGAGCTGCGCCGGCAGGTGCGGTTCCTCGAGGATCTGCTGCACCGGGAGCAACTGGGCAGGGGAGCCGGCAAGCTCCCGTCCGCCTGAGCGTTCACCGCCGACGCATTGCTTCGCGGGCGGTGCCCGTATCCGCGTGACGGACGCACGAAGCGAAGAAAGGACGGTTGTCCACGGGCGCCACCGATTGCATCTTGCGATCGCAGGTCCATGGCGCAATCGGGTCGGATCGGAAGGGCGGCAGGTGGGTCTCCTCTCTTCGCGCGACGGGCATCGCGATCACTGCCGTGCTGATCCCTTCGTTCCTCCATGCCCAGGAAAGTCCCGGCGGGAAAGCTGCACGGGGCAGCGCCGGTGGAGGCGTGCTCCTGGCCGCGGGCGTGTGCGCGTCGTACGCGTTGATCCTCAGAAGGCGATCAGGCGCGCATCGGAGCGGTCATGATCGTCCGGGTCGGGCTCGGCGCCAGCCACGCGCTCCGCAAGCCGCTGCCGTACGCGCCGCGGGGTTCGGCCGGTGGCAGCGTCGACTCGCTGTTCATCGTCTATCACGAAGCGACCAACACGGTCTGGCTGCACGGGACCCCGATCGAGATGGGAGATGACAACGTGCTGCTGGTCGACAACTCGGATCCCGTGGGAACGAAGCCGGTGATTGCCGGGCGGCTGGCTGTGCCGGCGACCTTTTCGGCGCCGCGGCGTTCCGGGCCCGACCCGGGCTCGCCGGGGCGCGCGCTGAAGGCGTACCTGCTCGAGGACCCGCGCATCCGGTCGTTCGTGGAGCGCGGATTCCCGCCGGGCTGATGCTCTCGCGGAGAGCGGGCATCGGTCCCGCCATACTCGCGCTGCCGCTCGCGGTGGCGGCGTGCGGCAGCCCGGCAGATCGCGTGTCCGCGACGCTGGTCCGGGACAGCGCGGGTATCGAGATCGTCGAATCCACGGCGGCGCGCTGGCCGGGCGATCGACGTTGGCAGGTCGTTGCCGAGCCCGAGCTGACGATCGGCGTCGTCGAAGGGCAGCCCGAGTACCTCTTCTCGAACATCGAAGGCGCGCTGCTCCTGGATGATGGCCGCATCGCGGTCGCGGACCGGGGCAGCTCGCAGGTGCGGTTCTACGCGCGCGACGGTACGTACCTCGGATTCGTCGGCGGTCCGGGTGACGGTCCGGGCGAGCTCGGCTACATCCGCGGCATGGGCCGGTGCGGCGCGGACTCGCTCTTCGTGTTCGAGATCGACTACCTGAACATCGTGTACACGGCGGACGGCCGGTTCGCGCGGGAAGCGAGGCCGTATGACCGGAACTCGATGGACAGGAGGCCGTACACGCTGCGTTGCGCGCGCAACGGGTACTACGCCGCGGTGGGCTGGGAGGATCTGAGCGGACCGCCGGCCGTCGGGTTCTACCGCGCGATTGCGCCCGCCTGGGTCCTCGCGCCTGACCGTGCGGCGAGTGCGAGCGCGGTCCAGCGGATCCCCCAGGCGGGCCTCGTGGTGAGCACGGAGCTGGGCTCCGTGCTGTCGAGCGAGCGCATCGGAACCGCGGGAGGCAGCCGGCCGCACCCGTTCGGTCGCGCGGTCACGTTCGCGCTGACGGAAGACGCGATCTACCTCGGCACGGGCGAGGCGTACGAGATCCGGCGCTACGCGCTGGACGGCCGACTGGAGCGGATCATCCGTTGGCCGGGCGGCGACCTGACGATCACGGATCCCGAGATCGCCGCGTATCACGCGGCGCGGCTCGAGGCGGTCGATCCGCGGGCGCGTCCCGCGCTCGAGCGATCGCTCGCGGAGATGCCGATGCCGCCGGCGTTCCCCGCGTTCGACCGGCTGGAGACGGACCCGGACGGCAACGTGTGGATCGCGTCGTTCCGTCGACCGACATCGTCGCAACAGAGTTGGACGGTGATCGGTCCGCACGGCGCGTTGCTGGGGACGGTCGCGGTGCCTTCCGATCTGGTGATCACGGACATCGGTCGTGACGTGGTGCTCGGCATCGCCACGGACGAGCTGGGCGTGGAGCGGATCCGGTTGCACACGCTTCGCAAACCGGAATCGGAGTAGCGTGGATCCCGAGCGTCACCTGCCGCGTGACTCGATCCACCGAACGGGAGCGGGAGCGGCGGCATGATGCGGGGCGACGGGATCGCGGCCACGGGGCGGCGCGTGAAGGTGAGCGGAATCAGCCTCTAGCGCGTGTCCGAGGGCCGGATCGAGGCGGAATGGGAGCAGATGGATACGATCGGGATGCTGGCGCAGCCGGGTGTTCTTCCGGCCGGCCACTGACGTGAGCGACCCGCCCGTCGCGGTCAGGGTCCGGCTCGCGGCGTGGGCCGAGGGCAGCGCGCCGGTGCGCGCGGCCCTGCTGACGGGCTCGCGGAGCCGGCCCGGCGCGGCGCTGGACCGGTTCTCCGACTACGACGTCATCCTCTACGTCACGGATCCGGCCGCCTACCTCGAGGATCCGTCGTGGTTCTCGGAACATGCGGCGGTCCTCGTATCGCTGCAGGACCGGAGCGATTTCGTGGCATCGCGCCGGTACACGCAACTGGTGCTGTACGAGGACGGCGTGAAGATCGACTACACGCTGGTGCCGGTTGCCGAGCTCGATCGGATGAGCGGTGAACGGCGGCTCGCACCCGAGCTCGACCTCGGCTACACCGTGCTCGTCGACAAGGATGGCCTGACCGATTCGTTGCCGGCGCCGTCCGGCCGTGCGTGGATCCCGGCGCCGCCGACGCAGGCCGCGTTCTCCGCGCTGGTCGAGGAATTCTGGTGGGAGGCCGGCTACGTCGCGAAGAACCTGGCGCGCGGCGAGCTGCTGCCGGCGAAATACAGCCTCGAGTCCGTGATGAAGCTCGACCTGTTGCGGCGCATGCTGGAGTGGCAGGTCGGGACGGAACGCTGGTCATGGCGGCCCGGCGTGCTGGGACGCGGACTCCGCGAGGTGCTCGATCCACTCACGTGGCGTGCGCTCGAGGCGACGTACGCAGGCGGTGCGATCGAGGAGAACTGGACGGCCCTGTTCCGTGCCATCGAACTGTTCCGTGCGGTCGCGCGAACCGTTGCGACACGGTTGTCCCTCGACTATCCGGACAGGCTCGACGCGCGCATGACGGCCTGGCTGCAGGCGGCGCGGACAGCGTAGCGCACGTTCACCGTTCGCGCGGACCTCCCAGGCCGCACGGTCTCCGCAGCGTCAAATGGCCGAGGCCTGACGCGGAGGTCATGCCGCCGCGGCCCGGGCGCGAAGCATCGCATACTCGCGCCAGACCAGGACCATGATGGCCAGGTCGACGACCGAGAGAAACGCGAGTCCCGCCGACGGCTGTCGATCCAGCCGGTACACCTGGTAGAGCAGGAACACGCCAAGGAAGGCCAGCGCGACGGGGAATACGCGCCGCCGCCGCCGGATCAGTCCGCCGACGAGCCCGATCTTGATCACGCCGTGGACGAGCAGGTACGCGGCCGCGAAATGAAGCGAGGACAGGTCGAGGTTCCGGATGTGGTGGCGGAGCAGGGTGGCGAGGAAGTCGTCGGGGTCTTCGGCGAGCTCGTGCTGCGTCAGGAGCCGGACGGCGTGGTTGAGGCCGCTCGTTCCGAAGACGAGAAGCAGCACGCCGCCGATGCTTTCGAGGATGCCGTCGATGCCCTTGGTCGCGACCGCAACGAAGAACAGCCGGTCGTGCCATCGTCGGGAGGCGGCGGGCGGCCGGTCGGATTCAGCGGCGGGCGCCTCGGGCGGGCCGTCGGATTCGTGCGGTTCAGCGGTCACGATCGAACCTAGTGGAACGGGACCGGCCGACGCGAGGGGTGAAGCGGCCGCGCCCGGTCCGCTTCCCGTCGGTTCCTTGCTTCGGCTATGTTGAAGGCTCTTCACCACACACTCCCGACAGGAAGATCGAGCATGCGACGTCTCATCGCGGCCGTCGCGGGGTTCCTCGCGATCCCCGCAGCGGTCCTCGCCCAGGACTCGAGCGCCGGCTACACGCAGCCGTACCAGCGTCAGGCTCTCGAGATGTTCCGGACGGCGATCGGGTACCGCACGGCCGCGGGTCGCGGACAGGTCCCCGCGCTGGCCCGCTACCTGGCGGAGCAGTTCCGCGCGGGTGGCTTCCCGGCCGCCGATGTCCACGTGCTGCCGTTCGCCCTGCCGGGCGGCGATTCGACCGCGAGTCTCGTCGTCCGGTTCGCGGGCGATGGCTCGGCCGGGAAGAAGCCCATCCTGCTCATGGCGCACATGGACGTCGTCGATGCGCTGCCGAAGGACTGGGAGCGGGACCCGTTCACGCTGATCGAGGAGGATGGCTACTTCTTCGGCCGCGGCAGCACGGACGACAAGTTCGGCGTCGCCATGCTGACGACAACCTTCCTCCGCCTGAAGGCCGAAGGCTTCGTGCCCGCGCGCGACCTGGTGATCGCGTTCAGCGGCGATGAGGAGACCGGCATGCTGACGGCGAACGACCTGGTCACGACGCACCGGGACCTGACGGACGCGGAGTACGCGCTCAACGCGGATGCGGGCGGCGGTGTGCTGAGCGAGTCGGGCGAGCCGCTTCGCATGCTGGTGCAGACGTCGGAGAAGACGTACGCCACGTTCGAGTTGACCGTGACGAATCCCGGCGGCCACTCTTCGACACCGCGCGAAGACAACGCGATCTACGAGCTGGCGACGGTGCTGAAGAACATCGAGGCGTACCGGTTCCCGGTCCGGGTGAACGATGCGACGCGGCTGTATCTGGAGGCGAGCGCGCGCGTCACGCCGGGCGAGGTCGGCGAGGCGATGGCGCGGCTGGCGAAGGACCCGACCGACTCGGCGGCTGCGGAAGTGTTGTGGCACGAGCCCGAGCAGGTCGGCATCACGCGGACCACGTGCGTCGCGACGATGCTGCGGGCGGGGCACGCGGAGAACGCGCTGCCACAGTCGGCGACCGCGACCGTGAACTGCCGCATCTTCCCTGGCGTCGAGGTGCCGGATGTGCAGGCCACGCTCGAGCGGCTGGGCGGGAATCCGGCTCTCCACATCGAGGCCATCGGCGATCCGCTGCCGAGTCCCGCGTCGCCCATCCGGGATGACGTGCTGGACGCGGTCCGGCTGGGCGTCGAGCGGATCCGGCCGGGAACGGCCGTGATCCCGCTCATGTCGGCGTACGGCACGGACGGCAAGGCAATGCGTCGCGCGGGTATCCCGACGTACGGCGTGATGGGGATCTTCCTCAAGGACAGCGACCAGTTCGCGCACGGCCTGAACGAGCGGACTCCCGTGCGCTCCTTCTACGACGCGCTCGAGTTCTGGCACGTGGTGCTGACCAGGCTGGCGGGCCGGGCCGCGACGTAGCGCAGCGACGACGCGCATTTGTGATGACGGCTCCACGCATGTTCTGCATCCCCGCGACGGCGGCGCCGGTGCTGGCGGTCCTGCGCCGCGGCCCGAGCCAGTGGTTCCACGTCGGCCGGTGGGACATCGCGGACTGGACGTACGAGCCGGGCGCCTGGTTCCGGGGCCGGCTGTTCCCGCAGAAGTGCGACGTATCCCCCGACGGCCGCTGGCTCGCGTACTCCGCGCAGAAGCCGACTGCGCGCTGGGCGGCGGGCACGGTGTACGAGGCGATCTCCCGGCTGCCGTGGCTGCACGCGCTGGCGGCGTGGGAAGCCGGCACGACGTACTCGCGCGGGATCCGGTTCGATGGCGAGGCGGGCACGTCGGATCTCGGTGTTCCCGACGCCGGCGATGCGACGGCCTGCCTTGCCCGCTACGGGCTTCGCGTGAATCCCGCACAGCAGTTCGCCGTGGAGCGGAGGAGGGGTTGGCGAGAGACCGCCGACACGGCCGCGCGCGATCCGGAGGACACGTGGGACGAGCGGCGGCTCGTCCGCATGTCGAAAGCGCAGCCGACTGGCGCCGCGGTGTTGGAAGTCGAAGGCTCGTACGCGGCGTTCCGCGACAGTCCCGAGCGGCGCGAGACCGCGTGCTACAGCATCGTCGAGGGTGGCGAGATGACGGTGCTGGAGGATGCGCAATGGGCGGACTGGTCGGGTACGGGGCAGCTGCTTGTGGCCACGATCCGGGGCAGCCTCGAGGCGTACGACTGGCGGGGAGGCGCGCTGCGACGGATCTTCGAGCAGGACCTCTCGGGCCTCGCGCCCGATCCCGTGGAACCGCCGCCGTGGGCGTACGAATGGTAGAGCATCGGTCGTTGTGGCGGCTCGTTCCGCTGGTAGCGCTGGCCGCCGCGTGTGGCGGCGGGAACGGGCAAGGTGTCGCTGTGGTCACGACGATCCCGTTCGACACGGGGACCGTGCGCATCGCGACGGCGTCGGACACGATCTCGCTGCTGGCGGAGATCGCGACATCGGCTGCCCAGCACGAAGTCGGGCTGATGGAGCGGACCGCGCTCGATCCGAACAGCGGCATGATCTTCGTGTATCCCGAGCCACAACCGGAGACGGACGCGTTCTGGATGTACCGCACCCGAATCCCGCTCGACATCGCGTTCGTGGACAGCGCGGGCCGGATCGCCACGATCCTCTCCATGGCCCCCTGCGAGAGCCCGAACCCGGAATGGTGCGAGGCGTACGCGCCCGGCGTGCGCTACCAGTCGGCGCTCGAAGTGAACCGCGGCTTCTTCGCCAGCCACGGCATCGGAACAGGCGACGCCGTGCAGCTGGACCGGCCGGGAGCAGGCAAGGCGCCGTAGCCGAGGCCGGCATTGACCGGACGCCCCGCACTGTTGCACTCTGGAGCGGCGCATCGGTCCAACCGCGGCATCCCTCACTCCGCGGTGGTCGTCGTATTCGCCATTGTGATCGTGATGGGGGGTACTCGTCGCACCGCTCCTGCCACGCCCCTGCCTCGTCGAAGTCTGAACGGAGGTCCGCCGATGATGCGATCCGCCATGCTGTTCGTGCTCGCGCTGGCCGGACCGGGTAGCGTCCTCCAGGCGCAGACGACTGCGCGGATCGACAGCCACGGCTCGGCGATGGTGGCGACCCGAGCGATGCGCTCGGGATCGGCCGCGCGCTTGCCGACGCGGGGATGGCGGTCGTGGTCCTGTCGCCGCGGGGCTGGCGCAATAGCGAGGGCAGGGCGACGTTCGCGCATGCGCTGGAGGACATCGGCGCGGCCGTGGCCTGGGTTGTCGAGAACGCGGCGAAGCTCGCTTACCGCTCGATCCTGCTGTTCGGCGGGTGGGAAGACGAGAACGTGATGGTGGACCATTCGCTGCTCCCGCTGTACTTGAAGGAAACAGGAGGCGCACATGCTCCTCAGACTGATCGGAATCCTGATCCTGGTCGGTTTCGTTCTCGGCCTCGTCGTTCTCATGATGGGACTCCGGCGCAAGCCGGAGATGATCCGCGAGCTGTCGGTAGCGAGCGTATTCACGGTGGGTGGCATGCTGTGCGTCGGGTACGGGCTCGCATTCGGGACCGGGCTCGGCCGCATCGTCCTCGTCGCGAGCGGGATCGCAGCGTACCTGTACGGAGTCGCGCTCTCCGTGCTGAAGCACGAAGCGCGGCGCGACCGCGAGAACTGACCGGTAGCGGGAGATCTCGAACTTGCGACGCGTTCGATGACGGCCGGGCTCGGGATGGCCAGCATCGCGGATGTACCCTGGATCCTGCCGGACCGGAGCGGGTTCTTCCGGCCGGTCGTCCAATGCGTGCGCGTCGAATGAAGCGGGAACGGGACAGCCAGGACCAGGCGATCGGCTTCGGGCTCCTGATATGGGCGGTGATCGGCGGCGGGCTCGGCGCCACGCTGGGTCTCGTGCTCGCCATGACGCGCGCCTGGCCGCTGCTGCCCAGCGTGCTCGTGGGCGGAGTCGGTGGTGCGGTGCTGGTCCGCTTCGGGATTGCGCGCTGGGCGGCCATGGCGGGCAATGCGGCGGCCGGGCTGATCGTGCCGAGCGGTCGCAGCACGCCGGCGCCGGCGGAATACTCGCATGCCGGCGCGCTCGTTGCGCGGGGCCGATACGCGGAGGCCGCGGCGGTGTACGAGCGGGCCGCCGACGAGGATCTGGCGGCGACGGAGCCATGCATCCAGCTCGCGCGGTTGCACCGGGACCGGTTGGCCGATCCGGAATCGGCGGTGACGTGGTTCCGGCGGGCGCGGGATCGCACGCCCGAATCGGGGCTCGCGCATCTCGTCACGCGCGAGCTGGTGGCGGTGCTCGTCGATCGACTCGAGGCGCCCGGTCGCGCGCTGCCCGACCTGGCCCGCCTCGCCGAGACGCACGCGGACACGCCGGGCGGCGCGTGGGCGAGGGCGGAGATCCGGCGCCTGAAGGCACGACCCCCTTTTCGCTAGGAATGATGGGAACCACAACTGACGGCTGGCTCCTGCTGGAGAACCGGCACACTGGCGAGCGCCTCATGCTGCGCCGCGTGAAGGGCAGGGACGGGATGTTCCTGCGACTTCGCGGAACGTTGCCGCCACACCGTGAAGGTCCGCCGCTCCACGTGCATTACGCGGAGGACGAAGATGGCCGCGTGACGGCGGGCGTGCTCAGCGCGGAACTCGACGGGAAACGCATCGAGGTCGCGGCGGGCGGGTCATCGCGGTTTCCGCGCGGCATTGCGCACCGCTGGTGGAACGACGGCGACGAGGAGCTGGACTTCGAGGGGACCGCGGGCCCGCTGGTGGACCTGGACCGCTACCTCGAGGCCGTGTTCGACGTGATGAACGCGGGTCCGCCCGGCCGGCCGCCGCTCTTCTGCATCGCGCACGTGGTGCATCGCCATCGCCGGACGCAGGCGGTGCTGCTGATGCCGGGCGCACTGCAGGCCATCGTGTTCCGGCTGGTGGTCGCGGTCGGTAGCCTGCTCGGCCGCTACCGCGGCACGGACTGGCCCGGCTCACCCGCGCGCTGCGGCGGCGCGCCCGTCGGTCCGGACGACGAGGACTGACGCGCCGAATGACGTGGCGCTGGCCGCACAACGGACAATATCGTTGATACGGCGCCGCATCGTGGCCTATCCTCGGGATGGGAATCGACCGTGCCGGTCGTCCGGGATTGGTGCCATCTCCGGTCCACTCGAGTAACGCGAGGAGGCCGGCTCGTGAGTCGTGCGCGAGGGACCATTGCGTTCGGGGCGTCCATCGCGATCCACGCGCTCGTGCTCGGCCTCCGTTTCCACGGGCCAACCGTCGAGCGCGTTGCCGGCAGCGTACCGCGGCTGCTGGCCATCGAGACGGTTCCCGCGACGCGCGTCCTCGACATCATCCCCGTGACCCGCGATCCGGCGACGGAGCGCGCATCCGTCCAGGAGCGGGACGAGCCGGCGACCGTGGCTCCGGCCTTCACGCCCTTGAGCATTGGCCCCGCCGCGCCTGCCGCGGTCGAGGCGCTGTCGGTACCGCCCGCCCGTGCCGGCGCGCCGGATCCGCGATTGTGGCTGCCGCCGGCATCGGCCGTCCCGGCCGCGGCGGCGCCCGACCCGCTGGCCCGCGCGCGCGACGCGGTCGCCACCCGGCTCGAGCCATTCAACGATTCGTTGAGCGTGGCGGCCGAAACGGAGCGGCGAGCAAAGGAATGGACGACGAAGGACGGCGCGGGCCGCCTCTGGGGCATCACGCCGGACAGCATCCACCTCGGCAAACTCGCGATCCCGCTCCGGCACTGCATCCCCGAGTGTGCCCCGAGGACATCACGTACAAGGGGCCGCCGGGCCTGCGCGACGAGTACAACCAGCGTCTCCGCGGATTCCGCGCCATCGAAGAGCAGGCCGCCCGCGTGACGACCGGGAAGGCCATCGACGAGCGGGTCCGCGCGATCCGCGAGCGGAACGCGAAGCGCGACACCACCGGCGGCCGACCTCTGCCTTGACGGCCGCCCGTGCTTCCGGGATGTTGGACGCTCAGCCCACCAATCCACGAAGTTCCCGAAGCCGGGTCATCCAGGGGAGGCGTTATGGACGTTCTGCTCGTCTGTGCCCGTGTGCTGCACGTGTTCCTCGGCGTGTTCTGGGCAGGCACGATGCTCTTTATCGCCCTGTTCATGGGCCCGTCGGTAAGGGATGCGGGCCCCGACGGCGCGAAGGTGATGGCCGGCCTCATGCGCCGACGCTTCCTCAACATCATGCCGGCCGCGGCCGTGCTCACGGTGCTTTCCGGGTTCTGGCTGTACTGGCGCGTGTCGGGCGGGTTCAGCCCCGACTGGATGGGATCGGCGACGGGGATGACGTACGGGATCGGGGCGGTGGCCGCGTTGATCGCGCTCGGACTGGGTCTCGGGATCCTGCGCCCGGCCATGCTGAAGGCCGCGGCGCTCGGCCAGTCGGCGGCGGGCGCGCCGCCCGAAGAGCGGGATCGCGCCGTGGCGGCGGCGCAGGCGCTCCGGGCGCGCGCCGGCTCGGTCGGGCAGATGATCGCGGTGATGCTCGCGATCGCGGTGATCACGATGTCGATCGGCCGCTACGTCTAGGCGGCTGCGACGCGGCGGCCACCCCGGAGCGTCCGCGTCCCGGCGAACCGCGACCGGGCGGCGATGACGAAGCGCCCCGGACCGGTCGAACCGGTCCGGGGCGCTCCCCGATCCACGGGTACTGCGGTCAAACGCGGGTCAGGCGCGCATCAGTTGCCCACGTGCTTCACCCGCTGGAACTCGTTGACCGCGTTCATGTGGTTGATGATCGCCTGCAGCTCGGAGAGCCGCGCCGACGTCAACTGGTTCTGCGCGGTCACGACTTCGAAGTTGATGGCGACCCCCACGCTGTAGCGCAGCAGCTCGCTCTCCGCGTTCCGCTCCGACGCCTCCCGGTTCCGCTGCGCCGCCTGGTACTGCAGGAAGGTGTTCTGCACGTTCAACCCCGCTTGCGTCACCTGCGTAATGATGTTGAGCTCCTGGGCGCGGAGCGCGAGGTCCGTCTGGCGGAGCTGCAGCCTCGCGCGCTCGAGGGCCTGCTTCTGCGAGTTCGTGCCGAGCGGGTAGGAGGCCTGTAGCTGCACGTTCCATGTCGGCGTGTCGAAGTTCTTGATCGCCGTGATCCCATCGCCGTAGCCGCCCGCCTGGACCAGCACCGGGTCCCCGCCGAGCCCGTCGCGCTGGTACAGGTTGCCGCCCACGCCCTGGAGCGAATAGCCCGCGGAGAGCGTGAGGTCCGGCAGCGCGTTGCTCTTCGAGACGTCGAGGTTGACCGTCGAAATGACGCGCTGCTCGCGCTGCTGCCGGATGTCGGCGCGCGACTGCAGGGCCGTGTCGATGGCCGCCTGGATGTCCACCGGTCGGTCCAGCAGCACCGGCTGGTCCGTGGGATTGACGGTCTGCATGAGCAGCCCGTCATCGGGGCCCGCCAGCATCAGTCGCTTGAAGTTGAACTCCTGGTTCCGCCACTGGATCTGGGCGTTGAGCAGCGACTGCTGCGCGCTGGCCACCTGCGCCTCGCTCTGCACCAGTTGCAGCTCCGTCATCCGACCGCCCTGCACGCGGGCCTGGTTGTCCTGGTACTGCTGCTGGGCCTGCGCGAGGTTCCGCCGCTGGATCTCGATCTGCTCGATCGCGGCGCGGAGTCCCCAGTAGGCCTGGCGGACCTGGTACTTGATGTTCTCGATCTGTGCCTGCACCTGCAGGTCCGTGATCTCGCTCTGGATCCGCGCGGTCTCGAGCGTTGCCCGCTGGTTGTCCGTCTTGAAGCCGGCCAGCAGCGGCATCGAGTAGTTGAAGCTGAGCGTCGAGCTGTAGCTCGGGTTCCGCGTGGAGAAAGTGTTGTTCGTCGCGTTCCGGCTGTTGTTGAAGTTGGCGCTGAGCCGGCCACCGTACCACGGCAGCGTCTTCGACATCGACGTGTTGAACGTGAAGCGCTCGCTCGTGGTCCGCGCGCCGCCGTCGAGCTGGCTCGTCGACTGGTTCGTCGAGTTGTTGTAGCCGGACGTAAGGCTGAGCGTCGGCGTGAACGCGGCCTGCGCGGAGAGCAGCGAGTACCGCTGGATCTGCGGGTTCAGCCGCACCGTCTGGATGTCCAGGTTCGACTCGAGCGCGCGCGCGATGGCGTCGTCGAGGGTCATCGCTACGAGTGTCCGGCCCGCCTCCACGGGCGGCAGCGCCCGCCCCACCACGTACGGCTCCTGCTGGGGCTGCTGCTGCCGGGCCGGCTCCTGTCCCGAGAGCCCCGAGGGAGCCGCGAGCGCCAGGCCCACCGCCCAGATTCCGAGCCTGGTCATGCACTTCGTCATGTCGAATCTCCTTGTGTCGCCGTGGATCTACGAGTTCCCGTTCGTCGCCACCCCGCGCCAGCCTCTGTCCGCCGTGCGCGCGTGGGCGACCTGCTTCCTGTCCTTGCCGGGACGTTTCAACGGACCAGAGGCGGAGACCGGGGAGGGGTTGGCCACGTACGGGCCGGCTCCCTCACCGGAAACGACGCTTTCTCCGGTCCGCCGCGATCGTCCAACCTGCGTTCGTTGTCAGCCAGCACATGTATTGACGCAGTATGGCCCTTCGCCGTTGGCCCGGAGGCCGGGAAGACCGTCCGATGGGCGGCGCGGGGACCCCGGACCTGCCATTCCCGCAGTCCGTTAGCCGATCCGTCGGCGGCGCCTCGCTTTCGCCGGGCGGGCGGGCCGCCCAAGTTGGAGCCGCAGATCCAGGCAGGCGGGGCCGGAGTGGCTGGCTCCGCGGCCGTCCATGGAAGAAAGGAGCTGCGCCATGCGCATCGCTACCCGCACGGCGACCGGCGTCGCCGTTCTGATGGTCTCGCTCGTCGCGTACGGCTCGACCCGGCCCGGCCCGGTGCTGGACAACGGGTTGGCGCGCACGCCGCCCATGGGCTGGAACAGCTGGAACCGGTTCCATTGCGATGTCAGCTCGGAGCTGATCCGCGAGACGGCCGATGCGATGGTGGCGAGCGGCATGAAGGACGCCGGCTACCAGTACGTCGTGATCGACGACTGCTGGCAGGTCGGCCGCGACGCGAGCGGCCGGATCGTGGCGGACTCGGCCCGGTTCCCGGAAGGGATGAAGGCGCTGTCGGACTACGTCCATTCGAAGGGTCTCAAGTTCGGCCTCTACACGGACGCGGGTCGGAGGACGTGCCAGGGCCGGCCGGGCTCGTACGGCTACGAGGAGATCGACGCCCGGACGTACGCCGAGTGGGGCGTCGACTACACGAAGGTGGACTGGTGCAACGCGGAGGGGCTGGACGCGCGGACGCAGTACGAGAAGGTCCGCGACGCGCTGGCGAAGGCCGGCCGGCCGATCGTGTTCAGCATCTGCGAGTGGGGCACGAACGAGCCGTGGGACTGGGGCCCGGAGACCGGCAACCTGTGGCGCACGACCGGCGACATCGGCGACCGCTGGAACAGCATGCTCGGCATCGTGGATCTGAGCGCGCAGTACTGGCAATCGGCGCGGCCGGGCGCGTGGAATGATCCCGACATGCTCGAGGTCGGGAACGGCGGCATGACGAACGTCGAGTACCGCGCGCACTTCAGCCTGTGGGCGATCATGGCCGCGCCGCTGATGGCGGGCAACGACCTGCGCACGATCGTCGGTGACGACCGCCAGGCCCGGGCGATCCGCGAGATCCTGACCAACGAGGAAGTGATCGCGGTGGACCAGGACTCGCTCGGCGTGCAGGGCAAGCTGGTCCAGTCGTCGCCGCCGGAGCTGCAGGTCTGGGCGAAGCCGCTCGCCGACGGCTCGAGCGCGGTCGTCCTCTTCAACCGCGCGTCGGTGCCGACCCCGATGAGCGTGGCGTGGGGCCGGATCGGCATCAGGGCGGACACCGCCATGGTGCGCGATCTGTGGGCGCACGAGGACGTGGGCAAGGTCGGCCGTCGCTACAGCGCGACCATTCCCTCGCACGGCGTCGTGATGCTCCGGGTCACGCCGGTCGGCTCGTGATGCGGCGCCCCGTCCGGATCCACGGCGGGGCGCGGCCCGAAATTTGTCACCCATCTGAAAGGTTCGGGATGCAATATTACGGAGGAGGTGGCCCGGCGACCGGCCCGAGGATTCCCGAGTCGGTGGAGACCGGCCCCTGGTCGTTCCACCGACACGAGGGACCTGATGACGACGCGATCCCGGACAGCGCTTCTCGCCGCCGCACTGCTGTTCGCATTTCCCGTGACGCGGGTGAGTGCGGAAGGCGCGAAGGCCCACGGCCACGAGGCGAAGCGCGCCGACTGGAGCATCATCCCGATCCCCAGCTTTTCGCGTCAGACGAAGCTGCCATGCAACATGTGCCACACGACGTATCCCCAACTCACGGAGTTCGGCCGCCAGTTCAAGATGAACGGCTACACGCTGGCGGGGGCGGAGGCGGTGACGGCCAAGGCCGCGAGCGATCGCCAGACGCTTAGCCTGGACCTGATCCCGCCGCTGTCCGTGATGTTGATCGGATCGACGACGCGGACGGCGAAGCGGCAGCCGGGCACGCAGAACGGCAGCATCGAGTTTCCGGATGAGATGAGCCTGTTCGTCGGCGAGGCGATCACGCCGCACATCGGCACGTTCCTGCAGATCACGTACGCGGCGGCGGACGGCTCGATCGGCATGGACAACGCCGACATCCGGTACGCGAACCACACGTCGCTCGGCGACCGGCCGCTGGCGTGGGGGGTGACGCTGAACAACAACCCTGGCGTGCAGGATGTCTGGAACTCGATGCCGGTGTGGGGCTTCCCGTTCAAGTCCTCGGAGATCGCGCCGACTCCGGCCGCGGGCGTGCTGCTGGACGGGGGCCTCGGCCAGTCGGTCGCCGGGCTCGGAGCGTACGCCTTCTTCAACAACACGCTCTACGCCGAGTTCAGCGCCTACCGGACCGCGTTCCAGGGTGGTCCGCACCCGCCCGACTCGACCGCCGAGAGCGCGCTCAGCGGGACCGCGCCTTACTGGCGGGTGGCCGTGGCCCGGGCATGGGGCCCGCACAGCATCGAGATCGGGACGATGGGCCTTTCAGCGCGGCTGTTCCCGGCCGGCATCGCGGGTCCGACAGACCACTTCACGGACGTGGGCGCCGACCTGCAGTACCAGCGGGCGACGAGCTCGGGGTTCCTGACCGCGCACGGTCTCTGGCTGCACGAGAAGCAGCACCTCACGGCGAGCTACGTGTCGGAGGCGGCGGAAAACCTGGAGAACACGCTGCAGCTGTTCCGCGCCGACGCCTCGTACCACCTGCCGAACGGGCTCGGCGCGACCGCCGGCCTGTTCGCGACGACGGGCACGAAGGACGCCTCGCTCTACGCGCCCGACCCGATATTCGGCAGCCGCACGGGCGAACCGGACAGCCGCGGCGTCATCGCGCAGCTCGAATTCATGCCGTGGCTGAACACGCGCTTCAGCCTGCAGCAGACCCTGTACACGCGCTTCAACGGCGCGAACACGGAGTACGATGGCTCCGGGCGTAATGCGTCCGGCAACAACACCACCTACCTCTCGGTCTGGCTGGTGTTCTGAGGGAGGCCGGGTACGGGCGGACGGGCCTCGACCGTCCGCCCTCCGGCCCGACCCGCGCCGCGGTCCCACCCATCGAAACATTTCCTTGCGCCGACAATGTGCCGAAGATCTTCATGGAGGCTGGCCGGCCGCCGCGTGGTCGCGGGCGCCCGGTCCGGTCGAGCCTCATCGTCGCCGGGGGAATCGCAATGAACAAGCTTCTGAACGTGATCGGCATGACGGTCGGCAGCTATGCCGGCTGGGCGATCGGCGCACCGTATTCCTTCTTCGCCGCCTTCGTGATGTCCATGGTCGGGACGGGCGTGGGCCTCTGGGCCGGGATCCGGTTCGGCCGCTACCTGCTCTCCTGACAGCGCCGGCCCCTCTCGTGTAGATTCCGCCCTCCCCCCGTTGGGCGGCGCCAGACGCCGATCGACGCGGCTCTGACGCTACATCCACCCCGAGAAGGGAGATCCGCATGGAGATCGGTGCGGCCCAGAAGGAAGTTCGCTTCGCGTACCACGGCGGCTTCGCGGGACAGCTGGTCTCGGCCGTGTTGTGGGCCGCGTCCGCCGCCGTCGGAACCTGGGGAACGACGAGGAACGCCATCCTCGTTCTCGTCCTGGGCGGGTTCCTGATCTTCCCGCTGACCACGCTGCTGCTGCGCGCGCTGGGTCACCGCGCGGCGCTCAGCCGCGGCAACTCGCTGAACCAGCTCGCCGTGCAGGTCGCGTTCTCGCTTCCGCTCACGCTGCCCCTGGTGGGCGCCGCCGCACTGTACCGCATCGAGTGGTTCTATCCGGCTTTCATGGTGGCGCTCGGCGCGCACTACCTTCCGTTCACGTTCCTGTACGGCATGCGGCTCTTCGCCGCGCTGGCGGGCGTGCTCGTGGCGGCGGGCGTAGGCCTGGGCATGCGCGGCCCGCCGTCGTTCACGGCCGGTGCGTGGCTGACGGCGCTGCTGCTGCTCGGCGCCGCGTTCGCCGGCCGCGCCGCGGTGCTCCGGGAACGACGTGCGTGGCCTGCGGCCGAGCCGGACCAGTGCTGACTGAAGCCCGGAAGGAGTGCGAAATGGCAACGATGGGGCGGGAGATCCGGCTGCTGAAGGCATGGGCGGCCGTATCGACGCTCGCGCTGGCCGTGCCGCTCGCGGGGCCGGACACGAGCCGCTGACTCATGATGGCGACGACGTCCGGCGCCGACCTCACGGTCCGCGACCTGAGACCGGGTGACGAAGCCGCCGTCGCCGGGCTGCTCACGGAGCTGGGCCTTCCGACGGATGGCGACACCGTCCGCCGCCGGCTGGCTGCCTTCGGGGCGGATCCTCGCGCTCGCGTCCTCGTGGCCGAGGCGTCGGAGCACGTCATCGGCGTGCTCGGGCTGCACCGCATCCCGCTGTTCCACCGGAGCGGAGACCTGGCCCGCATCACCGTGCTCGTGGTGGCCGACGGGCACCGCGGCCGCGGCGTCGGGCGGGCGCTCGTCGAGACGGCGGAACGGATCGCGCGGAGCACGGGCTGCTGGCGCGTCGAGGTGACCAGCGCCATGTACCTGGCGGCGGCGCACGGCTTCTACGAGCGCCTGGGCTACGTGGAACGCCGCCGCCGCTTCCACAAGGACTTCGACGGCCCGTGAACACCAGCCGGGGTGCCTGATGCCGACATTGATGCGGGCGGTGACCTACGCCGCGCTCTTCACCGCGTTCGTCCTCGTGTTTCTGCCCGCGCGGCTCCTCGAGTGGGCGGGAGCGCGGCCGCCGGCCTCGATCGGACCGGGACAGCTGGCCGGAATCGCCGCGGTGCTGGCGGGCGGCGCCCTCGCGCTCTGGTGCGTGCTGGCGTTTGCCGTGGTCGGGCGGGGCACGCCGGCGCCGTTCGACCCGCCCCGGCGGCTCGTCGTGCGCGGACCCTACCGGTACGTCCGCAATCCGATGTACCTCGGCGCGGGTGGGGCTCTTGCCGGCGCCGGGGTGTACTACGCGTCGGCCGCGCTGCTGGCGTTCACGGCGGTGTTCCTGCTCGTCGCCCACCTCTTCGTGCTGGGGTACGAGGAGCGGGCGCTCGGGCGCCGGTTCGGCGCGGAGTACGAGGGCTACCGCCGCCGCGTCCGCCGCTGGCTGCCCGGGCCGCGCCGAGGCGGACCGGACGCATGAGCGTGCAACGGGGTATGAAACGAGAACCGATGGAGGCGCAATGACGGAAACCCGCGAGATCAAGGAATACGCGTACTACCTCTGGGGCTCGCGCCCCGCGACCATCGTGCAGGCGAACATCGTGCTGTACGGCGACACGGGCTACATGGGCGCGCTCTGGTTCTATGACGACGGGTCCGCATTGCCGGACCCCGTGCGCCATTCCGAGGGCGTGTACTCGCTGCACTACCGGATGCGCGACTTCGCGCACATCGTCGACATGCTGCGGAACGAGAAGCCGGTGTACGTCCACTGGGACGACTCGTACCCGACCAACACGCGGGTCTCGACGACGAACGAGCCGGTCGGCGAGGGCGGCGCCTGATGCTGCGGGGCGAGCTGCCCAACGTGCTGACGCACGGATTCGGCGTGGCCGCGAGCGTCGCCGCGGCCACGGTCCTGATCGTGCTCGCCTCGCTCAAGGGCGGTCCGGCCGAGATCGTGGGCGTGTCCGTGTTCGGCGCCACACTGATCCTGCTGTACGTGGCTTCGACGCTCTACCATTCGGCGCGCTCCGATGTCGCGCGGGCACGGCTCAGGGTGTTCGACCACGCCGCGATCTTCTTCCTGATCGCGGGCACGTATACGCCGTTCACGATCGGCGCGCTGGGCGGCGGCTGGGGCTGGAGCCTGTTCGGCGTGATCTGGGGCCTCGCGATCGTGGGCGCGATCTTCAAGATCTTCGCGGCGGGCCGGTTCCCCCTGGTCTCGACACTCTTCTACGTGGCCATGGGCTGGCTCGTCGTGATCGCGGCGGGCCCGCTCGTGCGGCACGTCAATGCCACGGTGCTGGCCTGGATGCTGGCGGGCGGCATCGCGTATACGGCGGGCACGCCGTTCTATCACCTGCGCCGGTTCCGGTACTCGCACGCCGTCTGGCACGTGTTCGTGCTGGTCGGCAGTGCGTGTCACGTCGTGGCGGTCGGCCTCCAGATCTGAAACGGCCCTCGCGGGCTGGCGGTTGGTCCGCGGAACCCCCATCCTCACCCCGTCCGGCGAGGCCGCCCATCCGCACGAGGACGGGCGCCGCCCGCCCGGCGTCCCTGTATCCGGCATGCCGAGCTCTCGCACATCGCCCGGAGATTTCCATGCGTACACATCGCGCGTTCCTCGCCATCACCGCGCTGTTGCTTCCGCTCACGCTGCACCGGCCGGCCTCGGCGCAGAGCCCGGAGGTCATTGCGAAAGCCGTGTCGCGCCTGCAATGGCGCGGCATCGGCCCGGTCAACATGGGTGGTCGCGTGTCGGCCATCACCGGTATCCCCGGCGACCCGAACACGTTCTGGGTCGGTGGCGCGGATGGCGGGGTGTGGAAGACGACGAACGGCGGCACGACGTTCGAAGGGCAGTGGCAAGACGAGGAGTCGTACTCGGTCGGCGCGCTGGCGGTCGCGCCGTCGGATGACAACGTGATCTGGCTGGGTTCGGGAGAGGGTGACCCGCGCAACTCGGTGTCGTACGGGCTCGGCGTCTGGCGCTCGACCGATGGCGGCGCGAGCTGGACGCATCTCGGACTGCGCGGCACGGAGCGGATCAAACGGATCGTGGTCGATCCACGCGACCCGGATGCCGCGCTGGTGTGCGCGCTGGGCCGGGAATGGGGCCCGAACCCCGAGCGCGGCGTGTTCAGGACGACGGACGCGGGGAAGACGTGGACGAAGGTGCTGTACGTGGATGATGACACGGGCTGCTCCGACCTCGATATCGACCTGTCCAACCCGCGCAACCTGTACGCCGGGATGTGGACGTTCCGGCGCCGGCCGTGGCGCTTCGATGATGGCGGCAGGCAGACGGCGCTCTGGGTCTCGCGCGACATGGGCGAGACGTGGAAGAAGATCGAGACACTGCCGCACGAGCCGATGGCTCGGATCGGGCTCGGCGTGGCGCAGTCGTCGCCCAACGTCGTCTACCTCATCACCGAATTCCCGACCGCGGGCACGCTCTTCCGCTCCGACGACTACGGCGAGCACTGGCGGATGGTGAGCGACGACCGCAACCTCGACTTCCGGCCCTTCTACTACTCGGACGTGTTCGTCGATCCGAGCGACGAGAACGTGCTGTTCACGCTCTCGGGCGGCCTCTCGAAATCGACCGACGGCGGGCGCACGTTCCAGCGCATCGGCAACGGCGTGCACGGTGACCACCAGGCCTTCTGGATCGATCCACGCAACGGCGACCGGGTGCTGTCGGGCAGCGACGGCGGCTACCAGCTGAGCAACGACGGCGGCGCGACCTTCCACATCATGCGCAACGTCTCGCTGGCCCAGTTCTACCACATCATCCCGGACGACCGCGACCCGTACTACGTGTGCGGCGGGCTGCAGGACAACGGCGACTGGTGCGGTCCGAGCCAGAACAACGAGACATCGGGGATCCTGGCGGACCAGTGGTACACGGTGGGCGGCGGCGACGGCTTCTACTCCGTGCCCGTGCCCGGCCAGCCGAACCTCGTCTACTCGAACGCGCAGGGTGGCTACTTCCGGATTACGGACACGAAGTCGGGTCAGACTCGCTCGATCGAGCCGTACCCGTGGATGGTCGGGTCGCAGGGCGAGAACATGCAGCAGGCGAAGTACCGCTTCAACTGGGATGCGCCGATCGTGATCTCGCCTCACGACCCGGGCGTGGTCTACTGGGGCGGCAACGTCCTGTTCCGGAGCCACGACCAGGGCTTCTCGTGGGACGTGATCAGTCCGGACCTGACGACGAACGACCCGGCCAAGCAACGCGATTCGGGTGGCGAGATCTACCTCGACAACACGGCGGCAGAGTTCCACACGACGATCCTGACGGTCGCGGAGTCGCCTGTCGAGAAGGGCGTGATCTGGGTGGGCACGGACGACGGCAACATCCAGATCACGAGGAACGACGGCGGCTCGTGGACGAACGTCCATGACCGGGTGGCCGGCCTGCCGGCCGAGACCTGGATCGGCAACATCGAGGCCTCGCCGACCGAGCGCGGCACCGCCTTCGTCGCAGTGGACAACCACCGGCTCGACGACTTCAAGCCGCACCTGTACGAGACGCGCGACTACGGCCAGACCTGGCGCGACCTGTCGGCCGGCCTGCCGCAGGACGACTACGTCAAGGTCGTCCGGCAGCACCCGAAGAACGCCAACCTGCTGTTCGTCGGGATGGAGCGTGGCATCCAGGCGTCGTGGGACCGCGGCCGCACCTGGGTCTCGATCCGCAACAACCTGCCGCGCGTGTCGGTGCGCGGGCTCCGCATCGAGCCGCGCTACAACGACCTGGTCATCGGGACGCACGGCCGCGGCGCCTGGATCATGGACGACATCGGACCGCTCGTCGAGCTGGCGGACGCGCTGCAGAAGGACGTGCACCTGTTCGCCATGCGCACCGCGACCGACTGGGAGATGTGGGGCCGGACCAGCAGCCTGGGACAGAGCACGTTCCGCGGCGAGAACCCGGAACGCGGCGCGTACGTCAACTACTACCTGTCCGACCGCGCCGCGGGCCAGGTCGCGGGTGGCGGGCGCGGCAACGACGGCACGGGCGTCACGGTCCGCGTCACCGACTCGAACGGCCGGACCGTGCGCGAGTTCCGCGACAACGCCGCGAAGGCCGGCATCAACCGCGCGGTCTGGGACCTCCGCTGGGACGGCGCCCGTCCGGCGCGTGGCCAGCCGCAGGGCGGTGGCCGCGGCGGGTTCGGCGGTGGTGGTGGTGGCCCGATTGCGGTGCCCGGCGCGTACACGGCCACGGTGATCGCCGCGGGCCAGGAGCTGTCCACGCAGTTCCAGCTGCGCGGGGACCCGAACGTGAAGGCGTCGCAGGCGGACTACGACGCGCGCTTCGCGGCGGCGGTGCGGGCGCGCGACCTGCAGTCGCGGCTGAACGACATGGTCGGTGCGATGGGCGACCTCAACGGCCAGGTCGATGGTCTGCTGGAGGCGATCGCCGGAAAGGGCCTGCCGAACGCTTCGGCGATCGAGCAGAAGGCGGGCGAGGCGAAGCAGAAGCTGGGCGCGCTCGACGACCAGGTCCGCCGTCCGCCCACCGGCATGGGCTACCGTGACTGGCCGCGGCTGGTCGAGCAACTCCGCTACGTGGCGGGCGGTATCAACGGCGCACAGGCGAGACCGACCCAGGGCCAGCTGCAGGTCCTGACGGAGGTCGAGCAGGCGACGCAGCAGCGCGCGGCCGAACTGACCGAGATCATCAACACCACGATCTCCGAGTTGAACCAGCTGCTGCAGGGGCAGCCGAAAATCCTGACGAGCTGGCAGAGTGGCCGCGTCATTTCGATGCGCGACGGACGGCGCTAGCCTCGTGAGGATCATCGCGGGACGGTGGGCGGATCGCGCCCTGACCTCGCCCGGTGGCCGCGTCCGGCCCACGTCGGAAGTGATCCGCGAGCTGTGTCTCACGCTCGTCCGGCTGGACCTCGACAAGGCGCGCGTGCTCGACCTGTTCGCCGGGACGGGCGCGCTCGGACTCGAGGCGCTGTCGCGCGGCGCGCGCTCGTGCGACTTCGTCGAGAACGGGCCGGCGGCGCTGCACTCGCTCAAGGCGAACGTCGCCGCGCTCCGCGTCCGCAAGCGGACCCGTATCTTCGACCGGGACGCGATCCCGTTCGTGCACCGGCTCGGCGCCGGCGCCTACGACATTGCGTTCGCCGATCCGCCGTACGGCTCGAAGAAGCTGGACCGCGTCATCGAACGCTGGCTCGAGGTGCCGTTCGCGCGACTGCTCTGTCTCGAACACGCCACCGACCACGAGCTTCCGGCCCGGGGCATGACGCGCGTCATCGAGGATACCGCGGTCACGCTGCTGCGGAGCCGGACGTGACGGGGGCGGCGGGCGGCGGCCGGATCATCCGGCGGATCCTGCCGGCCGGTCTCGGCATACTTCTGGTCTGGCTCGTCGCGTGGCGTCGCTTGCAGCCGAGCAACGCGCGCGACTGGGTGCCCGAGCAGGCGGTAATGCCGACGGCCACGTTCGCTGGCGACCGGGTCCGCATCGACGGGTTCCGCGACTGGGACTGGCGGGGCGTTGGCGAGCCGGTCTCCCGTTTCGAGACGCGCGAGTACGACCTTGCCCGGATCGAATCGGTGTGGTACGTGGTGTCGCCGTTCGGCCGCGACTGGCGCGGACCCGCGCACTCGTTCCTGAGCTTCGGCTTTGCGGACTCCCGGTACGTCGCGATCTCGGTCGAAGCGCGGAAGGAGGTCGGCGAGACCTACACGATCGCGGGCGGCCTGCTGAAGAGGTTCGAGATCATGTACGTGATCGGCGACGAGCGTGACCTGCTCGGCCAGCGCGTGTTCCGCAACGATGACGACGTGTACGTCTACCCGGTGCGGGCCACGACGGAGGCCATCCGCGAGCTGTTCGTCGAGATGCTGGAACGCGCGAACGGCCTGACCGCCCGGCCCGAGTTCTACGGCACGCTCCGCAACAACTGCACAACGAACATCCTGCGCCACGTGAACCGGCTCGCGCCGGAGCCGATCCGGTTCGGCCCGCGCGTGCTGCTGCCCGGGTACTCGGACGGACTCGCGCTCGAGCGGGGCCTGCTCGCCACCGACCTGCCGCTCGAGGCCGCACGGGAGCGCTTCCGCGTGAACGACCGGGTCCGCCGCTTCATCGACGATACCGGCTTGTCGGCCCTGATCCGTCAGCAATGAGCGCCCCGGGCCCGTGCGGGCAGGAAACGCAGGCACCCGGATGAGTCGGGCGAAGGAGAGCGCCGGGATCCTGCTGTTCCGGCGCCAGTCCGGCCTTGAAGTGTTCCTCGCCCACCCGGGCGGCCCGTTCTGGGCCCGTCGCGACGACGGCGCGTGGACGATCCCGAAAGGGCTGGTCGACGCGGGCGAAGCGTCGCTGGACGCGGCCCGCCGCGAGTTCGAAGAGGAGACCGGGACGGCCGTGACGGGCGAGTTCATCGCGCTCGGCAAGGTGCGCATGAAGTCGGGCAAGACCGTGACGGCGTGGGCCGTCGAAGGCGACCTCGACGCCGGGACGACGCGCAGCAACGTGGTCGAGATCGAATGGCCGCCGCGTTCGGGCCGCGTGCGGGAGTACCCGGAGGTGGACCGGTGCGCGTGGTTCGATCTCGATACCGCGAACCGGAAGATCCACCCGTCGCAACGCCCGCTGCTGGAACGGCTGGCCGCCACGCTCTGATTTCCGCGTTCACGCTCGGGTCGGCGCCGACTCCCGGAATGACCGCTCACGCGTTCTCTTGACGGGAGCCACCGCGTTTTCCGGAAGCGGAGTCGGAATCATGAGACGAAGCAGGACACGAAGCCTGGTCACATGTTTGCTGCCGGTCTGCCTGGCGATGGCGCCGGCGGCATGCGACTCGAGCGTGGCGCCGGTGGACGACTACACGGTCACCGACATGCTCGGGACCGACCTCCCGCCCGTCGACCTCTCGCGCACGTACAAGTACCTGCGCGCGGACGCCAATGCCGATTCGCTGGTCCGCGTTCTGCTCGCGGCGCGGCTGGGCCTCGAGGAGGCGTGGCAGCCGCTCGAGGACCTGTGCGAGGATCCGATCGGTCCTCGCTTCACCGTCGTGCTCGCAGCGCCCGACCCGGAGATCGCGAAGTACGAGTTCGAGCCGGGCAGCGGGATCCGCGCCTGCACCCGCCTCGTCCGCCGGTACGTGCCTACCCGCTGACGGATCGGCGCCGGGGGCTGGCCCGCGAGCCCGCTCCGATCGAGATTGCGTGCACGCCGAACGTCCGTGCCGCGGCCCGTCCGCGCGGACCTCAACCGTCAAAACCGGTCATGAACGAAGTCGCCATCGCGTGCAGGGGACTGGTCAAGCGCTACCCGGATGTGGTCGCCGTGGATGGCGTGGACCTCGAGATTCTTCGCGGCGAGTGCTTCGGCATGCTGGGCCCGAACGGCGCGGGCAAGACGACGACGATCGAGATGATCCAGGGGCTGTTCCGTCCCGACGCGGGCGAGATCCGGGTGCTCGGGATGTCGTGGGACAAGGATGAGCGCGACCTCCGCCAGCGGCTCGGCTCGACGCTGCAGGAGACGCGGTTGCCGGAGAAGCTGAGCGTCGAGGAGACGCTGATCCTGTTCCGCAGCTTCTACCGTCGCGGCGTCGGCATCGAGCAGGTGCTCGAGGCCGTGCAGCTCGAGGAGAAGCGGAAGGCATGGGTCGGCAAGCTCTCGGGCGGACAGCGGCAGCGGCTCGCGGTGGCATGCGCCCTGGTCTGCGAGCCCGACATCCTCTTCCTCGACGAGCCGACGACCGGCCTCGACCCGCAGTCACGGCGCCAGCTCTGGGGCGTGATCACCCGGTTCCGCGAGCGCGGCGGCACCGTCATGCTGACCACGCACTACATGGAGGAGGCGGAGCGGCTCTGCGATCGCGTCGCGATCGTCGATCACGGCCACGTGATTGCAATGGGCACGCCGTCCGAGCTGATCGCCGCGCTCGGCGCCGAGCACGTCGTCGAATTCGCCATCCAGGAAGGCGCCGAGCTGTCGCACGACGAGCTGGGCGCCCTGCCCGGTGTCCACGCGGTGGCGGGCTCCGACGGCCGGATCCGGCTGACCGTCGGGCAGCTGCACGAGGCGGTCCCGGCCCTGATGCGGCTGCTTGAAGCCCGGCGCATCGCGATGGGCGAGCTGCTCACGCACCACGCCACGCTGGAGGACGTGTTCCTCTCGCTGACCGGGAGGCACCTCCGTGATGGGTGAACACAACGCCCTGCACCAGCTCGCGCTGTGGCGGTTCCGCGAGTTCCTGCGCGAGCCCGAGGCGCTTTTCTGGGTGTTCGCGTTCCCGATCCTGCTCGCGCTCGCGCTCGGCATCGCGTTCCGCAACCGGAGCCTGCCCACCGCCCGCGTGATCGTGGCCGCGGAAACGCCCGGCGCCGACCTGCTGGCGTCCGAGCTCGACGCCGACCCGCGTATCGAAGCCACCGTGCTCGACTCGGTGGAGGCATCGACGCGGCTCCGCACCGGCCGCATCGCGCTGGTCGTGATGGGCGCCGACCCGATGGTGCTGGAGTACGACTCGACCCGGAGCGAGAGCGATGTCGCGCAGCTGCTGGTGCGCGATGCGCTGCAACGGATCGCCGGCCGCCGCGATGTCGTGACCATCAGCGACCGGCGCATCACGGAGCCGGGGGCCCGCTACATCGACTTCCTGATCCCGGGCCTGCTCGGCCTCAACATCATGGGCACCGGGATGTGGGGCGTCGGCTTCGGCATCGTGCGGACCCGGCAGCACAAGCTGCTCAAGCGGTTCCTCGCCTCGCCCATGCGCAAGCGCGATTTCATGCTCGGCAACATCATGGCCCGGCTCGTGTTCCTGCTGCTCGAGGTGCCCACCGTCGTGCTCTTCGGCCGGCTCGTGTTCGGCGTGCCCCTGCGCGGCTCGTGGCTCACGCTCGGCCTGCTCGCTGTCGTCGGTGCCATGACCTTCGCCGGGATCGGCCTGCTCGTCGCGAGCCGGGCCCGCACCGTCGAAGGTGTGTCCGGCCTGATGAACCTCGTCATGGTCCCGATGTGGATCTTCTCGGGCGTGTTCTTCGCCTGGTCCAACTTTCCCGACTCCTTCGAACCGGTCATCCGGGCGCTGCCGCTGACCGCACTCAACGACGCGCTCCGCGCCGTCATGCTCGAGGGCATGCCGCTGCTCGGAACGCTGCACTGGGTCGCCATCATGATCGCTTGGGGACTCGGCTGCTTCCTGCTGGCGCTTCGCCTGTTCCGCTGGGAATGAGCCGAACGCCGGACGCGGTGGACGCCTCGCTGCGCGGGGGCTCGCCGGGCAGCGAATGTTCGACACGAGAACGCTACGGGCGCACGGCCGGATGCCGCGCGCCGCATTGAAGGCCGGAACCCGGCGATCCGTATCGTTCGGGATGGCGGACCGGCGCAAACGAGAGCCGCGGCGCGGCCGCGGCGGACTGGAACGAGATACATGGCGGAAAACGCGATTCGGACGGAACTGCTGACGCGCGATTTCGGCGCGGTGCGTGCGGTCGATGGTGTTACGCTCGAGGTGCCGCGCGGCGCGATCTTCGGATTCCTCGGCCCGAACGGGGCGGGAAAGACGACCATGATCCGGCTGCTGCTCGGGCTGCTGGAGCCGACCAATGGCATGGCGTACGTGCTGGGCCACGACACGAGGACCGAATCGGACCAGGTCCGTGAGCGGACTGGCGCGCTGCTCGAGCACACGGGTCTCTACGAACGGTTGAGCGCGTACGACAACCTCGAATACTTCGGCCGGATCTGGCGCATGCCGCCGGCCGACCGGAAGGCACGCATCCAGGAGCTGCTCACCCGGTTCGATCTCTGGGACCGTCGCAAGGAGCAGGTCGTGAAGTGGAGTCGCGGCATGAAGCAGAAGCTGGCCGTAGCCCGCACGCTGCTGCACCGGCCCGCTCTCATCTTCCTGGACGAGCCGACGGCCGGCCTCGACCCGGTCGCGGCGGCGGCGTTGCGAGACAACCTCGACGGTCTCGCGGAGCGCGAGGGCGTGACCGTTTTTCTCACCACGCACAACCTGTCGGAAGCCGACAAGCTGTGCGACGAGGTCGGCGTGATCCGGAGCGGCAAGCTGATCGCGGTCGGCCCTCCCCAGACATTGCGCGAGCGCCGTGGAGGCGGCCAGGTCGAGTTTGTCGGCCGCGGCTTCAGTGAAGCGCTCGTGGAGTCGCTCGGCCAGCAGGCCGGTGTACTCCGCGTGGACCACAAGAAGGACCGGCTCGTCGTGCGGCTCTCGGACGGCGTCGAAGTCTCGCCGCTGACGACCCTGCTGGTGCGCGGCGGCGCCGAGGTCGAGGAAGTGCGCAAGGATTCCGCGAGCCTGGAAGAGGTGTTCCTCACACTCATGGAGGACAAGTGATCGGCGACGTCATGACCGTGATGTGGAAGGAGTGGAAGGAGATCATGGCGATGGGCGGTGCCCAGCGCGGCCGCTTCCAGCTTCTCGTCTTCCTCGGGATCATGGGCGTGTTCCTGCCGCTGCAGATGGGCACGAAGTGGGTGACCTCGCCGCTGGTGATCGGGGTCTGGGGCTGGGTCCCGGTCCTGCTGGTGAGCACGATCATCGCCGACTCGTTCGCGGGCGAGCGTGAGCGGCACACGCTCGAGACGCTGCTGGCCAGCCGGCTCTCGGACACCTCCATCATGTTCGGCAAGATGGGTGGCGCGGTGGCCTATGGGTGGGGTCTCACGATGGCCGGGTTGATCCTGGGTGTCATCACGGTCAACATCGCGAATCGCGGGAACGGGTTCCTGTTCTATTCCGCGACGACGACCGTCGGTGCGTTGCTGCTCAGCTTCTTCGGCGCGTTGCTCACGTCGTCGGCCGGTGTCCTGGTCTCGCTCCGGGCCCAGACCGTGCGCCAGGCCCAGCAGACGCTGAGCATCGCCAGCATGGTAGTGTTCTTCCTGCCGGTATTCGGCATCAAAGCGCTACCGGATGAGCTGAAACAGCGCATCGTGTCGTGGGTGGTCCAGGCAGGCACGCTCAACCTGATGATCGCGGGAGTCGTGGCTCTCGGGGCGATCGATTTCGTGTTGATTCTCGCGGCGCGTGCCCGGTTCCGCCGCGCGAAGCTGGCCGTCGGCTGAATGACGGAGCGCCGCCGCCTCAGTCCTCGCGGAAGAGAAGCTTGAGCCAGTCGCCGGACCGTTCACCGGCGCGGTAGGTTGAGTCCGTCCGCTTCGCGACGATGCCGGACCAACCCTCGCGGTGAGCCCGGTCCGCGAGGGTCTTCCCGCCGCGGCGTGTGACCCGCACGCGTCGCAGGCGCTCCGTTTCCACGCCTTCGAGGATGCGGTCCATCTCCTTCCGCCGTTCCAGCCAGGGCCACTCGACCAGAACGTTGCCGTCCGCGAACAGCAGGTCGAACGCGTGGAAGGTGGTGGCGCCATCGTCGCCTTCCACGATCTCGCCATCGAGCACGAACGAGCGGGCACGCTCGCGCGTCGCGTCACCCAGCCCATCCGCGAGGCCGGCGAACCGCCGCGCGGCGCCCGCGCGACCGACGACCAGGTGCTCGCCTTCCTCCGTGACGTAGAGGTGGGCGCGTGTGCCGCGGAATGCGGGTTCGTATGCCCAGCCGCGTCCGCCCGGCAGCTCGGACGCGTAGCGGTAGAGCATGGGCCGGATGCCGGCACCCTCGAAGCCGTCGGTCGCATCCTCGGCGGCGATCTCTTCGAGCGTGCGCCCGGTCACCACGGACGTCGGGAACGTGTCGGCCGGATCGACGCCCGGCCGCACCCAGCGGTCGCGGTGTTTGATGAGCAGCCACTTCGGCTTGTCGCCCGCCTCCGTCCGGACCAGCGCGAAGGAGCCGTGCATGCGCTCGCCCACGAACGTGATGCTGAGCTTGCCCTTCGCGAACTCGCGCCGGAGCGCGATCTGGTGATCCTCACCGGGCGTAGCCTCGTCCGGGAAGTAGCGGCCCCTATCCCAGACCATGACGGTGCCGCCGCCGTACTCGCCCTTCGGAATGGTGCCCTCGAAGTGGTTGTACTCAATCGGGTGGTCCTCGACCTCCATGGCGAGGCGCTTCGTGGCGGGGTCGAAGGTCATTCCGCGCGGCACCGCCCAGCTCTTCATCACGCCGTCGAGCTCGAGGCGGAGGTCGAAGTGCAGGTTGGTCGCGTCGTGCATCTGGATCACGAACGCGAGCGGTCCGGCGTCAGCGGATGGGATGTCGCCGGCCGGCTCGCTGGTGCGGCCGAAGTCGCGCTTGCGGCGGTACTCGGAAAGCGAACCCATGCCGGAGAGATAGCGGAGCGCCGCCGCCGGGGTCCAGTCCGGCGCGCGGCGCAGCGCGTCAGGCGGGCCGGCCCGGGTCCGGCCCGCCTCTACGTCTTCGCCGTCAGCGACGGCGGCCGTTCCGGTCCTTCTCCGGGATCCGCACGCGGCCGTGCACGCCCGAGTGGCGGATCGAGCCGGACCCGTCGTCGACGACCGTGAAATCGCCCTGCACGTTCTCGACGTGGATGTCGCCCGAGCCGTCGTCGACGCGGACGCTGCCGCCGACCTCGGCGACATCCATGCCGCCGGAGCCGTCATCGATCTCGACCGAGCCGGTGATGTCGCGGAGATCGATGTTGCCGGAGCCGTCCTCGACCGTGATGTCGCCGTGGATCCCGTGCGCGACGATGCCGCCGGAGCCGTCGTCGATCTCGACCGAGCCGGCGATGTCCTGGAT
This sequence comes from uncultured Gemmatimonadales bacterium, assembly GCA_963786235.1. GTDB lineage: Bacteria > Gemmatimonadota > Gemmatimonadetes > Longimicrobiales > RSA9 > CAWAYJ01. Next base: position 55,278 of record CAWAYJ010000031.1, read on the forward strand.
CGTGAGCTCGCCGGACCCGTCGTCGACGCGGAGCTGGCCGAGACCGGACAGCGTCGCTTCGCCGCTGCCGTCCGTGATGTCCGCGGCCATGCCCTCCGGCACCTCGATCACGAGATGCAGCAGAGCGTAGGTGTTGCGCCCGCGCATCCAGTCGTCGTTGTCGATCTCGGGGACCTCGACCCGCACGGTGCCGCCGTTGCGGCTCGTCTCCAGCTTGAGCTGGTCGAGCAGGTCCTCGCTCGAGGCGCACGCGCGGCCGCGCACCCGGACCTGGTCGAGGCCGGCCCGGCCCTCGACGCGCAGCGAGCCGCCGCGCGCGATCAGAAGCAGCTGGTCCGACGAGCGGGCGTCGATATTGGCGGCGCGTTCCGCTTCGAATCGGCAGTTGTCGTTTTCCTGGGCGGCTGCACCCGTGGCGATGGCGAGAGCCGCGATGACGAGCAGACGGGTCATGATACCTCCGGGCTGGGTGATGCCGGCTACGGGAGTCACTACGCGTTCGAGGACCCTGCAGGTTTCGATGGCGGGCGGAGCCGGATGGTTGGACCGGGGCGGAACGCGCTCGCGACCCGCCCGCCGCGGCCCCATGCGGATCGCCGCGTCAGTCGAGCGTCCGGCGGACGAGCGTCTCGACGGTCAGCCCCTGCACGAGGATGGAGAAGACGACGACGGCGTACGTCATGACGAGGATCAGGTCGCGGGCGGAGCCGGCCGGCAGGGCGAGCGCGAGCGCGACGGCGATCCCGCCCCGCAACCCACCCCACGTCATGATCCGGATCGTGAATGGCCGGACCTCGGTCCGCAGCCGGATCAGGGTGAGCGGGATCCCGACCGAGATGAAGCGGGCGAGCAGCGAGATGGCGATTGCGGCGATGCCGGCTACGACGAACCCGGGCGCGAGGTCGAGGACGACGACCTCGAGCCCGATGAGCACGAAGAGCACCGCGTTCAGCACCTCGTCGGTCACGGTCCAGTAAGTGTCGAGGTGCTGGCGCGTGGTCTCGGACATGCCGAAGCGGCGGCCGTGGTTCCCGATGAACAGGCCGGCCACGACCATCGCGAGCGGACCGGACACGTGCAGCGAATGGGCCAGCGCGTAGCCGCCCGTGACGACGGCGAGCGTGATCAGCACTTCGACTGTGTAATCATCGATGCGGCGGAGCAGCTGGTAGGCGGCGAATCCGAGCGCGGCTCCCCAGAGAAGGCCACCCAGCGCTTCCTCGGCGAAGAGCGTGGCGATATGGACGGGCGTAACCTCGGTGGCGCCTACGGCCAGCCCGAGCGTGATCGCGTAGAGCACGACGCCGACGCCGTCGTTGAAGAGCGATTCGCCGGTGACGAGCGCCTCCAGCTCGGGCGGTGACTTGACCTCGCGCAGGATCGAGAGTACGGCGACAGGGTCGGTCGGTGAGATGAGCGCGCCGAACACGAGTGCGAACGTGAAGGGCAGGTCCACGCCGATCAGACCGGTGACCAGCCAGGTGGCGGCGCCGATCAGGAAGGTCGAGACGAGCGTGCCGAGCGTGGCGAGCAGCAGGATCGTCCAGCGGCGCTCGAGCAGCCGGTCGAGATCGACGTGCAGCGAGCCGGCGAAGAGCAGGAAGCTGAGCAGCCCGTTCATGAGCAGGGCGTCGAAGCGCACCTGCTCCAGCAGTCCCGTGAAGCGGGAGAGGCCGATCACGCCGGTGCGTTGAAGCACGATCATCGCAATGGAGACGGCGATGCCGCCGGCCAGCACACCGATCGTGGTGGGCAGTCCGAACCAGCGCCGGTTCAGGAAGCCGAGCAGGGCGGTCACCGTGATGACGACCGCGAGGATTTCGAACAGACTCATGGCCAGGCCCGCTTCCCGGGATCCGTTTCCACCTTCCGGAGTATCGGGCATGATCGAGGAAGCGGAGTCGCACGGCAAGCGCGGCGTACGAGCCGACGCCGGCCGATTTCGCGCTTCATCGGAGTGGCGGCGCGGATTCGCGCCCGGCAACGGAGAGAACGGTCGATGAAGCGAAACGTGATCCGGGAGTGGCGAGCCGCCGTGCGGGCGGACCTGCGGGCGGGCGGCTGGCGCGGCCTGCTCGCCAGACGCGGCTGGCGCTGGCTCGCCGCCGTCGTGGCGTTCTACCTCGTGCGTGATCTGCTGCTGTACGTCGTGCTTCCGGTCGGCGCCGTAGCGCTGGCCGGCTGCTGAGCGCGCGTCCGCTCAAGGCCGCCTCCGCGTCTTCCGATGATGACTGGTGTAGAAACGGGGGAACGCGAACGGGAGGCGGATCGGGCGTGGCGGGATCGAGTCGGGCATTCCGGAACGCGAGCGTGGCAGCGCTGCTCATCCTCTGTGGCGCCACCGTCGCGCGGGGCCAGGCCCCCGCCGCCGGCCGTGCGCGGCCGGCCGACTGGTCGCTGACGAACCCGGCGGACATCCGGTTCGGCCGCGTCAGCCTGGTCCATGAAACCGCTGGACCGCGCCTCGACGTCTACACGCTCCGCACCGCGCCACCCGCGCCTCCGGCCGCGGAAAGCCCCACCGCATTGCCCGCGTTCGAAGGCGACGTCCTCCGGGTCGCCGACTTCGCGGACGGCGACCGCAACCGGCTGGGCGGTTTCGCGAACGTGTTCCAGCGCGCGCCATCGGCGGGCGCTGCGGCGCCGGCCCTCGCGCCCGACGACCGGCCGGGACTCCGCATCGAATGCCGCAACCAGTCCGGCGGCTATTGCGGCGCGTGGCTGCACCTCTTCGACTCGACGGCTCCGCTCCCGGCGCGCCGCTACCTCGATACCCGCGCACTGGCCGCGTTGAGCTTCCGCATCCGGGGCGAGCGTGGCGGAGAACGCGTCCTGCTGAAAGTCGCGGATGCGGAATGGGAACGGCGCGAGGACGCGCTGCCCATCGGTCCGGTCGAGCGGTTCCTCGCCACTGGTCGGATCGACACGGACTGGCAGCTTGCCACCGTCCCACTGTCCGCGTTGCCCGCAGACGTCGATCGCGCAACGCTCGCATCGCTGGTGTTCGAGGCGACGGCGCCTGGCGAGACCCGGATCTGGATCACGAGCGTCGCATTCTCACGGGACGTGGCCGAGTCCGCGCCGTTGCCCGAGCCGGCGGTTCGCGCCGCGCCCGCCCGGCGTCTGCATCGCGCGACCTGGGTCTGGCACACGGCCCAGTTGATCGCGGATCCGGCCGCGCGTGACTCGCTGGTCGCGTTCCTCGGACGGGACGACTTCGACGTCGTATTCCTCCAGCTCCCGGACTCGAGCGGCGGATCGCGGCTGCCGGGCGAAATCGTTCCGGACGGGGCGGGCCTCGGCCCTGTCGTCGGCGCGCTGCACGCCGCGGGAATGCAGGTGTACGCCCTGGACGGGTACAGCGGATACGTCCTGCCCGAGTACCAGGAGGGCGTGCTCCGCACCATCGACCACGTCGCCCGCTACGACGCGGCATCACCGCCGCTGCAGCGCTTCGACGGATTCCGCCACGACATCGAGCCGCACGTACTGCCCGGCTTCGACGGACCGAGGCGGGAATCGCTTCTGCTCCGCTACCTCGAGATCACCGAACTCAGCGCGGCGCGCGCGCACGCGGCCGGTCTCCGCTACGGCGTGGACATTCCGTTCTGGTATGACGCGCCCGACGAGGACACGCAGGAGCCCGTGCTCGTCACGTTTCACGGAGAGCGGCAGCCCGCGAGCGAGCATGTGATCGCGATCGCCGACGACATCGCGATCATGGACTACCGCACGTCCGCCTGGGGCGCGGACGGCACCATCCGCCACGCGGAAGGCGAGCTGGCGTACGCGGCCCGGCTCGGCCGGCCGGTGTTCATCGGACTCGAGACCGCATCCTTGCCGGACGAAACGATCCTCGAGTTCGCCGGCGCGCCGGCGACGGAGCCGGCCGGACTCGACGCGCCGCACGGCGCCATCGTGATCGGCCCGTCCACCGCCGACTCCATCCGCATCGCCTTCCTGCCCGCGGCCACCCTCGACGACGACGTGGCGACAGCACTTCGCGCCGCCGGCATCGACCTCGCCCGCGCGCTCTGGTGGCCGGTGCGCCGCGCCACGGACGTGTCCGCCGACCGCATCACGTTCGCGCGGAAGGGCGCGGCCGAGTTGCGCCGCGTCAGCGAGGAAACGCTGCGCGGTCTCCGGGCCGCGCCCGCTCTCGCCGGGATCGCGATTCACGAGGCCCGCACCTGGCGCGCGCTCCGCCGGCGCTGAACGACCGCCTGCTCGCTTCCGCGGCGGAGCGCCGGGTCGGCGGCGGTGCTGAGCCGATCCACGTCGGTTGGCACCGGGGCGCGCCGGTTGCCGTAGTCCGGGGAGACGGCACATCATTCACGTGAGGCCGGGCGATGCCCGGCCGGGACCCCGGACCAGGAGAACGGAACATGCCCGTCGACGTCGTGGGTCTCGCCGGTGTCATCATGGGCTCGCTGATCGTTCTCATCCCCGTCGCGGGCCTGACCGCGCGGTTTGCGATGAAGCCGGTCGTCGAGAGCATGGCGAAGCTGCGGCAGGGCTCCAACCAGGGCGAGACCGTGAACATGCTCGAGCGCCGGATCACGCTGCTCGAGAAGGAAGTCCAGAACCTGTCGGGCATCCGCGACGATCTCGGCCGGCTGATCGAGGAGATGGAGTTCCAGCGCCAGCTGACGGCGGGCGCAAGTCGGAAGCCAACAGAGGAGTAGCCATGCTCGTCACGACCACGCCATCGCTGGACGGCCGGAAGATCACGGAATACCTCGGCCTGGTGAGCGGCGAGGCGATCCTCGGCGCCAACATCTTCAAGGACTTTTTTGCCGGCATCCGCGACATCGTCGGCGGCCGCTCCGCCGCCTACGAGCAGGAGCTGCGCAAGGCCAAGCAGATCGCGCTCGACGAGATGGTGGCGGAGGCCGAGGCGCTGGGCGGCAACGCGGTCGTCGCCGTCGACCTCGACTACGAGACGATCGGCATCGGCCAGACCGGCAACATGCTCATGGTGAGCGCGTGCGGAACCGCCGTGAGGTATTCCTGACCGGAAGGCCCCGACCGCCGCGCCGAGGGGACGATCGCCACCGCGCCCGCCGCTGGCCGGCGTCTCCACGATCATCGATATCGTGCCGCTCGAACAGGGCACCCTGCAGATGATCGATTGGCAGGGCACGGGCATGTGGGTCAGCTCCATCGACGTCGCGGACAGGCAATCGACGGTGCGCCCGTGACCGGGGTCGCGCCATGAACCGGGTCGCCCGCGGACTTGCCACCCTGCTGGTGGGTACGCTCACGTTCCTGGTCCTGCACCTCATCTTCGTCTTCGCCTGGAGCCGTTTCTTCCTGGCGGCGCCGTGGCCGGGCTACGAGGAAAGCGCCCGCCGCGGCCTGCTCGAGCCGTGGTTCATCAACACGCCGCGCAGCCTCTGGCTCACGCGCGCCGCCTTCGCCGTGCTCGCCTTCGTCTTCGCGTTTGCGCGCCGCCGCCGCCGCTGGCCGGGCGCGTTGCTGCTCTGGACCGGCGCCGCCGTCGGCGTGATCGCGGTGTACGCGACCACGAGCATGCCGACCCTGCCGTCCGGCGGACTTGGGTACATCATCTATCCGTTCCGCCTGCTGCTGCCGATCGTGCTCGGCACCGCGCTCGGCGAGCTGCTGCGCCGGATCCGGAGCCACGGCTCCGCGCCGCATGCACCGGGCGAAGCGAGCCGGCCGTGAGCGCCGAGCCATCACCGACGCCGGGATGGCGTCTGCTGCTCCCCATCCTGAGGCGCCTGCCGCAGCCCGCACTCAGCCGTCTCGCCGGTCGCCTGGCCGACGTACGCATCCCGCGAGCGTTCCGCGGCGCGGTGCTCGGCGCCTTCGCCCGTGCCCTTCGCATCGACATCACCGAGGCGGAGAAGCCGCTCGGCGAGTATCCGACTCTGGACGCCTTCTTCGTGCGCCGCCTGCGCAGTGGAGCCCGCTCGTGGCCGGCCGATCCGCGAGCGGTCGCGGCGCCTGTCGACGGGCTCTTCGGTGAAGCCGGCCGCATCGAGGATGGGCGACTGCTTCAGGCGAAGGGTCGGTGGTACACGGTCGCCGAGCTGCTCGCCGATGATGACGAATCCGCACGCTTCCACCAGGGTGCTTTCGTCACCCTCTACCTCGGCCCGCGCCACTACCACCGGATCCATGCGCCTGTCACTGGCCGGGTGACGGACCTGCGCCGCGTCGCTGGCGCATTGCTTCCCGTGAACGCCGCGGCCGTCGCCGGCATCGACCGTCTCTTCCCCCGCAACGAGCGCGCGATCTGCATGCTCGACGGGCCCGCCGGCCGTGTCGCCGTCGTCGCGATCGGCGCGTTCAACGTCGGTCGGATCACCGCTTCGTTCCTGCCTTCCGGCAACGGTGCGGGCACGCAGGTCACCAATCTGCATGGCGCCGGATTCCTCTCCGGACGGATCGAACCACCGGTCGCGGTGGAGCGCGGAAACGAGATCATGGCGTTCCACCTCGGCTCGACCGTAGTGCTGTTGTTCGAGCCAGAACGCGTCGAGCTGGAGCCATCGATCGAGAGGGGAAACGAGGTGCGCCTGGGCGCTTCCCTCGGAACGTTCACGCCAGTAGTGACGCACGGACGGAATGCGGTACGCGAGGAAGAACCGGGTCGTTGAACGCCACCACCGAGAGGCGCGCACGCCTTCGTTTCGCGGTTCGAAGCGTCCGCTTCGAGAGGCTGCGACAAGACGAAATCGGCGCAATGAAGTACTCAAGACCGGCCCTCTCAGGTACGAGAATGAATCGGAAAGGTGGCAGAATGGGTGGCGCTCGAGGCAACCCCAGAGGAAGGCTCGGGGCATTTTGTTGTTGCGCGTGGCGAAAAACACAATAATTTTCGTTACGCACAGATGCGGCGGAGGAACCCGCCGCGAAATCACAACCTCTTAGGGAGAGGTCCATGGCAGCTGCCAAGAAGTCCGCCAAGAAGGCCGGACGAAAGGCCACGAAGAAGGCCGCGAAGCGGACAGCGGCGAAACGTCGCCCGGCCAAGAAGGCCGCGCGTCGCACGGCGAAGAAGGCCGTGCGTCGCGGCGCCAAGAAGGCCGTGCGTCGCGGCGCCAAGAAGGCCGTGCGTCGGACCGCCAAGAAGACGGCGCGCAAGCCGGCGAAGAAGGCCGTGCGTCGGACCGCCAAGAAGACGGCGCGCAAGCCGGCGAAGAAGGCCGTGCGTCGTGGTGCCAAGAAGACGGCGCGCAAGACGGCGAAGAAGGCCGTGCGTCGCGGCGCCAAGAAGGCCGCTCGCAAGACCACGAAGAAGGTCGCGCGCAAGCCGGCCAAGAAGGCCGCGAAGAAGTCCACGCGGAAGGCCACGAAGAAGGCAGCGAAAAAGGCCGCCAAGAAATCCAAGAAGAAGGGCGCCACGAAGCGCAAGCCCAACCCCGCATTCATGAAGGCGATGACGCCGACGCCGGAGCTCGCGGCGATCGTGGGTCCCGACCCGCTGCCTCGGACGGAAGCGGTCAAGAAGATGTGGGCCTACATCAAGAAGAATGACCTCCAGGACGCCAAGAACCGGCGCAACATCAACGCCGACGACAAGCTGAAGAAGGTGTTCGGCGGCAAGGCGCAGGTGTCCATGTTCGAGATGACGAAGCTGATCAACAACAATCTGAAGTAGGGCTTCGGCATCGGTTCGTGAAAGAGGCGGGGCGCGCTCGAGGGCGCGCCCCGTCCTTGCTTGGGGGTCAAGGTGCGCGCGTGTGGGGAGCGCGAGAGAGGCCGGTGATGGACTATGACGCGCTGGACGCGCGGCTCGGGTCGCGGCTGGAGCTGAACGTCCCGCTGGCGCCGCTGACGACGTTCCGGATCGGGGGGCCGGCGGATCGTCTGTTCCGGGCGCGGACGCCCGAGGCAATGGTGGAAGCGATCGGCGCGAGCAACGAGGCGGGAATACCGTGGTTCGTGCTGGGTCGCGGTGCGAACATCCTGGTGGGTGACGGCGGGTACCGCGGTCTCGTGATCCGGAGCGAGATCGAGGGGATCACGTTCCTGGAGGGAGACCGCGTACGTGCGGGTGCCGGAGTGGAGACGTTCCACGACCTGATCGAAGCGACCGTGACTCGCGGCCTGGGCGGGCTCCACCACTACGTCGGTATCCCGAGCACCGTGGGTGGTGCGCTCTGGCAGAACCTGCATTTCCTGTCACCGGCGCCGGAGCGTTCGCGCACCTGCTTCATCGCGGAAGTGCTGGAGTCCGCGGAGGTGCTCACCACCGCTGGCGTGGTGCGGACCGTGGGCGTGGACTGGTTCCGCTTCGGCTACGACTACAGCATCCTGCACGCCGCGCCGCACGTGGTATTGAGCGCGACGTTCCGGCTGCAGCGGGAACCGGCAGTGGAGTTGCGGCGGGTGATCCGCGAGAACCTGGAGTGGCGCGATGACCGGCATCCGGACCTGTGGCTCTACCCGTGTGCGGGTTCGATCTTCCGCAAGATCGGCGGCGTCGGCGCGGGCCGGCTGGTCGACCAGTGCGGCCTGAAGGGTAAGGTGCTGGGCAACGCGCGAATCTACCCCCGGCACGCGAACATCATCGTGAACCTCGGCGGCGCGACGGCCGCGGACGTGCGCGCGTTGATGGAACTGGCCCGGGAGACGGTGGAGCGCGAACTGGGCTACTCGCTCGAGCCCGAGATCCAACTGGTCGGCGAGTTCTGAGTCAGGGCTGGATGCCGACGAGGGCGACGTCGAACACAAGCACCGAATTGGCCGGGATCGGACCGACGGAGCGTTTGCCATAGCCGAGCGAAGGCGGCACTACCAGCTTGCGCAGGCCGCCGACACGCATCCCGACCAGACCTTCCTCCCACCCGGGAATGACCACACCACTGCCCAGCAGGAACACGAGCGGATTCCCCGGATCCGTGCGCGAATCGAATAGCGCGCCGTCGTGCAGCCAGCCGGAGTACGTGACCCGGACCGTGCTGCCCGCGCGCGCTTCCGCGCCCGTGCCCACAACGAGATCCTGGAAGTAGAGCCCGCTTGCCGTGCGCGTCATTTTCGAGAAATCGACCTGCAGCGCGGGCGCGTAGGTGAGGTCCTGCGGATCGACGTCGGTACCGGTCATCGAGTTGCTCCCGCAGGCGGCGAGCAGCGCGGAGAGGGTCAGGCAGGCGAGCACGATTCGGCGCATGGTCGGATCCGCGGTGGTCGGTCGGGTGGCGCTGCACGGGCGGGACGCTCGCGTATACCCGGGCCGGGCGGCGCGGGTTCACCGCGGATGACAGACGACCCGGCCCCTCGAACGGGGCCGGGTCGCATCGTACATCAGCGGCGGCTCAGACTTCGACGGAACGACCGACGAACTTGCGGTAGAGCCAGAGCAGCAGCAGGGCGCCGAGAACCGACCCGACGAAGCCGAGCCAGTTGGGCAGCAACAGGGAGCCGACCCAGGAGCCCGCGATCCCGAGTGCCATCGTCGCGAAGATTCCGCCCGGGTCCTTGCCCGGCATGATCCACTTCGCGACAGCGCCGATGATGCCGCCGATGATCAGTGTCCAGATCAGTCCCATCGTCATTCCTCCCGGGAAAGAGACGCGCGCCCGGCCGCCGCGTCACGACGGCCGGACCCGTGCCGGGTCATTCGTAGGCCGGCTTCTTGTCCTTCGTGAAGTGCTTCAGCACCTTGAGCACGAGCCAGCCGACCAGCAGGATCGGCAGCAGCGACAACAGGAGCGAAAACAGCCCCGTGACTGCGCCGACCAGTGCCATGACGATCTTTACGGTGATCAGCCCGATCACCGCGAGAACGCTTCCCGTCAGCACCTTCGATCCGAAAATGGACATGGCCTCACCCCCAAGCTCATGTTGAGTCTGATATCCCTACGTTCCGGCCGGCCCGGAAGATTCAATGGGTCCGACGGCTGGGCCCGGGGCGGGAGGCCGGATGCGGACAACGGAACTTCCGTCAAGATGCGCCAGGGTCCCGGATCGAGCAACGGTGGCCTGCTCCGGCCGCGCGCGGCGCATGCGCGCGGCCTCGTTCTCGCTTTGCTCGTGGTCGCGGCCGGCTGCGCGCCGCTCCGCTCGCTCCGGGCGCTCGTGGATCCGGCCGATCGGATGGCGGGCACCGTCACCATCATTCGCGACAGCTGGGGCGTCCCGCACATCTACGGTCCGAGCGATGCCAGCGTGGTGTTCGGCCTCGCGTACGCGCAGGCGGAGGACAACTTCGCGCAGATCGAGGAGGACTACCTCTTCGCGCTCGGCCGGGCGGCCGAGGTGTGGGGCGAGGCGGAGCTGCCGAATGACCTGGTGAGATCCGCGTTCGAGGTGGAGCGGCTCTCGCGCGAGGAGTACGAGCGGGAGCCGCCGGAGCGGAAGGCATTGTGGGATGCGTTCGCCGCCGGGCTCAACTACTACCTGCGCCAGCACCCGGAGGTGCAGCCCCGGCGCCTGAGCCGGTTCGAGCCGTGGTATCCGTTCGCCGTGTTCCGGCCCGCCTCCGCGTCGAGCACGGTGGACGGCGTGCGGCTTCGCGACGTCATCGCGGATCCGGTGCCGGAGTCGGGTCAGACCGCACCGCCGCCGCCGTCTGCCGGGATGGAATCCGGCGTCGCGCCGCTCGCCGCGGACCTGGGCGGGGACGCGCCGGACGATCCGCTGGAAGCCGTGAACGGCTGGCCGGCGGCGTCGAACGCGTGGGCGGTGTCTCCCCGGCTCACGCACGACGGCCACGCCCTGCTGTTCCAGAACCCGCACGTCGGCTTCTTCGGCGCGGGCCAGCGCTACGAGATGCACATCGAGAGCGAGGCGGGTTGGGACGTGTCGGGCTTCGCGATCCTGGGCACGCCGATCCCGCGCTCGGGCCACAACGAGCAGCTCGGCTGGACGCACACGAACACGGCGGCGGATGCGGCCGACGCCTACCTGCTCACGTTCGACGATCCCGCAGATTCGCTGTCCTACCGCACCGGCGACGGCCGAGCCGAGGCGGTGCCGTTCGAGGACGAGGTCCTCGTCAACACGCAGCAGGGCATCGAGCGGAGGCGCTACCGCTTCCTGCGCACGCCGCTCGGCCCCGTCGTGCGGCTGCCGGACGGCGGCCGCGCCGCGATCCGCCGGGCCCGCTTCGTGGAGGGCGGCTCGCTGCAGCAGTGGTACGAGATGGGCCGCGCCACGTCTCTCGAGGAGTTCCGCGCGGCGCTGGCCCGGACGTCGTTTCCGATTTCCAATACGATGTACGCGGACCGGGACGGCCACATCATGTTCGTCCAGGGCAATGCGGTGCCGCGTCGCGATCCGCGCCTCGACTGGAGCCGGCCCGTCGATGCGGCGGACCCTTCGAGCGAGTGGCAGGGCTACCATTCGCTGGACGAGCTGCCGCAGCTCATCGATCCGCCCGCGGGCTGGTTGCAGAACACGAACGCCACGCCGTTCCTCGCGACCGGCGAAGGTTCGAACCTCGATGCGTCGGCGTACCCGTCGTACATGGCGCCGGAACCGGACAACGCGCGCGCCCGCGATTCGCGCCGCATCCTCGAGGCCGGCCGCGACTGGACGTTCGAGAGCTGGGCGCGGGCCGCTTTCGACAGGTACGTGAACGAAGCTGACGCGGCCATCGCGGAGATCATGGACGAGTGGGAGCGCGTGGGTGCGTCCGACCCCGGCCGCGCGGCGCGCGTGGACAGCGCGATCTATGCGCTCCGCGATTGGGACCGGGTGAGCACGGTCGCGTCGGTCGCCATGACGGACTTCGTGCTCTGGAGCGAGCGGATCCGGGCGGCGCGGCGGAGCTCGGACCCGTACCCCGCGTTGCGCGCGCTCGAGGAGACGGTGGACTGGTTGCGCGAGGCGTGGGGCACCACACGGGTGCCGTGGGGCGAGATCAACCGGCTGCAGCGGGCGCCGAGCAGCGGGCGCGAGCCGTACGACGAAACGGCGCCCAGTCTGCCCGTTGCGGGCGCACCGGGCGAACTCGGAATCATCTTCAACGTTGGCTCGCGGCCGGGTCCGGACGGGAAGCGGCGGTACGGGTACCGCGGCCACACGTGGGTGAGCATCGTCGAATTCGGTCCCCGCGTGCGGGCGCGCAGCATCGTGACGTTCGGGCAGAGCGCGGACCCCGCCTCCCCGCACTTCTTCGACCAGGCGGCGCTGTACGTGCGCGGCGAATTCAAGCCGGCGTGGTTCGAGCGGGCGGACGTCGAGGCGCACGCGTCGCACCGCTACCATCCGGGCGAGGAGGACGGCCGCTGAATTGAAACGAAGCCCGGTCGGGATCGTAGGGACAGGAAGGCGCCGGGCGGTGGCGCCGGAACCGAGAGGAGATCAACGTGGAAGAGGATCGCAAGGACACGGAGGGGAAGGGCGGCGTCCGGGACGCGTTGAACGAGTTGCAGGCACGCCTCGACGCGGCGTTCGACGAGCTCGGTCCCCGGGTCCGCAAGGCGTTCGAAGAGCTGGACAGCCGGGTCGACGCGGCGATCGCGGATATCCGGCCGCGCGCCCGCTCCGCCATGAAGGACGTGCAGCCGCGCGTCGATGAGTTCGTGGCGGACGTCCAGCCGCGCCTCGACTCCCTGCTGCAACGACTGCAGATCCGCATCGACGAGCTCCGGCGCGAACTGGACGAGCGGGCGGCGCGGAGCTCGACGAGGAGGCCACCCGCGGGCGAGCTGCCGCCCGGCGAGCCGCCGGCGGATGAGGATTCCAGCGACGAGGACGACGCGAGTCCGATCTAGCCGCCCGATCCCGCAACGCGGCCGCCCCCCGTTCGTTGCGGCCGCGCATACCGCGACCGGCCCGCTCCGGCGGGGCCGGTCGCGGCGCCGTTCCCTCAACCGCTCCGTCGCGCACGCCGATACTTCGGACGGCCTCATGCGGGCCTTCACGGACGCACTCCCTGAGGACAGGCGGGCGGACCGGCATCTTGCGAGCATCCAGGGCACTACTCTTCCAGGTCATCGCCACCACGTTGGTTCTGCTGCTGGCGGCGTTCACCGTGCTTTCGGCCGATGTAATCGTCCGGGTATGGGTGTTGCGCGGCCAGATGGAGAGCGCCGTGGACGCCGCCGCGCTGCTCTCCTACGAGGCCGCCCGTACGCTGACCACCGGCTTCGCGCTCGGTCTCGCCGCCGCGAGCTGGCGCCGGTCCAACGACGCGAGCCGCCGGCTGTTCACGTTGCTGCTCCTCTTCCTCGGCCTCTGGTACACGAAGGCGTTCGCCTTCGCCGCGTTTCCCGGCCCACTGCAGGAACGGATCGCGAGCTGGCTCTTCGCCGCCGGCGTGCCCCGTGCCGCGACCACGTTCCTCTTCGGCGAGCCGGCCTGGGCGGCGTGGCTCGCACTCGGTGCGTTGCTCCGTCTCTCCGCGCTCTTCCCCACGCCACTCAATGCCGCCGCCATCGAACGGTCCGGGGGGCGCGACCGGACCGGCCTTCTGGGCGGCGTTTCCCTGGCCGGCCTCGACGTGGGCGCACTGTTGCGCAGGACCTCGATCGTGCTGTCACGGCGGGGGGCATTCGGTGCCGCGCCCGTCTGGCTGGCGACGGTCGCCGCCGGGGCGATCCAGGCGCTGACCGACGATCCGGCCGTCAAAGCGGTCCTGGGCACGCTCTGGGTCGCGCTCCTCATGCTGGCGGTGACCAACCTGCGCGCGACAATGATCGAAGCGCCCGAGTCCGGCAGACGACGCGTGCTCTGGATGCTGCAGGCCGCGATCGTGGGACTCGCCGCGTTCACCACTTCCGCGATCCTCTCGGCGGCGGGTGGGCAACTGGCAAGCGGTGCCTCCCTCGGTCTTGCTTCCGTCGCGCCGCCCGTCGTCCTGATGGGACTCGCACTCGCCACCGCACGGCGCAACCCACCCAACCCGCGACACGCGATCCGGCGGACGCTGACGCTCGGCTTCGGCGTGACCGCGGCTGCGATCGTATACGTACTGTCAGCCGGCATCATCGCTGGACGTGCGCGTCCCGGCGTGGCGACCCTCATCGCCATCACGGCCGCAACCGCATGCAGCCTGCTCCTCCGCTCGGGCATCCGTCGTATCGTCGGCCGTATCAGCACCGGCGCGGCGACGCCCTCCTGATTCACGACACCTGCCTTGCCGCGCCGGCCCGACCGCGCCTACCATCGGGGAGCGTACGTCACCCCGCAGGAGCGCCGGTCATGCGCGAGGCTCACGTCGGCGGTACCCGCCTGGTCCTCATCCGCGGCGACATCACGGAGCAGCAGGTAGATGCGGTCGTAAACGCCGCCAATTCGTCGCTGCTGGGTGGTGGCGGCGTGGATGGCGCCATCCACCGTCGAGGCGGTCCCGCGATTCTGGCGGCCTGTCGCGCGCTCCGACAGACGCGCTATCCGGACGGGCTGCCCACGGGCGAGGCGGTGGCGACGACGGCGGGCAAGCTGCCGGCGCGGCACGTGATCCACGTGGTGGGTCCGGTATGGAGCGGAGGCGATCGGGGCGAGGGTATCCTGCTGGCGGCGGCGTACCGGAACTCGCTGGAAGCGGCGAAGGGAGTTGGCGCGAGGTCGGTCGCGTTCCCTTCGATCAGCACGGGGGCGTACGGCTACCCGGTGGCGTCGGCGGCGCGCACGGCGATCGCGACGGTGCTCGAGTTCGTGCAGGGGAACGCGGGCGCGTTCGAGGAGATCCGGCTCGTGCTGTTTTCGGCGGCGGACTTCGACTTGTACGCCCGCGCGCTCGACGCGAGCGGTGCGTCAGGCGCCGGCGGTCCGTTCCCGGCCGGCGCCTGAGCGGCCCTACTTCCGGTCGTCGTCCATTTCGCGGAGCTTGCGGAGAATGGCGAGCGGGCTCTCGCCCGTGGCCATGGCGACGATCTGCTCCGTTCGGGCCTGGTCGGCGGTGAACTTCTTCTGCAGCCGTTCCTGGAACGCGTCCTTGAGCACCTCGATGAGCTTGTCGAGCTCGTAGGGCTTGGGCAGGTAGCTGTACGCGCCCAGCTTGGTGAGCTCGACCGCGCTCTCGAGCGAGCCATGGCCGGTCAGGATGATGACCTCGAGGAAGCGATGCTCTGCCTTGAGCGCCTTCAGCACCTCGCCGCCCTGCATCCCGGGCATCTTCAAGTCGAGCAGGGCGACATCGAACTTCTCGTTCCGCGCCAGCTCGATGGCGTCCGGCCCGTTCGAGGCCGTGCGGACGTCGAAGCCGCGCCGGGTAAGCCGCTTGCCGATGGCGTCGAGAAAGCGGGTCTCGTCGTCCACGATGAGGAGCTTCATCAGGTATTCCATGACGTCCTTCCCTCGAGTCAGACCGGGGGGAACCCGATCCAGTGCCAGTATCCGAGAACGGCCCAGAGCCAGAACACGGCGAAGCTGATGAGCAGGACGAAGAAGCCGTGCTTGAAGAAGTCGCCCAGGGTGACCAGCTGTTCGCCGGTGTTGGGGTCCTTCGCCATGGCGTAGGCCAGCGCGTTGGACGGCGTCCCGATGATCAGCATGTGGGCGAAGGAGGAGGAGAAGGCCGTCGACAGCGCCACCATCCAGGGGTGCACGCCCGCAACCGCGGCCATGGAGATGGTGACGGGGCCGATGGCCGCGACCGTGGCGCCATCACTCATGAAGTTGGTGGTGATTCCGGTGAACAGGCTGGACGCGATCGCGAGGCCGGATCCGCCGCGCATGAAGTCGGGCAGGATGGCGACGAAGATGTCAGCCATGAAGAGGGCCGCGCCGGTCGCGGCGAGGGCCGAGCCGATCGCGGACGCGCCGGCGTAGAGGAAGACCACCTCCCAGTGGATCGACTGCATCTCCTTCCACGACAGGATGCGGAACACGTTGAGCAGGACGATCCCGATGAGGACCGGCCCGCCCAGCCCGAGAGGTCCGCTCGCCCCGATCCAGAGTCCGACGACGAGGGCGAGGATTGCGCCCGTGACGTACTCGCTCCGGGTCGCCGGCCCGATCTTCGCCGCGGCGTTGCGGATCTCGGACGCGATGTCGAGCTTCTTCACCTGGACCTTGCGGCCGAGCGCGATCAGGAAATAAAGCCCGATGCAGAACGACATGACCGGAACCAGCGGCATGCCGTAAAGCATCCACTGCCCGAAGCTGGGCACGGGCCCGTAGTCGGTGAGGATGCCGATCGCGATCGCGTTCCGCCCGCCGGCGGCCGGGGAGCCGGGCCCGCCGGAATTGGCGGCGTAGCAGAGCGCGAGCGCGAGCAGCACCATGAGCGAGCGGTCCTTCCGGACGCCGGGGCTCCGCATCGCGTTGGCCCAGACCATGACGAAGAGCGGCATGGTGAAGGCGACCATGGCGTGCTCGGAGAGGAAGGAGCAACACACGGAGAAGAGCGGCAGGAAGACCAGCAGGAAGAGCGTCAGGTTCTTCGCGGGCGCGAGCAGCGCCATGCCGATGCGGCGGTCGAGCCCGGTCCGGCTGATCGCCTTCGCCATGCACAGCACGCCGAAGATGAAGAGCACCGCGTCCTTGGCGAAGGCCTGCGCCACGCCGTCCGGCCTGAAGATACCGAACAGGTAGATGGACGCGGCCACGAACAGCGTGGTCACACCCACAGGCACCGCGCCCGTCGCCCAGAAGAGTGCCGCCACCAGCAGCACGGCGAGCATGACCTGAGCGCGGAACGCGGCCTGGTCCGGGGTCAGCGGGATCATGTGGCGCGTCCCGTCCGCCTCGACCACTTCCCGGTCCAGCTTGTACTTGTGGCTGTAATAGGCGGCGATGTTCTGCCCGGGCGACATCTCGCGGAAGGATGCGTAGCCGGCGATCGGGTCGTGCACGCCCTCCGCCGGCGCGCTCTTCTGCATGCTGAGCAACTCGAGCAGCCGCGCGGGCGGCGGAGCGAGGATCCCGATCAGGAAGATGGCGAGGCCGATCATCTGGAAGAGCGGCCGCGAATTGTGGCTGCCGATCAGCCAGCTCTTCACGGAGCGCCGTTCCTTCGGCTGGTAGGCGATCTCGTGACGGGCGCGGGCGTACACGGCCTCGGCGCGCGCGTCCTCGATCACCGTCGCCAGCTCTTCGATGTCGCACGGCTTCTGCAGGAACTTGAAGGCGTCCTGGCGGCCGGCATCCTTGGCCGAATCGAGGCTGCCGTGCCCGGTGAGCATGATGCCCTGGATGGCGGGATTGAACGTGCGCAGCTCGCGCAGCGTCTCGATGCCGTCCATCCCGGGCATCTTCAGGTCGATCACGGCGACATCGATCTCCGCGTCGGCCCGGATCCGTTTGACCGCCTCCTCGCCGCTCTCGACATCGGCCACGTCGTAGCCGCGCGTGCGCAGGCGCCGGGCGAGCGAAGCGCGGAATCGCTCCTCATCATCTATGAGCAGGACCCTGGACATGGTTCCGTTACGTCCTTTCCGGGACGTGCCCATCCCGCAGGATCTGGCGGGACAGCTCGTCGAAGAGGTCACTCAGGCGCAGGATCCCGACCGTGCTGGGGCCGTGCCGTACGAGCAGCGAATGGGTCTGCTGCGCGAGGAACATGCTGATGGCGTCGGAGACGGCGGCGCCCTCGTCGATGCTGATGGCCACGCTGGTGCACACGTCGCGGACGGACACGCTGCGAGCCCGCTCGCGGAAATCGACGAGGTGGCCGGTGAAGAAGTCGAGCATGCGCATGGAGGATTCGCGCAGGTCGTCGCCCACACCGGCGCGGTCCATCACGTCGCGTTCCTTCAGTGCCTTGCGCTCGGGCACCATGGCCCGGAGAAAGGCGAAATAGTGGACCTTCCCCGTGATCTCGCCGCGCCGGTCGCGGACGAGTACGGCGCGGTGCGGCTGCCGGTCGGGCGGCAGCTTCGCCTGGGCGGCGCGGAGCGCCTCGAGCGCGTCCAGCACCGTCGCGTCCTCCGTCACCACCGCGTATTCCGACAGCGGGAGCATGAGGTCCCTGACACAAGTTGCCATCGATCGATCCCTCTCTTGCTGGCCGCAGTCACGCGACCGTCGCCGGAACCTCCGCGGCCAGCGGAAGCTCCACGGAAAACACGCTGCCCTTGTCCGGCGCGCTGTCCACGTAGAAGGCGCCGCCGAAATTCTGGATGATCATGTAGCTGACGCTGAGCCCGAGTCCCGTCCCCTTGCCGGGGTCCTTGGTGGTGAAGAAGGGGGTGAAAATGCGCTCCATCTGGTCCGGCCTCATGCCGGAGCCGGTGTCACGGACGGAGATCGCGACCTTCCCGTTGCGCACGCTGGTGGAGACCGTGAGCGTGCCGCCGTCAGGCATCGCATCGATCGCGTTCTTGACCAGGTTCACGAACACCTGGACGAGCTGGTTGCGGTCGGCCAGGATCGCGACATCGCGGAAGGCGTAGCTGCGTACGACCCGGGTGTTGGAGAGCAGCAGCTCGTTGGCCAGCATCTCGTCGAGGACGTCGTCGAGCACGTCGTGCACGTTGATCCGGTCGAGCCGTACGTCCGTCTGGCGGACGAAGGTGAGCAGCTTGCGCGTGATATCGCGGCAGCGGAACACGGCGTCGAGCACGGCATCGAGGTGCTCGTTCAGGTCGATCGGCTCCTCGTCGGCCATGGCGAGGGTGGGATCCAGCGAGTCCTTGAGCTCGCCGACTTCCTCGGCGATGATGGCGAGCGGGTTGTTGATCTCGTGCGCGATGCCGGCCGCCAGCTCGCCGACCAATGCCAGCTTCGCGGCGTGCACGAGCTGGCCCGACAGCTCGGCCTCGTGCAGTTCCGTCGCCAGCTGCCGGCCAACCACCTGGCGCGTGCGCACGAGGATCACCAGACCCATGACGAGAAAGACGGCGACCGTCGGCAGCAGGCCCATCCCGGGCGCGGTCACACCGGTGTTCGCCGCCATGCCCGGTGCCTCCGTCACGACCAGCGCCCAGGGCGCCTCGCCCAGCCAGCCCCAGGCGTAGTCGACGTTGCGGCCGACGTTCACGTGGCCGCGGCGCGGCTCGGCGGGCGGCACGAACCGGGAGGTGTCGAAGGGCGCGCCCTGGCGCGGCGTCGTCACCTGCGGCACACCGGCGCCGTTGACGACGACGGCGCGCACCTCGTTGGCGCCTTCCAGTCCGGTAAGGTAGTCCGCGAGCCGTTCCGGCGAGATCGCGGCCCGCAGGATGAGCGGCTCGTCCGGCGTGCCGCGCGCGAGCGCGATCGTGAAGTGGGGTCGGCCGCGGAACCCGAGATAGATGTCGGTGATGACGGCGTCGCGCTGACCGGACACCAGTTCCCGGAACCAGCTCTCGTTCCGGTAGTCGTAGCCGGCGGGGTATTCGACCGGTCCGGCGTAGGCGACCAGCCTCCCCAGCTCATCGACGACGCCGACATCGACGAACGCCTCGCTCGCCCGTTGCAGCTTGGCGAGAAGGGATGACAGGCCGGCCGGATCGCGGTCCGCGGCCGGGAACTGCGGATCGTCGGCGAGGTTGCTGAGGTTGGTCAGCCGCTCGCGGAGGAACAGGTCGAAGAGCCGCGCCTGGTGTTCGGCGATCACCTCGAGGTGGGAGCTGACGCCGCTGTGCACGAGCTGCCGGTAGTGATACTGGAAGAACGCCGCGAGCAGCAGCAGGGGCACGAAGTACAGCAGCACCAGGCGCCCGAGCGTGTGCCAGAAGAGCTCGCGGAAGTGGCCGTCCCGGCGCGGCGCAGATGCCGGTCATGCCGGGCTCGGGGGCGCGGATGGGCCCGGACTCGCGGGCCGCCGCCGGTCCGTCACGGGACGCGCTCATGACGACGCCTCCCGCCATCGCCGCCGTCGTCCCCGATTGCGGCGCGAGCGGGCAAAGGGGCCCAACAGCCCCCGGTGCGCGCCGCTGCCTACTGCAGCAGCACGGGCATGCCCATCAATGGCCAGATCACGCATACGAACACTGCCAGTACGATCAGCAGGAGGATGCTCGCGGGCACACCGGCCCGGAAGAATTCGCCAACCGTGAATTGTCCGCTTGTGTACGCGATCGCATTCGGCGCGGCGCCGATCAGGAGGAGGAACGGCATCCCCGCGGTGACGAGGCAGGCGAAGAGGCACACCTCGGGAGCCACGTGGAGATAGGGCGCCATCACGAGGGCGACGGGCATGGTGATCGCGATGGCGGCGACGTTCATGATGAAGTTGGTCATGACGAGCACGAAGAAGGCAATACCCATCACGAAGATCGCCCAGTGCGCGTTCTGGAACAGGGTGAGCCAGTGAATGGCGAGCCAGCTGGCGGCGCCGGTCTGCCAGAGGCAGAGGCCGAGGCTCATGGCGCCGCCGAAGAGCATGACGATGTTCCAGGACGTGCCCTCGAGGTCCTCGAGCGACACGATGCGCAGCAGGAAGAAGAGCACGGTGGCCGCAAGGATGATCGCGCTCTTGTCGATGGGTTCGAGTGCCGGCACGAAGGAGCGCAGGCTGAGACAGAGAATGGCGGCCACGACGACGACCAGGCCGAGGATCTCGTTGCGCGTGATGGGGCCGAGGCTTCGGTAGAGCCGGTCGGCCCGCTCGCGGAGCCCCGGGATGGTCTTCCGTTCCGGCGGATACCAGAGCATGAAGAAGATCCAGAGCGCGATGACCATCACCACGCCCACCGGGAGCATGTAGTAGCTCAGCTCGAAGAACCCGATCGAGCGGCCCGTGACATCGAGAAAGAAGCCGATGGCGACGGCACCGCGGGCCGCACCCAGCAGGGTGATGATGCTGCCCGCGCCCGCCACGAACGCCATGCCCATGAACAGGCCCTTGCCGAACTTCGTCGGCGAGCTGTCCTCGGAATAGAGAGCGTAGATGGCGAGGAAGAGCGGGAACACGGTGGCCGCGACGGCGGTGTGCGCCATCACCAGCGTGAGGGCCGCCGTCATGGTGAAGCAGCCCAGGTAGATCATGCTGGTGCGCTCGCCGACCAGCCGCAGGATACGGTATGCCATGCGCCGCGTGAGGCCGGTCTTGGTGAAGACCATGCCGAACATGAGGGAGCCGACGATGAACCAGACGGACGGGTCCATGTAGTCGGTGAACGCGGTGCGCGCGGGCCGGATCAGGAACAGCGCCTGGATGACGCCGATCGCGATGGCCGTGACCCCGATCGGGATGACCTCCGTGATCCACCACGTGGAGGCCAGCAGGAACATGGCGAGCGCCGCCTTCCCCTCGGGCGGGAGCGGGAACGCCTTCCCGTTCGGATCGATGGCGGGAGCGAGGTCCGGAGCGAGGTACACGCCAGCGAAGAGCGCGACGCCCAGGAGGATCCAGAAGATCCGCTTCCGGTCGGCGCCCGCGGGCGCGGGATGACGCGCCTGCGGAGCTGGCTCACCGCTTCGGGCTCGCGGTTCGGCGACGGCCGCGACGGTCGGAGACGGCGACTGTTCCATCATCAACCACACCTCCCGCGCGGCCACCGGCTGCCGGCCGCGCTCTATCGATCACTCCCGCTTCAACAACCTCGCGACCTGGTGGAACGCGTCCACCGAACGCACCACGCCCACCAGGTTCTTCCCCTCCACCACCGGGATCAGGGTCAGGTCGTACGACACCATCTCGTAGACGGCTTTCATCAGGTGGTCATCGGCGGACAGAATCGACTGGATCGGTTGCATCACATCGCTCACGGGCCGGTCGGCCTGCTCGCGAATGCCCTGGATGACCCGGTCGAAAGACAGTTCCGCGAGGTTGGGGTCGATGGCCACGTCGAACAGCTTTCTGCGATACTCGAGCGGCGCACTCACGAGGAAGCGCGGCTCGAGCCCGCGCAGGATGTCACGGCGGCGCACGGTGCCGACCAGCACCTGGATCCCGTCGAAAACGAGCAGCGCGCGGGGCAGCGACTTGCGCAGCTCGACCTCGAGCTGCGCGCTCTCGATCACCGCGACGGCCTCGCGCAGCGTGGCATGGTCGCGAACGGACGGATACCGGTCGACGAGAATCATGAAGTCGCGGACCCGGATCACGCTGTTCACGGGATCACCATCCCTTCGAGCGGGTGATGTCGCGGATCCGCTTCTGCACGCGCTGGTTCTCGAGCGAGGTGCGCCGGCGGGCGGCCACGTCGATACGGTCGACGAGCGCGAGGATGTCGGCCGGCTTCTCGAGCAGGTCGAGCGCGCCCAGCTTCATGGCTTCGACCGCCTGGGACAGCGTAGCCTGACCGGTGAGCAGGATCACCTGCAGGTCCGGGTTGATGGAGAGCAGGCCCTTCAGCGTCTGCACGCCGTCGAGACCCGGCATCGCCATGTCGAGCAGGATCGCGTCGTAGGCGCGCCGCGCCGCCATGTCGAGCGCGATCTGCCCGCTGGCCGCCGTGTCCACGTCGAGGCCGCGCGCCTGCAGGCGTTCCGCGAGCACCGTGACGAACTCCTCTTCATCGTCCACCAGCAGGACGGTCGTCTCGTTCATGGCAGCTCCTTCCCGGCGGCGGCGCGAAGCACCCGCACGAGGTCATCGATCTTCACGGGCTTCACGAGGTAGTCGAAAGCGCCCAGCGTCGAGCCGCTGGCGGCGTCCAGCGCCGAGCTGGCGCCAGTCAGCAGGACGACGGGGAGCCCGGGCCGCTCGGCGTTGATGGTGCGGGCGAGGTCGAAGCCGCCGAGACCCGGCATCTTGACGTCCGCCAGCACGACATCGAACGGTTCGGCGCGAAGCCGCTCGAGGGCGGTCGCGCCGTCGGTAACGCCGTGCGTCTCGAACCCGCGCAGGCTCAGCCGCTCGGCGAGCGCGCTGACCAGCTCCGGCTCGTCATCGACGATGAGCACGCGTACCGCCGCCATCACAATACCTCGCCCGGCCGGCCGCCAATGGGCAGCGTCACGGTGAAGCAGGTGCCTTCGCCCACCGTGCTCTTCACGCTGATCTGGCCGCCCAGCTTCTGCACGATGCCCCACGTGATCGAGAGGCCGAGACCCGTGCCGGCGCCCTTCTTGGTGGTGAAGAAGGGGTCGAAGATCTGCTCGAGCTGCGACTCCGGGATCCCGACCCCGTTGTCGGCAATGCTCACGGCCACCGCGTCCGGCCCCGCCCGCACGATGCCGATCTCGATGCGGCCGCCGTCCTCGACGGCGGCGAACGCGTTGTTGATGATGTTGAGGAAGACCTGCTGCAGCTGGCCGCGGTCGCTCACGATGGGCGGCGGTTCTTCGGCGTGGGCGAACTCGATCCGGATGCTCCGGTAGCTGGCCTCCTTCTCGAGGAAGCCGAGCACCTCGCGGAGCAGGACGTCGAGGTTGAGCTTCTCGCGCTGGACGTCCATGTGCTTGGCGAAGCCGAGCAGCCGGTGCGTGATGCCGCCGCAGCGTTCCGCCGAACGGAGCACGGAATCGATCAGCTCGAGCATCTTCTCCCGCGGTGGCATTTCGTCCGACATCGTGAGCAGGTCGTTCAGCAGCCCCGCCTTCTGGGTGATGATGGAGAGCGGGTTGTTGATCTCGTGCGCCACGCCCGCGCCCAGCCGGCCGATGGCCGCGAGCTTGTTCGTGTACTCCATCTTGTGGTAGAGCGCGGCCCGCTTGCGGTCCGTCTCGCGAGCCTGCCGCACGACGTACACGCCGCCCACCAGGATCACGGCGAGGATCAGAATCGCGCTGATCGCGGGGAACACGATCAGCTCGCGGCCGAGCGGCTGCCACGCCGCTTGCATTGTCTCGCGTGGGTTGAGCAGCACGAGCGTGAAGGGCGAGCGCGCGATCCGGGCGTACGCGAGCACCACGTTCACGCCCCGGTCGTCCGTCACGTCGAGCAGGCCCGCGGTGCTGTTGTCGCTGGGCAGCGGCGGCAGTGGCACGGGCTGCAGCACGTCGCCGTACAGGCGCGACGGCGTCTGCAGGATGCCCGCGTCGTTGACGATGAAGGCGTCGCCGAACGGCTGCACGGCCAGCGAGTGGCAGCGCAGGCAGACGGACTCCTGGCCGGGCCGCCGCCCGGCCCGGTCACGCACCAGGAAGTGGCCCACGTCGGTGTCGATCGTCGTCCGCAGCACGGCGGAATGCCCGCTCTCGTACTCGTGCTGGATGGCGATCACGATGTGCGGCAGGTTGCGGTAGCCGAGGAACACGTCGCTCACCGTCGCGCCCCGTGCGGTCACCTCCCGGAACCACGCCTGCTCCGCGTAGCTCCGCCCGGTAAGCGCGTACGGGCCCGCGTACGTGACCTGCACCCCCGTCTCGTCGATCAGCCCGAGATCGACGACACCGACGAACTCCCGCTTCATGCCCGCGAGCAGCGCGTTCAGCCGGGCGCTGTCCCGCATTTCCTCGAGCGGCGTCTCCTGCGCGACGCGCGCGAGCGCCGTCAGCCGCTCGGACAGGAAGGACTCGAGCGACTGCTTGCCCGCGTCCACGAACCGCTCCATCGGACGCGTCGACTCGGAGCGGAAGGCGTGCTGGAACTGGTGGTACGCGATGATCGACATCGTCACCAGCGGCACCAGTGCCACCGCCGACACCGAGAGCACGACCATCAGCAGCAGCTTGCGGTACCGGCCCCGCGAGATCAGCGCGTCAGGATCCTTGCCGTCCGTCGGCGTCTTCGCCGCCTCGTCCACCATCGCCCCGACCCCGTCCGTTCCCCGCAGCCCGCTACACGACGGCCCGGCCGGCGTGCCCGGCCCTGCGGATCGTGTCGACCAGCCGGTTGATGTCGATCGGCTTGCACAGGTAGTCGAACGCGCCCAGCCGGCGCGCCTCCTCTTCATCCTGGTCGGACCCGTGACCCGTCAGGATGATCACCTGCACACCCGGATACGCCTTCTTCACCCGCCGCAGCACCTCCATCCCGTCCATTCCCGGCATGCGCAGGTCGAGCACCATCACGTCCGGCACATCGTCCGCGAGCATCTCCAGCGCACGGTCTCCGCTCAACGCGACGTCGCTTCCCACATCACGGAGGCGCATCCGCTCCGCCATCGTCGTCACGAAATCCTCTTCATCATCGACGAAGAGTACCTTGAGCGACGGCGCCAACGCATCCGCCGCCTCCGCCGATGGCGCGGCGGCCGGTTCCGGCTGCCGCGACGCCGGCTTCCGCGATTCCTCGCGCGCCGCCTCCGCCAGACCGCCCTCCGCCAGCGCCGCCGCCGTCATCGTCCGGCTGAACCCGTCCGCCGAGTCCTTCAGCAGCGCGAGCCCCTTCTTCCACGCCGCCCGTACTGTCTTCAAGACCTGCTTCGCGTCCGCAGGCTTCTCCAGGTACTCGAACGCACCCAGGCGGCGCGCTTCCCGCTCCTCGCGATCCGAGCCGTGACCCGTCAGAATCACCACCTGCACGCGCGGGTGCTCCGACTTCACCCGCTCCAGAACTTCCATCCCATCGATGCCCGGCATCCGCAGGTCCAGCACCATCACGTCCGGTGCCTCGTCCTCGACCGCCCGCAGTGCCGCCTCCCCGCTCAGCGCGACCCGGCTCGCGACATCGCGCATCTCCAGCCGCGACGCCATCGTCCGGACATATTCCTCCTCATCGTCCACGAGAAGAAGCTTGATCTTGCTCATCACGTCCTCCCGTCCGGTACCGCGAGCAGGAATCCGTTGCCCGACGGATCCGCCGACACCTCGAGACCACCCGCTACACCCGCCGCACAGCCAGTCCCGCTCACCGGCACCGACCTGCCGTCCGCCGCCTCGCCTTCAACGCGAACCGCCGGATTGCCCGAAACCCGCTCCACACCCACAACCACCGAGCCACCGACCGGAACCTGCTCCGCACACCATTCCACCGCCGCCACCAGCGACATGTGCACCGCCAGACCGTTCGCCTGGATCGTCACACCCTCCGGGCCCGGCCGCACACGCAACTCACGCTCCCCGCGCCGCACGAACCGACGAGCCAGCAACGCCATCTGCTCCACATGATGCCCGAGGTCCACCCCCTCATCCGTCCGGTCCATCGCGTGCGCGAACCGATTCAACGCGCCCAGCAACTCGGCGCCCCGCGCCACCTGCGCATCGATCCGCGACACAGCCTGCCGGATTCGCCCAACGTCCAGCTCGCCCCGCCGGGTGCCCAGCTCCAGCAGATCCTCCAGCAGACCCGCCGACTCCTTCACGATCGCCAGGACGTTTCGCAACTCGTGCGTCGCTCCCGCCGTGATCCGACCGACGAACGCCGCTTCCCGTCCTCCCGATTCCGACATCGGCCTCCACTACCTCGCCGCGGACCCTCGCCTAGACTCTTCGGGATGGCCTTCCCCCGGCTCGACGACCCGCGTCCGGCAGGGGTCCCGCCATCCCGATGGCGCTTCCGCGAAAATATTCACGAATTATCGGAGCAAGTTGTATACCCCCGGAAACGCACGGCGCGGCGGCGGTTACGACGCTCGGATCCCCATGCGGCACAAGCCTGTCGGTCATCGTGACCGGCGGGGGCGCGGCGCCGCGGGAGCCGAAAAGTCCCAATCCGTGGGCCATTGTGTCGCACGCGTGCGGGGTCGCGACGCGGGCGCGCTGCGCGCGAGGCCGGGGTGGAAGATGGGGAGCGCAGGGCTGGTGGGCCAGCGGGGGGAATCGGGGGGAGGGAGCGGAGGCGGAGGCGTTTGCGGGGCCGGTTGCGGGAGTGGGGGGGTGGGGGGAGCGGGTCAGTGGGGGGAGGTTCGGGGGCGGCGGGAGGTGAGGAGTGCGGGGATGAGGCGCGCGAGGAGGAGGGCGGCGAGGATGGCGGCGAAGATGAGAGGCTGGCGGGTGTCGGCCTTGACCTTCCAGTAGAAGTGGAGGACGCCGAGTCCGGCGGTGATGTAGACGAGGCGGTGGAGGGTCTGCCAGCGTTTCCCGAGTCGGCGGATGGAGGCGCGGGTGGAGGTGAAGGCAAGGGGGATCAGGAGGAGGAAGGCGGTGAAGCCGACGGTGATGTAGGGGCGGTCCATGACGTCGCCGACGATGCCTTCCCACCAGAAGAACTGGTCGAGGACGAGGTAGACGAGGAAGTGCAACGTCGCGTAGAAGAAGGCGAAGAGTCCGACGGGCCGGCGGAGCTTGATGAGCGGGTTCCAGCCGGTGATGCGGCGGAGCGGGGTGATGGCGAGGGTGGCCATGAGCAGGACGAGGGTGGTGAACCCGGTCCAGTTGGTGAGCAGCTCGATGGGGTTGGCGGTGAGGTCGTCGTTGAGTGCGCGCACGCCGAGGATGGCGAGGGGTGTGAGCGAGCCGGCCCAGACGAGGGGCTTGAGGCCCCAGCGGACGATGGCCGCGTTACGGGTGGCGGCGGAGCGTCGTCGGGGCGTTTTCTGCGACGCCATCCGGTCCGGGCTCCGGGTCGTGGCGGCCGCCGCGGGCGGATCGGTGGGCGCGGCGGCGGACGGATTCGCGTCGCGGTCGGAGATTCCGTTCTCGTGCGCCGGCTGGACGCGGGTGTCGGTGGACATGAGCGAGTAAGCTAGAAGTACTTGCGCAGGTCCATGCCCTTGTAGAGGCTGGCGACCTGGTCGGCGTACCCGTTGAACATGAGTGTGGGCCGCTTGCGGAACTCGCCGATGCGGCGTTCGCGTGCCTGGCTCCAGCGCGGGTGGTCCACCTCGGGGTTGACGTTCGAGTAGAAGCCGTACTCGTTGGGGCCGGCGCGCATCCACGCGGTGACGGGCTGTTCCTCGACGAAGCGGATCTTGACGATCGACTTGATGCTCTTGAACCCGTACTTCCAGGGCACGACGACGCGTAGCGGGGCGCCGTTCTGGTTGGGCAGGTCCTTGCCGTAGAGTCCGGTGACGAGGAGCGTGAGCGGGTGCATGGCCTCGTCGAGGCGAAGCCCCTCGACGTAGGGCCAGTCGAGGATGGGCCGCCGTTGGTACGGCATCTGCGTCCGGGTCGAGCAGGGTCGTGAACTCGACGTACTTCGCCTGCGATGTCGGCTGCACCGTGTCGATCAGCGTGCGCAGCGGGAAACCGCGCCACGGGATGACCATCGACCACGCCTCCACGCAACGCAGCCGGTAGACGTGGTCCTCCATGGCGTAGGGCTTGAGGAAGTCCTCGAGCTGGTAGACGGCCGGCTTCTGCACGTGCCCCTCCACCGCGATCGACCACGGGTGCGTGCGGAAGTTCTTCGCGTTCTTCGACGGATCGTCCTTTGCCGTGCCGAACTCGTAGAAGTTGTTGTACGTGGTCACATCCTCGTACGGCGTCAGCTCTTCCTTCTCCTGATCGTTCGCCGGCGCACACGCGGCCGCGCCCGCCGGCAGTAGCAGAGACGTCGCACCGACCGCCATCGCCTCAATGAACCGCCGCCGGTTCAGATACACTTCGTACGGCGTGATCTCGGACGACAGGATGTCGTCGGGGCGTCGAATCAGCATCAGAGGTCCTCCCGTTCCAGTGGTCCCGGCGGTCAGGCCGCACTCGAGGGCCCGGACCGATCGGGAGTGTAAATGCACGAAACGGCGTGGATGTTCCCATGAAACACCGCAGTCCTCCAAAGTGGTCATCCCGACCGGATCGAGGCCCTGGCCCGCGCGGAAGAAGCGACCCACCCGCCGGTCGACAACCGTCGCCGGCGCGGCTCCGGGGGGCGGCGTTTCCCCGGTCGATTTCCCCATCGCGGGCACGACCCCGGCCGAGGTCGCCGCGAAAAGCCCTGATGTGGATAATTTTGTAGATGGTTTATTTTTCAGTGAATTGCAAGATCCGGCATGTTCATTGCTTCTCCAAGTCAGAGCGCGTTGGGTGCAACGCGAGCCGGGGCTCGGATCCGGCCGCGGGCGGCGCAAGGCCGGCGGGTGGAAGGAGAGATCCCGGCGCGCATGGGAACGGTCCCCGAAGGGGGCCGCACAACGGCGGACAGAGGAGGTACGAGATGCGAGAGGTTCGTATGGGCCAGGTGGCGCGTGGCGGACTGATCCTTGGCCTGGTCGGGCTGGCGGGCTGCGGGTACGCGAAGCGGAAGGACGTGGATTCGCAGATGGCGCAGCTGCGGTCGGACATGCAGACGGAGATGCAGTCGGGCGACCAGGCTCTGGACAGCAAGATCGGGGCGCTGGACGGCCGCGTTGGCGGTCTGGAGAGCCGGGCGGCGGCGCTGGAGCAGGAGCTTCGTTCGATGCGGACGGAGTTCAACGCGAGCATCGACCAGCTGAAGGGGATGCTGTCGTTCAACGTGCCGGTGAACTTCGACTACGACAGCGACATGCTGCGGGATCCGGATCACGCGGTGCTGCAGAAGTTCGCGTCGGTGGTGAAGGGGTACTATCCGAACGCGGTCGTGACGGTCGAGGGCTTCACGGACCCGGCGGGGAGCCGTGCGTACAACCTGCAGCTGGGCCAGCGTCGCGCGGAGAGCGTGAAGGCGTTCCTGGTAACGCAGGGCCTGCAGAACGACATGGTGAAGGTCGTGAGCTACGGTGAGGCGGCGGATCGCCAGGTGGTTCCGGGCGCGCAGGGTCCGGGCGCCGCGGGTCAGCAGAACCGGCGGGTCTCATTGGTGATCGACTACTCGGGCAGCCCGCTGACGACGCGGCCGATCACGAACTGACGCGGAAGAACGGCGAAGGTTCGAGGGCAAAGGCCCCGGGGTCCACGTGGACCCCGGGGCCTTGTTCGTTTCCGGGTTGGCGACGAGGCTCGGTGGGGGTGATTCGGGAGCGGAGGCGTTTGCGGGGGTGGGTGCCGGTGTGGTGGGAGCGGTTAGGTTTGCGGGCACGGATTTCGGGGGAGCGGGAGCGGGTTGCGTTTTGCGGGGGAGGGAATGCGGGACGAGGCCTTGGATCCGGCGGGTGTGTGGAGGCGGGGGGCGGTGGGGACGGCGCTGGTCGTGGCGTCGGCGCACGCGCTGAACGACCTGTACGCGGCGTTCCTGCATCCGCTGCTGCCGCGGATCATGGATCGGCTGGGGCTGTCGATCGCGCTGGCGGCGCTGTTGACGACGACGCTGGCAATCTCGTCGTCGCTGTTGCAGCCGTTGATGGGGTTCCTGTCGGATCGGTGGGGCCGGCGCGGGTTCGTGATCCTGGGGCCGCTGGTATCGGGCGTGTTCATGTCGCTGATCGGGGTGGCGCCGAGCCTGAAGGTACTGATCGTGATCCTGATGGTAGGGGGTCTGGGGAGCGCGGCGTTCCATCCGCCGGGGGCGTCGATGGCGGTGCGGGTGGAGGCGGGCGGTGCGCGCGGACTCCGGTACTCGCTGTTCTCGTTCGGCGGGTCGGCGGGATTCGCGGCGGGACCGCTGGTGGCGGTGATGTGGGTTACGGCATTCGGTCTGGACCGCTTGTGGCTGGCGATGATCCCGGTGCTGGTGCTGGTGCCGGTGCTGTTCCTGCTGCTGCCGGCGCCACCGCCGGCGTCGGCAGCAGTGCTGCCCTCTCCGGGTGCGATGCTGAAGCTGTTCGCGGGACCGCTCGGCCTGGTGTTCGGGATCAGCGTGGTCAGCACGTTCGTGCAGCGCGTATTCCTGACGATGGAGCCGATTGCGGCGAACGCGGCGGGGGCGCCGGAGGCGGTGGGCGCGCTGGCGCTGTCGGCGTTCCTGGCGGGCCAGGCGGCGGGCAGCCTGCTGGGCGGCTGGCTGACGGACCGGATGGAGCGAGGCCGGCTGCTGGCACTGCTGACGCTGTCCTCGCTGCCGGCCTACGTCGTGGCGCTGTCGGCGCGGCCGGGCAGCGCCACCGGCCTGATCGCTGCAGTGCTCGCGGGTTGCACGTCGATGGCCGTTCTGCCGCCGATCGTGGTGACGGCGCAGGAGCAGATGCCGTCGGGCGCCGCGGTCGGCTCGGGCATCGCGATGGGCCTGGCCTGGGCCGTCGGTTCGACCGGCGTACTGCTGACCGGTGTCCTGGGTGACGCGATCGGGGCGCGGTCCGCGGCCCTCGCTTCGGCGCCGGTAATCCTGGTGGCGACGCTGCTCGCACTGCATCCGGCGCTTCGGTTGGCGCCGAAGAGGTGAACGGACGCGGGGGGCGGGAGCGGAGGCGGAGGCGTTCGCGGGAGCGGGAGCGTTTGCGGCGGGAGCGGGCGGGGCCGGGAGCGGCCCCCCTCCCGCCTCCGCCGCCCCCGCTCCCGGCCCCGCAAACGCTTCCGCCTCCGCTCCCTCCTCCCGTATCCCCCCTTCTCCGGCCGACAATCGATAGCAGAAGACCATGCTTCTCGCGGCCCTGTCATATGAACGGGTACCCCCGGACACTCATGCACGAACACGGAGCGATGCGAACCCGAAGGTGTGCCGGCCGATGACCCCGACCGAGCTCGAGGCCCAGCTCCGCTGGCTGCACAAGGAGAGCTTCGGCTGGGCGCTCCACTGCTGCGGTTGGGAGGAGTCGGACGCCGAGGACGTGCTCCAGACGACGTATCTCAAGGTGTTGTCCGGCAAAGCGCGCTACGAAGGCCGGTCCGTGTTCAAGACGTGGCTGTTCGGCGTGATCCGGCGGACGTCGCAGGAGCATCACCGTCGGGCGAGGACGCGAGACCGTGGGGTGGTGCGGATCGCCCGGGAAGAGGACCGGCTCGATGCGGGTGACGACCCGGAGGTCGAGCTGATCCGGGCGGAGACGAGCCGTCGGCTGATCGAGGCGATGCGCCGGTTGCCGGCGCGGCAACGGGAGGTCCTGCACCTGGTGTTCTACCAGGACCTGACGATCGCGGAAGCGGGGGAAGTGATGGAGGTCTCGCTGGGATCGGCCCGGACGCACTACGAACGAGGGAAGGCGCGGCTGCGCGCCCTGCTCGAGGAGGAGAGACGTGAGCGACCCGCGACCGGACGCTGATCTGCGGAACGGGTTCCAGCAGCTCCGCTCGGAGGACCGGGCGGCGGCGCCGGACTTCGCCAGGGTGATGGAGCGGGTCCGTGACGACCTGGCGTCGGGTGGAGCGCGCACCGGGGCATCGACGGATCGCGGCCGTGGGGGGCACGGGAGTTGGCGGCGTCGCTCGCGCTGGATGGTGGCGGGCGGGACGTTGGCGGCGGCCGCGGCGTTGGCGGCGTTCCTGCTGTTCAACCCGGAGGCGCGGGCGGATCGCGAGTTCGAGCGAACTGTGGCAACGTTCACGACGGCGGTGGCCGGCTGGCGCTCTCCCACGGATGTGCTGCTCGATTTCCCGGGTTCGGAGTTGACGAGGTCGGTGCCCCGGATCGGGAATCCGACATGGCCATCCGGCGCGGCCGGTCGGGGGCGCCGGAATCGATCGTGAGGACGTGACGATGACACGGATGCATCAGTGGATGGTGGTGCTGGGGCTGTTGCTGGTCCCGGCGGCGGCGGCGGCCCAGGGCCCGCCCCAGGAGGAGAACCCGCTCGAGAGTGTGCTCTTCGAGCCGGAACTGGTGATGCTGCACCGCCGGGCGATCGACCTGACGGACGAGCAGCGGGACGCCATCAGCCGGATGATCCAGGACCTGCAGGGCAAGGCGGTCGGTCTGCAATGGGAGCTGCTCGACCAGATGCAGACGTTGAAGGAGGTCCTGCAGGGTGCGCGCATCGATCAGGACCGCGCGCTGGACCAGCTGGAACGGGTGCTCGAAACGGAGAAGCGGATCAAGCGCGCCCATCTGGAGCTGCTGATCCGGATCAAGAACGTGCTCACCGAGACGCAGCAGCGCGAGCTGGCGCGGCTCCGGGAGCAGGATACGAGCGGCGGCGCAACGCGCGACCCCGGATCCTGAACGAAGGGGAGAGACGATGACGACGAGTCGATCGCGGGGGCTCCTGGGGTTCACGCTTCTGGCCGGCGCACTGACGGCGTGCGCCGACACGACGGGGCCGGCATCGAAGGCGCCGTTCGACGCCGAGGCCGTGCTCGCCGACTACGGAACGCTCGATTCGATTCTCGCGTCCGACGGGTGGAAGGGATTCCTCGCCATGGGCGGGGCCGTTTCCAACGGTAGGTTCGGCGCCGGCATCGAGGCCGCGCTCGAGGGCGCCGGTGCGCTCCGCACGGTCCGCGGCGCGGCGGATGCGCGCGCTCTCGCCTTGCGGCTCACCGGCTCGATCGACGCGCCGCTGCACGCCGCGTCGGCCCCCGTGATCTCGCCGCTGCACCGGGGCAAGACGTTCGTGTTCGATGGCGAGCAGCGCCGCTACGTGGTGGATCCCGCGCGGAGCGGCGCGCCCGAGAGCGGCGTCCGCTTCATCGTGTACGCGGAGAGCGGCGGCCAGCCCGACCCTTCCCGGGAGACGGGATACGCGGACCTGATCGACGAAGGAGATGGCAGCGCGCAGGACATCGCGCTGCGGCTCGCGGTGGTGCAGGACGGCGGGACGATCCTCGACTACCGCACGACGCTGGATGAGACGGACGGCACCGGTAGGGTCACGGTGGACGGATTCCTGCGCAACGGGCAAAACCGGCTGGACTTCGATCTGGACGTGCAGGGCACGGGGAGCGGCGCCGCGGGCACGGTGGACATCTCGTTCCGCATGGCGGTGGAGGAGCGGGCGTTC
The DNA here is from genome assembly GCA_963786235.1 of uncultured Gemmatimonadales bacterium. Taxonomy (GTDB): domain Bacteria; phylum Gemmatimonadota; class Gemmatimonadetes; order Longimicrobiales; family RSA9; genus CAWAYJ01. The sequence goes on from CAWAYJ010000031.1 coordinate 88,508, forward strand.
GAGATCCTGGGCGCGGTGTCGGGCGCGAAGCAGGGCGTCGGCAGCGGCGCAGTGGATGTCACGGTGCGGCACGGCAGCGATTCGCTGCGGCTGGACGCGTCAGTGACGGCCACGGCGATCGTGGGTGCGGCGTCGATCAACGGCCAGCCCTTCGTCGAGATCTCGGGCGCCGCGGCTGCGCCGACCTTCACGCGTCCGGGCGGCGGCGCGCTCTCGCAGGCCGAAATGCTGGTGCTGTACCGGGTCGTCGATGTGGTTGAAGATGTGTTCGACCTGTTCGAGGACCTGCTCGACCCGATCGATGAACTCGTGATCCTCGCGGTGATTCTCTGATGTCCGCGGATCGTTCCGGCTCCGAGGTGAACTGATGAAGCACTCGCTCCGAGTCCGTTTCCTGCCGGTGTCCGTCCTGCCGGTGCTCACGCTCCTGGCCGCGACCGGCGTGCACGCGCAGATGTCGACGACCCGCGGGTTCAACCTCGGCGTCTACGTTGAAGGGGCCCAGATCACCGTCGAGGACGGCGACCCATCCGGCGGCGGGGGCGTAGGCCTCCGTGCCGGCTACGGCGTCAACCGGATCATCACCGTGTTCCTGAACATCAATGGCACGACGATCGACGTGAGCGATCCGCAGAATCCGAGCGGTGCCTGGCAGATGGCGCACTTCGACCTGGGCGCCCGTTTCCACTTCGCCAGCACGCTCCGGCGCTGGGTGCCCTACCTCGAGGCCGCGATCACGGGCCGGGCGGTCAGCCTGAATGACGCCACCATCGGAACCGACCAGGTCGGCAAGCTGACGTTCAGCGGCAGCGCGCTCACGGTCGGCGGCGGACTGTCCGTGTACCTGAAGGAGACGCTCGCGCTCGACCTCGAGCTGCTCGGCTCGGGCGGCACGTTCAACCAGGTCGATGTCGGCGCGATCTCCGTCAACAACCTCGACCTGGATGCGACGTCCGGACGGTTCAAGGTCGGTCTGATCTGGTGGCTGTGACGCGGTGCCGGCGGTCCGGGCGCTGATCGACGCACGATCGGGCCCGGACGCCACGGCGTCCTAGGCGAGCAGCTGCTTCAGTTCCCGGAACGTCTCGCCGTGCACGCGCGCGGCGGCTTCGAGGCCGCGCGTAAGCCCGGCGAGCTCGGTTCCGACCGGTCCGTCGAGCGTGGCCGCACCGGCATCGACGCGGCCGAGCGCAGAGACGGCCTCGGCCATGCGCGCGAGGCCCTGCGCGGCCAGCTCGCTCGCTCGCCGCAGCGCCGAACGCGCCGATCCCGCCTGTTCCTCACCCGCGACTTCCGTGGTCCAGATCAGGCTCGACCGGATCACGTCCGCGGTCCGGATCAGCCGGTCCGTCTCGCGCGCCGTGTCGCAGGCCGCACGGATCAGGTCGTGGACCGACTCGCGTAGCCGCGCCGGATCGCCCTGCGCGACGACGGCGGCCTCGAGCGGCCGCGCGATGCGGAGCAGGTCCACCAGGCGGCTCCTCGCGGGGCCCGGCTCGAGGGCGACCACCGTGGAAGCCACGTCCGCGCGCAACCCGCCGGGCAGCACGTCGTCGCCGGGTGCGAGCAACGGTCGTCGCATCGAAAGGTGGGCGAGCAGCAGCAGCACCGCCGCGAACAGCGGGCTCGCCCAGAGGAACGCCGGCTCCGCGATGGTCCCCGTGACAGTGCCGGCCGCGAGCACGCACGCGAGCATCGCGTAGAAGCGCGAAGGTATGGCGCGCCAGGCGCGACCCGCCGGAACGCCGCGAGCGGCGATGCCGAACGCATCGAGCGCTTCGAGCACGCGGGCCCCGGCAGCCGATGGTACGGCGACGAGCGGGCGCCCCTCGCGCAGCGCGGCTTGTGTTTCCGCGCGGTCCGACGAGGGGCCGAGGACGCTCGCGACGAGGTCGCCTGCATCCTTCTCCCGAACGACGATGAGCGTACGACCCCGGGCGCGGGTCGCGAGACACGCGAGGCAGAGGCCGGTGCCGAGCGGATCGGCGGCGTCACAGAGAGCGCAGGAACAGGTCACGTCTGTCGTCACGGCGAGTTCTCGGCGTCGAGTCGCCGCAGGATTTCGAGCGCATTGGCGCGCCAGCCGTCGTCGGCGTCGTACAACTCGAGGAATCGGTGCAGGTGATCGCGCGAGAGGGCCGGCTCGCCGGTCACGTAGAACGACATCCCGGCGTGGTAGAGCGCCATGTAGTTCCAGGGCTGGTAATCGGCGACGAGCCGCATGATCGGGCCGGCGGAGCGGTCGTCGCCGGCGTCCGCGATGGGGTGGGCGGTCTCGAACACGATGCCGGCCGCCCGCTCGCGGTCGTCGGCCGGGACGGAGTCGAGGATCTCGCGTGCGCGGTCGATGCGGCCCGCGATCGCGAAGCACGCGGCGCGGAAGCCATCGCCGTCCCAACCGGCGGGCGCCGGATCGCTGGCGACGCGGATCTCGACCTCGAGCGCGTTGCAGTACGGCTTCGCGGAGGCGAACCAGCGCGCGGCCTCGGAGCCGGGCGGTGCGCCGGGCATGGTGAAGAGCGGCTCGCCAGGCGGATACAGGTCCGGCCGGTTCGCGCGGTAGACGAGCGCGGACCCGATGAGGACCCAGCCCCAACCTGCGAGATAGAAAGCGCGGTGCATGGATCCGGCGACACGGGACAGAGGAGCCGGCCCCGGGGCCGGCGTTTCCTCTCTCAGGATCGGCGTGCGCGCGCGTCCGCAGGAGGTCCGTCCCCGCGAGTGCAACGAAAGTTGACGGACGCGTGCCTTGCGGACGACCGAACCCTGCCGCAACTGTGGCAACACGAGGCCCGGCCACTACTGCGCCAACTGCGGCCGGCGGAACGGCGAAGTCCGGGTCTCGCTCCGCGGCATGCTGGCGCGCACGACATTCAAGTGGGCGGTCCTCAGCCTGGCGTACACGTTCATCGTGGGCGCGGCCCTGCTGGCGACTGCGGTCGTGGCCATCCTGCTGCTCTGATGGGCGCCGCTTGTTGGCCGCCGGCCGGACGGTCATCTTGGCGGACATATCTGCCCGAACCGCGAGGGTGTCGAGATGAGCGCGTTGCGCAGGGGGCCGAAACTGCCCTCGAGGGATGAGGCCTGGACCGCGCTCGCCGAGCGTCGAAGCGGCAGTGTGGTCACGGCCCGGAAAGGCCACGTCAAGGAAGTCCGGTTCCGGCTCGACACGTTCGAGCTGGTGCTCGACACGTACGCCGTGTCCACGGGCAGCAGCTCGCAGGTGTACACGCGGATCCGCTCGCTCTACAAGAGCCGCGACGAGTTCCGGTTCCGCATGTACCGCGCATCGCTGTTCAGCGGGCTCGGCAAGTTCTTCGGCATGCAGGACATCGAGGTCGGGCACCCGACGCTGGACCCCGATTTCGTCATCAAGGCGGACAGCCCGGGCAAGATCCAGTCTCTCCTGCTGCGGAACGGCGTCGCGGGCGCGCTCATGACGCTCGGCACGGGCCGGTTCGAGAACCGCGCGTTCAAGCGGCGCGGCGTGGACACGACGAACATCCGTGAGCTGCGCTACGCGTTGCCCGGCATCCTGCGCGAGGAATCGAAGCTGGACGCGATGATCGACCTGATGGAGGAGACGCTGGGACACCTCGTCCGCAACGGCACCGCATGGGAGGGACAGCCTCCCATCGTACTCTGACCGGGGCACCCATGAGACTCGACGAACAGCCACGATTCCGCCTCGCCCGCCTGCCCACGCCACTGCACGATGCGCGCAGGCTGCGCGAGGCGCTGGGCGGCGCCGACCGCTGCCCGCGCATCCTGTTCAAGCGTGATGACCTCACAGACCTCGCGCTCGGCGGCAACAAGGCGCGCAAGCTGGAGTTTCTGATCGGCGACGCGCGGCGCAGGGGCGCGAAGGCGGTGATCACGACCGGCGGCGCGCAGTCGAACCACGCCCGGATGACGGCGGCCGCGGCCGCGATCGCGGGGATGAAGGCGGCGCTCGTGCTGACGACGGACGAGCAAGCACCTGAGACGCAGGGCAACCTGTTGCTCAACCGGCTGCTGGGCGCCGACGTCCATTTCGTGCACGGGACGGAATCGAAGTCGGGCGCCGCGGCGGAGGCGGAAGCGGATAAGGTGATCGCGCTGATGGCGCAGTTCGCCGCAGAAGACCTGCATCCATACTTCATCGAGATGGGCGGGTCTTCGGCGGTCGGCGCGCTGGGCTACGTCGACGCCTCGCGCGAGCTGACCCGGCAGCTGCTCGAGCCGGGCTTCGAGCCGAGCCGGCTCTACTACGCGAGCGGCTCGCGCGGCACGCAGGCCGGGCTCGAGCTGGGCGCGCACCTGTTCGGCGCGAGCTATCGGCCGATCGGCATCGCGGTGAGCGGCGGCGAGCCGGAGAAGCGGGACCACGCGGTGCGCGTCGCGCGCGAGGCGGCGGAGTTGCTGGGCGTGACGGCGCCGCTCGACCCGGAGCGCACGATCACGGACCAGGCGTACATCGGCGAGGGGTACGGGATCCCGACCGCGGCGTGCATCGACGCGATCCGGATCACGGCCCGGGCCGAGGGCATCCTGCTCGACCCTGTCTACACGGGGAAGGCGATGGCCGGCATGATCGACCACATCCGGCAGAGCCAGATCGACCCGGCCGAGACGGTCGTGTTCCTGCATACCGGCGGGGCGCCCGGCTTCTTCGCGAAGGCGGACGCGGTCCTGTCGTTGCTGGGCCCATCCTGAAGGACCGGCGAGCGGTCAGTACCGTCCGCTTCCGTCCTCCGGCTCGCGCACGGCCTCGACGGCTGGCAGCGGCGCTTCGTTGACCGTGAGGCGGAACACGTCGGGGCGGGCGTAGTGGCCGGCGACATCGAAATCGAAGCGGGCCTCGGCGATGCGGTCGAGGTCGAGTTCGGCGCAGAGGATGTCGTCGGCGTCGAAGAGCGGCCCGGCCAGGTAGTCGCCGAACGGGTCGACAATGGCGCTGCCGCCGCGGCAGATCACGTCGTCGCCATCCCCGATGTCCTCCCAGTCGCGCGGCATCATGTCGCGCGTGACGAACTGGTTGCAGGATAGCACGAAGCAGCGGCCCTCGCAGGCGATGTGGCGGATGGTGGCCTGCCAGGAGTCGCGCGAATCCGCGGTCGGCGCGAGCCAGAGATCCACGCCCTTGCCGTACATGGCCATGCGGGCGAGCGGCATCAGGTTCTCCCAGCAGATCAGCCCGCCGGCCACGCCGAACGGTGTCTCGATCGCGGTCAACGTGCTGCCATCGCCCTCGCCCCAGACCAGCCGTTCGGCGGCGGTCGGCTTAAGCTTGCGGTGCTTGCCGAGCAGGGCGCCATCCGGTCCGAAGTAGAGCAGCGTGCAGTAGAGCGTGCCGCGCGGGTCGCGCTCGATGACGCCGATCGCAACGAAACAGCCGGCGGCGCGCGCGGCGTCGCCGATCGCCGCGGTCAGGGGGCCCGGGACTTCGACCGCGTTGGCGGCGTAGCGGGCGAACGCGCGGCGGCCGGCGTCACTGCGCTCGCCGACCACAGTGCCGAACGACATGCCGCGCGGGTAGGCGGGGATCATCGCTTCGGGGAACAGCACGAGCCTTGCGCCGCGTGCGGCGGCGTCCGCAATCCGGTCACGGACCCGGGCCAGCGTCGCATCCCGGTCCAGCATGACGGGTGCGGTCTGAACGACGGCCACGACCGCGCTGCGACTCATCAGAACCCTCCTCCGCCGCCGCCGCCGCTACCGCCGCCGGCGGATCCGCCGCCGCCGCTGCCCGATGGGCTCGACGACATGGCCGAACTCGCGGCCGTGGACATGGTGCCGAGCGAGTGCGTGAAGCCGGTCGGGCTGAACGTGCCACCGTGCGGCCCGACGTACCACGACGGTGGTTCCGTGAAGATCCCCTCGAACGCCTTCGCCCAGCGATCCTCGACCTTGAACGCCATCGCGTAGGGCAGGTACTTCTCGAACATCTCCGGCGACGTGATCATCCGCCGGAACCGGTCCGAGTCCACCTTGGACAGGAACTCCTTGAAACCGAGCGCGTGTTCGCGGCTGCGCGCGCCCGCTTCGGTGCGGGCCGGCATGATCGCGCCGAAGATGAACAGAATGATGGCCGAGCCGATTCCGCCCACCACGACCGAGACCGGGTCGATGCCGAGCAGAGCCGAGCTCGCAACGTAGCCCGACCCACCTATGCCGAGCCCGAGACCAGCGGCGCCACCCAGCATCCAATGAGCTTTCACCGTCTGCGGGTTCTTCCGGTAGAAGCCCTTCGCGATCAGCCGCTCGTACACCGCGTTGCGGATCCCGGTCAGGCTCTTGTAGAACGAGTTCTTCAGGTCCGACAGCTTGACGCTCTCGAGACCGGACGACGGGTCGGTGGTGGCCTTCGCGTTGTCGAACAGCGCGGTGAGGAGCAGCGTCTCGTGCGGCGCGAGCGTGTCCCACCCCTCCCGGCTCCGTAAACTGCAGAAGACGTACTCGGTGTTCGAGAACAGGCCGAGCAGCTTCTTCTCCTCGCGTTCCTCGATGCGGAGCCAGCCGCGGACGGCGAGATCGACGATCGCCGCCGTGATGTCCTGCATCTCGGCCTGGTGGTCGATGATCGTGCCGACCTCGGTGGGCGTGAGCCCTGGCGCCGGCTCGTACTGCACCGTGATGGCGTGGGGCTCCGGGTCGCGTCCCGTCCGTAGCCACGCGCGGAACGCGAACAGGAACGCGAACAGCGGCAGGACGGTGGGCCACCAGCCCGTCAACGCCAGGAGGAGCGGGGGCGGCGCAGGCGGCCGGGCGACCGCGCCGGCCGGCCAGCCCGTGGCCACCGTGAGCGTCTCGCCGGGGTCGAGCGCGCGCGTTGCCCGGAACTCGACGACGTTGCCGGATGTCCGGATCGTGGCGTCACTCGCCTTGCTGCCCGCGCGGCCGGTGTAGGCGGCCGACTGCAGCGGCACGACGCCGTCGGGTAGCGTGACGCGGGCGCCGATCCCCTCGATCGGCACCTCCCAGTCGTTGCCGTTCACGTTCCAGTACAGTTCTTCGTACGCCCGGGCCGTGTCGGCGTCGAAGAAGCGGATGGCGTTGTGTACGACGTAGCGGAGCGTGAACGTCCGGACGGCATCGTTCGCGTCCGGCACCCAGACCTGCCAGCGGATGTCGTTGCGCCGGCGCCGCGAGTCGACCTTCAGCGTATTACCGGCGTCGTCGGTGGCGCCGATCAGGTCGACCCGCAGCAGCTCCGCCCCGCCCTCGGCGTTCTCGTGCTGGAGCGAGAGCACGCGGTAGACGCCGTTCCAGGAGCCGCTGAAGCGGACCCTCAGGGTCTCGTTCACGAAGACGTCGCCGTCGGCCTGGACGCGGATGTCCGAATCGAAGCGCTCGATGACGAGCGAGCGCTGGGCGAGGGCCGGGGCCGGGAGAAGCAGCCCGAGAAAGACCGAGAGAAGGCGTCGCATGGTCCCTGCAATGTCGGCGGCGGGCCGGCCATGGGAGAGCCGGCCCGCCCGCCTCGGGAAGGGTTACCTCAACGAGTCCATCCGTTGCTGCAGCGCGCGGCTCTGCGGGAACCGGGCCGCGAGGTCCTGGACGACAGCGCGGGCGGAGTCGGGCATGCCGAGGGCATCGAAGGCGTCGGCGCGGAGCAGGCCGACGCGAGGCGCGAGTCGCGGATCATCGGCTCTCACGTCGAGCGTCGCGATGTAGTCGAGCGCGGCCTGCGGGTCCTTCTGGTCGCGTAGCAACGACTCCGCCGCCATCAACTGCACGGACGGGTCGCCGCCGTCGCGGCGGCGCAGCTCCTCGATCAGGCGGGCCGCGCCCTCCGGGTTGCCATCCTTCCGATCGAGCATCGCCTGCTCGTACAGGCCGGCGATCAGCAGGTGCGTGACATCGGCGGGATCGCCGGTCCGGATGCCCACGCCACCGGCGTAGCTGTAGACGAGGTCGCCGCCATGCTCGCCCGTCTCGTAGAGCACTGCCATGCCGGCGAGGCCCAGCACCGCCGATGCCACGCGGATCCCCGACGCCAGCTTCTTCCTCTGGCCCTTCCAGCCCACCGCGAGCGCCGCCAGCTCGACGGCGGCGATGATGAGGAAGGCCGTCCGGGTACGCTCGCCCCATTCCTCGTGCTCGGTCACGGCCGTGCGTGCGCCCGGCACGCGCTCAACCGGGCCGTGCGCCTGCGAGCCGGACTCGACCGCCGCTATGGTGGCGAGTGCACCCAGCACGATGAGTGTGGTGGCCGCCGGGCTCGCCCACGAGAAACGCCGAATGAGCGAGATGACGCGCAGCGCCACACCGGCGCTCAGAAACCCGATGACGATGTGGATGATGGGGGGATGGAACGCGGCAATGTCCGGCACACTGGCCTCCGCTGGTGAAAACGAGAATCCGTACGGTGAGGAAAAAACAGACTACGATTCCTGCGCGATTGCTGCAATCCCCGACGGAAAGAACGCCGGCCCGGCCTCGAGCGGGAGGCCGGGCCGGCGCGCCAGCCGGGGACGCCGGAGCTCAGCGGAACCAGGAGGCCGGCGCCCGCTTGACGCTTACGCGCTGCACGCCGAGATCGTCGGTCTCGATGAATGCCATCAGCCCGCCCGGGCCGAGCGCGTCGGGCATCGGCATCCCCTTGACCGTGCCGACATACGTGCCGCTCGCGGACAGGATGTCGATCGGGTAGTCCGTGACGCCCGAGCCGGCGTCGCGCTGCACCCAGATCCGGCTGTCGGGATCCGCGCGCAGGATCCGGACGATGGGCATCATCTCGGCGAACGACATGTCCTCGAGCATCTTGTCCACCTGTTCCTTCGGCAGCCCGCCGCCGCTCCCCGAGCTCACGGACATCCGGCCGTTCGTGTTCGTCACCCTCATCACGCCCGCGCCGCTCTCGAGCCGCTCACGCTGGGCCTCCCGCGCGACGTCCTTGTCCTTCTCCGTCACCTTGCGCGCCTTCTGCGGCCGGCGCAGCACGAACGCGACCTTTCCGCCGGAAGCGGGGACGATATTCACGTCGTAGTCGAGTCCGTACGCCACCGCGAGCTGGCCGTCCGGCAATGCGGCCCACAACACACGCGGCGAGAAAGTCGGCGGCGCGCTGACCATCACGCTCATGCGTCCGCCGCCCTGGTCGCCGCCGCGCACGGTCGGCGCCGGCGACGGTGCGTTGAACAGCACCTTCACCTCGCCGGCGAGCGGCTGCAGCAGGATCGGCACGCTGTCGCGCGCTTCGGGCAGCCCGCCGCCCGGCCCGCCGCCGCTCAGATTGCTGCCCTGCATGATAATGCCGGCCGAGGTCGGGGCGGCGAGCGCGTCCGCGCCCGCGCCGAGCATCATGCCGCCGCCGCTCGGGCCGCTGTGAACGAGGTCCACGTACTTCCCGTCGGCGTCGAACAGGCTGATCGCCCGGCTGGCCATGTCCATGATCGCGAGCCCGCCGTCGGGTAGCGGCGTCATCGAGATGGGGAAGCCGAGCTCGCCCGGACCCTCGCCCCGCTTCCCGACCGTCCGCAGGACCTTCCCGTCCGTGCCGAACACGACGACGTGTGCGTTGTCGCGGTCGAGGACATAGAGGTTGCCCGCTTTGTCGAACATGACGGCGTTCACTCCGGCGAACACGTCGGGGGTGTCGCCTTCCTCCTTGCCCACCGTGTAGACCGTCTGCGGCGTGCCCGCGAGCGCCTTGTCACGGCCCGGCAGGTCGACCACGCGTTGCGCGGCGACAGGCGAAGCGAGGAGGCCGCACACGAGGACGGCGGACAGCGCCGTCGCCGCGCCACGGCCGGGTTGGCTCATCCCTTTCTTCATTGACTCACCAGCGATTGGGGTTCAGTCTCGCACGACCCGGTAGAGTCGTACGTGTTCGATGTCGAGCTCGTCCGGCTCGCGGCCGAGGATCCAGTCGGCGCCGATGTCGAAGGGTGTGAATCGTTCGGGCAGCGCGATGCGGGCGAGGGCCCGGTTGTCGGGCGCGTACACCGTCCACCGCCCGCGAGTCCGCACACCGTCGTCGTAGTCTGCGACCCAGAGCTCACCGGTCCGGCTCACGATCAGGTCGCCGTACGGCGGCACCGTCCCTTCCGACGCCTGCGTTGAGAGCAGGCCCGCCCGGAAACCCTCGCGCACGTCCTCCGGCACGTTCTCCGTCATCCGGTCCGCCTTCGCCTCGCGGAGCGCTTCCGTCACGGGCTCCGGCTCCGCGCCCGTGCGCAGGATGCGCCGCAGGGCGCCGTCCGCGCCGTACACGCGGATCTCGGGAGCGGCCTGGTCGCCGGCGTAGAGGTCGTCGCCCGCGATCGCGTAGTCCGGGGAGCGGCCGAAGAGCGGCTGCATGACGTTGATCGACGTGATCGTCGATCCGCTCTGTTGCACGTTGATGAAGCGTTCGGGACCCGGAAAGAGACCGAGTGTGTCGGTCAGCGAGCCGCGGGCATCGAAGCGCGCGATCAGGATGTCCGGCTGCTGCCGGCCCTGCGGAAACGGATCGTCCGGTCCCATGCGCAGGTTGATGACGGGCCGGCCGAGGAACGAGCCGTCCGGCAGCCTGCCGACCAGCGTGGCGCCGTTGCCCGGATCGCCGAACGGGAAGACGCGCACGAACGCGCCCGTCGTGTCGAACACCGAGACGCGGACGAGCGCCCGGTCGAACACGTAGAGCGAATCGGGGACCGGGTTCGCGAGCCATGATGGCGACCGGAACTCGCCCGGGCCCTCGCCGCTCCGGCCGGCGCTGCGCACGAACCCGCCCGACGCATCGAAGAAGCGGAGCTCCGAGCTGCCGCCGTCGGCGACGACGAAGCCGCCATCCGCCAGGCGCACCGCTGCCGCGACGCGGAACAGGTCCTGCCCCTCCGTGCCGTCGGCCCGGCCCATGTCCACGTCCGGGCCCTCAACCGTCCACCACGCGTACGCCGCCGAGTCCGCGGGCGACGTGTTCTCGACGATTGCGATGCCAGCGCTGTCGCGGACGACGGACAGGCCGGGCGCGACCGCACCGCTGCAGGCCGCGCCGAGCGCGACCGGCAGCACCCACACGAACGGGCCGCGGAGCGAGCGACGCACCGCCGATGCCAGGGCGCGCATCCGTTCAGCGCCCACCCGCGTCTCCCTTCGTGAAGATCCGGATCTCCGACGTCATGCGCACGCCTCGCCGCAGGCGCACGACCTCGACCCGCGCGATCGACGAAGCGGGCAGCCCATTCGCTTCCTCCTTCGTCACGGTCCGGCCGTCGATCCGCCACGACGCGTCCGCCGGCAGCGCCGAAAGGCCGGCCCCGAGCTCGGCAGCGGGCGCCGCCGTCCAGCCAATCTCCGGTGACGCGGGCACTCCTGCACCGGCCGGCAGGCGCTTGAGCCGGATGTCGATCCGCGCGGCCCTCTTCACCAGGCCCGGCGCGGCGAGCGGTCCCTTCCTCACTTCGATCGCATCAATATTGTCCGGATCGAGATCGCCCATCGTTGCAGGGTCCACCTTCTCGCCGTTCACGAACACGACGAGACGGCCGGCCTCCACGTCACGGGCCATGGCCCCGAACGGGCCCGCCCTGAGCCGGAACGTCCGCCCGGACGGTGGCGCCGCGTCCACCGCCGCCATCGTCGCACCCGACTCCGGCGTCAGCGGTGGATCCGCTTCGCACGCCACCGCGAGGAACAGCACAGCCAGGCCGAGCGAGGCGAACGCGCGCACCCGCCGCCACGGCAACGGCGCGCGCGTCATCTCGAGCAGGCGGGCCTCCAGCGGCCGCCGCTCCGGACGCGCCAGACCGGCGGCCAGCACATGGCCACGAGGACGGACCGCGATCTCGAGCAGCAGCGACGCGTACTTCTCGACGTCCACCCCGCTCGCCAGCACCCGACGGTCACAGTCCAGCTCGACCGCGAGCCGCAATCGCCGGAGCTGCCACCAGAGCGCCACGTTCCACGGGAGCAGAATCAACGGGACCGGCGCCAGCGCGAGGAGTACGCAGTCGCGGGTGCGCACATGCTCCGACTCGTGCAGCACCACCACTCGCTGCGCATCCTCGCTCACGCCGAGAAGCCACTCCGGTACCACGATCGACGGACGGAACAGCCCGACCGCCGCCGGCCCGCCATGCCGCGATACCAACACCGCCCGGCCCGCCACGTGCGCCGCCCGCCATGTCCGGCTCGTCCGCCGCAGTCGCCGCCACACACCCGCGTACCAGAGCGTCGCCGCGAGCGTCGCCAGCAGCCACGCGCCCGCCACGAACGCGTCACCCAGAACCACCGCGCCGACCCGCTCCAGCACGCCCGGAATCGCCGCGCCCACCGCGTCCGCCGCAACGCCCTCCGTCAGCACCCGGACCGGCGCCGACGCGCCGCCATGGCGCAGCAGACCGCCCGGGAAGCGCCCGCCCGTCAGCAACGCCACCAGCGGCAGCGACAGCGTCACGACCACCGCAGAAACCCACACCCAGCGCACCGACCGGCCCGATGACCGCAACCACCACTCCGCCGACAGCGCCGCCACCGATACCAGAGCCCCCGTCAGAAGCGAATAGCCGATCCATTCGATCATCATCGGAGCCTCCGCATCCGCTTCTCCAACAGCGCCCGCATCCGCTCGAGCTCCCCGCGCGTCAGTCGCCGGTCCTCCACCATCCGCGCCAGCATCGACTCCGCCGAGCCGTGGAAGATCTTCTCCAGCACCCGCGCGATCGCGCTGCTGCCCGCCTCCCCCGGCTCCACCAGCGGATGGTACCGGTACGCACGCCCTTCCGGCTCGTGACGCACGTACCCCTTCTCCTCCAGCGTCTGCAAAGCCGACAGCACCGACGTGTACGCGAGCTCGTCCGACAATCGCTCCCGTACCTCCGCCACCGTCGCCGACCCCAGCTCCCACAGGATGCTCATGACATCGAGCTCCCGGTCCGTGAACAGGCTTTCGGTCATCGCGCTTCCTTGTCTACGGGGGTTCCCGTAGATGATGCGTGGAGTGGCCGAGTCGTGTCAACGGGAAAGGCCGTAGGTGGGATGCGGGGGAGCGGGCGAGGGTTGCCTGGAGGCGGGAAGGCGGGCGACGAGAGGCGGGCGACGCAGGGCGGGTCGTGGGGCGGGATGGCTGGCCGTCCCGCCGTTCGTCGCCCGCTTTTCGACCCGCCGTTGGTCGCCCGTCGTACGTCGCCCGTCGTACGTCGCCCGCCTTACCGCTGTTTGGCGATCTGCCCGGCGAAGTCGGCCCATTCGTCGAGCTTTCGGGCCACGAGGTCGTAGACGGATCCGTCGGTGTACTTCCCGGGCTCGGCTTCCTCGCCGGCGTCGAGGCCGGTGAGGATGGGCCAGCCCTGCTCGAAGCGGTCGATGGTCCAGACGCGGAAGAGGCCTTTTTCGACGGCGTCGCGGACGTTTTCGCGGAGCAGGACGTTGTCGGCGTTGCGGCGGGGGATGATGACGCCGTGGGAGCCGTCGAGGCCCTTGCGGACGCAGGCGGCGAAGAAACCCTCGATCTTGTCGGTGACGCCGCCGACGGGGAGGATGTTACCCTCCTGATTGATGGCGCCGGTGACGGCGATGCCCTGGCGGATGGGCAGGCCGGCGATGGCGGACATGAGGGAGTAGAGCTCGGCGGCGGACGCGCTGTCGCCCTCCACCTCGTCATAGGTCTGGTCGAAGGAGAGGTTGGCGGAGAGGATGAGCGGGTGTGTCCGCGCGAACCGGTGCCCGATGTAGCCGGTGAGGACGAGGAAGGCCTTGTTGTGGATGGGGCCGCTGAGGTTGGCCTCGCGCTCGACGTTGACGAGTCCGCCGCTGCCGAGGAAGGCGCTGGCCATGACGCGGATGGGGCGGCCGAAGGCCTCGTCGGCGAGGGAGAGGACAGCGAGTCCGTGGATCTGGCCGATCTTCTCGCCGAAGGGTTCGAAGGCGAGGACGCCTCGCTCCATGAGGTCGAGCAGCTCTCGGTGGGGGCGGCGGTTGCGGCGGTCGCGCTCGGCGAGTGTGCGGCGCACGTGAGGCGCGCCGACGAACCGGCTCTGGTCGACGCCGGCCCAGTGGGCGCATTCGCGGATGACGTCCTGGATGCGGCCGAACTGGGTGCTGAGCCGCTGCTGGTCGTCGGCAAGGCGCGAGGCTTCCTCGATGATGAGCGCGGTGGCGTCGGCATCGAAGTGGGGCAGGTACTGGTTGTTGCAGACGCGGGCGACGAAGGAGGAGTACTCGCGTTCGGCTTCGGGCGTGCGTTCGAGATTGGGCCGGAAGTCGGACTTCACCTTGAAGATCTCGCCGAAGTCGGGGTCACCGGTCTGGAGCGCGTAGTAGAGGCGCGGCTCGCCGACGATGACGACCTTGACGTCGAGGGGGATGGGCTCGGGCTCGAGCGACTCGGTGGCGAAGAGTCCCGTCTCGGACTGCGGCTCGGCCGGCCGCAGCTCGCGAGTGCGGAGCGCGCGCTTGAGGGCAGCCCAGGCGTAGGGCCGGGCGAGCACGTCCGCGATCTCGAGGATGATGTAGCCACCGTTGGCGCGGTGGAGCGCGCCGGCGGCGACGCGAGTGAAGTCGGTGACGACCACGCCGAACCGGATCTGGCGTTCGGTGGAGCCGAGCAGGTTGGTCAGCGTCGGGTTCGGCTCTTCGACGACCGGCGCGCCGTTGGCGGCGTGGCTGACCAGCACGTTGACGGAATAGCGGTGGAAGAACTCCTCCTGCGCGATTCCGGCCATTGCGGCGGACTGCTCGTCGACGGCCGCGGGACTGGACGTGAAGCGGTCGAGCTGGTTCAGAACATCCTCCGCCGTTTCCTGCAGGTACTTCACGACGGATGGCGTGTCGGCGTACTTTTCGGTCAGGCCGTGCATGCGGACCTCGATCGAGCCGCGCGCGACATCGGCGTGAAGCTGGCTGACGTGTTCCTGGGCGGAGCGGTGCAGCTCCTGGATCTTGCGGCCGGTCGTCATGATGTGGGTCCGCGCGATACGGACACGCTCATCGATCTGGTCGCGCTCGGCCTGCTCGAGCGCGAGGTAGGCTTCCCGCTCGAGCGGCTCGTTGCCCTTGGCGGGAACGGCGACGAGGCCGTCGGACGTCCGGATCAGCGCGACGCTCTCGTCGGACTCGAGGTCGCGTTGCAACGCCTCCATCGCTTCCTCGGCCTGCTTCTCGTGCTCCTGCACGACCGAGGTGCGCCGGGCCGCGACCTCCTCGGACTCGAGCGCCGCGGGGATGACGCCGCGGAGTTCCGCGATGAGCGCTGCCATATCCGCCTGCAGCTTCGCGCCCTGGCCGGGTGGAAGGGAGAGCGCGTGCGGCCGCCTCGGGTCCTCGAAGTTCTCGACGTAGCACCAGTCGCGCGGCGCCGAGCGGGCGGCCGCCTTCTCGCGCAGCACGTCACGGACGAAGGATGTCTTGCCGGAGCCCGGCGCACCGAGCACGAACACATTCCAGCCGCTCGAATTCACGGCGAGCCCGAATTCGAGCGCTTCGAGCGCATCCGTCTGACCAATGGCCCCCGTGTGCGTTGCCACATCCGCGGTGCTCTCGAAACCGAGGTCCGACGGGTCGCACCGCCGGTACAGCTCCGCGACCTTCAGTTCGATGGCCCTGTCCACACTGTCTGCCACGTTCTCCTCCCATCCGGCTCCCGGCCAATCCGTATCCGGCGCGTCAGGCGTCCAGTCGTGCCTCCGCTGCTCCGGCGTTGTCTTCAGTCCGCGAAATCCCGGACAAACTAGGTCCTGAGCCCGGCCCCAGCGAACGAGCCGGCTGGCGGAAACGCGCGATGCGGGGGCGCGATATCGAGCGACGGGTCGGCGAGATGTACCGGGCGATGCAAGGGCAGGAAGAGGGGCCGGCGGGTTGAGCCGGCCGGCGATCAGCGCGTCGCTCTCGTCCAGGCGCGGATCCGCGTGATGCGGCCATTCGGTCCCACCGCCCAGCCGGCATCGGGTGCGGCGAATCCGACACCCCAGTGGTTGAGGGAGTCGAGCGGCTGCCACGTCTCGGCGCCATCCGTGCTGAGAGCGAGGCCGCCCGGGCCGACGGCCACGAGCGCCGGATCCGGTGCACCCGGCACGAACGCCGAGCCGTAGACGGCGCCGGGGAACGGCGGATGCACGGCCAGCGTCCACGTCGCGCCGCCATCGCCTGTGAGTGCGACGTTGTCCGTGAAGGTGTCCGGCTTCCCGATGTCGCCGCCGAGGATGGCGCCGTTCATCGCGTCACGAAACGACACGGTCGTGATGCCGGCGGACGCGCCCGCCGGCAGCGGTGTGGCCACCGCGGTCCACGTCCGTCCGCGGTCCATCGTCTTCAGCACGCGCGGGCCCGCCTCGCTCGCGCCCGTCCCGATCCACGCCGTGCTGTCACCCATCGCGACGAGGCAGGTCCCGCTCGACGCGAAGCCGCCTTCGCCTTCGTTCGCGAGCGGCAGCGATGCGGCGGGCAAAGGCGCCCACGTGCGGCCATCCTCCGTACCGATGATCGTGAACACGCCGTCGTGCGAGTCGCTGAAGGCGAGGCCGTGCTCCGCGTCCCAGAAGCCGAAGCAATCGAAGAACGCGCCCGGGTCCTCGTTCGTGAACTGGAGCGACCAGCTCGCGCCGCCATCAACCGTCCGGTAGATGCGTGAGTCCGGACCGTTGCCGATGCTGAGCAGCCATGCCGTGCGCGCGTCGAGCGCGTACACGTCCCGGAACTGGATCGAGTCGGCACCCGGCACGATGCCCGACTGCCACGTCGCGCCGCCATCCGTCGTGCGCGCCCACGTGCCCGCCGCTCCGCTCGCCCACACCACGGACGTGTCCACCGGGAACACCGAGATCAGCAGCGATGTCGTGCCGGACCGTTGCGGCTCGAGCACGGGCGCGAGCGTCCATGCCGGCTCCGGCTCCGGCGCGGGCGAACAGGCAGGCACGCCGAACAGCAGCGCGAGGATGGGAAGCGTCGTGTGTCTCATGGTGGACAAGCTAGCACGGCGGTCCGCGTCGCGCGCCCCGTCGTCAGAAGAAGACGTACATCTCCAGATTCAGACGGTCGAGGTCCGTCGTCGCCTGCGGGATGTCCTCGAGCAGGAGGTAGAACGCCGATACGCGGAGCGAACTCACCGGGTACAGCTCGACGCCGAGCCGACCCCGGATCCGGGCATTCGCGTCAAGGCTCCGGTTCGGATCCAGGTAGCCGTACGTCGCCTTGAAGTTCAGGCCCTGGCGCGCGAGCAGGTCCGCCTCTACGTAGCCGGTCAGTTGCCGCACCTCGTTTCCGCCGATCCGGTCCCGGATCACGTCCACCTCGCCCAGTCCGACAATCGGGCCGAGCCGCACACCGCCAAATGCGCCGACTACGTCGCGCCTTCCGGCGTCCGTCTCGTTGTGCGCGGCGGACGCGCCCACTCGGAACCCGGGAAACACGTACGACGCCCGGCCCAGCACCTGCTTCCGGCTGTCGTTCTCCGGCGCGCCCTGCGTGCCGTTCGTCACCGCCAGGGCGAGCGCCAGCCGGCCCGGCCTGAACCCGACTTCCACACCCTGGTCCGGCGTCGCGTACGTGAACCCCGTTCGCGACCGGATGTACTCCGCGTCATCCGGCAGCCGGTAGCCATACGGTAACAGGAACTTGCCCGCCTTCACGTACCCGTTCGCCGGCAACACGTCCGCCAGCGCGAACAACTCCCGCGCGAAGGCGCCGCCCGGCCCCACCGTCTCGTCCACGTACAGCGTCAGCACGTCCGGAACGAGCCGCGCCGACACCTGGATGTTCGCTTCCTCGATTGACAGCGCAGTTCGCGGCCTGGCCTCCCGGAATGCGCCCGACGCGAGCACCCGCAGATCGCCACCCACCGAGAACCACTGCTCCGCCGATCGCGAACGCACCGCCTGCGACGTACGGAGCGGCAACTGCGTCTGACCGAACAGGCTGCCGAAATCGTTCCGGCCGCCGCCCCCGGTCCGGTTGATGTGGCACTGGCTGCACTGCACCCCCAGCCGGATCGCCAGGTGAGGTTCCGGCAGACGCATTCCGGCGGAGCCTTCCGGCCCCGCCGACATCGCCGTGCCGGCCAGTACGAGGGACACGAGACTCGCGTACATGGCCGCTCCTACTGTTGCAGTGCCCCCGCCGTGATCCAGTCGCGGATCGCCTTGATCTGGGCCGCCGTCAGCGGCGACAGGCCCCGCGGCATGCGTTCGCCGATGATTCCGCTCCGGCCTTCGATCTTCCACACGATGTAGCTCGAGTCCGGCTTGCCCGGCGCCACCCTCCGCAACGAGCTCAGCTCCACGCTCTCCACCCCCACCAGGTTCGCGTATGCGACACCCTCGTCCAGTGCCAGCCCAAGCGGCGCCGCGGATCCCGTGTGGCAGGCCGTGCAGATCGGCGTGAAGATGTTCCGCTGGATCGACGCCAGCGTCGGCTGCAACGCCTCACCTTCGCCGTCCGGCGGATTGCCCGTCTCGTCCAGCCCCGTGCCATCACCCGCGCACCCGCCACCCACAGCCAGCCCTACCGCCAATGCCAGTGTCGAAAGCCGGTTTCGCATACCGATCGCCCCCTCTCCATCGCACTCTCACCGCCGCATCGTCCCGGACCACCGACGGCTCGTGCGATGACAAATGACTCGTTATTGATTAACGCATCATGTGTTTCGGTTGTGACGAACCGGGGGAGGGGCGGGGAGTTCGGACGGGCGGGAGAGGCCGGCGCCGTCGGCGGCGGCCGCGGGTTTCTGTGGTCAGGTGCAGGACGTTGGTGTTATTGGAGCCATGGTGCCGGGATCGACCTGAGGAGAGACGGCCGGATTCGAAGGCCCTGCCGTCCTGAATCGAAGCGTGCCGCGTGCGGCGGCGCGGGCGCAAACCCGCGCCGCCGCAGCGCGGTTCAGGAGGAGCGTACGACGATGAGGACGCGGTCGTTGCCCCAGAACTTCGACGGATCGGCAATGTGAAGCGACTCGCGACCGCTGAGGCGGCCCTTGTCATCGGGCGGCGTCTCGAGCGCGGACAGGTCCTGGCGCGTCACGACGGTGTAGTCGCCGGTGGTGTCGGGCAGCGGGATCTCGGAGAGATAGCGTTCGTCCGCGACGCTGAACGTCGAGAGGTCGAGGTTGGGCGCGGGCACGAGCGTCTTGCCGCGCTTGCCGAAGATGAAGAGCACACGGCTGCCGCCCTCCTCGTTGATGATGCCGCGGTCGAGCAGCTCCTGCTTGGTGCCGACCACGTACCAGACGGAGTTCTGGCGGTTGGTGATCGCGCTGACCGTGTCGGCCAGGGTCACGTTCACCGCCGCGAGCCTCGCGTTCTCCTGCTGCAGGTAGCCGACCTGCTCGGTGAGCGAGGCGATGGTCTGCTTCTGGCTCTCGATGGTTCCACGGAACTCGTCGATCGTCTTCTGGAAGTTGGCGAGCTGCGTCTTCTGGGTCGTGCTCGTCTTCGAGAGCGCGTCGATCCGCTTCTGGCTCTCAACCAGCCGGCCCTCGGAGTCCTCGACCCGTGCCGTCAGCGCCTTGATGTTGGTGAGGATCGCGTCGGGATTCGAAAGGCCCTGCGACTCGGCGGTGCCCGCCTGCGAGACGGGGACCTGCACCTTCGCGACCTCCGCGCTGATGTCGCTCATCAGCCGCGTGTTCGCCGCGACCTGCGTGACCAGACTGTCCTTCTCGGCCGAAATCGCGGTCAATTCCGCGAGTTGCTGCTGGATCTCCTTCGAAGGCCCGCACGCCGCCAGTCCAGCCAGTGCGAGTCCGACAAGCGGCAGCGCTCTGCCGCGCGTTCCGAGGTGCAACATGGGGTGCCTCCTGCGGCGTCCAGCCGCCGAACATGCCTTCGCCCGCGAACATCGCAGGCTGCAGACATGTCCTTGCATGAAGTGTTCCTGATTTTGTAGCGCATTGTCATACAATGAGTTGGGGATTTCGTTCCGGACGGGTGACGCGGCGGCGCGCGGCGAGTCCGCGGACCGTGCGGCGGGTGGACGTGGAGGTCCAGGCCGGAGGGGCCGGGTGTTGCGCGACGTCGCCCGTGCACCCACCCTTCGGACTCGGACCGGCGCGTGGCCCGGTCCCGTTCTCGACAGGCAACTGGAGCGATCCATGACTATCGGATCCGGCCTTTCGCGGGGGCGTTCGCGGATGCGGGCGGGGCAAGCCGCCTGGTTGTTGCTGCCGTTCCTCGCGTGCGCGCAGCCGGCGCCGGAATCGTCGGCGAACCCGCCGGCTGAGCCGGGGGCGGAAATGCAGCGGACGCCGAACACGCTGACGGCGGAGGAGCAGGCGGCGGGCTGGAAGTTGCTGTTCGATGGGAAGACGACGACGGGCTGGCGCGGCTGGAACAAGGACACGATACCATCGGGCTGGCAGGCGGTGGACGGCACGCTGACCCGGGTCTCGGAAGGCGGCGGCGACATCATCACGGTGGACAAGTACGACAACTTCGAGCTGGCGCTGGACTGGAAAATCGCGCCCGGAGGGAACAGCGGGATCTTCTTCCACGTGACGGAGGAAGGCGACGAGATGTACTGGTCGGCGCCGGAGTACCAGGTGCTGGATGACTCCGCCCATGCGGATGGCCTGAAGCCGGAGACGTCGGCGGGCGCGAACTACGCGCTGAACGCGCCGACAATGGAGATGGCGCGGCCAATCGGCGAGTGGAACGAGGCGCGCATCCTCGTGAACGGGCCGCACGTCGAGCACTGGCTGAACGGCATGAAGATCGTCGAATACGAGCTGTGGTCGGACGACTGGAAGGCGCGCGTCGCGGCGAGCAAGTTCGCGGCGTGGCCGATCTACGGGATGGCGAAGACGGGCTACATCGGGCTGCAGGAGCACGGTAGCGCCGTCGCGTACCGGAACATCCGGATCCGGCCGATCCCGCCCGGCGGCAGCTGACCGTCCGCGCGTCGAGCGCGTGATCCGGGCGTTGGGCCTGCGGCCGCACGCGGGCCCGTCCCGCGTGCGGCGCCGCCCGGGTCCGCGCCTTGTCGCCCGCCGGGCCTCGCATCACATTCCGCCGTCCCGACGGTCCCGTTCCCCCTGAGAGAGACGGATCGCCATGAGCAACGAGCAGGCGAAGCAGAGCGGCGGACTCGGCGCGGAGCTGTTCAATTCGCTGCGCCTCGCATTCTCCCAGCCCCGGCTCAGCCGTCATGATGTTCCTGCAGTACGCGATCTGGGGCGCGTGGGCCGTGGACCTCTCACGCGTGCTGGAGACGGAGCTGGGCTTCTCGGGCACGGCGCTCGGGCTGATCTACAGCGCGCTGCCGCTGGCCAACCTGCTCGCGCCCTTCACCGCGGGCCAGGTGGCCGACCGCTGGATGCCGGCGCAGGTCGCGCTCGCGCTCTTCCAGTTGATCGGCGGCGGGCTGCTCATCGTGATGGGCTACCAGCATGCGCTCGGGCCGATGCTGATCCTGCTGCTGATCTACTCGCTGCTCTTCGCGCCCACGCTCGCGCTCACCAACTCGATCGCGCTGCAGAACCTCAAGGATCCGCAGCGCGACTTCGGGCCGATCCGCGTGTGGGGCACGCTCGGCTGGATCGCCGCCAACCTCGCGCTCACCGGCTGGCGCAAGCTGCTCGGGCCCGACACCGCATTCATCGACGTTTTCGTCCTGGCCGGCGTGATCTCGATCCTGCTCGGCGTCTTTGCCTTCGCGCTGCCCCGCACACCGCCCGCGAAGAAGGCGCGCGACCCGCTGGCGTTCCGCGAGGCGACCGTGCTGTTCAAGAACAGGAGCTACCTCGTTTTCTTCATCATCGCGTTCATCGTGGCGACCGAGCTGCAGATGTACTACGTGCTGACCGCGCCGTTCCTGGGCGTGGTCGGGAGCGCGGTCGGGATCCAGGGCGCGAACGTGCCCGCGTGGATGACGATCGCGCAGGTGGCCGAGATCTTCGTGATGACTTTCATGCTGCCCTACGTCCTGCCCCGCTGGGGCGTGCGCAAGACGCTGATGGTCGGGATCATCGCGTGGCCCGTCCGCTATTTCGTGTTCGCCTTCACCTGGCCGCTCTACCAGACCATGCCCTGGATGGTCTGGCTGGCCATCGCCTCGCTCGCGCTGCACGGCTTCTGCTACGTGTTCTTCTTCGTCGTCGCCTTCATCTACACCGACATGGTGGCGCCGCCCGACATCCGCTCCTCCGCACAGGCATTGATCAACGTCGCCGTGCTCGGGCTCGGCTCACTCATCGGCGCGCTTTTCGCCGGCGAGCTCAAGCAACTGTTCACCACCGGTGCCGAAACCAACTACTTCGTCGTGTTCATGGTGCCGGCCGTGATCACCCTGCTCTGCGCGATCGCGTTCCCCGTGTTCTTCCGGCCGAAGAAGGAAGACCTGGCCGCAATGTGACCGCACGGCGCCGGGGTATCCGCGTGCCTTCCGGCGCCAGGAGGTATCCGTGACTCCGTTCAAGAATCGTATGCGACGTCGCGCCGTGCCGTTGCTGGCGCTGACCGCGACCCTCGCGGCGTGCGGCACCGACCTGCCGCGCGGCGACGAGGCGCTGCAACAGACGATGACCGTCGCCAACGAGCCGGAAGTCTGCTCGCTGCTGAGCGACGCCGACATCGAGAGTGTGCTCGGCGACGTGCCCGGCCCGTCCGACCGGGAGTCGTTCGAGGACGCGGTGATGTGCACGTGGCGGAGCGCGACGGACATGTCGCGCACGCTCGTCGCACTCACCATCACGCGAGTTTCCGAGGACACGTACGAGCAGTATCTGGCCGACAGCGAGCAGATCCTCGGCTACACGGCGTCTCCCGAGCAGGCGCGCAAGGTCGATGGACCCGGGCGCTTCAACGTGTGGGTCCTGCCCGACACGGCGGACGTCGACCGCGGCGCGTACCAGATGTTCGTCGCCGGCTACATGATCCAGATCGTGGCGCCGGCCGCGGGCGAACGGACAGCGCTCCAGAACTGCCAGGCGTTCGCCGCGCTGATTGACCAGCGACTGCCCTGATCGACCGGCCACCCTCCGCGAGGGATGCGCGATGATCTACCGGAGCCCGTTCCCCGACGTCGCGATCCCCGATGTCACGATCTCGGAGTACGTGCTGTCGCGCGCCGCAGGGCTCGGCGAGAAACCGGCGCTCATCGACGGACCCAGCGGTCGCACGCTGACCTACGCCGCCGTCCTGCGCCGGACCCGGGCGCTCGCCGCCGGACTCGCCCACCGCGGGCTCCGCAAGGGCGACGTCGTCGCACTCGTCAGCCCCAACCTGCCCGAGTACGCCGTCCTCTTCCACGCCGTCGCGATGGCCGGTGGCATCCTCAGCCCCGCGAACCCGCTCTACACCGAGGACGAGCTGGCACGCCAGCTCGCGGCCGCACGCGCGCGCTTCCTCGTCGCCGCGCCGCCATTCGTCGAGCGCGCCCGCGCCGCCGCGGCCGCAACGACGGTCGAGGAGATCTTCGCCCTCGGCGAGGCCGACGGCGCGACGCCGCTCGAATCGCTGTTCCGCGACGCGGATCCGCCCCACGTCGACATCGATCCCGCCCGCGATGTCGTCGTCCTGCCCTTCTCCAGCGGGACGACCGGCCTGCCCAAGGGCGTGATGCTCACGCACCGCAACCTCGTCGCCAACATCTGCCAGATCGCGCCCCACGAACCCATCTCCGGCGACGACGTCGTCCTCGGCATCCTGCCCTTCTTCCACATCTACGGTATGGTCGTCATCATGGGCCTCGTGCTCCACGCCGGCGGCACCATCGTTACCCTGCCTCGCTTCGAGCTCGGCTCCTTCCTCGACACACTCCAGGACTACCGCATCACGCGCGCCCACCTCGTGCCGCCCATCATCCTCGCTCTCGCGAAACACCCCTCCGTCACCAGGCGCGACCTCTCCCACCTGCGCTGGATCTTCTCCGGCGCGGCTCCGCTCGGCGCCGACATCGCCACTGCCTGCGCCACTCGCCTCGACTGCAGCGTTCGCCAGGGCTACGGCCTCACCGAGACCAGCCCCGCCACCCACATCGTGCCCATCCCGCCCGCGCCCCAGAAACACGGATCCATCGGCCCGCCCGTCCCCAACACCGAGGTCAGCATCGTCGATGTCATTACCGGCGAACCGCTCCCCCACGGTCAGACCGGCGAGATCGTGCTGCGCGGTCCCCAGGTCATGAAAGGCTACCTCGACAACCCCACCGCCACCGCCAACATGATCTCCGCCGACGGCTGGCTGCGCACCGGTGACATCGGCTACGCCGACGACGACGGCTACTTCTTCGTCGTCGATCGCGCCAAGGAGCTCATCAAGTCCCGTGGCTTCCAGGTTCCGCCCGCAGAGCTCGAGGCCGTCCTCCTCGCCCACCCCGCCATCGCCGATGCCGCCGTCATCGGCGTGCCCGACCCGAGCGCCGGCGAAGTGCCCAAGGCCTTCGTCGTCACACGCGAACCCGTCACGATCGCCGAGATCCTCGACTTCGTCGCCGAGCGCGTCGCACCCTACAAGCGGCTCCGCTTCGTCGAGTTCCGCGACCGCATCCCGAAGTCGGCTTCCGGGAAGGTCCTGCGCAGGGTGCTGGTGGCGGAGGAGCGGGCGAGACCGTAACGCCACACTCGCCGGATCCCGCCCCGGGAATTTCTGGAAACCGGCCGATATGCGGCCGCAATACCGCATTCGAAGGAACGATGGGACCGGGTGTGGCGTTGTGGACCGTCCCGATGGCGGAGCGTCGATCGCACACCTCCGGCCGGGCCGCAGCCTGCTCCGTCGCGCAACCATCCGGCGGCGATGGCGGTTCCCATTGACGATCTATGGGAACGGGGATATGTTTCCATAGAACGCCTAGGGAAAACGGCGGGGACGAGGGGCGGGCGACGAAGGGCGGGAGAAGGGGGCTCGATGAAAGTGGAGTTGGTGCAGGGGACGTTGGACATGCTGATCCTGAAGGCGTTGTCGGGGGAGGCGCGGCACGGGTACGGGGTGGCGCGGTGGCTGGAGTCGGCAACGGGGGATGCGTTGCGTGTGGAAGAGGGGTCGTTGTATCCGGCGCTGCATCGGCTGTCGGAGCGAGGGTGGGTGGAGGCGGAGTGGGGGTTCTCGGAGAACAACCGGAAGGCGCGGTTCTACCGGTTGACGGCGGAGGGGCGGAAGCGGCTGCGTCAGGAGCGGGCGACGTGGGGGCGGTTCGTGGAGGTAGTGACGAAGGTGATGTCGGCGTAGTGGTGGGCGCGTGAAGAAGCGAGGTCGCGAGCGGTACGCGGGACTGGGCGCGCGGCTGCGCGAGGGTGTGGAAGCCGCGGAGGTGGACGCGGAGTTCGAGCATCACCTGGCGATGCGTGCGGCGGAGTACGAGGCGGCGGGGATGACGGGGGAGCAGGCGCGGGCGGAGGCGCTGCGTCGGATGGGCGACACGGAGCGGTACCGCCGGGAGACGCGGGCGATCGATGGGCGCGCGCGTCGGCGTCGCCGCCGGCGGGAGGTGCTGATGGACGGAGTGCGTGAGCTTGTGAAGGCGGCCCGTTCGCTGGGGCGGAGCGCGGGATTCGCGGTGGCGGCGGTGCTGGTGCTGGGCCTGGGGATGGGTGCGACGGTCGCGATGTACGCGCAGGTGGACGCAGTGGTGTTGCACCCGCTGTCGTACCCGGACGGCGGGTCGCTGGTGTGGCTGGGCTCGTCGGTGGCCGGGCCGGGGATGTCCGGGGAGTGGGGCCTGTCGGAAGCAGGGTACCACCAGTACCGGAACGAGAGCCGGACGCTGTCGGAGCTGGGCGTGTACTCGTTGTGGACGGTGTCGGTGTCGGGTGAGGGCGGCGATGCGGAGCGGGTGCAACTGGCGCGGGCGAGCACGAGCCTGCTCGACGTGCTGGGAGCGCGGCCCGCGGCCGGCCGCCTGTACAGCGACGCGGACGATGTCCCCGGAGCCGTGCCGGTTGCGCTGCTGAGCCATTCGATGTGGGTGCGGCGGTACGGCGCGGATCCGGGCGTGGTTGGCCGGAACGTCAGGGTGGACGGCCGCGCGATCGAGGTCGTCGGGGTGCTGGACGCGGGCTTCGACCTGCCGGATGGGTCGGCGGACCTGTGGATCCCGGCGCAGCTGGATCCGTCGGCGCGGCCGGTGAACTCGCACTACCTGAACGCGGTGGCGCGTCTGGCGCCGGGGCAGACGGTAGAGAGTGCGCGTCGCGAGCTGGCGTCGTTGACGGCGCGCTTTCCGGATCTGTTCCCTCAAGCGTACTCGTCGTCGTTCATGCGCGAGTTCCACTTCGACGTGGCGGTGACGCCGCTGCGCGATCACGTGGTCGGCTCGGCGGGGCGGATGCTCTGGGCGATGCTGGGCGGCGTCTTCCTTCTGCTGCTGATCGCGGCGGTGAACGTGGCGAACCTGTTCCTGGTGCGGGCGGACGTGCGTCAGCGCGAGGTGTCGGTGCGGCTGGCGCTGGGAGCCAGGCGCTGGCACCTCGTGTGGCACTACCTGGCGGAGTCACTGCTGGTGTCGGCATTCGCCGTGGTGCTCGCGCTGCTGCTGGCGCAGGCGATCCTCGCCGTCGTTCCCGCGCTTGCGCCGTCGAGCCTGCCGCGGCTGGAGAACGCGTCCCTCGGGGCGAGCGCGCTGGCCGTCATGCTGGCACTGGCGTTCACGTTCGCTCTGGTGTTCGGACTTGCGCCGACATTCCGGAGAGTGGCGCCGGACCAGGTGCTGAACGAGGTCGGCCGCGGCCCGTCCGCATCGAGGCGGCAGCATGCGGTGCGGCGATTGATGGTCACGGCGCAGGTCGCGCTCGCGGTGGTGCTGTTGTCCGGCGCGGGGCTGATGCTGCGGAGCGTGTCACGGCTACGCTCGGTCGAGCCGGGCTTCGAGCCGGAAGGTCGGTTGACGATGTCGATCTCGCTTCCGGCCGCGAGGTACGGAAGCTGGGAATCGGTCAACGTCTTCGAGCGCGAGCTGCTGGACCGGATCCGTGCGCTTCCGGGCGTGGGCGGCGTGGCGTTGACGACGGTACTGCCGATTGCCGAGAGCGGGTACTGCGCGTCCATCTTCGCGGAGGGGAAGCCGGTCGGTCCGGATGAGCAGCCGCCGTGCGTGTCGAGGGCGCTCGTATCACCCGGGTACTTCGACGTGATGGGCATCCACGTGGAGGGTGGCGTTCCGACGTGGGAGGACAACGACGCACGTTCCGGTGCGGTCGTCGTGAGTCGCGCGCTGGCGCACCGGTTCTGGCCGGAGGGTCGCGGGATCGGTCGCGGGATCCGTCCCAACGGTGACACGCCGCCGTACTACCGGACCGTAGGCGTGACGGACGGCGTGCGGGCCGAAGGACTGGACGCACCGCCGACGGAGATCGCGTACTACCCGCTCATGCCGCTCGAAGGGGCGGGGCTGTGGAGCCCGCCCCGCGACGCGTCCATCGTCGTGCGCACGGTGGAAGCACAGGCCGCTTCGGTCGTGCCCGCAATCCGGCGTCTGCTCCACGACATGGATCCGACCGTACCGCTGTCCTCCGTGCGGAGCATGGAGAGCGTGGTCGCGTCGTCGATGGCGCGACGTTCGTTCGCGATGGTGCTGCTCGCGGTCGCGGCCGCCATGGCGCTGCTGCTCTCCGCGCTCGGCGTGTACGGCGTGGTCTCCTACATCGTGATGCAGCGGCAGGGCGACATCGGCGTGCGCATGGCGCTGGGCGCGGCGCGCGGACAGGTGCGAAGCCAGGTGCTGGCACAGGGTCTCGTGCTGGGCGCGGCCGGCGTCGCCGTCGGCCTCGTCGTGGCCGTGCTCGTCAACCGTGCGCTGACGTCCCTGCTCTTCGAGGTGCAGCCGGCCGATCCCGTGACGCTCACACTCGTTTCCGTGGCGATGATCCTGCTCGTCGCGCTGGCCGGCTGGGGTCCGGCCGCGCGCGCCGCGCGGGTCGATCCGGCGGAGGCGCTACGGCGCCAGTGAGGCGGGCATTCCGGTCACGCCGCGCGCGCCGCCGGCATCCCGGGCCCCGCCGCGGGCGATCCGGGCTCAGGCCCAGTACGCCTCGCCCGCGGGCTTCGCGATGACGATGTCCCGGAGGAACGCGACGGCTTTGCGGAGCCCTTCGTCGCCGGTCATCAGGCTGTCCTCGTGCTCGATGCTCAGGGCGTGGTCGTAGCCGACCATGCGGAGCGCGCTCACGATGTCCTTCCAGACGAGCGCGCCGTTGCCCCAGCCGACGGTGCGGAAGATCCACGAGCGCTCGACCTCGCGCGTGTAGCTCTTCGTGTCGAGCACGCCGTTCACGGCCGTGTTGCGCGCATCGACGCGGCAGTCCTTGGCGTGGCAGTGCACGATGGAGTCCCCCAGCGCGCGGATCGCGGCAACGGGGTCGATGCCCTGCCAGAACATGTGGCTCGGGTCGAAGTTGCAGCCGATCGTTGCGGGCGCGACGTCGCACAGCCGGAGCATCGACTCCGGGTTGTAGGCGACGAAGTTCGGGTGCATCTCGATGCCGATCCGGATGCCCGCGGCCCGGGCCAGCTTCGCGGTCTCCTTCCAGTAGGGAATCACGCGCTCCGACCACTGCCACTCGAGCGCCTCGCTGAATTCCGGCGGCCAGGGCGACGTGATCCATGACGGCCGTGTGGCCTTCGCGTCGGCGCCGGGACACCCGCTGAAGGTGATGACGACGCCGACATCGAGCCGCTCCGCGAGCTTCACCGTCTTCTCGAACGTCGCGTGGTCTCGCCTCGCGACGGCCGCGCGCGGATGGATCGGATTGCCGTGGCAGCTGAGCGCGCTGATCGCGAGACCGCGCTCCTCGATCGCGGCGCGGAACGCCTTCAGCTTCGTGCGACTGGCGAGCAACTCGTCGGGCCGGCAGTGCGCGTTGCCCGGCCAGCAGCCGGTACCGAGCTCGATCGCGTCGAGGCCGAGGTCCTTCACGTAATCGAGCGTTGCCTCGAAAGGCTTGTCGCCGAAGAGGACGGTGAAGACGCCGAGTTTCATGGGACGGATCCGGGTTGCGGGGGCGGAGGCGGAAGCGTTTGCGGGACCGGGAGCGGGGGCGGCGGGAGCGGGGCCGGTCGGGTCTGCATGACTGGCTCTCGTCGCTCGGGGGTCGGGGCTCGGGGGTCGCGCGGGTTCGAGGGCAACTTCCGGTGGGGGTGGGGGCGGGGCAAGGGGGACGGTTGCGATGGCGAGGAGGGGCGCAGAGGTTGGTCGGGCCGGCAGGACGCGGCACGGACGAACGGCCCGGAGCGGAAACGTGATCGAGATCGAACGGCTGGACGACGGAGTTGTCGTGTTGACGCTGGCGCACGGCAAGGCGAACGCGCTGGATCTCGAGCTTTGCGTGCGACTCGCCGACACGCTCGACGAGCTGGGCGCCGAGCCGGTGGCCGCACTCGTGCTCACGGCACGCGGCCGGATCTTCTGCGCGGGCGTGGACCTGGTCCGGCTGCTGGACGGCGGCGTCGAATACGTGCACGCCTTCCTGCCGGCGCTGCAGCGCGTGCTGCGCTCGGCCTTCTCGTTCCCGGCGCCAATGGTCGCGGCGTTGAACGGGCACACGGTCGCTGGCGGCTGCCTGCTGGCCGCTGCCGCGGACCGCCGTCTGCTTGCCGATGCGGGCGTACGGGTGGGCGTGCCGGAGCTGCGAGTGGGCGTGCCCTTCCCGCCGGAGGCGATCGAGGTGATGCGCGAGCTACTACCGCCATCCCGGTTCCGCACGCTCGTGATCGGCGGCGCGATGCTGGAGGCGGGCGCCGCGCACGACTGGGGCCTGGTCGATGAGGTCGTCGAGCCCGAACGGCTGATCGAGCACGCGCTCCGTGCGGCGCGCGACATGGCCTCCATCCCCGGAGGCGCGTTCCGGCTGACCAAGCGGCTGATGCGGGAGCCGGCGCTCGCGCGCATCGACGAGGCGAACCGCACGGGAGGAGAGGCGTTGCTGCGGAGTTGGACCGCGGACGGGACATTCGAGGCCGTGCGGGTACACGTGGAGCGCACGCTCGGGAGTGCGCGCGGCTGATCGAAGACCAACTCTCCGCCCCACCGGGCCTCAACCCAGGCGCGCGAAGGGTCCGTGCCGCCGGGGCTGGAGAGGGGGTCGGTCCGGGCTCCGGCGGCTCGCGATCACGCGAGCCGCCGGTCGTTACCCGGCTTCGCTTACCCGGTCCGCCCCGACTGGTCGATCGCTGACGCGGCGCCGACCTCGTCCCGGTCAGAACGCGTCGCCAGGACGGCGGCGATCATCACGATCGCCTGGTACAGCACGAGGAGCAGGACCCCGAGGGCTGCGGCCATCATGAATCGTTCCACCGACTGCTCGATGTTCAGGAAAGAGCCCATGTTCGCTGCAACCATCGCGACCTCCGGAACGTGAGGACGCACACCGGGCGGAACCGCCCGGGGCGACGACAAATCGGGTGCCCGGTAACGAGCACTCCGCTGATTGCAGATCGGAACGACTGGGAAGCGAGCCGTTGCGCGCGGCTCGACGTGTACCCCCAACATCAGCAGAAACGCGGATCAGGGCAAGGGTCTTGTTGGCCAGGCCGGATCGCGGGCCGGGTCGGAGGACCGGAATCAGACTCGAATCGTGGTCGCGAGCCCGAGGAGCGCGCCGCCGATGATGAGCCAGGCGGAGTTGAGGCGGAAGCGGAAGAGGAGGAACGCGGCGGCGAGGCCGATGGCAACGGTGATACCATCCGTGAGCGCGGCCTGTCCGAGACGGACGGCGACGGCGGCCATGAGCGCGAGTGATGCGATCACGATGCCGTCGAGCATCGCGCCGGCGAGCGGTGACTTCCGGATCTTCGGCACGAGCGGCCCGCTCAGGGCGACGAAGACGAAGGCCGGCAGGAAGATCCCGATGGTGGCGAGCACCGCGCCCGGCAGGCCGCCGAGGATGTAGCCGATGAACGTCGCGGTAGTGAACACGGGGCCGGGCGTGATCTGACCGACGGCGACGGCATCGATGAGTTGCTGCGCGGAGAGCCAGCCGAGGCGGTGCACGAGGTCGCGTTCGAGGAACGCGAGCAGGACGTAGCCGCTTCCGAAGAGCACGGACCCGATCTTGAGGAACACGAGG
Organism: uncultured Gemmatimonadales bacterium; assembly: GCA_963786235.1. Lineage (GTDB taxonomy): Bacteria > Gemmatimonadota > Gemmatimonadetes > Longimicrobiales > RSA9 > CAWAYJ01. The sequence goes on from CAWAYJ010000031.1 coordinate 119,400, forward strand.
AAGAGACCGCCCAGGCTGAACGCCGACGCGGCGGCGGCCGCACCGGCGGGCGCGGACGCGAGCGCGGCGCCCGGCAGCAGCCCTGTGACGAAGGTACGCAGCCCGCCCATCGACCCGCGCACCTTCCGCAAACCGTGGTTGAGCCCCATCGCGACGGCCGCCGCGGCGAGGATCGCGAGCTCGTTCATGCCGAGCGCGTACGCGATGAGCGATGCGATGCCGACGATCGCGACGGGAACCGACTTGACCGCGGACCGGCTGAGCCGCCACGCCGCCTGCAGGATGATCGCGATCACGACCGGCTTGACGCCGTAGAGGATGCCCGCGGTCTCCGGCATGGACCGGAACCGGACGTACGCCCACGCAATGCCCGTCACCATGATCGTGGCCGGCAGGATGAAGCACGATCCCGCCACGAGCAGTCCGGGCCAGCCCGCGCGGCCATACCCGATGTGGATGGTCATCTCGGTGGAGTTGGGGCCCGGGATCACGGCGGTCGCGCCGATCAGGTCGAGAAACCGCTCGCGCGTGATCCAGCGGCGTCGCTCGACGACCTCGTCCTCCATCATCGCGATGTGCGCCGCGGGCCCACCGAACGCGATCGTGCCGAGCTTCAGGAAGAGAAGTGCGACCCGGCGCAGCTCGCCGGGCGGGACGCCCGCTTCCTTGGTCGCGTGTTCAGGCATGCGGAAAGATACCGCGCGCGACGCCGCGCACGAGAGGGCTGCCGTGGGTCAAGGCCGAGACGCCCATCTCGAGCCCGGCGTCTCGCGGGACGATCCGTCAGCGTCCTCCGTCGAGGCAGAGAACGAGGGCGCCACCCGATCCGGCGGAAGCCACACGCGATACGACACTGACCAGCACGGCATGAGCCGCATCGCCACAGCCACGCGGCATCATGCGCGGCTTCGTGGCCGTCCACTGGCCGATCCGGAAGATCACGAACTCCGCCGGCTTGAGCGGTGCCACCAGCTCGTCATTGAGCGCACTTGTCCGAGTGATCCATGTCGAGGCGGCATACGTCCTGCCGGGCTCCACGCGGACGTTCTGCGACTCGACGGTCGCGACCACGCCGCTCCGCGAAACCATCTCCATGCGCAACGCGACCGGCTGTGTCCCGGTAGCGGCCCCGCGTCGGCCCGGCGGGTTCGCCAGGTTCTTCTCCGTCTCGCCGATCATGACGTTGCGCGCAAGGAACGCGGCGAGTTGCTCGACGGGAATCCTGGTTCCCGGTCGGGCTTCGGGGCGGAGGGTCAGTTTCAGGTCCTGGCCGAGCGCCCGCTGCGGTGCTCCGCCGAGCAGAGTGCCGAGCAGGACGGAGCCGGCGATCCAGCGGGTTACATGCATGGCGCGCTCCTTGTCTATGGGTGCAGGACCGCACCCGGCGCGGTCCGCCCTACGAGAAACGCATTGGAGCGGCGACATCCGCCACCCGCGCGGAGTCGAGGCCGGAATGACGTCGCCTCGCCGGCCCGCCGGTACCGCCGGTCAGTCGGCGATGACCCCGGCGAGGTCGGGCACCGGTGCCGTCCTGACGGGCGTCGCGCCGCCCGCCCGTACCCGGCCCAGCGCGAACTCCTGCCAGAGCGAGTAGATCGCCGGAATGACGACGAGCGTGAGGAGCGTCGCGGACACCATGCCGCCGACCATGGGCGCGGCGATCCGCTTCATCACACTCGCGCCGGTCCCCGATCCCCAGAGGATGGGCAGCAGTCCGAAGATCACGGCGGTCGCGGTCATGAGGACGGGCCGGAGCCGCTGGCCGGCGCCTTCGCGGACCGCGTCGAACAGGTCTGCGCGGTTGTTCAGGCGGCCGTCCGCCGCGCGCCTTTCGTGGGCCTGGCCGAGGTAGACGAGCATGACGACGCCGATCTCGGAGGACACGCCGGCGAGAGCGATGAAGCCGATGGCGGTGGCGACCGACCAGTTGTAGCCGAGCAGCGCCATGAAGAGCACGCCGCCGACGAGCGCGAAGGGCATGGAGAGCATCACGATCAACGTCGGTTCCACCGCCCGGAAGTTGAAGTAGAGCAGCAGGAAGATAATGAGCAGCGTACCAGGCACGACGAGCGTGAGCTTGGCCTTGGCCCGCTGCATGTACTCGTACTGTCCGGACCATTGCAGGGTGTAGCCGGCGGGCAGCGAGACCATCTGGTCCACCATCTGCCTGGCGTCGCGCACGTAGCTGCCAATGTCGCGGTCACGCACGTCGACGAACACCCACGCGGTCGGGAACGCGCCCTCCGTCTTCACGGCCATCGGTCCGCTGACCTGGTGGATCGTCGCCACCTGGCCGAGCGGGATCTGCGCGGCGGCGCCGCTGCCGGCGGCCATCCCGGCCATCCCCTCCATGCCTGCACCGGTGCCACCCGGTGCGCGGCCCTGGGCGACGGGCACGAGCACTTCGGCCAGCTTCTCCGGCTGGTCGCGCAACTCGTGCGGATAGCGCAGGCGCACGGCGTAGCGCTCGCGCCCTTCGACGGTCTGCGTGATGGTCATGCCGCCGACCGCGGAAGCGATCACGGCCTGGATGTCCTCGATGTTGAGGCCGTAGCGCGCGGCGGCCTCGCGATCGATGTCGATGTCGAGGTAGTAGCCGGAGACCGCGCGCTCGGCGAACACGGAGCGGGTGCCCGGCACCATGCGAATGGCGTTCTCGATCTCGCGGCCGATCCGTTCGAGCTCGCCGAGGTCCGGTCCGAAGATCTTGATGCCGACGGGCGTCCGGATCCCGGTCGCGAGCATGTCGATCCGCCCCTTGATGGGCATGGTCCAGGCGTTGGTGATGCCCGGCATGTGCACGGCGGTGTCCATGATCGCGATCAGCCGGTCCATCGTCATGCCCGGCCGCCACTCGGCTTCCGGGCGCAGCGTGATGGTGGTCTCGAACATGTCGAGGCCGGCGGGGTCGGTCGCGGTGTTCGCGCGCCCGGCTTTGCCGAACACGCTGGCGACCTCGGGGATCGCGTGCAGGATGCTGTCCTGGCGCCGGAGCGCCTGGCTGGCGCGCGAGATGCTGATGCCGGGCAGCGTGGTCGGCATGTAGAGCACCGACCCCTCGTTGAGCGGCGGCATGAACTCGCTGCCGATGCGGCGGAACGGGATCCAGGTGAGCATGAGTGCGGCTGCCGCCGCGGCGATGACCGGCCAGCGGTTGCGCAGCACGAACTCGAGGACGGGCCGGTAGATCGCGTTGAGCACGCGGGAGATCGGGTTCCGGTGCTCGAGGTGGATCCGGCCGCGGATGAAGAGGCCCATGGTGACGGGGACGAGCGTCACGGAAAGCAGGGCGGCGGCAGCCATGGAAAGCGTCTTCGTCCATGCCAGCGGCTGGAACAGCCGGCCTTCCTGCGCCTCGAGCGTGAACACCGGGAGGAAGCTCACGGTGATGATGAGCAGGCTGAAGAAGAGCGCGGGCCCGACCTCCTTCGAGGACCGGACGACGACGGCCCAGCGCTCAGCGGTCGAGAGTTCCGAGGTGTGCACCGAGCTCGTGTCCGCCGGCGCCGTCGTGCCCGCCGTCCGTGCCCGTTTCTCCAGGATCTCGCGCTCGAGATGCTTGTGCATGTTCTCGATCATGACGATGGCGCCGTCGATCATGGCGCCGATCGCGATGGCGATGCCGCCGAGGCTCATGATGTCGGCGCCAATGCCGAGCAGGCGCATGACGATGAACGCGATCAGGATGCCGACGGGCAGGGTCAGGATCGCGACCAGCGCGGAGCGGGCGTGGAACAGGAACAGGACGCAGATGAGGGCGACGACGAGCGATTCCTCCAGCAGCTTGCCCCGCAGCGTGTCGATGGCGCGGTGGATCAGGTCGGAGCGGTCGTAGACGGGTCGGATCACGACGCCGGGCGGCAGCCCGGCCCGGACCTGGACCAGCTTTTCCTTGACCCGGTCGATGGTGGCGAGCGCGTTCTCGCCGAAGCGCATGATGACGATGCCGCCGACGACGTCGCCCTGACCGTCGAGATCGGCGATGCCGCGACGCACGCCGGGCGCGTCCTGCACGCGGGCGATGTCGGCAATCCGGATGGGCGTGCCGCCCGAGGTCGCGCCCACGACGACGTTCTCGATGTCGCTCCGGCCTCGGAGATAGCCGCGGGCGCGGACCATGTACTCGCGCTCGGACAGCTCCATCATCATGGCGCCGACATCCTGGTTGGACGCCCGGATCGCCTGCATCACGCGGGTCACGGGGATCTCGTAGGCGCGCAGCTTGACCGGATCGACGGTCACCTCGTACGCCTTCTCGAATCCGCCCACGCTCGCGACCTCGCTCACGCCGGGCACGGCCGTCAGCTGGTAGCGCAGGTACCAGTCCTGGATCGAGCGCAGATCGGCGAGGGAGCGTGTGCCGGTGGTGTCGAGCACCGCGTACTGGTAGATCCAGCCGAGTCCGGTCGCGTCCGGTCCGAGCGCCGCGTCGGCGCCGGGCGGCAGCTTGCCGCGGATCGAGGAGAGGTACTCGAGCACGCGGCTGCGCGCCCAGTACAGGTCGGTGCCGTCCTTGAAGATGATGTAAACGAAGGAGACGCCGAAGAACGAGTAGCCACGCACGGTCTCGGCGCCCGGCACCTTCAGCATCTCGGAGGCGACCGGGTAGGTGATCTGGTCCTCGACGATCTGCGGGGCCTGGCCCTCGTAATCGGTCTGGACGATCACCTGCACGTCGGACAGGTCAGGGAGCGCCTCGAGCGGCATCCGCCGCATGGCCAGGACCCCGCCCGCCACGGCGAAGGCGGTGAAGACGAGCACGATGAACTTGTTGCTCACCGCCCATTCAATGATTCGTCGCAACATGATCGCGTGCCTTTCGCGCGTGACTCAGGAGCCCGTGTGACCGGTGTGATCCATGGCCGCCATGGTGTCCGGCTTCGCGGCGGGCGGCGGCATGGGCATGTCCGGGTCCATCGCGGCCGCGGGTGCTGCGGCGTCCTTCGTCATGCCTTCCATCCCGGGCATTGACATCATGGAGGAGCCCATGTTCGACTCGGCGTCGATCAGGAAGTTGGCCGAGCTGACGACCGTCTCCCCCTCCGTCAGGCCGGCGAGCACTTCGATGTCGTCGCCGGAGGCGAAACCGGCCGTGATCTCGTGCGGGGTCAGCATGCCCTGGGCGTCGCGCACGAACACGAGGGCGCGCTCACCGGTGAAGTGGACGGCGGAGCGCGGGATAGTGAGGACCGGGTGGTCATCGCCGGCCTCGAGCGTGAGCCGGGCGTACATGCCGGGCTTGAAGCGGAGCCCGGGATTGGCCAGCTCGACGCGGATCCGGCCGGTGCGGGTCTCGATCGAGACGGTGGGATACACGTAAGTCACGGTGCCGCGGAAGGTCTCGCCGGGATACGCCTCGAAGCTGACGCTCGCCGGTTGCCCGGTCCGCACCAGCGAGAGGTCCTTCTCGAACACTTCGCCTTCGACCCAGACGCGGGACAGGTCGGCGATCCGGTACAGGTCCATGCCCGGCATCACGCGGGCGCCTTCGGTCACGTTCTTCTCGATCACGATGCCGCTCGCGGGCGCCATCAGCGTCAGCGTCTTGCGGGGCTCGGCCGACTCCTCGATGCGGGCGATCTCCTCGTCGGGGATGTCCCAGTAGCGGAGCCGCCGGCGCGCCGATTCGAGCACTTCCTGCGCGTTGCCGACCACCCGCTCGGAGGCGCCCGCTGCGGTGTTGCGGACCAGCTTGCCGGCGAGGATCAGCTCTTCCTGCGCGGAGACGAGCATCGGGCTGTAGAGGGAGAGCAACGGCTGTCCCTTGCGGACCGGTGCGCCGGTGAAGTCGATGTACAGGTGCTCGACCCAGCCCTCGATCTTGGGGCTGACGTTGGCCAGCCGGGTCTCGTCCCACGTGACGTTGCCGACCGTGCTCACGGTGCGGCGCGATGGTTTGAGAACGGCCGTGGCGAAGGTGACGCCGATGCGCCGCTCGCTCTCCGCATCGAGCATGACCGGCTGGGCCTCGCTCGCGGCCGATGCGCCCATCTGGCTGTGGTCGTGGCCGGCTGCCACGGCGACGGGTCGATCCCCGCCGCGCAGCGTGTACGCAGTCACGATCGCGGCCGCGGAAATGACCAGGCCGAGCGAGACCACGATCTGGGTGCGCTTCCTCATCGGTCCTCCGAGAGCATCGTTCCGGTCCGCGGCAACTCGCGGCCCACGGTCATTTCGAGTTCGGCGATGGTGCGGCCGTAGTCGGCCACCAGCGCGTAGAGTTCCTGCTCGTAGCGGTTCACGGTCATGTGAGCGTCGACGGTCGTCATGAAGTCGACCGTGCCGACACGGTACGAGGAGAGCGCGGACTCGACGTTGGCGTTCGCCTGAGGCAGGACTTCGGTGCGATAGAGCCGGACCAGCGTGCGGTCGCGCTCGAGATCGGCGAGCAGTTCGCCGATCCGCGCATCGACGTTCGCTTCCATGCCCGCGAGGTCGGCGCGGGCCATCTGCTCCATGGCCGCCGCCTCGTCGCGCAGGCGGTACTGCCGCTTCGACGCGAACACCGGCAGGCTGAACCCGATCATCGCGCTGCCCATCCGCTGCGTGCCCATGGAACCGGGCCGCTGGCCGTACTGCACGCCGAACGTCAGGTCGGGCCAGATCTGGCGGCGGGCCAGCGCCTGCCGGGTCTCGGCCTGCTCGACCGCGACGCGGCTGTGTTGCAGCATGGGCCGGGTCTCGGCCGACCACGCGCGGAGCGTGTCGGCGGGTGGGTAGTCGGTGGGCATCGGTCCGAGGACGGGCGAGGGCACGGCGGTGCCGGCCGGCCGGTCGAGCAGCCCGTTGAGCCGCGCGGCCGCAGCTTCGCGCATGGCCTGCATGCGGCGGATCTCGGCGTCCATCCGCGAGACCTCCACGCTGGCCCGGAGCACGTCGCTCTGCGGCCCCTGGCCGGAGGCGTACATCGCCTTGGCGACATCCGCGAGGTCATCGAGAAGGCCGAGCGTCTCGCGCATCACCTCGATCTTCCGGTCCGTCTCGTACAGCTCGTAGAACGACATCGCCGCCTGGCTCCGCACCTGCCACCACGCCTCGTCCGCGTCGGCGCGTGCCATCTGCGCCGACTGTTCCACGATCCGGCCGGACAAGCCGAGCTTGCCGGGGAACGGAACCATCTGCATGAGCTGCAGCGCGGGCGCCATCGAATTGGGCATGTCGGTCCGCAGACCGGGCACCGAGAAGTTCATGACGCCCAGCTGCAGCACCGGATCGGGCAGCGTGCCGGCAGCCGGCTCGCGGTAGGACGCGGCTTCGGCGAACGCGGCAGCGGCGCGCAGCCGCGGGCTCCGCTCGTGCGCGAGCGTGAGCACCTCGTCGAGCGTGAGACCGGCTACCCCGGCCGGTTGCGGCGCGACGGCCGTCTGCTGCGCGAAAGCCGCGGCGGCCGCGACCGCGATCTGCACCACGCCCAGGACGGCCGCCCGTCGCATCGATTTCCAGTGTCCGTTCATGCGTGATCCCCGTGGATGCGTGCGCGCCGGTCCCGCGGACCGGTCGAGCGAATCTCGCGTGAGGATCCTGAAGTGGGGGTGAAGCGGAGGTTAAGCCTTCTTCACGAACGGCCGGGCGAAACGGGCCGGGCCGGATTCACGCCGGCAGGCGCACCGTGAACTCGGCGCCACCGGACTCGACGTTGCGGGCGGAGAGCTCCGCGCCATGCAGTTCCGCGATCGCTTGTACGATCGCGAGGCCGAGACCGGTCCCCTGGGAGGGCGCCGCCGGCGTGCGCGCCTCGTCGGCGCGGTAGAACCGGTCGAACATCTGGGTCAGCGCGTCCTCCGGGATCCCGGGCCCCGTGTCGGTGACGGCCAGCGCGACCGTCCCGTTCTCTCGCCTCGCGGACAGCACGACCCGGCCACCCTCGGGCGTGAACTTGATCGCGTTGGTCGCGAGGTTCCAGAGCAGCCGGCTGAGGAGGTCCTCGTCGACCTCGGCGGTCACCGGCGGTTCGGCCCGGAGCACCAGCTCGATGTTCTTCGAGGATGCGGCGAGCGCGAGCCGTTCGACGACGTTCGCGGCGGTGGCAGCGAGGTCGATCGTCTGCAGCCGGAGTTGAAGCACGCCCGCGTCGGAGCGGGCCAGCGTGAGCAGGTCCTCCGCGATGCGGGAAAGGCGCTCCACTTCCTCGAGTGCGCTGTCGATCACGCGTTCGTACTCCTCGGCCGGGCGCGGACGCCGGCGCGCCAGCTCGAGCTCGCCGCGCATGGCGGTCAGCGGCGAGCGCAGCTCGTGGCTCGCGTCCGCGGTGAAGCGCCGTTGCGCCTCGAACGCGGCATCGATGCGTGCGAGCATCGTGTTGAGCACCTGCACGAGCCGCTCGTACTCGCGGCTGTCCGCCCACGCCTCGATCCGCGGGCCGGGCGTGCCGGGCCGCACCGCCTCGGCCTGTCGGATGATCTCCTGGACGGGACGGACCGCGCGTGCGGCCAGCCACCAGCTGCCGGCCAGCGTGCCGCCGCTGACCACAACCATGAGCAGCAGCATGAAGACGAGCGCGTTCTTCAGCATCCGGTTGCGGGTGCCGAGCGGCGCCGCGACCTGCAGCACGTGCTCGCCATGCAGCGGGCCGAGCCGGCCGAGCGGGTAGAACAGCGATCGGACCGGGATGCCCTGGAAGACCGACTCGACCCGCGTGATCTGGCCGGCCGCCGCCCGGCGCAACGCAGCCGAGTCGAGCGGCAGGTCACCGGTGATGTAGCGGGTGCGGAGCAGGCTGCGACCGTCCTCCGACCAGACCTGGGCGAACCGGTTCAGGTCGCGGACCTGCGCGGCCTCGTCGGGCGTCAGCTCCCACTCGTGGAATCGCATCTCGCCGGACGGCGCGTCCGTGAGCGATGGCGGCCTGGATCGATGCCACGTTGAGCAGGCTCGCGTTGATCTCCCGGTCGAGCACATCGCGGATCAGGATGAAGCTGAGTGCGGACAGCGCGGTCAGGCCCGCGAGCATCGCGAGCGTGAACCGGATCGCGAGCCGGAACCGGAAGGACTTCGTCAAACGGGCTCGTGCCGGCTCAGCATGTAGCCGACGCCCCGGACCGTGTGGACGAGCGACCTCGCATCATCCGACACCGCGAGCTTGCGCCGCAGGTTGCCGATGTGCACGTCCACCACGTTCGTCATGGGATCGAAATGCAGGTCCCAGACCTTCTCCAGCAGCTCGGTCCGGCGCACCACTTCCTCCGGATGGAGCATGAAGTACTCGAGGAGCTGGTACTCGCGGGGCGTAAGATTGAGCGGCTGCCCGCCGCGTTGCGCGGTGTGACGCAGCCGGTCGACCTCGACATCGGCGTACATCAGTCGCTCGGTCCGCGTCGCGCCGCCGCGGCGGAGCAGGGCGCGCGCCCGGGCCAGCAGCTCCTCGAAGCTGAACGGCTTGGTCAAGTAGTCGTCGGCGCCCGCGTCGAGGCCCATCACCACGTCCTGCGTGGCATCGCGCGCGGTCAGCATCAGGATGGGCACCGACTTCCCGGCGCGGCGCAGCTCACGCGCGATCTCGTAGCCGTTCTTTCCCGGCAGCATGACATCGACGACGAGCAGGTCGTAGTCGTACACGTGGGCGTTGGTCAGGCCCTCCGTCCCGTCATGCGCGACGTCCACGGCGTACCCGTCCTCGCGCAGCCCCCGTTCCAGGAAGCTGGCGATCTTGCGGTCGTCTTCGATGACGAGGATCCTCACGGCAAGGGCTCCGGGGGCCAGGGCGTCGCCGGTCGGCGACGCCGCGCGTTCACGTTCCGATGTCTGCGATTCCATTGTGCTACCCCGGAGCCTGCATCGCGAGGTCGACGGGTGCACGCGGCGCCCGTCGACTCCGACGGGCGTGGGCCGCGCCTCCGTCTCAGCCCGTCGTGAAGCTGAACATCATCCCGTACATGCCGTCGGCGTTCCGCCAGCCGGCGCCCATCATGGATCCGCCCGAGCCCATCATGCCGCCGCCCACCATCTCGCCGGTCATCATGTGTCCGCCCATCGCCGCGCCATGCTCACCAAACCCGACGCCGTGGCCGTCGGCGTCCATCATGCCGCCGCCCACGTGCAGCGTGTACATCGTATTCGGCGACAGCGGCATCGACGGCATCCACGTGGCCCGCATGTGATCGGACGACCAGTGCCAGGCGCCCGGCACGACCGGGCCGTCCACAGCGCCACGGTGGACCACCATGTACTGCTCCATCCCCGCCATCATCGCGTGGTTGAAGCCGACCGTCACGTCCGTCGCGGTATCCACGCCCGTCGCACCACCCGCCGGCGCCACCATGGCGAGCTGCGTCTCCGGACCGGCAGCAGCCGGACTCTCCGCGCACGCGACCAGGCCGACCACGACGATCGGGATGGCCGCGGCTATCGTCCGCTTCCAGCTTCCTCTCATTTTCGTGTGTCCTCCTTCTCGAACCGGCGGCGAAACGCGCTCCGGAACGGATCACGGATCGCCGCGCCACCTGTTCAACCTGGCTGCGAGCGCGTGAAGATGCCGTTATTCCGGCATGAACGTTCCTTAATCCGATGGACGGCCGATCCGCCGCGGGCACCCGGAAGCCGGACTGCAAACGCCGACCCCACTCGATTACCTTCGTCTGAAACCCGAAATCGAGTGCGATCGTAACACCCGTTGCCGAAAACATCGCGGGAGCTATTTGGGTTCCCGCTTTTTCCGTTGGTTCCTTCAACCGGGAGACGCAACAATGCGCACGTTGTTCTGGTCGGGTGCGCGGGCGATGGCCGGCGCCGGCCTCGCCCTCGCGGGCATGACCGCGTGTTCGCAACCCCAGCCGTCGCAGCAGGCCGACGCGCCGGAGGCCGCCATGGAGGTCGCGCCGTCGGCCGCCCGCGGCGAGTACCTCGTCCGGGTCGGTGGCTGTGACGACTGTCACACCCCCAAGTTGATGACGGAGCAGGGGCCGGTCCTCGACGCCCAGCACCGGCTCTCCGGCCACCCCGCGACTCTGGCCGTCGCTCCCATTCCCGCCGGCGCCCTCACCCCCGCCGGCTGGATGGCCATGACGGACGCCACCATGACCGCGTGGGCAGGCCCATGGGGCATCAGCTTCACCGCGAACCTGACGCCCGACGCGACCGGCCTCGGCAACTGGACCGAGGACATGTTCGTCGGCGCGCTCCGCACCGGGAAGCACGCGGGCAACGGCCGCCCGATCCTGCCACCCATGCCGTGGCAGGGGATCGGCCAGCTGACGGACACGGACCTCAAGTCCATCTTCGCCTACCTCAAGACGCTGCCGCCCGTCGACAACATCGTGCCGCAACCGGTTCCGCCGGCGGGCCCGAAGCCGGGTATGTAGGGTCACCGGAGGGTCTTCACGCGGTGGGCCGGGGATTGGCGTGTCCCCGGCCCGCAGCATTTTCCTTCATGCCCGCGCCGGGACGCGGACCACGTCAGGGCATCACTCGGATTCCCGCTCGCCTTCTTCCTCGCGGGATCGCCCGCCGGCCTCGCCGCCCTGCTGCCCGTCGGCCGCCGCCGCGCTCACGTAGGCCTGCGCGGCGCCGTGCCGGTAGACGAGCTGCCCGCCGCTGTGGCCCGTCTGCACGACCATCGCGAGGGCGACGACCGAGCCGGCGGCGGCGGCGATCCTGCCGGCCGTGCCGGCACGGCCGCCCGCGAAGCCGAGCGCGGCGAGGCCGAAAATCACGCCGGACGCGATCAGGAACCGCTCCGCGGCTTCCTCGTGGCCGTGCAGCGCGCTCTCGCCCACGACATCTTCAACGGTCTCCTCCTGGTCCTGTCCCGTCTTGACCGAGACCCATGCGGAGAGAAACAGTAAGGCGGCGAGCAGCCCGACCGGCGCCCAGGCGCGGCGCCCGGACGCACCGCGGCGGATCGCGATCCAGGCCCAGACGGCCGCGAGGGGCAGGAGAAAGGCCAGCACGATCGGGAAGTGCACGACGGCGGGGTGCAGCGGCTGTGGCAGCATCGGATCGACCTCCGGTTCGGGTTCGGTTGCCCGAGGATCGCCGAACGGAGACGTCGCCTGTATCCGGCAAACGCATCCGGTGGACGGATGCGGGAGGCGGGAGCGGAGGCGGAGGCGTTGACGGGGGTGGGAGCGGGTGCGGGTTGGGGATCCGGCAAATGACTCAGGTGGGGGGGCAATGGACCTGATGGGTGGCGACGACAATCCCGGGCTCACGCCGTTCCTGACGGTGCTGTTCCTCGCGGTCGTGGTCGGGGGGAGCATCGACCTGCTGCTGGACCGGCCAGCGACGTTGTTGAGCGCGCACGTCCTGTTCGAGCTGGCGCTGATCGCGCTGAGCCTTGGCGCGGCGCTCTGGCTGGCGCGCGGCTGGCGCCGTTCCCAGGCGGCGGTCGGCCGGCTGACGGTGCTGGTGCAGTCGAAGCAGGCGGAGAGCGACGCGTGGCAGCGGAGCGCGGAGCACGCGCTGGAAGGGCTGTCGCGCGCGATCGACGCGCAGTGCGAGGCCTGGGGCCTGACGCCGACGGAGCGGGAGACGGCGCTGCTGCTGCTCAAGGGTCACAGCCACAAGCGGATCGCCAGACTGACCGGGCGGAGCGAGAGGACCGTCCGCCAGCACGCCGTCGCCGTCTATCGCAAGTCCGGCCTCGCCGGCCGCGCCGAGCTCGCCGCCTTCTTCCTCGAGGGCCTGCGCGTCACCACCTCCCCCGCCGGTGACGCCTGATCCGTACCCGCCCCCGCTCCCGCCCCCGCAAACGCCTCCGCCTCCGCTCCCGCCCCCCCGAATCCGTTTCAGTACAACTCGACCCAGCTCCGTTCCGCGGATGCCCGCTCGACCGCATCGAGGACCCGCTGGTTCCGGAGCCCGTCGAGGAAGCTCGGCTGAGGCGACCGTCCGTCCGCGATTCCCTCGAGCAGGTCGAAGACCGTGTGCGTGAACGTGTGCTCCCAGCCGATGATGTGGCCGGGCGGCCACCATGCGCCGGCGTACGGGTGGACCGACTCCGTCACGAGGATGGTGCGGAACCCCTGCTCGGATGCCGCGTCGTCGCGGAAGAAGACCTCGAGCTCGTTCAGCCGTTCGAGGTCGAACGCGATACTGCCCTCGCTGCCGTTGATCTCGAACCGGTTGTAGTTCTTCCGTCCCGGCGCCATGCGGGTGCCCTCGATGCTGCCGATCGCGCCGCCCGAGAAGCGGACGAGCGCGAGCGCGGCGTCATCGACGGTCACGGCCCCGCGCTCGTCCGGCTGGCCGGGCAGGGGCCGTTCGGGGATGAAGGTCTCGAGCATGCCGGCGACAGCGGCGATCTCGCCGACGAGGAAGCGGGCGAGGTCGATGGAGTGCGACGCGATGTCGCCGAGCGCGCCGGAGCCGGCCAGCTCCTTCTGCAGCCGCCAGACGCGGGGGAACGAGGGGTCGACGATCCAGTCCTGCAGGTAGGTGCCGCGGTAGTGGCGGACCCGGCCAATGCGGCCCGCGTCGATGAGCTGTTTCGCGAGGACGATGGCGGGGGCGCGGCGGTAGTTGTGGCAGATCATGTGGACGACGCCGGCTTTCTCGACGGCCTGCATCATCGCCTCGGCCTCGGCGACCGTGTTGGCGAGCGGCTTCTCGCAGAACACGGCCTTGCCGGCTTCCGCCGCGGCGATCGCGATTGCCGCGTGGCTGTCGCCGGGCGTGCAGATGTCGATGACGTCGATGTCGTCGCGGGCGACGACATCGCGCCAGTCGGTGGCCGCCTCCTCCCAGCCGAAGCGGAACGCGGCCTCCTCGACGTTCGCCCGGTCGCGTCCGCAGATGACCTTCATGCGCGGCTCGATGCGTGGCGAGAAGAAGCGGCCGACCTGGCGCCACGCGTTGCTGTGCGCCTTCCCCATGAAAGCGTACCCGATCATCGCGACGTTGACGTGAGACATGTCCGGTCAGCCTTCGTACCGTACGCCCAGCTTCACGAGGGCCTCCGGCGGACACCCCTTCCACTCGGGGACCGGCACGTTGCCCGTGTACTGCAGGTCGTCGATGCCCATGCGGCTCGACCAGAAGCCGGTCGCGGTCAGGTCGCGGAAGCTGTTGAAGAAGGCGACGCCCTGCGAGTGCTCCGGCTTCGCCCGCGCGGGCCACGCGATGTCGTCGAGCAGTTCCGCCTGCTGCGCCTCGTCGCACTCGACGAAGCGCTTGCCGAACCGCTCGAGGCACTGGGTGTCGATCCAGCGGAGCCCGCCGCGCATCGCCGTCTGCCGGTCCGGCACGTCCGTCATGATGAAGTCCATGAACTCGGGTACGCCCGCAGCGGTCGCGCTGCCCGACCGGTCGTCCGCGGGGATGATGCGGTCCACCAGCACGTTCACCGTCCGCCACTCGTGCTCGTCGAAGAATTTCGGCGTGTACGGCCCGCCGCCGGCACGCGCACTGTTCGCCGCGCGGCTCGCGTCATCGACGTCGCATGCGGTCCAGGAAAACCCGCCCGCGACCGGTACCGTGGCGGCAAGCTTGAGCGCGGTGCGTCGGTCCATGGGCTTCGTCCGGTTGGGGTGGCGCGCGAAAGATCCATGGTGACGTCCCGCCCCGCTCCTGTCAACGGATGCGGCGACGGCGGACCCGGGGGCCCGCCGTCGCCAGCGATGCGGCCGGACTTCGCCGGGCTACCGCATAGCGCGCACGACGATCCGTCCGGCACAGATCACGTTCTCGCCCTGGAACGTGAGCGCCCACGCGCCCGGATCCGCGCTGCTCGCATCCAGTACGAACGTCGACTTGTCCGTGTCGAGCCCGCTCACCTCGAGTTTGCTGTCTTCCGCCGGCACGACCTTCGAGACGTCTCCAATCGATTCCGACAGCGAGTAGCCGATGGTCGCCGGGTCCGAGCCGGCGAACACGGTGTCCGGAACGAGCGTCGCCACGCAGTCGACTTTCGCCTGCGCGGGAGCGGGACGGGTCACGGCCACGGCTCCGATCAACAGAGTGGCCGCTGCGGCCGCCATGAACAGCGGCCGCGTGCCGGTGTTGCTGCTTCCTGCCATGATGCACTCCTTCTGCTGCGGTGGATCAGAGGGGATGAACCGTGAGTTGCGTCGACGCGGTGTTCATAAAATGCAAGGAGTGCGCCAGACGAGGGGGACGTTCCCGGAAGCCGTTGCCGTGCATGGACTCGCACGGGCTCGCCGATCTCCGCCGCCCGGCGGCGCGAACTCCCGCTATTGACGAGGCGACCCCGGCCGCGTCTGTTCCCGCCTCATGAACCCCGCTCCCGCTCCCGTCCCCGCAAACGCTTCCGCCTCCACCTCCGCACCCGCACCATGCGCATTCTGCTGCTGACCCGCGACTTCCCGCCGTTCCACGGCGGCGTCGCGCAGGTGGCGTACGGCCTGGGCGATGCGTTTCGCGCGCAGGGTCACGAGGTGGAGGTGCACTGCTCGTACCGGCGCGGCCTGTCGCCGCCGAACGCGTCGTACCCGTTCTCCGTGCGCACGGTCTCGAAGAAGCGCGGGGAAGGCGACCACCGGTCGTTCCCGGCGGCGCTCGCCGACTACCGCCGGCGGGCGGGCGATCCCGACCTCGTCATCGTCGTGCACTGGAAGGCGGCGCGCTCGACGTCGCGGACGTTCGCGCGCGCCGGGATCCCGCTGTTCACGGTGCTGCATGCGAAGGAAGTCACGGAGCGGATCCCGCTGCCGCTGCTGTTCATGCTTCGGCGGCTGCTGGCGCGCAGCCGTCGCATCATTTGCGTGAGCCGGTTCACGGAGGAAGCCGCGCTCGCGCGGTTTCGTCTGCCCGCGGCGAAGGTCACCGTCATCCATCCCGGCGTCGATCCCTCGATCTACCACCCGGGGCCGACCGCACCCGGATTCCGCGAACGCTACGGGCTGGGTGATGGCCCCGTGCTCCTGACGATGGCGCGCGTCATCGCGCGGAAGGGCCACGACGTGGTCGTGCGTGCACTGCCGGCCGTGCTGGAACGACACCCGGACGCCGTCTACGTCGTCTGCGGCAAGCCGTTCGAGCCGTTCGCTTCGCGGTTGCGAGCGCTGGTGACGGACCTCGGGCTCGATGCGCACGTCCGCTTCACGGGCCATGTGCCGGCGGCCGATGTCGTCGACCTGTACCGCGCCTGCGACGTGTGCGTCATGCCGAGCCGGATCCTCGAGAGGAAGGGCGACACGGAAGGCTTCGGCATCACGTTCATCGAGGCGGGCGCGTGCGCGAAGCCGGTGATCGGCGGGCGCGAGGCGGGCGTGGTCGACGCCATCGTGGACGGCGAGACCGGACTGCTCGTCGATCCGTCCGATCCGGCCGCGGTGGCCGAAGCGCTGAACCGGATCCTCGGCGATCCCGGCCTGGCCCGGCGAATGGGCGAGGCGGGACGGGTGCGCGTCGAGGCCGCGTTCACGTGGGACAGGGTCGCGCGGCAGTACCTCGCCCTGTCGTGATCGTCAGCCGCTAGCGGGCGACTCGGCACGGCGGCCGCGCAGCCGTTTCGCCGCAATGCGGAACACGCCCTCGAGCGCGGCGAAGTTGGCCTCCTGGCTGTGCACTTCCGCCAGCCGCCTCGCCTCGCCGCCCATCGTCTCGCGCCGTTCCCGATCGAGCATTCGCGTCAGCCGGTCCGTGAGACCGGCCACGTCGCCCGGCTCGATCACGAACCCGGACCGGCCATCCTCGATCAGTTCGCCGGACCCCGATACGGTCGTGGTCACGACCGGTAGTCCGGATGCGAGCGCTTCGAGCACGACGTTCGCGCCCGCGTCGTGCCAGGTCGGAAACACGAACGCGTCGGCGGCGGCGTACGCCGCCGTCGAGGGCCGGATGTCGCCGGGGAAGAGGAACATGTCCTCGCGTTCGAGGCGGCGGGCGCGCCGCATCGCTTCCTTCAGCTGCGAGCCAATGCCGCGACCGGCGGTCAGGACGCGCAACGGGGCACCGTTCCGCGCGACGCGGGCGGCGGCCTCCATCAGCTCCCACAGGCCCTTGCGCCGGTAGTTGTGCCCGACGAACAGCAGGCAGAGCACGTCGTCGGGGATGTCCCACTGGCGGCGTGCGTCCGCGCGCTCCCGCGCCCGTCGTTCCGGCGCGAACTCGGTGATATCCACACCGTTGTAGACGAGATGCAGCCGCTCGTCGGGGACGCCGTAGCTCCCGCGGATCTCGGCGTACATGTAGCGGGAGAGCGCGATGACTTCGGGCGGCGGATCGCCCTGCATGTAGAACTCGCGCTCGCGCCTCAGGTCGGATAGCACGGGTGGGGCACCGCGCGCGAGCCTGCGCAGCCCGCGCGACAGCGGGTTCCGGACCGAGCGCAGGTTCTGCCGTCCCTGCTCCGTGCCGTACCCGGGCCGGAGCAGGTTGACACGCGTCCCCTCGTAGCGGCGCGCGCGCTCCGGATTGGCGAGGAAGACGTCGAGGTCGAGCGAGCCGATGTGCTGGCGGAGCTGGCGCGGCGGCAGCGTGGCCAGGGTGTGCAGGTGCACGCCCTGGGGCACTGCGAGATCTGGCGGCTGCTTCAGCACCGTCAGGAAGTGGATCTCGTGACCCCGTCCTTCCAGCCACAGGCCGAGACGCCAGAGGTAGCGTTGCTGTCCCGACGCCGCCGCCGCCGGCTTCCGTATGTCGATGCCGATCCGTATCGGCCGGTCCTGATCCAGAACCACGTCCCCGCCCTCGCCTTCTTCTATCGATGCACTACTGCAGCCGCGCCAGCGCAGCCTTCGCGAGGAGCGGGAAGTTGTGCTTCTCATCCGTGACGAGCGCCAGCTTGAACTCGAGCAGCACGTCGCCTTTCAGCACCAGCGATGGCATCATGCCGCCGAAGTAGGCGCGGTCGCCGAGTCCGCTGACCAGGCTCGCGCCCGTGATGCTGTCGAGATCCACCTTCTCCGCCTGCTCCCACATCTGGCCGGCGTAGCTCGTCGCCATCTGCCAGCTGTCCCACTCGTCCTTGCCGCCGCTCCAGTACGCCGTCAGGTAGAGAACGCCGTAGCCCTCGCCCGGATAGTAGCCACAGGACGAGTACCGCGGCGTTTGCTCCTCCGGATCGGGCCGCGCCTCGAGCGTCTGTCCGAGGATTCCGCTGACGTCCTCGCCCGTCAGCACGTCGCAGGCGCTGCGCGACGCGGTCGCCGCCGTCGCGGCCGCAGCGTCGTCATCCGTGTCGTCCGCGTTGCCGGCGTCGGCGCCACCGCCGCAAGCGCCGAACGCGACTGCGGCGAACAACGCGACCGAGGCCATCGCCTGCGAGCGTGGACGAGGCTGCCTGTCGATCATGGGACCCTCCTCACGGTGCGGTGAAGAACGGCACGGCGCGGCGGCTGCGACGTCGCCTACAGCGCATTCTGCTTCATCAATTGGGCGATGTGCTCGCTGGTGCGCCACGACAGCGCGAGGATCGTCCAGGTCGGGTTCTTGTCGCTTTGCGTGACGAACGGTCCGCCGTCGGCGACGAACAGGTTCTTCACGTCGTGCGTCTGGCACCAGCCGTCGAGCACCGAGTCGCGCGGATCGCTGCCCATGCGCACGGCGCCCAGCTCGTGGATGATCTCGCCGCCCCGGCTGATGCCGTAACCGCGGTCGGCGCCAGGCATCTCGTTCCACGGCGTGCCGCCCAACTCGTCGATGAGCGCGCGGAAGGTCTCCTGCATGTGCTTCACCTGCCCGTACTCGTAGTCGCTCCACTTCCAGTGGAAGCGGAGCACCGGGATGCCCCAGCGGTCCACGACGTTCGGGTCGATCTCACACCAGCAGTTCTCGTTCGAGATCATCTCGCCGCGACCGGAGAAGCCGAGCGTGCTGCCGTAGTAGTGCCGGTAGTCATCCTTGAGCTGCTTGCCCCAGCCCCCGCCCGCCGGGTAGTCCTGGATCCCGCCCAGCACGCCGTAGCCGGGCAGGCCGCGGCCGCCGCCGAACTCGACGTGGTAGCCGCGCGGGAAGTCGAGCTTCCGGTTGTCCAGCCACCACGGCATGTAGAGATGCATGCCGCCGACCCCGTCCTCGTTGTGCGGCACGCTGTCCATCATCTTCGGGAAGTAGCCGCTCACGTACGTGCCGGTGGTGTCGTTCAGGTGGCGGCCGACCGCGCCGCTCGAGTTGGCGAGCCCATCCGGGAACTGCGACGACTTCGAGTTGAGCAGCAGCCGCGCCGTCTCGCACGCGCTGGCCGCGAGCACGACGACGCGCGCCCGCACGTGCCGGTCCTCACCCGACTCCTTGTCAATGTAGGCGACGCCGGTCGAGCGACCATCCGGACCCACCGTCACCTCGCGCGCCATCGCATTCAGCCGGGTCTCCAGCAGGCCGGTCGCCATGGCGGGCGGGAACAGCACGTTCGTCGACGAGAAGTTCGCGTTGGTGCCGCAGCCACGGTTGCACTGGCCGCAGTAGTGACACGCCGGCCGGCCGTTCAGCGGCTGCGTGATGATCGAGAGGCGGGCCGGAATGCACGTGATGCCGAGCCGGTCGCACCCCTGCTTCACCCACAGCTCGTAGCAGCGCGGGCGCGGCGGCGGCATGAAGATGCCGTCCGGCTCGTTGCGCAGGCCTTCCACGCTGCCGAACAGCCCGATCAGCCGGTCCACCCGGTCGTAGTACGGCTTCAGGTCGTCGTACGAAATCGGCCAGTTCGGACTCAACCCGTCCAGGTCGCCGCGCCGGAAATCGTCCGGCCCGAAGCGCAGCGAGATCCGGCCCCAGTGGTTCGTCCGGCCGCCCATCATCCGCGCCCGCCACCAGCGAAATTCCTCCCCCGGCGCCGTCGTGTACGGCTCCCCCTCGATCCGCCAGCCGCCAATGCAGCCGTCGAACTCGCCGAACGGCTTTTCCGGCGTCGACGCGCCCCGCCGCGGCGAGTCGTACGGCCACTTCAGCATCGCCGAGTCCGTCGCGTTGTCCCACGGCCCACCCGCCTCGAGCACGCAGACCCGCGCGCCGGCCTGCGTCAGCGCGTACGCCGCCATGCCGCCACCGGCGCCCGAACCCACGATGCATACGTCGTACGGCTGCGATTCCTGGAGGCTCATGGCACCGGCTTGTTGCGGGGAGAGCTTGCGCGGCCCGATGGGCAGGATGGCTCCGCCCCGGGCGCGGGAACGCGACGCGTTCCCCGACGAAACTGCACGCGAGGGCGGCCGCGCGGCAACCGGCCGCCTTCCTTCAGGCTACGCCTTCCGTCACCCGGGACGCCGTCTCCGACGGATACAGCGACGCCACCGTCATCCGGATCAGCCCCGATACCAGCCGGAGCAGCTCCGCCCCGTCCCGGGCGTGCGCCTTCATGCCTCGACCGGCCGCCGACAGCGCGGACGCCAACTCACCGGGCGTCATGTCGATCAGCTTCAGACGGTCCGCGAACGGCTCGATCAACGACGCCAGCAACGCCTCGAACTCACGGTACGACCGTTCGAACGCCTCGCTCGCGAACGCGTGCGTCGATTCCAGCAGCTCCTTCGCATCCGGACTCTCGTGCACCATCCGGAACGGCCGGATCAGCCACACTTCGAATGCGATCTCCAGTCGGCCAGGCAGCGTTCCCACCGACTCGACCCGCTCTCGGATCTCCGCGAGCGCCGAATCGTGGAACTGCCGGACCACACCCCGGAACACCGCCTCCTTGTTCGGGAAAACGCCGTAAAGCGTTGGCCTCGATATGCCTGCGCCTTCGGCAATGTCCCCCATCGTCACCCGCTTGTAGCCGTAGCGGATGAACGCCGCCGCCGCCGCGTCCAGGATCGCCGACCGGTACTTCACGTCGCCCATGGCGGAACGATTGACATTTATCGTCAAATTGTCAACATTCGATCGTGTTGACAGAGGATGTCAATGTGTAAATTCACGCGCCAGACTGGAGGTGGTGCGAAGTGGGGCGCTACCTGGGGAAGGCCGCGCCGTCCGGCGCCGGCGGTCCGGTCGGTCCGGCGTCGCGTCGGGAGCCGGGGTTCTCGATGCTCCCGGTGCTGCTGTTCGTGCTGGTGTGGCTGGGCGCGACCGGCGCGGTGGTGGCGGCGCTGATCGCGCCGGTGCTGCCGGGCGGCTGGTGGACGATCGCGGTGCTGGCGGCCGGGTTGGCGATCCCGTTGACGATTCTGGCGCGAGGCTTCGGCGGCACGACCTATCCGTCGGCCGGAGCGCGGCTGTTCGCGTTGCGTCCGTTCTGGTACGCGATGCTTTTCCTCCCGCTGCTGGCCGCGAGCGGGGTGGGTGGCGTGCTGGCCGGTCTGCCGTTCGGTGCGCCGGCCGTGGTGGGGCGGTGGTCGATGGGCATCGTGGGCGTGGCCCTGCTCGTCGCGAGCGCCATCGGGTACGCGGGCTCGCGGCGGCTGACGGTGCGGCGGCTCCGGATCGAGGTGCCGGGTCTGCCGGCCGCGTTCGAGGGGCTCCGGCTCGTGCAGCTCTCCGATCTCCATGTCGGGCCCCACACATCGCGGCGCTTCCTGGCCCGCGTCGTCTCGGCGGTGGCGGAGGCGCGGCCCGACCTCGTCGCATTCACCGGTGACCAGGTGGACGATTTCGCCCACGACGTCGAGTATTTCGCGGCGGCGTTCGGAACGGTGTCGGCTCCGCTCGGCGTGTTCGCGATCGCGGGGAATCACGACGTGATCGCCGGGTGGGAGGCGGTCGAGCGGGGGCTCGCGGCGATGGGCATGACCGTGCTCGTGAACGAGGCGGTTCCGCTGGAACGGTCGGGCCAGCGGCTCTGGCTGGCCGGTACCGGCGACCCCATGGCGCGCGGCTGGAGCCGGGACGGCGCCCGCGACGTTGCTCCGGACATCGCGGCCACGCTGCGTGGCGTCCCCGCGGGCGAGCCGGTCGTCGCGCTGGCGCACAACCCGGCGCTCTGGCCCGCCCTGGCGAGGCGGGGCGTCGCGCTCACGTTGAGCGGGCACACGCATTACGGGCAGCTGGCCATTCCTCGTCTGGGCTGGAGCGCGGCGTCCCTCTTCCTCGACCTGGCCATGGGCACCCACCGCAGCGGCGATTCCCTGCTCTACATCAACCCGGGCACGAACTACTGGGGCGTTCCGTTCCGGATCGGGACGCCGCCGGAGGTCACCGTGCTGACGCTGGTCCGGCGGTAGATCGCGGTGCGACGCGGTCGTCCGCGGGGCGCCGGCCGCCTTCGAACGACCGGCTGTGGAGAAAACCGGCACCGGGCGTCGGCGATTCTCCTCTGACGGTGCGGGCGTCACTTTCCTAACCTGGGCAAGCGGTCGCGGCTCGCGGCAGAGAGGAGGGGACGCGAATGGCGACGTCCGGTATGCTCCGGCTTGGAACGCGCGGTTCGGCGCTCGCGCTCTGGCAGGCGGAGCACGTGGCGGCGCGGCTCCGCGCGGGGACGGCCGTGTTCCGGATCCAGCTCGAGGTCCTGTCCTCGCGGGGCGACGCGGACCGGGTCACGCCCCTGCCGGAGATCGGCGGCAAGGGCGTGTTCACGGAGCATCTCGAGCGGGCGCTCCGCAAGAACCGGATCGACCTCGCCGTCCATTCCCTCAAGGACCTGCCGGTCGAGACGCCGGAAGGCCTCGCGCTTGGCGCCATCCTGGGCCGCGAGGATGCGCGTGACGTGCTGGTCTCCCGCGACGGGGCCCGGCTCGCGTCGCTGCCGGCAGGCGCCGTCGTCGGCACGTCGAGCACGCGGCGGACCGCGCAGGTGCTGGCCGTCCGGCCCGACCTCGTGCTGAAGCCGATCCGCGGCAACGTGGAGACGCGGATCGGGAAGGTCGCCAACGGAGCGTACGACGCGGCCGTGCTGGCCGCCGCCGGGGTCACCCGGTTGGGACTCGGCGATCGCATTGCCGAGTACCTGCCCGTCGAGACGTTCCTGCCCGCGCCCGGCCAGGGCGCGCTCGCGGTGCAGTGCCGCGCCGATGACGACAGGGTCCGCGCCCTGCTCGCGACGATCGACGACACGGCGCTCCGTGCCGCGACCGACGCCGAGCGCGCGTTCCTCGAGTGGCTCGGTGGCGGCTGCTCGATGCCGGTCGCCGCGCTGGCCGAGCCGGACGGCGACGACGCGCTCCTGATGCGGGGCTTCGTCGGCGCGCCCGACGGCAGCCGCGCGATCCGGCTGCAGGAGCGCGGCGAGCTGCAGCACGCTGCCGCGCTCGGTATCCACATGGCCGAGGCCGCGCTCCGCGAGGGCGCTGCCGAATTGCTGGAATGACGGCATTCGCAGGTCGGCGCCGCGTGGCGTCCGGGCCCGTGCCGTCCCCGGAATCCGTGATGAAGAGAGATGGAAATGAACGTCGATGAGATGACCGGACAGGGCCGGATCACGAAGGAGCCGGCCGAAACGCAGACCTCGAACGCAGCCGCAACGCGGGCCTCGCTGCTCCGGCGGCCGCGGCGATTGAGGCGGACGCCGGCGCTCCGCGCACTGGTGCGGGAGACGCGCCTCACGGCGGACGACCTGATCCTGCCCGTGTTCGTGACGCACGAGGCGGACGCCGCGAACGAGATCCCGTCCATGCCGGGCGTCCGGCAGTGGTCGGTCGAGCGAGCCGCGGCGTACGTCGAGGAGGCGGCCGCGGCGGGGGTGCGCGCCGTGCTCCTGTTCGGCATCCCCGAGTCGAAGGACGCGACGGGCAGCGATGCGTACGACCCCGAGGGCGTGGTGCAACGCGCCATTCGCGCCATTCGCGAGCGTTGTCCGGACGTCGTCATCATCGCCGACACCTGCCTCTGCGAGTACACCGAGCACGGCCATTGCGGGCTGCTCGACGCCCGCCTCGAGGTCGACAACGACGGTACACTCGACATCCTGCGCCGCGTGGTCATCGCGCAGGCGGAGGCGGGCGCCGACATCGTCGCGCCCTCCGGCATGATCGACGGCATGGTGGGCGCGATCCGCGACGCGCTCGACGGCGCCGGCTACCCGGAGGTCGCGGTCCTCTCGTATTCGACGAAGTACGCGTCCGCGTTCTACGGCCCGTTCCGGGACGCGGCGCAGGGCGCGCCCGCGTTCGGCGACCGCCGCTCGCACCAGATGGACCCGGCGAACGCGCGCGAAGCGTTGCGGGAGAACGCGCTCGACGTGGGCGAGGGCGCGGACATGCTGATGGTCAAGCCCGCCCTGGCGTATCTCGATGTCGTGCGGCAGACGCGTGAGCAGTTCCCGGAGCTGCCGCTCGTGGCGTACAACGTGAGCGGCGAGTATGCAATGGTGAAGGCGGCCGCCGCGAACGGCTGGCTCGACGAGCAGCGCATCGTGATGGAGATCCTGACGGGGATCCGGCGGGCGGGCGCGGACCTGATCATCACGTACCACGCGGTGGACGTGGCGAGGTGGCTGCGCGGGGGATGAACGGCGGGGGTGGTTCGGGCGTGATCGGCAGGGTTCGCGGTGGGGTTACACGGGTCATGAAGGGGGATGTGGAGATGATGGGGATGAGGGGATGAAGGACGGGACGTCGGGCAGGTTGTTCGAGAAAGCGCTCGAGCTGTTTCCGGGGGGGGTGAACTCGCCGGTGCGGGCGTTCCGCGCGGTGGGGGGGACGCCGCTGTTCATCCAGCGGGGTGAGGGTGCGTACGTGGTGGACGTGGACGGGAACCGCTACGTCGACTACGTGCTGTCGTGGGGGCCGCTGATCCTCGGTCATGCGCGGACGTCGGTAGTGCGTGCGATCGTGGAGGCGGCGCGGAACGGCGCCAGCTTCGGCGCGCCGTGCACGGCGGAGATCGAGCTGGCGCAACGGATCCGGGCGGCAATGCCGTCGATCGAGCGGATCCGGATGGTCAATTCGGGGACCGAGGCCGTCATGAGCGCGATCCGCGTGGGACGCGCGTTCGCGAGGCGGCCGAAGATCGTGAAGTTCGCGGGCTGCTACCACGGGCATGCGGACATGCTGTTGGTGCAGGCGGGCTCGGGCGTGGCGACGCTGTCGCTGCCGGACTCGCCGGGTGTGCCGGCGGCAGCGGCGGCGGACACGCTGATCGCGCGCTACAACGACGCGGAATCGGTGGAAGCGCTGTTCGGCGCGTTCCCGGGCGAGATCGCGGCGGTAATCGTAGAGCCGGTCGCGGGCAACATGGGCCTCGTGCTGCCCGGGCAGACCTTCCTGCAGGACCTGCGTCGAATCACGGAAGCGCACGGTGCGCTGCTCATCTTCGACGAGGTCATGACGGGGTTCCGCGTCGCACCGGGCGGCGCGCAGGAGCGCTTCGGTGTGATGCCGGACCTGACCACGCTGGGCAAGGTGATCGGTGGCGGCCTGCCCGTCGGCGCGTTCGGCGGGCGGCGTGACATCATGGACCTCGTCGCGCCCGCCGGCCCCGTCTACCAGGCGGGCACGCTGAGCGGCAACCCCGTCGCGATGCACGCAGGCATCGCGACGCTCGACGACCTGGCGCAGCCCGGCGTGTGGCCGGGGATCGAGGAGGCGACGCGCGCGACCGCGCAGGCGCTCCGCGATGAAGCCGCCGCGGCCGGTGTGCCCGTGCAGGTGTCGCAGGTCGGCGCGATGTTCGGCTTCTTCTTCAGCGACTCGCCCGTGACCGACTGGGATGGCGCGAGCGCCTGCGACCGCGAGCGCTATGCCCGCTTCTTCCACGCCATGCTCGATGGCGGCGTCTACCTGCCGCCATCGCCCTTCGAGTCGTGCTTCCTCTCGGCCGCGCATGGCGAGGCCGAGCTGGAGCGGTTCCGGTCCGCGGCGCGGAGCGCGCTCGGCGCCTGAGCGGGGCCGGCCCCCCTTGACGAGGCGAGGCCCCGGAAGAGTATTCCGGGGCCGGCTTCCGCAATCCGCCATGCCGCGCCTGGCACCGATTTCCGAGGGGGAGCAGTGAAGGGTTCGATCGGGAGCTACGTGAAGGCCGCAGCGTCCGGCGTTCCCGCCGCGAGAAAACACCTGAACGGCGTCTTCACCGCCGAGTTCCAGACGCCCGCGGGCTGGCAGCACATGCTCGACGTCATCCCGGGCTGGGACGTCAACATACTCCTGGGCCGGTCCGGCGCGTGGTGGAACCGCGAGTGCTTTCAGGCGCTCTACGTCGCCTGCTGGATCCACCATCCGGTGGAGAAGGGGTCGTTCATGCTGCAGCTGAGCGACGCGGGTCAGTACGCGAACGTCAAGGATGCGTACACGCGGCTCCTGGCCAGCGGCGGCCTGCAGTCCCGGGTCTCGTCGCACCTCTCGAAGAAGGGTGCCTCGGCGCACGAGGGTTGGCACTTCCTGCGGGGTTACGAGGAGCTGCTGGTGCAGATCGAGGGTGAGCGGGGCGGCGCGCCGTACCTGTTCCTGAAATGCGAGGGTCACGCGCTCGAGAGCGGCTTCAGCCTGAGCACCATCATGCACGGCGCCAGTTGGGTGGTGAAGGAAGTCACCGGCGCGGGTATGATGGCATCGCCCGAGCTGAACGAGCTGGCGAGCAACTCGACCAACGTCGAGGAGCGCGCGGCGGAGAACTTCAGCAAGAAGTACAAGAAGCTGTTGAAGAAGCTGGGCCTGTCCGGCACGATGGTGACCGTCGGGGACGTGATCGAGGAGCTGCACAGGAAGGCCGGGTTCGCCCACGGTATCCCGGACGCGATCAAGAAAAACACGCACGGGCTCGGTCGCGCGATGCAGGGCCCGACCGGCTACATCGCCATGTTCCGCCGCCAGAGCCAGGTGCTGAAGAAGAACGGCGTGAAGTTCAACGCCGGGATCGAAGCGGAATTGAAGGGACTGGCCGCGCGCATGGTGGCGACGGCGTCCGCCCATCCGCAGCAGCACTTCAACGAAGTCCGCATCACGCCCGCGGAGCTGAACGATTCGTTGCGGAGGTTCCGCGACTTCATCGCGTGATGCGCCTCCACCGCGACAGGCATCCACGCTGCCCGGAGGTATGACCGATGGCAACCATCGCCCACTCCGTCGGACGGGGCGCCGCCAATCGTGCCACCGATGCCATGGTGATCCAGAAGCTACTGAACGCGCACCTCAACCTGATCCCCCCCACCGAAGTGCTGAAGGTCGATGGCAGAGTCGGCACGAAGACGATCAGCGCGATCGTTGCCTTCCAGCGCGTCGTCGTCGGCATAGGTGCGCCGGATGGACGGGTCGATCCGGGTGGACGCACACTGGCCCGGCTCAACCACGAACTGACGGTCGGGCCGGGCGCTGCCCGGACGTATCATTATCCCGCCGGCCCGCAGGAGCCGTTGATCGAGATCGCCCGGCCCTACATCGGCGCTCACGAGGCCTTCGGCAACCGCATGGGTGACGACCCGCGCATGCGCGAGATCTTCGAATCGGACTGGTTGACCAACGACCACGGTGGCACGGACGGCTACGCATGGTGCTGCACGTTCGTGAGCATGTGCGTCCAGAAGCTCCTCCGCCAGGAGAGCATCTATGCGCACATCGTTCCACCGAAGACGGCGAGCGTCAGCGGCTTCCGCACCCGGTGGGCACCGGCCCAGCACTGCCTCGTCTTTCCACCGGGGCACCTGCACTACCGGCCTCACCGTGGCGACGTCGTCGTCTACACGTTCTCGCACATCGGCATCGTGGACACCGTCGCCTCGCGGAGCATTACGACGATCGAGGGGAATACCAACGAGTTCGGGAGTCGCGAGGGGACATCGGTCCTGAACAAGACCCGGGGCACCGAGGTCATCCAGTGTTTCATACGTCTGCCGATTCCCGCCTCGTACGACGTGGAGAACCTCGTCTGCACGATCTGAGTCCGACGTTGGCCCACGCGCACGAAGAAGGGAACCGATGATCCGTGGAAGTCGCGCAGTCGCACTGTTGGCGAGCCTCCTCTGCCTGACCTGTGGCCCGAGCAGGCCCGCGGGCGAGGATCGAAACGATCCCGCGCTCGGCGGGATCTCCACCGCTTCCGTGCCGCAGGACAGCGGCGGCGCGGTCGGGCCGGCCATCGTTCTGGACGGCACGGACGTGGTCGATTTCGCGTCCTACACGCTTCGTCCGCTCGACGCGGGCGCGACAGGCGAGTACGGCGCTGAACAGGGTGGATCCGTGCTCTCCCTGAGGCTCTCCACGACGGCTGGAGCGTGGCGGGCCGAGCGGACCATCCAGGAACCCGGGGAACCCGAAGATCGGGCGGTCTACTATCTGACGCTGCGCGACGGGTCGCTCCGCGCAGCCGACGGAAACGTGGTCGTGCGTGGCGCCGGAGACGGCGTGCTGATGCTGGAGCGCGCCTCCAGCGCGATTCCCGCGAGCTACTGGGTCTACTATCTGCGCCGACGCTGACGGGATCAGGTCTGTTCGGCCGCGTTCATGAGAGAGCCGCTCACCGGGCGCCGGTCAGCCGGACACTGAGCGTGCGGAGCTTCTCGCGCGCCGCCTCGTCGTATGCCTGAGCGTTGGCCCGCGCCGGCGTCTTGCCGTCGAAGAACTGCCCGCTATCGAGACCTTCCGCCGTGACCAGGCGCATCACCGCATCCGCGCCTTCTCCCACCGTGCTGCGCGGGCGCAGTCCTGCCGATGTGATCATGTGCGTGTCCATGAACGTGGCGGGATGCAATGCGAAGACGCTCACGCCGGTACCGTCGAGCTCGCGAGCCAGGTCGATGGTGAACATGATTTGGGCGAGCTTGCTCTGGCCGTAGGCGCGGTTGGTACCGTAGCCGCGCTCCAGCGTGATGTCGTCGAAGTCGAGCGGCGCCTGCCCGATCGAGGCGACGTTGATGATGCGCGACGGCGCGCTGCTGCGAAGCCGCGGCAGCAGCATGCGCGTGAGCAGGAAGCCGGCCAGGTAGTTGACCGCGAAATGCAGCTCCTGGCCATCTGCGCTGAGGCGGCGGTCCGGCTGTCCGAGCAGCGCGATCCCGGCGTTGTTGATCAGGATGTCGAGCCGGTCGTAGTCACGCAGGATGGCCTGCGCGAAGACGCGGACTTCGTCCAGCGACGCGAAGTCGGCGCGGTAGAAGCGGGCGTTGCCTTTCCCGTCGGCTTCGATCTGCGCCACGACCTCGGCGCCGCGTTCGCGATTGCGGCCGTGGATGATCACGTGCGCGCCCGTCGCCGCGATACGGAGCGCGACCTCGCGGCCGAGGCCGTCGGTCGAGCCGGTGACGAGGACGACTCGCCCTTCTCCTGACTGCATGGCAATTCCCGTGTCCTGCGCTCGTGCCGTTGCGGGAGGGTACGCGCCGACGGCCGCGCCGGCGACCGCCAGCGCGAGCAGCGCGCGGTGCTTGCGGCCGTCCCTTCGTGCGGTTCGGGCTTTGCCGTGATCCCGTCTCATGTTCCCTCGTGGCCCCGTGATGGTGCCGTTCGCAGAGGTCTGCCCGGCATCCTACATTAGCCGCTGCGGGTCCCGGCCGTAACCCATTGAATCGAGGAGAAGAATCCCGTGCCCGAACAACCCCCACGCCTGTCCACGCCGGAGTTGCGGGATCGATTGAACGATGCGGACACACACGTCGTCGACGTGCGCTCGATCGACGCGTACAACGGCTGGCGTTTGCGGGACGAGCCACGCGGCGGCCACATCGCCGGAGCGCGGACGCTCCCCTTCAAGTGGAGCGCCTATCTGGACTGGATCGAGATCGTCCGGGCGAAGGGGATTCTGCCCGGACACGCGATCATCGTGTACGGCTACGACGCCGAGGAGAGCGCGCAGGTGGCGCGCCTGTTCCACCGGGCGGGTCACGACCGCGTCGGCGTCTATCACGACTTCGTCGCCGAGTGGAGTGCGGACGACGCACTGCCCATGGAGCGACTGCCTCGGTACGCGCACCTGGTCTCGCCCTGGTGGCTGGACTCCCTGATCGCGCGGGGCAGTGCGCCCGAGTACGAGGGCGGCCGTTTCGTCCTGTGTCATGCGCACTACCAGAACCGCGCCGACTACGAGAGGGGACACATTCCCGGCGCCGTCGATCTGGACACCAACTCGCTGGAGTCTCCGGTCACGTGGAACCGGCGGTCTCCCGCCGAGGTCCGCGACGCGCTGCTCGCGCTCGGGATCACGGCGGACACGACGGTCGTGCTCTACGGGCGATTCTCGTTTCCCGACAACAGCGATCCCTTCCCCGGCAGCAGCGCCGGCCAGCTGGCGGCGTTCCGCTGCGCCTTTATCATGCTCTGGGCCGGCGTGAAGGACGTGAGGATCCTGAATGGCGGGCTCCAGTCGTGGCTCGATGCCGGCTTCCCGGTCACGACGGATGAAGACGAGCAGCGACGCGCCGATGAGTTCGGCGCCGAGGTCCCCGGCGCGCCGGAACTCGCCGTGGATCTGCCGGAAGCACGGGAGATCATCGCGTCGCCGGGCGCGAACCTGGTCAGCGTGCGGAGCTGGCCCGAGTACATCGGGGAAGTCAGCGGCTACAACTACATCGCGAAGAAGGGTCGGATCCCCGGATCGGTGTTCGGCAATTGCGGGAGTGACGCGTACCACATGGAGAACTACCGCAACCTCGACCACACGTCGCGTGAGTCCGGCGAGATCGTGAAGGCGTGGAACGAAGCCGGTATCACGGCCGACGCGCACAACGCCTTCTACTGCGGCACGGGATGGCGGGGCAGCGAGGCGTTCTTCAACGCCTGGCTGCTGGGCTGGCCTCGCGTGTCCGTATTCGACGGCGGCTGGTTCGAGTGGAGCAGCGACGACGGCAATCCCATCGAGACCGGCGAACCGGGGCGATGGGGACCGTGATCGGCTCGGGCGACGCCGGTTCGCGGCGGTCCATGGCCGTCGTGCAGGACGAGATCATCGGCGAGATGTCGCGCCTGTCCGACCGGCTGGCGAAGTACGAGTACCTCGTGGGTCTGGGCCGCGAGCTGGCGGTCCCGGACGACGGGATCCGGAGCGACGAGTTCCTGCTCGCGGGCTGCCAGTCCCGCGTGTGGATCCGGACCGAGCTCCGGGATGGACGCCTGCGCATCGCCGCCGACAGCGACACGATGATCACGCGCGGGATCATCGCGCTGCTGTTACGCGTTCTCGACGGCCGCCCGCCCACCGAGATCGTCGCGGCGGACCTCTACTTCCTCGACGTCACCGGGCTGAGCATGCACCTCTCGCCGGCGCGCGCCGATGGGCTGACCGCGATGGTCCGGCGGATCCGCGCCAGCGCCGACGCAGCGCCTGGCGACCGGGCTCCAGGCGAACGGGTTCCAGGGTCCGGGACCGGCCAACGTCCGACGGGCTGAGGAAAGCCGCTTCACCCGCCCATGTGGCTCGGGCCCGGGATCCGCTGCTCACCGCCGATCACGATCAAGCGCGCCTCAGGACAGATCGCGAAGCATGCCGCGGAGCAGGAGCTCCCGCACACGCTCGGCGGTCTTCCGGACGTCGCCCCATTCGAGCCACGGGTCATGGCTCTTGATGATGCGGAGCGAGACGAGGCCGTGCAGAGCGGCCCAGAGGATCTGCGCCAACTCGTCGGGATCCGTCAGCTCGGGCCGGAGCCGGCCGTCGCCGATCGCATCGACGCACGTTTCCCGGAGCAGCGCGTACGCGTCCTCGCTGGGATCGCCCCGGGTGGCCTCGACCGTGTCCGGCGCGGCCTCCGGCCTCGGCGTCATGAACATGAGCTGGTAGTGGTTCGGGTGCGTGACCGCGAACTCGACGTAGGCTTCGCCCAGGCGGGCGATCCGCTCCAGCGGGTCCGGAACCTTCTCGATCCGGTTGAACCGTTCGGCGAGGTTCCGGAAATCGAGCGTGCAAAGCTCCGTGATCAGCGCTTCCTTGTTCCTGAAATAGTGGTAGATGGCCGTCGGCGTGTACTCGACACGGTCCGCGATGGCGCGCATCGTCGTCGCCTCGTAGCCACGCTTCACGAACATGTCCCGCGCCGCATCCAGAATGCGCTGCCGGGTATCCGTCCGTTCCCGCTCTCGCCGTTCCTTCGACCCCACCGTCCTCTCCGGTCGATTGTCTAACTACGTTACGAAACCTGACGCCGTTAAAATACGCCGTCAAGAGACTACGCCGGAGCCGTCGATCCGGGGGGGCGTGTCGAACTCGAGCGTGAGGACGGGGCACGGTCCGTCGGGTGCCCGGTCGGGCAGGGAGACGGCGAGTCCGGCGTCGGTGATGCGCGCCGGGATCACGGCGGCGCGAGGGTCGGCCAGGAGGAATGCGGTACGGGGTGAGGTCCGGAGCCCGGGCAGGACGAACTCGCCGGGTCGCCACGCGTCGACGAACACGTTGAGTCGGCGCGGTTGAGTGGTGACGCGGAAGGGCGCGTCTGCGAAGGGTGAGGCGGTGGAACCGTAGATGGCGGAGCCGTTGTCGCGCATCCAGCGTCCGATGCCGTGGAGCCGCTGGATGCTCTCGTCGGGGAATCGGCCGTCGCCCATGGGTCCGACGTTGAGCAGCAGGTTGCCGCCTTTCGAGGCGGTCTCGACGAGCAGCAGGACGAGCTGGTCGATGGACTTCCAGTTGTGGTCGTCCTTCGCCCAGCCCCAGTTGTCGTTCATGGTGATGCAGGATTCCCAGTCGACGCCTGGGAGTCCGGTGGCGGGCACCTCCTGTTCGGGCGTGCCGAAGTCGCCGACGCGTGGCCGTCCGGTGGCGGCGATGGCTTCGGGTGTGACGCCGGCATCGACGCGGTCGTTGATGATGATGTCGGGCGCGAGCGAGCGGCAGTAGTCGTAGAGCGAGATTCCGAGCTGGTGGTTCCAGGTGGATTCCCACTGTCCGTCGAACCAGAGGATGGAGATGTCGCCGTAGTGAGTGAGCAGTTCGCGGAGCTGCGCTTTCATGAAGGCGACGTAGCGGGTGAAGTCGGCGCCGGTCGCGTCGCGGTTCTCCCAGTCGCGGCGGGGCAGGTAGTCGGGGTGGTACCAGTCCATGATGGAGTAGTACCAGCCGATGCGGACGTCATGCCGGCGGCAGGCGTCCGCGATGTCGCGCATGATGTCGCGATGGAACGGTGTGGCCATGACGTCGTAGTCGGTCACGGCGGAATCGAAGAGCGAGAAGCCCTCGTGGTGCTTGGTGGTGATGACGAGGTAGCGCTGGCCGGCCTCGCGGGCGAGCGAGACCCATGCGTCGGCGTCGAATCCGGTCGGATCGAACTTCCCGAGGAGCCGGATGTACTCCTCGTGCGGGATGTGCGCGTTGTTGCGGATCCACTCGTGCGAGCCGACGAACTCGCCGTTCCATTCGCCGCCGGGAATGGAGTAGAGACCGAAGTGTACGAACATGCCGAAGCGCGCATCGCGCCACCATGCGAGCCGGTCGGGGGGCGTCAGCACGCGGCCGTCGGCGCAGCCGAGCTGGCGTGACAGCAACGTAGCGCCCGCGAGACCGGTTCCGACCCGGTGAAGGAAATGGCGGCGGTCCATGGCCGAATCCGGTGTGATCATTGCATGTCGGAGGTCCGAGGCCGGGCGGGCGTGGGTCGTCCGGACGGCCCTTCAGCGTGGGGCGCGGACGACGCAACGTCAAGCGGCCCATGCCGGTTCGCTCCACGGCGACCGGCGTTCGAGCCGCGATGCGGCACGATTTCCGCAGCGAGGAGAACCGTGGTGCGCACGTCGACTACTCTCTGCCTGACCCTCATCGCGACGATCCTGTTGCCTGCCGCCTGCGCGCGCGATGATGCGGGCGATTCCGGTGGCGGTGGCGGCCCTCTCACGCGGCTCCTCGAGCGCGCGGATTCCTTCGCCCTGCCCGGGCAGTGGACGGCGCCGCCCGGCGATCCGCAGGGCGAGGAGACGGCTGCCCTCGCGACGTCGCTCTGCTCTGCCGTGTTCGTCGCGGGCATGGATCCGGCCGAGGCCATCGCGGCGGTGCAATCGGACGCGAGTCCGCCGGGAAGCCGGCCTGAGGTGACGGACACGGTGATCGACGCGGCGCGCGACGAGGTCCGGCTGACGCTCGCGTCGGGTGTCATGCGTGTCGCGCGGAAATACGGCAGCCAGGGCTGCATCGCGCTGCCTGAGCGCGAGGACTCGGTGCACTTCACGCCGTCGCAGGTGAAGCCGCATCTGCCGCATGCGGCGACCACACCCTGGCCGTTGGGCGACGATGTCTCGCGCGACCCGTGGCCGACGGACATCGACTCGTTGCGCATCGCCGGCGCGATCGTTGAGGGCTTCGGTCCGCCTGAAGCTGAGACGCAGGCGTTCCTCGTCGCGTACCGCGGCCGCATCGTGGGCGAGCGCTACGGTGAGGGCACGAACGCGCACACGGTGCTGCCCGCCGGTTCGATGGGAGAGGCGATCACGGGGACGCTGCTCGGGGTTCTCGTGCAGCAGCGCGCGTACGAGCTGTTCGAGCCCGCACCGATTCCGGAGTGGCAGGCGGGGGGTGATCCGCGCGCGGCGATCCGGATCGCCGACCTGCTGCGCATGTCGAGCGGACTTCGTAGCCGGTCGCCGCGGGATCCCGACTACGACCCGGCGGGTGGATACCCGGACGACCGGTGGTACGCCACCGGCGTGGGCAACACGTTCGAATGGGCGGCGTCGCTCTCACCCGAGTGGCCGCCGGAGAAAGTCGGCCGCGATCGCGCCACGGATGCCGTCCTGACCGGCTACCTGATCCGGCTCGCCGTCGAGAAGCGAGGCGAGGACTATCTCTCGTTTCCGCAACGCTTCCTGTTCGACCGCATCGGTGTACGCGACGCGGTCATCGGAACGGACCCGTACGGCAACTTCCTGACGCAGAGCCACGCGTACCTGTCCGCGCGCGACTGGGCGCGGCTCGGCGACCTCTACCTTAACGACGGCGTGGTTCGAGGCGACGAGGTCCTGCCCGAGGGCTGGGTCGACTTCGTGAACGAACCGGCGCCCGCGTGGGTCGCGGATGGACGGCCGGTCCAGGGCGGTGCCTTCTTCCGGGTGAACGGTGACGGCTCGTGGCCGGTCCCGAAGGACGCCATCATGGCGACGGACGGCGGTGGCCAGGTCGTGACGATCATCCCGTCGCGCGGCCTGGTCGTGGTCCGGCTCGGGCGGGCGGACGGTGCGGCAGCCGCCGAGGCCGCGCTGCGCCAGGGGCTGCGCTCGCTGCTCGCGGCCGTGCCCGAGCTCGCCGCAAGGCCACGATGATCGACCTGCCGCGCGAGCTCGGCGGCGATCCCCCGGCGATCCCCCGGCGATCGACCTGATCCTCCAGGTGGCGGGAGGGCAGGCGGAACCCGGCCGCGACTGACGGGTTCGACCAGTCCATCATGTCCATGATCGCCGTCCACCGCGCGTCGTCATCGCTGTTCCGGTTGACACTCGCAGCCGCGTTCGCGCTGCCGTCCACGGGCGCGATGCCGGCGGGCAGCGTGCCCGTCGATGGTGTCGTCTACGGCTGTCCGATGGGCGGCCACATGGTCGGCGCGAGCGACATGCACGGCATGCGCCCGACCGGCGCACGCGCCGATGATCCGCACGGGAGCGCGGAAACCGGCCCGGCCGGCGACGACGGCGACGGGTGCCACTGCTGCCGGGAGTGCGGTTGCCCGGCCGTGCCCGGGGCCGCGGCCCCGCCGGACATCGACGGCGGCAGGGTGCCGGCGATCATCGCAGTGGCCGCCGCCGCGGCACCGGGGACGCTCGCGCCCCGAGCGACCCCGCTCACGCTTCTGCCTCCAGCCACGGGACCTCCCGCCTTCTTCGCGTAGTCGCTGGACAATTCCACATTCTCGAGTCCGGGAGGCCGGCCGCGCATCACGAGGCGTGTCGTTCCATGGCGCCGCGCGGTCGCTCCCGTCGTTCCTCGACCCGGCGCGGAGATGACGCATGCGAGTTGGAATCCTGTCCGCAGCGGCCCTTCTGCTCCTGCAGGTGGCCCTGCCGGTGCGGGCGCAGGTCCGGACGGACACCCTGCACGAGCACACCGACACGTTGACGAGGCCGGTGGTCGCGCTGCGCGAGATCACGGTCACGGCCTCGCGGGCGCGGCGCGACGAGCCGGCCGGCGCGACCGAAGTGCGGCCGCTCGCGATCTGGCTCGCGCCCGTGAACAACACGTACGAGCTGTTGCGGCAGACGGCGGGCCTGGAGGTGCACGACCAGGGCCAGGGCCCGGGCTTCGCGTCGGACGCGTCGCTCCGCGGCTTCAGCTCGGACCACTCGACCGACATCGCGCTCTGGATCGATGGCGTCCCCATCAACGAGCCGGTGAACGGCCACGCCGAGGGCTACGGCGATTGGAGCCTGCTGTTCCCGGAGGCGGTGAGCACTATCGACGTGTTGAAGGGGCCGACCAGCCCGCTCTACGGCGACTTCGCGCTGGCCGGCGTCGTCAACGTGCGCACGCTGGAGCGTATGTCCGGAAGCCGCGGCCAGATCTCCGGTGGCCCCTGGGGCCGCGCCGAAGCGGTGCTGATGACGGGCACGGACAACGCGATGTCGAGCAGCGTGCTGGGCGTGCGCGGACTGCGCGAGGACGGCTGGCGGCCGAACAGCCGCTACCAGATCGGACAAGGTCATGCACGCTACGTACGTGACCTCTCCTCGACGACGTCGTTCGACGCCGGCGTCGAGTTGTACGCGGCGGGCTGGGACTCACCCGGCTTCCTCACGCTCGAGCAGTACGATGCGCGCGCGTTCGACACCGTGGCCGATCCGACGGATGGCGGATTCAAGCGACGCGCGCAGGAGCGGGCCAGCGTGCGGACGAACCTGCCCGGCGGCGTGCTCTGGCGCAGCACGTTGTACGCGACGCAGAGCCGCTGGCAGCTGTTCCTGACCACGCCGCCGGAGGGTGGGGAAGAGGAGGGTACGGGTGGCCAGACGGAAGAGGAGGATCGCCGCTACGGCTTCGGCGTGACCAGCGCGCTCACGGCAGCGCGCGGTCGCGTCGAAGGTACAGTCGGCGTCGAGGGTCGTTGGGACCATTCTGCGTACGAGAACTGGCTCACGGTGTCGCGGGTGCGAAGCGAGGCGCAGAAGCGGGTGACGGGTGAGCAGGCGTCGGGCGCATTGTTCGCGCAGAGTCTGGTGGATGTCGGCCGGCACCTCCGGCTCAGCCTGGGCGGGCGCTGGGACGTGTTCGACACGCGCTCTACGCCCATGGAAGGCGGCGGCACGGTCAGCGCCGCCAAGAACCTGCTCAGTCCCAAGCTCGGCGTGCTGCTGCACCTGCGGCGAGCGGCGGCGATCTACGCGAACGCGTCGCGCGGATTCCGCCAGACGGATGGTGTGATCGACGACCCGTCGCTGCCGCTCATCACGGCGTGGGCGTACGAGAGCGGCGTCAAGTTCGACCTGCGCCGCGCCAACGTCGACATCGCGCTGTTCCGCATGGATGTGAGCGACGAGCAGACGTTCGACCCGATCACCCTGGCCACGACGAGCGGCGGGCGCAGCCGCCGGCAGGGCGTGGAGATCGACCTGCGCGCGAGCCTGACGGACGCGTTCGCAGTCGATGGCGACTGGACCTTCAACGACGCGAAGTACCGCAACCTCGTGACCGGGGAGGGCGACACGCTGTCCGGCGCACGCGTTTTCAACACGGCGCGCTATACCGGTTCGGCATCGCTCCAGTTCGCGCCGCCAACGTCGATCTGGTCGGCGCGCGTCGGCACCAACGTAGTCGGCCCGTACACGCCGTTTGACGAGCCGGGCGTCGAAGTCCCGGCCTACGCCCTGCTGCACGCGGGCGTGGGTGTCCGGGTGGGCAACGCGCTGCTCGACCTGGGCGTCCGCAACCTGCTCGACCGAACGTACGCCGAACTGCGGGCCGGCGGCTTCGTCTCACCCGGCCAGCCACGCTCGCTCTTCGCGACCGTGCGTTACGACTTCTGATCGCCTGCGGGGGTGCGGGTTCTTCCTTCTTGATTCCGGCGCGGCGTCGGCGCTATGCTGCAGCGAGCGGGGGGACGGCCGCGTTTCGCAGTCTCCCGTTCGACCCTCACGATGGGGAAGGCCATGGGCTCGAAGATCCGCCGTGCCGACTATTTCTATACGATGGTCCGGGACCAGCCGGGCGAGGCGTACAAGCTGCTGCGCGTACTGGCCGACCTGGGTATCAACCAGCTGGCGTTCGCGGCCGTGCCGATGGGGCCGCAACGGACGCAGCTGACGCTGTTTCCGGAGGACTCGCACAAGATGCAGGACGCCGCGAAGAAGGCGGGCGTCCAGCTGGACGGTCCGCATCGCGCGTTCCTGGTACAGGGCGACGACGAGATGGGTGCGCTCACCGGAGTGCACGAGAAGCTGTTCCAGGCGGGCGTGAATGTGTACGCATCCACGGGCGTCACGGACGGCAATGGCAGCTACGGCTACATCCTGTACGTTCGCTCCGAAGACGTGAACCGGGCGGCCGCGGCACTCGGGATCTGACCCCGGACGGACCTCGCGTCTGTCCGCGCATGGAGGAATCCGTGAAAGCAATGCCGTCCGAATCGCGCGCACGGAATCGACGCCCGCACGGCGGGCCGGTTCCGTGCGCGTTTCTCGGCCACGGAAACGTCGGGCGCGGTGTACGCCGAGCTCTGGATCGTGCCGGTGGCGGGCGGCGCCCCGCGCTCCGTGATCTCCGCGCCCCGTCGGCGAGCGCTCCCGCATGGTCGCCGGACGGAACGCGCATTGCCTACACGGCGCCAGAGCCGGAGCCCACGGCCGACCTCGAGCGCCGGTCGCGAGGCGACGACGCCGTCGTCATGAGCGAGCGCCTGCGTCCCGTCCGTCTGTGGTCGGAAACGATCGAGGGCCGGGAGCGCATCGCGCTGACGCCGGCCGACCGCACGGCGCACACCTTCGCGTGGTCGCCGGACGGCTCGCGCCTGGCCGTGCAGATGACGGAAACGCCCGACATCGACGCCGACTACATGTTCCGCCGCATCTACACCGTGCCCGCGCAAGGCGGGACGCCGGTCCTGCTGACGGAGACAGAAGGCAAGCTGGGTGCGATGTCACCGGACGGTCGGCGGCTCGCGTTTGTCGGCGCCGTCTCCTTCGACGACCCGCTCGCGCAGAGCGTGTTCGTCGCGGCGCCCGGCTCCCCGGCCGTCAACCGGACGCCCGACTACGCGGGCAGCGTGCTGACGCTCGCGTGGTTCGACGCGCGTTCGATCGCGTTCGTCGGAGCCGAAGGCACGCACACCGTGCTGAACCGGCTGGACCCGGACCAGGGCACGCCCCAGCGTATCGCGGGTGGCGGGCCCGAGGTATTCACGTCGCTCAGCGTCGATGCCGCGCACCGCACGTTCGCCGCGCCCGCGAGCACGGCAACGTTTCCGGCGGAAGTGTTCGTGGGCTCGTTCGGAGATGGCGCGCTGCGCCGGCTGACGACGCACAACGAGTGGCTCGCCGCCGTTCGCCTCGCCCGCCAGGAGACGATCGAGTGGACGGGCGCCGACGGGCTCCGCATCGAGGGCGTGTACGTGAGCCCGCTCGACGGAGCCAGCGGCGGCCCGGCGCCCCTCGCCGTGCTCCCGCACGGCGGGCCGGAAGGCATCAGCTACGACAACTGGACCACGAGCGCGCTCTACCCGGCGCAGGTGCTGGCGGCGAACGGCTACGCGGTGCTCATGCCGAACTACCGCGGCAGCGGCGGCCGGGGCGTGGCGTTCGCGAAGGCCGACCACCGGGATCTCGGCGGGAAGGAATTCGACGACGTGCTGCTCGGCATCGATGATCTGGTCGCGCAGGACCGCGTGGATGGCGGCCGGGTCGGCATCAGCGGCACATCGTACGGCGGCTACTTCTCGGCCCTCGCGGGAACTCGCTACAGCGACCGGTTCCGGCTCGCCATGCCCTTCGCCGGAATCACGAACTGGATCTCCTTCACCGGCACGACGGACATTCCGGTCGAGATGTCGGAGGTGCACTGGGACCTCTGGTGGTTCGACAATCCGGGTCTGGCCATGGACCGCTCACCCATCGCGCACGTCGCCGGCGCGCACACGCCGATGGTGATCGGGCACGGCATGGCCGACGAACGCGTGCACCCGAACAGTCGCTCGAACTGTGGCGCGCGTTGCAGCTGCAGGGCGTGCCCATCGAGCTGGTCCTTTATCCGCGCGAGCCGCACGGCCTCCGCGAAAGCGCGCACCAGCTCGACTACATGCGGCGCATTCTGAGCGCGTTCGATCGCTGGGTGAAGCCGCCGAAGCCGGCCACGAGCTGATACGCTTCGCGCCGGGAGCGGTGCGCGGGCTCAGGAAGGCGGCCGCGACTGGCGCGTATAGCCCCATGGCGCGGGCGGCCGGCTCGTGATGCGTTTCGTGAGGTCGAAATCGACCCGGAAAGTCACATCCTCGCGCTCCGAGCGGAACTCGTACGTCATCCGTTCGTGCGGCACGACCTCGAGTGTCCAGATGGAGCCGGCCGCCGTCGGCAGGCGAGCGTTCGTCTCGTAGTCGGGCCGGAACTCCTGACGCGTGGCCGTGCCGTCTCCGCTCGTGACGCCGCCGTAGCCGGAGACGTCGCTCGCGGCGCCGTCCTTCGTGTGCACCTCGTGTGTCAGGTGCAGCCCGTTCACGTCGCGCGTGAGCCGCCAGACCCGCGACGCGTCCTCCCCGATGTGGAACGCCAGCCGGATCTCGTCGCGATAGCACTGCCACACGTCGAGCACGAGCGGCTGCAATGCGGCCGCGCTGTCCACCGCCGTCCACTCGACCGCACGGCCCTCGAACGCCTGCCCGCAGAGCGCGCGGACGTCGTTCCAGAACGCGACCTGTGGCGGGTCGGGAGTGCCCGGCCCGCAGCCGGCCAGAAGCAGGATCGCCACCGCCGCGGGCCCGCCCGCGCGGCAGAACCGGGATTGCGTCGCATGCATGGACTCAGCATACCGGCGCGTCCCGCGGCGGGCAACGGAACGGCCGGCCCGGAGCCTGTCACGGCTGTTGCGCTCCGGCGTTCCATCAGCAGGAGCGGCTCGAGGAGGGACGCATGAGCGCAACGCGACGGATCGTGACCCTGACCGTGCTCGCGGCAGCCGCCGCCTGCTCGAACTCCGCCACCGACCTCGACGACATTCCCGACGCGCAGGTCTACCTCTTCGAAGTCGAGTACGTCAACTACGCCTGGGTCTTCGCCTGGCAGGGCTTCCACGTGGACCGGAACGGCGACGTGTGGAGCTACCGGCTCTCGTCGCCATGGGCGCACGCGGGCGAGGACCCGTTCTCCAGGTCGGAGCTGCGGGAGAAGTACGATGTCCAGCCGGAGAAGGTCGCCACGGTCGACATCGACCGCCTCCGCACGATGGTCGCCGCGATACCGGCGGCCGCCGCCGGACCTCTCGGCGATCCCGTACAGCGGTGCGCCGATGCCGGCACCGTGACGTTCACCGCGTGGACGTTCGCTGGGACAACGTCGCGCTACACACCCGTACTGCTTCGCATGGAGGGCGACGTGGCGCGCGAGAACCGGTCGAGCGACGCGGGCGAGCTGACCGCATGGCTCAAGACGATGGTACCGGGCTACGGCATCGCCGGCTGCGAGCCCTGATACCGGCGCGGCGCGGCCGCGCAGACTCCCTGGAAGCTCCCGGATCCTCGCCGCCGCCGCGCCGGTCGTGATTGCGGAGCGCGCGCGCCGGAGTGCATGATCCGGCGAACGGCATTCGTGCGACGCCGCACTCCGCGGGTCCCGGCCGTTCCCAACCCTGCAGGGAGGCCGTATGTCCGAAGCCGGACGATCGTGGCAACCGGTTGAGCTGCCCGCCGGAGTGCGTCCGCCGGTCGGCGCGTATTCCCCCGCGCTGGTTGCGGGCGACCTGATCTTCGTGTCGGGCCAGGTCCCCGTGAACGCGGAGACCGGCGCGTTGATGGGCGAGACCGTGCAGGAGCAGACCCGGGCGGTACTGGCGAACGTCGCGCGGGTGCTCGGCTACGCGGGCGCAACGCTCGCCGATGTCGTGTCCGTGACCGCGTACCTGGCCGACATCGAGGACTGGGACTCGTTCAATGCGGTGTACCGCGAGCATTTCGAGCCGCCGTACCCGACGCGGACGACGCTGGGCGCGCATCTGCACGGGTTCCGCGTGGAGATCAGTGCGATCGCGCGCAAGCGGTGATGCTTGCGCGCGATCGCGGGAGCGGAGGCGGAGGCGTTTGTGGGTGAGGGAGCGGGAGCGGCGGGAGCGGGGGGCGTCGGCAAGGGGGCGGGCGATACGAGCGATGTCGGCTGTGCTTCTCGGTGTGGCGGTCCTGGGCGGCTGTGCCGATACGGGTGTGGGCGTGGGTGCAGGTGGGGTCGACGTGCGCGACAGCGCGGGAGTCCGGATCGTCGTCAACCACGTAACCGGCGAGGACGTGCCGCTCGGCGTGGAGGAAGTGTCGCGCATCGGCGTGGTTGATGGCGATGAGCACTACATGTTCGCGCGCATCTCCGCGATGGCCACAGACGGTGAAGGGAACCTGTACGTCGCGAATGACCAGAGCAACACCGTGCGCCTGTTCACTCCGGACGGGGAATTCCTCCGCGAGTTCGGCGGTCCCGGCGGGGGGCCCGCCGGGTTCCGAGATTTCGTCGCCGTGTCCGTCGTGGGCGATACGGTCGCCGTCCTTGGCACCGGGACGGGTCCGAAGGCAGCGCTGTTCTCCCGGCAGGGCGACCTGCTCGAGTCCTGGAGCCTGGTCGAATCCGCAGGAATCGTATCGGCGCCACTGGCGTTCATTGGCACAGGCTGGATCGGCGTGCGGACGACCGTGCCCGGGCGGATGTCGCCAGGCGCCGAATCGGCCGTGCAGATAGACGTTGTCGAAGTGTTCCCGCAGCTCGACTCCGCGGGTCCGACACTCGTGAGTCTGCCGCCTCTCGAACTCCATGGAAACCACAACGGCGAACCGATATCCGGTCTGTTCCTGACCTTCCGTCTGCCTTCCGTGGATTCAGCCGGACGGATCTACTTCGCCGTGGACCCGCTAAATCGAATCGACGTATTCGAGCGGGATGGCCGTCCCTTGCTGCGCGTCATCCGGGAGATCGATCCCATCCCCCTGGGTCAGAAGGATGTCGAGGAGGTGGTGGCGTTCGCTGCCGCCCGCTTGGACACGGCCACCGTGCTCTACGGCATTGACAGGGCAACCTGGCGCAAGCAGTCGGAGGAGCGAATCCGCGAGCAGGCCGAGCTGATGCCTGCGCACATCTCGCCCGTGCGGCGCGTGCAGGTGCAACGGGGCGGTGGTTTCTGGGCCGAGCGGATCGACCAGCAAAGGCCCGCCGAAGATGGCGCGGGACTCGTGCTCGATCCCGACCTCCGCCACGAAACCCGCTGGGACGTGTTCGACACGGACGGCATCTACCATTTCACCGTGGACCTGCCACCACGGTTCGTGCCGTTCATTGTCACCGACTCGAGCGCGACCGGTGTGATCAGGGACGAACTGGACGTTGAGTACGTGGTGACGTATCGGGTGCGGGACCCGCTAGAGCGGGACCGTTGGCGGGAGCGGGAAGACAATCGGGCGAACGGACGAGACAGAGAAACGAGGGTGGCCACGGTTGCCC
The DNA here is from genome assembly GCA_963786235.1 of uncultured Gemmatimonadales bacterium. GTDB lineage: Bacteria > Gemmatimonadota > Gemmatimonadetes > Longimicrobiales > RSA9 > CAWAYJ01. Next base: position 162,614 of record CAWAYJ010000031.1, read on the forward strand.
GCGACCACCCTCGACCCCACCACCACCCAACCCACCAGCAAAGGGCTCGTGCAAAAGCCCTCGATTCACCCCCACACGTCCACCCGGTACATCTCCACCACCACCACCCTCACCCGTACTGCAGCCTCACCACCCCACCACCACCGTCCCGTGCGTCCCGGCCACCGCCTCCGCACCCTCACCCTCGAACGCTTCCGCCTCCGCCCCCGCCCAACGATCCGTACCTATACGATCCCGTACGCGAGCATCGCGTCGGCGACCTTGACGAACCCGCCGACGTTGGCGCCCGTGACGTAGTTGGTGAATTCCTTGGTCGTTCCGTACTGCACGCACTGTTCGTGGATGTCGTGCATGATCCGCTGCAGGCGTTGATCGACGTCGTCGCGCGTCCACGAGAGGTGGATCGCGTTCTGCGTCATTTCGAGGCCGGAGATCGCGACGCCGCCGGCATTGGCGGCCTTGCCCGGCCCGTAGAGGATCTTCGCCTTCTCGAACATGTGGACGGCGTCCGTGGTGGAGGGCATGTTGGCGCCCTCGGCGATCACGTAGCAGCCGTTCTTGAGCAGCGTGGCCGCGTCCTTCTTGTCGATCTCGTTCTGCGTCGCGCAGGGGAAGGCCGCGTCACACGGAATCTGCCACGGCTTGACGCCGGCCAGGTATTCCACGCCCGGCTTCTTGGCGAACGCGTCGAGCGTACCGCCCTTGTTCGTCTTGAGGTCGATGATCTCATCGAGCAACGGCTTGGTCAGGCCCTTCTTGAAGTGCAACGTGCCGGTACGATCGGACAGCGCCGCCACCTTGGCGCCGAGCATGATGAGCTTCTCGGCCGCGTACTCCGCGACGTTGCCCGCACCGGACACCACGCAGGTCTTGCCTTCGATGTCGTCCTTGCGGGTCTTCAGCATTTCCTGCGCGAAATAGATTGCGCCGTAGCCGGTGGCTTCCGTCCGGATCAGGCTGCCGCCGTAGGACTTGCCCTTGCCCGTCATCGCGCCCGTGAAGCGATTCTCGAGCCGCTTGTACTGGCCGAAGAGGAAACCGATCTCGCGGGCGCCGACGCCGATGTCGCCGGCTGGCACATCGACCACGTCACCGATGTGGCGGCGCAGCTCGGTCATGAACGCGTAGCAGAACCGCATGATCTCGTGATCGGACTTGCCCTTCGGATGGAAATCGCTGCCGCCCTTCGCGCCGCCCATGGGCAGCGTGGTCAGGCTGTTCTTGAACACCTGTTCGAACGCGAGGAACTTGAGCAGGCCGACGGTGACGGACTCGTCGAAACGGAGTCCGCCCTTGTAGGGGCCGATCGCGTTGCTCATCTGCACGCGATAGCCACGGTTCACACGGACCCGTCCGGCATCATCTTCCCACGTGACGCGGAACATGAGAACCCGATCCGGCTCGGTGAGACGATCGAGGATGCGCGCCTCCGCGTATTTCGGATGCTGGTTGACGAACGGGATGACTTTCCCCGCCACTTCTTGCACGGCCTGGATGAATTCCGGTTGACCAGGATTCCGTTCGGTCACCCAGGTCATGAATTCCTTGTATTCCATTGGTGCCCGGACGGTGGAGGTTCGTTTGCTCCGTCTTCAACACACGCGAAGGCTATCGTACGCGCCCGTGGCCGGCAACCGTAAGGATCGACGCCTTTCGTGGGGTGAGCGATCCTTCGCGGCCGCGATCCCGGGCGGGATTTGCCTGACGCAGTTGTCGGGCGTGCGACGACCCCTGTGCCGCGGCCGGCGGGACCGGGTCGGGCCGGGCGGATCCGGGACCGCAGTCAGGGTCGCGGGATTCCGACCCTGGGACATGCCCATGGCGGCCCGCGGACCCGGCGCTTCGGGACGGCGGCTGGACACGTCCGGTGCCGGAGCACGATGTTCCGCGGCATGCACGTGCCCTTCGAATCCCGCCCGGATCCCGCGGACCGCCCACGCTGGCTGTCGGCGCTGGCGGCGGCTTGTGCCCGCGAGCCCTGGCAGCGGAAGGTCCTCGTGTGTGCGCGCATGGGCGCGGGCCGCGAGGCGTTGCGCCGTCTTTCGCTCGAGACGGGGGGCTGGCTGAACGTTACGGTGGCGACGCCGCTCTCGCTGGCGCACGAGCTGGTGTCGGCGGAGCTGGCGCGGCGCGGGCTGGCGGTGGCCGACGAGTTCGAGGAGGCCGAGCGGATCGATGCATCGATCGACGCGTCGATCTCGGCGCCGGGTGGCGAGGGCCTGCTGGCGTACGTAGTCGGCGCCGGTTTGCGCGAGGCGATGTCGAACTCGGTGAGGGCGCTCCGGCTGGCCGGCATCGATGCGGCGGAGCTGGGCCGGATCGCGTTCCGCGACGGCGCGAAGCGGGAGGCGATCGGCCGTGTGCTGGCGGAGTACGAGCGTCGCATGTGGGGCGAGCGGCGGACGGACCGCGCGGGCGTGTTCCGCCAGGCGATCGAGTCGCTCCGCCTGGGGACGGCCGCGCCGCCGGGGTCGTGCCTGATCTTCCCCGGGCTCACGCGGCGCGGACTCGCCGGTGCGCTGGTCGAGCGGCTGGTCGAGCGGGGCGCCGTCGTGCTGCCCGACGATGCGGTCCGCGGCCTGGACCGGCCGGCGTCGCTCGGGGCGGAGTCCGCCCCTCGGCCGGACGGCGGGGAAGTGGTCCGGCACACCGCGCCGTCGACGCCGTTCGCGTGGCTGCACGCGGTCGGGCAGGCGCCGTCGGCGGCGGGCGGCTCGCTCGAGCTGTTCGCGGCGAGTTCGGTGAGCGACGAGGTGCGCGAGGTGTTCCGGCGCGCGCTCGGCAGCGGCCGTCGCTGGGACGAGGTCGAGATCGTGGCGGCGGACGCGATGACCTACGGTGCGGCGATCGACTCGCTGGCGCGGCGGCTCGGCGTGCCCGTCACGTTCGCGGCCGGGCTGCCGATGGGCAGGACGCGGCCGGGCCGCGCGATCGCGGGCTACCTGCGCTGGCTGGCGGCGGGCCTGCCTGAGGACGTGCTGCGGACCGCGATCGAGCGGGGTGACATCGTGCCGCCGGCGGGCGGGCACGGGACGAGCGGGCCGGCGCTGGCGCGGCGGCTCCGCCGGCTCCGGATCGGCCGGGGTCGTGAGCGTTTCGAGTCCGCGTTGCGACGCGCGCTCGCCGACCCGCGCGTGCTGTTGCCGATCGACCACGACCTTCCGCCGGACGAGTACGAGGAGGCGGCCGCGCTCGAGCGAGCGGCGATCGAGGACCTCGTCGCACTGCTCCGGCCCCTGCTCGATAGCCTGCCGCCGCTTCCGGACCCGACGGATCCGGATCCGCGCAGCGTCTCTGCCGCCGACGTCGCACGCGGGCTGCTCGTGTTCCTCTCGCACGTTCCCGATGGGCCCGGATCCACCCGCCCGATCATGGACTCGGTGACGGGCCGACTGGAGCGGCTGGTCGAGACCGCGACGCGACGGACCTCGCTCGAGGCCGCGCTCGCGACCGTCGGCGCGAAGGTCGAGTTCCGCACGGCCGGTACGGATCCCGACGGCGTCTCCTCGTGGCGCTCCGCCGCGGGACACCTTCACGTGAGCGACGTCGAGCACGGCGGACTCACCGGCCGGCCGCTCACCTTCGTCGTCGGGCTCGACGCCGTGCGCTTTCCCGGCGCTGCGCAGCACGACACGCTGCTCGGCGACGACGAGCGGCGTCGGCTCTCGCGCGGCGCGCCCTTCTCTCCCGTTCCGACGACCGGGGAGCGGCTCGAGGAGCGGCGCTGGGCGCTGGCCGCGTTGCTCGCGCGGCTTCGTCACCGGCTCACCATCAGCTACAGCGCGTGGGACGCGGCGGAAGCGCGCACGGTCGCGCCGGCCGCGGAGGTGCTGCAGGCGTTTCGCCTTCGCGAGGGCGATCCGACGGCCGACTACGAGCGGCTGCACACCTCGCTCGGAGCGCGCGCGACCGCCGTGCCGCGCGGGTCGGCGCGGCTCGATGCGGCCGATGTCTGGCTCGGCAGCCTGGCCGGCGATGGCGTGCTGCTCCAGGGGACCGACGTCGTGCGGGCCGGATTCCCCGGCCTCGATGCGGGCCTGCGGGCAGCGAGTTTCCGCGCTGGCGGCGACTTCACGGCGCACCACGGCCGGATCACGCCGCGGCCCGGCGTCGATCCGCGTGGCGAGACGGGCGCCGTCGTGTCGGCGAGCCGGCTCGAGACGCTGGGCACGTGTCCGCTGCGCTACCTCATGCGCTGGGTGCTTCACGTACGGCCGCCGTACGAGCCGGCATTCCGCGCGGACCAGTGGCTCACGCCGCTCGACCGCGGCAGCCTGCTCCACGACGTGTACCGGGCCTCTCTCCGCGCGCAGCGGGCACGTGGCGTCGAGGTGGGGGAGGACGCGTTCGAGGGCGTCGCGCTGGACGCGCTCGAGGCCGAGCTCGCGAAATGGCGGGAGCGACTGCCGCCGCCGGGCGAGGCGGTGTTCGGCGTCGAGGCCCTGCAGCTCGCGGAAGACACCCGCGCGTTCGCCCGCATGCTGCGCGAGCACGGCGCACCGTGGGTCGAGCTCGAGTACCGCTTCGGCTACCCGCCGCGCGGCGTGCGGCCGCCCGTCGATCCCGGCGACGCGAGTCCCCGCTCGTACGAGCCGGTCCGGCTCGAGCTGAAGGACGGCGTGCTGCGGCTTTCCGGCCGGATCGACCGCATCGACCGGGCCGCTGATGGCCTTGTCGTGATCGACTACAAGACAGGTGGGGCGGAAAGCTTCGGCCGCCGGCACAAGACGTTCAACCGTGGCCGGCGGCTGCAGCACGCGCTCTATACGGAGGCGGTGGAGCGCTTGCTGGGCGACGTCGCGCGAGCGGAATACCACTTCCCGACGCGACGCGGCGAGACGCAGGTCGTGAGCTTCGAGGCCGACTCGCTCCGCTGGGGCACGCGCATCGTGAACGCGCTGCTCAACCTGACGGCGGAAGGCTGGTTCCACCCGACGCCCGATCCCGACGACTGCAAGTGGTGCGACTTCCGCGAGGTCTGCCGCGTGCGCACGGGGCGGAACGTGGAGTCGCCGCTCGCGGAATGGTCGGCCGGCGCGGTCGATCGGCTCGACGAATTCGCGATCATGCGTGCGCTCCTCTCGGAGCAGGAGCGGGCGTGACGGAGAAGCGGCAAATCGACCTGTTCCGCGAGCCGGAGCCCGCGCCAGCCTCCGAGGCGGCGCCGCTCCGCGACCCGTCCGGCAACGTCTTGCCCGATGCGGCGGCGCGCGCCCGCATCGAGGACGACCTCGACACCAACCTGCTGGTCGAGGCGGGCGCGGGCGCGGGCAAGACGACGGCGATGGCGAACCGGATGGTGGCGCTGGTCCGATCGGGCCGGGCGCGGCCGGAGCAGATGGCGGCCGTCACGTTCACGCGGAAGGCGGCGGCCGAGCTGCGCGAGCGGTTCCAGACGCAGCTCGAGAGGGAGCTGGCGCGGGCGCACGCGAGCGGCGACGCGGCCCGAGTCGAGACGCTCGACCGCGCGCTCCGCGAGATCGACCGCGCGTCCATCGGCACCATCCACTCGTTCTGCGCGCGGCTGCTGCGCGACCGCCCGCTCGAAGCCGGCCTCGACCCGGCATTCCGCGAGACGTTCGCCGTCGAGCAGGACCGGCAGGCGCGCGAATTCTACGCCGCCCACGTGGACCGGCTCGCCGCCGCCGGCGATCCCTCGCTCGCCGACCTCGCCAACGTCGGACTCCGGCCCGACCAGCTGCGCTGGCTGTTCACCGAGATGGCCGAGCATGGCGACGTCGAATTCCCGGCCGAGGCGGTGCCGCGTCCCGATCCCGGGCCCGCGCGCGCCGAGCTGGAGCGGCTGCTCGAGGAAGCGATCCGGATCCTGCCGCACCGCGAGCCGGTGAAAGGGTGGGACGACTTCCAGACAGTGATCCGCCGGCTCCGCTTCTACCGCCGCGTCGTGGGCTGGGACGACGACATCCGGTTCCTGCACGCGATCGCAGATGCGCTCTCGGCCGTGCCGAAGCCGAAGCGGAAGGAGCACTGGGACAACTTCGCGCACTTCGAGGCGGCGCGCGCGCTGGCCGTCGAGTTCGAGGCGTTCGCCACTCATGGTGCGGGCGGTACGGTGCTGCGGCAGTGGTGGGCGCATCGCTACCCGGTCGTGCTCGCGTTCGCGCGCCGCGCGGCCGAGGCGTTCGAGGCGGAGCGCATGCGGACGGGCGCGCTCTCGTTCCAGGACCTGCTGCTCTGCACGGCGCGTCTGCTGCGCACGCATGCGACGGCGCGCGCCGAGCTGGGCGAGCGGTTCCGCTACCTGCTGGTGGACGAGTTCCAGGACACGGACCCGATCCAGGCCGAGGTGCTGCTGCTGCTCGCCTCGGCGCCGGGCGGGCACGAGGGCGATCCGCCCGACTGGCGCGCCGCGCGGCCGCGGCCGGGCGCGCTCTTCGTGGTGGGCGACCCGAAGCAGAGCATCTACCGGTTCCGCCGCGCGGACGTCACCATCTACGACCAGGTGAAGCGCCGTTTCCGCGAGTTCGGCGACATCATCGAGCTGATCGCGAACTTCCGCTCGCGCCCGCCCATCGAGCGGTTCGTGAACCGCGTCTTCCGCGAGCGGTTCCCGCCCGTGGCGACGCCCGAGCAGGCCGCGTTCGCCGAGCTCCGCGTCGTGAAGCCGGACGTGTCGATGCAGGGCGTGTTCCGGTACCGGATCGAGAAGCGGAGCAAGTGGCCGAAGCACGCCGAACTGGCCGGCCAGGACGCGAACCGCATCGCCAGCTGGATCGAGGCACGCGTTCGCTCGGGCGAGCGCAAGCCGGGCGAGTTCCTCGTGCTCACCCGCAACAAGGGCTGGCTCACGACGTACGCACGCGCCATCGAGGCGCGCAACCTGCCGGTCCAGGTCACGGGCGCCGGCATCAACCTGGCCGAGGAGCTGACCGAGCTGAAGCTGCTGCTCCGCGCGCTCGCCGATCCCGGTGACCCGGTGCTCACGCTCGCCGTGCTGGTCGGGCTGTTCTTCGGTCTCGACTTCGAGCGGCTCGCGGTCCACGTCCTCGATCGCGAGGGCGCGCTCGACTTCGTGAATCCGCCGGCCTCCGTCGACAGCGATGTTGATCACGCGCTCGCGACGCTGCACCAGTTCTGGTCCGTGGCGCGGAGCGAGCCCGCGGATGTCGCCGTCGCGACCATCGTGGACCGGCTCGGGCTGTTGCCGTTCGCGGCCGCGAGCGAGTTGGGCGAGAGCCGGGCGGGCGCGCTGCTCTACGTGCTCGAGACCGTCCGCGCGGAAGCGCTCGCGGGCGACGCCTCGATCGGTGGCGCGCTCGCCGCGATCGATGCCGCGCTGGCCGCCGACGAGGCCGAAGCGCCGCTCGAGCCCGGCCGCACCGATGTCATCCGCGTGATGAACCTGCACCAGGCCAAGGGACTCGAAGCGCCCGTCGTCATCCTGGCCGCGCCCTTCGAGGCGCGCGATCACCCGCCACGCCTGCACATCACGCGGCCCGAGCACGGCAACGCTGTCGGCGCCCTCGTCATTTCCGAGTTCCGCTGGGAATTCGACCGCGCGGTGCTCGCCTGCCCGCTCGACTGGCCGGAACAGGAGCAGCGAGAGCGCGCGTTCGAGCTCGCGGAGAAGGACCGGCTGCTGTACGTCGCCGCGACGCGCGCGGAGGACGAACTCGTCATCGCCGACTGGGAGCAGCGCGGCCGCTCGGCATGGGAGCCGTTCTACGACCCGCTCGAGGCCGGCTTCACGGAGATCGATCTGCCCGAGACGGAGCCGCCCGAGCGGCGGCGCCTCGAGCGGAGCGCCGCCGAGATCGCGGAAGAGGTTTCTCGTGCGGAGACCGATCGGCACGAGCGGGAGCGGCCCGGCTGGCACGCGGCCGCCGTGCGGGTCCGGGTCAAGATGGAAGTGGAGGCGATCGGCGCGGTTGGCGGCGCTACTCCACCGGCCGGGGCCGATGCGTCTGGTAACGAGGACGGCATGGCCTGGGGGCGCTGCGTGCATGTCGCGCTCGAGCACGCGATCGCCGGTCTGGAGGCCGATGCGCTCCGCGCCGTCAGCCGTTCCGTCCTGCTGGGCGAGGACCGTCCGCTCGACGCGGCGGGCGAGCCGCTCGAGCTCGAGAAGCTGGTCGGGACGCTGGAGGGCGTGACGCGCTCCGCGCTCTGGGCCCGCGCCATGCGCTCGGACGCGCGCCTGGTCGAGGTCCCGTTCTCCCTGACCATGCCGAGCGATGAGTACGCGACGCTGGCCGGCGTCCGGCCGGAGCTGGCCGGCATCGCGCCCGTGCAGGTCATCGACGGCGTGATCGACCTCGTCTTCCGCGAGGACGGCGGCTGGCGCATCGTCGACTACAAGTCGGACCTCGAGGGCGCGGGCATCACCGACGAGCGACGGCGCGACTACCGTGCGCAGGTCGACCTCTACGCCGCCTGCTGGGAGCGGTTGACGGGCGAGCCCGTGGCCGGTCGGATGCTGCTCTTCACGACGGATGGTGCGGTGGAGGACTGGTGAGCCGACCCGCCGCCCCGCATCTTGGCGGCCGGACCCGGAGGGAGTGGACGATTGTCGATACTGAGCACGCTCCGCGCGATCTTCACGCTGGGCAAGGGCGTCACGGTCGGGCTGCGGGAGCTCGAGGCGGGCACGGACCCGATCGCGCTGTTCGGCGAGTGGTTCGAGGCCGCGAAGCGCGCGGGCGTCTTCATGCCCGAGGCCATGGCGCTCGCCACCGCGACGAAGGACGGTGCGCCATCCGTGCGTCTCGTCCTGCTCAAACGCTACGACGCGCGCGGCTTCGTGTTCTTCACCAACTACGACAGCCGCAAGGCGGACGAACTGGCGGAGAACCCGCGCGCGGCGCTCGCGCTGCATTGGCACGTGCTCGAGCGGCAGATCCGGATCGAGGGCGCCGTCGAACGGATCACGCACGACGAGTCGTTCGCGTACTACCGGACCCGGACGCGCGGCAGCCGGATCGGCGCCTGGGCATCCGAGCAGAGCCGCCCGCTGTCGAGCCGGGCCGAGCTGGAGGCGCGCGTCCGCGAGTTCGACCGCAAGTTCCCGGGCAACGACGTGCCGCTCCCCGACTACTGGGGCGGCTACCGCGTGATCCCCGAGCGCATCGAGTTCTGGCAGGGGAAAGCGAACCGGTTGCACGACCGGCTGCTCTACACGAAGACGGGCGACGGCTGGAACGTGACCCGGCTCTATCCCTGAGCCTTCTTCGAACGGTACCAGCGGAACTTCACGAGCAGCAGCGCCAGCACCACCGCGTCGATCGCGAACGTCGCCAGGTCGAAGAAGCCGACCTTGTGGGCGAAGGTGAACAGGATGTTGACCGCGAGCACGGCGAGCACGAACGTCCACGCCGCCCGGCGCCGGAGCCCGACCGCGATCGCCGACGCGAGGAACAGCGCGGCGTTCGCCGCCATGATCCCCGCGATGATCCAGAAGAAGGCCTCGTTGAGCCCCGACAGCCCTTCCGGCCGCACGCGCGTGAGCAGCCCGAACACCAGCCAGACCGCCGCATTCAGCAGCAGCAGCCACCGCGCCAGGCGGATCGCGCCCGGCATGCGCGCCTTCTTCGGCGTCGCCGCTCCCGGGTCCGTTTCGTACACCGTCTCCATTACCGCTCGCCTCCGGGCGTCTGCCTCGGGATCACGACGAATTCACGGTCCGCTCGCTCCGCGCGCAACACTCGCGGGTCCGTCACCGGCACGGTGATCCGGTCGCGGACCGGTGGCAGGCCCGTTTCAGCCCGCCTGACATCCCGTACGATTCCGTCGGCTTCCGGTTGCAGCGTGCAGACGAGGAGAGTGGCGACGTGCGCGCGTCGCCCGCAGACTCAGAATAGCGCGACGACGTCGTGCGACGGAAGCCCTTCACCGCTCAGCCGCCTGTCCTCCGCGGTGTGGCGGCGAAGCCGCGGAGCGCGGCCAGCCACTGCGTCGTCATGATCCGCGTGGCCCGGGAACGGCGCCGGGCCGGTTCGCATAATGGTATCCGGCGCTCCATTTTGCAGCGTCGAACGCACCCGCACATCAGCGAAGGGGACGGTGACGAGGACGGATCGGATGCGCCATGGACTGGCCACCATCCTGCTGGTCGCGTTCGCCGCGCTCTCGTGCGGCGCACCACCCGGGACCGCGCCACCCCCGCCCGAACGCGCCGGCTCGCGGACCGAGCCCGTCCCCGTGCCCGTCACTCCGCCCCCGGTCCGTACGTACGTCGTGCGCCGCGCCGCTGCCGCGCCGGTGATCGACGGGCGTTTCGACGACCCGGCGTGGGCTGACGTCGCATGGACGGAGCCGTTCGGCGACATCGAAGGCGCGCGCCGGCCCGCGCCGCGCTTCGAGACGAGGGTCCGCATGATGTGGGACGACACCAACCTGTACATCGGCGCCGGACTCGAGGAGCCGGACCTGCAGGCATCCCTCACGAAGCGCGACACGGTCATCTTCCTCGACAACGACTTCGAGGTGTTCCTCGATCCCGACGGTGACACGCACGACTACGTCGAGCTGGAAATCAACGCGCTCGGCACCGAGTGGGACCTGCGGCTGCCGAAGCCGTACCGCGATGGCGGCCGCCCCGACGACGCCTGGGACATTGCCGGACTCCGCACCGCCGTCGCACTCGACGGCACGCTGAATGACCCGTCCGACCGCGACCACGGCTGGTCCGTCGAGATCGCGATCCCGTTCCGAGCGCTCGGCCTGGACACACCGCTGGACGGGGCGCAGTGGCGCGTCAACTTCTCGCGCGTCGAGTGGACGTTCGATACCGTGGACGGCGGCTACCGCAAGCGCATCGACGACGCGACCGGGAAGCCGCTTCCGGAATCGAACTGGACGTGGTCGCCGCAGTACGCCGTGAACATGCACATGCCGGAGCTCTGGGGCATCGTGCAGTTCAGCGCGACGCGGCCGGACGGCGGATCCGTGTCGGTCGCACCACCCGTTGACGAGGATGCGCGCTGGACGCTTCGTCGCGTGTATTATGCGGAGCGCGCGTTCCGGCGCGAGCAGCGCCGGTGGGCGGAGCGACTCGAGGAGCTGGCGCTCGAGCCGATTCCCGACGGTGTCGCGCTGCACGTCGACTCCACCGCGCGGACCTGGCAGGCGGAGCTGGCGGGCGAGAGTGGCGCGCTCTGGCGGATCACGGCGGACGGCCGGATCACGCGTAACGGAAGAGCCCGGCAATGAAGGGGACGCGATGAAACGACGCAGGTTCCTGCGTGCGCTCGGCGGCGCGACTGTCGGCGCATCGCTCTTCGAGACCGCATGCCGCGGATCCGGCGACGCCGCCGAGAGCGCGCTGAACGCGAACGCGGACACGACCCGTGCGGCGGGAGGCCCACCGTTCCGGGGCTGGACCTGGGTACACGGCGGTGCGGACCGGACCGGCGCGGAGTGGCGCGATCGCTTCGCCCGGCTCCGCGATGCCGGCATTACGGGCGTGCTCGTGAGCGGCGGCGACACCGCGCTGCTCTCGGGCGCGGCGCACGAGGCCGGCCTCGAGTTCCACCGCTGGCTCTGGATCCTGAACCGGAGCGGCGACGCGTGGGTCAAGGAGAACCACCCGGAGTGGTTCGACGTCAGCCGGAACGGCGAGTCGAGCCTCACGCATCCGCCCTACGTCGGCTACTACCAGTGGCTCTGTCCGACGCGCGAGCCGGTGCGCGAATACCTGCGCGGCGTCATCGGCGAGGTCGCGCGCGACGACGCGGTCGATGGCGTGCACCTCGACTACATCCGCCATCCGGACGTGATCCTGCCCGTCGGCCTGTGGTCGAAGTACGGCATCGTGCAGGACAAGGAGTACCCCGAGTACGACTTCTGCTACTGCGATGTCTGCCGTTCCACGTTCACGATGCAGGGCGGCACCGATCCGCTGGAGCAGCCGGACCCGACGGCGGACATCGCGTGGCGCGAGTTCCGCTGGAACTCCGTGACCGGCGTCGTGCGCGTGCTGTCGGAGGAGGTGCGCTCGCAGGGCAAGCCGATCAGCGCGGCCGTGTTCCCGACGCCCACGATCGCGCGCCAGCTGGTCCGTCAGGCCTGGGACCAGTGGCCGCTCGACATGGTGTTCCCCATGCTGTACAACAGCTTCTACGAGGAGCCCGTGAGCTGGATCGGCACGGGCGTGGCCGAGGGCGTGAACGCGCTGGGCGGCAGGTTCCCGCTGTACGCCGGCCTCTACCTGCCGGACCTGGATCCCGACGCACTCGCCGAAGCGATCGGCGAGGCGCGATCGAACGGCGCGGCCGGATTCTCGCTGTTCGAGATGAATGGCATAACGGACGAGCGGATGGCGGGTATACGAAAGGCGCTGGTCTGACGCACACACTGCAACCGGAACTGGAGAACGAATGGCGAATCCGACTGTGACCTTTGACACGACGGACGGCACCTTCACGGCCGAGCTCTTCGCGGATGTGGCCCCCGAGACCGCGGGCAACTTCGTGAAGCTGGCGAAGGACGGCTTCTACGACGGCGTGATCTTCCACCGCGTGATCGACGGCTTCATGATCCAGGGCGGCGATCCGACCGGCACCGGCCGCGGCGGACCGGGCTACACCATCAAGGACGAGTTCGCGCCCGGTCTCAAGCACGATACGGAAGGCATGTTCTCGATGGCCAACGCCGGCCCCAACACCGGCGGCTCGCAGTTCTTCATCACGCTCGCCGCCACGCCATGGCTTGACGGCAAGCACGCGATCTTCGGCCGTGTGACCGAGGGCATGGACGTGGTTCGTGCCATCGGCAAGGTGAAGACCGGCCCCGGCGACCGGCCCGCCAAGGAAGTGAAGATGAACAGTGTGAAGGTGAGCGAGCCCGCGGGCTGAGGCCCGCCCTCACCGCGCCGCGCCGCCGGAAGCACCCTCCGGCGTGAGTCGCAGCGTGGCCGTCACCGGATAATGGTCGGACGGGTATCGCCCGCGGTCGTTCACGCGGGCGATTTCCGCGTCGAGCACCTGCCACTCCGGCGACGCCAGGATGGCGTCGATCTTGTCACCGTCCGTGCCGCCCTCGAACCCGTGGAACGTGCCGACGTCCACGGCGTCCGGATGAAGCGCGCGGAACGTGTCGCGCAGGCTCACGACCGTGTCCTCGACCAGCGTCCGGAACGCGGGATTGCTCTCGCCGGCGTTGAAGTCGCCGGTCAGCAGCACGGGTGTGTCCGGCGTCGCGCGCGCCGCGATTCGCTCGAGGATGAGACGCGCGCTGTTCTCTCGCGACGGCTGCGACAGGTGGTCCCAATGCGTGTTGAACACGTAGAACGAGGCGCCGCCGGCACGCTCGCGGAGCAACGCCCACGTGCAGACCCGCGTGATCCCGTTGCCCCACGACGTCGAGCCGGGCACCTCTGGTGTGTCCGACAGCCAGAACGTGCCGCTGTCCTCGAGCGAGAAGCGCGTCGAGTCGAACAGGATCGCCGAGTACTCGCCCGCCTCCACGCCATCATCCCGCCCCACACCGACCTCGCTGTAGCCGTCGAGCGCCGCGCCGATCTCGTCCAGCTGGAAACGCAGCGCCTCCTGCATCCCGAGCACGTCCGGGTGCACGTCACGGATCACCTTGAACAGCAGCTCGCGGCGGAGCGGCCACGCGTTGTCGCCGTCGTTCGCGTTGCCGTAGCGGATGTTGAACGTCATCGCGCGGAGTGACAGGGCCGTCGAGGGCGACGAGTCGTCCGCCGCCGCGGGCGCTCCCGGTGAGTTTGCCGCCGCCCCGCCGTCCGCTTCAGCCCGGTCGGAGCCGCCGCAACCGGTGGCCGCGAGGAAGGCAAGCAGGACGAGGGCGCGAGTGGGGAGAGTTGGGGAGCCGGTGCGCATGAGGAGTCCCTGTCGGTGATTGGCGTCCTCGATGGAAGGACCCGGGTCGTCGCCATCGAGTCTTGCGGGACCGATAGTGCGTGACGACCCGGGCGTCAAGGTCGGGGAGCCGGCCCGGACAGGCACCGGCTCCCCAGAGTCGGTCCCGTCAGCCGCGGCCACCGGTCCGTCGCGTGACCGCGTCGGTCGAGGCGCCCGGGTCGAGCATGAACTTGAGAGCGGCGTACGGCACGCCGACGCTGTCCGCGAGCCGGATCACCTCGTACGCCGGCGGCCGCCCCGTCACCACGAACACCAGCCGATTCAGCGGCACGCTGATGCCCATCCGCGTGACGCCGCGGATCGCGCCGGCCGGCCGCATGGCCGTCATCCAGCGCTTCAGCTCTTTCCACGAGAACTCCGCGCCGAGCACGTTGATGCGCGCGCTGTCCGGGCAGCGCGGGTCCGCTGCGAGCCTGTCCCGCAGCACCGGCTCGAGCAGCTCCCGCACCCGGTCCGCGTACGACAGGTCCGTCAGCCGCACGTTCAGGTTGCAGCCGCGGTCGAACCAGTAGCCCGCGAAGCCAGGGATCAGGTCCGCCAGCTTGTCGAACCCCGGCGGATCGTAGGCGTCGAGCGTAAGGTCCGCGACCACATCCTCCGCCGACGCGTCGATCACGACGTCGGGCTCGGCTGGTGTCATCGGGCCCGTGACCGCCTCGTCGCACGCCGCGAGCGGTGCGAACGCGAGCAGCAACGCGAGCGCTGTCTGGCGTTTCGTCATGGTACTGTCCTCCGTCCTCGGTGATGCGCGCCGGCATCGGCGCGTCCAGCCCATGAATCGGCGAGGCCTGTGGATTCTGACGGGAAGGGGTCGAGTCGCCCGCCCCGGGTCGCCCGCCCGTCCCGCCCCGGTCAGAACTCCCGGTCCTCCCGAATTCCATAGCGATGGGGCGCGCGTTCGCCGCGCCCGACCCGCCGATACTGAAACGTGGGGGCGTAGCCGGCTCCCGGCAGGGGCCGGGTGGCGCGGGCGGGCCCCCAGGGGGAGAGACGGGACGAACCATGCGAGGTCTGCTCACGATCGTACTCGGGCTGAGTGCGTGCCTGCCGGGGGGCGCCGTGGCGCAAGCCGCGGCGCGGAGCACGGCGGCCGTGTCGGGCGTGGTCCTGGATGCGTCGACCGGTGTCCCGCTCCCGGACGCGTTCGTGACGCTCCAGCCCTCGTCCGACGGACTTCTCGTCCTCTCGAACCGCGCCATCCTGAGTCCGGCCCGCGTCGTGGAGACGGGTCACGACGGCGAGTACCGGTTTGCCGAAGTCGCCCCGGGCCGCTACCGGCTGCGGATCGAGCGCATCGGGTTCCACTCCGTGTCGCTCGAGGCGGACGTGCGCCGGCCCATGGACGCGCGCATCTCGGTCGGTCTCGATCTCGAGCCGGTCCATCTCGAGCCGGTGACGGCGGAGGAGCGGGCGGCGCCGCTGTTCCGGCGCGTGAGCGACCGGCCGGACGAGCCGGACGCGGCGCGCCTCCTTCTGGAGCGCGAGCGACAGCGGCTGTTCCTCACGTCCGACTCGCGCGCGCTCTCCTACGCGGACGTGATCGAGGGCGTGTCGATCGGCGAGACGGACGTGTTCCGGGCGCTGCAGCGGTTCCCCGGCATCGCGACGCGCGACGACTACACGGCCGAACTGTGGACGCGGGGCGCGCCGTGGTCGGAGACTCGCGTCACGTTCGACGGGTTGCCGCTGTTCAACCCGGTCCACGCGGTGGGGATCTTCTCCGGCGTCACGCCCGAGATCCTGGGCGCGGTGTTCCTGCACCCGGGCGTGCGGTCGGCGTCCTTGGCGGAGGGCGCGGCCGGCGCGGTCGACCTGCGTTCCCGGCCGGGCGGTGGCAACGGCGAGCTGCGCGGCGCGGCCGACATCTCGATGGCCAGCGCGCGCCTCGCTCTCGACCAGCGCGTCGGCGACCGTCTCGCATGGGTTCTTTCGGCGCGGCGCTCCTACCTCGACGTGCTGACCGGCGGGCCCGGCTGGCTCGGCCTCGACCGGCTCGACCTGCCCTACGAGTTCCACGACCTATCCGGCCGGGTCGACCTCGGCATCAGCCCGGGCACGGCGCTCGAGATGAGCGGGCTCTGGGAGGATGACCGGCTGTTCGGCAATGTCGAAGGGATCCTCGAAGGAACGGCAGCGAACTGGGGCAACGCCGCGGGACGCGCCACCCTGCACAGCACGTACGGCGACTGGAGCCTGAGCCACACGCTCGGCGTGTCGCGCTACCGCTCCCGGATCCAGGCGTCCGGCGACTCGATCGACGGGCGGCCCGTGCCATGGGTCGAGCCGCCCGGCCTGAATCGTGTCGTCCACGTCCGGCTCGGCGGCGAGCTCGAGCATCGCGCCGCGAACGCGCCCATCGCCGGCTTCACCGCCGGCTACGATGTCGTCGTCCAGTCCACCGCCTACGACGGTCCCGAGCCGCGCTTCCATCCGGTGCGTCCGGACACGGCGACGCGCCTCGACCGAAGTGCCGACCTCTGGACCGCCGGCCTGTGGACCGAGTCGCGGCTCCGCGCCGGCTCGCGCATCGAGCTCTCGCCTGGGATCCGCGTCGCGATGGGAAGCGAGGCGGCCAACGCGCCCGCGCTCCGGCTCGCGCCCCGCGTGGTGGCCCG
This sequence comes from uncultured Gemmatimonadales bacterium, assembly GCA_963786235.1. GTDB lineage: Bacteria > Gemmatimonadota > Gemmatimonadetes > Longimicrobiales > RSA9 > CAWAYJ01. The sequence continues at coordinate 179,073 of CAWAYJ010000031.1, forward strand.
GTTCTCGTTCTCCGCCGACCACACCGTCTCGCTCGCGGTCGGCCGGAGCTGGCAGTACCTGCAGGCAATCGGTCTGGCGGGACCGAGCGCGCACCCGGCCTTCCACGCGAGCCAGTTCTGGCTGCTCGCCGACAGCGCCGCGCCCGCGATCCGCGCCGACATCGTCACGCTCGGGACCGAGGACTGGCTCGGCAACGGCTGGCTGTTCTCGGTGACCGGCTTCCACCGGCGCGCGACCGGTGTCGCGCTCGCCGATCCGAGACCGGGCCCGCTCGTTCGCAGGCCGCTGTTTGTCGACGGCATCAACACCGCGAACGGCATCGAGGCGGGACTGCGACGTGTCACCGGCCGCGTCACCGGGTCGTTCGGCTACACGCTCTCGAAGTCCGACATCGAGGCCCGTGGCTTCCACTACCCGGCCGACACCGACCGTCGCCACCGCGTCGATGCGTCGCTCGCCGCGCGGCTGCCCGCCGGGCTCCGCGCGGGCCTCGCGTACACCGGCATGAGCGGGGCGCCGTACACTCGCGTGCTCGCCCGCATCCGGAACCCCGACTGCTCGTTCTTCGGCTTCGAGTGCAACACGCAGAACGCGCACGTCGCCGAACCCAACGCGATGCGCGGGCCCGACTATCACAGCCTCGATGCGCTGCTCTCCATGACGCGGCGCGTCGGACACACGGAGCTCGGCCTCTACCTGCAGCTCCGCAACGTACTCGGCAACGCCAACCGGAGTGCCTATTCGGGCAGCCTCTACGAGATCGTCACCCTGCGCGACGGCAGTGAGCGCGTGCGCTGGGACGACCATTTCGAGGCCGGACTGCCGCGCCTGCCGCTGATCGGCGCGCGCGTGACCTTCTGAGGCGGATGGACGCGGCCCGGCTCTTCGAGGAGCACCACGGTGCCCTGCTTCGCTACCTCGTCCGGCTCACCGGCGATGGCGACCTCGCCGCCGATGCCGCGCAGGAAGCGTTCGTGAGACTCGTCGAGAAACCGCCGCGCGACGAGCGGCCCCGCGCCTGGCTGTTCACGGTCGCGACCAACGTGGTTCGTGCGGCGGCGAACAGTGGCAAGCGACGACGGCGGATCCTGGAACGATCCGTTACACGAGTGCCCGCCGCCGATGCACCGCGCCGGCCCGACGACGAGATGGAACGCTGCGAAAACCGGCGGATGATGCGCGTCGCGCTCGATTCGCTGTCGGATAAGGAAAGGACGGTGCTGCTCATGCGAGAGGAAGGATTCGCGCACCGCGAGATCGCGGAAGCTGTCGGTACGACGACCGGATCGGTCGGCACGATGATTGCCCGGGCATTGGACAAACTGGCCGAGCGCCTGCAGCTCGACCCGGAGGACACACCATGACGGCGAATCACTCCCCGGACGCCGCCGTCGATGACGCGGACCTGATCCGCTGGCTGGACGGCGAACTGGACGACGACGAACGCGCCCGCGTCCTCGACGCGGTGTCGCGCGATTCCGCGCTCGCGGCGCGGCTCGAGCAGCTGCGCGGACGCTCCGCGCGCTTTTCCACGCTGTTGCAGGGCACGGATCCGGACCTCGCGGTGGCTGGCGGAGGGTCCCCCACCGGGGGAACAGCCGCCGGCAAGATCATCGAGCTGAACGCGGCCTGGGCCGCGCGGCAGGGCGGCCCTGCCCGCCCCGTGCCGCCGCCGCAGGCGATGCCGGGTTGGCTGCGGGCCGCCGCGGTCGTCGGCGTTCTGCTCGCGGGAAGCCTCCTCGTTCCGCCCGTGCGCGCCTGGGTCGCCGGTCAGCTGCGTCCAGGTGCAGCGCCCGACGCGATGATACCGTCCGGCAACGGCAACGTCGCCGCCCTGCCGATCGACACGCTCGGCATTCATTTCGAGTCCGCCGCGACCGCGTTCACGATCGAGTTCGCCGTCGCGCCCGCGACCGGCTTGCTCACGGTCGAGTGGCGCGATGTCGATTCGGTTTCGGTGGAGAGCTACACGGCCGGTGGCGCCGACCTGGTCCGCGTTCGCGATGACCGGGTCCGCGTGAACAACGCCGGCACCTCGACCTCCGACTACCGGGTCGAGCTGCCGGTGCGCGTCACGGAGTTGCGCGTGCGGCTCCCCGGCCGCGACGAGATCCGGCTTACGTCTGAAGCCGGCGCAGTCAGGCGCCGGATCCTCCAGTTGCGCTCCGGGACTCGCTGATCCGCGCCCGGCCTCTCGCGAGCAGCAGCCGCAACGCCTCGCGGGCCATGCCGGTGAGGCCGATGAGCTGGGATCCCGCCACCAGGCCCGACGCGACCAGTCCCCGCGGTCCCGGGTTCCGGCGGTACGGGTACGCGACCATCCGCGCGTAGAACGTGATCGGCTCGGGTGCCGGCACACCGTGGCCGCGCGCCTGCCGTCGTTCGGCGAGCTGCACCGCGCCGCGGCCATAGCCGTGGTGCTGCCGAATGAACGACCAAGCATCCAGCGAATGGAAGTGATCGACGACCGCATCCTTCACGTAGCGCAGCGGGCCGACATCGACGGCCCAGCGCTCGGAGAGATCGCGGTCCTCGGCCGCCGGCAGCGGGAAGCCCTCGTCGAATCCACCGATGTCGAGGAACTTCTCGCGCGCCACTGCCAGGTTGTTCGTGGTGAAGAACGGTCTCAGCGAATGCGACGTCGCGAACGCGTCGTACAGGAAGCTGATCAGTTCCTGGCTCGCCTGCGCCCAGATGTTCTGCTCGAGCCCATTCAGCGTGCGGCCGCCCACCATCGCGGCGGGCTCCTCCGCGAGTGCGCGCACGAACTGCCTCAGCCAATCCGGCCGGGGCCGGCAATCGTCGTCGGTGAACGCGAGGATCTCACCCTCGGCCTCGCGTGCGCCGCGGTTCCGCGCGGCGGCAGGTCCGAGATTGTGCTGGGGAATGACCCGGAGGTCCGGGCCGACGTCGAGGCCATCGAGCATGGGACGAGGGCCGCCGTCGTCGACGACCACGATCTGCAGTGACGTGCCCGGGTAGTCGAGCCGCATGAGCGAGTCGACGCACCGTCGGATCTGGCCGGGGCGCCCGTGCGTGGGGACGACCACGCTGACGCTCGGGACCGTGCCGGTCACCGATCGAGCAGCCGAAGCCACGCGGCAATCTCCGGATCGCCCACGTCGTGCCGGCCGAGTCGCTGCCGGATCATGAACTCGTCCTCTTCCGTGAAAGGAAACTCGCCGATCTCGCCGCCCAGGTACGCGGCGCCTTCACCGATCGCGTGGCCCATGGCCCAGACCAGCGCGACCAGTGCGGCGGCCGCGTCGCCGGGTCCTGTGCGGTCGCCGCCCAGCTTGCCCCACAGGTTCCGCGCGATCGGCAGACACAGCGCCGGACTCAGCAGGCCGTAGGCGGCGCGCCGGCCCACCCTCCAGTCGCGGGCCCGCACTCCACCGTAGCGCCGGCCGCCATCGAAGGCGAGGCCGAGCAGCAGGCGGAGCGTCGCCTCGTTGATGTGGCGCTTGCGCGCGGCCGGCTCGAACCAGAGCACGTGCCCGTCGCGACGGAGCGCGCTCTGCAGACGTCGCTCATCGGCAAGCAGCTCCCCGAGGTCCGGGCCGTACGACGCCAGCACGTCCGCGCGATACGACGTGTTGTGAAGCGGCAGTTCTTCGCGCTCTTCCGGCATGCCGTCGGCCGGGAACCCGCCGTAGCCGGCCGCGTGCAGCACCCGGCTGCACGCACTCGCCGGGTTCGCGTTCACGACCGAAGGGCCGACCGCCGGCCAGCCGGCAGCATGCGTCTCGATCACGCGCTCCGCCCAGTCCGCGAGCGGAAAGCAGTGGTTTTCCGTCAGCGCGATGATGGGAGCCGTTGCCGCGGACACGCCCGCCGCCGCCGCACGGCCACGGCTCGAAACCGGACCCACGCCGACGACCCGGCACGAGTGGAACGCCGCCATCGCATCGTCGGGCACGGCGCCCGCTTCCTCGTCCGGCGCCGCCACGATCAGCTCGATCGACGTCGCGACCGTCTGGCATCCCAGAGAGGCGATGATGGGGCGGAGCGTCCGCGCCGTGTCACGGGTCACGACGACGACGCTGAGATCGGGTCGGTCGGCAGATCCTGTCACGCCGGGTATCCTCGGATTCGGTCAGCAGCCGGTGCACGTACGCGTCGCGGCCGCGTCTCTTCATTGTCGTCCGCCGGGCGGCTTCAGCCAATGGATTCGCGGCGACGGGGTCGGACAGGATCCGATGCATGGCGACGGCGAGCGCCGCCGGATCGCCGGGCGGCACGAGCCAGCCCGTGTGCCCGTCCTCCACGAGTTCCGGCAGCGCACCCACCGCGCTCGCCACCACCGGCGTGCCCCGGGCCAGCGCTTCCAGCGCGACCAACCCGAACGGCTCCTGCCAGAGCGATGGGACACATTGCAACCACGCGCTCGACATTCGGCGCTCCAACTCCGCCCGCGGCAGGAACCCGGTGAAATCCACGTTCGACGAGATACCCGACTCTCGGCACAGCGCTTCGAGCGCGACGCGTTCGGGCCCGTCACCGGCGATCAGGAGCCGCGCATTGGGATGCGAAGCCGCGACCCGTGCGAACGCGCGGATCGCGATGTCGCAGCCCTTCTCCGGCACGAGCCGACCGGCGTACGCGACGACCGGCCGAGGCCCGCGCTCGCGCCGTCCGACACCGGGCGAAATCGGGTGATGCAGGATCCCGTCCACGGGGATGCCATGCCATTCGAGCATTTCGCCGATCGCCCGGCTCGGCACCAGCGTACGGTCGATGGCGGCAATCCAGCGACGCAACAGCGCAAGCTGCGCGAGACGGGGCGCGAGCCCGTGCGGACGGAAGCAGCCGTTGGTCAGGCAAGCGCGGCCGACGGGATCCCGACACGGCTCCCGCCCGGGCAGCAGCCGGGTGCCCTTCGGGCAGATCGCGCGGAACTCGTTCGGCGCCCAGATCACCGCTCGATGCGCGAGTTGCGGCAGAATCGCCGGCGATGCCTGCGTCAGGAACATGCCGAGATAAACGCAGCTCGGATCGAAGTCGCGGAGCATCCGTCCCAGCCGCACGTACGCCGACGGGTTGATGACCTCGCGCAGCGCCCGGAGCCGGCCGGTCCCGCCACCGAATACCTCGTCCGGCTCCGATCCCGGCGATGCGTCGTCCGCCGTGCTCGTGAAGAGACGTGCGTCGATCCCGCGGTCACGCAGCAGATCGCGCAGGTGATGGACGACCAGCTCCGCCCCGCCGCCGAGGCCGGAATAGTCGTGGATGATCAGCACGCGCTCGATGGCGTTCGCGCTCATGTCCCTCGGCGGTTGCCGGTCACGCGGTGCCGCTCGACCACGACCGGCGAACCCCCGGTCCGCGCGGATGCGCGCGCGGCATCGATCACGGTGAGGACACGGAGGCCGTCCGACGGATCCGGCCGGACCGCCCGGCCGGCAAGGGCTCCGTCGAGGAACGCATGGAGCGCCGCCTCGAACGATGGCTCGTGCCCGGGCGAGCGCAGCAGGCGCGCCGGGTGGAGGCGCTGCAACGCGCGCCACGAGCGGGCCGCGCGCTCCAGGCGGCCCGGCCGCCGGCGCACCTGCGCGGGCTTCGCGTCGTGCAGGTCGACGTCGAGGATGCCCTCGCTTCCCACCACCGTGACGCGGTTCTCGTGCGCGCCGGCCGCGGAAGACACGAACAGCTGCGCTGTCGCACCGCCCTCGAACTCGAGGTCGACCGACGCCGTGTCCTCCTCGACGCGCACGGATCGGGCGCTGCAGCGCACACGTGCCACGCGGTCCTCGAGCAGCACCGCGGCGAGGTCCACGTGGTGGGATGCGAGATCGAGCAGCACGCCGCCGGCCGTCGCGGTCGCCGCGCGCCAGCCTTCCACCCGTTCCGCCGCCCACGCGAAGCGTGCCTGCAGCGCGACGATCCGGCCCAGCGCCCCCTCGCGCACCCGGCGCTGCGCATCGAGGAAGATCGGGTTCCACCGGAAATTGTAGCCGACGACGCCCGTCTTGCCCGAGGCGGTCCAGGCATCGACAACGGCGTGCCACTCGTCGGCCGAGGCGGCGCCCGGCTTCTCGATGTACGCGTCCTTGCCCGCGCGGAACGCCGCCTCGGCCGTCCGCGCGGCGATCGCCGTCGGTACCGCGATGATGACCGCCGTGATGCGGGGATCGGCGAGCAGCTCGTCGGCGCTCTCCCTGAGCGTCACCGCGGGCATTCGCTCGCGTGCCCACGCCCGTCGCGCCGCGTCCGGCTCCGCCACCGCGAGCAGCCGGGTGGCGCGGCTCCTCTCGAGCGAAGGGATGTGCGCCAACTCCGCGACCCAGCCGCAGCCGATCAGACCTGTCGCGAGCGAATCCGGCAATCCAGACTCCGGTGAGCGGGTGGACGGGAAAGAGGCATCGAGCCATCGGCGGCGGTCCCGGAAGTGGCGGGGCAGCGAGGTGAGGCGCCACCCTGCCCGGCCTCAGGTCTGATCATGTCCGCGGCACCCTCGGCGGCTTGGGGGCGGTTCAGGCGATTGGGGTCCGTGAAATAATAGCTGATCTTGTTTGCCGGAACGGGCCGGACGGATCATGGTTCCATTCTCCGTGGAACGTATGGGGCTCGAGTTTGATCCTCGCCATGTGCGCGTCGGTGATCTCGACGCCGAGAGGACAAGCGCCGTGATTGGTCTCGGAGCGGATTCTCAGGTCAGAGGAGGTCGTAGTGGATCCGATCAGCTCACGATGGCAGCCAGACTCAGCAGCAGTCATACCCGCCAGGGTCGATGCCGACGCTGATCCAGCCCTCATCGCGGCTCGCGTCGTAGACGCCATGGGGAATCGCCTTGTCTTGCTCCGGGATGATGAAGTCGTAGACGCGAACGAACCCCCTCAGCTGACGGAGCGGCTACTCCGCACGTTCGGCCCAAGCGTCGGGGCTGGGTCTGGACCCAGCGAAGGGCCGTTTCGGTTCGACGCCGGTCGTGCTCGGCACCGCGCTGGCGCGGCTCCCTCGAACTCTGTGGCGAACCCGACCCCGTCTGAACATGTCGGTCGCCCCCGCCAAGCGGCCGACAGTCCCCCGCCAATACATCGGGGTATGGTGGCGTGGCGCGAGCGTTTCAGGCCAACGCTCTTCCCCGACGAGCGCCGGACCGGCTCTCCTTACCGATCACCAGGATGCGGGCCCGGTTCGCGGCCCCGGTGACAAGCGCACGGCCCTCCCCCAGAGCGAGGGGATCGGCGGTTCGTGGTGAATCTCCCTACAGGCCGGTGGGGGAGGATACGGATGCAGATCTCGGGACACCGCCCTATTGTGACCGACACAGAGGCCGGCGCTTGCTCCCCAGGGGTCGACCCCGCCCGAATCGACGACACATTCCCCGCCGCCGACGCGTCGCGCCTTGGCTCGAAGCCGAACCGAGGCCACGCGGCAGCAGTACGTGGTGTGCGTTGGTCGAGCGCAGTGGAAATGGCCGTACATCCCAGGGAGACTCCCATGCCTTCATGGCAACGAAAGCGGCACGCCATTGTTCGACATTTCGCCGCATGGTTGAGAAGGAATCCCGAGATCCACCCCTACCTTGGCCCGGCCCTGGCTGTTGCCCTCCAGCGTCGAACACCGGTCCGCACGGTCCAACGCGTGGCCCGCATTGCCGCGTGTCATCCGGCCACACTCGAACGCGAGTTCAAGAGCAGTTCGCTGGCCGCGCCGGGCATCACCCTCTGTCGGCTGGTGGATGTGGTTCTGTTGATTCGCGTAGCGGAGATGCCCCGTCAGGGGCGTACCTGGATGCGAGCCGCGGTCGAGCTCCGAGTCAGTGACAATACCTTGCGCAGCATTTGCCGCTTCTGGCTCGGAGGGACAACACGGGCACGCGACCTCAAAGTCGAGCAGGTCATTGCGGCGATCGGCGGACAGATCGGCTACAGGTTTGAACAGGCGTCGCCGACTCCGGTCGCCAAGAGCAAGGACCGTTCATGGCAAGCGGATCGAGCAAAAGCACACGACAGCAAGCCGACAGCCGCGGGAAGCCAGGAGCAGAGAGAGAGAGAGAGAGAGAGAGAGAGAGAGAGAGAGAGAGTAGAACGAAAAGAGCCAACGGCGCGCGAAGAGGGACGATACGTGAAAGGTGAGCAGCATCCCGGAAAGGCCCTCCGCGGATTCAAGCGGCGCGGCATCCCACCGGCGACGCCAGCTTCGCATTCACGCTCCAGACATCTGCACACCATTCGCTGCCAACCTGCTGGTCGGCGTGCCAGTCACATCAAAATCAAGATCAATCTCGCTCAGGCCAGGACTCGACGTGGCATGAACACGGATTTCGGGCACTTACGATGAACGTCAACGCAATGTTTCATGGGCATTTAGCGCATTCCACCGCGCCGTTTTCTCTGCCGGCGTGCGTGTTTTCATCGGGTGCAAGGGCCGGGGCGCTACTACTTTCATCCATGCAGAGCCCCCGAATGAACCGCGGAACGAAGTGCGGTGGGGTGAGATGACCGAAACAGGAGTGTGGAAACAGATCGGTGGGTGAGATGATGGGACTCGAGTCAACGACTCGACGAATTCGCACCAGCATTATCCAGGTGCAGGCCAGCGCACCGCGGGCAAAGCTAGTCCAGCCAGTCCTGGTCCTGGACACCCGGCGCGGTCCAACCGGCCCGCGCAGGGCACACTAATCACGAAAGGAGGCTCGACCATGTTGCGGAGACTACTGCTGCTCAGCACCACGATAGTCGCAGGTGCATTCGCATTCTCCGATACATCCGCGGAGCAGGGATGGATCTGTGACTCCAAATGCTGGCGCCCTTTGGAGAGCGACATGTGCGTGGTCAGCACCATGTCGCACTGCACCGCGGTCGCCTTCTGTGGTGATCCGGAGCTGAAATGCTGCATGAGCTTCGAGTGCACCGACCCCAATTGATGTGACTGCCGGTGCCGCCACAAGGATCGCGAATTCACGAGAAGCGGCCGGCGTCGGGAATCGTAGAATACCCAGCGTCACCCAGCGAGTGGCAGGAGGACATGGCATGTCGAAGGGTACGGCTGTCGACCGAGTGCTTGCACTCGCCGCGATTGCTGCCGTTGCAGTCGCGGTGGCCGTTTGGTCAAGGAAGATCTCGGCCGCATCTGCAGCTGGTGGCCTTCAGACTTGGCGGCCGGGCAGCCTTGACACGCTCGCCGTCATAATAGTCAGTAGCGGATGCCCGGCCTGTAACGGTCCAGAGTTCGTCGGGGCGGTGCGCAAGGCGCTCAACCTGGAAGCAGGGTCGGGTAGGGAAGCCTTCCATTACGCTGGAGTGTCAGTGGATTGGAGCATACCCGATGGGCTGACGGCGCTGCGTGAACTGGGTCCGTTTACGGAGGTAAGCACCGGAAACGGCTGGGGAAACGCCCGGCTATTCCCCTTGATCTGGGCGGACTCGTTCGCGGTGGCAGGCACACCACAACTTGTCCTCGTCGAACGCAGTGTTACGATGGGCGTGGACGAACGCTACCGCCTCACGGCTGAATCTGCCGTTGGCCGCGTGTACGGTGCGACGGCGATGCAGGCCTGGTTCGCGCAGCGCTATCCGGCCATTCTACCCGGGAAGCAAAGCCCAACTTCAGAAACCGGGGGACAATGACTCGGCTGAGCAGAAGTTGGACGAAGATGCTGGGCCTTGCGCTTCCCGGGCTTGCCTTTGGTGTGAGCGCCTGCAGCGATGTGAGCGGAGGGGCGGCCGGCTGTCGGTCGGCTGCCGATGTGCCGGCACTAGTTGGCGACGATCCGTTGGTGCAGATAGGATCTACGGACGGTCCAATGGAATATCTGTTCCGCGACATCGGCTCCATTCGGATGACGGACGAGGGCATGATCGTAGTTCCTGACCGGGGAACAAATGTCATTCGGATGTATGATCGGCACGGGCGTCATGTCAGATCGTTCGGACGAGTTGGTGGCGGGCCGGGGGAATTCCTTGCATTGTGGGATGCTTGGTTGAGCGCGCGCGGTGATACCCTGTTTGCCTGGGACGTCCTCGGGCGCCACATATCGGAATGGTCCTTGGCAACAGGCTTCCTTGCTACTTCGCGGTTGGCGGTCGACTTCGAGCCGTTTCCCCTGGGGCGCTTCGCCGACGGCACATTCCTGGTCGAGAACGAAATTACGGGCTATCCGACCGTGGCAGGCGACATTGCCGAAACGCAGGGAATCGTGTACCGCCTGAGTCGGGAAGGGAACGGTCCGTTGGAGCTCCTTCGGATGCCGTGGGCTGCATTGGCCGCAGGTGTTGATTCTCGCGACGGTGTGGGCGTTCTTGTCACCGGGCAGCCATTTCGGGCGCCGCCGCGCGTCGCTGTCAAGGGTGATGCCTTCTTCATAACTGACGGACAGCGTTACGTGGTATACAAATATTCATCCGCCGGGGTTCTGCTGGATTCGCTCGCGCTGGCGGACGAACCACCGGTAATCAGGGAAGAAGAACGGACTGCCTGGATCGACAGGAACGTCGCAGGAACGCCGAAAGGGCTTCGCACAGGCGTCAGGCGGTTCCTCAGCAGTCTGACGCTTCCCGAGCGCCATGCAGGCTTCACCCAGATCATTGTGGACGATGCCGGCTATGTTTGGTCCAAGGTAGGACTTGCCAGTTCCGATTCGGCCTCCATCTGGGCCGTGTTTGACAAAGGGGGCGCGTTCGTCGGTAGGACCACGACTCCGGCAGGTTTCACTCCTGAAATAGTCGGCGATGACATGGTCGTCGGGAAGATGGTGGGTGAATTGGACGTGCAGTCGGTGGTGATTCTGCCGATTGTTCATGACCCACGAAGGCGGGAGGAGCCATGAGCGTGCGGTGGCGCCGGCTTGTGCCGGCCGCAGCATTCGCCCTTGCTGCTGTAGGTGCCGCAGACGGCGGAAGGCTCGGATCATTGGGTGGCCGAAATGTGGTGCAACGCAGGGTTACACGCCTTAGTCTTGTCGCGCTGGTGTTTCCTGATTGCGCATGTAACACGAACCCTGTGTTCCCTCGGGCATTGGCGACTATTACGCGCGGCCTGAGGCGACGCGCGAAAGCTGCGGGGGTCGACTTTGCCAGTGTCGGTATTGCGCTCACGAGTGACGTTGCGGAAGGTGTCGAATACCTCGTGAATGGAGGGACGGGAACGGGCGAACGTGTTGCGTTTGACCCATGGGATGAGCTGCACACTGGCGGCAGCTGGCGGAACGAGGAACTGCTGTACATTGTGTGGCGCGACCATTTGGCGGAGGCCGCAATGCCGCAGATTCTGTTGATCGAGCGGGAGCTGGATGTCAGGGAGTCCGGGCGTATCGACGTAATCGCAACGAGGCGGACTTTGCAGCTGCTCGGCACCGATGCGTTCGAGAGTTGGATTGCCGGCGGGATGCTCCTTCCTGATTCAAGCGTGCTGGCTTCTCAATGACGGCTGGGTTGGCGGGAAGTAGCCTGGGCACCCCGACGGTTGTGCCCGGCACGGGTGTGTGCGGTCTGCACGTCCGAGCGGGGCAACGGCTACGCATTGAGACAGGGAGCGAACGATGAGTCGGCGTCTCGGTGACTGTGCAACGGTGGTGCTTGCCGGTTCATTCGTGGCGTATATGTGGTGGGCGAATTGCAGGCTTGATTCGGTCGAAGAGGCGCGAGCGACCTCGCGGCGAAGTACTGTGCATCAGAGTGTTGATGTTGGATCTGTGAGCAACGAAGGCATTGCGATTGGTTCACCGGTAGCACCAATTACGCTCGTCATGTTCACTGACTACCAGTGTCCTTTTTGCCGGCGGTTTGCGAAAGTAACTATGCCTCGGCTCCATCGCGACTACGTTGGGCCAGGCAAGGTGCGTCTGCTGGTCCGTGAGTTACCGCTGTCTATTCACACGGGCGCGCGTCGGCCTTGCTAACGCGTCGGAGTGCGCTGCGGGGCTGACGCGGAGGATCTATGAATTCCAGCAGCAGTTGTACGGAGATGGGAGATCCGACGTAGAAGCACGGATCAGCCATGCAGCCGGCATCGTGGGACTGAATGAGGAGGAGTTGTCCCGGTGCATGCAATCGCCGGGGTCTGCCATGGGAATCGAAAGAGATAGTACGGCCGCCGCGCATCTTGGCGTTCGCGGGACGCCGGGGTTTGTGCTTGGGGCAACCAATGATACGATCAATGGTGTGATCATCAGGGGGGCGCCTTCGTACGGTTCGTTCGCGTCGGTGATCGACTCTGTGCTGATGTCCGTCGGGGGGGGGGCGAGACCTGGTCAGCCGATAACGAGGGGGAATTAGAGATCGCATGGATCGCATGTATGTATCCGGGTGCGGCCGGATCCCCCGGCGTTGATGCCTCGGGCCGAAGAGGCCCGCCAAGGACGTGGACGTGGCGGAGCTGCTTGCGATCAGGGAACTGCTGCGTTCTTGTTTCGAGATGGTCCCCGGCTTGGATTGCCTTCGATTGATAATCTCGAGGCCCTCGTAAAGCTGCACTGAGGGACGGGCCTGGGTGGTGGGATTCTTGCCCGTGAACGGGATCGGCTGGCCGGCGACCGCGCTCGCGCCGATGCCGCGCGAAACCCACGGAGACCAGGCGATAGATCCTCGACGTGTTGGCGGGTCGGGATCGACCCCGGTGTAAGCTTACCCGCCCCGGCGCCGGCGGACCAGTGTCCGCGGTTCGGCCCGGCCGGGCCGACGCTGGGCACCGGGTCTCGTGCCACCATCCCGCTGGAGAGCGAATGGCGTCCGGAGCCCTGCCTAACCTGATCATCATCGGCGCCCAGAAGTGCGGTACCACCAGCCTGCACCACTATCTCGGACTCCACCCCGCCATCTCAATGTCGCGCAAGAAGGAACTGCACTACTTCACCGGGCAGCTCGGCTCGAGCCCGGGCGAGGACTGGTACCGGTCGTGGTTCGATCCCGGGAAGCCCGTCCGGGGCGAAAGCTCGCCCGGCTACACCAACTTCCCCGTCTTCACCGGTGTGCCGGAACGCATGCACGCGCTCGTCCCGGACGCACGACTCATCTTCATGGTCCGCGATCCCGTGCGCCGAACGCTCTCCCACTACCGCCACATGGTGGCCGAACGGAAGGAGGACCGGCCGCTCGCCGAAGTGCTGCACGATCCCGGCGAGCCGTACACGCGAAGGAGCCAGTACCACTTCCAGCTCGAGCGGTACCTGCCGTACTACGATCTCGACCGGATCCTCATCGTACAGCAGGAAACGCTGCTTGCCGATCGTGCAGGCACCCTGGCCCGGATCTTCGAATGGCTCGGCGTCGATCCCTCGTTCCGGTCCCTCCGCTTCCGCTACCGCCGCCACCGCTCCGACCGGAAACGTCGGCGCACCGACCTCGGTACACGCCTCGGGGCGACGCCGCCCATGCGCGCCGTCGCCGCGCTGCCTGAACCGTGGCGCTGGATGGTCGAGGACGTGCTCTACTGGCCGCTCTCGCGCGCCGTGCCGAAACCGGACCTCGACGTCGCGACGCTCGAGCGCCTTCGAGACCGGTTCCGCGACGACACCGCCAGGCTCCGCGGCCTCACCGGCCTCTCTCTCGACGGCTGGTGTGTCTGAAGCCGGGATCGGCCACGCATTCCCCCGCCTCGGCGGCCTTCGCGAATCAGCGAGCGACCGGCGGCCTCCGCGCGAGCACCTGCACCACCGCGCTCGTCCCGTTGTGCGGCCTGCCCTCGTGCACCTCGAGAACGAGCTCGCGCCCGATCTCGAAGTCGAGGCCGGGAAGGTCTTCGCGCATCGCCTCCAGGTCGACGAGCAGTTCCGCGACCGGCGGACCGCCCGTCCGGTACTCGAGCTGCGCGGGCGTGTACGCCATGAGCACGAACGCGCCGCCCGGCACCAGACCGCGCGCAGCCTCGCCGTAGAGCCGGGCGCGTAGCGCGCGCGGCAGGTGCGCCCAGATCGAGACGATCGCGTCCCACGAGTCCGGCTCGATCGTGAACGCCGCGAGGTCCGAGTGCACGGTGTGCAACGCGACGCCGCGCTCCGCCGCGAGCCGGCGCGCCTTCTCGAGGCCGACGCTCGAGCCGTCCACGGCGGTGACGTCGCAGCCGAGACCCGCGAGGTATACGGCGTTCCGGCCCTCACCCTCCGCGAGACTGAGCACGCGGCCGTGCGGGATACGGTCCGCGACCTCGACCAGGAACGCATTCGGCTCCGTGCCGTAGACGTACTCGTCGGTGCCGTAGCGCTGGTCCCAGACCCGGTGGCGGGCCAGCGGGTCTCGCGCGTAACGCCCGTCCTGCGTCACGGTATCCGGCCTGACCCGCGCACCGGCCGGAGCAGCAGGTCCTGGTAGTCGAAGCTGAAGTCGACAGAAGGCGAGGCCGCCCGCATCTTCGCCTGGTCGATGCTGCCGTCCGGGTTCAGCGCGAACGTGATGAACGCGTCCGCCCGCAGCGTGCGGTCGTGCCAGCGGGCGAGGAACGTGTCGTACTGCCAGTGCACGAGGTCGCCCGTGAGCCAGGGCGTGTGCGTGAAGCGGATGCCGAGCCTGCCGCCGTCGTTCGTGATCACGACATCGCCGTACCAGGCGTCGCGGTACGTGCCGGCGTAGCGCTCGATCGGCAGCGACGGCTTCGACAGCGAGTCGCGCGCGGCCGCCGTGCGCACGTCCATCACCGCGATCGCTGCCTGCTGGCGCTCGGTCAACGCGCGGTAACCGGCCAGCCAGTCGAACGCGGGCGCGCCCAGGTAGTGGTCGAGCACGTGGAACGCGATCGCGTCGAACGCGGCGCCCGACTCCTGGTTCGTCAGCACCACGACACCCAGCTTCCGGTCCGGGATGAACGCGACGCGCGAGACGTAGCCCGGGAGCCCGCCACTGTGCATGACCAGCTTCTCGCCCCGATAGTCCCGCACGTTGAAGCCGAGCGCGTAGAACTGGAACTTCATCTGTTGGGGCGCGAGCTCGGGCGGCGCGTTGCCGAAGGGCATGGGCGTGACCGGTGTCCACAGCTCGCGCGCCGTGCGCGGCGAGAACAGGCGCGATCCGTCGGCCAGCCGGCCGGAGTCCATCTGCACGATCAGCCACTTGGCCATGTCCACGGCGTTCGAGTTGATGCCGCCCGCCGGATCGACCGCGTCGCTGGCGAACGGCTCGACCGGCTGTACGTGTCCCTCGATGGAGGCGTGCGGCGTCGCCGTGTTCGGCCCCTTGCCGCCCATCGAGCCGCGGTCGTTGCTCGTGTTCATGCCGACTCGCTGCAGAATGCGCGTCGCCACGAAGTCCTCCCACGGCATCCCCGACACCGCCTGGATCACCTCGCCCGCCACGTTGTAGAGCACGTTGTCGTAGGCGTACGCGCTGCGGAAGCTCGTGGCCAGCGGGACCCAGCGCAGGTGTTCCGCGATCTCCCGCCGCGTGTAGTCCGACGGCGGCCACCAGAGCAGGTCGCCCGCGCCCAGACCCAGCCCGCTCCGATGCACCAGCAGATCCCGGACCGTCATCTCCCGCGTGACGTACGGGTCGTACATCTGGAACCATGGCAGGTATCGGATCACCGGCGCATCCCACGCCAGCTTGCCTTCCTCGACCAGCAGACCGAGCGACGTCGCCGTGAACGCCTTGGTGTTGGACGCGATGCCGAACAGCGTGAGCGAATCGACCGGCGCGGGATCGCCCAGCTTGCGGACACCGTACCCTCGCGTCATGACGACGCGGCCGTCCTTCACGATGGCGAGCGAGACGCCCGGCACGTCGAACGTCTGCATCACCGAGCGGACGTATGCGTCGATACCGGGCGGCGGAGCAGCCGGGCGCTGCGCGGCAACGGGAGCAGCGGCAAACGCGAAGACGAGGACGAGGTATCGTCGCATGGTGCACAACCCTTTCCTGATGGGACGGCGGCCGACGGCCGACCGGGCGGACGAGCAGACGGAAGTTGTTCGCGGTCCGCCGTCACCCGCAAGCGGCCGGGTCCGGAATCGCCGCGGCCGGGTTGTCGGGAGGAAACGCGTGCCGGACCGGGGCGGCCCGTAGCGTGTCAGGGTCGGCGGGCTTTCCAGGCGGCGAGGACCTCCGCCTCGTGCTCCGGCGTGATGGCCATGGGCGGTCTGGCCTGCTCTTCCGGGGTGAGCGAGTAGTACCACTCGAGCGTATCCATCGCCGTCCGGGCGATGGGCCGGAAGCTGAGGCCTGCGGCTTTCGCCCGGTCGATGTTGATCCGCTGCGAGCCGAGGTCGTTGCCCACCGGCAGGATCCACGGGATGGCGTAGAGGACGCGGTGCTGCTGGAGGAACTCGTAGTCCTCGATCCAGGTCCAACTCACTTCCGACGAGGTGGCGGCGCGCATGCCGTAGACGAACTCCTCCATGGTGATCGGGGATGCGGGGCCGGTGGCGTTGAACGTGCCGTGGACCTGGTCCTCGAGCAGGTGGATGTTCCAC
Source organism: uncultured Gemmatimonadales bacterium (assembly GCA_963786235.1). GTDB lineage: Bacteria > Gemmatimonadota > Gemmatimonadetes > Longimicrobiales > RSA9 > CAWAYJ01. The sequence continues at coordinate 195,416 of CAWAYJ010000031.1, forward strand.
TCGGTCAGGTCACGTACGTCGATCTGCTGCACCTGGTCCGTCTTCTTCCCCGGCACCAGGACCTCGCCGCCCCGGGTGAGGCGGTCCGGCCAGTACGTTCCCCGGTGCGTCCGGTCGAGCGGTCCGACAATGTAGCCGGGCCGCACGATGGTGGTCCGGTCGCCGAAGGCCTTCCGCGCCTCGATCTCGGAGAGCGCCTTCATGACGCCGTAGCGGGTCTCGCCGTTCTTCCCGTTCGAGGGGTCGACGAGCTCCGGCTGCGTGTCCTCCCGGATGTCGGTGGTGAGGTAGGGGTAGTAGACGCCGGTCGACGAGATATAGAGATACGTTCCGACCGAGTCCTTGAGCAGCTGCGCCGAATCGCGCGTCCACGCCTCGTTCGAGCCGGAGGCGTCGATCACGGCGTCCCAGCTGCGTCCCTCGAGCGCCTTGAGGTCGTTCGCGCGGTCGCCGATCAGGTGCTCGACGTGCTCGAAGGCGTCCTTGAAGAGGCCCGGCTCGGTCCGGCCGCGCGTGAAGATCGACACGGAGTGGCCGCGCTCGAGCGCGTAGCGGACGTGATGCGGGCCCGTGAGGTTGGTGCCGCCGAGGATCAGGATCCGGAGCGCGCGTCGGCTTTCGCCCGCCCCGACCGAAGCGTGCGCGACGTCCGGCGGCAGCGCGGCTGCGAGAACACGGGGTCCATGCCCGAGGCCAAGCGCGCCGCCGGCGATGACGCCGGTGCGGATGAAGCGCCGCCGGCTGATCTCCGGCCCGACAGGTCCGGCCGTGTCGGGTTCGCGCTGGGTAGCGGGGATCCGGCTGGCCATCGACACCTCGGTGATCGGGAGGGAGAGGAGGCGGGGGCCAGGCGGCCCCCGCCGTTGTAATCCGCCCCGGGAAACGGGGCTGGACGGCGCGCTACTTCCCGCCGCCCTGCTCGTTGGTCGTCGGCTTCTTGTCGGTGACGAGCTCGAGGCCGAGCGTCTTGCCCTTCAGGATCGCGGGCACGCCCTCGGCCATCCAGACGGGTTCGGGCGCGCCCTTCAGGTAGTGGTCGAAGTACTGCTGCAGCCGGATCGTCCAGTCCTTCCGGTTCTGCGCCTTGCGGAGCCCGTGGTCCTCGCCATTGTAGACGACGAGCCAGGCCGGCTTCTGGAGCCGGCGGAGCGCGACGAAGTACTCGATGCCCTGCTCCCATGGCACGGCGCCGTCCTCGTCGTTGTGCATCATGAGGAGCGGCGTCTCGACCTTGTCGGCCCAGAAGATGGGCGAGTTCTCAATGAAGTGGAGCGGTGCATCCCAGAGCGTGCCGCCAATGCGACTCTGCGTGTGCTCGTACTGGAACATGCGGCTCATGCCGGTGCCCCAGCGGATGCCGCCGTACGCGCTGATCATGTCGGAGACCGGCGCGCCGGCCTCGGCCGCCTTGAAGATGTCGGTCTTGGTGACCAGGTAGCCGATCTGGTAGCCGCCCCAGCTGTGGCCCTGCACGCCAATGTTGGCGGCGTCGACGAAGCCGGTGTCGATCAGGCTGAGCACGCCGGGCACCACCGCCTTGAGCGCGCTCTCGCCCGGGTACCCGATCTTGTAGGGGATGTCGGGCGTGAACACGAGGTAGCCGCGGCTCACGTAGAAGGCAATGTTGATGCTCGAGCTGCCCGCCGCCGGTGTGACGTAGTTGTGCAGCTGGTCGCTCAGCCGTTCGTAGAAGTAGACCATCATCGGATACTTCTTCGAGGGGTCGAAGTTCTCCGGCTTGTAGAGTACGCCCTGCAGCATCTCGCCATCCTGAGCGGAACGCCACTGGACCAGCTCGGACGTGCCCCACAGGTAGTCCTTCTGCTGCGGGTTCGCGTCGCTGATCCGGCGCGGGCTCGTCATGCTCAGGTCGCTCACGTACAGGTCGGGGAACGTCTCGAAGCTGCCCTTCGTGAACATCACGACGTTGGCGTCGGCCGCCTTGGTGACCCCGCCGCCGAAGCCGCCGCCGTATGACACGTCGTCCATTACCAGCTTCACGGGAGCCCCGTCGCCGCGGACGCGGTCGCGGTAGAAGCCGGATTGCTTGGTCCAGTAGTTGAACGCGGAGAACAGCAGGTCGCCGTTCGCATCGACCGACTGGCGCTCGCGGTCGAGATCGATGATGCGGAAGCGCAGGTTCTCACGCCGGCCGACGCCGTTCGTGATATCGCGCGGCGCTGTCTTGCCCGTCGGGTCGAGCGCCCAGACGTCGTCCCGGTCGTAGACCAGGAACTGCGCATCGTTGTCGGTCCAGCCGGCCGAGCCGTAGGGCCGCGGCGTGTCGGGCGTGTCCTGCAGCTCGTTGTGCACCGGCTCGCCGATCGCCGTCGAGACATCGACGGTCGTGCCGGTCGCGACGTCCATTACCTTCCACTGCAGGTCGTCGCCGTCGAACCAGTACAGGTACTTGCCCATGGGCGAGATGCCGGCCGAGCCCACCACGTGCTCCAGCACCTTCTTCGCCGTGCCCGTCCCAATGTCCACGAAGTAGAAGTCGGTGCCGCTCTCGCCCCACGAGACCTCCTGCCGGTAGGGCAGGTTCGAACGGCCCAGCACCACGTTGCCGTCGCCGCGCGCGGCCACTGTGATGTCCGGCACGTCGAGCGTCGCGAGCTGCACGTACTTCCCGCTTTTCAGGTCCACGACGCCCTGGTAATTGCGCCGCTTCTCCTGATCCACCTGCTTCAGCTGCATCGGCTGGAGCAGCGGGTCCGTCCACGCCCAGATGTCGACCGCGACCTTCTCATCGGCCGGCGTCGTGTCCTTCACCTCGGGCGCGGGCCGTGGCGCCGTGCCCACGAACAGCCGCTGCCCGTTGTGCGAGAAGGATGGAGCCCGATTCTCGCTCACCCACCAGCCCTGCGGTACGCCCGCCGTCACCGCCGTCACCAGCGGCTTCGCTTCCGCCGCCTTGCCATCCCACCAGTACGCGTCGAACGCAGGCTGGTCGGCGGCGTAGTCGTTCCGGTTTGTCAGGAACGCGACCTGCGCGCCCGCTTCGTCAATCGCGATGCTCTTGTAGTCGCCCTTGCCCGTGAGCAGCGCCGTGGCCTGATCGTTGCCCGTGGCCAGCGAGTACGCGCCGTCGCTCGAACCGTCCTTCGTCGACGTCAGGTACACAAGCTTGCCGCCGTCCTTCGCGAACGCGTAGTCCGTCACGAACTCAATGCGGCGCTCCTGGCCGTTCACCAGGTTTCGTAGCACCAGTACCGTCCCGTCTTCCTTCTTCTTCTCCGGCGTCTTGGCCGAGTCAGCCGCGGGCGCGCCCGCCGGCCTCGCCGCGGCAGGCCGGGGCTCCGCCGGCTTCGTGCTGTCCGGCTTCGCGGCCGGCGGCTTCAGCAGCTGGTACGCCAGCCACGGCCCGTTGTCGTCCGGCAGCTTGAAGCTCTTCACGCGCTCGACGCGCACCATCTGACCGTTCGTCAGGTCGAGGATGCCCATCGAGTCCTGCGGCATCTCGTCCGGCTTCTTCTTCGCCTTCTTCGCCTCTTCCACGGCAGCCTTCGACGGCTTGATCCGGAACACGACGAAGCGGCCGTCGTGGCTGAACTGGCCGGCCTCGGCCCGCTCCAGCCTGTGTTCCGTCTCGCTCGACGTCGACCGGACGATCACCGTCGGGTCGTACTTCTCGCTCACCACGCCGTACAGCGCCCAGCGGCCGTCATCCGTGAGCGACTGGCCCGTGATCCGGTTCCAGATGTCGTAGGCGTCATGGTCGAGTGGCTTCTTCTGCGCCGACGCCGGCAGCGCGAGCGCCAGCAGCAGCGCGGTGAACAGGAAGCCGTGTATCCGGGAGAGGAAGCGTTTCCGCATGTCTGACCGTCCTGATCGAGGTGTGCGACGCGGGCTCCGCGCGGCGCCGGGCGCCGGGATCGCCGGGCAGGTCACACGCCCGGCCACGGAACACCGAGCCCGCAATATGGGCCGGGCTCCCGGTCCCGGGAAAGGCGCCGGCGGCCTCGTCCGCGGCGCGGGGGCCGAGACCGGCGCGGGACAGGCCTCGCGCCCCGCGTCGTTGCTGCGCGAAGTCGCGCCGTCGCCGTACATTACGGGGACTCGACAGCGGACCGCGGATGGGGCCAGGCGACGGCTCCGGATCCTCGTTCGCTGCGCCCGGTCCCGCTTGCGACTCGGCCGGGGCGAGGTTTCAAGCTGAAAGCAAAGCCGATCATCCGGCGTATCTCACTGCTGCCTGCCAACCGCCCCCCTCTCGTCGGCCCGGGGTCCGCCCCAGAACTGACCTCGGTTTCGACCTCGAGCAGGCCCTCGACTTCGACCAGACTCCAGCCTGCGATCCCACCGAGTCCGAGCCTGTCCCCCACTTCGGCCTCGAGCCGAACGGCGACGCCGGAAGGCGCAGCCGCGTCCTGCTTCCCACGGACAGGGGGCCCCCACCCGGCCCCCTAATTCACCCTGAGCCGCTCCGCGCCCGATCGACGGCCCGCGATCCGCTGCGACTGGCCCGTCGCGGTAGGGCGCCCGCCGTCTGCAGCGTGCGTATCAGCCCGGGACCAGCATTGACGGACATTTCGAAGCAGCCACATCTTGGCTCGGACTCGCAAACGTCTTATCCCTCGAACTCTACGGGGGTCAGCGAGATTTGTCGGAGATAGACAGGAAAGAGTTCCTGAAGAGAAGCACCGCGTTACTTGCAGGAGCATCGCTCACGGGCAGTGCGGGTCTGCTCGCGGCATGCAGGGACAGTACAGGACCGACATTCGACGTCCTCCCGTTATCAGTAACTATTGCAGGACTTGTAGAGGTCAGATCCGAGTCTGAAGACAACATCAGTGGAAAAGTGCATTACACTGCTACCGGTGTGAATGCCGACCAACCAGTATATGCCTGGACCGTGAGAGACAAGCTCACGAACGAAATACTGGCTACGAAGCAAGGAGACCCTGTGTTACACCACGAGTTCACAGGGAGAGGAACGCAGGTCGTAGATGTAACAATGCGTGAGACTGACGGACGAACCGCCAGCACGCGGTTCGAGACACAGTTCCTGGGGCCAAGAAAACCGTATGATTTGATCGCAGTAGTGAGGTCGGATCCAGGTGAAACGTACGGCTTCCTCAACTTCCTTGACCCGGAATTCCTGGGTTCGATGCGCCAGGAAGTGATGCAGGAGGACAACAACCTGAGGGACATCACGTTTCCTCTCGTGTATGTGGGCTCAGGTGTCAACCAGGCACCTGACGGGGAGTACGTACTACTGGTGATGGATAGGGATCACATCAATGTTGGCCTCCACAGGGTAGTTCATGAATACAACAGACGTACGAAATGGCTTGACCCTTTGGGGAGTAGCTCTTGTGAGAACATCTATCCTGTGTGGACCACAAATCCTGGCAACCTCATTTTGACTTATGCAACCAATAGACGCTTACTGGATACAGAAGAATTCGAGGTACGCTTCGATAGGCCCAGCCCGGATTGGCTGCAGTTGATCTGGGCCGGCGATTACTTATCAGATCATTCAGGCGTGCACGTCGGCCCTCACAGAGACTTCTTCGGAAAACACTCGGCCATTCATCCCAATGGGTTCACCATCGCATTCGGCCCCACACCGTTCGACGACAATGCAGGAGAAGTGCGCAGAGTCGCACTGTATCACTTGACGGAGCGCACCAGACGCAGATTCCCGGAGGAGAACGCGCTGGGAGATTTCCTCAGCTCACACTTCCCGGCGGTTGACCCGACGGCTGTCAGAGTCGGCGAGAACGGCATGGCATTCGCGCCGGACGGGCAGCGTATGGCCGTCACCCTGTATGTGGAGCCGCTGCAGAAGAATATACTTGCCATGGCCGACCTGTCTGGCGGCGACATCCAACTGTTCGCCGGCGACGGCCGCATGCCGTCGTTCTCACCTGACGGTAACAGAATCGGATACCTGAACAGCGAGAACCACCTGCTGATTGCGTCTGTGGGGAGCGGAGCGAGCTCCGCAATAGACGCGACGGTCGCGTCCGGCGGACAGGGAAAGCACGACACCGCCTTCGCCTGGACCGGATAGGGTTCGGTTGTTCTGACGTGACCCCCATTCCTGCTCCAGTCATACCTGAATACTCGGCCGAATGATGGAAGTGATGCGGGCCCTCTCGAGCGAGACGAACTGGTGTGACCCCGTGTTGGCCGTCTCCTCCTTCCCGGGATCCGCTCGTTCGGCCGGCGCGCCGGGAACGACGCGGCGGCCCGGATCGTAGTGCGGGGCGGAGACCATGTTCACACGCTGCCTGTTCTGTCACTCGCCCATGGCGCGCAACGAGGAAGTCGAGCACTTCCCCGTCGGCGCCCGCATCGCCTTCGATCCGCGGCGCGGCCGGCTCTGGGCCGTGTGCGGGGTCTGCCATCGCTGGAACCTGGCGCCGATCGAGGAGCGCTGGGAAGCGCTCGAAGAGCTGGACCGGCTCTCGACCGACCGCGGCCACCTGCTCTCGCAGACGGACAACATCGCGCTGATCCGCGCCGGCCCCATTGAGTTGGTGCGCGTCGGTCGCGCGCGCCTCGTCGAGGAAGCGTGGTGGCGGTACGGCCGCGAGATGCAGGAGCGACGCCGCCAGTTCCGCATGGGCCAGTGGATCGAGAGCGGCGCGATCATCGGACTCGCGGTCCTGACGGGTGGCACGTTCGTGATGTACGGCGCCAACGGCCAGATCCTGAACAACATCCGCCGCTGGCAGAAGTTCGGCAGGACCGCGTGGACCGGATCCGTGAACTGTCCGCGGTGCGGATCCGTCGTCCGTGGCGTGTCCTTCCGCGACACGCGGGCGCTGATCCTCGTGCCCGGCGACGACGGGCTGGCGATCCAGCTGCTGTGCCCGCGCTGCGATCCGATCCCGCGCCAGCGGGCCTCACTCCTGATGGTGCGCTCCGACATGCCGCGGCTCGAGGGCGTGGCCGCCGAGCACCTGCTTCGCCGCGCCCTGGCGTGGCACAACTTCTCCGGTGCGTCCGAAGCGGTCGTCCGCGATGCGACGACGGTGATCGAGCGTGCCGGCTCACCGACCGATCTCACGCGGAGCGTCGCCGACCGACCCATCTACCTCCAGCAGTTGAGCGGCAAGAAAAGCGTGACGCGCTCGATCGCGCTGGAGATCGCACTCAACGATGATACTGAGCGGCGGTTGCTGGAACTCGAGCTGGAAGAGCTGGAGGCGCGCTGGCGCGAGGAAGAGGAGATTGCGGCCATCGCGGATGGGGAGCTGACGCCCGTCCCGCTCCTCGAACGTCTCCGCCGCGGCCTGTAGTCTCAGCGCGGTGGTCTATACCAGCCCTTGCTTCCTCAGTCCGCGCATCGCCTCTGCCCAGGCCTGCATTTCGCGCACGGTGCCGATGGAAACGCGATTCCAGTCGAGCATGGGCGGGAAGGGGCGGCCGACCGCGATGCCGGCCTCGGCCATCCGCTTGATGTGGTCGTTGACGTCGCCCTTGATGCGGTGCATCAGGAAGTTGGTCTGGCTCGGCAGCACCTCGATGCCGAGCTCCTTCAGCGTGTCCATCGCGACCTTCTTCGCGGCGCGGTTCGAGTCGAGGCTCCGCTTCATGTACGCCTCGTCGTCAATGCAGGCGAGCGCCGCGGCGATCCCGACCCCATTGACGTTGCTGTCCGCCGCGAACGAGTCGAGCAGGTCCCTCATCTCCTTCAGCGCGATGCCGTACCCGACGCGCAGCCCGGCGAGTCCGTAGATCTTGGAGAACGTGCGTGTCACCACCACGTTGGGCCGCGCGGTCCACTTGATGAGCGTCTGGAACGAGGGCTCCTCGACGTAGTCGATGTAGGCCTCGTCCACGATGAACGTGATCTTCTCCGTCGAGTCACGGATCCACGCCTCGACGTCGGCGCTCGGAACGATCGTTCCGGTCGGGTTGTTGGGGTTGCAGACGTACGCGATCACGCCCGCGTGCGCCGCGTTCGCGGCTTTGCGCATCGCGGCCAGGTCGAGTGTGTGCTCCGGCGTGAGCGGAACCCGCACCACGTTCATCGCGAGCGGCTCCGCGTACGCCGCCACCTGCTCGAACGTCGGGTCGCCCACCACGACCGTCGACGTCGGCGTGCCCATCGACTGCACGACCATCTGCAGGACCTCGGTCGAGCCGTCGCCCAGCACGATGTTCTCCGGCTTCACACCGTGCTTCTTCGCGACTGCCGCCGCCAGCGCCGCCTTGCCGCCCGGGTAGCGGTGGGCCTCCGCCAGCGCCGCCGCCGCCGCCACCCGTGCCGTCTGCGGCATCCCCAGCGGGTTCTCGTTGCTCGAGAGCCGGACACTCGCCGCCGCCGCCCGCACCGCATCCCACGCGTCCAGCGCCGCCAGCCGCTCCCGCAGCGTGACAAACGGACCCGCCACTCCCGCCGCCACGCCCGCCCGCAGAAACGCTCTCCGCTCCATCATGTTCCGCCCTCCTGGATGTCACGCTTCCCGCGAACGCTCCCGTCGCCGCGGGATGTGATGCTGCTCTACAACCACTGATCGTACCACGCCAGATCCGTATGATAATCCCGATCTCGCGACGGAAGAAGTCGGCATGCCGTGCCCGCCGTGATATAGCTGACCCATCCCGCGTTTGCAGCCGCCGCAGCGCGTAGAACATCTCGTCCGTCGTGCGTCAGGCACGCGGGTCCAGGTGACCGGTCAAGAGCAGGAGCGGCGTCTCCACGCGATCCGCGTTCATGACGGCGAATGCGCGATGTACTCTGCGGCTGTTCCCAGAGAGTGGCGCCGAGCCGGTCCTGGCTGCGTTCGGGGGCGTGGATGTGCGCGGCCGAGCCGAGGCGAGTCGAAGTAGAAGCAGACCATGTCGACCTTGCCCATGTAGATGGCGGCGGAGAAGCGATCGGTCTGCGTGACCAGGAGGTAGGTCGCGTAGCCGCCGTAGCTGGTGCCGTGCACGCCGAGCCGTTTCGGGTCGGCGACGCCCACTCGATGAGCTAGTTAGCGGCCGCGGTCACGCCCTACAACCAGGCCTCGCCCGGGTAGCCTCTACAGCTAGACGGACGGTTGCAAGACGGCGTACCCGTTCGACGTGAGCAAAGAGATGGTCGAGTAGAAGCGATCGTCGAAGAACGTCTCGTACACGATGAAGACGGTCGGTACTCCTGTCCGCGCACGTAGATCAGCGGGTATAGAGCACGACGTACAGCTAGTAGACGACCACGTCGAGGTAAAGGATCAGCTAGGTCTGGCAGAGCTACGAGACGATGCCGGGATTGGCTCGGTAAGCGCGCGCTCGTTAGTTCAGGTCGGCGTCGGCCACGTACAGCTCGGAGGGCCGGTTGCCGGGCGCCGCGCGTACACGACCGTGCCGCCAAAGGCGGAGAGGCGAAGCTCGGAGTACATGCGGCCGTCCCTCGTCACTCGCGGAGCTGGTAGCCGACGCGGTCGAAACGGTAAAATACTGCGCTCCCAGGAGGTGCGCGAGGCTCAGCTCAGGTAGACGTGCTGCCCGTCCTTGCTCCACGCGGCGCGCTCCAGCGCGGCAGCGTGTCCGTCCCTCGCGCTCGGCGCGGCCACGAACTTCTCACGGCTGCCGCTGGCCGTATCGAAGAACCAGAGGCCCTAGTAGTACGACGCGATGAGGACGTCGCCCTTCTCGCTGAGCCGAACGGGCGAGAAGCGTTCCTTCGCGCGACGCTCGCGCTCCGCGGCCCGGGCCGCGCTATCGGCGGGCGGTTCCGCGACCGGCTTCGGCGGCGCCTCGCCCGCCAGCTAGCGCGGCTCGCCGCCGTCGATGCCGGCACGAAGAGCTGGCCCTCTTTCGTGTACACGTACGTCCGGCCATCGCCGGACCACCTCGGCGAGATGTCTTTCGTGTTTTCGATCAGCGTGCGCGGCTCGCCGCCGGCCACCGCCTGCACCATCACCTTGTTCTCACGCCCGAAGATCTGCGTGTAATCGGTCTTCTTCATATGTCTACGTAGTAGCGGAGCAGCGAGCCATCGGCGGTGAGCGCGAAGCCATCGGCCAGCGCCTCGGGCGGAGCTCATGGAAGCGGCCGCCGTCCAGGTGGTAGAGCGCCGGGATCTGGATGTTGCCGAGCCGGCGGATCTCCTCCCACCAGAGGAAGGGTCCTCGCTCGATCGCACCACGATCGGGCCCTCCGTCTCGTGGCGGAACCGCGCGCGCGCCTTCGCGAGCTAGTCCGTGGTCTGGAGCGCGAGCAGCAGCGCCTTGCCTAGGCCGTCTACTGTAGGCTCGTGTTGTCAGCGACGATGCGGTTCGCGGGCGTGGCGATGGTCCGGAGCCGGTCCCGTTCGCGCTCCCAGATCGAGAGGCGATAGAAGTCGCCATCGCGAAGCAGGAACGCGAGGCGCGAGCCTAGGGTGACCAGGCGAAGCTCCGCGCCTGGCGACGGTCGTCGAACAGCTTGCGCCAAGCGCCGGACCGCAGGTCCACGATCGAGATCTCCGCGACGCCCGGGCTGATGTACGTGGATAGCCGTAGCGGCTGTTGTCCACGCCGACCCGGTGCGGAGCGTGGTCGTGGTGACCACGGCCCAGCGCCCGTATAGCTCAGGTCAGCGAGCGACACGTTCCGCGTGTCGAGCACTAGTCGACGTGAAGCTGGTCTGCTGGGCCGGCGTCTGTGCGATGCCCGGCACCTGAGCGCGCGCCAATGCGGGGAGAAGGCCGTGTACGTCAGGATCAACGCGGTAGCAAGGCGGGATGAGGTGAGCAAGAGCGTCTACGGGTATGGGTATGGTGAAAAGGTGAGTCAGTCGCGGGGCGGTTCCGTCGCCAGCGATTCTACGGAGACGTCCGGTCCGGCGGCAACCTCAGTCGGGCGACTTCTTCCAGTGTTCGATCTGGCGGCGTCGCATGTCGTAGATGTTGTCGGCGGTGCCGGATGGGATGCGGAGCTGCTCGCTCAGGCGCCGGAGGAAGGCGCGCTCGGCCTCGCTGGTCTCGCCGTCCGCGAGCACGTCCTCGACGGATCGCAGGTAGATGCCGCGGGTCACGGCGTGCTGGATGGCGGTGGTGATCGTCGCGTCGAGGCGGAGCAACGCGGCGAGGTGGGCGAGATTGGCCAGCTCGTCATCGCTCAGGTGCCGGTCGGTCAGGCACCACGAGAGGTAGTCGCGGTACAGCTTCTGGCAGCGGGCGGCGAACGTGCGCCGGACGTCGAACCCGTAGCCCCGGCAGATCCGTTCGACGTCCTCTTCCGAGATCGCGCTCGGGTCACCCGCGCCCGCGAACAGGTTGTTCAGCTCGACGAACGCGTGCGTCGCCGGCTTCCGCCGTAGCATGCGCTCGAGCAGGCCCGGCCGCTCCCGCTCGATCGAGAGGAAGGGCGGCAGCCCGTCGGCGCCGGCGGCGGGATCGTCCGCGTCGCGCGAACTCCCGCCGGGCCATTCGGTTCCGGATCCGGATTCAGCCATTGTAGATCTCGCCGCCTCCACTGCCGTACTCGTTCAACACCGCCCGAGCCTCGTCGCGGAGCGGGCCGGCCTCGAACCGGATTCCGCGCGCGGTGAGGTACACGTAGGACGCGTGGAACACGGGACCCTCGTCGAACTGCAGCCGCCCCGCATCCTCCCGGGTCGCGGCCCACACCACGCGCTTCACGCCGCTCCACTGGACGGCGCCCAGGCACATCGCGCACGGCTCGCACGACGTGAACAGCTCGTGCCCGGACGTCTCATCGATGGAGAGCGAGTACACGCCCAGTCTCGCCTGTGCCATCATGATCGCGACGATCTCGGCGTGCAGCACCGAGTTATTGAGCGGGACCACGCGGTTCACCCCGGTGCTGACCAGCCGTCCGTCCGGCGCGAAGATCGCCGCGCCGAAAGGGCCGCCCGTGCCGCGCCGCACGTTCTCGCGGGCCAGCCCGACAGCTACCGCCATCCGCTCCTCGTCCGTACCATACGAACGATGCGGGTCGATGGTGTCGGACACCCAGGCGGGCAGTCCGATGCGGATCTCGGCCGGCGTCGTCGCACTCGGTTCGCTCATCGGACCCTCTTCCGGTCACTCGGGACGGGCGAAGCTTTTCCCGTCCCGGCCAGTATTCGAAGGGGAGCCACACCGGCACGACCCGGATGGTCGGGGCACCAGCAGGCGGTCATGTTCACTCGCTGCATGTTCTGTCACACCGCGTTCGGCGCGGAAGGTCCGGTCGAGCATTTCGCGGTCGGCGGCCGCGTCGCGTTCGACCCGGGCCGGGGCCGGCTCTGGGCCATCTGCGGCTCCTGCCGCCGCTGGAACCTCGCGCCCATCGAGGAGCGCTGGGAGGCGCTCGAGGAGCTGGAGCGCCTGGCCCGCGACCACGGCCGGCTCCTCTCCCAGACGGACAACATCGCGCTGATCCGGGCGGGCTCGACCGAGCTCGTCAAGGTCGGCCGCGCCGGGCTGACCGAGGAAGCGTGGTGGCGCTACGGCCGGGAGCTGACCGCGCGCCGCTCGCGCTACAAGCGGCTCAAGTACATCGAGATCGTGGCGATGGTCGCGGCCGGCTTCTACTGGGGCGGCGAGGCGCTCAACCGGATCTCCCGCTGGTACGACTTCGGCAGCACGGCCTGGCGCGGCAGCCTCGCCTGCCCGAGATGCGGCGAGCCGCTCACCGAGATCTCGTTCCGCCACTCGCAGAAGCTCATCGTCGTGCCCGATGCCGAGGCCGGCGTCGCACTCGAGTTGGGCTGCCCGCGCTGCCGCTTCGGCGAGAACGCCGGCCGCCACCGCCTCGAGGGTCTGCCCGCACAGCACGTGCTCCGTCGTGTCCTCGCCTGGCGCCACTACGAGGGCGCGTCCGAGGCCCGCATCCGCGATGCGACGGGCGTGATCGAGGCCGCCGGCTCCGCCGAACACCTCTCCCGCAGCATCGCCACTGGTGCGCTCAGCATCGACAAGCTGGACGCGAAGCGGAACCGGACGCGCTCGATCGCGCTCGAGATCGCGCTCAACGACGAGGTCGAGCGGCGCCTGCTCGAGGCGGAGCTGGAGGAGCTGGAGACGCGCTGGCGCGAGGAGGAGCAGCTGGCGGCGATCGTGGACGGCGAGCTCACGCCGCTGCCCGCGTTCGAGCGCATGCGCCGCTCGCTCCGTTCCGGAAAGACTTCCTAGGCGACGAGGTCCGGCGGCGGCGTCGCCCGCTCAGCTCACCATCACGATCACGTTGCCGTCCGGGTCCGCGAAGCGCGGGCCCGCGACACCGGGCTCCGCCTCCCGTGCATCGGCACGTAGCCGCGCGGCCACGCCGTCCCGCGCCGCCTCGTCGGGCACGCGCAGCTCGAACTCGATCAGGCCGGCGACGTCCTCGGGCGGCGCGCCCGCCCGGCCCCACGTGTTGAGCCCGACGTGGTGGTGGTAGCCGCCGGCGGACACGAACAGCGCGCCCGGAAAGCCGCGGCTCACGACGTCGAAGCCGAGCGTGTCCACGTAGAAGGACTCCGCATCCACCAAGTCGCTCACCTGCAGATGGATGTGCCCGACGCGCGTGTCCACCGGCATGGCGCGCCGGCGGACCCGCTCGCCGGCCGCGAGCAGCGCGCGCACGTCGAGCTGGCGCGTCGTCATGAAGACCGAGCTGTCCGCCCACCGCCACGTGTCGCGCGGCCGGTCCGTGTACAGCTCCAGTCCGTTCCCGTCCGGATCCGCGAGGTAGATCGCCTCGCTCACCGCGTGATCGGCGAATCCCTGCAGCGGGTAGCGCGCCTCGACCAGGCGCGCGAGCGCCGCGCCGAGGCCCGGCCGGTCCGGCAGCAGCAGCGCCACGTGGTACAGGCCGAGGACGTCCGGTGGACGGGGCGCGGCCGTTGGCTCGACGGCAAGGACGAGGGCCGTCTCGCCGCCGAGCGGGCCGAGCCCGATCGAGCCCGGGCCCGCGTCCCGCTGCTCGAAGCCGAGCACGTCGCGATAGAAGGCGAGCGAGCGTGCGGCGTCCCGGACGCGGAGTGTGACGCAGCCGATTGCGGTCGCGTCGGGCAGTCGCCTCGAGTGTGGCTTCACGGGCGGGTCCCTTCGAGAGAGTCGATTCCCGGTGGTGCCACGGTGTCGCCCGACCGGCTCTTGAGCACGACCAGGAACCAGCCGGCAATGGCAATGACCGCAAAGCTGAACCACTGGATCGCGTAGCCGAAATGCGGGCCGGGATCGAGCGGCGGCGCACCGAGCCGCTCCGGGAAGTGCGGCGCATCCGGCGCCGGCAGCGCCTGGACCATGATTGCGCCCAACGCGTACGGGAACTGCGCTCGCAGCGCGGTCTCGTCCGGCACGTACCACACGCGCCGGAACGTGTCGGCCGTGGCGTCGCCTGGCGCGCTCCGACCCGGTGGCGTGCCGGCACCCGGCACCTCGAGGGCGAGCCCTTCGAGCGAGACGCGGGCGGTGTCGCCGAAAGGCGCGAGATCGACGGTGGCGGCATCGGGCGAGGGCAGCCAGCCGCGATTCACGAGCACCACACTGCCGTCATCGAGGCGGAGCGGCGTCACGACCTGGACGCCCGGCGTCCCGCGGAGCGCACGGCCCGGCAGCACGATCGAGCGCGCGTCATCGAAGTGGCCGGCGACCTCGATCCGGCGGTAGAGCAGGCCGGTCGTGTCGCGCGGCGCAGAGGGCACGCGGATGACGGGCAGGGTCAGGCGCGCCTCGAGCCGCTCGTTCTGCGCCGCGCGCTCGACCCGCCGGTGCAGCTGCCAGATTCCGAGCCGCACACAGATCAGGGCGACCGCGAAGGCGAGGATCGTGCCCGCGATTCCACCCGGCGTGAGCGAGAGGGCCTGCTTCCTGTCCGTCGAAGTCATCATCCGTCCACCGCGAGGTCGCCAAGGGAATCGCGCGCGTTGCGAAGGAATCGGCTCCCCGGCATCGTAAACCTACCAAAGCCCCCCAACGGTTCAAGGAGGAGTCTCTTGAGAAGAATGAAATGGCCGGCCCTGGCGATGCTGGTGGCCGGCTGCGGCTCGAGTGGTCCCGGCTCGCCCGCGCCCGGCGGTGCGGCCCTCGCCTATTCCCGGCCGACGACCGGCCCGCTGCACTACCAGGTCGGCGACACGGTCATAGTCTCGATGGACGTCGCGGGCAACGCGGTGCAGGTCAACGTCCAGAGCCGGGCGGTGCTCGGCATCGCGCTCGAACGGTTGGCTGAAGGTCTGGCGGGGACGATCACGTTCGACTCGCTGTCGGGCGAAATGACCAATACCATGGGTCCCGGCACCAGCGTGAGCGATGCCGACAAGCCGGGCCCGACCGGCGTCGCCGTCGATCCGCGCGGCGTCGTCACGATCACCACGAAGCCGGAGCTCTCGTCCGCGCTCTCGCAGGTCCTGGGCTCGCAGGACTACGCTCAGCAACTGTTCATCCGCCTGCCGGGCCGCGCGGTGCCGCCCGGCACGAGCTGGACGGACACCCTGTCGACCACGCAGGAAACGGCCGGGATGTCGACGACGCGGCGAGCCGTGGTCACGTCCACGCTCCGGGGGGACACCACCGTGGACGGTACAAGCCTCCTGGTCATTGACTCGAAGACCGCGGTGACGCAGCAGATGTCGGGCTCGAACCAGGGCGTCGAGCTCCACCAGGCCTTCTCCGGCACGACCGACGCCGTCTCACTCTGGGATCCCGTGCGCGGCGTACTCGTCGAGCGCGCCGAAAGCGGCGTGATGACCGGCACCATGGAGCTGCCCGCGATGGGGATGTCGGGTATGCCCCTGAATGTGCGCCAGTCCCTCGTGATCCGGCTCCGTCGCTGAGCGGACGGCAAAGGCGCGGCGGCCGGCCGGACCGTCGCGCCTCAAGCTTCTTCGTCGGGCCTCAGCGCACGCCCGGCCCCGCCAGCTCCACCTCGGGCCCGGTCTCCAGGTTCCTTCGCATCAGCCATTCAATCCGGTAGCTGCCGATGAAACCGATCGAACGGTACCAGTTGCTGCGGCTCTACTACCTCGCGACGCCCGCCTTCTTCCTGGTCGACGTCGTGTTCCACGCGCCGGTCCGCGCCGCCTTCCTGCCCGAGCCCGGCCAGCGCGGGGCCTACTACGCATTCTGCCTCGCATGCGGTCTCCTGACCTGGGCACGCCCGCACTGGACCCGGCCGGTCGTCTTCTTCGAGAGCTGCGTCAACCTCTTCCTGCTCTGCCTCTCCGTGCTGCTGCCGATCTGGCTGCTCGTCGACACGCTCGACGCGGGCGGTGAGCTTCCCGCGTTCGGTCCCGTCCGGCTCATCAACTTCGGGCTCTCCGCGACGATCATGCTGCTCGCCTTCTACCGGAACCAACCGGGACCGTCCCGAGTACCGCACCGGGACCACCGATGAGCGTGCGACTGGCACCGTCCTTCATCCTGCGCGCGGCCGTGCTCTGGCTGCTGCTTCGCACCGCACTGCTCGCGGTGGGTGGTGGGGCGGGCGCGATTCTCCACGAGCCCCCGGATCCCGGCCGCGCGCTCGCGTTCTCGCCGCGGGCGATGCTGCTCGCGTCCTGCGCAACGGTCGTGCTGGTGTTCGTCGATGTCGCGGCGATGCACGAGGGCGCGTTCCAGGCCAATCTCGGCTACGATCGGCGGAGCATCGGGGCCACGGCGTTCGTCACGGCACTCGGTCTCGAGATTCTGGTGGCCAGCCTCGTGCCGGTCCTCTTCGCGTGACCGACTGCATCGTCGCCGACTGTGTCGGCAGGAGCTTCGGCCACCGCCGCGTCCTGACCGCCGCGAGCCTCCGCGTCCGACCCGGCAAC
This sequence comes from uncultured Gemmatimonadales bacterium, assembly GCA_963786235.1. Classification (GTDB taxonomy): domain Bacteria; phylum Gemmatimonadota; class Gemmatimonadetes; order Longimicrobiales; family RSA9; genus CAWAYJ01. The sequence goes on from CAWAYJ010000031.1 coordinate 212,084, forward strand.
ATCACCGTGCTGCTCGGCCGCAACGGCTGCGGCAAGACGACGCTGCTCCGGATCCTCACCGGCTTCGTCCGTGCCGACTACGGGCGGATCGAGGTCCTCGGTCGCGCCACCGACCGTCCCTCGCTCGGCCAGCTCGCGCCGCTCGGCTTCTTCTTCCTGCCGGACCGCGACCTGCTCGCTCGGCAATGGACCGTACGCCAACACCTCGAGGCCCTCGCTCGTCGTTTCGGCAGGATGGATGCGAGCGAAGCGATCTCGACTACCGGCATCGGCCCCCTCCTGGACCGGACGCCGCGCGAGCTCTCCGGCGGCGAGTGCCGTCGCGCGGAGCTCGCCCTCGCACTGTTCCGGGAACCGGCCTGCCTGCTCGCGGACGAGCCCTTCCTCGGCATCGAGCCGAAAGACACGGACACTGTGGCCGCCGCGCTGCGTGCGCTCGCTGCGCGCGGATGCGGGATCCTCGCCACCGGCCACGAGGTCGTAGCACTGCTCGACGCGGCGGACGACGTCGTCTGGATGACCGCCGGCACGACGCATCCGCTCGGCGTGCCCGGCGAGGCCCGGCAGAACCACGCCTTCATCCGCGAATACCTGGGGCCGCTGGGGACAACGACATGGTCGAGAACGCACTGAACCCTGTTCGCCGCCGCCTGCTTCCGGCGGCGCTGCTCCTCGCGACGCTGCTCGCCGCGTGCTCGGACTCGCCGTCGGACCCGCCGCCGTCCGGTCGTACGCTCACCGTCTACGCCGGCGATGCGCAGCAGGCCTGGGCCGGGTCCGGCGTCCCCACCGATCCCACGGTCGTCGTGACCGACGGTGCGGGCAATGGCGTGAGCGGCGTGACCGTCACGTTCTCCGTCGTGAACGGCGCCGGCTGGACCCGCCCGGGCAGCACGGTGACGGACGCCACGGGCCGGGCGACGACGTGGTGGCTGCTCGGTCCCGAGCCGATGACGCCGCAGCGGCTCAGGGCGACGACGGACGACGGCTCGACCGTCGAGTTCCGTGCGACCGCGACCGATCTCGTGGCCGGCTCGACGCGGACCGGCCGCAACGGCTACATCGAGTTCACCGCCGGCAGCCTGCCGGTCATCGTCACCGCGCCGCACGGTGGCACGCTCACGCCGGCGGAGATCCCGGACCGAACGGTGGGCGAGTCCGTGCGGGACACGAATACCGAGGAGCTGGCCCGGACGATTCGGCAGGCCTTCCTCGACCGCGGCAACGCTGGCCCGTCCGTTGTCATCAACCGGTTGCGGCGCAGCAAGCTCGACGCGAACCGCGAGATCGTGGAGGCGGCCGACGGCAACCAGTACGCGGAGCGCGCGTGGTACGAGTGGCACGCGTTCATCGAGGCGGCAAAGCGGGTCGCGACGAATGCCGGCCCCGGTGGCGCCGCGCTCTACCTCGACATCCACGGCCAAGGCCACGCGATTCCCCGCATCGAGGTGGGCTACCTGCTGGCGGCCGCCGACCTCGCCCTGCCCGACGCCGGGCTCGGCCAGCCATCGCTCATCGCGAAAAGCAGCATCCGCGCCCTCGCCGACAACGACGGGCCGCGCTTCGTCGAGCTGGTACGCGGCCCCACCAGCCTCGGCGAGCTGCTCACGCAGCGCGGCTACCCGGCCGTCCCGAGCGCGAGCGACCCGGCGCCCGGCGCCGATCCGTACTTCACGGGCGGCTACAACACCGCGCGGCATGGGTCGCGCGATGGCGGTTCCGTGAACGCGATCCAGCTCGAGCTGAACTTCGCGGGCGTCCGCGACACCGAGTCCGACCGCCAGCAGTTCGCGGCGGCGCTGGCGGCCGCCGTCGACGACTGGTTCGTCTCGCATCTCGGCACAGGGCTCGGGACGCCCGTCCGGACCGGCGCCCATATTCCGGCCGCGATCCGGCACTGAGGCCGCAACCATCGCTCGCCTCCTCGCATCCCGGGAGGGGAACGCAAACCGGAGGGTTCCCGTGTCCCGATCCCCGATGGCGGCAACACTGCTCGCCGTGACGCTGGCGGCGTGCGGCGCGCCCGACGCCGCGTCCGACAGCGAGCCGGCCGAAGTCGCGGTTCGTACCGCCACGATCGAGCTGGAGATCGGTGACGTGGAGGGCGACGGCCCCGAGACCTTCGGCCGGATCGGCGGGCTCGCCCTCCTGCCGGACGGCGGCATCCTCGTGCTCGACAACAGCGCGGAGGAGGCCCGCGTCTTCGATCGGGATGGCAGGTTCCGCTACCGGTTCGGCCGCGCTGGCGGGGGCCCGGGCGAGTTCAGCGGCGCATGCTGTCCCGGGCTCGACCCGAAGGGCCGCCTGTGGGTTCGGGATGGCGGCAACGCGCGCTACGACGTATTCGCGCCGGGCGACACCGCGGCGCCGTACCTCTTCTCCGTCCGCATGGGTCACGGCGACACCAACTTCTGGGCGCCCACCACCTTCGACGCGCGTGGCCGCCTCATCGACATCGGGCATCGCCCCGCCGGCGACGGCCTCGACCTCGTCCGGCTGCACACCGACACCGCCGGCACGATCGGCGACAGCCTCCGCATCCCCGCCACGCCGGCCGACAGCATCGGGCTTCGAACGGTCACCCTTGCGGGCGGGGCGATACGGCGGTTCCTGTACCCGCCGTACGGCCCGCGCGAGCTGATCGCGCACGGCCCCGGCGGGACATGGGCCAGGGCCCTGTCCTCCGCATACCGAGTCGCGTGGTACCGGCCTGACGGCTCGCTGCTCCGCGTCATCGTAGAGGAGGGCCGGACCGGACCGCCGCTCTCGGCGGCGGAACGCGAAGCGACGCAGAAGCGACTGGATGATGACGCGCAGCGCTTCGACCTCGGCGCGTCCGACCGCTTTTCCGTGCCCGACAGGAAGCAGCCGCTCTCGAGCCTCGCGTTCGACACCGAAGGCCGGCTATGGGTGCTGCTCTCCGGAGCCGACGGCGCGGATCGGGTCGCCGAGGTCCGCGACTCGACCGGAACGTTCCTGTTCACCGCGCGCTGGCCCGGCGATGTCGCTCCCACGTTCACCGGTGTGCCGTCCGACTCCGTCGCGCTCGGGGTCCGCACCGATTCGCTCGGCGTCGAAAGCGTCGTCCGGCTGCGCTGGACCCGATCGTAAGCCACGCACCTCCAACTCGTCGACACGTCCTTGACGGCCGCGGCCTCCGCGCGCCATTGTGCCGGCGCCGCTGGTGTTGTCTCCCCAGGACCCCAGCCTCCAGGCGTCCGCCCCCGGGCCGGCGCCGAACCGTTCCGGCAAACGCCGGCCTCGCTTCGCGTCGCCCGGCCGCTGTTGCCGTACGCACATGGAGGCGACCCTTGAACGATTGGCGTACGACTCCCCCGAGCGCCGCTGCTGCCGAGCAGATCTGCGCCTGGCTCGACGCCCGCATCGATGAGATCCAGCGCGATGAAATCGCCCGAGCCCGGGAAGCGCTGGAAGACCCGGGCTGGCGCATCCGCATCGACATCGGCGGCGTTCCCCTGAGTGAGCTCGCCCGCATCGACGGCCTCGTCGAGTCCGCGTGCGATTCCCTCGCCGACCGCGCCCTCGAACCGGCCGCCGCCATCCAGGCGTTGCGCGAGGCCGTCGCCGTCGTGACGCCGGACGGGGCGGCATAGCCAACGCGGAGCGGCCGCACGTTGTGACGCAGGATTACCTGTGCTACCATGGTCTCGCCCAGGCCCGAGCTGCCCGGAGAGTGAGCCACGAATGACGGATACGCGCGATGCCAACTGCGTTTTCTGCACACTGCTCGACGGTAGCGTCACCGCGACGTTCCTGCATCGCGATGAACGTTGCGCCGTCTTCATGGATATCCGCCCCGTGAACCCGGGACACGTCCTCGTCATCCCGGTCGAGCACGCGCCCACGCTCGCCGATGTGGACCCGGATACGGCCGCCCACATGATGCGGCTCGGGCAGCGGTACGCCGCGGCCATCCGCGCGAGCGGGCTCCGCTGCGAGGGCGTGAACCTGCTCCTCGCGGATGGTGAGGCCGCGATGCAGGAGGTCTTCCACGCCCACCTCCACGTGTTCCCCCGCTTTCGCGGCGACGGCTTCGGTCTTCGTTTCGGACCGCACTACGCGGCTCAGGAACGGGAAGAGCTGGAGCGAACGGGCGCCATGGTCCGCAACGCGGCTGCGGCGCTCGACGAGTAGCGCGACGTCACCGGCCCGCCGCGCGACCGCGGCCGGCGGGGACCTCAGACGCCCGGTGATGCGACGGCGCCCGCGAGGATCCCGCCGTCGAGCACGAACTCGGCGCCCGTCGTGTAGCCCGACTCGTCGCCCGCGAGGTACATCGCGACGGCGGCGACTTCCTCCGGCTTCCCCCACCGCCGGAGCGGAACGTCCCGGATGAAGAACGCCATGCGCGCGGCCCGTCGGGTCCCGTCCCGAACACCGGCTCCCAGAGCGGTGTCAGGATCGCGGCGGGGAAGATCGCGTTGCACCGGATCCGGAGTCCCTGTTCCGCGCAGTAGAGCGCGACCGTCTTCGTGTGGTTGCGCACCGCCGCCTTGCTCGAGGCGTAGGCAGCCGCGCCGGAAATGCCGACCAGCCCGGACCGCGACGAGATATTGATGATCGAGCCGGTGCCCGCGCCGCGCATCGCGCGGATCGCGTGCTTGCACCCGAGAAACGTGCCCTCGAGGTTCGTCGCGTGAACGGCGCGCCAGCTCGCGAGGCCCGCGTGCTCCGGGTCGTGCGGGCCGGGATCGTTCTCGAAGCCCGTGATCCCCGCGTTGTTCACGACCACGTCCAGCCGGCCGTGCCGCTCCAGCGTTTCGCCGGTCACGCGCTCCCAGTCCGCTTCCAGCCGGACATCGAGGCGCCGGTACGACGCGGCAGGCCCGATCGACGTGGCCACCGTCTCGCCCGCCGCGTCGGCAATGTCCGTCACAACCACGGTTGCTCCCTCCCGTGCGAACCGGCGCACGATCGCCTCGCCGATGCCGCGGGCGGAACCGCTGACCAGCGCGACACGACCTTCCAGTTGACCCGGCATACGGCGTCTCCGTTCAGGAATCGGAACGGCGGGCGCGGTCGAGCAGTGCGAACTCGGCTCGCGCCTCCTCCGGGCCGAACACCATCGACACCGCGGCCGTCTGTAAAAATAACTTGACATCCGACCTGGCTGCCGCTAACGTCGTGATGTCCGGTTATTTTGACAAATGCCGACGCGATGGAGGGGAGATGGGAATGTCGTTCCGGGAGAAGATGCTGTGGCTGCTGTTTGCGAGCCTGCTGGCGGTGTTCGGATTCTACTTCGCGTCGGTGCTGCCGGCGGACGGAGCGGATGTGATGCCGCAGCACGTGGTGCTGTTCGTGGGGGTGGTGGTGGTGCTGGTGGTGGTGCAGGTCGTGGGTGCGATCGTGCTGGCGGTCGTTGAGCGTCCCCGGGATGCGGTGGATGAGCGGGACCGGCTGATCGGTCTGCGGAGCACGCGGAACGGCGCGTACGTCCTGGCGACGGGAGTGTTCTTCTCACTGTGCGCGGCGGTGTTCACGGAAGGGAATTTCGTGTTCACGCATGTTCTGCTCGGGTTCTGGGTATTGGCGCAGCTGGTGGAGATCGGGTCGCAGCTGTTCCTGTATCGCCGGGGTTTCTGAGATGGGGAAGGGAGGGGGAGGTATCCGGAACGAGATCCGGGCGTTGCGGGCCGCACACGGAGGCATGACGCAGCAGGAGCTGGCGGACCGGGTGGGAGTGACGCGTCAGACGGTGAACGCGATCGAGGGGAACAAGTACTCGCCGTCACTGGAGGTGGCGTTCCGGATCGCGCGAGTGTTCGACGTCCCGCTGGAGCGGGTGTTCGGGTACGACGGCGAAGCGTGAGCGAGATGTGGGAACGGCGGGCCGCACCGGGAGGGGTGCGGCCCGCCGTCGTGGTAGAGGAATCAGAAGGAGATGCCGGCGGAGAAAGCCCAGCGGCTGCTGTTGGGCAGACCGTGTTCGCCGCGGATCCGCGCGGAGGTCAGGACGACCTCGCGGAGTCGGAGCGAGAGGCCGCTGGTGAGGCGCGAGTCCCAGCCTGAGCTGGAGGCGACGCGGTCCCCGGTGTCGTCGTAGCTGCGGGCGTCATAGTATGCGATGCCGGGCGCGACGAAGGGGCTGAGGGTCGCGCCTCCGATGGGCACGTCGTAGGAGACGCCGGCGGTGAGCGGGAAGCTGAACCGCGCGATGCCGGCGTCCGTGTCGGCGGCGCCCCACGCCAGCGCGCTGGCGCCGACGGAGACGGCGGTGGAGAGCCGGCTGCTGATCTCGTCGATGCGGCGCATCCAGGCGGTGCTGAGCGAGACATCAGCCACGCCGTCGTTCGGCGCACTGAGCGTTCGTGCCGCGGCCTGGACGTTGAAGGCGATGCGGGACTGCGCATCCGAGCCGCCGAAGCGGTGGCCGTAGCGGCCGCCGTAGAGGGTGGACGTACTCGTGCCGATGCCGTCCGTGGTGAGCTGCGTCGAGTAGAAGCTCAGGTGGTTGTTGCCGATGAACGGCACGCCGAGCGCGGCCTGCGCGTGGGCGTGGGACGGCGTCGCGGCGAGCAGTGCCGCGCCGAGCAGCGCGGACGCGGCCAGGAACAGGACGCCGCCCCGGCGCGCCTGCGTCTTCTGGATTCGCGAGGTCGTGGGTACATTGTGCGTTGACATGGCGGTCCCTCCTTTGAGTCGTGGTGGTTGGACGCGCGGTCGGCCGCGCGTCCGCCTTTCGGTTATTCGCTGCCCGTCCGCCTGGGCCGGTCCGACAGCAATGGCGCCGCGTTCATCCAGCCGGTAAGCAGGCCGAGCAGCTCTTCCGCGCCGCTGAACGGACGCGCCCGGCCACTGCCCAGGCGCTCGATGGCTCCGCTGAGTCCGGCGGCGGGATTCGAGGCGTCGCGGCGGATCCGGATCACGAAATACGCGATCCGGTCCCTCTCCTTTCGTCCTGCACCGTTCATCGGGTCTGCCATGGTCTCCTCAGCTTCGCGTGTGCCGTGAACCCGGACGCCAGCCGCCGGGTGTCGATCGGCGCCGACAAGTTGGCGGATCGCCCGCAACCGGCCGTCACCGGCCGGGCCTTCGGGCGCAACTCATGATTTCCGAATGAGTTCCGGGGTCCAGTGCTGAGCCTCGAAACGCTCGGGTCCCTCCGTCTCGTGGCGTCCGGCGAGGGGGAGCGGTTGGCGGGCCGGCGCAAGGAGCTCGGACTGCTGGTGTTCCTCGCCGGCCGTTCGCCGGAACCGGTGCCGCGCGAGACGCTGGCGGCGCTGCTCTGGGGTGACCGCGAGGAGGCGCGCGCCCGCCACTCGCTCCGGCAGGCGCTGTTACGCCTGCGCCGCACAGTCGGTGAGGGCCTCGAAGTCGAAGCGGAGTCGGTGACGCTGCGGTCCGGCGTTCTGGAGCTGGACACGCGGCGGCTCGAGGTCGAGCTGGCCGAGGGGCGTGCGGAGGAGGCGCTGGCGCTCTGGCGCGGAGAGTTCCTGGCCGGACTCGACGATGTCGGTGACGAGTCCTGGCAGCTGTGGCTCTTCGCGGAACGGGAACGGCTCCGTCGCCTGCTCTCCGATTCCCTGGACCCCTGGCTGGAGCGGGCGCGCGCCGAGGGTGAATGGGAGCGTTCGCTCGCGCTCGCGTCCGCCTGGGCGGAGCGGTTTCCGTACGAGGAGCGTGCCGAGCGCAGGCGGGTCGAGGCTCTGCGGGGTGAGGGTCGCTTCCAGGAGGCGCTCCGCTATCACGACGCGTTCGTGATGCGACTCGCGCGCGAATTGGAGTTGACGCCGTCGCAAGAGTTCCTCGAGCTGCGCGAACGGCTCGAACCCGGAGCCGAGGCCGACCCGTCGGCGCAGCGGACGCCCGGGTCGGTCGCGCTGTTCACGCCCGCAATGGTCGGCCGGGCCCCGGCAATGAGCGAGTTGCACGCGGCGTGGTCCGGCGTGGTCGCGGGTGACGCCGCCGTGGTGGTGGTCGAAGGCGACGCCGGCATCGGCAAGACGCTCCTCTGCGAGGAATTCCTGCGTGAGCTGGCGTCCGGGGAAGAGCCGGCGCTGATCCTGCAGAGCCGCGCCCGGAGCGACGACGGGGCGCCGTGGAGCGCGGCGCGCGAGTTGCTCGCGGGCCTGGCCGGCGCCGCCGGGTTGGGCGGCGTGGCTGACGAAACGCTCGCCGTTCTGGCCCGTCTCGTGCCCGCGGTACGCACCCGCTACCCGCATCTCCCCGCGGCCGCGGGCGGCGACGACGCGCTGGTCGCCGCCATCGTGGACACGGTGGCGATGGTGGCCGAGGAAGCGCCGGCCGTGCTGTTCCTCGATGACGCGGCTCAGGCCGATGCCGAGAGCCGGACCGCGCTGATCGCGTTGCTGCGTTCCGCATCGGCGCACGTACTCGCGCTCGTGACGGTGCGGACGGGCGAGGCGGAGGCCGGTGCGCTGCTGCGCGAGTTGTCGGCGGTGCGGGGCCGGCGTCACCTGAAGCTCGCGCCGCTCGCGCCGGGCGAGGTGGACGACCTGGTTCACTCGATGCTCGAGCTGCCCGCGCCCGAGCGGCGCGCGCTCAGCGCGCGGCTCCACGCCGAGACGGGCGGCAACCCGTTCTACGCGATGGAAATCGTGTCCGCGCTCGTGGACGAGGGACAGCTTTCCCTGGACGCGCGCGGCATTTGGAGGACGGCGGCCGGCAGCGACGGCAATACGTTGCCGCTGCCGCACGGCGTGCGCGACGCCGTGGGCCGCCGGCTGACCGGCCTGCCCGGACGGGCGCGCGACCTCGTGGGCGCCGCCGCCGTTGTCGGTGAGCCGATCGACGTCGGGCTGCTCGCGGCCGTGCTGGGATGGCCGCCCGCCGACTTCGATGGGGTTCTCGAGGAGCTGCTCGCGCGCCGCCTGCTGCGCGAGTCGCCCGCGCACGACGGCCGCTTCGAGTTCATCCACCCGCTCGTGCGACGCGTCGCGTACGACGATGTCCCGCACTCGCGCCGCCTCGCGCTGCACCGCACCGCCGCCGAGCGGCTCGCGCCCGATGCCGGGACCGATCCCGAGCGCCTGGCGGCGGTGCGCTTCCACCGTGAGCGCGGGGGGCCGGCGGGTACCACGCCGCGCCGACGTGGCCGTCTCACCGCGGGCGCGGCCGCCGCCATCATCCTGATCGTCACGGCATTCGGTCTGTGGCGGCTCGGGTCCGGCCCGTCTTCGCCGCCGCCGCTGCTCGCGATCGGCTGGCTCGAGGATCTGCGCGGCCCGGCGACGGGCGGGCCGCGGGACGCACTGGTCGACATGCTCGCCACCAACCTCGCCCGGGTGCCCGGCCTGCAGGTCGTCAGCACCGCGCGCATGTACGAGATGATGGGCGAGCTGGGGCCGGAACGAGATCCGCGGGCCGCGTTCGCTGGCGCAGCGCGGCAGGTCGGGGCCGCCGAGCTGTTGGAGGGCTCATTGCTCGAGCCGTCGGCCGGCCGCCTGCGCCTGGACCTTCGGCGCGTCGATCTCGGCACCGGCGCGGTGCGCCACGCCACGAGCGTGGAAGCCAGCGATGTGTTCGAGCTGGTCGATCTCGCGACGACCGCGGTCGCGAGCGGGTTGGGCCTGCGCACGACGCCACTGCACCTGGCGGATGCGACCACGGCGTCGCTTGTGGCGTACCGTTTCTACGAGGAGGGACTCCGCAAATTCGCCGGTGCCGACTACCGGGCTGCGCTGCAGCTCTTCGACGCGGCGCAGGCCGAGGATACCGCGTTCGCGATGGCCGCGTTCTACGATTGGCGCACGCGGAACGCGCTGCTTCTGCCGACGCCGCCCGACGTCACTGTCCGGATGCTGCGCCTTGCCGAGCGAGCGCCCGACCGTGATCGCCTGCTGATCCGTGGAAGCTGGGCATTGTCCGTGAACGAGCCGCTGCTCACCGCGGTCGCGGAGACGCTGGCGATCCGCTACCCGACGGAGATGGAGGGGCAGTACCTGGTGGGCATGAGCCGATTCTGGAACGGCGAGTTCGCCCAGGCACGGGCCGCGTTCGAGCGCGTCGTCGCCATGGACTCGCTCGGGCTCGGCGGCTCGCGCCCGCGTTGCCTCGCCTGCGATGCGCTCGAGCAGATCGTTACGCTCGACATCCACACGGACTCGATGGCGCGCGCCGAACGGGTCGCGCGCGAATGGGTCGCCGGGCAGCCGGCGTCGGCACGCGCGTGGCGGGCGCTCTCCGAGGCGCTGCTCTTCGGCGGTCGGCCCGAGGACGCGGGCGAGGCCCGTCGGCGCGCGAACGAGTTGAACCCGATCGACGCCTACGATGCCGTGTTCCCCGGTATCGTCCCCATATACTCGGGGCAGTTCGCCGCGGCGGACCATCTGCTCCGCGACCTCTCGCGGACGGGCGTGCTCGCGGTTCAGCAGGAAGCGCTCTGGTACCTGGCGATCAGCCTCCGCAACCAGGGCCGGCTGTTCGAAGCGCTCGCCACCGAGCGCCACCGCAGGGACCTTGCGAGGGCAGCAGCCGACCAGGTCCGACAGGACGTCGGCGGGGCCCGGCACGCGGTCCAGATCCTGTTCGAGATGGGGCGGTACGGCGAGGCGGCGGACAGCCTTCGTGCGCTCGATGCGGCGCTGGACGCGGCGGCGACCGACGGGTTCACCGCGAGACAGCGCGTGGTGAACCTCACGCAGCTGGCCACCGTGCTTGCCGCCGAAGGGGACACCGCATCGCTCCCGGCCCTGGCGGACAGCATCGAGACATGGGGCACGCGCAGCGCGTACGGCCGCGATCGTCGCCTGCACTACCACGTCCGTGGACTGACGTTCGAGGCGCGCGGCGCGTTCGGCGCGGCCGCCGATGCGTTCCGCCGCGCGATGTTCTCGCCGACCTCCGGCTACACGCGCACAAACCTCGAGCTGGCGCGGGTGCTGCTCGCGCTCGGGCGGCCGGACTCCGCGATCGCCGTGCTCGAGCCCGCGCTGCGCGGGCCGCTCGATGCTTCGGGCCTGTTCGTCACGCGGACGGACGTGGAAGAGCTGCTCGGCCGCGCCTGGGAAGCGGCCGGCCAGCCGGACAGCGCCGCCGCCTGGTATCGCCACGTGCTCGAGAGCTGGAGCAACGCGAACCCGGACCTGCGTCCGCGCGTCGATAGCATTGGAGAGCGGCTCCGCACTCTGGAATCGCGGAGGTGACCGGCGGTCAATGCGCTGGAAGGGCTCCGCGGTGAGCTCGCACGGTACCGCGGCCACGACCCTTGATCTTGCGTTCAGCCCAGCGTCCGGGCCTCGGGGTTCGTCGCTGGCACGATTCTGGATGGTCGAGGTCCCGATCAGGGCCAGTCCATCCTGTCCGACGTCCGGCGATCACCCGGGAACCCATTGTGGATCCCGGTCCGTCGTGGCGACATGGAGGCGGCGCAATTGGACGATTGGCGTTACACCGGGAACGGCGACGGGCGGGTTACCGTCGAATCGCCCGGATGACGGGGCGTGAAGCCGAAGCCGCGGTGCGCCACTATCAGTGGATCACCGCGATCGTGCTGGTACTGCTGTTGGCCGGTACCGTGGTGGGGGTGCTGGTGCCTGCCGGTCTGGGCTGGGATTTTGCCAATTTCTACGATGCCGGGCGCAAGGCGGCCGCCGGCGACTTCGCACACCTGTATGATGTCTACAGCCCAATTGCGGGAGCGGCGCCACAGGGCACCATGCAGTTCTGGGGAACGCCGATCTCCACGCTGTTCTACATCCCGCTCGGCATGTTCAGTCCGGCGAGCGCCTCCATGCTGTTCAAGCTCCAGAACACCCTCGCGTTGTTCCTGGCCCTGGGGCTGGTCTGGGTCTCACTCCGCCGACTGGTGGACTCATCGGCGATCGACCAATGGCGGTTCACCGCCACGTTCGCGGCCGTGAGTCTCCTTTTTCAGCCGTTCTGGACCGTCTACCGGGTGGGCGGGCAGACGATGCCCACGGTCTTTCTGCTCCTGGTTCTCGCCCTGCTCGCCTACCAGGCCCGGCAGGAGGCCATGACGGCCGCGCTGCTGGTACTCGTGGTGACCATCAAGCCGGCCTTCGTTCTCGTCCTGGCCGGTCTGGCAGTGCTGGCTGGACGACGGTTCCTGGGCTGGGTGCTCGGGCTCGGCGGGCTCGCCGCCGCCGCCTCCATCCTGGCACTGGGTTGGGATGTCCATTGGCAGTTCCTGCAACTCATGATCCACGGCACGACCATGAGCAAGTCGTGGTTCTACAACAGCTCGCTCTACGTCCCCTTCGAGAACGTCCGCCTGCTGCCCGGTTTCCAGGCGGCGCCGCCCGCCCTGCGGACCGCCGTCGGGGTGGCGGTCGCAGTGCTGAAGCTCGGCGTGCTCGCCACGCTCGCGTCACTGGCGTGGCGCAGCCGGGAATTCGAGTGGTCTGACCGCGCCCGACGGCACTTTCGCTTCCTGCTCGCCGTGCTTCTCTTCCTGCTGGCGTCGCAGCTCCTCTGGGAACACTACCTGGCTCCCCTGTTCCTGCTGATGGCGTACGTCTGGGCTCGTCGATCGGCGTTCAGCCGGGCGGCGATCGTCCTGATGGTCGGAATCACGATCGCGGCTCTGGGTCAGAACCTGATCGTGGTCAATTTCGTGCGCTACCGATTCAGCTTCGACACCGTGCCGGCGGCCCTGGCCATCGGCGTACTCAAGGCCGCGCCGTTGCTGCTCACCCTCGTCTTTCTGTGGCGCCACGGCCGCGAATGGCTGCAGAGCTACGGGACACCCGCCTGGAGCGTGCGGTGAGCCGGGCCGAGCCTTCCCTCAACGTGGTGGTGTTCTCGGGCGGCCGGGGCTCCGAGGTGTTGTCGCGGGAGTTGCTGCGCCATCCACGGGTCGCCCTCACCCTGGCGATCAACGGATACGACGACGGCGCGTCCACGGGTGAGGTCCGCCGGTTCCTCGGCGACAGCCTCGGACCCTCCGACTACCGGAAGAACGGCTCGCGGCTGGCACGGGAGCTGGAAACCTGCCCGCCCGCCCTGGTCGAGCTGCTGAACCTCCGGTTTCCGGAGGGGTTCGGCCGGCCTGACGCGCTCGCGGCCCTCCGGCTACCGGATCGAGGATCCGCCCCCGACGGTGAGTTCGCCAGTCGCCTGGCGGCCCTGTGGGGTCAGCTGGATGCCCGCTTGCGCGGGCTGGTCGGCGGTCGGCTCGCGGCATTCGGGGCCGAGCTCGAGCGGACCGGTCGGAGCTTCGAGTTCTCCGATTGCAGCCTGGGCAATCTGGTGTTCGCGGGCAGCTTCCTGGAGTGTGATCGGGACTTCAATGCCGCGGTGGCTGACTATTGCGAGCTGCTGGGATTGCCACCCGGCATGATCGAGAACGTGACCGACGGCGGCAATGCGTACCTGGTCGCTCTCGATGCGGAGAACCGGGTTCTGGGCAGCGAAGCCGACATCGTGGACGGAGCCCGCCGTCGCCGCCTCAAGGAAATCTTCCTGATCGAACGACCGCTGAGCCGGGAGGAATGCGATGCGCTGAACGGCGGTCCCTTCGATGAGATCGAAGCGACGCTGCGGCGCCACGCCACGCCGGTGCGCCCCAACCCCGTGCTGCTACGCCGGCTCCGTGAGGCGGACCTGATCATCTCCGCCCCCGGGACGCAGCACTCCAGCCTGTTCCCGTCCTACATGACGCCGGAAATCGGCACGACGATCGCGGCCAATCTCACGGCGTTCAAGCTGTTGATCACCAACATCCAGCAGGACGCCGAGATCGGCGACAGCAGCGCGGTGGACATCATCGATCGAGCGGTCCACTACCTGCGCGAGAAGGGGCGCAACGCGTCCATTCCGACCCCGTGCCTGATCACCCACTACCTGATCAATGACCCGGGCCAGGTGGATCAGGACAAGCCGTACGTGCCCTTGGGGCGGGTCGAGAGTCTGGAAGACCCGCGCCTGGTGCGGATCGGGAATTACGAGGATGGAGTGACCGGTCGGCACGACGCCGCCACGGTCGTGTCCCCGTTCGTCACCACGCTGCTGAGTCGAGGGCGGCGGCCGGGCATCGCCGTGCTTCTGCTCGAGAGCGACAGCCCGAATCTGTTGACGCAGAGTCTGCTGGAGATGTTGCGAGGCGGCGTGCAGGACCTGGACGCCACCATCACGGTGTTCTACTCGGCCCCCGGCGCGCTGGAGCCGACCTTCGTGCGGGAGCTGCCCTTCGAGGTACGGAACGTGGGGAACGCGGGCTTCGGCGAAGTGCTGAGCGACCCGCGTTTCGAGTTCGTCGTCCTGTTCGAATCGTCCGGAATGTACCGCGGTGAAGACGTGGTCAACCTGGCATCGTTGCTGACGCCGGGAACGCTGGACGCGGTCTGGGGCTCACGCCGGCTGTCGGTCAGCGACATCCGGGAGTCGTACCGTTTCCGGTACCGTCACAAGATGGCCTTCGGGGCGGTGAGCTATGTGGGCAGCCACCTTCTGAGCCTGACGTACCTCGTCATGTATGGCCGCTACATCTCCGACACGCTGTCCGGCGTCCGGGCGATCCGGACCTCTTACCTGCGCGGCAGCGAAATCGATCTGAGCTCGAAGCGGATCAATCACGAGATGCTGAGTGCAGTGCTGAGTCGCCAGGCGGGAGTCTTCGAGACACCGGTCCGCTTCTTTCCACTCTCGCCCAGGCGGGTTCGACGCACGACCGTACTCGACGGGCTGCAATCGCTTCTCACGATCGTGGGTCGGAAGTTTCGCGGTTTCGGTCGGCGGCCCCCCGACGGCCGGGCCGATACCGCCAGTGACCGCGCCGTCGCCTCGAGATGAGCACGAAAGCCCGGGCGTCCGGTTTGTTCGACCTGGTGATCTTCGACCTCGACGGAGTGCTGGTGGACACCACTCCCTGTCACGCGAAAGCCTATGCCGATCTGTGGCGCAGGCTCGATATCGCGGGACCGCCGTATTCGGCCATTGCCGGGCGGACGACGAGAGAGAGCATCGCCGAGTGGATGGCCTCCCGCAATGCGGATCCCGGACAGGTGGCCGAGTGGGTCGCGTTCAAGCAGGAGCGGGCGCGCATGTACCTGGCCACCGAGCCGATCCTCTTCCCGGACACCCGTCAGGCGCTGGAGGCCGTGAGCCGACGGGTGGAGCGCGTGGCGATCGGAACATCGGCCAGTCGGCGCGCGACCGATATCGTGCTGTCCCGTTTCGACCTCGGCGGCTTCTTCACCACCGTCGTGACCGGTGACGCGGTGGCCCGTGGCAAGCCGGCGCCGGACATCTATCTCCAGGTAATGCGCGAGGTCGGAGGGGAACCGGACCATACACTGGTGATCGAGGACTCGGCCGCGGGTCTGGAATCGGCTCATGCATCGGGAGCCTTCGTCGCTGGGGTCCGTGGTGGGCTGGACGTGGCGC
Source organism: uncultured Gemmatimonadales bacterium (assembly GCA_963786235.1). Classification (GTDB taxonomy): domain Bacteria; phylum Gemmatimonadota; class Gemmatimonadetes; order Longimicrobiales; family RSA9; genus CAWAYJ01. The sequence goes on from CAWAYJ010000031.1 coordinate 227,414, forward strand.
ATTCCCGGTTCCTCGGGTGGTTCTCCGATCTGGCCGATCTGGCCGCCGCCGACCACCTCTGGGCGCCGTGAGCCGGGTCCTGATCATTCCGGCCGCCGGGAGCGGAAGTCGGCTCCGATCCCGCGTACCCAAGGTCCTGTTTCCCGTCGCCGGGCGCCCCATGATCGACCATCTGCTCGATCTTTATCTGCCTGTGGTCGATCGGGTGATCGTCGTGGTGCACCCCTCGTTCGAGACACGAGTCCGGGACCACTGCGCGGGTCGAGGCCCCGCCCTCGAGTTCGATGTCCAGGACCGGCCCACCGGGATGCTCGACGCGATCCTGATTCCGGCGGCGGCGGCCCACCGCGTCGGGCCCCGCGATGTGTGGATCACCTGGTGCGATCAGATCGCCGTCGAAGCCGTAACGATCGATCGGCTGGCAGCGTGGGCCGACCGGGATACGGCGGCGGCCCTGATCTTCCCCACGCTGTGGCGGCCGGACCCGTACATCCATTACGAGCGCGACGCCTCGGGGTCGATTCACCGGGTACTGCATCGACGCGAGGGCGATCCGATGCCCGACGACGGGGAGGGCGATATCGGCCTGTTCCACCTGTCGGCCGACGCGTATTTCCGGCTCCTGCCGGCGTTCGCCACCGAGGCCCGGGCGGCGGCGGGAACCGGCGAGCGCAATTTCCTGCCGTTCATTCCCTGGCTCGATGGGCGGGCGCCCGTCCGGACCTTCCCGGCCACGTCCATGATCGAATCCATCGGCGTGAACGCGCCCGAAGACGTCGAACGGGTGGAGGCCCATTTGAATCGTGGCGGATGAGACCCTGTCGGTCGTGATCCCGGCCTACAACGAGGAACGCTTCATCGGGACCCTGCTGGAGCGGGTCCAGGCCGTGGACCTCTCTCGCTTCGGCATCACGAAAGAGATCATCGTAGTGGACGACCATTCGGCCGACCGTACGCCCGACATCGTTCGCGCCATCCCCGGCGTCACGCTGCGCCGGCTGGAGCGGAACGGTGGCAAGGGCAACGCCGTGAAGGTCGGGATCGGGCTCGCCGCGGGCGATTACCTGATCATCCAGGACGCGGATCTCGAATACGATCCGGACGACTACGTACCCATGGTGGAAGCGCTGCTGGAAGACGGTGTGGACGCGGTGTACGGCAGCCGGTACACCCGCGCGGGCAAGTATCCCAACCAGTCATGGGCCGCCTTCCTCGGTGGACGAAGCCTCAGCCTGGTCGCGCTGATTTTTACCGGGCGCTACCTGAGCGATACCGTTACCGCCCTCAAGCTGTTTCGACGCGACGTGATCCGGGAGCTGACTCTCGAGACGACCGGCTTCGAGCTGGACCACGAGATCTCGGCCAAGATCCTGGCGCGCGGCCGACGCCTCAAAGAGGTCCCGATCCGCTACTACCCACGGACCCGGGCGGAGGGGAAGAAGATCGGGTTGCGCGACTGGGTGAAAGCCGTACGGACTTTCTTCCGGTACCGCCACGGATGAGACGGCAGGCGGGGCCCGGTTCGCTACGGGCCGCCGAAGAGGAAGCCGTACCGCATCTTCAGCACCAGCGTATTGCCCACGTCGGTAGTGCCGAACCCGATCCCGAAGTTGAGCACCGCGTTCTCCGAGGTGGCGATGTCCACCGGCAGGTGCCACGACTCCGGCAACCACACCCGGGGCCGGAGCCGCCAGCCGGCGAACTCCGCGGCGTGCCCCGTTCGGCCCGCCAGAACGAGGTGGCCCGCGAACTCGAAACAGTCCGTGATGCCGCGTGTCAGCTCGAACGTCAGGTGCCGCTGGTGATCGGTCGCCGCGACCGTGCCCTCGGAACCTCCGGGGTCGGTCGGGACTCCAACTACAGCGGGAAGGGGTACGCCATCAGATCAGGTGGCGAGTAGCAGCGAAACGGAGTCGCCGGCAATGCCTCTGTACGAGTACATCTGCAAGAACTGCGGCAACCGCATCGAGCGCATGCGACGCATGAGCGAGCGGGCCGATGCGCCGGACTGCGACCAGTGCGGCAGCGAGGACACCGCGCTGGCCCTGTCCGCATCAGCGTTCCTCGGCGCCAGTTCCGGTGGCGGCGGCAACGCCTGCTCCACCTCGACGTGGACAGGCGGTGGCTGAGGCATCGGCTGATCCGCCGGTCCGGCGGGATGAACGAGGGGGACGCTTCCGCGAGGGGGCGTCCCCCTTTTCCTTGGCGCGGGGCGTCCGCCTCAGCTCAGGATCGACCGGGGATCCACGCGCATGAGACGTCGGACCGGGATCAACAGGGCGACGAATCCGGCCGCGAGCAGTGTCGCGACGGCGAGGCCGAGGGCGATCGGGTCGAGCGCGGACACGCCGAACAGCAGCCCTCGCAGTGCGCGCCCGACAATCACGGCGCCAGCCGCGCCGCACGTGAGGCCGGCAATCATCCAGACGGCGCCCTGCCGCAGCACCAGCCCGGCGATCGCGACCGGTTCGGAGCCGAGAGCGAGACGGACGCCGAACTCCTGTTGCCGCGCCGTGGCCATGTTGGAGAACATCGCGTACACGCCGACCGTCGCGAGCAGGAGTGCGAGCGCGGCGAACGCTGTCATCAGGAGCGCCGGGACCTTCCGCTTGTCGAGACTCAGGGCGACGTCTCCACGGAGCGTGCCGACGTCGTCCATCGGCACGGTCGCGTCCAGCGCCCCGAGCTCGTCGCGGAACGCGCGCGCAAACGCGAGCGGATCGCCGTCCGTCCGGACCAGGTACGTCCGGCTGCTTCGCAGCAGAGACTGTCGGCTCGAGAGGTACGCCATCGGCTCCGCCGCGGCGACGGCGGGATCGTTGCGGACGTCGCCAACGACACCGACCCCCTCAGCCCATGGACCGGTCGTTTCCGGACCGAGCCGGATCCGCGCTCCCAGCGCGCCGCCATCCGGCCAGAACCTGCGCGCCATGCCCTCGCTGATCACGATCGCCGGCGGCGTGTCGTCGCGGTCCTGCGGTCCGAACGTACGGCCGCCCACCAGCGGAATGCGCATCGTGCGGAAGTAGTCGTCCGACACCGTCCGAGAAGGGTATGAACGGTGCCCCATCTTCCGCGGGCCGCGTGACGCCGAGGATGGCGAGCGGCGCCCGTCTCGTGGAGCCCGCCGGAAGCGCGTCCGTGCTCGCGACACCGCGTACGCCGGGCAACGACCGGACACGCTCCTCGAGTCTGTCGAAAAACTGCCGCCGCAACGCATCCGGCGCGGGGAGCGGTCCCTTCAAGGATACCGTGAGCACGCCATCCGGATCGAACCCGAGCGGCGCGGTCATCATCGCGACGAGACTCCGGCCCAGCAGACCCGCACCCGCGAGCAGGCTCAGGCAGAGCGCGACCTGGACCCCGACCAGCAGCCCTCGCAGCCGGCCCGACCCCCGAGCCTCGTTCCCGGTCCTGGTGGAATCGCGCACGATCCCCCGCGCGCCCGATCGACGCGCGGACAGCGCCGGCCCCACGCCGATGACGAGGCCCGTGCACAGCGCGACAACCGCCATCACCACCATCGCCCCCCGGTCAAGCGAGAGCTCCGCGTACGAGGGTAGCGCCGGCAGCGCGAATCGGCGAAGCCCGGAGAGCGCGAGTCCCGCGAGGCCGAGGCCGGCCACTGCACCCGCGAGCCCTAGCAGCATGCTCTCCGTCAGCAGCTGCCGAACCAGCCGGCCCCGCCCGGCCCCGAGCGCCGCTCGCACCGCAAATTCCTTCCGCCGCGTGATCGTGCGCGACAGCAGGGCTCCGGCGAGGTTCGCGCACGTGATCCGCAGGACGAGCGCCGCGCTGCCCATCAGCGCGAGCAGCGGCGCCCGCGTATCGCCCGCTATCGCCCGGTGCAAAGACATCACCGTCATCGTGGTGCCGCCGTCCGTCTCCGGGTGTTCCCGCGCCAGCGCGGCCGCGATCCCCGACACGTCCCGCCGCGCCGCCGCAAGGGTGACCCCCGGACGCAAGCGCGCCACCACGCCCAGCGTGCGCGACGTCCTCGCCCTCGCCGCAATGCCCGCACGCGCGACGTCCAGTCCGAACCAGAACGAGGCCGGACCCATGGGCGCCATGAAGTCCTCCGGCAACACTCCCACGATCTCCCACGTGTCCGCATCTACCCGGACCGATCTCCCGATCACGCTCCGCTCACCGCCGAACTCGCGTTGCCACACATCCCAGCTCAGCATTACCACGAACGCGTCGCTCTCGATCTCCGCAGCCGTCGGACTCGGCCGAGCACGGGACGCACGCCGAGAGTCGCCAGGAACTCCGGACCCACGTACGCGCCCTCCAGAACGCGAGGTCCTTCGTCCGTCCGGTAGATCACGTCCCACGTCGCCGGAAGGAAGGCCGCAAGCCGATCGAACGAACGCTGCCGCGCCGCGATGTCCGTCACCGCGCCAGCACTCAGCGGCGTGCGGCCGTCGCTCTCCTCCGCACGGTGCCCGTACAGGCGCACCAGCCGACCGCCGTCCTCGTACGGCAACGCATCCACCAGCACCGACTTCACCACGCCGAACACCGCCGCATTCACGCCGATGCCGAGCCCGAGCGTCAGTACCGCCACCACCGTGAACAGCGGAGACCGCGACGCCGAGCGCAGACCGAACGTGACATCATGGCGCACGTCCTCCATCCAGCCCCGCAGCCGCATCACCCTGCGCTCCGATTCCAGCAGATCCGCGCACTCGGAACGAACCGGATCCAGATCGCCGAAACGCTCCCGCGCCGCACGCCGCGCCGACGTCTCATCCAGGCCATGCGCCATGTAGTCACGCACGCGCTGCTCCAGGTGGAACGAGAGCTCCTCTTCCACCTCCGTCCGCGGATCCCGGAAGATCCGCCGCAGCACCGACCGAAGCCCCTCTCGCCGCTTCATTCCGAACCCTTCCGCACCGCGCCGAGTCCCGGGCACCGCTTCATTCCGTGCCTCCAGGCACCGGTTCCGCCTTCACTGCTCGCGTCACCGCTCCCGACAGCCGCTCCCAGCCGGAGGCCTGCTCGCGCAATTGGCGACGGCCCGCCGCCGTCAGCCGGTAGTACCGCGCCCTCCGGTTGTTGGCCGACACGCCCCATTCCCACTTCACCGTGCCCCGCAACAGCCCTGCACTCTTCTCGAACATGAACCCCGCTCCCGTCTCCCTGGGCAGATCTATGGGAAAATGCCCGGCTTCCATAGATGTGTCAAGGGAAAGGGGTGGCATCGTGTTCGGTCCAGGTACGGCAGACCGGTCGGTATCATCGAGTGGATCCGCGACGTGCTCGGGGAGTGGCCGCGCCAGGCGGAAGAGCGGGGTGAGCCCCCCGATGTGATCCGACAGATCGGCGTGGAACTCGCGGATCGTGCGCGGGAGGTGGGGTTGGGCCGGTAGACATGCCCGCCCCCGCCCCCGGGAACCTCCCTTTCCGCGCCCCCGGCTACCGGAGTCCGTTCAGGTGCACGATGCCCGGAAGATGCTTTCGACGGACTCGTTCAGCATGCCATCGAACGCGCTGTCGGACTGCTGTGCCGTGAGCCCTTCGAGCAACGCGCGCGAGAAGCTGGCGACCATGGCGTGATTGCGCGCGAGCTTCTCGTTTGCGTGCTCGCGCGTGTAGCCGCCGGAGAGCGCGACCACCTTGAGCACCTTCGGGTGCGCGATGCAGTCGGCGTAGAAGTCATCGACGTCGGGCAGCGTCAGCTTCAGCATGATCTGCTGGCCATCGCCGAGCGAGCCGAGGTGCTCGAGAATCCTCGCCTTCAGGTGCACTTCGGCCTCGGCTTTGTCCGGGCAGTGGATGTCGACCTCCGGCTCGAGGATCGGCATGAGGCCCTTTGCCAGGATCTGGCGGCCGACCTCGAACTGCTGCGCCACGATTGCGGCGATGCCGGCCGGGTTCGCCTGCTTCACCACCGACCGCATCTTCGTGCCGAAGACGTTCTTGCTCTTTCCTCGGTCGAGCAGCGCATCGAGCCCCGGCATCGGCTTCATCACCTGCACGCCGTCCGCCTCAGCCGCCAGTCCCTTGTCCACCTTCAGGAACGGGACCACTCTCTTGACCTGCCAAAGATAGTCGGCCGTCGGCTGCCCTTCAATGTCGCGGTCCATCGTGTTCTCGAAGAGGATCGCGCCCAGGATCCGCTTGCCGTCGAAGCTCGGGCTCGTGATGATCCGCGAGCGCATCGCGTGCACGAGGCCGAACATCTCGTCGTCGTTGGACCATGCCGAGTCCGTCAGTCCGTAGCCCTTCAGTGCTTTCGGCGTGCTGCCGCCGCTCTGGTCGAGAGCCGCAAGAAAGCCCGGCTCCGTCCTGACCTTTGCGTACTGGTCGTCGTATGTGCCCACGTTTCTCTTCTCCTTCTGCGTTTTGACGTCGTCGGTGCCGCCCACCCGCGTTCCGTGTCAGGTGGTGATCCGCCGAACGACGATGGGACGGAATGCGCCGAGGTTCAAGGGGCTGCACACCCGCACCGAGCACGTGGCCCCGCGTGCCGCCGTCGCCGCACACCCCGCCGCACTGCTGGTGCAACGGTTCCGTCCCCGGTAATATCTAAGAGTCTTGGATAAGGAGCCGGGAGGTCATGGACGAGCCCATGTCGGTCATCAAGGGCACGCTGGATGTGCTCGTGCTGAAGGCGCTTTCGTGGCGTCCGATGCATGGGTACGAGGTGACGCGGTGGCTGGAGCGGGAGTCGGCGCACCGGTTGACGCTGGAGGATGCGGCGCTGTACCAGGCGCTGTACCGGCTGGAGCGGCGCGGGCATGTGGAAGCGGAGTGGGGGGTGACCGGGGAGGGCAGGCGGGCGCGCTACTACACGCTGACGGCAGCGGGCTGGCGGAAGCTGCGGGTGGGAACGGAGCGCTGGTTGAGGTATGCGGAGACGCTCACGGACATTCTGACGGCGAAGCCGGGGGCGTCGTGAAGCGGAGGGCCGGGATCCGGCGTCTGTTCCGGCTGCGAGGCTCGACGGCGCGTGACAGCGTACGAGCGGTTGATGACGAAGTTCGGCTGCACGTGGAGCTGCGGGCGGAGGAGCTGACGCGACGGGGTCTGGATGCCCGGTCAGCGGCGGAGGAAGCACGGCGTCTGTTCTCGCGGGATGAGCAGGCACTCGCGGCGCTGTACGCGGCGGCAATCGAAAGGGACGAGCACATGCGCATGCGGGAGCGTCTGGAATCGGTGGGCAGCGACCTTCGCCATGCGCTGCGATCGCTGGTGCGGGATCCGGTGGTCACGGGATTCATCGTGGTGACGCTGGCGTTGGGCGTGGGTGCGAACGTCACGGCGTTCGGCCTGTTCGACCGGCTGCTGCTGCGCGGACCGGCGCAGGTGGAGGATGCGGGTCGCGTGGTCCGGTTGTACGGCGAGGTGGAGATGGCGGGGCGGGGTCGGCGGACGTCGTCGTACATCCCGTACTCGGCGTACCTGCAGTTTCGCGGTCTGGCGTCGTTCGAGCGGGTCGGCGCGTACACCGTGGGCGAGAGGGTGGTGGGCCGGGGTGCCGGCGCGCGCAGGCTCCGGGTCGGCCAGGTACTGGGCGGGTACTTCCCGCTGCTGGGTGTGAAGCCGGCCGTCGGTCGTCTGTTCGGCGATGGGGAGGATGCGGCGGAGAGCGGCGAGCTGGCGGTGATCGACTACGAGTTGTGGCAGTCACGATACGGGGGGGCGGCGGATGTACCGGGGCAGACGATCGAGGTGGAAGATGTGGCGCACATGATCGTGGGAGTGACGCCGCGCGGATTCACGGGCACGGGTCCACGTCGCGTCCCGGTCTGGATTCTGGGCAGCTCGGCCACGGCCGGCACGCGGAACTGGAACATCATCGGACGGTTGCGCCCGGGTGCGACGGTGGCAGCGGCCGGCGCGGAAGCGATGGCCGCGCATCGGCCCGATGCGACGGGCCCGTTCGCCTGGTTCCGTGATGCGCGGATCTTCGCGGCCTCGCTGGATCGGGGCGTCGATGGACGGCTGCCGGTCGAGGCGACGCTGGCCGGCTGGCTGGCCGGGGTCACGCTGGTCATTCTGCTGATCACGTTCGCGAACGTCGTGAACCTGCTTCTCGTTCGGCTGGCGCGGCGTCGCCGCGAGCTGGCCGTCCGGATCTCGCTCGGGTCCGGGCGGGCGCGGGTGATGCGGTTGATCGCGCTGGAGGGCGGGCTGCTCGCGCTGGCGGGTGGAGTGGCGAGCCTGCTGGTGGCGCGCCTGATGGAGCCGGCCCTGCGCCACGCGTTGTTCGCCGATGAGGCGGGCTGGACGTTTGCGCTCTCGGACTGGCGGCTGCTCGGGATTGCCGGCGGCATCGTGCTGGCGACGGCGCTCTGCATCGGCGTCGTGCCGGCGTGGCTCGCGGCCGACTCCCGCCTGACGCAACTGCTGCGGGGCGGGAGGCACGCGGCGCCGGCCAACTCCCGGACCCGCGCGACGATCACGGTGGTGCAGGCGGCGTTCTCCGTCGTGCTGCTGTGCGGTGCCGGCCTGTTCCTGCGCAGCCTGGCGCACGTCCGCGCGGTGGATCTTGGCGTCGACGCCGACCGTGTCCTCACGGCGAACGCCATGCTGGCGCGGATGGCGCCGGGGGAGTACGCGGAACGCGAGCGCGCCGTCTACGGGCGGCTTGAGGAGGCCGTCGGCCGGGTCCCCGGAGTTGCGGGTGCGGCGATCGCGATCGGCCTGCCGCTCGACGGCGGTAGCTTCAGCGCCGGCGTGCTGGTACCCGGCCGTGACTCCATCCCGGCGATGCCGGGTGGCGGGCCGTACGTTAGCACGGTGAGCGCGCCGTACTTCGAGGTGGTCGGAACGCCCATTGTCCGGGGCCGGCCCTTCACGGAGTCGGACCACGAAGGCAGCGAGCCGGTGGTCATCGTGAACGAGACGATGGCGCGAACGCTCTGGCCGGACGGCGACGCGCTGGAGCGCTGTTTTCACATCGATCGCGCGTCCAACCCCTGCGCACGCATCGTCGGCATCGTCGCGGACGTGCACCGCACCGGACTGCGCGAACGGCCGTCGTTCCAGTACTACGTTCCGCTCGGCCAGCAGAGCATGTTCGCGGGAGCGGCGCTGATCATTCGACCCGAGCCCGGCGCCCGGTTGTCGTGGGAGACGCTGCGCCTGACGATCGCGGAGGCGGACCCCTCCGTGCGCGCGGTCGAGATCCAGCCGCTGAGCGCCGAGCTCGCCGGCGATACGCGCCCGATGCGCCTGGGCACGATCACGTTCGGAATCAGCGGGTCACTCGCGTTCGTGGTGGCCGCGCTCGGGCTGTACGGCCTGCTCTCCTACCTGGTCGCGTGGCGGACCCACGAGATCGGCGTGCGTACCGCGCTCGGCGCCACGGGCTCCAGCATCGTGGGGCTCGTGCTCCGCAGCGGTCTCGCCCTCGCCGCCACCGGCGTGGCGATCGGTCTCGGCCTTGCACTCGCCGTCGGCCGCTGGCTCCAGCCGTACCTGTTCGAAACGTCCACGCGCGATGCCGGCGTCCTGCTCGTCGTGGCCGCAACCGTCCTCGCGACCGCCGCGCTCGCCGGCTGGCTGCCCGCGCGCCGCGCGTCCCGTATCAGCCCGTCCGAAGCCTTGCGCATCGAGTAGGCCCGGTCCGCTCCCGGCTCTGGACTGTGGACATGTCGTGCCGTCAACGGCGCGGCCTCCAGATGGGACCACGGTCGCCTGTCGGCGTGCCGGCTGGCCGCCGTTCGTCACGCTGCACTTCGACCGTGCCGCCAACCGGATCGTCCGGGTCACCGGCCGCGAGACCGAGCCGAACGACGGTATGCTCTGGGTGAAGGGGCGCTATGGCTACGAGTTCCCCGCGAGCGAGAACCGGCTGACGGAGCCGATGATCCGCAAGGACGGAGCGCTCGAGCCCGTGTCCTGGGACGAGGCGCTCGATTACACCGCTGCGCGCATCGGCGAGATCGTCGCGAGGCACGGCCCCGACTCGTTCTCGGCGTTTGGCTCGGGGCGTGTCACGAACGAGAACAACTACGCGATCTCGAAGTTCGCCCGGGCGGTGATCAGGACGAACAACGTCGATCACTGCGCCCGAACCTGACACGCTCCCACGGTCGCCGGTCTGGCGACATGCTTCGGTTCCGGTGCGATGACGAACAGCGTCCACGAGCTCGAGGATGCGTCGACGATCTTCGTCATCGGTTCGAACATGACGGAGGCGCATCCCGTCATCTCGTACTACGTGAAGCGCGCCGTGAAGAAGGGTGCAACGCTGATCGCGAACGATCCTCGTCGCACGGATCTCGTCCGCTGGGTGACGGAATTCGTGCAGATCAGGCCCGGCTCCGACATCGCCTGCATCAACGGCCTGATTCATGAGATCTTCGAGGGCGGCTGGGCCGACGAGAACTTTCTCCGGGAGCACACCGAGAACCCGGATGACATCCGGGCCTGGGTCGAGCCGTACACGGCGGAGTACGCCAGCGGGATTCGTGGCGTGCCGGCCGGGCGGATCCGGGAGATTGCGCGGCTGCTGGGGACGTCACCGTCCGCGGCCGTCTGCTACACGCTCGGCAGTACCGAACACGTCTACGGCACGGACAACGTCAAGTCGCTGGCCAACCCGCAGATGGTGCTCGGCAACATCGACAGGCCCTCGGCCGGGCTGAACCCGCTGCGCGGCCAGAACAACGTCCAGGGCGCCTGCGACATGGGTGCGCTCCCCGACGTGTTCCACAACTACCAGTCAGTCACGAACCCGGCGGTCATCGCCAGGATGGAGAACGCCTGGGGCGTCGGACCGGGTCGGCTTCAAGATGCCGACCATGCTGCGGAACGCGCTCGACGGCGGCACGAGGATCCTCTTCTGCCTGGACGACAACACCGTGCAGAGCGAGCCCAACGGCGAGCCGCTGGGTGAGGACGTGCTGCGGCAGCCAGGCCCTGACGTCGTCCTCTCCGCCCCGGCCCCCGGCTTCAGAAGATCCGGCGCCCCCGCTGGATCATGCCCACCGGATGGCGGACCGCATTGATGTCGTCGAGCGGGTTGCCGTCCAGGAGGATCAGGTCGGCTCGCTTTCCGACTTCGATGGTGCCCAGCTGGTCGTCCAGGCCGAAGAATCGTGCGGCCCCGGACGTGGCCGCCTGAAGTGCCTGAAACGGCGAGAGGCCGGCTTCCACGAGGAGCGCGAGCTCCTCGTCCAGGCTGATCCCCGGCTCGACGGCGCCGATCCCCGCGTCGGTGCCGGCGAGGAGCGGCACGCCGGCGTCGAGAAGGGCCTTCACCATGGCCCGTTGGTGCCGCTGCGCGCGGTCGGCAGCGGCGGGCGGGAGATTGAGGACGGCGAGATGCCGGAGCACGTCGAGTGTCGGGCAGACCCGGGTCCCGCGCTCGGCGAGCCGCCGCGCGACGGCCGCCGCGCTGTCGGGATCGTAGCGCAACCAGCCGGCAGGGCTGCGGCCGTCCGCCACGGCTTCCGCGATCCCGGTCATGTGCTCCACCGAAGCCAGCCCGCCCTCGCTGGCTTCATCGATGGTCGACGCCAGGGGGACATGCCCGGCCACCGTGATGCCGATCTCCGCGGCTTCCTCGAGGATAGCCCGGAAGACGGCGGGCTTCAGGCGGTTGTAGACCTTGATGAAATCCCAGTTCCTCGCTTGGCGTCTCACCTCTGCGCGTGCCTCGCCGGGATCCGTCTCGACCGCGGACCCGTCCCACACCGGCGGATCCCCATCCATGCCCGGCCCGGCGGACAGAAGCGTGGGGTAGTCGGCGCCGTCGGCCAGCTCCTGCCGGAGCTTCGCCACCTCGGGCGTCCCCCACATGTTGCGGATCGTGGTTATGCCGGCGCGGTGGTACGCCTCGAGGTCCTCGCGGTGCACGTGAGCGTGCATGTCCATGAGCCCGGGGATCAGGAACTGTCCGGTGGCCGCGATCACGACGGCGCCCGGCGGGACGACGACGTCGCCTTCGGGTCCGACTGCCGAGATCCGACCGGCTCGCACCACCACGGTCCGGTCCGGCAGGACCTCCGACCCGGTCATGGGGACGACGTCGGCGCCGACGATGGCGATGGCACCGGTTGCCAGCGGCGGAAGAGGCGTCCGCACCGCGAACGTCGGGGCCACGAACCGGGGAGGGGTGGGCGACGTCGCCTGGTAGCATGCCGCCGCAGCGGCAAGCGCAGCCGCGAGCACCGCGGTGGTCCGGCAAGCGCGACCGCTGCGCGGCACATCGCTGTTCATCGTGTGCAGTCCTCGAAGAAATGGCAGCACGGTGCGGCGCCACTTCGATGTGGCGCCGCCAGGCCCGGCCCCCGATCAGGAATCCGCGGTCTCCGGCAGGTAGATCTCTCCGCCCCGCTCCCGGAACTCTCGCGCCTTCTCCCGCATCCCGTCCTCCACCCCCGGTCCCACTCCCTGTCCCGCAAACGCCTTCGCATCCGCTCCCGCCAACCCGGCGCCTATCTGGATCTCCCTGCTGATCTTCATCGAGCAGAACTTCGGCCCGCACATGGAGCAGAAGTGGGCCAGCTTCGCGCCGTCGGCCGGCAGTGTCTGGTCGTGGTAGGCGCGCGCCGTGACCGGGTCGAGCGCGAGGTTGAACTGGTCCTCCCAGCGGAACTCGAAGCGCGCCTTCGAGAGCGCGTCGTCCCACTGCTTCGCGCGCGGGTGGCCTTTCGCGAGGTCGGCGGCGTGCGCGGCGATGCGGTAGGCGATTACGCCGGCCTTCACGTCGTCGCGGTCGGGCAGGCCGAGGTGTTCCTTGGGCGTGACGTAGCAGAGCATGGCGGTGCCGTACCAGCCGATCTGGGCGGCGCCGATGGCACTCGTGATGTGGTCGTAGCCGGGCGCGATGTCGGTGGTAAGGGGCCCGAGCGTGTAGAAGGGGGCCTCGTCACACCACTCGAGCTGCTTCTCCATGTTCTCGCGGATGAGATGCATGGGGACGTGGCCGGGCCCCTCGTTCATGACCTGGACGTCGTACTCCCACGCGATGCGCGTGAGCTCGCCCTGCGTCCTAAGCTCGGCGAACTGCGCCTCGTCGTTGGCGTCGGCGATGGAGCCGGGGCGGAGCCCGTCGCCGAGCGAGAAGGCGACGTCGTACGCGCGCATGATTTCGCAGATCTCGCGGAAATGCGTGTAGGTGAAGTTCTCCTTGTGATGCGAGAGGCACCACTTGGCAAGGATGGAGCCGCCGCGACTGACTATGCCGGTCACCCGGTTCACGGTCATCGGAATGTAGCGGAGCAGCACGCCGGCGTGGACGGTGAAGTAGTCGACGCCCTGCTCGGCCTGCTCGATAAGCGTGTCGCGGTAGACCTCCCAGGTCAGGTCCTCGGCGATGCCACCCACCTTCTCGAGCGCCTGGTAGATGGGCACCGTGCCGACGGGGACGGGCGAGTTGCGCAGGATCCACTGCCGCGTCTCGTGGATGTTGGCGCCGGTGGAGAGGTCCATCGCGGTATCGGCGCCCCAGAGCGTGGCCCAGCGTACCTTCTCGACTTCCTCCTCGATCGAGGACGTGACCGCACTGTTCCCGATGTTCGCGTTGATCTTCACCTTGAATGCGCGGCCGATGATCATCGGCTCGAGCTCGGGGTGGTTGATGTTGGCGGGGATGATGGCGCGGCCGCGCGCGACCTCGCTCCGCACGAGCTCCGGATCCTGGCCCTCGCGTTCCGCGATGTACGCCATCTCGGGCGTGACCTCGCCTCGCCGCGCGTAGTGCATCTGCGTGACGGCGCGACCGGGCAGCGCGCGGAGGACGGGTCGCACGAGGCCCTCCGGGATGAGATCGGCTGCGACGTCGCCACCACTCATGGCCGGAGTTCGGACGACCTCGGTGTCGGCGCGCGCGGCGATCCAGTTGGCGCGCCCGGGAGTCAGGCCGGTCCGAACGTCGATGTCCTGCGGGCCGCTGGTGTCGTAGACGCGGAGCGGCGGCTCACCGCCAGAGAGCGAGATCTCGCGCATGGGCACGCGGAGCCCGTCCGGCGTTTCGCTGTACACCTTGCGCGAGCCGGGGAACGCCTGCGTGTAGTCGGTGGCGGTGAGTGGCTCGGTCCGTCGCCTGCGGTGCGTGGCCGCGCTTCCGTTCCCGGCACTTCCGTCGGCTCCATTCATGTCGGCCTCCCGTCAGCACATCGTTCGTGACCGGCGCACGGCGGCCGCATGAAAACGAAACGCCGCCCGGGCGGGGGCGGCGACGCGGTGCAGCCAGCGGAATCGTCGCCGCCTCCCTACGCCGGTGTCAGCCGGATCAGGTTCCAAGGGTCTGTCTCAATCCCATCGGGATACCCCTGGCGGCACCCTGCAAGCTACCGGAAGGCGGGCGTCGGGGTCAACGGCCGGACGGCCGTCGGTGGTGGGGTGGCGGACTAGACCAGGGCGGCCAGTGCGGGGTCCTCGCAGTCGAGGACCGCGGGCGCCTCCTCGAGGCGCGACATCATCGACAGGAATCCGCGAGCGAGCTCCGGGTCGAATTCCGAGCCGGTACGGGTCTCGATGTAGGACAGCACCCGTTGCGCCGGCCAGGCTTCGCGGTAGGGGCGGGGCGAGCGCAGCGCGTCGTACACGTCGCAAAGATGGACGAGGCGGCTGGCGAAGTGGCAGCGAGGACCGACGCGGCACTCGGGGTAGCCGGAGCCGTCGTAGTTGATGTGGTGCTCGTAGGCGACGACCGGCGCGATGTCGGGCGCATCGCCGGAACACAGGATCATGCGTGCGCCATCGACCGGGTGGCGCTGCACGACGCGCATCTCTTCGTCGTTCAGCCGGGTGGCCTTGTTCAGGATCTCGAGTGGAATCCGCATCTTGCCCATGTCGTGCAGGAGGGCCGCGACGCCGAACGACCGGACCGCGCTGCGCGGCAGGCCGAGGTGCTGTGTGAACGCCATCGTCAGGGTCGAGACATTGAGCGCGTGGTAGGTCGTGAACTGGTCGAAGCCGGACAGGCGGAGCAGCGGCAGCATCGTCTGTTCGTCGTTCAGGGCCACCGCCAGTGATGAGACCACCGCTTCCGCCTCGGACAGGCGGAGGAACCGGTCGGACCGGGCCTTGTCCTGGAGCCAGCGGACCGCGTCCGCCTCGGCGCCGAGCGCGTTCAGCACCGACGCGACCGGCGTTGGCACGGCGGCCAACTCGCCGCGAACGCCGACGGCACCGAACCGGATGCGGCCGGCGCCGTGCGCGCGCGCGTCGGCCGAGTCGCCGGCGGCGATGCTCAACCGTCGCAGGACGTCCTCGATGAACCCCTCGAACTCGTCGCGGGTCACGTCATCCTCGAACTCGAGGCGCTGGACGCCGGCATCCGCGAGCCGCGCCGCCCAGTCCCAGCCCTGCAACTCACGGAGCGGCCGGCTCCCGCACACCACATCCTCGCCCAGGAGCGTGAATGCGGGCCGTCGCATTTGCGCGAGGAGCGAGACCAGGGCGCCGAACGCCCCGTCGATCGCCCGCTCACGCGCCGGATGTCCCGCCGTGTAGAGCGTCGAGGCGGCGAGCGCGTGCGCCAGCTCCGTCAGGAAGGTCGCGGGCGCGGTCACGATTCCGTTCCCTTCGCGGCCGCGCGGGTCGGGGCATCGGAAGCGGCGCGCGCCCGTTTGAGGACCGGCGCCGCCTTCGCATCCGTGTTCCAGAGTGAGGCGAGGCCGGCGAGGCCCGCGAGCATGGCGGGCGAGCGAGCGGCGAGCCGGGGCCGGCCCAGGAACGTGGTGCCGGCCGTCGCGACGCGCAGGAGCGTGTCCCGGGCCACCACCGAGCGGACGGTACCGAGCGCGCGTACCATGCCGGTCAGGAGGTCCATGGGCAGGGCGGGATCCACGGTCCGGCCCGCGACCAGCGGGATCAGCGATTCCGGGATGCCCGTCTCGATGGCCCGGACGCCGACGTGAACGATACGCGCGTCCGGGTCACGGATCGCGATGCCGATGGCGCGGTCTCTCTCGTCCGGCAGGAGCAGGGCGAGGCGCACCGCCTCGCGACGGATGAGAGGTTCCGGATCGGTGGCGTGCCCGAGTGGCGAGATGCCCGGGGGCACGATGCCGGACTCGTTCAGGAACTCGAGCATTCCCCGGCGCACATCCGCGCTCTCGTCGGAGAGGCGACGTCCTGCCTCCGCCGTGATCTGCGGTCCGAGCCGCAACATCGCCGTGAGCGCGTTGGGGTGGTCCGGCGGAATCGAGCCTTCACCGATCGCGTCGATGAGCGCGGTCGCCACCGCGTCCGGATCCGCCGCGTCGAGCAGCCGCTGGAGCGCGCGCGGCTCCAGCGAATCGAGCGTGAGCACACGAACGATGTTCTCGCGGCCGGCCAGCCGGGCCCAGGCGGCATCCTGCGCCTCGCCCGGTCGCGCCTCGTGCAGTACCCGTACGACCTCGTCGAGCTCGCCGCTCGCCACCAATGCGTCGAGCGCGCGCCCCACGGGCGGGCCGTACGCGTCGAGTGCGAGCGAAAGGCGCAGCAGGCGTACCGGCTCGGGCCGGTCGGAATCCTCCACACCATTGCCCGTGCCCGGCAGCCGCACCGATGCGTCGAGCGCGGCCGCGTAGCTCGGCGATGCGCCCTCCGCCGTCCAGTCGGAGATCAGCCGACGGACCTCATCCCGCAGCGCCGAGTCGGCCATCGGGCCCGCCCGCGCGCCGCTCGATTCCGCGACGGTCGCCAGTTTGCCGAGGACGCGGAGCAGCGGCTCGGAGAGCGAACGGTTCGAAGCGCGCCCGGCGGCGCGGGTGAGGTCGACCACGGCGTCGGCGGCCATGCCGTCGAGCGCGTCGAGCAGGAACGAGTGCCGCTGAGCGAGATCGCCGCCCATTCCGATCAGCCGGTCGAGCGCGCCCTCGTTCAGACCGTCGATCAGGCGCGATACGTGCCTGCGCACCGCCGCCGACGTCGTACCGCCGTCCGTCTTCAACTCGCCGGCGATCTGCAGCAGGTACCCGACGATGACCTGGTCGTATGCTTGCGTCGAGGGGTGCTCGTTGATCGCCCGCGCCACGGCCGTCGGCTCCACCGGTGCGTCCGCTTTTTCGCCGTCCGTCGTCTCGTTCGCCAGTGCCGCCCGCGCCATTCCGATCCAGAGTGACGCGATGCGCGAGTTCCGGTGCGTGTCCCCGCCCTCCGTTTCCGCCGGCTCCGCTTCGCCCGTCATCTCGAGCTTCTCGTAGGTCAGCGGATAGAGGCGGAGGTGGGGGCCCACCGTGAGCCGGCTGGCATTGCCGAGGCCGGCCGGCTGTGCCCCCGAGCCGTGTTCGGCGCCCAGCACGTTCAACGCGTCCAGCACCTCGCGCGGCGTGAGTCCCCGCCGGAACGTGATCGCGCCGATGTGATGCTGATGCAGGCGCTCGGCAAGGCTCCGCAACACGGGATTCGCGTTGTCGGTCGCGATTCCGTCGATGATGAGCTGCCGGTGCGCGACGCCGATCGAGAGCGTGGACCGCTCGTAGAGGATGGAGGCCAGGTGCTGCACGACGACGGCGGCCGCATTGTCCAGCGAAGGGTGCCCCTCCGGGTACATCACGGTCCGGTTCAGGGCGATCGAGAACTCGATCAGGAACTCGCCCAGATCACGCGAGAAGGAGAGGTGCTTCGGGGCGTCGCCGCCGGCCGGAACGCCTGCCTGCGTAATTTCCGGGTTCGCCGCGTTCGGGGTCATCGTCCCGCGTCAGTGCGTCCGGATCTTCGCGTGGCCCGGCCTCTCGTCGGTTCCGCCGAGCGGTGCCATGCACTGATGTTCTGGACTCATGAGCCTGCTCCACCTCAAGAGGACGGCCGTACTGCCCGTTGAGTATCGACAGGTGGGCGGCTGTCTGCTGAGGGTGGGCAGCCGGCAATGGGGCGGGCTCGCCGTTTCCGGAGAACCCGCCCCATTCCGGCGTGATCGTGGGTCCGATCCGATCAGGTGTGCGGCGCGGCCTCCGCGTCCGGTACCGATTCGGCGAACACGAGTTGGCCGTCGTGCAGGCTGGCGCCGCGGAGCGCGAGAGCCAGCACCTCGCCCAGGTCCTTCACGGGGTGGAACGTCATGTCGTCCCGCACCGACTTGGGCAGGTCATCGAGGTGCGCATCGTTGTCGAACGGCATCACGATCTCGCGGATGCCGGCGCGGTACGCGCCCAGCACCTTCTCCTTGAGCCCGCCGATCGGCAGGACCCGGCCGGTCAGCGTGATCTCGCCGGTCATCGCGATGTCGCTCCGCACGGCCCGGCCGGACAGTGCCGACACGACCGCGGTCGCCATCGTGACGCCGGCGGACGGGCCGTCCTTCGGGATCGCGCCCGCCGGCACGTGGATGTGCAGCTCCATTTCCTGGAGCCGCTCCTCCGGGATGCCGAGGCGGTCGTAATGCGTCTTGGCGTAGGTCAGCGCGGCGCGCGCCGATTCCTTCATGACGTCGCCGAGCTGACCGGTCAGGATCAGGCTGTCCTTGCCCTTCGCGATGCTCGCCTCGACGAACATGATGTCGCCGCCCACCGGCGTGTAGAACATGCCGGTCGCGACACCGACCGCGTCCTCGCCCGCCTTGCGTTCCGGATGGACGCGGGCGCGGCCGAGCAGGTCGTCGATCTCGTCACGGTCGATGGTCACGTGCTCGAATTCGCCCGCCGCGATCCGGCGCGCGGCCTTGCGCGCCAGCTTGCCCAGTTCGCGTTCGAGCTGCCGCACACCGGCCTCGCGGGTGTACTCGCTGATCACGCCCTCGATCGCGCCGTCCGTGACTTCGATCTGGGCTTCGTCGAGTCCGTTCTCCTCGCGTTGCCGCGGGATCAGGTAGCGCTTCGCGATCTCGAGCTTCTCCCACTCCGTGTAGCCCGAGAAATCGACCGTCTCCATGCGGTCGAGCAGCGGCGCCGGGATCTGGTCGCGGTAATTCGCGGTCGCGATGAACAGCGTCTCCGAGAGGTCGAACGCCACGCCCAGGTAATGGTCTGTGAACGAGTGATTCTGCGCCGGGTCGAGCACCTCGAGCAGCGCCGCCGACGGATCGCCCTGCAAGCTCACGCCCAGCTTGTCCACTTCGTCGAGCAGGAACACCGGGTTCTTCGTGCCCGCCTGCCGCAGTCCCTGGATGATCCGGCCCGGCATGGCGCCCACGTACGTGCGGCGATGACCGCGGATGTCCGCCTCGTCGCGCGCGCCGCCGAGCGCGATACGCACGTACTTCCGGCTCAGCGCGCGCGCGATCGACTTCGCGATCGACGTCTTGCCCACGCCGGGCGGGCCCACGAACAGCAGGATCGGGCCACGTCCCACAGCGCGCGCCTTCGCCCGCACCTGCGAACCGCTGTCGTCCGGCCCCGCCTCGCCGGCCGAACCTTCTTCGTCCACCACGGCGCCGTGGCCGTTTCCGTTGCCGTTTCCGGTCGGGTGCGCCGTCGGTTCCAGAGGCTCCGGTTCCGCGGCCGCCTCGTCGGCCGCGTCTTCGGCCGCCTCGCGCGCCGCCCGCTCCATTTGCAGCTTGCGAACGGCGAGGAATTCCAGGATCCGGTCCTTCACATCCTCGAGGCCGTAGTGGTCCTCGTCGAGGATGCGCTCGGCCGCGGACATGTCGATCTTGTCCTCGGTCCGCTCGTTCCACGGCAGCTCGGCGACCAGCTCGAGGTAGGTCCGGATCACCTGGTACTCCGCCGACTGCGGATTCGTCCGGCGCAAACGGCCCAGCTCGCGGGTGATCTCGGCCTTGCCTTCCGGCGTCAGGTCCAACTCCGCGATCCGCTCCTCCAACTCCTCGATCTCCGCCCCTTCCTCCTCCTCGCCCAACTCCTTCTGGATCGCCTTCAGCTGCTCCCGCAGCACCATCTCGCGCTGCTTCTCACCCAGCTCCTCCTGCACCTTCTGCTGGATCTCCTGCTGCGCCTCCAGCCGGAGCAGGTCCCGCTCCACCCCCACCAGCACCCGGCGCATCCGCTCCGCGACCGGGAACATCTCGAGTAGCAGCTGCTTCTCCTGCGCCGGCGTGTCCAGGTAGAATGCGACGAGGTCCGAGAACGCGCCCGGCTCATCCACGCCCTGGACGATCTGCGCCAGCGCCTCGCGTGGCATGCCCCGCCGCCGGCCCAGCTCCACCGACCGCTCGCGGAGCTCGCGGTCCAGCGCGATCATCGCCGGCTCGTACGGCTTCGCCGGCTCCTGCGGATCGATCGTCCACAGGTCCGCCTCCAGCATCGCGTCGCCCGTCTTCTGGTACGTCAGCACTTTCGCCCGTCGCTCGCCCTGGATCAGCAGCTGAAGTCCGCCCGGCGTACGCTGGACCTGCACGATCCGGACGATCACGCCCATCTCGTACAGCACCTCCGGTTCCGGGTCGTCCACGTTCTCACGCTGGCAGACCGCGAACAGCTGCCGCTGTTCTCCCTCCAGCACGCGCTCGATCGCCTCCAATGTGCCCGGCCGGCCCGCACTGATCGGCAACGCCACCCCGGGGAATACCACCGTCTCCCGCATCGGAAGCACCGGCAGTCTCAGTCGCTCAGCCATGATCGTCTCGTTTGCAGTTCAAAGGTCGCGCGCAATCCGCCGTTTCGGCAGGAGCCCGCTGCGCTTCGTTATCAATAGAGCAGGAAGCTTGCCAGAACGAAACGGGAGGACGGACGCGAGCGGCGGGAGCGGAGGCGGAGGCGTTTGCGGGGCCGGGAGCGGAAGCGGAACCGCCTTTTTGGCACCCGCTCCCGCCGCTCCCGCAAACGCTTCCGAGAACGCCCCCGCCTCCGCCCCCGCCTACCGAATCCGTTCCCCGATCCGGCTCCAGCGGACGTGGCTGACGAAGGGGATGCCGCCGAAGGCGTCACGGTCGTAGGAGAAGTAGAGGAAAGTGGCGCGGCCCTTGATCCAGCTGGGCTCGACGAAGCCCCAGTATCGGGAGTCGAGCGATTCGTCGCGGTTGTCGCCCATCATGAAATAGCGTTCGGCGGGCACGACGATGGGTCCCCAGTTGTCGCGCGTCGGTCGGTATTGGGCGGGATCGACGCCGGGCGCGAGGTAGTCGGACTGCCAGGCCATCCAGTCCATGTAGCCGTCGCTGGCGGGGTCGATGTGCTTGACGTAGGGCTCGACTTGCGCGATGCCGTTGATGAAGAGGGTGGCATTGTGCATGGAGAGGGTGTCGCCGGGCATCCCGATGAGCCGCTTGACCAGGTCGATGGGCTCGTGGTGGCCGCGGAAGACGACGACGTCGCCGCGGTGCGGCTCCGAATATCCCGGCAGTTGCACGCCGGTTCCAGGGATCGTGGCGCCGTAGGCCGACTTGCTGAGCACGAGGAAGTCGCCCACCAGCAGCGTGTTCTCCATCGAGCCTGACGTGATCGTGAACGTCTGGATCACGAAGGTCCGCAGGATCAGAAAGAGAACGAAGCCCATGGCCAGCGACTTGGTCCATTCCCATGCCGTGTGCCGGAACGAATGTGGATCGACCGTTTCCTTCGCGGTCTTCGCATCCTTCGCCTTCGTTTCGTTCCCGCGACGGCTCTTCTTGCGTGCGCTGGCCATTCAAGCCTCGGATGTGGAGATCGACGCCGACCGATGTCCGCGTCTCGGCCCGTAACTACGCCCGAAACCTCGTGATGTTTCAAGGCCCATACGTGCGGCGGGAGGCGTCATCGCATCCGCGACGACGCCTCCCGATCCCGTGCCGTCAGGCCGCATCCATGCGGCCCGGACCTCTCTGCCTTCTGACCGAGCGGACCGCCGCGCGCCCCGGGGTCCGGCTCCATCACCGGTGCAGCCCGTGCCTGCGGATTCACCTGAAGGGAAGAACGTTTCCGACTGCGTGCACCACTCCACCATGGAGTGGAGATCTACCCATTGGCTCGCGGTGTCCGCCCGACCTCCTCTACAAGCCCGGTGCCAGCGCCTTTGGAGCGCCTCGCCGCTTCTCGTCTCGGTGTCTCCGAAGTCTCGTTGCAGATGTTGTAAATGATTGTGGTAAAATGATTTGAAATGTCCTGGCGGCTGCGGACGTACGGCGCCGGCAATCCGATGGCCCCGGACCGGGGACCTGACCCACCGCCGTTCCGGGCGTGCAGCCTGCAAGCCGATTCGCAGATAGCCGTCTCGCCCGAACCGCCCGGGCCCGCAAACGCTCCCGCTCCTGCAAGCGCCTCCGCCTCCGCCCCCGCCTCCCGCGTTCCCCACCCTAGCCCGGTCGCCCTCCAACCCGCATTCTGCCGTTCGACGACCGCAATCGATGGAGACGACCATGTCGAGTATGGAGACCCGCGTGATCCGGGCGCCGCGGGGTCGGACGCGGACCTGCAAGGGTTGGACGCAGGAGGCGGCGCTGCGGATGCTGATGAACAACCTGGATCCGGAGGTCGCGGAGCGGCCGCAGGATCTGGTGGTGTACGGCGGAACCGGAAAGGCGGCGCGGAACTGGGAATGTTTCGACGCGATCGTGCGGACGCTGGAGCGGCTGGACGATGACGAGACGCTGCTGGTCCAGTCGGGCAAGCCGGTCGGCGTGTTCCGCACGCACACGTGGGCGCCGCGCGTTCTCATTGCCAACGCGAACCTGGTGGGTGACTGGGCGACGTGGGAGAAATTCCGCGAGCTGGAGCGGATGGGCCTCACGATGTTCGGCCAGATGACGGCGGGCTCGTGGATCTACATCGGGACGCAGGGCATCCTGCAGGGGACGTACGAGACGTTCGGTGCCGTGGGGCGGCAACATTTCGGCGGTTCGCTGCGCGGCCGCTGGGTGCTGACGGGCGGGATGGGCGGGATGGGCGGGGCGCAGCCGCTGGCGGCGACGATGAACGAGGCGTCGATCCTGGTGGTCGAAGTCGATCCGCAGCGGGTCGAGCGGCGCATCCAGACGGGCTACTGCGACCGGATGACGCACGACCTCGACGAGGCGCTCGAGTGGGTGCAGGGCGCGGCCCGGCGGGGCGAGGCGGTGTCGGTCGGGCTGGTCGGCAACTGCGCCGAGATGCTGCCGGAGATCCTGCTGCGCGGGGTCGTGCCGGATGTGCTGACCGACCAGACGTCGGCGCACGACGAGCTGAACGGCTACGTCCCGGCGGGCCTCACTCTCGAGCAGGCGCTCGGGCTCCGCGAGCGCGACCCCGACGAGTACATCCGGCGCTCGATGGAGTCGATGAAGGTGCACTGCGCCGCGATGGTCGCGCTCATGCGCAAAGGCGCGGTCACGTTCGACTACGGCAACAACCTGCGCGGCCAGGCGAAGGAGGCGGGCTACGCGAACGCGTTCGACTTCCCCGGCTTCGTCCCGGCCTACGTCCGCCCGCTGTTCTGCGAGGGGAAGGGGCCGTTCCGCTGGGCCGCGTTGTCGGGCGACCCGGAAGACATCTACCGGACGGACGAGCTGGTGCTGCGGCTCTTCCCGCACGACGAGCACCTCGGCCGCTGGATCCGGCTGGCGCGCGAGCGGGTCCATTTCCAGGGACTCCCCGCGCGGATCTGCTGGCTGGGCCAGGGCGAGCGAGCGAAGTTCGGCGTGGCGCTGAACGACCTGGTCGCGAACGGCGTTGTGGGCGCGCCGATCGTGATTGGCCGCGACCACCTGGACACGGGCTCGGTCGCATTGCCGTACCGCGAGACGGAAGACATGATGGACGGCAGCGATGCGATCGCCGACTGGCCCGTGCTCAACGCGCTGCTCAACACGGCGTCAGGCGCGAGCTGGGTCTCGTTCCACCACGGCGGCGGCGTCGGGATCGGCCGCGCGCTGCACGCCGGCCAGGTCCTGGTCGCGGACGGCTCGCGCGAGATGCGCGAACGGATCGAGTGCGTGCTTACGAACGACCCGGGCATCGGCGTGGCGCGCCACGCGGACGCGGGCTACCCGGAGGCGTACGAGACAGCGCGCCGGCACGGCATCCGGCTGCCCATGAAGGAATAGGGAAGCGGGGGCGGAGGCGGGTGCGTTTGCGGGTGCGTTTGCGGGAGCGGGTTCAATGCCTGCGCTGATCCCCGATCTCGTGTGGCTGGACGGCGGGTTCCGGCGTGGGCTCGGCGTCGAGTACTCGTCGGAGACCGGGCGTATCACGGGCATCGTCGCGGCCGACTCGCTGTTGGCGGGGCAAGCCCCGAGCGCGGGTGGGCCGGTAGTCCGACTCCGGAACCGCGCGCTGCTGCCGGGCTTCGTGAACGCGCATTCGCACGCGTTTCAGCGGGTGATGCGGGGGCGTATGCAGTGGCGTCCGCAGAGCGAGGACGTGTCCGACTTCTGGACGTGGCGGCAGGCGATGTACCGGACCGCGCTCTCGCTCTCGCCCGAGGACATCTTCGAGATCTCGCGCTTCTGCTTTCTCGAGATGCTCTCCGCCGGAATCACGGCCGTCGGCGAGTTCCACTACCTGCACAACGACCCGGCCGGCCGGCCGTACGCGGACCCGTCCGAGCTGGCGAACCGCGTGATCGCGGCGGCGGAGGACGTCGGCATCCGGATCTGCCTGCTGCGCGTCGCGTACGCCCGCGGCGGCATCGAGGAGCCGCTCCGCCCGGAGCAGCGCCGCTTCGCGACGCCGGAGCTCGAGACGTGGCTCACCGAGACCGTCGATCTGCTCGAGTCCGTGCGCCGCCGGCCACTGGTGAGCGTGGGCGTCGCGCCGCACAGCATCCGCGGTGTGCCCCGCCACTGGCTCGGCTCGATGCACTCGTTGGCTTTCGGCCTCGCCGTGCCGCTTCACATGCACGTGAGCGAGCAGCCCGCGGAGGTCAGCGCCTGCCTGCAGGCGTACGGCCGGCGTCCCATCGAGCTGCTCGCCGAGGCCGGCATCATCGACGAGCATTTCACGGCCGTGAACGCGACGCACCTCACGTTCCGCGAGGTCGATATGCTGGGTGCGCCGGGACCGACCGTCTGCGCCTGTCCGGGCGCCGAACGCGATGTCGGCGACGGCTTCATGCCGGCGCTGGAACTGACCCATGCGGGCGCTCGCATCGCGCTCGGCACGGACAGTCACACGGTGATCGACCCGCTGCAGGACATGCGCCTGCTCGAGTACCACGAGCGGCTGCGTCGCCAGCGGCGCGTCGTGCTCGCACGCGAGCAGGAGCAGCAGTTCGCGGTCGCGCCGGTTCTGCTCGCGATGGCGACCGAGAACGGCGCGCGGGCGCTGCGCCTTCCGGCGGGTCAGCTGAAGCTGGGCTCGTTCGCGGATTTCGTCGCGGTCGACCTGGAACAACGCGCGCTCGAGGGGTGGACGGACGACTCGCTCGACGCGGCTCTGGCGCTCACGGCGCCCGCGAGCGTGGTGAGCGATGTCTGGGTGGGCGGGGTACAACGCGTGCAGGCGGGCCGGCACCGCCGTGACCGGGAAGCCGCCCGGGCATTCCGCGCGGTGGCACGGCGGCTCGCCCTCTGAGTCCCGCTCCCCGGCAGGAGGCCGACAGATGAACGGATTCAAGCTCGGCCGCATCCTCGGCTTCGAAATCAGTCTCGACTTCTCCTGGTTCATCATCCTCGCGCTTGTCGTGTGGTCCTTCTCGACGGGCGTGTTCCCGCAGGAGTCGCCGGGGCTCACGGGACAGGTCTACCTGACGATGGGCCTGGCCGCCGCGCTGCTGTTCTTCGCGAGCCTGCTCGGCCACGAGCTCTCGCACTCGGTCGTAGCCCGGGCCAAGGGCATCAAGGTCGAGGGCATCACGCTGTTCCTGTTCGGCGGCGTCGCGCGCATCCGGTCGGAGGCGACGACGCCGGGCGACGAGTTCCTGATCGCGGGTGTGGGCCCGCTCGCGAGCCTCGTCATTGCCGCGATCTTCCTCGCCATCGCACGGTTCGGCGGAAGCGTCGGCCTGGCCGGACCCTGGCTCGTCGTCGCCGACTATCTCGCCCTGCTCAACTTCGTGCTCGCCGTCTTCAACCTGCTGCCCGGCTTTCCGCTCGATGGTGGCCGGCTGTTGCGCGCCGCCGCGTGGAAGCTGACGGGTAGCCTGACGCGGGCGACGCGCATGGCCACGACCGGCGGCCGGGTGCTGGGCTACGGTCTCGTCGGGCTCGGCATCCTCGAAGCTTTCCAGGGCCTCGTCATGCAGGGACTCTGGCTCGTGTTCATCGGCTGGTACCTGCGCAACGCCGCCCTCGCCAGCTACCGGCAGCACGCGGTTCGCGATATCCTCGATGACGTGACCGCCGCGCAGACCATGACGCCGGCGCCCGAGACCGTGCCGCCCGACCTCACGCTCCGCCAGCTGATGGACGAGGTCTTCCTGCGACACCGCTTCGTCGCGTACCCGGTCCTGGAGGGGGGCGTCACGCTGGGCATGGTCACGTTGCAACAGCTGCGCGAGACCCCGCGCGACCGCTGGGACAGCGTCCGCGTGCGCGACGCCATGGTGCCCATCGGCGATGCCTGCGTCGTGACGCCGGATGAGAGCATGCTCGTGGTGATGGACCGGCTGCAGGCATCGCCCACCCGCCGGGTCGTGGTCATGCGCGACGGCGTGCTGGAGGGGATCATCACGGCGAGGGATGTGGCGCAGTGGATGGAGAAGGTGAGGCAGGTGCGGGAGGTGAGGCAGTGACGCGGGTGGCGGGGGCGGAGGCGGAAGCGTTTGCGGGGGTGGGAGCGGGTGCGGCGGGAGCGGGTGCGGCGGGAGCGGGCGCGGTGGGAACGCGTAGCGGGTAGCGGGTAGCGGGAGCGGGAGTCGGGAATGGAACGGATACGGATGACGATACCGGGGTCTCGGCTGCCGCCGGGGTTCCTGGACACGATCGGGGAGGTGCCGGAGCGGGTGGCGCCGGCGCGGCCGGCGGCGACGGCGGTGCTGATGCGGGATGGCGAGGGCGGGCTGGAGGTGCTGCTGCTCCGTCGGAACCGGACGAGCGGGTTCGTGCCGGGGGCGTACGTGTTCCCGGGCGGGCGGGTGGATCCGGCGGACTCGGATGCGCGTGTGTTCGAGCGGGTACCGGGTGAGCTGCCGGAGGAGCCGGCGCGCGAGTACTGGGCGGCGGTTCTGCGCGAGGTGTTCGAAGAGACGGGTGTGTTGCTGGCGCAGGATGCGGAGGGTGGCTACGCGGCGGACGCGGTTTCGGATGCGGGTCTGGAGGAGTTGCGGGTGTCGTTGCTGGATGACCGGCTCTCGCTGCTCGACGTACTGGAGCGTCGCGGGCTCCGGCCGGCGCTGGACCGGCTGGTGTACGTGGCGCACTGGATCACGCCGGAAGTCGAGCCGCGGCGCTTCGACACGCGGTTTTTCCTGGCGTCGCTGCCGCCGGGCCGGAGCACGACGTTCGAGCCGCGCGAGATGAGCGACGCGGTGTGGCTCGCGCCGCCGGCCGCGCTCGAGCGCTTCGCGGCCGGCACGCTGCCCATGGTATTCCCGACGGTGCGGACCCTGGAGTCGGTGGCCGGGTTCGAGAGTGTGGCCGCCGCGTTCGGCGCGCTCCGCGGCCGGCCTGTCCGTCCGCTGCTGCCGCGTCTGGTCCGCACGCCGGACGGCGTCGGCCTGGTGCTCGATGATGAAGACTGAGAAGGGGGATCGAGGCTGACGACGATGCAGAGATACGCGACACTGGGTGAGCTCAAGGCCAGCGGCTACCGGCCCCGGTCCGTCAAGCAGGAGCTCCGCGAGAACCTGATCCGCAGGCTGCGCGAGGGGACGCCACTGTTTCCGGGCGTGGTCGGATACGACGATTCGGTCGTGCCGCAGCTGGTGAACGCGCTGCTCGCGCGCCACAACTTCATTCTGCTCGGTCTGCGCGGCCAGGCGAAGAGCCGGATCATCCGGCAACTGGTCGATTTCCTCGATCCGGAGATCCCGATCCTCGCGGGCAGCGAGGTGAACGACGACCCGCTCGCGCCGATCTCGAAGTACGGCCGGCTGCTGGTCGAGGAGCATGGCGAGAACACGCCGGTCGCGTGGGTGGCGCGCGACGCCCGCTACGTCGAGAAGCTGGCCACGCCGGACGTCACGATCGCCGACATCATCGGCGACGTCGATCCGATCCGGGCGGCGCGCGGCGGCCACGTGCTGGCCGACGAGCTGACCATCCACTTCGGGCTGCTGCCGCGGGCGAACCGCGGCATCTTCGCGCTGAACGAGCTGCCCGACCTCGCGGGCAAGATCCAGGTCGGCCTCTTCAACATCATGCAGGAGGGCGACATCCAGATCAAAGGCTACCCCGTCCGGCTGCCGCTCGACGTGCTGCTGGTGTTCACGGCGAACCCGGAGGACTACACGGCGCGCGGCAAGATCATCACACCGATGAAGGATCGGATCGGCGCGGAAATCCTGACGCACTACCCGGAGAGCATCGAAGCGGGCGTCCGCATCACGCGGCAGGAGGCATGGGTCGAGCGCGCGACGGCGGGCGGGCTGCCGGTGTCGATCCCGGAGATCGTGGCCGAGACGATCGAGCGAGTCGCCTTTCTTGCCCGCGCCGACCGCCGTATCGACCAGCGCTCGGGCGTCAGCCAGCGCATGCCGATCAGCGTGCTGGAGAACGCGCTCTCGAACGCCGAGCGGCGTGCCCTCATCTGCGAGGAGACCGAGGTCGTGCCTCGTCCCTCCGACATCCACGCGGCGCTGCCTTCGATCACGGGGAAGATCGAGCTGGAATACGAAGGCGAACTGATCGGGTCGGAACGGATCGCGCGCGACCTGGTCGCGGCGGCCGCGCACGAGACCTTCGACGCGTGGGGCGGTGAGGCCGCCGCGGAGCCGCTCGAGGAGATCGTCGATTACTTCGATCGAGGCGGAGTCCTGCAGGTGGGCGACACGGCATCCGCGTCGGCGTCGCTCGAGGGATTCGGCACGGTGCCCGGCCTCATTGACGCGGTGACCGACATGGGCCTGCTGCGGAAGGACTCGTCCGGTCACACGGTGGCCGCGTGCGAGTTGGTCCTCGAGGCGCTCGTCGCGGCCCGTCGCATCTCGCGCGACGAGGGCGGCAGCTACGCGCGCGCACCTCGACGCCGGCCGCCCGACGGTCCGCCCAAGCCGACGTTCGAGGTGTGACCTGTCCGGTCGCGGCCGTCAGGTCCAGCCGCCGGGCACCGCGACGTCCGATTCCGGCTCCGCCGCCGTCCGCTCCGGCGGCCACGGGTGTCGGACCGGCGGGCAGAGGACCCGGCCGACGCGGGAAAGAACGCGGATGACGCGGTAGGCCATCCGGGCGCGTCGCTCGTCGAACCTGCCCTCGGCAGGCGGCGAGACCGCAAGGTCGGGGTCGAGAACGCGGGCGCGGAACGTCTCGATGAATTCCGGCCGTTCGATCACCGCGATGATCTCGGGCTGGTACGTGTACGTCAGCCAGTCGAAGTTCGACGAGCCCGTGATCAGGGTGCGGTCATCGATCATGATCGCCTTCAGATGACTCATCCGCCCCGGATAGAGCCGGATCTCGAAGCCGGACCGCCGGCCCTCCCACATCATGTACTCCCGCATGAAGCCGCGGTTGTTGACCTCGGGCGTGATCACCGTCACGCCCACGCCGCGCCGCGCCGCCGCGCGCAGGGCATCGGTGAACGGGAAAGTGATGTAGGCGTTGTGGACGACGATGCTGCGCTCCGCGCCCTCGATCCGCCGCAGAACGCTCTTGAGCCGTGACTCGTTGTCCGCACCATCCAGGCTCAGCAGTTCGACGCCGTCGAAGCGGGCTCGCGCGGGCGAGGCATGGCCGTTCCAGGTCGCGAGCACGTCAGTCCTGAGAAAGCGGGCGATGTCCGGATCCTCGAACCGGATCATCAGGTCGTGCCACTCGAAGTTGTGATCGCTGAAGTTGATCCCGCCGATCCAGGCGACGTCGTCATCGAAAAGCAGGATCTTCTTGTGGTCGCGCGCCGCGAGTCGGCGGAACAGGAAGCCGAGCGGGCTCACGAAGCGCACGCCGACGCCGCCCGCGTCGAGGTCGCGCACCATCGCCCGCGTCGCTTTCACCTCCGCCTGGAGCACGGGGTCACGCAACGCGCCCGGTCCGTAGATGAACCGGTCGCTCAGCCAGAAGCGCGTGTAATCGTCGACGAGAATGCGCCGGTCCGCAGCGGGACACGCGATCATCGCGTCCGTCAGCAGCCGCCCGGCGGCGTCGCCCTCGAAGGAAAGCGTCTGGACCCAGGCGCGTGCGCGGGCTTGCGCGATGTCCACGGCAAGACGGTCCGTGAACTCGGTCGAGTCGACCAGCAGCTCGATGTTCACGGACGGGCTCCGGTCAATGAATCCATTCCTTGATCAGGTGGGGGCCGAAAACCAGCACGGCGTAGCGCAGGAACCGGCCCACGAAACCGACGGCGAGAAAGCGGCTGACCGCAAGACGCGCGGCACCGCTCGCGACCGTCACGATGTAGAACGGTGGGATCCCCGCCGCGGCGCTCACGAACAGGAGCGAGCCCGTCAGTCCCTGGCGGCGCCGGATGTCGTCCAGGAACGCATCCACCTTCGCGCGGCCCCGGATCCTCAGTTTCAGCGCGCCACGTCCGGCCATGTACAGCACCATCTTGCCGACCATCGTCCCGGCCGTGGCCATGAGGATCAACGGCCAGTTCAGGTACGACGGCGTCGCCGCGGCGATCCCGATTACCAGGACCTCCGTGTTGATCAACGGGATGACACTGCCGAGGGCGCAGCCGAAAAAGGCCGAAAGATAGGCCGCTGTAAGACCCAGTTGTGCCTCCGGGGAGGGTTCACTCGGCGGGAACGACCGAACCGTTCCCCGGGCTCCTTACGGGATTATGGAGGGCATGGTTGCGACGGGCAACCCGGGGAAGGCGCGGGAAGCGGGGGCGGCGGCGGGGGTGTTTGCGGGGGCGGGAGCGGGTACGGTGGGAGCGGGTGCGGGTGCGGAAGTGGGGGTGGGGCGACATTTTGGAGGGGAGCGACGAACAACGGAGAGGTGCGGCGATGAAGGCGATCGTGATCGAGGCGACGGGCGGTCCGGAGGTGCTGCGGCTCGCGGAGGTGCGGGACCCGGAGCCGGGTGCGGGGCAGGTGCGCGTCCGGATCGACGCGGTGGGCGTCAACTTCATCGAGATCTACCAGCGAACGGGGCTCTACCCGGTGAAATTCCCGGCAACGCCCGGCAGCGAGGCCGCGGGCGTGGTGGACCGGGTCGGGGATGGCGTGACAGAGCTGGCGGCGGGCGATCGCGTGGCGTGGACGGGCGTGCCGGGCGCGTATGCCGGGTACGCGCTCGTTCCGGCGGACCGCGCGGTCCGGTTGCCGGACGGCGTCACGACGCGGATCGGCGCGGCGCTGATGCTGCAGGGCATGACGGCGCACTACCTGACGCGCTCGATCCGTCCGCTCGGGGAAGGGGACACGTGCCTGGTGCACGCGGCGGCGGGCGGCGTCGGCCTGCTGCTCTGCCAGCTCGGCACGCGCTTCGGCGCGCGCGTGATCGGGACCGCATCGACGGAGGCGAAGGCAGCACGCGCACGCGAGGCCGGCGCGTCCGACGTGATCCTCTACACAAGAATGGACTTCGAGCCGGAAGTCCGCCGGCTCACGGGCGGCCGCGGCGTCGACGTCGTCTACGACTCCGTCGGCCTCACCACCTTCGAGCGCAGCCTCCGCTGTCTCGCGCCGCGCGGCACGCTCGTGCTGTTCGGCCAGTCGAGCGGACGCGTGCCGGCATTCGATCCACAGTTGCTCAACCGGTACGGCTCGCTCTTCCTCACGCGCCCGAGCCTTGCCCACTACGTCGCGAGCCGGGAGGAACTGCTCTCGAGGGCCGGCGACATCCTGGGCTGGGCGGCGGACGGCTCGCTGCACGTCCGCATCGGTGGCGAATACGCGCTCGCGGACGCCGCCCGCGCGCAGCGTGACCTCGAGTCACGCGGCACCACGGGCAAGCTGCTCCTGATCCCGTGAGCCCGGGCGCGGGAATCGCCGCGCCCGGGACATGGGGGGTCGGTCGCTCGGCGCGTTCCGCCGGCGGGTCGATCCTGTCAGCGTAGTCGCTTGACCGTGAGCGCGGACACGTAGGTCGGTGACCGGTAGACGCGCTGCGTGGTTGCGTGGAAGTCGGCGGCGGTCGCGTCGAAGATGTCCATGAACGTGCCGGGGTTCCGGTCGATCATGGGGAACCAGGAGCTCTGGACCTGCACCATGATGCGGTGTCCGCGGCGGAACGTGTGGAACGCATCGTTCATGGTGAACGCGATGGGCGTCGGCACGCCGGGCCGGAACGGCTCGGGCGCGCTGATGCTGTTGCGGAACTTCCCGCGCAGCACGTCACCTCGCACCATCATCTCGTAGCCGCCGAGCGGATCCTGCCCGGGCCGGTTGCCGCCGCGCATCGTGTCGGGGAACACGTCGATGAGCTTCACGATCCAATCGGAATCGGTGCCGGACGTCGAGACCACGAGCGAGACCTGGATCGGTCCCGCGATGGTCACATCCCCGGTCAGCACGTCCGATGTGTAGACGAGAACGTCGGGCCGCCGATCGGCGAAGCGCTGGTCCTCGAGCATGAACGCGGGATTGTACCAGGTCGCGATCGCGTCCGTGTAGGGTACCGGGTTGGTCGGGTCGTTCACGTACTCGTCGTAGTCGCGCGCGACGGGGCCGGGCGGCTGGAACGAGAGCGTGAAGCCGTCCCCGAGGTAGAGCGAAGCGTCGGTAACGGTCCGTGGCGGCCACGCGTCGAAGCGCCGCCACTGCTTCGCGCCGGTGTCGAAGACGGTCGCCTCGGCCAGGCCGGGATCGGGCGCGCCGTTCAGCCAGTGGTCGAAGAACGGGCCCTCGATGCTGTCCGTGTAGAAGATCGAGGTGGCCGAACCCCACGCGATGGCGCCGAGCGAGTCGCCGCGGTTGGCGTTCCACTGGCCGTGAAACCAGGGCCCCATCACCAGCCGGTTGTTCGCGCCCGGCGACTGCCGCTCGTTCGCCTCGTAGCTGTTCAGCGCGCCGTACATGTTCTCGGTGTCGAACCAGCCGCCCACGACCAGCGTCGCAGGATGCAGGTTCTCGAGATGCGGCAGGATGTTGCGCGCGGCCCAGAAGTCGTCCCAGTGATCGTGCGCGGTGAGCGTATCCCAGAACGCGACCTGGTGGTGGAAGTACTTCGCGTCCGCGTTCGAGAGCGGGCCCATGTTCAGGAAGAACTGGTACTCGTCGGGCGTGCCCTGGCTGAAGGGTGCACGGTCCGGCTGGCTCTTGGGCTGGGGCCGGGGCCAGCCGAACGAGGCGTAGAAGTCGAACGCGTGGGGCAGCAGGAAGGCACCGTTGTGGTAGAAGTCGTCACCGGCCATCCACTTCGAGACGGGTGCCTGGGGCGAGGTCGCGACCACGGCCGGATGCGCGTCGATCGTACCCATCCACGTGTAGAAGCCCGGGTACGAGATGCCGCTGATGCCGACCTTGCCGTTGTCCTCGTCCAGGTTCTTCACGAGCCAGTCCACGGTGTCGTATGTGTCCGTGGTCTCGTCGATGTCGGTGGGTTTCGTCTTGTTGGGGATGTAGGGGCGGACGTTCACGTAGTCGCCCTCCGACATGTACCGGCCGCGCACGTCCTGGCAGACGATGATGTAGTTCTCGTCCAGGTAGTGGCGCATCTGGTTGGGGGCGTACGCCGGCAGCGCATCCGGGCCGTACGGGCCGCAGGAGTACGGCGTCCGCTTGATCAGGATCGGGTGCTTCACCGAGGCGTCCCTCGGGATCAGGATCGAGGTGAACAGGTGCACCCCGTCCCGCATCGGGATCATCGCCTCCTGCTTCCGGTACGTGGACCGAAGGTCGAGGTTCTGGGCGGGCAGGGCCTGGGCCGAAAGGACGAGGGCGAGAATCGCCGGGATTACTCTGGCGGCGGGCATGCGAAGACCTCCATGTACGGACAACGACGCATCCGCGCGACACACGCCACGCGGCCCGGTGATGGTGGACTCCGGGGAGTGACGGCGCAAGCGGATGCTCGACGCATGGAGCCGGATCGCGCCGGGAGGCAGTGCCGGAAGGCGGGGTCGAGGGCGTATCTTGACGGACCCGCCGCACCCGTGCCTGGTCTCCCGGGATGTCGATGATGCGCGAGCGAACAGGATGGCGTCTGCGAGGCTTCGGTACAATCGTGTCAATGGTCGCGGCCGCGGCCTGCGCGAGGGGGAGCGACGCCGAGGGCTCGGGCCCGGTCCCGCTCTACGACAATCTCGGCGATCACCACGTTTCGATCACGACCGCGTCGCCCGGGGCGCAGGCGTACTTCGACCAGGGGCTCCGGCTGCAGTACGCGTTCAACCACGCGGAAGCGATCCGTTCATACGAGACGGCGCTCGAGGCGGACACCGGCTGCGCGATGTGCCGCTGGGGCATCGCGCTGGCGGCCGGGCCGAATATCAACGCGCCGATGACGGAGGAGGGCGGCCGGCAGGCGTACGCCGCGGTGCGGGAAGCGGTCGCCCGCGTGGCCGGCGTGGCACCACTCGAGCGCGCGCTGATCGAGGCGCTGTCCGCGCGCTACGGTCCCGACCCGGCGGCCGGCCGCGCAGCGCTGGACTCGGCGTACGCCAATGCGATGGCCGCGGTCGCGGACTCGTTCCCGGGTGAGTCGGACGTGCTGGCGCTCTACGGCGCGGCGCTGATGAACCTGACGCCGTGGAACTACTGGGACGGGGCATACGGCGCTCGCACGCCGCGGGAGGGCACGGACCACATCGTCGAGGTGCTCGAGCGGGCGGTCGAGCTGGCGCCGAACAACCCGGGCGCGTGCCACTACTTCATCCACCTGATGGAAGCGGGAAATCCGGAGCGGGCGGTGGCGTGTGCGGAGCGGTTGGCAGCGCTGATGCCGGGCGCCGGCCACATCGTCCACATGCCGGGCCATATCTACATCAGGGTCGGCCGCTATGCGGACGCGGTGACGGCGAACGAGCACGCGGTCCATTCCGACGAGACGTACATGGTGGACCTCGGGATGAACTCGCTGTACACGGGTGCCTACTACCCGCACAACTACCACTTCATGGCGTTCGCGGCGACCATGGCCGGGATGAGCGGGAAGGCGCTCGAGGCGGCGCGTGCGGTCGCGCCGAAGGTGCCGCACGACGTGGCGCGCGACGTCTACTGGATCCAGAACGCGGTGGTCCTGCCGCAGCTCACGCTGCTCACGTTCGGCCGATGGCGGGAGGTTCTCGGGGAACCGCTCCCGCCCGCCGACCTCGAGCAGGCGTCGATCCTTGCGCGATACGCGCGCGGCGTGGCGTTCGCGGCGACCGGCGACACGGCCGCGGCGCGGCTGGCGCTGGACACAGTGCGCGTGCTGGCGGCGCGAATGGAGGGTGGTGAAGCCGAGTCGAACCCGATCCCGCACATCACGCCACACGTGCTCGCCGCTGAGATCGCCCTCCGGACCGGCGATCCGGAGGCGGCCGTGACGGAGTTCCGCGCCGCCGTGGAGATCGAGGACGGACTGCTCTACGATGAGCCGCCACTCTGGTACTATCCGATCCGGCAGTCGCTCGGACGCGCGCTGCTCGAGGCCGGCCGGCCGGCCGAGGCGGAGCGCGAGTACCGGCTCGAGCTCGACCGGTTTCCCGAGAACGGCTGGTCGCTCTTCGGTCTGGCGGCCGCGCTCGACGCGCAGGGACGCACGGAAGACGCGCAAGCCGTGCGCGTCCGGTTCCGGAGCGCGTGGAGCCACGCCGACGTCGAGCTGACGGCTTCCCGCTTCTGATGCGCCGTTCGCGCGTTCAGGGAAGGAACCGGTCGCGCACGCCGGGAGGCGGGGCGGGGCAGGATTCGAATCGCCCGAACAGCCGGTAGCGGAACCGGGCGAAGGCGTCGTACGCCGCATCCCGGACGACACGGGGGATGAGACGCAGGGCGCGCGCGCTGTGCCAGCCACCGCCCAGGTACGCGACGCTCGCGATGACCGCGTCGGAGCGGACACGGACCCGCTCGTGCCCTCCGGCATCGCGATCGGCGAGGACGAGCGAATCGATACCGCGCAGCGCCGGATGCCGCGCGAGGATGCCGGCCGCGGTCTCGCCACCGAGCGGCGCGAAGCGCATGGCGCCGCCCGCATCGTGGCGGAGCAGGAAGCGGACAGTGCGGTCGCAGAAGCCGCACAACCCGTCGTAGAGGAGAACGGGACCGGGCGTGCCGCTCGCATCGCCGCAACGCACCGGGTTTCCGAGGTTCGACTCGTGCACGAAGTGGCCTGACCCGTCCACCCGGTCAGTCGGCGCGGATCGAGGTCATCGGATCGACCGCCATCGCGCGGCGGGCGGGGACCAGCGTCGCGAGCACGGCGACGCCCAGCAGCAGCAACGGCGCGACCACGAACGTGACCGGATCGCGCGGCGTGACGCCGAACACGAATCCGCTCACCAGTCGCGTCAGGGCCAGGCTGCCGGCCATGCCCAGCGCGGCGCCGGCGAGAGCGAGCCCGATTCCCCGGCGGAGCACCCGGCGCGCGACACGGCGGCGGGTCGCGCCGAGCGCGAGCTGGATGCCGATCTCTCGCGTCCGCCGCGACACCCGGTAGCTGATCGCCGCGTACAGGCCCGCGCTCGCGAGTACCAGAGCGAGGATGCCGAACAGGCTGACCAGCTGCGCGGCGATCCGGAACCGGCCGATCTCCGCGTCGAACACGCTCTGCAGCGTCCGCACCTCCGAGAACGCGAGGTTCGGGTCGATGGCGTGAATCGCATCCTGCACGGGCCGCGCGAGCGCGAGCGGATCGCCCGCCGTCTTCACCACGAACGTGATGGCCGGATCCGTGGACTGGAGCGCCGAGCCGTACACCTGGTACTGCGGGTCCTCGCCCAGACGGTAGTACGTGGCGTCCCCGGCGACGCCCACCACCCGATACGGCGGCTGATCGTCGCCGCGCAGGTAGAGCAACTGGCCAACCGGGTCCCTGCCCGGCCAGAACGCGTCCGCCAGGTGCCGGTTCACCACCGCGACGTCGTCGCCTCGCTCGTCGTCGGACGCTTCGATGCCGCGGCCGCTCTCGAGCCGCACGCCCATCGCCTCGAAATAGCCGGGCATCACGACGTTGAGCCCGATGGTCACACCGTCCTCACCCGCGTTCACGGCCGCGCCCGCGGGCGGTTTCATGTCGGTCGTCCAGTCACCCTGGAACGGCACCATGCGCGTGGTCGACGCGCTCTCCACGCCGGGCAGTGCGGCCACCTGGTCGGAAGCCGCTCGCAGGAACGTGCGCGTGCGGTCCGTGTCGTAGCCGTGGTTCCGCACGTTTACCGACACCAGCAGCACGTTCTTCGTGTCGAAGCCGACGTCGCGCGAGCGCGCAGCGACCAGGCTGCGCGTGAACAGCACCGCGCCGGCCACG
The DNA here is from genome assembly GCA_963786235.1 of uncultured Gemmatimonadales bacterium. Taxonomy (GTDB): domain Bacteria; phylum Gemmatimonadota; class Gemmatimonadetes; order Longimicrobiales; family RSA9; genus CAWAYJ01. The sequence goes on from CAWAYJ010000031.1 coordinate 264,534, forward strand.
AGCACGAGCGACAGCGCGACCTGCACGACGACCAGCGCGTCCTGCACGCGCGATCGCGGACCGCGCCGGCCGCGCAGCTGGATGAGCGAGAACACATCCGCGCGCGCGGCCTGCAGCGCCGGCGCCGCGCCCGCGAGCAGCGCCGCCAGGACGGAGACGCCGATCGTGAAAGTGAGCACGCGCGGGTCCGGCGACGTATCCGCCAGCTCGAAGGGCAGCAGCCGCGCCGCCATCCGCGCGCCCCAGAGCGACAGGAGCAGGCCCAGCGCGCCGCCCGCCAGCGCCAGCACGAGGCTCTCCGTCAGCACCTGACGGAGCACCCGGCCACGGCCAGCGCCGAGCGCCGAGCGCACGCCCATCTCGCGCGAACGCGACGTCGCACGCGCCAGCAGCAGCACCGCGACGTTCGCGCCCGCGATCAGCAGCACCAGCGCAACCACCGCCAGCAGCAGCGCGGTCATGTCGGCGAGCGACCGGCCCGTGCCCGGGTAGTAGCGGTACTGCGAGGTCACCAGCACCGTCTCGTCCTGCGATTCCCCCGGGAACTGCCGCTTCAGGTCGTCGTGCAGCGCGACCATCTCCGAGCGCGCGGCCTCCACCCCCACCCCCGGCCGAAGGCGGCCCACCACCACCAGCCAGTTGTCCCGCGAGTCCGGTAGCCGCCGGTACCACGCATCGTCGGTCGCCGGCTTCACCGCCGGCAGCATCATGATCGGGAGATAGAAGTCCGGCGTCACCTCCGCCGGACCCAGGCCCCGGAACGCGCGCGGCGCGATCCCCACCACCGTGAACCGCGTCCCGTTCAGGACGACGTCGCTTCCAACCGCACCCGGATCCCGGCCCAGCTCCCGGTCCCAGAACGCGTACGAGAGCACCACCACCGCATGCGTGCCCGGCGTCTCGTTCTCCTCCGGAAGGAAGAAACGGCCCGCCGCCGGCTCCACACCCAGTACGCTGAAGTAGTTGTCCGTCACCAGCCATACCCGGCCCGGCGTCGTGCCGCCTCCCACACCCGCCGTCACCGCAAGGTTCGACGGGTTGTACGCCATCAGCCCCGCCAGTGTCGTGGCGTGCTCCCGCTGCCACTCGTAGTTCGGGTACGACATCGAGCCGCCCTGGCCCGGCGCCCACGACCGCGACACACGGATCAGCCGCTCCGGAGCCACCACCGACGCCGGCGACGTCAGGAACATCCGGTTCGCCAACGAGAAAATCGCGCTGTTCGCACCGATCCCGAGCCCCAGGATCACCACCGCCAGCACCGTGAAACCGGGTCGCCGCGAGAGCGAACGCACCCCGAACCGCACATCCTGACCGAAATCCCGCAACATCGCGCCTCGCATCAGCCACCGCAGGAACGAAACGGGCGCCACCGACAGACGCCCTCCAACGCCGACAAGCCACCAGACCACCAGAAGCGCCGCCTCGCGTCGAACACGCCGACGCGCATACGCTTCGCCATACAAGCGCTCGACCCGCGCGTACAGCTCCGCAAGGTCCGCCAGCGCTCGCTCCGACCGCTCCACGCCGAGCAGCCGGCGGAGAACGAAAACGACGGCCCCCTCAACCGGGCCGCCGCCCGCGCCTCCCTTCACGGCGTCGCCTCACCCGCCGACGACCACAGCGATTCCCGAACCCGCCGGCTCTCCGACAACGCGTATTCGCCAACCCGCGTCAGGCCGTAGTGCCGCTTCCGGCGACCGCCTCGCACCGGCGTCGACTCCCCCAGCCACGACCGCACCAGGCCCTTCCGCTCCGCTCGGTCCAGCGCCGCGTAGATCGCGCCCAGCGCCGAGCGTCGCCCCGCATCCCGCAGCAGCACCTCCTGGATGTTGACGCCGTGCGCCGCCTCGCCCAGTGTCCGGACGCAGAGCAGCACCAGCTCCTCGAACTCCCCGATCTTCTCGCCTTTCATAGTTTTTAATAAATACGCGAATAAATTAGAAAGGCAAGGACCACGTGAGTGGGGGCCGGGATGTTGGCGGGGGAGGGAGCGGGGGCGGTGGTAGGGGGGCGGAATGCGAGGGGCGGGTGGTCGATCGCGGGGTTGACGGTGGAGAGCGGGGGCGGCGATCCTGAGCGGGGCGGGGCGGTTCCGGGGGAAATCCACGATACAGAAGAGAGGGCGGGCTGAGCCGTTGAGGCGGGTTCTCGCGATCGCGGCGCTCCTCGTGGCGGGCTGTTCGGGTCCGGACCGGGCGTCGGTCCGTGCGCGGCCGGTGGTCCGAGCGGCGCCGCAACCGGTTCCGATGCGGACGGCGCCGCCGTCGCCGGCCGTGCTGACGGTACCGGGCCTGGAGTACGGTTCGGATCTGGACACGGTCCGGGCGACGACGTCGTTCGGGCGGCTGATCCAGGATCTGTCGGAGCCGGGCGGCTATTTCCCGAGCGACAATCTGGTGTCGAACGAGACGTCGTACCTGCATGTGGTTCCGGCGCTGTCGGAGCTCGGGGTGCGAAGCGGAGCGTACATTGGTGTGGGTCCGGACCAGAACTTCTCGTACATCGCGCACATCCGTCCGGAGGTGGCGTTCATCATCGACATCCGTCGGGAGAACCTGCTGCAGCAGTTGCTGTTCAAGGCGCTGTTCGAGAATGCGCGGAACCGGGTGGAGTACCTGTCGTTGATGCTGGGGAGTCCGGCGCCGGCGGAGGCGGGGCAGTGGGAGGACGCGACGATCGATGAGATCGTGCTGTACGTGGACACGGTGGGGAAGTCGGTGGAGCGGTTCGAGGCGGCGGACTCATTGCTGCAGGCGTCGATCGAGGGGTACGGGTATCCGCTGTCGGATCGGGACCGGGCGGTGATCCGGGGCATCCACTCGGCGTTCTTCGAGTATGGTCTCGGGATCCGGTACTCGAACGACGGCGGGAGGCGGGGGAGTCGCTACCCGACGTGGCGGCAGTTGCTGCTGCAGACGGACCTGACGGGGGCGCGGCAGAACTACCTGGCGAGCGAGTCGGATTTCCGGTACGTGAAACGGCTGGAGGCGCGGAACCTCGTGATCCCGGTGGTGGGCGATCTCGGGGGGCCGCGCGCGTTGGCGGCGATCGGTCGGGAGATCGAGCGGCGCGGTCTCAGGGTCTCGGCCTTCTACCTGTCGAACGTGGAACAGTACCTGATGCGGGGGGCAGGGTTCGGCCAGTTCGCGGCGACGGTGGCGGACCTTCCATACGACGATCGCAGCGTGCTGATCCGGAGCTACTTCACGCGCCGGTACGCGCTACCGCAGTCGGTGCCGCACCACATCTCGACGCAGCTGCTGGAGCGGATCGAGGCGTTCGTCGCGTCGGAAGAGACCGAGAGTGCGCGGAGCTACCTGGAGCTGGTGACACGGAACGCGATTCCGTTGGAAGGGAAACGGTGAGCGGGGGCGGAGGCGGGTGCGTTTGCGGGAGGGGGTGTGGGAGTGGGAACGGCGGGATAATCGGGAAGACAAGGTGAGCGGGATCGAGATCCGGTTGGCGGGTGCGGGGGAGTGTGTGGTCCGGCATCCGACGGGGGTGGAAGTGCGGACGTCGAAGTCGCCGGAGTACGGCGGATCGGGGACGTCGTTCTCGTCGACGGACCTGCTGGCGGTGGCGCTGGGGACGTGCATCGCGACGGATGTGGAGCCGGTAGCGGAGCGTCACGGGATCGATCCGGGCTCGATCCGGATCGGGGTGACGAAGGCGCTGTCGGTGCGGCCGAAGCGAATCGTGTCCCTGGCGGTGGATGTGGAGGTGCCGGATGGGGTACCGGCGGACGTGATGGTTCGCCTGGAGCGGGCGGCGGCTCACTGTCTGGTGCATCGCAGCCTGTCGCGGGACATCGAGGTACGGGTGGGGGTGCGGGCACGGGAACGAGCGGAAGGGGAGGGAGCGTGAGCGGGTCACGTCCGGTGTTGCGGTTCCTGGTGCTGGCGCTGGTGGTGGTGGTCGGTGCGCACCTGCTTGACGGCTGGGCCTACCGTCACGTGGTGCTGGACGACGTGTACGGCAAGGATTGGGGCCGGATGTTCCGGGTGATGGGGTTCGCCCCGTTCTGGCTGCTGGGCGCGATCGCGCTGGTGCTGACGGATTGGCCGTTCCGGCTGGAGCGCGGCGCGCGGTCGGCGTGGTTGCGCGGTTCGCTGCTGCTGGGCTCGGTGGCGGCGTCGGGGATCCTGGGCGAGCTGCTGAAGCTGCTGTTCCGGCGGGAGCGGCCGGGCGCGCACGACGGGGCGTACGTGTTCCGCGCGTTCAGCGACCGCCCGTTCTACTCGGGCGGGTTGGCGTTGCCGAGCAGCCACTCGATCGTGGCGTTCGGCGCGGCGTGCATGCTGGCGCGGTTGTTCCCTCGCGCGGCGCCGGTGTGGTACTTCCTCGCGGTGGGCTGCGGGCTGACGCGGGTGATGGCGCACGCGCATTTCGTGAGCGACGTCGCGGCGGCGGCGCTCGTGGCGTGGGCCGTGGCGGCGCTGCTGTGGAAGCGGTGGGGTCGGGCGGCGCCGGCCGCAACCTGAACTTCGCGCGCGCGGCGGCCGGTCGTGCCGGTGGGTGGGCAAGCGAAAGGACGATGGAAATGGCGATGAGGCGGTGTGCGGGTCGGGCGGGTGCGCTCGCCCTGGCGCTGGTGGCGGGCGCGTGTTCGAGCGGCGCTCGTGGCGCAGAGGATCCCCTGGTCGAGCGGCTGCAGGCGTACCTGCGGATCAACACGACGAATCCGCCCGGCAACGAGTCGCGGACCGCGGACTTCTTCGCGCAGATCTTCGAAGCCGAGGGGATCCCGTACGAGACGGCGGAGTCGGCGCCGGGCCGCGGCAACATCTGGGCGCGACTCGAGGGTGGGCCGGAGCCGGCGCTGATCCTGCTTCATCACATGGACGTGGTGCCAGCGGACACGGCGTACTGGACCGCCGACCCGTTCGGCGCGGAGATTCGGGACGGCTACGTGTACGGCCGCGGCGCGCAGGACACGAAGACACTCGGCATCCTCCAGCTCGAAGCGTTCCTCGCCCTGAAGCGGGCGGGCCGTCCGCTGAACCGGCCGGTCATCTTCATGGCGACGGCCGATGAGGAGGCTGGCGGCTCGATGGGCGCCGGCTGGCTGGTGGCGAACCGGCCGGAGCTGTTCGAGGATGCGGGCCTGCTGCTGAACGAGGGTGGTGGCGGCTCGGCGACGGGTGGCCGCCCGGTTTTCGAGATCGAGGTGACGCAGAAGGTGCCGCTGTGGTTGCACGTCACGGCGCGCGACCGGCCGGGCCATGGCTCGCTGCCGCGGACGACGTCGTCGGTGACGCGGCTGATCGCTTCGCTCGAACGGCTCCGCACGCACGCGTTCGAGCCGCACCTCGTGCCGGCGGTCGAGACGTACCTGCGCGGCCGCGCGGCGGCGGGCATCGGCCCGTTCGCGGACCGGCTCGCCGACCCGGCCGCGGCCGTGCACGACGGCGCTTTCCTCGCGGAGCTCCAGGAAAGAAACCCGTTCCTCGCCGCGATCACGCGGAACACCTGCTCGATCACGCGCCTCGAAGGCAGCAACAAGATCAACGTGGTTCCGCCCGAGGCGTGGGCGGAGCTCGACTGCCGGCTCGTACCCGACCAGGATCCGGCCGCGTTCATCGACGAGCTGCGCGGCGTGCTCAATGACTCGACGATCGAGATCGAGAAGATCATGGGCTTCTCCCCCGCCGTCTCCGGGACGGACACAGACCTCTACCGCGCGATCGAGGCCGTAACGCTCGAGCATTTCCCGGATGCCGTCGTGCTGCCGGCCGTGCAGACCGGCTTCACCGACAGTCACTTCACGCGCGACCTCGGTATCGCCAGCTACGGCTTCAGCCCGACGCTCAACACGGCCGAGGACGAGGCGGGCGTGCACGGCAACAATGAGCGGGTCACGATCGAGAACGTCCGGCGCGGCGCGGAGATGATGCGGGAGATCGTGGAACGGATTGTGTACTGACGGTTCGGGGGGCGGGAGCGGAGGCGGAAGCGTTTGCGGGGGCGTTGGCGGGGGCGTTGGGAGCGGGCCGCGGAGGCGGGTTACGGGGATGGGGGGGCGAGGGTGCGGGTGAGCCAGACGCGCATACGGCGGGTGTGGCTTCCTTCCCAGTAGATCCGGCCGCAGCCGGGGCAGTAGCTGTGGACGGTTCCCGGTCCGGGCTCGGGCACGTCGACGAGGCCGGCGCCATCGGCGCGGGGCGCGGGTCCGGGTGACGTTCGCGGGGCGGTCGTCCCGGCGACCGGTTTCAGGATGGTGTTGCAGATCATGCAACGGGTGAAGAGGCCGGAGCGCCAGTCGCGGCCGATGTCGAAGCGGCGGTCCACCTCGAGCATCTGCCGGGAGGGGCGATCGCTCTCAATGAGGATGCAGCCGTCGAAGTTCCAGTCGCGGCAGAGCCGGCGGTCGCGGGTAAGCAGGAACCGCCGCTCGCGGAACGCGGTCCGCACGAGCACGGCATCGGGGCGGCCGGCCTCGAGCAGGGTGTCGTAGCCGAGCGCGCGCAGCCAGCGCGCGAGCCGGGCCAGCATCTCATCGGCGACGAAGCGCGGCGGGCGCACGGGCTCGACGTGACGCATCTCGAGCGCGACCCGCGCGCCGCAGGTGCAGTCGACCGTGCGGCCGAACGCGAACAGCGTGACGTCGTACTGCCGGCCGCAGCCGGGGCAGGGAATCGCCATCAGGGCAGCACCAGTCGCACGATCCTCTTCTGTCCAGCCGGCAGGGCGAGCGTGTCGAGCCCGCGCACATCCGCCCAGACTGTGTCAGTGTCCGACGTCGCGTCGGGTGCGTCATCCAGGTCGAACCGGTGCACGTGGTAGGTCTCGTGCCGGTGCGAGAACGCGTGCGCGACGGCACCGAGGAAGCGCGCGTCGCGAGCCCGCGCCTCGAGCCCGAGCGCGCGCGCGGCCCGCGCGGCGGCGGCGCGACCCGTTTCGCGCGACCGGAGCTCGGCGCCGGGCAGGCACCAGAGGCCGGCGAGCAGGCCGACCCCGGGACGTCGCACGAAGAGGAGCCGTTCACCGGGCGCGACGAGTGCGGCCGTGCCGATGTCGAAGCGGGGCACCGGCGGCCGCTCCCGGGGCGGTGGCCGGAGCGCAACGGTCCCGCGGCTTCGGGCGAGGCAGTCCTCCGCCACGGGACACCGACCGCAACGGGGCCTGCGGGGCGCGCAGAGGGTGGCGCCGAGCTCCATGACCGCCTGGTTGAAGTCGCCGGGCCGGTCCGCGGGGACGACCGTACGTGCGTGCTCGCGCAGGCTGGCGGCGGTGGGACGGGCGAGGTCGAAGAGGCGCGAGAAGACGCGTCGCGCATTGCCGTCGATGGCAGGCTCGGCCCGGCCGAACGCGATGCTGGCGAGCGCGCCCGCGGTGTACTCGCCGACGCCGGGCAGCGCGCGCAGCGCCTCGACGGAATCGGGCAGGCGCCCGGCGTGCCGCTCGCGGACGGTCCGGGCGGCGGCGTGCAGGTTCCGCGCTCGGGAGTAGTAGCCGAGTCCCTGCCATTCGCGGAGCACGTCGTCGAGCGGCGCGGCGGCGAGGTCGGCGAGCGAAGGGAACCGTCGCAGCCAGCGCTCGTAATAGGGGAGCACGGTCTCGACGCGCGTCTGCTGCAGCATGACCTCGGAGATCCAGACGCGGTACGGTTCCGCATCGCGCCGCCACGGGAGGTCCCGGCGGCGTTCGTCGAAGAAGTCGAGCAGGCGGCGTGCGATGTCGCCGGTCCGCCGTGTTTCAGCGTTTCCCGTCACGGTCCATCGAAGGTGTGCGTCCGACCCGGAGGTCGTCCATGCGATTTGCCACGTATACGAAGTACACCGGCACGATCGCCGATGCACTCAACCTGCAGGACCTGCTCGAGCGCCTCTCGGATTTCATGCTGCAGAGTGGGTTCGAGGGCGGACCCAACTACCATCCATGGTGGGGCTGGTCGGGCGACGAGGACGACAAGTCGGTCGAGTCGTTGAAGGAGGCGCTGCTGCGCGCGCTTCTCGAGAGCGGGCAGCTGACGCCGGAGATGCTGCGCGAGCTGCGCGGCGAGGGCGACGGCGACGAAGCGGTGCGCCAGCAGATCGCCGAGCTGCTCGACGAGCTGGTGAAGCGGCTCGTGGACGAGGGCTACATCAACCTCTCGGAAGCGCCGCAGATGCCCGCCGGGTTCAACGAGATGCCCGGCCCGGGCAAGGTCGAGGAAGGCCGCGAGGCCGCGCGCCAGGTCGACTTCAACCTCACGCAGAAGGGCACCGACTTCCTCGGCTACCGCACACTTCGCCACCTGCTCGGCGCGATCGGCCAGGCCAGCTTCGGCGCGCACGATACCGCCCGTCTGGCGACCGGCATCGAGGCCGGCGCCGCGCCCAAGCCGTACGAGTTCGGCGACACCATGAACCTCGACATCCCGGCCACGCTCACGAACGCGTTGGCGCGGAGCGAGCCGGGGGCGCCGCTCGACATCGACTACCCCGACCTGATGGTGCACCAGGCCGAGTACCGCAGCTCGTGCGCGACCGTGCTCATGCTCGACGTGTCGCATTCCATGATCCTGTACGGCGAGGACCGCTTCACGCCCGCGAAGAAGGTCGCGCTCGCGCTCTCGCACCTGATCCGAACGCAGTATCCGGGCGACACGCTGCGCGTCATCACGTTCGGCGACCGCGCCCGCGAGATCCCGCTCGGCGAGCTGGCCCAGGCGAAGGTCGGGCCGTTCCACACCAACACCGCCGAGGGCTTCAAGCTCGCGCGCCGGCTGCTGCACGCGCAGAAGAAGGAGATGTGCCAGATCGTGATGATCACGGACGGCAAGCCGTCGGCGATCACGCTCGAGAACGGCCAGGTCTACAAGAACTCGGCGGGCCTCGATCCACGTGTGATCCGGGAGACGCTGCGCGAGGTGGCCGCCTGCCGGAAGGCCGGGATCCTGATCAACACGTTCATGCTCGCCGACGATCCGGCGCTGGTCCGCTTCGTCGCGCGCGTCTCCGAGATGTCGCGCGGCCGCGCCTATTTCACCACCACCATGACACTCGGCGAGTACGTGATGCGCGATTTCCTGCGACGACGGACGCGGCGGGTCCGCTAGCCGCGAAACGGTCCGGCCCGGCAGCGGACAGGAACCAGGATCAGCGGGGCGCCACCCCCCGCCGTTCCTTCCCGCATCCGCCCCCGCTCCCTCAAACGCCTCCGCCTCCGCTCCCGCCTCCCGCTCCGTCCCCGACGTGCAGGATCGAATCGAGTCCGCACTTGTCGCAGTGCAGCGCACGGGTCCCGGCGAGTCGGCCGGGCTCGGTCGAGAGAGGCTCGCCGCAACGCGGGCACTTCGCGTCGAGCGAACGCAGCGTGAAGTGCTCGGTGGCCCGCTTCCGCGCGATCACCGCGCCGCCGATCAGCGAACCGAGCGCCCACGGAATGTGCGGCGGCACGATCGCGACCACGGGCGCGGCGCCCAGGCCGATCCCCGCCGCCAGCAGCGCCCGCGTCGCGCGCCACGATGCCGGCCGCGCGATCGCATCGATATCCGCCACCGTCGGCGCGAAGCCGAACGCCTCCACTCGTCCCTTCAGGTTCACCCGTTCCCCCATTCCGCATTCACCCCGCCCCCGCCTTCCCCGCCCCGCAATCGCAAACGCCTCCGTCCCCGCTACCGCCCCCCCCGGAATCCGTACCGTTCAAAGGTACCGGCGAGGGCCCGCGAAGTTGCGCCGCATCGGCTCCGGCCACAACGCAACCGGTGCACCCCGCACCGGACCCGTGCTATAATTCGCGGTCGATCGGACCGGCGTGCGGCCCCGTGAGCCCCCTGGCCGGCCCGTCCAGTCCGGGTGCCGGACCGCCCCGGTTGTGTGGAGCACCGCGCCGCGTTCGCGCCCGGCGAGAACAAACGAGTCCGAGACGATGGAAGACATCCTGCCCCTGTTGATACCGATCATCGGCGTGTCCATCCCGCTCGTGGTGGTGATCGGCCGCTTCATCGTGCAACCGATCCTGCAGTCGCTGAACCGCCATGCCGAGCTGCAGTCCGCGCCCCGGGACAATGCCCAGTTGATGAGACGGATCGAGGCCACCGAGGAACGACTCAACCAGCTCGAGAAGTCCATGGACCGCGTCCTCGAGGAGCAGGAGTTCCAGAACAAGCTGCTCGCCGGCCGCGAACCGACCGGCGCCCAGCGCGCCATGACCCGCCGCGAGATCCCCTGACCCCGCATTCCGCCCCCCCCCGATCCCCCCGCCCCCCCCGCCCCCCCGGACCCGCCCCCTGTCCGGCGCTCCCGCAGACCCACCCCCCGCCGAGCGCCCCCCCGCAACTCAAGCCCCCGCCACCCGCCGCTCCCGCCATCCGCCGCTCCCGCCCCCACCCCCGCAAACGCCTCCGCCTCCGCCCCCGCCCCCCGAATCCGTATCTGTCCGACCGTATCTGTCCGACCGTATCTGTCCCACCGTCTCGGTTCTTTCCATCCGTAACGTCCCTTGCCATCGGACCGTTACGCAGGGAGCCGGTGCACGTTTCTCCCCGACCGGATCCAACCCGTTGTTTCACAACGTGTTGAGTCGAGGGCGCCAGACCGGCACGGGACTTGTCTAGGTGACATCCGCGGGCAGGGGGCCCGTACCGAGCATGGAGCACACACGGTCGATCCCGTCCGGAGTCCCAAGATGAGCGATGGCCAGATGGAAACGGAGGCGGCGCGGCGACACCCGGCGCTGGCGCTGATCAACCCTTCGGACTCCGATCCGGAGGCCGTCGAGCTGCTGCGTCTGTTCGGATCGCTGGACGGGGAGTCCTGCGATACGAGCGGGGCGGAGTGGCGGCACTTCGAGAGTTACGCGCGGGCTCAGCGCACGGGATACATCGATGGGATGGCGGAGGCTGCGAACCGGCTGGGCCTCGTCGCGATGGGGCGGGGCCAGCTCGCCGAGGCGGATACGCGCTTCCAGCTCGCGCGCCGCCTGGCGTGGGAGGCGGGCAACGAGCGCCTGGCCGGTTCGGTCGAACAGAGCCTCGGCTCGGTGGCGCGGGTGCGGGGCGATTTCGACACGGCGGTCACGCACCATCGCAAGGCCCTCGCCCAGTTCCGCGTCGCGGGTGACGACGGCATGCTCGGACTGGCGCTCAACAATCTGGGCAGGCTGCACGCGCAGGCGGGGGAGTGGGTGGAGGCGGAAGAGGCGTACTGCCAGGCACTGGAAGTTGCGCGGCGCGCGGGCAACCTGATGCTGGAGAACTCGGTCCGCGTGAACGTGGCGGAGCTTTACCTTTCGCGCGGCGACCTGCAGGCGGCGAGCGATGCTTGCGACGAGGCGCGGGCGCTCGCGCAGCAACGAAACGACGTGCTCCGGGAAGCGGAAGCGCTCAAGGTCCGCGGCGTGATCCGGCGCGAGCGTGGCCAGCACGACGCGGCGGCTCAGGACCTTGCCGAATCGGCCGCACTCGCGTGGGCGGCCGATGACCGGTCCCTCATGGCGGAAGTCGCGCGGGAGTCGGGCGAGCTGCACCGGACGCAGGGGCGCCTCGAGGAAGCGCGGGCCGCGTTCGGCCGCGCGCTCGAGTTCTACCGGACGCTCGGTGCCCGTCATTCCCAGGATGAGATGGAACGGAGGCTGGCGCAGATCGCAGCCTGAGGGGTGCGGCGCCCGGCTGACGCCGGCCGGGTCCGCCCCCCCGAACCACTGCAGCACCATGCGGCCGCTCGGTTTTCGACTACCCGAAATGCGAGATCCTTCTGCTTGCCACCCCCTCTCCCGAGCCGCATCCTGTGCCTCACGGCAGGGACGTGCGTGAGTCGTGCACGTCCGCACGATGAGGTGAGCCGTCAGCCAGGGAGCGGATCATGAGTCAGGCCCTTCGCGCCTGTGCATTCGGATTGTTGGTGGCCGCGTCGAGCGCGGCTCCGGGGGCCGCGCAACAGCGGGACACGACGCGGGCGGACACAATGGTCTTTCGCATCGAGGCCTTGCGGGTCCAGGCCCGGCGTCCGGTGACGACGGTGGGTGGGGCGAGCGCGATCGAGGTGAACATCGACTCGCTCGCGCTGCCGGCCTCGCCGACCCTGGAAGAAGTGCTGCGCGAGTTGCCGACCGTCCACCTGCGCACGAACTCGCGTGGCGAGGCCGAGATCTCGGTGCGCGGCTCGGAATCGCGCCAGGTCGCCGTGCTTCTCGATGGCGTGCCGCTGACCCTGAGCTGGGACGCCCGGACGGACGTGTCGGTGCTGCCGGCGGCGGCGGCGCACGAGATCAACATCGTGCGCGGACTCTCCTCCATCCTGCACGGGCCGAACGTGCTCGGCGGGGTCGTCGAGGTCAGCGTCGCGCGCGGCACGACGTTCCCGGAACGGTCCTCCTTCCAACTGACCGGCGGCTACGACCAGACGGGCGGCTACGCCAGCTCCGTGTCCGGCAGCATGCCGTTCCGATCGGAGACGGGCCGGCTGCTCGTGCGTGCCGGCGTCGGCTTCCGCGACTCGCCGGGCGCGCCGCTGGCGGGCGGCGTCGCGGAGCCGGTAGCGACCGCGGACGAGCTGCGCCTCAACACCGACGTCCGCAACGTCGACGGCTTCCTCGCCTTGCGCTACGCGCGGAACGGCGGCTCGTGGTTCACGCTGGCGACGTCCGCGTTCAGGGCCGAGCGCGGCATCGCGGGCGAACTCGGAGCTGACGAGCCGCGGCTCTGGCGCTATCCGCACATTTCGCGCGCAATCGTCGCGGCGTCGATGGGGACGGGTGACCGCGCCACGCCGCTCGGCCGCGGCGATGTCGAGTTGAGCGTCGGCTTCGATGCCGGCCGGACCGAGATTCGCTCGTACTCGACCCGCGCCTACGACGAGATCATCGGGACCGAGGATGGCGACGATCGCACCGCCACCGCCCGCTTGCTGGCCGACCACACCATGGGCGAGCACGCCGACCTGCGAATGGCCCTGACATGGGCCGGCATCTCGCACGACGCCACCGTCGACGGTACGCTGAGCCAGTACCAGCAGCGGCTGATGAGCGCGGGGGCGGAGACGGTGATCGGTCTGTTCGAGAACGATGACGCGCCCGTGCAGGCGCTGCGCCTCAGCGTGGGCGGCTCTCTCGACCGCGGCGAGACGCCGAAGACGGGCGGGCTGCCGTCGCTCGGCACAATCGACGACTGGGGCGCGCGCGTCGGCATGACGGCGCTCGTCAACGATGGTGGCACGCTGCTCCACGCCGGCGTCAGCCGGCGTGGCCGGTTCCCGGCTCTGCGCGAGGTGTACTCGGAGGCGCTCAACCGGTTCGAGCCGAATCCGGATCTGAAGCCGGAGCATCTGGTGGCGGTGGAGGGCGGAATCACGACGCGGTTTGGCAACGGCGAGTTGCAGCTGGTCGGGTTCCGGAACCGGTTGTCCGGCGCGATCCGACGGATCACGCTGCCGGACAAGAAGCGCAAGCGCGTCAACGCCGACCAGCTGCGCAGCACGGGCGTCGAGATCCTGTTCTCGCAGAGCGTCGGCGTGCTGAGCCTCGGCGGTGATATCACGCTGCAAGCCGTCGATCTGATCGACCCCTCGACGGCCGCGTCCACCAAACCCGAGAACCTGCCAGAACGGAGCGGCAGCGTGTTCGCGCGCTTCCCGCTGATCGCGGGGATCTCGGCGGGCGCCGAAACGGAGTACACGGGCGCCCAGTTCTGCCAGGACCCGGACACGGGCGCGGATGTGAAGCTGAAGGGCGGCTCGTGGCTGAACGCGATGCTGTCGAAGGTATTCAGCATGCCGGCCACGGGCGCGGGGATGTTGAGCCGAGTCGAGGCGCGCGCCTCGATCGACAACGTCGCCGACACCGCGCTCTACGATCAGTGCGGCCTGCCCCGGCCGGGCCGGCTCCTGCGCTTCGAGGTCCGCCTGTTCTAGCGAATGAGGAGCCCCGATCACGTAGCGGACGCGGAGGCCGACGGCACGGCCTCCGCGTCGCGTTCCGGGGCCGAGCGAGCCTTGACAGGTTCGACGAGCTCCCCAAGCTTCCGCCTCCTGCCGGGTGGCTTTCCCGCCCGCCGGTACTGCCGCGGCCCGTCCGTCCAGCCCGGAGCCGGACGACCGCCAGATCCGCCGCCTCCACAGGAACGGAACCAATGCCACGTATCGCCCGATCGTTGTCCCGTCCATCCCGGTCCTCGCTCGTTCCGCTGACGCTCGCCCTGGCGGCCGCCATGGTGGCCGGGCCGCTCGCCGCGCGGCAGCAGGACGCGGCGATGGTCCGCATGAGCGTCGACACATCGTTCTTCGGCGGTCTCACCTGGAATAACGTCGGCCCTGTCCGGGGCGGCCGTTCGATCGCGGTGTCGGGCAGTGCGAGCCGGCCCCACGAGTACTACTTCGGCGCGGCCGGCGGCGGACTCTGGAAGACGACGGACGCCGGCACGACGTGGCAGCCGGTGACGGACGGCCAGCTCACGAGCTCTTCGGTGGGCGCGGTCGCCCAGTGCGAGGCGAACCCGGACATCGTCTACATCGGGATGGGCGAGTCCGAGTTCCGCGGCAACATCATGCAGGGCGACGGCCTCTACAAATCCACGGATGCGGGCCGCACGTGGACGCACATGGGGCTGATCGAGAGCCAGGTGATCTCGAAGATCCGGGTGCACCCATGGAACTGCGACCTGGTGTACGCCGCCGTGCTCGGTCACGCGTACGGCCCCAATCCCGAACGCGGCGTGTACCGCTCGAAGGATGGTGGCAAGACCTGGCAGAAGGTGTTGTTCCGCGATGAGCGGACCGGCGCGATCGACCTGATCATCGATCCCGTGGAGCCGTCCACGCTGTATGCCAGCTTCTGGGAGGTCTACCGGCAGCCATGGGGCATGTTCAGCGGCGGACCGGGGAGCGGCCTGTTCAAGTCGACGGACAACGGCGACACCTGGACGGAGATCACGGCGAACGAGGGCCTGCCCTCCGGCCTCTGGGGCAAGGTCGGCATCACCGTGTCGCCGGCGGACCACAACCGGGTCTGGGCGCTGATCGAGAACGAGAACGGCGGCGTCTTCCGCTCCGATGACGCGGGCAGGACGTGGGAGCGCGTCAACGACGAGCGCCGGCTCAGGCAGCGCGCGTTCTACTACACGCGCATCTACGCGGATCCCGCGGACAAGGACATCGTCTACGCCCTGAATACGGGATTCTACCGCTCACGCGACGGCGGCAAGACCTTCTCCGAGACCCTGCGTCCGCCGCACGGCGACAACCACGACCTGTGGATCGCGCCGAACGATCCCGACCGCATGATCAACAGCAACAATGGCGGAGCGAACGTATCGGTCAACGGCGGTCGCACCTGGACGGGTCAGGACTTCCCGACCGCGCAGCTCTACCACGTGATCGCGACCCACCACGACCCGTACTGGGTCTGCGGTGCGCAGCAGGACAACAGCACGGCGTGCGTGCCGAGCAGCGGCTGGCCGCAGATGGCGAACATTGTCTCCGTGGGCGGCGGCGAGAGCGGCTACATCGCGAACGACCCGGACGACCCGAACATCTTCTACGCCGGCAGCTACGGCGGCGACCTCTCGCGCTACGACTACCGGACGGGCGACAGCCAGGTGATCGATCCCTGGCCCGACAACCCAATGGGCCACTCCTCGGAGGACATCGCGGAGCGCTTCCAGTGGACGTTCCCGATCGTTTTCTCGGAGACGGGCCCGAAGGAGCTGTACGTCGGCTCGCAGCACCTGTGGATGACGACCAACGGCGGCATGAGCTGGGACCGGCTGAGCCCGGATCTCACGCGCGCGGACCCGAAGACGATGGGCCCTTCGGGCGGACCGATCACCAAGGACCAGACGGGCGTCGAGACGTACGCGACCATCTTCACGATCGCGCCGTCGCCGCACGACGCCAACACGATCTGGGTCGGCACCGACGACGGCTACGTGCAGCTCACGCGCGACCACGGTACCACGTGGCAGAACGTGACACCGCCGGACATGCCCGAGTTCGCGCGCATCAGCATGATCGACGTCTCGCCGCACCGCCCGGGCGCCGCGTACGTCGCGGCCAAGAACTACCAGCTCGACGACCGGCGACCGTACATCTTCCGCACCGAGGACTACGGCAGCACCTGGGTGCGCGCCAACGACGGGATCCCGGCGAATGACTACGTGCAGGTCGTGCGCGAGGATCCGGTCCGGCCCGCCCTGCTGTACGCCGGCACCGAGCACGGCGTGTGGATCTCGTTCGACAATGGCACGAGCTGGAGCCGGTTCAGCCGCAACCTGCCCGACGTCCAGGTCGCGGACCTCGTCGTGAAGGACAACGATCTGGTGATCGGAACCCACGGCCGTTCCGCATACGTGATGCGTGACATCAACCAGTTGCGTCAGGTCACGGCCGTCGTCGCCAGCGCCGACGTACACCTGTTCGACCCGCCCGATCCCCAGCTCGGACGCGACAACGCCGTCAGCGTTGCCTACTACCTGCGCGCGCCGGCGGCCAGGGCCACGCTCGAATTCATCGATCCGTCCGGCAAGGTCGTGCGCACCTTCGAGGCGACGCGCGACACGACACAGCGCGGTGGCCGCGGCGGCGCGGGCGGCCAGAGTCCGGAGCTGGCGCAGATGGGCCGGCGCTCCGGCTTCGGCGGGGGCGGCCGCCTCTCGCTCGAGCCCGGCACGCACCACATGTCGTGGGACCTCCGCTATCCGGGCGCCACGACGTTCGAAGGGCTGATCATGTGGGCGGCGGGCACCAACGGGCCGCGCGCGACGCCCGGTGACTACCAGGTCCGGCTCACCGTGGACGACCGGCCGCCCGAGGTGCAGACGTTCCAGGTCGGCATCAGCCCACTGCTCGGCAACGTGACGGTTGCCGACCTCGAGGCGCAGTTCGATCTCGCCATGAAGGTGCGGGACCGCACGTCGGAAGCGAACCAGGCCGTCATCGACATCCGCGACATCAAGACGCAGGTCGATGACCGCATCGCCAAGGACGAATCGGTGAAGCAGCCCGGCGATGCGCTCAACGAGAAGTTCACCGGCGTCGAGGGCGAGATCTACCAGTATCGCAACCAGAGCAACCAGGACCCGCTCAACTTCCCGATCCGGTTGAACAACAAGATCGCCGCGCTCATGGGCGCCGTGGAAGGCGTCAACGGCCGGCCCACCGCGCAGTCCTACGAGGTGTACGATCTGCTTTCCGGCGAGCTCGAGACCCGGCTCGATCACCTCGACGTGCTCATCAACACCGACTTGGCGCAGTTCAACAAGCTGCTCCAGCAGAAGGGGCTCGAGCCGATCCGGATTCCGGCGACAAGGAAGAAGACCGTAACGGATTAGGGAGGCGGGAGCGGAGGCGGAAGGGTTTGCGGGAGCGGAGGCGGGAGCGGCGGGACTGGGTTGGGGCGCGAGAGTGTTTGCGGGAGCGAGATGACGGGCTGGGTCGAGCAGCGGGGGGCGGACGTGCGGATCCGCGTGCGGGTCCAGCCGCGGGCGTCCCGGACGGAGGTGACGGGCGAGCACGACGGGGCGTTGCGCATCCGCGTGGCCGCACCTCCGGTCGAGGGAGAAGCGAACGAAGCGCTGGTGCGCTTCCTCTCGAAGCGGCTGCGCGTCGCGGCCTCGCGGGTCACGGTAGTCTCGGGTTCGGCGTCGCGCACGAAACAGGTCGAAGTCGAGGGAGTGGACGCGGGGGACGTCGCGCGTCTGCTCTCGACCTGACGCGGCCTTGGCGACGCCGGTCTGGTGGACTGTCTCCGAGGTAGCATGCACATACGCGCTCGAATGTCATCGATACTTCGGAGACAGTCCACTAATCGGCGCGCAGCGTGCGGACGGGGTCCGTCCGTGCAGCGCGGAACGCGGGCACGGCGCACGCGGCGAGGGCGACGAGCGCGAGGATCGCGCTGACGGCGACGAGTGTGAGCGGGTCGTCGGGCTGGACCCCGAACAGCAGGCCGCGGAGAAGCCGCGCGGATCCGAGGGCGAGCGCGATGCCGAGCACGATCCCGAGTCCGGCGATTCGCATCCCCTGGCCGATAACCAGCCCCAGCACGTTGGCGCGCGTGGCGCCGAGTGCGGTCCGCACGCCGATCTCCCGAGTCCGCTCCGCCACGGCTCCCGACAGCACGCCGAAGATGCCCGCGCCCGCGAGTAGCAGCGCGACGACGGCGAACGCCGCGAAGATGCGGAGCGCGAAAGCCCGGCGTGTCGCGGACGCGCGTACCAGCTCGGGCGCGGGCAGGACGCGGCTGATGGCGAGGCTACCGTCCACCGCCCAGATCGCGCGGCGAACCGCGTCGGCGAGGGAGGCGGGGTCTCGATCGGTCCGGACCGCGAGCGCGACCTGGGTGTCGGCCCACGGCGATTGCCGGATCGGCATGTAGATCTGCGGTCCCGGCGGTGCGTCCAGCCCCGTGTGCTTCACATCGCCGACCACCCCGACGATCGTGCGCCAGGGAGAATCCGATGCGCCGAGCTGGATGCGCGTGCCGAGCGGGTCCGCGCCGGGCCAGTAGCGTTCCGCGAGTGTCCGGTTGATCAGCACCACCGGGACGGCGCCCTCCCGGTCAGCCGCCGTGAAGGCGCGCCCGCGCAACACCGGGATTCGCATCGCACGGATGTAGTCGGGAGATACCGAGTAGCGATCGGCGCCCGGCGCCTGCGCCGGATTCGCGAGCGGCCGGTCCTCGATGCGCACGCCCCAGCGATCGAAGTTGCCGCCCAGCGGGAGCTGGCTCACGAGTCCGGCCAATGCCACATCCGGCAGCCCCTCGACCGCATTCAGCAGACGCGCCTGCATGGCGAGCACCGCGGCATCCTCGTCGTACGCCGGGCCGGCCGCCTGCACCTCCATCGTCAGGAGGTCGGCGGGATCGAAGCCGGCATCCACGGCGAAGAGTTGGCCGAGGCTCCGGACGAGGAGACCGGCGCCGGCCGCGAGCATGAGCGCCAGCGCGACCTCCGACACGACGAGACCCGCCCGTAGCGCGCGCCGGCGGCGCGTGCCCGCCACCCGCTGCCCCGCACCCATTCGCCGCAGTACGTCCGTTCGCCCCGCAACCACGGCCGGCAGCAAACCGAAGAACAGGCCGCCACCCACGGCGACTACGCCCGTGAAGAGAAGCACGCCGCCATCGATGCCGACCGAGGATAGACGCGGCAACTCCGGCGGCGCGAGCCCGACGAGCGTTCGCACGCTCCACAGCGCGACCACCAGCCCGGCAACCCCGCCCGCCATCCCCAGCACCACGCTCTCGATCAGCATCTGCCGCGCGATCCGCCAGCGGCCCGCGCCCAGAGCGCTTCGTACCGCGAACTCGGATCCACGCCGTACGGCACGCGCGAAAAGCAGGTTCGCGACGTTCGCGCACGCGATCAACAGCACCAGCGCGGCCGCTCCCAGCACCAGCCGGAGCGCCGGCCGCGCCTGTTTGACGACCTGCTCCCGCAACGGCTCGAGCCGAATCCCCGCGGCTTCGTACTCCGTCGGATGCGCGGCCACGTAGCGCGCACTCAACGCGTTCAGCTCCTGGTCCGATTCCGCCAGGGATGCGCCCGGCGCCAACCGCGCGACCGCACGCAGGTGCCGGCATGTCCGGCACGCCCACGACTGCGATACGTCGTAGCGCAACGGCCGCCACACCTGCGCGTCCGGCGCCAGCAGGCTCTCGTAGTCGGCGGGCAGAACGCCCACCACCTCGTACGTGTCCCCGCTCAACGTCAACGTCCGCCCGATGATCGACGGGTCGCCGCCGTACCGCTGCCGCCACAGCGAATGCCCGAGGATCACCACCGCGCGCGCCGTCGGCGAATCCTCCTCCGGAAGGAAGTCCCGACCCAGCTCCGGTTGCACGCCGAGAACCCGGAAGAACGAGGCCGACACCCGCTGACCGAGCAGCCGCTCCGGACGGCCATCACCGGTCACCGTCACTGACCAGTAGCCCATCGCCGCGATCGAACCGAGCGTGCGCGCGTCCCGCCGCACATCCGCGAACGTGGCATACCCCGTGTTGCTGTCCGCTCCGCTCGCTTCCTGCTCCCACACCATCACCAGCCGGTCCGGCTCACGGTACGGCAACGGCGAAAACAGCACCGGCTTCGCCACGCTGTAGATCGCGCTCGTCGCACCCATCCCGAGCGCCAGCGTCAATACCGCGACAGTCGTGAAACCCGGTCCGCGCATTAGCCCGCGTAGCGCCAGCCGCGCATCGCCAACTACGCCCCGCACGAGCCCGTCCCCGCCACGCCCACGCTCACCGAACCGCGACCCGATCCCATGAATACGAATGCCGATCACCGCGCCCAGAGCCTCGCGCGCATACCAGCGGACCCCACCCGGACGCGCCGGACGCCTACCGTACCGCTCCGACAGGTCGCCCAGCACCCACTCACGGTGAACCACCGGTAACAGACGACCCGCCAGCCACTCCAGCACCCGCGGCGGCGACGGATTCCTCCGCCCGTCCTGCCGACGCATGCTCAACCCGCGCTCCGCGTCGGCGGAATGTCCGGCAGGCCTTCCAGCCCTTCCGCCATCCGGCCCAGCATCGCGAGTGACTCCGCCACAACCGCCCGGCCCGCAGGTAGCACCCGGTAGTGCCGCTTGCGACGTCCCCCACGCTCCGGCGTCGGCTGCCCTTCCCACGACTCCGCGAACCCCTTCGACTCCAGCCGAAGCAGCGCCCGGTATACTGTCCCCGCACTCACCGACCGGCCGCTACGCCGCTCGATCTCTTCCTGCACCGACACCCCGTACGCGTCCTCGCCCAGCCGCATCAGCGCCATCAGCACCAGTTGCTCGAATTCGCCCAGCACGTGGTAGGCCTCCATTTGTCTGTCCGGCGCGAAGATATTGGCCGCGGTCCGGTCCGTCAAGAGGCGTCGGGGGGGACGCGGGCGTGATTCGGGTCAGAAGGGCAGGCGATGGAGGAGGAAGTCGGTGGCAGCGTCCAGGTCGAATTCGTGCCCGAGGTCCGGATTAACGTCTTTGACGATGTTGTCGGGTGCGCCATCGGCGGCAAAGATCCCGCGTGCGAGGGCGAACATGTGAAGGGCGGAAGGGCCGAAGGCAGCGGATCGTGAAGTGCGGTCGACATCGAGCGCACCCCACTGGACCTGCACGGGTCTCGGTGAGATGAGGCCGAGGATATCGCAGGTGTCGAACCATTTCGAGATTCCGGGCACGGCGGAATAGGGGTCGTGGAGGCTGAAGCGGAAGCTGGCGTCCTGGGAAGAGACGCAACTGCTGGCGACGGTGGTGTGTACGCGGTTGTCGAGAGCGGCGAGGAAGATGGCGGCGACGCATCCGGAGCTGAAGCCGACGACGCCGACGGATGCGCTCCGGACATCGGGTCGAGAGAGGAGGTAATTGATGCCGGCGTGGGCATCGCGAACGGTGACGCCGACGGGAGTCAGGCCTTCCGTGAGGTTGATGCCGAGGTACGCGGACTTGTCGACGGCGGGTTGCTGATTGTCGAGTTTCGAGAGATAGCCGAAGCCGCGGACTTCCATGGTGAGCACGACATAACCGGCTTGCGCGAGCCGGAGTGCATTCGAATGCTGGAAGTCGGGTGCGATGCCCGCGGTCGCGACGATGCCCGCGCTATGACCGGGAATGACGATGACAGCGGGTCGTGGTGGCGCATCGACGGGCCTGAGCAGGAACGCGGGCACGTCGAGACCGTCTTCCTGCTCGAAGATGAGCGTTTCCCGGATCACGCGGCCGACCATCTCGGTGCGTACGAGCCGGACGGGCACCGCCTGGTCGCGCAATTCGACGCCGAGGAGCTCACGCAGCTTGAGTCGCCCCCTGGTCTTCCACTCGGGCAGATCGGCGATGCTGCTGGAATCGAGGCCGGCCAGGGCCGGCTCGTGCTTGTCGATCGGCAGGTGCCGACGGAGCGGGATCCTGGGAATGACGGGTTCTTTCTGGCGCGCGATGTAGTTCCAGATGCGCGGGGGGACCCGGTAGCGGAATACCAGAGCCACGTTCAGCGCGGCGCTCAGCGCGAGCGCGACGCCGAAGAGCATCAACCACGGGCGGAACGGACGACTCATCCACCTTCTCATTTTGATGGACCCATTGGACCGACGTCAGCCCGGAATCAAGTTCCACCGGTCCGAGCAAGCAACATGCCTTGCGGTGCGCGGCATGGTGGTGGGAGGATCAGTCCAGGGCTCGGAGCCGGGTTCGCGGAGGTGGCGATTGGATCGGCGAGTGGTTTTCGTCTTCCTGGATGGCGTCGGTCTCGGGGAACCGGACCCGATCCGGAATGCGTTGGCCACGGCCGCCATCCCCGTGATCCGTGGGCTTCTCGACGGCCGCGCTCCCGTGTCCACGGTGGTGCCGTACCGCGGCCCGCGGGCGAGCCTCGTGGGGTTGGACGCGGGATTCGGTCTTGCCGGGTTACCCCAGAGTGGCACCGGTCAGGCCGCACTGTTGACCGGACACATCACACCCGTGGAGTACGGGCGACACTTCGGGCCGTGGGTGCCGGTACCGCTCCGAAATCGGGTGCGGGCCGAGAACCTGCTGGCGCGGGCGCTCGCGGCGGGCCGCACGGTTGCCTTCGCCAACGCCTATCCCGAGGAGCTTGTTGCGCAGGCGCAGGCGGCCGATCGCCCGGCCGCGGCCGTCGGCCGGGACACGCGTCGAAGGCGGCGAGCCGCCCAGTTTCTGAACGCGGGTCCGCCGCTGGCAGCGCTCGGCGCGGGTGTGCTGAACCGGCACACGTCGCACCTCGTTCGGGGCGATGCGGTCGCGAGCGAGATCACGAACGAGGGCTGGCGTGAGCACCTGCATCGCCGCGAGGTCCCGTTGATCGGCGCGGCGGATGCGGGCCGGAACCTGGCCCGCATTGCGGCCTCGCACGATCTGACGTTGTTCGCGCACTACGCGACGGACTACGCGGGACACACGCGCCGGCTGGCCGCTGCGGTGGCGGCGATCGAGCGGGTAGACGCGTTCCTGGGCGGGCTGTTGCCGGAGTTGGGTGATGGTGGGTTGCTTGTGGTGGCGAGCGACCATGGCAACCTCGAGGACTGCGCGTCGGGGCACACGCGGAATCCGGCGCTGGCGCTGGTGGTGGGGCAAGGCCATGGCGATGTGAGCCGGGGTTGGGTGGCTCTGACGGATGTCACGCCGTCGATTCTCGAGGTCCTCGGCGTCCCGTCCGACGGACGGAGACCGTGATGTGTAGCGGGATTTGTCGCATGGAAAACTTCGATGCATTGGGACGATGGATGGGCCCCGGTCCGGGGCGTGGCTTGTTTTCGCGGAAATCCTTGTATGGCAATGACTTGAATGAATTGTGGTTTGGGGCACGCGACTTGTAATGGAAGGAGCGCGGGTCGCGAAACGGGTGCGGCCCGGGATGTGTGGTGAGGAGGTGATTCGACTACGGGAAAGCAGGGAAAGCGCGGCACCTCGCACAGGGCCGCGAGCGGGCGTCGGACGGTCTGGCAGGCGGACCGTTCGGCGCCCGCAACCGCGTTTCCCGGGGTCCCGCATGGCGCGAGGTGTTTCGATCCCCCGGCCTGACAGAGATCGGAAGCGATTCCGCGTCCGCGCGCCCGGCGCAACGTCACGGCCCGCGCTACGGCCGACTGGTCCGGGGCCGCGCCGCTGAAAAGAAATGTTGCGAACCCGGGACCAGGCGGCCGTCCGCCGGGGGTGGATGGGTGTCCGTCCCTGTTTGTGATAATCTTGTGTGACAACAACTTCCGCCGTTTGGGCGCGTCGGCACGAATATTCCCGCATGACGGACCGTACGCGGCGTGCGGGATGCCTGAACGCGAGGGTCGCGGAGGCTTGCTCCCGCCATCGACGGGAAGATACAACGTGGGTCCAGCTCAGAGTGCGATCGCCCTGGAGCGGAAGCGCCCGCGCGTATCGGATTCGGCGCACGTCCCGACACGGGACGACATGCAGGGTCTGATCGGCGGGAGTCCAGTGTTTCAGTCGGCGGTGGGGATGGCGTTGCGGGTGGCGGGGTACGCGGGTGCGAACGTCCTGCTGGTGGGCGAGACGGGGACGGGGAAGGAGATGTTCGCGAGAGCGATCCACAACGCGAGCCGGAACGCGGGCGAGCCGTTCGTCGCGATCAACTGCTCGGCCATCCCGGAGACGATGCTCGAGTCGGAGCTGTTCGGGCACGAGATGGGTGCGTTCACCGATGCGCGGGTCGCGAAACGTGGACTGTTGGAGGTTGCGGGTCGCGGGACGGTGCTGCTGGACGAGGTGAACGAGTTGCCGCTGAACCTGCAGCCGAAGCTGTTGCGCGTGCTGGAGGAGCGGCGAGTTCGCCGGCTGGGTGCGGTGAGCGAGTACGAAGTCGGTTGTCGCGTGATCGCGGCGACGAGCAGGGAACTGAGCGTGCTGGCGTCGGAAGGCAAGTTCCGGAGCGATCTGTTCTACCGGCTGAACGTGCTGCGCGTCGAACTGCCGCCGCTACGGGACCGGATGGAGGATCTGGAGCAGCTGGCGGAGCACCTGGTCGAGCGGATCTGCCAGGAACACGCGATTCCGCCGAAGCGACTGCTGCCGGACGCGATCCCGGTGTTGTACGGGCATCCGTGGCTGGGCAACGTGCGGGAGTTGAAGAACGCGATCGAGCGCGCGATCGTGATGTGCGACGGCGAGCTGATCGGGCCGGAGCACATCATGCTGCGCAAGCGGGAGACGATCCCGACGCGCGGCGACGTGATCCTGGCGCGCATGGGCAACGGCGGCACGAACGGATCGCACGCCGACGCGGACGGTGCGGAGGAATCCGGACCGGCCCTGCAGATTCCGGCGTCCGGGATGACATTGGCCGAGATGGAGAAGCTGTTGATCGGCGAGACGCTCCGGCGCACGGGCGGGAACCGGGCGCGGGCCTCGCGCATGCTCGGCATTTCGCGGCCCACGGTGCTGCGCAAGATCGGGTTGTACGGACTGGACGCGTAGCGACGACGCCGGCTCGAGACGCCCGCGCGGATCCCGGTGACCCGCGCGGGCGTCTTTCGTGTCAGATCTCGCGGCGCTCGAGCGTGAACGCGGCGATCAACAGCGCGACGATGCCGTAGAGGCAGGCATCGAGGAACGCGGTCCACGGCACAGGCAGCATCTGCGCGAACGCGGTCTCGAGCGCGAGCAGCGCGCCGTGCGGCGGCAGCACGAGCGTGAGGAACTGCCGGCCGCCGACCGGTACCGTATCGAGGACGCCGCCGACGCGCAGCGCGTGCCACATCGTGGCGAGTCCCGCGAGCAGCAGTGCGACCCACGCGTCGGCTCGCGTCCACAGCGAGAGCGCGGCGGTAACACCGCCGTACGTGACGATCCACGCGACCGCGAGTACCCACGTGCCCGGCTGCGTCCGTCCGAGCAGAATCAGGTCGAACGCGGGCAGCAGCAGCACGCTGAGCAGGGTCGCCAGAGCGGCGAGCACGAGGGCGCGCACGCCGTAGAACGCGGCGGGCGAGACGGGCCGCGAGAGATGAAGCCGCGCGAGACCGGAAACGCGCTCGTCGGAGAAGACGCCCGCCATCAGCACGATGGCCGCGATCAGCGGGAAGCGGCCGATCATCCATCCGGCCAGCAGATACACGGACGCGAGCGTCGGGCCGCCGACCTCGAAGATGCGGTCGAGATCCACGTGTCCGGCCGTCCCCGCCAGCATCCGCGCGCTGCCCGCCGCGAGCAGGAACGCCCCCGCGAACACGAGCAGCAACAGGATGCGCCGCCGGATGGCGACCAGCCACATCAAGGAGGCGCGGAACGCGATCATTCCGCGCCTCCTTCGGCGTTGCCCGGCGTGGCGTGCCCGATGGGCATCACGGCGCCGATCGAGGCGCCGGCTTCGAGGAGCCGGCGCAGCCGGGCGTTGAGCTCGGCGTGATCGACGACGCGCACGACGTACGCGCGGCCGGCGGCGAGCGGCCGGGCGTCCGGGAAGAACTCGCCGAACCGTTCGAACCGCGGCTCGAGCTCGATGCGCACGGTGAGCGAGGCATCGCCGGAACGGAGGCGAACGATGTCGCGAAGCCTGCCCTTCTCCAGGGTGACGGCGCGGTCCGCGATGCGTCCGACTTCAACCAGGTCCTGGCTCGCGAGCAGCAGGGTCGTGTCCCGCGCGCGAAGCCACGCGCAGCGTTCGCGGAACCGGTCCCGCCCCTCCGCATCGAGGCCGTCGGTCGGTTCGTCGAACAGGATGAGCGAGCGCGGCGTCACGGTCGCGATGGCGAGCGATAGCCGGCGTCGGAGACCGTGCGAGAGCTCGCCTGCGCGCTGGCTCCCATACGCGCCGAGACCGAAATGCTCGAGCGCGTTGCGGGCTCGGTCGCGCGCGTCCTTTCCGCCATCCAGCCGCGCGAAATGCTCGAGTGCGGAGCGGACCCGCCACGAACCGGGCAGCGAGAACCGTTCTGGCACCCAGCCGGCCCCGTGACGGCGCAGGTAGGTACGCGGCTGGAGACCGCGGATACGGACCGCGCCGCTCGTCGGGCGCAGGAACCCGAGCGCGAGCGCGAGCAGGGTGCTCTTGCCCGCGCCGTTCGGACCGACGATCGCGACGGTCTCGCCCGACGCGATCGAGAGCCCGATCTCGCGCAGAGCGAACGGACCACGCCGGCCGAATCGCTTGGCAACGTTCACGAATTCGATCACGGTCGGGAAGATACGTGGTCGTGGCCGTCGGTTGAATGGCTCGAGCTGGCGGATGACGCTATGGAATGGCCCCGGCGGGACGGCGAGGGTAGCGGAGGCGGAGGCGGGGGTGTTTGCGGGACCGGGGGCGGGCGCCGGGCGGAGCGGGCTGCGGGAGAGGAGGGGAAGGTGCGGTTGGGGGAGGTGCTGGTCGGGTGGGGGGTGGTGAATGAGGGCAGGCTGGGGGACGCGCTGGCGGAGCAGCGGGCGACGGGGGAGCGGCTGGGGGCGGTGCTGCTGCGGCGGGGCGTGGATCCGGAGTCGCTGGCGCGCGGGCTGGCGACGCAGCTCCGATTGGACTATGTGGCGCCGCCACTCCGGCCGGAGGAGGCGGCGCTGGCCCTGATCGATGCGGAGTTCGCGCGGCAGCACGGCGTCGTGCCGCTTTCGGCGAGCGAGCGGTCGCTGCGCGTGGCGACGGCGGAGCCGTTGGATGTGGCGCTCCTCGATGCGATCCGGTTCCGGACGGGCCGGCGAGTGGAGCCGGTGGTAGCGACACGCGCGACGATCGACGCGGCGTTCGCGGACCAGCACGCGCGGAGCGTGGAGGCGATCGTGACGCGGCTGCCGCGCCCGCGCCGGTCGCCGTCACCGACCGGCAGGGATACGGTGGACGTGGCGGAGCTCCGGCGCGCGCTGGACGCGGCGCCGATCGTGGCGCTGGTCGATCACGTGCTCGAGCGGGCGGCGGCGGCGGGCGCGAGCGATGTCCACGTCGAGCCGGCGGGCGACAAATTGCTGGTCCGGATCCGGGTGGACGGTGTGCTCCGCGAGCTGATCGAGCTACCGCCGCACGCGGGGGCGGCGCTCGGCTCGCGGCTGAAGGTGATGGCGGATCTCGACATCGCGGTGAAGCGGCGGCCGCAGGACGGGCGGGCGACCGTCCGGCTCGGCGGCCGCGAACTGGCGCTCCGCGTTTCGACGCTGCCTTCCGTGACCGGCGAGAAGACCGTGGTCCGGCTCCTCGACCCGGTAAACGCGGAGCGGAGCCTCGCCGACCTGGGGATGGACGAAGCGACGGCGCGCGCGTTCCGCGGCCTGCTCGAGCGGGCGCATGGCGTGGTGCTGGTCACGGGTCCGACGGGCAGCGGGAAGACGACGACGCTGTACGCGGCGCTCGGCCGGCTGGACCGTTCGACGCGGAACGTGGTGACGCTCGAGGACCCGGTCGAGTACCGGTTGCCGGGTCTGACGCAGGTGCAGGTCCACCGGAAGGCGGGGCTCGGGTTCGCATCCGCGCTCCGCTCGGTGCTGCGTCAGGACCCGGACGTGATCATGGTGGGCGAGCTGCGGGACCGGGAGACGGCGGAGACCGCGATGGCGGCGGCGCTGACCGGGCACCTTGTCCTTTCGACCCTGCACACGAACGACGCGCCCTCGGCCGTGAGCCGACTCATGGACATGGGCGCGCCCGGCTGGCTCATCTCCGCCGGGCTGATCGGCGTTCTCGCGCAGCGGCTGGTGCGGCGCCTGTGCCGGCACTGCGCGGCCGCGGCGGCGGCGGACGCCGTGGAGCTGGAGGGACTTGGACTTCCCGCTTCGGCGGTCCGGGTCGGCCGGGCCCACGGCTGCGCGCGGTGCGGCGGCTCGGGCTACTCGGGCCGCGTCGGTCTGTTCGAGTTGCTTGTCATCGACGCCGGGATCCGGGAGCGGATCGCCGGAAAGCCCGGCGCGGAAGGGATCCGGGACGCGGCGCTCGCGGCCGGCATGGCGCCGCTCGCCCGCGATGCGTGGGAGAAAGTCCGGGCGGGCGAGACGACGATCGAGGAAGTGCGGCCGTTCCTTCGCCTGCTCGGGCGGGAATCGCCGCTCTGTCCCGGCTGCGGGAAGCCGTGCCGGTCCGCGTTCCGGTCGTGTCCATGGTGCGGCGTCCGGCTCAGGGCCGCGTGCCGGTGCGGCGCCGCGCTCGATCGGGGGTGGTCGTGGTGCCCGCGCTGCGGCGAGCCGGCCGATCAGTCGAGGCCGGCACCGCCCGCGGGCGCGGATGGCGCGAGTCGGACGGGCTGTGGCACAGGCCGGGCGTAGAGCAGCGCGCCGAAGACCTGGCCGAGCAGGAGCAGCAGGAGGAAGCCGAGCAACGCGAGTCGCTGGGCCGGCGAAAGGTGGGCGCCGGCGCGGACGGGGACCGGGCTCTGAACGGGCGCGGTCATGCGGAGTCCGCCGGACTCCTGGAGCACGGTCCGCATGTCGGCGCCGCAGCGGCCGCAGAGCCGGTGGCCCGGCCAGTTGAACTCCCAGCAGTGCGGGCAGATGGCCGGCATTCCGGCCGGTCCGGGTGCGAACGGTGCGTTGCCCAAGGTCAGAGGTTCCCGGTCTCGCGGTTGAAGGAGTCCGCCACCTGCCGGAGCAGTCGGTCGATACGGTCCCCGCTTGCCGGGAACAGGTGCCGATCGGCGACCCGGTTCAGGGCGACGCGGAGCGCGGGGAACGAATCCGCACAATCCCGATAAACCCGGTCCAGTCCGTGCTGTTCCGCGTCAGCGTAGCGGGCGGCGAGGCGGTAGCCCTGGGCGCCGAGCTGCTCGTAATACTCGAGGCCGGGCGCGCCGCGCCGGTGGACGCGGGCCGTGATGTGATCGGGGAACAGGCCGCTCAGCCAGAGCGCGTACTCGCCGAGGTGAGCGCGCAGCAGGAACGCGCGCTTGCCGCTCGAGTCGGCGCTCGCCGTGACGATATCGACGAGGTGGTGGAACTCGTGCTCGTCGTCCTCGATGCGGAAGGCGCGGCCCGCCCGCCCGAACGCCAGCAGCAGGGTCGCGATGTAGTCGGCGATGACCCGGTCGGTCAGCCCGTCCTCGAGCAACGCATGCCGGACCAGCAGGTAGAACACCAGCTCGGGTCGCGCCGTGCTGAGCTCGCGCCGGGCCATGATCGCGTTCAGCGTTCGCGGGTCGTCGAGGATGCCGTCGAAGCCCTCCTCGCGGAGCCGCTCCTCGAGCCCGGCGCGCTCGTCTTCAGCGCCCCGGGTGAGCAGCCAGAGCAGGAATGCGGCTTCGTTTCGGTCGAACGAGGTACGGACACTGGGCAGGATCATCGTACACCTCCCGGATTCCGGATCCGGAGACCGGCCCGAATGCGCCGGTTCCGTACCGCGATCCGTCCCGTTGATGGAGCTACGTCGGGCGCCGGGCAAAAGATCCCGCACGAATGGGATCGGGGTCGCCCGCCGGACAGCGTATATTGGGGAGTATCGGCCGCTTCGACGGTCGGGTGAGATGGGCGGGAGGGGCGATGCGCAGAGGCAAACGACTCGAACGGAAGCTGTTCGGCTGGCTGGCGGCGCTCGCGCTGGTGCCCACGCTCGCCGTCCTGCTCATCGCGCTCGCCATCGGCTCGCGCTCGCTTCGGGGCCTCGGTACCCTCGGGCCCTGGGCCGGTGTCGCCGAGTCCGGGCGCGCACTCATCGATGCGGCCGAGGCTGCCGATTCCCTCGGCGGCCCGCTCGCGACCGCCGCCGAGCGACATCACAACGACCTTTCCGAGTCACTCCGCCAGGCCGGCCGCTGGAACTTCATCGGCCAGCGTATCGATGCGGCCGCCCCCATCGCCGTGGCGGCCCTGGCGCTGGTGCTCGCCGCGATCGCGCTGCTCGTCAGCCGGCGTCTCGCACGCGAGCTCGCCCGGCCGATCGGTGAGCTGGTCGAGTGGGCCGGCCGGCTCGGCCGCGGCGAGCCGCTGCCCGACGCCGGAACCGGGCCCCGCCGCGAAGTCGTCGAGGTCGCGGTCCTGCGCGATGCGCTCCGGTCTGCCGAGTCGGAAATCCGGGAAGGCCGCCGCCGCGCCGTCGAGGCGGAGCGCACGAAGGTGTGGGGCGAGATGGCGCGGCGCGTCGCGCACGAGATGAAGAACCCGCTTACGCCGCTCCGGCTCGCGGCGCACCGGCTCGACCAGTCGGCCGAGTCGGACCCGTCGCTCCGCGACGTGGTGGACGTGATCCGGGAGGAGACGACGCGGCTGGACGAGCTGGCCCGCTCGTTCGCGGCGCTCGGCCGGCCGGCGACCGGCCCGATGAGCGAGGTCGACATTGCCGAGCTGATGGGCAAGTTGCTCGAGAGCGACGTACCCGACGGGATCCACCGTTCGCTCGCTGCGGAGCCCGGCCTCACGACGGTATTGGCGGACTACGAAGCGCTGGCCCGCGCGTTCCGCAACCTGGTCCGGAACGCGGTCGAGGCGACAGGGCAACGGGAGGGTTCCGGTGTCATCGAAGTGCGCGCGTCGGCGGATGGTGCGAACGGCGTGCGCGTCGTGGTGGCCGACGACGGGGCTGGCATACCCGAAGGGCTCGAGGACGTTATCTTCGAACCCGACCGCTCGTTGAAACGCGGCGGCACGGGCCTCGGCCTCGCCGTCGTCCGGCAGGTCGTGGCCGCGCACGGAGGCGCGGTTTCGGCGCGGAACCGGGATGGCGGTGGCGCGGAGTTCGAGGTCCGCCTGCCGCGGCGGCCGCCAGCGGTGGCATCGTCGAACTGAACGTGGAGCGAAGATGATCCGGAAGGTCCTGCTGGGAGTCCTGGTGCTGGGGTCCACGGCGTGCGCCGTGCGCCTCGGCGGTGCGAAGCCCGAAGAGTACAAGACGCTCGCCCTGGCGGCGTCGGACGACGCGACCGCCCAGGACATCGCGGGCGTGATCAAGGAGGCCGGCGCGCAGATCGTGCTGTTGACGGCCGACCGGGACACCGCCTGGTTCGAGGAAGTCGCGACCGCGTCGGGACTCGCGTTGAGCGGGCCGGGCAAGACCGAGCCGTCGGCCAAGGGCTTCCTCACGAACCTCGAGATCCTCGGCGACACGTCGATCGTGCTCGGAGTCACCGACGGCACGCGCATGCACATGCATGACGCGCTCTACCAGATCGAAGAGGGGCGCGACGTCGACCTCATGTTCGCCCGCATCAATCCGGACTCCGACCTGCGCAGCGCGGCGCGGACCCTGCTCGGCTACGTCGCCAGCGATGTCGGCCCGACCGCGGCGATCATGCTCGCGATCGAGGCGCCGACCACGCAGGCCGCCGACAGCGTGGCCGTCCTGCTGCGCGCCGCATGGTCGACCGCCCGCGAATGCGCCGGCCCGGACGCGCCCGCACCAGAGCGCGTTCGCCTCTACTACGGCCCGTCCGCGCGCGTCCGCTGTGTTCGGGCCCGGCCGGTCAACTACGAGGGCATGCCGATCGTCGCCGATCTGGTGGTGAGCCGATGAGCCCGAGCGCCGATGGCCCGGATCCTCATCGTCGATGATGAGCCCAACATCCGCAGGATGCTCTCCAGCCTGCTGGAGGCTGAAGGCCACTCCGTGCGGACCGCCGGCGAGGGGGCCGGCGCACTGCTTGCGCTCGAGGCGGAAGAGCCCGATGTGCTCCTCCTCGATCTGGCGCTCCCCGGCGTCGATGGGCTGACGGTACTCCACACTGTCCGCGAGCGGTGGTCCGAGCTGCCCGTCGTCATGATGAGCGGGCGAGCGACCCTGTCGGACGCGGTGCGCGCCACGCGCATCGGCGCCTTCCACTTCCTCGAGAAACCGCTCGCGCCCGAAGCGCTGCTGCTCGCGCTGTCGGGCGCGTTCGAGTTGAGACGCGCCCGCGAGCTGAGCCGGACGCTGGCCGCCGAGCTGACCGGCGGCCACGTGATGGTCGGCTCGAGTCCCGCCATGCAGCGCGTGCGTGAGCTGATCGAGCGCATCGGACCGACCGACGCGCGCGTCCTGATCACCGGCGAGAGCGGGACAGGCAAGGAGCTGGCCGCCGTCGCGCTGCACGCCGCATCGCCCCGCGCTGATGCGCCTTTCATCCGCGTCAATTGTGCCGCGATCCCGCGTGACCTCGTCGAGTCCGAGATGTTCGGGCATGAGAAGGGCGCGTTCACGGGCGCGAGCGAGATGCGGCGCGGCCGCTTCGAGCTGGCCGACGGCGGCACGCTGCTGATGGACGAGATCGCCGATCTCGGGCCGGAAGCGCAGGCCAAGCTACTGCGCGCTCTGGAGACCGGCATGATCGAGCGGCTCGGCAGCGAGCGGCCGCTGCAGGTCGACGTCCGCGTCCTCGCCGCCACCAACCGCGACCTGAACGCGGCGATGGACGAGGGCGCGTTCCGCCGCGACCTGTTCTATCGGCTCAACGTGTTGCACCTGCAACTGCCGCCGTTGCGTGAGCGGCTGGATGATGTGCCCGAGCTGGTGGAGCACTTCCTGCGCCGGCTCCGCGTCCGCCACGGCCTCGCCGTGCCCCACCTTTCCGCCGATGCGCTGGCCCGGCTTCGCCGCTACGCGTGGCCCGGCAACGTGCGCGAGCTCGCCAACGTGTGCGAGCGCCTGGCCATCCTGCACGCGGGCCGTTCGGTCACGCCGCCGGATCTGGAAGGACTGCTACGCGGCCCCGCGCCGCCGCCGATCGACGAGGAGCTTCCGTTGAGTGAGCGAATCGAGGCATTCGAGCGCGAGACGATCGCGCGCGCGCTGCGCGAGGCCGACGACAGCGTGAGCGAGGCGGCGCGCCTGCTGGGGACCGACCGCCCGAACCTGTACCGCCGGATGCGCCGGCTGGGGATCGACCGATGAACGCGTTCCGCACTGCCACCGCACTGCTCCTGCTCGCGGCCGCGAGAGGCGCCGCGCCCGCGGCCGCGCAGGATGCCGCGACCCAACTGCCGGACAGCATCGCGACCCGGGTCGTCGCCTTCTACAACGAGCCGGGCACCATCCGCCTCGCGGGCGAGTCCACGCTGCCCGCGGGCGCAGTGGTCACCGGCAACGTGGCCGTTCTCGGCGGGCCGTTCATCCTGGGCGGCCGCATCGATGGCGACGTGCTCGTGATCAACGGCGACCTGCGCCTGCAGCGCGGCGCCGAGGTCACCGGGCACGTGATCGTGGTGGGTGGCGGCGTGAACGGCGCCGGCCTGGCCCGCATCGTGGGCGGCATCGAGGAGTACCGCGAGCCGCTGCGGTTCCGGCAGGAGGCGAGCGGGCTGGTGCACGCGCCGCTCGTGGACACCGGCATCACCGCGGGCCGCGACTTCCCGTTCGGCCGGACGGACCTGCTGATCGCGGCCCGCCACGACTACAACCGGGTCGAGGGCCTGCCCATCGAGATCGGCCCGCGCATCCGCTTTGGCCGGATCAACCCGACCGTGTTCGAGGCGCTCGCCATCTACCGCAGCTCCGCGGGCGTGCGCATCGATCCAGACCGGATGGGCTTCAGCCTGCGGCTCGAGCAGTTCCTCGCGGGCGGCCGCACCGCGCGGATCGGGCTGCGCGCGTATTCCGACATCACCGCGATCGAGAGCCGCGGCCTCGCCGAACGCGAGAACTCGCTATCCACGTTCGTGCTGCACAAGGACCTGCGCGACACGTTCGAGCGGCGCGGCATTGCCGCATGGTTCCGCTACGCGCGCGCCGGCTGGCCGCACGACCTGACGCTCGAGTACCGCGACGAGAGCAACCGGTCCGTCGCGCCCGGTAGCCCGTGGTCGCTTTTCGACAACGACCAGCCGTGGCGGCCCGAGCCGCTCATCGCCGAAGGCAGGATCCGCAGCCTCACGGGCCGCTTCGTCTACGACACGCGCAACGAGGTCGCCGACCCCGCCGCCGGCTGGCTCATCGCCGCCGAGGTCGAGCAGGGCCTGCACGGCAACCTGCGCCGGCCCGAAGCCGTGAATCTCGCGGGCGACACCATCCCGCCGACTCGCGCGCGCGAGCTGTTCACGCACGCGTCCTTCGACCTGCGCCGCTACGTCCGCCTCGGGCCGGGCTCGCGCATGGCGTTCCGCGCGTACGCGGCCGGTTCGCCGAACGGGCTCGGGCTGCCCGCCCAGCGCCAGCACACGCTGGGCGGCGAGGGCTCGCTGCCCGGGTACGCGACGTTCGCGTTCGACTGCAACGCGCGCAACACGGAGTGGACCTCGAGCGGACAGCTGTTCTACCCGAACTACGGTTGCAGCCGCGTCGCGCTCGTGCAGCTCGAGTACCAGGCCGCGTTCCCGTTCCTCGCCCGCCAGTTCGGTGCGCTCGGCCGCTCGTTCGACCTCGAGCACCTCGTGCGCTGGGTCGTCTTCTTCGATGCCGGCCGCGCCTGGAACGAGCCCGAGGCGCTCGACGGACAGGGCGACGGTCCCGGCCTCCCGAGTCAAGGACCGCCGTTCACCGGGCTCGGCGCCCGCGACTTCGCCGCTGACGCCGGCTTCGGCGTGCGCATCGGTCCGGTCGGGATCTACTGGGCGGTCCCGCTCTCGAGCGCGGGCCAGGGCGTCAACTTCTTCATCCGGCTCGGTCCCCGAATTTGATCGCGTCGCTGTTCGCCGCCGCCGCGTTCTGGCTTGCCGGCGCGGCGCCCGGGGCGATCCAGGCCCCGGACTCGCAGCAGGCCCCGCTCACCGTCGCGTGGGATTCCGCGGACGGTCGGGCGCAGCTGCGCATCGGGTCCGTTCTTGGCAGCGACGATCTCGAGCACGCGACCCGGTCCGGGCTCCCCGTTCGCCTGCGCGTCCGCGTCGAGCTGTGGCGCGACGGGTTCTTCGATCATCTCGAGGGCAGTGAGGTCTGGAACGCAGTGCTGCTCTACGAGCCGCTCGAGCGGCAGTACATCCTGCGCCCGCCGCGCGGTCCGGCCGAACGGTTCAACGACTATCGATCCGCCCGCGCCGCGCTCGAACGGCTGTACGACGTGAACGTGCGGCCCTCCCGCGACGGGACCTACTACTACACGGCGAACCTCGAGATCGAGACGCTCTCGCTCTCCGACCTCGAGGAGCTCGAACGCTGGCTGCAGGGCGAGCTGCGACCCGCCGTCACCGGTCAGCGCTCCGTCTCCGGCGCGGTCAGCGAGGGCGCGAAACGGCTGCTCATCCGGCTGCTCGGCCTGCCGGCTCGACGCATCGAGGCCCGCAGTGAGCGGTTCGATGTCCGCTGAACTCGCCGCCATCGGTGAGGTCCTCGAC
This sequence comes from uncultured Gemmatimonadales bacterium, assembly GCA_963786235.1. GTDB lineage: Bacteria > Gemmatimonadota > Gemmatimonadetes > Longimicrobiales > RSA9 > CAWAYJ01. The sequence goes on from CAWAYJ010000031.1 coordinate 300,053, forward strand.
GCGTTCTTCGAGATGTCCTTCGATGCGACGCTCGACGACGCCGCGTTCGACGCGCTCGCCCACCGCGTGTTCGCCTTCCAGTTCGCCCGCAACGCGCCCTACGCGGCGTGGTGCCGGCGCCGCGGTCGGACGCCCGAATCCGTGCGCCACTGGACGGACGTGCCCGCGGTGCCGACGGCCGCGTTCAAGGAGGTCGCGCTGGTTGCCGGCGACGTGGCCGACGCCGAGGCCGTGTTCCGGACCAGCGGCACGACCGCAGGCGCGGAACGGCGCGGGACGCATCACGTGCTCGACCTCTCGCTCTACCACCGCTCGCTCCGGGCCACGTTCCGCGCCCTGCTGCTGCCGGATGGCGTGACACCGCGCATGCTCTCGCTCGTGCCGCCCGCGCGCGACTGGCCCGAGTCTTCGCTCGCCCACATGATCGGCACGCTCATTGCCCGCGATGGCGCACCCGGCAGCGGCGCGTTCGCGAGCGTGACCGCCGGGCTCGATCACGAGGGACTCGCGGCCGCGCTCGACGATGCGACCCGGCAGGGTGTCCCGGTCTGTCTGCTCGGAACGTCGTTCTCGTACGTGCACTGGCTCGACGCGCTGGCCGCCGCCGGACGCCGGTTCCGGCTGCCCGTCGGGTCGCGCTTGATGGACACGGGCGGGTTCAAGGGCCGGAGCCGCGAGGTGGGCGAGGACGAGATGCGGAGGCGCTACGAGGAACGGCTCGGCATTTCGCCCGAGAACGCGATCAACGAGTACGGCATGACCGAGATGGCCTCGCAATTCTACGACACGACCCTGCGTGAGACAGTGCTGGGTGGAGCGGCCGGGTCGCGCCGGAAGCGGGGGCCGCCCTGGGTCCGGACCCTGATCGTGGATGCGGACTCGCTCGAGCCGGTGCGGCCGGGAACACCCGGGTTGCTGCGTCACTTCGATCTCGCGAACGCGGGCTCCGTCATGGCGATCCAGACGGAGGACGTCGGTGTCGCGGTCGAGGACGGGTTCCGCGTGCTCGGCCGCGCGTCCGGCGCCGTGCCGCGCGGCTGCTCGATTGCCGTGGACGAACTGTTGGCGGCCATCCGGGAGAGGCGCCCGTGACGCTCGACGCGTTCCACCTGCCCGGCCTCGACGAGGCCGCGGTCGAGTCGTGGACGACGCGCGACTGCGGCGACGGCGTCGAGTTGCACATCCCCGTCCTCCGGGCCGGGGCCGTTGCCGGGCTGGCGGAACGGCTCCGTTCCGCGCGCGCGTCGGTGCTCGCCGAACGGCCGATCCCCGACATCATCGAGGCGATCGACCGGGCCGCGGCGCGGCTGCTCGATCGGGCGGACCCGCTGCGCGAGATGGCCGAGCGTGCGCTCCCTGCCGTTACCGGCTACTCGCTGCCCATGATCCGCCTCGTGCTCGACCGCATGGCCGCCGACTGGCGGGCGGGTGCGCTCGCGCGGCTCGTCACCTCCGAGTTCGGTGGACTCGACGCGCTGGACGCGTTCCGCGCGGACTCGCGGCCCGGCCACCGCAGCCGCGTGTACGGGCCGGAGCTTTCGCTCCACGTGTTCGCCGGCAACGTGCCGGGCGTCGGCGTCACATCGATCGTGCGCGCGCTGCTGGTCCGTTCCGCCATCCTCGCCAAGACCTCGCGGTCGGAGCCGGTGCTCGGTGTGCTCTTCGCGCGGGCGCTCGCCGGGTCCGCGCCGTGGCTGGCCGACTGCGTCGCCATCACGCACTGGGCGGGCGGTGGCGATGGCGACCGCGAGGCTGCCGGCCAGGCCGATGTTGTCGTCGTGTACGGCGGCGCGGAAGCCGTGGCGGCGTTCCGCGGCAACGCATCGGCGACGACGCGCGTCGTCGAGCACGGGCCACGCCTGTCCGTCGCGGCGATCGGTCGCGACGCGCTCGGTTCCGAGGCGGACGCTCGCGTCGCCGCGCGTGCTGCCGCACAAGCCGTCGCCACCTTCGACCAGCAGGGCTGCGTCTCGCCGCACGCAGTGTTCGTCGAGAGTGGCGGCGCGGTCGAGCCGCGGGCGTTCGCCCGGATGGTGGCGGTCGGGCTCGCGGCGCTCGAGGACGAGCTGCCGCGCGGCCGGCTCGATGCCGCGGAGTCGGCCGTGATCCACGCGGTGCGCGCGACGGCCGAGTTCCGCGCCATCTCGGGCGAGGCTGTCGAGCTGATCGCGGGGGCCGGCACCTCGTGGACTGTGATCTGGGCCGGCGCCGGCGGCTTCGAGCCGACGTGCCTGAACCGGACGATCCGCGTGCTGCCCGTCGCGTCACTCGAGGACGTCGCGGACCGGATCCGCCCGTACCGTCACGTGCTGCAGACGGTCGGGCTGACGGGAGCCGGGCCGCGTCTCGATTCCGTCGCGCACGCGTTGGCCTCGGCCGGCGCCACGCGCATCGCGCCGCTCGACCGGATGCCGTGGCCGGCACCCGACGGGAACCACGATGGAAGCGGTCCGCTCCGGGAGCTCGTGAGGGTCGTCGACATCGAGGATTGACGCGCGGAACGAAGCTTGCCCCGCGCAGGTACGGGGGGTTACCCATCCACGCGATTGTCCCGAAACCGTTGAGCCGTTGAAGGGTGCGGACCCGATGAGTGTTCTCGGCTGGATCGTGCTGGGCCTCATAACGGGGGCCATCGCAAAGCTCGTCATGCCGGGCAAGGACCCCGGTGGCCTCATCGCGACCGTCCTCATCGGCATCGCCGGCGCCATGATCGGCGGCTGGGCCGGGACCCGCCTCGGCTACGGCCCCGTCACCGGCTTCGACATTCGCAGCCTCGGCCTCTCCATCGGCGGCGCCATCTTCCTGCTCATCGTCTATCGCATCGTCCGCAAGCGATGATCCTGCCCGCGCTTCAGGCGGGCCTCGCCGACACGCTCCAGCACCGCCCGCTCCTCGCACTCGCCAGCCTGTTCGGCGCCGGCGTGCTCACCAGCCTGACCCCGTGCGTCTACCCGATGATCCCCATCACCACGGGACTGATCACCGGTTGTGCCGGCGCGGGTGCGTCGCGGCGGCGCACCATCGCGCTCACGCTCACGTACGTGCTCGGCCTCGCACTGCTCTACGCTGCGCTCGGCCTGCTTGCCGGGCTGAGCGGCTCGCTCTTCGGGTCCGTCGCCGCCAATCCGTGGGCCCGCTTCGCGATCGGCAACCTGCTGCTCCTCTTCGGCCTCGCCATGCTCGACGTGATCCCCGTCTTCGTGCCCGGACGCCTCGCCTCCTGGGCCGCTGGACTGAAAGGCGGCTCCTATCCCGCCGTCTTCGCGATGGGCGCGACCTCCGGCATCGTGGCCGCGCCCTGCGGCGCGCCCGCGTTCGCTGCCGTCCTGACCTGGGTCTCCACCACGCAGAGCGCCGTGCTCGGCTTCGTCTACCTGTTCACGTTCGCGCTCGGCATGACCGCGCTGCTCGCCGTCGTCGGCATCTTCTCCGGAGCCCTTGCGCGCCTGCCGAGCTCCGGAACCTGGCTGACATGGATCAAGCGCATCGGCGGAGTGATCCTGCTGGCCATGGCGGAGTATTACTTCGTGCAGATGGGAATGGTGATGTGACCGGAAGGATCTTCATGAATGCGACGCGATCCGGCGCCTTCGTCGCGCTCCTGCTGCTCCTCGCAGCAGCCCGCGCGCCGCTCGCCGCGCAGGACGTCGGCATCCCGGTCGGCGAGAAGCCGCCCGCCGCACGAGTCGAGGACCTCGACGGCAACTCCGTCGATCTCGGCCCGTTGCTCGGCGCGAAACCCGTCCTCGTCGAGTTCTGGGCCACGTGGTGTCCCGTCTGCAAGGCGCTCGAGCCGAAGCTCGCCGCCGCGCACGAGAAGTTCGGCGCCGACGTCGAGTTCCTCGTGATCGGTGTCGGTGTCGGCGAAACCCCTCGGTCCATCCGCCGCCACCTCGAGAAGAATCCCATCCCCGGTCGCGTGCTGTTCGACGCGAAGGGCGCAGCCGTCCGCGCCTTCCAGGTCCCGACGACGTCCTTTATCGCGGTGCTCGACTCGACCGGCGTTGTTCGCTACACAGGGACCGGGTCGGATCAGGACATCGAGGGGGCGATACGGAGGGTGGTGGGGCGGTAAGGCGCTCGCCCGTATCACCCGCCGTTCAATCCGTTCAGGCACTCCCGTGGTCGCCCGGTCCGCCGCCCCTCGGGTCGCCGCTTTGCGCGGGCGGCTCCCGTCCCGCATAGTCAAACGCCATGGGCGAGACTCGCGTCGATCTGGTCCACATCCTCGAGGATCTCCGGGACGCGTACCCGGGCCCGGTCGAGGACACGATCCTGACGGAGATCGTGGCGAACGCGCTCGACTCGGGCGCGCGATCGCTCGAGTTGCGCACGGACCCGTCGGAGCGGACGCTGATCGCGACGGACGATGGCGGCGGGATGACGCGCCGCCAGCTGACGCGCTATCACGACCTGGGCGCGTCCACGAAGCGGCGCGGCCACGGCATCGGCTTCGCGGGCGTCGGCATCAAGCTGGGTCTGCTCGCCTGCGACGAGGTGATCACCGAGACCCGGCGCGGCCGCGTGCACGCGGCGACGAAGTGGCGGCTGTCGAGCCGGACGCGGGCCCCGTGGTCGTGGGTCGAGCCTCCGCATCTGCTGGAGAGCGACGGGACGGCCGTGCTGCTGCAACTCTCGAATCCGCTGTCGCCGCTGCTCGATCCCGGCTTCATCGAGGCGACGGTCGTGCGGAACTTCCAGCCGCTGTTCGAGCCCGATTTCATCGACTTGCTCGCTGGTTCCTATCCGCACGGCTTCAACATCGAGGTCGACGACCGGCCGGTCGTGGGCCCGATCCGGCCTGCGGGCCGGACGCGGATCGCCGTGCGGATCGGGCGGCAGCGCAAGCCGTCAGGAATCGGCTACCTCTCTCGCCATGACGCTGCGTTGCCCGAGGCCGAGCGCGGGCTGGCGATCAGCACGCTGGGCAAGGTCATCCGCCGGGGCTGGGACTGGCTGGGCATCACACCCGCCGATGCGGACCGCATCGAGGGGCTGGTCGAAGTCCCCGCGCTGGCCGAGGCGCTCACGCTGAACAAGGGCGATTTCCTGCGCACGGGCGCGCGCGGCGCCCTGTTCCTGTCGTACCGCAAGGCGGTTCAGGAGGCGGTGAGTGGACAGCTCGAGTCGTGGGGCGCGGCCCCGCCACCGCCGAGACGAGCACCGCGCACGCGCCCCCTCGAGCGCGACATCCGTCGCGTGCTCGGCGACCTCGCCGAGGAGTACCCGCTGCTGACGACACTGGTCGAGCGGACATCCGGCGGCCAGCGCCGGCTGCCGCTGGGCGAGCCGGCGGAGGAAGCGGAGCCCGGTCTGTTCGCCGGAACCGACGCGGTCACGACGTCGCCGTCAGGCGGACCTCCGGACAACGGGCCGGAAGCAGGGAAACCGGCGCGGGAGTCGGTGGAAGCGGGCGACGAGGGTGCGGAGCGCCCGGCGCGCGGCGCCAACGACGTCGCAACGGAAACACCGATCGAAGCCACCGCGAAGGTGCTCCTGCCGGGGCGGGGCCGGAAGAAGAAGCCGGCCACACTGTCGCTCCAGATCCGCTTCGAGAGCCTGGAGGATGAGCTGGCGCTGGGCCGCCTGATCGAGTCGACCGTGTGGGTGAACGACTCGCATCCGGCGTATCGGCGCGCGGTGGCCACGCGCGCCGAGGCGTATCACATCGCGCTGGCCGTCGCCGCGGCGCTCGCGCCCCTGGCCGCCGAGCCAGAGCACGCGCAGCGCTTCATCAGCACCTTCCTCGCACGGTGGGGCGCCGCGGCGGACGGCCGTCGCGCCTGATCTCGCCCGGTCAGCCGCCCGCGCTGTCCGCCGGAATCAGCTTCTTCACCGCGTCCCCCAACTCCGCATACGCCGCGGGATCGACCTCGTGGAAGGGGATCGCGCGGTACGCGATTCGCCCGTCCGGTCCGACCACGAACAGGTTCCGGTTCGTCGAGTTGCCGCGCGCCGAGAACGCGCCGTACATCCGACCCACCGCAGCGCCGGAATCGCTGGCCATGAGGAACTGGAACTGGTCGTCCTTCGCCCAGCTGGCGAGCGCCTCGGGCGTGTCCGTGCTGATCGCGATCAGCACCACGTCCTGGCCGTCATTGAAGATCTGCGCGTACTGATCACGGTACGCGTGCATTTGAGTCGTTCAGCCCTTGGTCCGGGCGCGGAAGAAGAACGCCAGCACGACGGTCTTCCCCTTGAAGTCGCTGAGCCGGACCGGCTCCGCGAGCACGCCGTACCGTGTTGCGCCCGGGAGCGTGAAGTCCGGTGCGACCGCGCCGACCTCGAGGGGCTTCGGCGCTTCCTGCTGCTCCTGCGCCGCCGCCGGAGCCGCCAGTGCGGCCACCGCGAGGGCCGCTGGCGCCAGCATCCAGTTCCGCCGCATGTTGCTCCTTCCACGGGAGGGGGTCGCTCGGGGTTCATCAAGCTAACACCGGTGCCACGAACGGTCGACGGGGGTGCAATGGCGAGAATCCGGATCATCCACGGACCGAAAGGCGAGCCCGGTCCCGAGGCCGGACGGCTCCGCGCCGCCGGTCACGACATCGAGGCGGGCGGCATGACGCCGGCCGTGATGAAGAAGCTGCGCGCTTCGCCGCCCGACGCCGTCGTCATCGACCTCGACCGCGGCTTCTCCTTCGGTCGCGACATCGCAATGTGGCTGCGCCAGGCGAAATCCACACGCTCCGTCCCCACCGTGTTCGTTGAGGGTGACGCGTCGAAGCTGGACCGGCTCAGGGCGCAGTTGCCCGACGCGACGTACACGAGCCGCCGCCGGATCCGGAGTGCCGTGAAGAAAGCGCTCGCGAATCCACCCGCGGAACCCGTGAAGCCGGATTCCGCGCTGGCCGGATACTCCGGAACGCCGCTGCCGAAGAAGCTCGGCATCAAACCGGACACCGTGCTCGCACTGCTCGGCCCGCCCGACGACTTCGCTTCGCGCACGCTCGGCCCGATTCCCGACGGCGTCGAGATCCGCACCGACCTGCGCAAGGCGCCCGACCTCATCATCTGGTTCGCGCGCTCACGCGCCGTGGTCGAGCGCCGCATCACCACGATGGCGAGGAAGGTCGGCCGGGATGGGATGTGGATCGCCTGGCAGAAGCAGGCGTCCGGCGCGGCGAGCGATCTCACGCAGGCGGACGTCCGCCGCATCGGCCTGGCCAACGGACTCGTCGATTACAAGATCTGCGCGATCGATGCGACGTGGTCCGGCCTCAAGTTCGCGCGCCGCTCCGGCCGCTCGTGAGATCGACGCGCCGGACCACAGCAGCCCCCGAAGGGTAGAACAATCAGCGAGAGGAAATAGAGAAGACGGCGAGGCCGCTCGGCACCGGGCGGCCTCGCTTCATCATTGCCGGTCCGGTCTGGAACGGTCCGACAGGAAGGGAGGCTTCAATGCGCGTCATTACCGCAGGCGAACTCAAGAGGGAGATGGAGCGACGCGACGTCCTCGTCATAAACGCGCTCGATGAAGCGACGTTCAACGAGGAACACATCCCGGGCTCGAACAGTGTGCCGCTCGACCGCGACGACTTCGTGGAGCAGGTCGAGCGCTTGGCCGGCGACAAGGACCGCGAGATCGTCGTCCACTGCGCGAGCCGCGAGTGCGACACCTCGGAAAGAGCGGCTTCCCGTCTCGAAAAGGCGGGCTTCCGGAACGTCCGCCGTTTCCGTAACGGCATGGCGGGCTGGAAGGACTCCGGCTTCGACGTCGAAACCGGGATGATCGCGGGCGTCTGAGCCCGCCGGGTTCGGTGCGGACCGGCATCGGCTTTCGCCCGACGCCGGGCGCCGTTCCCGATAGATTCCGAAGCGTTACCGCCCTCCCGTCCGGCCGCCGGCGCCGCAGCAGCTGCGGCTGGACGGGAGGGCCCGCATACCTCCCTCCGGCGATCACCCGCCGCTCTTCGATTCAGCCGGCCTGCCCCGGAAAAAGCGTCCAGGCCTTGCAGCACCCAAGGCAAGTGATTACAATCTCTATTGATTATAGTCAATAACCACCCCGCTCGCGCGCCGTCGAGCACGGCTCGGCTTCCGTCTGACGCGAAGGGAAATACGGGACCGAAATGAGCGCTGCCGAGTTCGCGAAGGTCCTGGAAGCGGCGGCCCGCCTCCAGTCACTGGTTCCGGATGCGGTCCTCGTGGGTGGTTCGGCCGCGGCGCACTACGCCCGGCATCGGGTTTCGTTCGACGACGATCATGTGCTGCCTGACCTGCGCGAGCGGTTCGACGAGGTGCTCGCGGCACTGGAGGATACGGACGGCTGGGTGACGGCGCGGGTCCGCCCCCAGGTTCTCATCCTGGGCAGTCTGGACGGCGTGGAGACCGGGATCCGGCAGTTGATCCGGCGTCGTCCTCTGGAGGTGGAGGAGGTGCCGGTCGGGGGGCGAACGCTGCGGGTCCCGACGCTGGCGGAGATCCTGCGGATCAAGTCGTGGCTCGTGCTGCGACGCAACGCGACGCGTGACTATCTCGATGTCGTTGCACTGGCCGAGCGTATGGGTGAGCCCGGGGCGGGGCGTGTGATCCTGGCGCTGGACGAGTACTACGAGGATCAGATCGGTGTCGGTGGCCGGCGGATCGCGACACAGGTCGCGAAACAGCTGGCGGACCCGGCGCCATACGACCTGTCGGAGGTCGATCTGTCGCACTACCGTGAATTGGCCCGACGGTGGCGGGACTGGCCGAACGTGGTGGACGCGAGTCGTCGACTCTCCGCGGTGCTCCTCGATATGGCAGCGGAGGGCGGGTGACGATGGAGTTCCGGCATCTCGACTATCCGTCCGGCACGCCGGTCAGCGACCTGGGGCCCGCGGCGATCGAGGCGCTGCTGGAGCGAGGCGACTTCGAGGCGTGGGCGCCGCTCGCTCGTGCGATCGCAGACGATCCTCCGGGCCCTGTTGCCGACACGGTGCTGCGGCTTTGCGACGCGCACCCGATGTACGGCACGTCCACGTTGTGGCGGTACTGGATCGCCCGGCGGCGCGAGGCTTTCCGCGCGCAAGCGACGACGCTCGCCGAAGCGCGGGGGCGTGCCGGACTCACGCAGGCGCAGGTCGCGCTGCGGCTGGGCATCTCACAGTCCGACGTGTCGAAGCTCGAGCGTCGCGGCGACGTGCGGCTCTCGACACTGCGGGCGTATGCTCGAGCGATCGGAGCCCGACTGCGTGTCGCGATCGAGGGTCCGGAGGACGAATCGCCCAGACCGTTGATTCTCTCCGGCCGCCGTGCGGATCCCGGGCCAGGCTGACCGGGAGCGGCGGACAGGGGTCGAACGACGGACCGGCAGCAAGGACCGCGAGATCGTCGTCCACGGCGCGAGCCGCGAGTGCGAAACTGTCCGAGACACTTCCGGCCGTCGGCGCGGCACCTGCCACGGCCGGCCGGAAAATCCGGGCGGACGTTACCTGCCATTCCAGAGGACTCCAGCTTCGGAGTTCTGTGTTTCGACACTCACCTGCCGTCGTCGTGATGCGAGTTGCACGTCTCCCCATGGTCCTTCTGCATTGCGCCGTCGCGGGAGCCGGTTGCGTTGACGGTAGCTTCCGGCCCGACAACGCGGTTCGGGTCCGAAACGTGGCAGTGGCGTCCTGGGACACGGTTTTCATTGCAGGCGGTGACAGTGTCAATGACACGTTGTTTGCGCACCCACACCGGCTTGCAGTCGTCGATGATCTGGTGATTGTCGCCGATGGAATGACCAATCGGCTGATAGCATTGGACAAACACTCGGGTGAAGTTCGGTGGACATTCGGCCGCCAGGGGAGCGGACCTGGGGAATTCATGGCGATTATGGACATAAAGCGTACAAGGGACGGCGTGATATGGATCCTCGACTATTGGAATGGACGGGTGACCGAGCTGTCTCCTGACGGTCAATTCGTCGGAATCAAGACACTCACGCACCTGCCAGCGCCTCCCTCTGCCATTCTGCCACTCGGGGACCGTGCGATTGCCATGAGTCCGGGTGGTGGCGCGCGACCGTGCATGGAGATGACGGGCGATTCGCTGGAGATGCGCAACAGATTCGGCCTCGCGTGGCCGGAATCGGTACCGGAGTTGGCCAATACGGGAGTTTCTCTCGCGGAGGGTCCTGGCAGCGAATGGGTGTCCGCGTTTGAGCTGGGCCCCGGGTTCACGGTCTGGGAGTGCGATTCGCCTCGTTCGTACAGGTACATCGACAATATTCCGTTCGCGAACAAAGTGGGCCCTGCGGTACGGAGAGCAGGCGCCGACAGCGCGCGCTACGGCGCCGTGAGTCTCTCGATAGTGGGCAACGAGATCTTCATGCTCTTTGGAGGACGCCCCGTCCGGTCCGCTCACCCGGGCGAACCCACCGTCTGGATCGACGTGTATTCTCTCAAGGGCGTGTACGAGCGCTCCTACCTCCTTCCGTTCGATGCCAATGCGATGGCAACGGACGGGGACACATTCTACCTGATCGTGTCGGATTTCTTGCCGAGGTTGATTGCCTTGCGTCCCGCGGAAGGACCAACGGCGGGTCCAGGATAGCCCGTGTGGTTCAGCTCTGATGGCCAAGCTCAGCCGACACCCGTGACAACACCACCCGCGATCGCGCGCTGTGCAGACGAAAACGCGGTCCATGGAACAAGTGGCACGGGAAACCGCCGGAGTTCCGGCTGACGTCACTTGGTTGCGTTGGGTAGCATCTTTGGCCTCCGGCTGAGGCGGCCGCGAGGTTCCGAGGTCGTAGTGCGGATGCTGCGTGGCGATGGATCCGCGGGCCGCAGAGGGAAATTGCTCATCTTGCACTTCACGCCGCGCGGGACCTCGCACCCTACGACAGCCACCCGCGCCTGGGGCGGTTTCTGCCAATGACATGATGGCAGTGTCGGGCGTATGTCCATGGCTTCTGATGGACCATTGGTCCCCGCCCGGAGCGCAGCAACCGGCAACTGGGCATGCGCTCGTAATTGAACACCGAAGCCACCACAGGTTGAGTACCGCGGCAACCGGTGACCGCGGCGGTGGCGTGGTGGAAGCTGGAGGTCCGTGTCACCCTTGTTCTCGGGGAGAGTCCATGGCGTCATCACTCGGCCGGTTCGTCCGCACCAGTTTCGTCCTCGTGCCGCTGTCCGTCGGGTTCGCGGCGTCGCCGCCCGCGGTCCACGCGCAGCAGTTCGACGCCTCGCTCTTCGGCGAGTTGCGCTGGCGCATGATCGGACCGCACCGTGGCGGCCGGACCAAGGCCGCGGCCGGAATCCCCGACCAGCCGAACGTGTTCTACGTGGGCGTGGTGAACGGCGGTGTGTGGAAGACGACGGACTACGGCCGCACGTGGAACCCGATCTTCGATGACCAGCCGACCGGCTCGGTGGGCGCGATCGCCGTGGCGCCATCGAACCCGGACATCGTGTACGTCGGAAGCGGGGAAGGGCTGCAACGTCCCGACCTCTCGATCGGCGACGGCCTGTACAAGTCGACGGACGCGGGCGCGACCTGGACGCACCTGGGGCTCCGCGACGGCCAGCAGATCCCGCAGATCATCGTGGACCCGTCAAATCCGGATCGGCTCTTCGTCGCTGTGCTCGGACATCCGTACGGGCCGAACGAGGAGCGCGGCATTTTCCGCTCGCTCGATGGTGGTGCGACGTTCGAGAAGGTGCTGTACAAGGACGCGAACACGGGGGCGATCGACGTCGCATTCGATCCGTCCGACGCCAACACGATCTACGCGGTTCTCTGGGAAGCGCGGCAGGGGCCGTGGGAGAACGGCGCGTTCCAGGGACCGGGCAGCGGCATCTTCAAATCCACGGATGGTGGTGCGACGTGGCAGCCGCTGGTGAACGGGCTGCCCACGTTCGAGGACGGGCTCGGCCGCATCGGCATCACGGTCGCGCCGAGCGACCCGAGCCGGTTGTACGCGACGGTCGCGGTGGGCGGAACGGGTCTCGTCTACCGTTCGGATGACGCGGGCGAGACCTGGTACCAGGCGTCGGAGGACACGCGCGCGGCGAGCCGGCCGTCCGATTTCGGTGAGATCAAGGTGCACCCGACGAACCCGGACATCGTGTTCACGGGCAGCGTCGTCGCGTGGAAGTCGGTCGATGGCGGGAAGACGTGGAGCGCGTTCCGCGGCGCGCCGGGCGGGGACGACTACCATCGCATCTGGATCAACCCGAAGAACCCGGACGTCATCCTGATCGCGGCGGACCAGGGTGCGATCGTGACGGTGAACGGTGGTGAGACGTGGAGCTCGTGGTACAACCAGCCGACCGCGCAGTTGTACCACGTCACCACGGACAACGCGTTCCCGTACCGCGTGTGCAGCGGGCAGCAGGAGAGTGGCTCGGTGTGCATCGCGAGCCGGAGTGACTACGGCCGGATCACGTTCCACGACTGGGCGCCCGTCGGCGTCGAGGAGTACGGCTACGTCGCGCCCGATCCGCTCGATCCGGACATCGTGTACGGCGGCAAGGTCTCGCGTTTCGACCGGCGCACCGGCCAGGTGCAGAACGTGAGTCCTCGTCCGCTCCGGACGTCCGACTTCCACGTCGTGCGCACGGCGCCGATCCTGTTCTCGCCCATCGATCCGAAGACGCTGTACTTCGCATCGAACGTGCTCTGGAAGACGACGACGGGCGGCCAGGACTGGGAGCAGATCAGCCCGGACCTGACGCGGACGGACGCCATCGTGCCGGCGAACGTCGGCAAGTACTCGAGAGAAAGCGAGGCGCGGGCGCGGCATCCGGGCGTGATCTACACGATTGCGCCCTCGCCGGTGAGCGCGAACACGATCTGGGTGGGCAGTGACGACGGCCTGATCCACGTCACGTTCAACGGCGGCCGCACCTGGCGCGACGTGACGCCACCGACGCTGAAGGCAAAGCCGTGGAGCAAGGTCTCGATCATGGACGCGGGCCGCTTCGACTCGCTCACCGCATACGCCGCGATCGACGCGATGCGGCTCGACGACACGCGCCCGCAGATCTGGCGCACGCACGACGGCGGGCGTAGTTGGCAGGAGATCACGAACGGCATCCCGGACGGTGGCATCACGCGGGTCGTGCGCGAGGATCCGGTACGGAAGCGGGCTGCTGTACGCGGGCACGGAGCAGGCCGTGTACGTCTCGCTCGATGACGGCGACCACTGGCAGAGCCTGCGCCTCAACATGCCGGCGACGTCGATCCGCGACCTGGTCGTGAAGGACAACGATCTCGTGGTCGGCACGCACGGCCGCTCGTTCTGGATTCTGGACGACGTCTCACCGCTCCGGCAGCTCCGCGCCGACGTGCTGGGAGCGGGCTCGTGGCTGTTCCGGCCGGCCGACGCGTGGCGCTTCCGCTGGAACCAGTACACGGACACGCCGCTTCCGCCCGACGAGCCGGCCGGCGAGAACCCGCCGGATGGCGCGATCATCGACTACTGGCTCGCGCCGCCCGCGCGGCGCCCCGTCACGCTCGAGATCGTGGACGCGGACGGCACCGTGATCCGGAAGTACGCGAGCACGGACACGCCCGACCCGATCGAGGACATCGGCAACGTGCCGAGCTGGTGGATCCGGCCGACGCGCATCCTCTCCGCCGAGGCCGGCATGCACCGCTTCGTCTGGGACGTGCATCACGAGCCGCCCGCGGTACTCAACTTCGGCTATCCGATCTCGGCGACGCCGCACAACACGGCGAAGGCGCCGACCGGACCGTGGGCGCTGCCCGGCACCTACACGGTGCGGCTCACCGTCGATGGCCGGACGTGGGAGCAGCCGCTCGTCGTGAAGATGGACCCGCGCGTGAAGACGACCGGAATCGGTCTGGGCGCGTCAGCACGAGCTGTCACTCGAGCTGACCGCCGCGCTCGAGCGCGACTACGACGCGATCCGCGCGGTTCGCTCCCTGCGCGCGCAGCTCGCCGCGCTGCAGGGTCGCGCGTCCGGTGGCCTCGCCCGCGCGATCGAGAGCCTCGACGGACGAGTGACCGAGCTCGACGGCGGCCGCGGGCTCGCATCCTTCACCGGCCTGAACGGCCAGCTCGGCCAGCTTCTCGACATCCTGCAGGACGCTGACGTCGAGCCGACCGTGCAGGTGGTGGACGCGATCCGGGAGCGGACTGCGGCGCTGAACACGCTACTCATGGGTTGGGGACAGCTGCAGACGCGGGAGATGGCGCCGCTCAATCAGCGGCTCCGCGCCGCCAGCCTGCCGGAGCTCGACCCGAACCGGTAGGGAGGCTCGCGCAGCAAGCGGGCGCGTTACTGCCAGCTCGCTGTCGTCCAGGAACGCCCGGATCGTCGTCGCGCAGCCCGCGTCGTCGATGACGGAGCCGTGCGTGCGGCCGGGCAGGATCTCGAGGCGGGTCGCGGGCAGGGCGGCGCGCAGGCGCTTCGCCCGTTCGCCACGCTCAGTCGAGCTTCACGGGCTCGACAGTCTCGCCCATTCGCCTTCCGAGCGCCCGCTGCACCTCGAGTTGCGTCTTGTAGTTGTCGTGGAACATCAGCATGGAGCGGAAGAACGGGTTCTCGATCTCCGCTTCTTCCGTGATGGTGACTTCGGAGCCGCCATCCTCGGTGGGACGGACCTCCCAGGTCCAGCGCCCGCGGAACGCGCCGCCATCGAGGAAGGTGATCATGCGGGTCGGCGGTGTGAGTTCCTCGATCCGCATCGGGATCTCGCCCCACGCGCCCTCCGTGATCAGCGTGGTCGGCCCGTCAGTGTCCGGCAGCCGTTCGACGCGCTTGAGACCCGGTTGCCACTCCGGCCAGCGACCGTAGTCGGAGATTATGGTCCATGCGGCATCCGGTGCGCTGGCGAACCGGGTGCGGGTGCGGGCGACGTGAGCCTTGGGCCGGAAGTAGCCGATCACGAACATGAGCGCTACCACGATGACGAGTACTACGGGGCCCATCAGCACCCAGCGCATGGCGTTCTCCCGTCGAGAGTGGACTCGTCCGCGGCCCGGTCGGGCACCCCTGCTGCGACGAGGCATTGACCGCCGCCGGCCACGGCACCGGCGATTTCCGCCCCGCCACGATAAGGCAGGAGCCGGCGGAGTGCCAGAAGAAAAAGGAGCGGCCCGGCCGAAGCCGGTGCGTTGCGAGGTCCGGCATGCAGGCGTCGAAGTCAGCGGCAGTACGTGACCCGGGCCTCGCCGTTCCGGTACGCGACGAAGGGACCGACCGTGTCCGCGGGCGCCGACGGGTCGGTCGAAACCAGCACGCGGAGGTCGAGCCGGTCCCCGCGCACCGTGCCCTCGTACCTCGCCCCGAACGGCCGGCTCGGCCCGGCATCGACCACGTATTCGCCCGCAGCGGTGAAACGGCCCTCCCCGTCCAGCGCGACCGGCGCCGCCATGCTGCCGTGCGCGCAGTCGAACCGTGTCGAAACGGTGTCGTCCGCGGCCTCGATCGCGACGTGATCGCCACCCCAGGCACCCTCGAGGATGGACGGCGGCGCAATCGCCTCGTCGCAGCCGGCCAGCACCGTGAGCGCTGCTGCAAGGACCATCGCGCGGATGTTCACTTCCGTTCGTGCCCACGCACGCTTCCTGTTCACCCCGCCTCCGGACGTTGACGCTGCACCCGCTATTCCATTGAACGTCCGGCTGCAGGCCGACTCGGACAGTCGATCGAGCGTGCCCGGATGTCTGTGGGGAGTACTCCGCTCCACCAGGACGGGCCGCCCACGGCCGGCCGGCGGCACCACGAGCGATTGTCGGTACGCCACCGGCGGTTGCCCCGCCCCCACCGCCCGTTGTAGATCACAGCACCGCCGTCTCCATCTCTCGGCTGTTTCACCGGAGGTCCCGTGCCCGCACCCGCCCCCTCCAAGGTCCCTGCACCCGCCCCCGCACCTTGATCGAGCTGGTCGGCGTAACGAAGGTGTTCGAGGACACGGCCGGCGCCGACCGCGTCGCGGTCGACGACCTCAACCTCGAGATCCGGGACGGCGAGACCCTCTCTCTGATCGGGCGCAGCGGCTGCGGCAAGACCACGACGATGAAGCTGATCAACCGGCTCATCGAGCCGACGCGCGGTCGGATCCTGCTCGACGGCGTCGATGTCCGGGAGCGCGACCCGATCGAGCTGCGCCGCGGCATCGGCTACGTAATCCAGACGGGCGGCCTCTTCCCGCACATGACCGTTGCCCGCAACATCGGCCTGCTCTGCGACCTCGAAGGGTGGCCCCGCGAGCGCACCCGGAAGCGCGTGGACGAGCTGCTCGAGCTCGTCAACCTTCCGCCCGCTGAGTTCCGCGCGCGCTACCCGCGCGACCTGTCGGGCGGACAGCGGCAGCGCGTGGGTGTGGCTCGCGCCCTCGCGCTCGATCCTCCCTGCATCCTCATGGACGAACCGTTCGGCGCGCTCGACCCCATCACGCGCGATCAGCTGCACGAGGAGTTCCGCCAGCTCGAGGACCGCGTCGACAAGACCATCGTCCTCGTCACCCACGACATGGCAGAGGCCTTCGGCCTGGCCGACCGCACCGCGCTCATGGACACCGGCAGAGTCGTACAGGTGGGGACCGAGACCGACTTCCGCGAACGGCCCGCCGGCCCGTTCGTCGAGGAATTCCTGCAGAGCCACCTGCACGGCGCGGCGAACGGTGCCTGACGTGCGCACCGCCGCGCGTCGAAGCGCCGCCGCGATCGCAACGCTCGCCGCACTTTGTGCCATGAGCGCCGCGCCGCTGCGCGCGCAGACGACGGAACGCCGGATCGTCATCGGCAGCAAGCCGTTCACGGAGAACCGGTTGCTCTCCGAGATCATGGCGCAACTCATCGAGGCCAACACCGACATCGTCGTCGACCGGATAGTGAACCTCGGCGGCACGACCGTCGTGTTCAGCGCGCTCCGCGACGGGCAGATCGACCTCTACCCCGAGTACACCGGCACCGGCTGGAGCATCCAGCTCGGCCGCACCGACCGCGTCGACCAGCCGCTCCGCGCGTACCTCTACGTGAAGGACGAGTTCGAGCGCCGATGGGGCCTGACCTGGCTCGAGCCGTTCGGCTTCACCAACAGCTACGCGCTGGCCATGGACGGGAAGCGTGCCGAAGTGCTCGGCGTCCGCGCCATCTCCGACCTGGTGCCCATCGAGGACCGGCTCACCGCCGGCGTCAGCCACGAGTTCCTGAACCGCGAGGACGGCTGGCCGGGACTCACCGCCGCGTACGGCCTCCATATCGCCGACGTCCGCGGCATGGAACACGGCCTCGCCTACGAAGCGCTCCGCACCGGCCGCACCAATGTCGTCGATACCTGGACCACCGACGGCAAGCTGCTCCGCTACGACATCCGCATCCTCGAGGACGACAGCGCCTTCTTTCCGCCCTACGACGCCGCGCCCGTCATCCGTGACGACGCGCTCCAACGGATGCCCGAGCTGAAGGACCTGCTCAACACGCTCGCCTTCCGCATCGACAACCGCCGCATGCAGGCGCTCAACGCACCGCGTCGAGGAGGAAGGCGGCAGCTTCGAGCAGGTCGCGCACGACTTCCTCGCCGAGGAAGGCCTGCTCGGCGGGAACGCGGCGGCGCGCGCGACCGGGGCCGCGACCGCGCCGGCGCGCAGGGGCTTCGCGGCATTCCTCTGGGACCGGCGCGGCGAGACCGCGCATCTCGTGGCGCAGCATCTCTGGCTCACCGGCATCGCCATGCTGCTCGCGATCCTGCTCGCCGTGCCGCTCGGCATCTGGCTCACCCGCCACGACCGGCTCGCCGCGCCCGTCGTCGGCGCGACCGGCGTCATCCAGACGGTGCCCAGCCTCGCGCTCCTCGCCTTCATGATCCCGCTGCCCGGTCTCGGACTCGGCGCCCGCTCCGCCATCGCCGCGCTCTTCCTCTACGCGCTCCTGCCCATCCTGCGGAACACGTACACCGGCATCCGCGAGGTCGATGCCGACCTCATCGAAGCCGCGCGCGGCATGGGACTCCGCGGTCGCCAGATCCTGCTCCGCATCGAGCTGCCCCTCGCCACCCGCACCATCATGGCCGGCATCCGCACCTCCACCATCATCAGCATCGGCGTCGCCACACTCGCCGCCTTCATCGGCGCCGGCGGGCTCGGCGACCCCATCATCACCGGGCTACAGCTCGACGACGTCCGCCTCATCCTCTCCGGCGCCATTCCGGCCGCGCTGCTCGCCATCGTCGTCGACTGGCTGCTCGGTCGCCTCGAACGCGTGCTGGTCCCGCGCGGCCTCGACTGAGACCCGCGCGGGACCAGCACGAATTCACCGCGTACGCGCGATCAGCACCACCGCACCCGCACCCGATACACGATCTTCACCTCGCCGTCCGCCGCCACGTCCACCGTGTACGCGAACGTGTGCGCATCAAGCTTCCGGTACGTGTGCGTGCTGCTCAGGATCTCCCAGTCGCCGCCCACCGGCTCGATCACGTCGATGCGCGCGCGCTCCTTCTTGTGGTTGCGGAGCGAGACCTCCCACTGGCTCTCGGTCACGCAGCTGGAGAGGATCTTGAACTCCACCTGTCGCCGGTCGCCCACCACGTCGAACGCCTCGCCCATGCGGATCCGGACCCGCTCGTCCCGGGGCGTGTGGTCGATCCGGTCCTCGCCGATGAACTGCTGCGCGCCCGAGCCATCCGCCTTGTAGACCCGGACCACGCCCTTGGGCAGCGGCATGCCGAGGCCGTTCTTCACCGAGTTCTGGAAGTCCAGGTACACGCTCAGCTTCTGGTTCGACACCACCTCGCCGTACTGGCTGCGGTAGTACTGCGCCGCGCCGTAGAAGACCAGCTTCTTCTCGACGCCGACCTCCGACGCCTCCAGCAGCGTCACCTGCTTCTGCTCGTTCTCGCGCAGCGTGGTCGGCCGGTCCAGCGTGTAGAGGTGGTACTCGAAGAAGCTCTCCTCGCTGAACTGCGGCGCCGCGGCCTCCGCTACCATCCCGCGCATGACCTCGTCCTTCATCCGTCCGGCCAGGTTGTCGGTGAGCCGCTGCACGTCGCCGGCGACCAGCTTGAGCTGCGCGTTCTCGTACGTCGTGCCGCTCTGGTTGGTGAGCGTGACCCAGCCGGTCAGGTCGCCGTGCTCGTCCTTCTCGTCCACGACGAACACGTAGTCGGCCTTCCAGTTCATGTTGTTGGTCAGGTACGAGACCTCGAGGTCCTGGCGCGCGCGTTGGCTGTCGAGCAGCCAGACCAGCGTCGGCTTCGCGATCAGGTTGTCCGGGATCTCCGGGAACGAGAAGCGGCCCGGATACCCGAACGTGACCTCGTCGCCGATCTTCAGGATCGGGCCGCCGTTCACGCTGAGCACCTCCGCCGTGACCGGCTCGTCCACGCCCGTCTGCGGATTCGTGCGGTACACGGTGACGGTGCGGCCGACGTACTTCTCGAGCAGCTTCTGCGGATTCAGCAGATCGAACTGGTAGTTCTGCTCGAGCACCCGAAGCCCGCCGTCGAGCGGCCGGATGTGCACCGTCTCCGGCTGCACGTGCTGCGCGACGTCGCGGTACTCGAGCGACGCGATGCCCCGTGTGAAGCGCACGTCCCGCACCTCGCGCACCAGCCCGAAGTTCTGGTTGTAGACCGTGATGCTCACGGACTTCCGGTCCGCCGCCGTGGACTGGTACGTCGCGTCCCGGCCGGCGCGCGTGTCCCGTGTCGTGTCGATGGCAGGCGACGTCGCCCCGTGCACGTCGGTGCGGGGAGAAACGGCCGGCCCGTTCCGGTCCGCGGGCCCCACGGCCTCCCGGCCGGCGAGACTGGCGGCGCCCAGCAGGGCGGCCACCATCAAATGTCGAGTGCTGCCGAGCATGTTACGCTCCCTGTCGTCGTGATTCCGGGGTTCGACAGGGATGACGACGAGGCCGCCCGGACTTGCACAACAGGGGGCGGCGCCATGCTTCCAACGGGCGCTGAACCCGTTGCCGGAACCCATCTTGCACGAGGCCACCGGTCACGCGGGGCGAGCCCGTCGAGCCCGTGCTATATTGCCCGCCACGATCCGCTCAAGGGGGAATCCATGCTCGAGCCTGCTTCTCCGCGCGCGCGGCCGAACACCACGCGCACTCCGTCCTTCGCCCTGCCGTTTCTGCTCCTCGCGCTGGCCACGCCGCTCGTCGCGCAGACGAAGCCGACCATCGAGCAGTTCTTCAGCGAGGCCTCGCCCCTCTCGCTGGTGTCGGCCCGCCACGCCGACCGCGTCGCCTGGATGTCCTACGAGCGCGGCATGCGGAACGTGTACACGGCGGCGGCGCCCGACTTCAAGCCGGTGCGCCTGACCGAGTTCATGGAGGACGACGGCACGGACGTGAGCGACGTCACGATCTCCGACGACGGGTCCGTCATCGTGTTCGTGCGCGGCTCGGCGCCCAACCGGCAGGGCTGGATCGCGAACCCGTCGCACGACCCGGACGGCGCGGAGCGCGCGCTCTGGGCCGTGCGCACCAGCGGCGGCGCCGCCTGGCGCCTCGGCGTCGGCTCGTCACCCGTGCTGGCGCCGGACGGCAGCTCCGTGCTGTTCGTGAAGGAGGGCCAGATCTACCACTACCGGATCGCGCGCGGCGGCACCAACCCGGCGATGGACACGGCGGGCATCCCGTTCATCACGGTGTGGGGCGCCAACAGCAGCCCGCGCTGGTCGCCGGACGGCTCGAAGATTGCCTTCGTCAGCCAGCGCGTGAACCACTCGCTCATCGGCGTCTACGACGTGGCCTCGCGGTCCGTCGACTTCATCGCGCCCGCCGTCGACTGCGACAACAGCCCGACCTGGTCGCCGGACGGCAAGCGGATCGCGTTCATCCGCCGGCCGGGCACGCCGTTCGGGCTGCAGGCGCAGCAGGGAACGGGCGGCATCGGCAATCCGCCGGGCGCCGCCACCTCGCAAGGCCGCGGCGGCAACTCGCCGTTCGTCGGCTGCGGCGGCGGGTTCGGCGGTCGTGGCGGTCGTGGCGGTGGGCGGGGCGGGGAAGGCCAGCCGCAACGGCCGCAGGGACTGCGCGCGGTGCCCGGGCTGTACCGCGGGATGCTGGATGGCGGTTCGACGCTCGCCCTGATGGTCGCCGACGTGGCGACGCGCGAGGCCGAACCATTCTGGCGGAACCGGCCGGACGAGGACGAATTCACCAGCATCGGCGGCATCGAGTGGGCCGGCGGGAGTGTGCTCTTCTCCTTCACGCCGCAGGACGACGAGTGGGACCGGTACTGGAAGCTCGCCGTGGACGGTTCCGACGAGCGGCCTGTCCTGCTCACCACCACGGACGGTCTCATCGAAGGTTCGGTCTCCGTCGCTACGTCCGCCGATGGCCGCACGCTCTACTACGCGACCAACGCGAACGACATCGAGCACCGGCACATCTGGGCCGTGCCGACATCGGGCGGAGCGCCGCGCCAGGTCTCGACCGGCGCCATCGAGACGAACCCCGCGCCGCTTCCATCCGGCAACGTGGCCGTGCTCTACTTCGACGCGAAGCAGCCGGCTTCCATCGGCATCGTCCCACGCAACGGCGGCAAGGCGCGCATCGTCTTCCCGGACCTGCCCGCCGAGTTCCCCGTTGCCGCGCACGTGGTGCCCGAGATCGTGATGACCACCGCGGAGGACGGCCTCGAGATTCACAACCAGCTGTTCCTGCCGGCTGACATGCGCCGTGGCGAGAAGCGGCCCGCCATGATCTTCGTGCACGGCGGCCCCGTCCGGCAGATGCTGCCCGGCTACCATTACATGCAGTTCTACCATTGGGCATACGCCTTCAACCAGTGGCTCGCCAGCCAGGGCTACATCGTGCTCTCCATCAACTACCGGAGCGGTATCGGCTACGGCAACTCGTTCCGCCGCGCCGACAGCACCAACGCGCGCGGCAACTCCGAGTACCGCGACGTGCTGGCCGGCGCGCACTACCTGCAGTCCCGGCCCGACGTGGACGCCAGCCGCATCGGGATCTGGGGCCTCTCCTACGGCGGCCTCCTGACCTCGCAGGCGCTGGCCCGGAACTCCGACATCTTCGTCGCCGGCGCCGACCTCGCCGGCGTTCACCTCTACGGCAACACCATCGACACCGCCGCCGTGTCGTACAACTCGTCCGCCATCTCCGAGATCGGGAAGTGGACGTCGCCCGTGTTCCTCGTGCACGGCGATGACGACCGCAACGTCGACTTCTCGCAGACCGTCGGGCTCGTGCAGCTGCTTCGCGCCCACGGCGTGCACTACGAGATGGAGATCATCCCGGATGACCTGCACGAGTCGATGATGCACAGCCGCTGGATGACCACGTGGAACCGGATCGGCGATTTCCTGCACCGGTTCGTATGGGAAAAGCAGGCGGCGCCGCCCGAGCCGCCGCCGGGCGGATCGCGCTGACGCCGATTGGACGGCAGCACTCTGCGGGGTCTGGGCCGTGGCCGGCTCAGGCCCCGGGCACGTCGAACGCCCGCGTCAGGTCGCGGATCCGGGCATTGGCCTTGAAGTAGCCCCGGCCGCCCCACACGACGATGACCGCACTGCCGATGGCGAGCACGCCGTCGAACAGGCTCCACCAGGACAGGCCGAAGTAGCGGAACAGCGAGATCCCGAGCACGAGGAACGCGAGGCCGGTGCGGATCAGCGCCAGGTAGGTGCGGCCCCACGCGAGTTCAGTACGAAGCGATGACAGGCCCGTCCTCCGTTCGGCGAACCGGTTGCGGCCTTCCGCGAGCGTGTTCCGCTGCCGGGCCAGGTCCGTCCGCTCGTTCGACAGGCCGGTCCGCTCGCGGGCGAGCCCGGTCCGGTCGCGCGCCAGGCCGGTCCGGTGCACGGCGAGGTCGGTCCGCTGCCCGGCGAGCCCGGTCCGCTCGCGGGCGAAGTCGGTCCGGATGTTCGAGAGCTCCGTGCTCCGCGTCGAGAGGCGCGTCTGCTCGCGCGTGAGCGCGGTGCGCTCGCTCGCCATGTCCGTTTGCTGGCGGGAGTAGGTGTCCGTCGAGGACGCGAACTGCAGCAGCCGCGACGTGCCCTCCGTTCGCCGCCGCGCGAGCTCGGCGAGCTCCTCCTCCAGCACTCCTTCTTTCTCGTGCAGCGCCACCGACCGGGCGACCAGCTTCTCGATGGCGTCGAGCGTTCCATCGCCATTCAGCGAATTCGTCTCCTGCATCGTCTCCTCCCCGCTGATCTGCTGGCGGCTCGCCGGCCCGCGTGGTCTCACGACCCCACGTCGAACTCCGGCAGGAAGCCGCACTCGTACGTCACGTCATTCATGCGCGATACGTCCCGCGCGATCTCGACCACCGCATCCCGTCGGGTATCGTCCAGGTACGGGCCCGTGACCGTCGCGCGGCCGTCCGAGATCCGGGCGACCGCCTCGATCGCGTCCGTGCGCGGGTCGGTCAGCAACGCCGCCTCGATCCGGGTCGCCTGCCACAGCCGTTCGACCATGCGCGCGGAGTCCGGCGTGGCCCGCCACTCCGGGTCCGCCATCAGGCCCTCTACGATGTTGCACGCGGCATCCACACCGGTCCGCTTCAGATTGACGCACACATCGTACAGGCCCGGGTCCCGGATGTCCTTGCCGTACATGAAGCGCGCCCAGCGCACCCGCTCCTCGTCGTCCCTCTCGATCCAGCGCCGCGCCTCCGCCTCCGTGCAGCCGCGGCGCTCCATCGTCATCCGGATGCGCAATTCGGCCGGGGCCTGCAGCCGGACGGTGACGAAGTGGGGGATCGGCGGGAGCAGGAGGTGGCCGGAGAAGCCGTGGTAGACGAGGTCGTCCTCGAGGGCGTATTCGAGCAGCGCCGCGCGCATGAAGATGAGGTACGGCCGGCGCAGATCGCAGAAATCCTCGTACGCCCGCGCGGCATCGCCCAGCCGATCCACGATCCGCCGCGCCAGCTCGCCGTGCCGGTTGACCCGCGTGACGAGATCCTCGCGGGATACGCAACGCACGCCCGTGCGCTCGCCCAGCCGTTCCACGACGAGCGCCGCGCCCGACATTGTGCCGCGTGACATCAACACCACGGCCATGGCAACCTCCCGCTTCCGCAGTCCCACACAGCCGGCTGCGGTCGGTGCCCCGACCCGATCCGATGCGCCAGCCGAAAAATAGCTCTTTCGCCCCGACGCCGCTCCGCCCACGTTCCAGTCATGCGACGTCCCCCCTCCGCGGAACCGCCGCCGGCGACGCCCTCCGCCAACCGCCTGCACCTGCTGCGAGCGCTGCGGCACCGGAACTACCGCCTCTTCTTCGGCGGGCAGAGCCTCTCGCTCGTCGGCACGTGGATCACGCGCGTCGCCGTGAGCTGGCTCACCTGGCGGCTCACGCATTCCGCCGCGATGCTCGGCATCGTCGGCTTCGCCGGACAGATCCCGACCTTCCTGCTCGGTTCCTTCGCCGGCGTCTGGGTGGACCGGCTCGACCGCTACAAGGTTCTCGTCGCCACCCAGGTGCTCGCGCTCGTGCAGTCCTTCGCGCTCGCCGCACTCGCCATCCCCGGCGTCATCCAGATCTGGCACATCCTCGCGCTGCAGGCGTTCCAGGGAGTGATCAACGCGTTCGACACGCCCGCCCGGCAGTCGTTCCTCGTCGACATGATCGAAGACCGCGCCGACCTGTCCAATGCGATCGCGCTCAACTCCTCCATGGTCAATGCGGCCCGGCTGGTCGGCCCGTCCATCGCCGGCATCCTGATCGCGGGAGTCGGCGAGGGCTGGTGCTTCTTCCTCGACGGCCTGACCTACTTCGGGATCGTCGCATCGCTCCTCGCCATGCGCGTCACCCGCCGGCCCCGGCCCGCCGTCCGCAAGAAGGTGCTTCACGACCTGGCCGACGGGTTCCGCTACGCCTTCGGCTTCGCCCCCATCCGCGCCGTGCTGCTCCTGCTCGCGATCGTCAGCCTTGCCGGGATGCCCTACAGCGTGCTGCTGCCCGTCATCGCCGCACGCACGCTGCACGGCGGATCGCACACGCTCGGCTTCCTCATGGGCGCGACCGGGATCGGCGCGCTCGGCGGCGCGCTCCTGCTCGCTTCCCGTGACACCGTGGTCGGTCTCGGCGCCTGGATCCCGCGCGCCGCCGCGACCTTCGGCGTCGGCCTCATGGCTGTCGGCCTCTCCCGCTGGCTCCCTGTCTCACTCGTGGTGATGGCTATCGCCGGCTTCGGGTTCATGGTCCAGATGGCGTCAAGCAACACCATCATCCAGACGCTCGTGCGCGAGGAGATGCGGGGCCGGGTCATGGCGTTCTACGCGATGTCGTTCATGGGGATGGCGCCCTTCGGCAGCCTGACGGCGGGTGCTGTTGCGGGGCGTATCGGCGCGCCCTGGACGATCTTCGGCGGCGGCGCCATCTGCGTCGTCGGCGCCGCCCTCTTCCGTCGCCAACTCCCGCGATTGCGCGAGATCGTGCGGCCGATCTACGTCGAGCAGGGCATCCTGCCGGCCGTCGCCCAAGGTCTCGGCTCCGCGACCGCGCTGCGCGAGGAAGCGGGACCGTAGAACGGACTTCGTCATGCGACGAACGCGCCGCACGTCCGGCGCGCGGCGCCGTCGGTCGCCGGTCAGTCCGCGCGCAGGGTCTCGAGCGGATCCACGCGCGTCGCGGCCCGCGCCGGCAGCCAGGCGGCGAGCAGCGCGACGGCGGCGAGCAGCACCGCGGCCCCGAACAGCGGACGGGGATCGTCGCCGGAGACGTCGTACAGCAACGCCTGCAAAAGCCGGGTGAGCCACCATGCGCCGAGCAAACCCGCGATCACACCCGCGCTCACGATACCCACCGCGCGTCTCACGACCAGACGGACGACGCCGCGCGGGCCCGCGCCGAGCGCCATGCGGATGCCCATCTCCCGGCGTCGCAACGATACGCTGTACGCGACGACCGCCCAGATGCCCGTCGTTGTGAGGACCAGCGCGAGGCCGGCGAACGCGAGCAGCAGCGTCAGCACGATGCGCGTGTCGCCCGTCACGCGCGTCTCCATGTCGTCCAGCGTGCGGACCGAGAAGATCGGCAGCTCCGGATCCAGCGACTGGACCACGTCGCGGATCGCGGGCACGAGCGCGAGCGGATCCGTCGTCCCCCGCACGAACGCCGTACTGCCGTCCGGTACCTGGCGGAACGAGAAGTATGCCTGCGGCATGGTACCCTGCTCGGGCCGGTCGTAGAGGATGTCGCCGACGATGCCGATCACTTCGGCCGGCGTGTCCGTGGCCGGGTCGGCTCCCATGGTGAGCGTGCCGCCGAGCGCATCGCCGTCCGGAAAGAACGTCTCGGCCGCCTGCCGGTTCAGGATCACGACCGGCCGCGTGTCCGGCCGCTCCGTGCCGTCGAACACCTGTCCGCGGAGCAGTCGCGCGCCCAGCGTCTCGAAGTAGTTCGCCGCGATGTACTCCACGCCGATCGGCTTCCGGTCGGCGTCCCCGATCTCGCGGCCGTCCGCCGACCTGACGCGGGTGATCATGCAGTGGCCGCCCAGCGGCACCGAGCACCCCGTCGTCGCTTCCGCGACGCCCGGGATCCGCGCCAGCCCTTCGAGCAGCGCCGCCTGGAATTCGGCGGGGTCCCACGTGCTGCCCCGTGGCAGCGACCACTGGAACGACAGCACGTTGTGCGTGTCGATACCGCGGTCCACGCTCTGCAACCGCCGGAAGCTCGTCACCATCAGGCCTGTCCCCGCAAGCAGCACGAGCGCGGCCGCCAGCTCGAGTGCAACCAGCAGGCTCCGCGCGTCCGGCCGGCCACCGCGAGGACGCGGCCCGTCCGGGACCGCGCGCAACGCGCCGGCCGGCGCGCGCCGCGTCGCCGCCAGCGCGGGACCCAGCCCGCACAACACGCCCGTCAACACCGCCAGCACCGCGCTTGCCACCAGCACGCTCCAGTCCGGCCCCATCGCCTGCGCGTCCACGAAACGCAGATTCCAGCCACCGTCCAGGAATCGCTCAGGCCACGCCCGCACGATCCAGCCCGCCGCCGCCCACGCCACCGCCACGCCGGCAAGGCCACCGACAGCCGAGAGAAGGAGACTCTCCGCCAGCGCGGCACGCGCGACTCGCCACCGGCCCCCGCCCAGTGCCAGCCGCACCGCCGTCTCCCGGCCGCGCCGGCTCGCCCGCGCGAGCAGCAGGCCCGCCAGGTTCGCGCACGCGATCAGAAGGACCAGGCTCGCCGCGACCGTCAGCACCAGCACCGCGCGGCGCGCCTCGCGGTTGACCCGCGCGTCCGCCAGCAACCGCGCATCGCCCGAACGTACCACCGTCGGGTCCGGGTCCGGATACGCCGCTTCCGCCGCCTCGCCGACCGACCGCATCTGCGCGCGCAACGACTCCAGCGACGCGCCCGCGACCAGCCGGCCGATTCCGTTCAGCCAGTGCGCCTGTGCGCCTCCCACCAGGAACGGCGCCACCAGCGTCGCGCCCGTGTGGATCGTCACCCAGAGATCCGCGCGGCCCGACAACCCGCGGAATCCCGATGGCGCCACCCCGATCACTTCCACCGGCTTCCCGCTCAACTCCACCACCCGGCCGATCACCGACGGCGATCCGCCGAATCGACTGCGCCACAGACCGTCCGACAGCACTGCCCGCAGCACACCGTCCGCCTCGTCCGCTCCCTCGAACTCGCGACCGGCCGACGGCTGCACCCCCAGCACATCGAAGTAGTCCGGTGACGAAACTTCCATCGTCAGACGCGTCGGCTCGCCACCTTCTACCAGCGTCGCCGTTCGCGTCGCGTACGCCGCTACCGGGTCCGCCAGCCGGCCCGCCGTGGCCTCCAGCACGCCGAACTTCGGCCACGACCACGGAAACGCACGCGCCGCTTCCGCCGGGCGAAGCGTCGACGCATCCGTCAGGTCCAGCAACACCAGCCGGTCCGCCTCCGGAAACGGCAGACCCCCGAATAGCGTCGCGCGCAACGCCGAGAACAACGCACCGTTCGCTCCGATCCCCAGCGCCAGCACCACCACCGCCGACACCGTGAACAACGGCGACCGCGACAACGACCGCGCCGCGATCCGCAGGTCCGTGCCGAACTCGCCACCCGATCGCCGCCGCCGCCGTCCGCCGGCGTCCACGCGCCGACCCCGCTCTTCCGCCGCCGACGTCACCACGTCCCACAACGCCCGCACAGAGTACCACCACCGATTCCACCCGCCGCGCAGCTCGCGCGCCGCCGCGAACGCCGCCAACATCTCTGCCCCGTACCGCTCCCGCAACCGCCGCGGGTACAGCCGCAGCGACACCCGGTACAATCCCTCCCACAAGCCCCCGCCTCTCACGCCTTCCCCCGCGAACCGCTCGGCAGGTACGCCTCGCTCCGCGCGATCTCCAGCAGCCGCGACAGCCTCATCGACTCCGCCCGCGCCACCGCTCGCCCCAGCCGCGTCACCCGGTAGTACCGCCGCCGACCGTCCGCTCCCGTCGGCGCCGCCGCTTCTTCCAGCATACCGTCCTCCACCATCCGCCCGATCGTCGCGTACAGGCTCCCCGGCAACAGCTGGTCACGACCTCCCGTCTTCTCCTCGATCGCCTGCATCATCGCGTACCCGTGCAGTGCCCGATCCCCCAGCGCCAGCAGCACGTGGTACGCCGCCGCCGTCAACGGCAGATACGTTTCAGGGTCCGACGTCATGGTGGCGCTCCCGCTCGGGTTCTCGTTGCTGTCCTTCCACAAACTATAATGTATAAAATTATAGAGCAAGGGACCGCTGGCGGCGACGGTGGTGGGGCGCTGACAGCCGGCCGCTTGGCCGGTGAGCGAGACCACGGGGAGAGGCCGGATACCGGTGATGGGACCGGCGGCGCCATCACGGTGGGGAGCGGGTGCGGGCAGGTTGGCGGGACCGTTTGCGGGTGGTGGCGGCTGCGCTTCCGCCCGCTCCCGGGCTCGTGCCCGCCCCCTAATCCATTCCCGTCCGCGTTTCCGGTCCTGCAGGCAGGGTGACGCGGAATGTCGTTCCTTCGCCGGGCTCGCTCGAGGCTTCGATCGTGCCGCCGTGCGCGCGGACGACGTCAGCGGCGATGCTGAGTCCGATGCCGGCGCCCTTGCCGCGGGCGTCACTTCCGACCTGGTAGTAACGGTCGAAGATGTGGGGCAGTCGATCGGGCGGGATCCCGAGCCCGGTGTCGGAGACCTCGAGCACGAGCGAGCGATCGTCGCCCCGAGCGCGCAGGCTGATACGACCGCCTTCCGGTGTGAACTTGAGCGCGTTGGAGAGCAGGTTGCCGAGGACCTGGTCGCCGAGTCGCTCGGCGTCGATGCGCAGGGTGGAGGGCACGGACGCGTCGATGTCGAGAGTGAACGTCATGTCGAGCCGCTGCGCGAGCGGGGCGAAGGCGCGCTCGATACGCGCGAAGAACGGGGCGGCAGGGACCTCGCGGATCTCGACGAGGAGGCCGCCGGCTTCGAGCCGGCCGATGTCGAGCAGCTGGTTCACGAGACGCGTGATGGCGTGGGTCTGTTCGCGGATCGCGGCCACGGCCTCGAGCTGCGCAGGCGCGAGTTCGCCGTAGATGCCGTCGTCCAGGAGCTCGGCGTAGCCGCCGACCACGTTGAGCGGCGTGCGCAGCTCGTGCGTCGCGAAGCTCAGGAACTCGGCCTTCAGGCGGTCGAGCTCGGCCAGCCTGTTCGTCATCGACTGAAACGACCGGGAGAGCGAACCGATCTCGTCGCGCCTCGAGTAGGGCAGCGATTCCGGCACGGTGAAATCGCCGCCGGCCACGACCGCGACGGCGTCGCGCAGCCGCGTGATCGGCTGGGTGAGCGCGCGCGTTGTCCAGAGCCCGAGCAGGACGGCGAGTGATGCGCAGACGAGCAGCGCTCCGAGTGCGGTCGTGGCGGCTGTCGTGCTGACCGCGCTTGCCTCCGCGAGGTCGGCCTCGCTTCGCCGGTCGATCTCGTTCCCGATGAGGACGATCGTGGAGTCGGTCCGCGCCAGCAGTGGAGCGATCGTGTCGAGGTACACGGTTGCGTCCAGCATCCGGTTCATCGAGACCAGCAGCTCGATCCGCCGGGTCGCGACACCCAGGACGGCGAGCCGTGCGTGCGCCACGGCCGCGACGTCCTCGTACCCGGCGTCCGCCAGCAGGCCGGCGCTGGTCCGGGCCGTGGCCATCTCGGCCAGCATGTCGCGGTGCTTGTCGCTGTCGGGGGAGCCGACGTACGTGCTCTGCAGTCGGTGCAGCTCGCCGAGCGATGTCTGCAGCTGGCCCAGGGCGATGAAGGCTGCCGCGTGACGAACCCGCTGCCTCAGCGCCAGCTCGCGCAGGTGGTGGAGCTGACTGATGCCGTACGCGGAGGGAAGGACCAGCAGCAGCGCGATCCCCGCGATCGTCAGGCTCAGTCTCCTGCGGAGCGTCATGCGCGGTTGTTCCTCGGCCGCGCGGTCCGGCCGGATGCGGGGCTAGCGTCGGATCGCACGGCGGATCCGCTGCAATTCCTGGGTCGTGTCCCTCAACGCCTTGTCCTTGTCCGCCAGCGTCTGCTCGAGCTGCGCCAGGCGACGCCGCGCCGTGTCGCGCTCCATCAGGAGCAGGCTCATGCGGGCTGCCACCGATTGCTGCGCGAGTTCGGCTGCGATCAACGCCGCGTGCCGATCGAGCTGCGCCTGCCTCACCCGGGCGTCCGTCCGCTCCAGATCCGCGGCCAGCGCCGCCAGCGCGCCACCGGCCACAGTGTCCCAATCCGCCGCGTCCGGGTCGTTCACGAGCCGGGCCGCCCGGTCCGCAGCGCCCGCGAAGTCGCGATCCGGATTGCGC
Source organism: uncultured Gemmatimonadales bacterium (assembly GCA_963786235.1). Classification (GTDB taxonomy): domain Bacteria; phylum Gemmatimonadota; class Gemmatimonadetes; order Longimicrobiales; family RSA9; genus CAWAYJ01. The sequence continues at coordinate 330,692 of CAWAYJ010000031.1, forward strand.
GGATCGAGCCGCACGAGCGTGCCGGCCAGCAGTGCGCGCCTGCCGACGTCGCCCCGGTGGGGCGAAAGCCCGGCCCGGTCGAAATGCCGCACGGCGCTGGCGTAGTCGCCGGTCTCGAGCGCGCGCAGGCCCGCTTGCAGGCTTCGCGCGGGATTGTCCTCGCCCGGTCGCAACGTCGCGCAACTCGTGACGCCGATCACGAGTACCAGCCGGAACCACCGCATTCGCATCATTGGACTACACTCCGAATGGCCAGGCCCTGCCCGGTCCGGCTCCGACATCATGCGGAGCTCGTTCCGGAAACGCGCAGGGGCGTCAGCGGTCGATCGAGCGGGAGCGCTACGCCCGCCGGAAGTGCCGACCCCGCATATTGCACCACGGACTGCCGGGCCACAACCGGGGCGCGCAGGCGGGGTTGCGGCTCCTGAGCCCTTCCCTCACTTTTCGACGCGGGCCACGGGGCGGGAGCATTCCGCCTTGCGTCAGCAGGATCGTCGCCGTATCCTGCCCGCCCGCGAAACGGACCGCCACCGGTCCGGGCGCAAGCGCGGAGGAGTTTCTTCTGTCGAACATCCCGACGAACAAAGTGGATAGGCGATGGTGAAAGCAAGGTGGGCCGTGTTCGGCCTCGCCGGTGCCGTCGCGTTGGCGGGAACCGGCATCGTAGCCGCGGCCATCGGCCCTTTCGGTAGTTCAACGATCGAACAGCCGATTGCGTTCCCCCACGACCTGCACGCCGGCACCGACAAGATCCCCTGCGAGTACTGCCACTACTCGGTCGACCGGTCCGTGGACGCCGGGATTCCCGCCGTCCAGGTCTGCGCCGGTTGCCACATCGCGGGTGGTCAGGCACTGTTCCGCCGTGACAGCACGGGGATCAAGCAGCTCGTCGCCTACTGGAACGAGCAGAAACCGATCCCCTGGGTGCGGATCCACCGGTTGCCCGACCACGTCCACTTCCCGCACATGCGCCACATCAACGCGGACGTCCAGTGCGTGGACTGCCACGGGGACATCACGGTGGCGAAGGTCGTGACGTTGCAGCAGAACCTGTGGATGGGCTGGTGCATCCAGTGTCATCGCGAGAAGCAGGTCCGGACCGATTGTTCGGTCTGCCACTACTGACGGGCCGGAGCGATCGATGGCGAACGGACTGGAGCGGCGTGAGTTTCTCAAGGTCCTCGGTGTGTCGGGGGCGGGCGCCGGCCTGATCGGCTGCGGGACGAAGAGCGCCGAGAAGCTGATCCCCTACGTGATCCCGCACGAGGACATCGTGCCGGGCATCGCGACCTGGTACAAGACGACGTGCGGCGAATGCCCCGCCGGTTGCGGCATGGATGTCCGCACCCGCGAGGGTCGGGCGCTCAAGGCGGAAGGCAATCCGCTCTCGCCCATCGCGCACGGCAAGCTCTGCGCGCGGGGCCACGCCTCGTTGCACGGCCTCTACAACCCGGACCGGATCCCGCAGGCGCTCGCACGCGCGAACGGCGATTGGCAGAAGCTCTCCTGGGACGACGCCGAGCAGCAGCTCGCCGACGCGCTGGCCGCCAACCGGGGCCGTACCGTGTTCCTGACCGAGGGCACGAGCGGGTCGCTCGATGCCCTCATTGACGAGTTCTGCGCCGCGTTCGGTATCGAGCGCGTCCGCTTCGAGCCCTTCGCCCTCGAGCCCGTCCGCACCGCCAACCGCCTGATCTTCGGCGTCGACGCCGTCCCGGTCCACGACTTCGCCCGGGCCGACCTCGTGCTGACGTTCGGCGCCGACTTCATCGAGACGTGGGCCTCGCCCATCGACTACGCCCACGGCTGGATCCAGGCCCACGCCTGGGACGAGGGTCGCCACGGCCGCATGGTCTCGGTCGCGCCGCACCAGTCGCTTACCGACATGAACGCCGATGAGTGGCTGCCGATCCGACCCGGCACCGAGCACCTCGTCGCCCTTGCCCTCGCCCGGCTCGTCGCCGATGCCCGCGGCAGCGCCGGCGGTGCCGCCGCACTGCTCGACCGTGTCAATGTCGATGCCAACGCGCAGGCCGCCGGCGTGAGCGCCGACCGGCTGCGCGCCCTCGCCCGCGAGTTCGCCAACGACGGTCGCTCCCTTGCCGTCGGCCCCGGCGTCGCCGCGCAGCACGGTCGCGCCACCGCCGTCGCCGCTGCCGTCGCCGTCCTGAACGGGGTCGCCGGCAACTACGGCCACACGGTCCGCCTCGACCGGAGCGAGCGGGATGGCGCGGCGACCGGGTCCTACGCCTCGATGAAGGCGCTGGTCGCGCGCATGAGCGCGGGCGAGATCGGCGCGCTGCTCGTGCACGGGCCGAACCCGGTCTACAACCTGCCTTCGGCCGATGGCGTGGCGGACGCGATCGCGCGCGTCTCGTTCATCGCCTCGTTCGCGCCGTACCTCGACGAGACCTCGGCGCGGGCGCACCTGCTCCTGCCCGACCACCACTTCCTCGAGGCCTGGGGCGACTCCGTCCCGCGCACCGGCGTGCGCACCATCACGCAGCCCGTGATGACGCCCGTGTTCAGCACCAAGCAGGCCGGCGACGTGATGCTCTCGGCCGCGCGCCGCGCGGGCACGCCGCTCGGCGGCGGCGCCGCCACCTTCTACGACTACCTGCGCCAGGCCTGGAACCGCGATGTCTACCCGACCGCGGGCGCGGACACCGGGTTCGAGGACTGGTGGCGCGCGATCCTGCAGGTCGGCTTCGTCGCCGGCCCAGTGGTGCCCGGGACGGTCCCGGCCATCGATCCGGCCGGCCTCGCCCGGCTCGACTTCAGCGAGCCCTCGTTCAGTGGCGACGCCGCCGATCCCATGCTCGTCGTGTACCCGTCCAGCCGGTTCTACGACGGTCGCATGGCAAACCGGCCCTGGCTCCAGGAGATGCCCGACCCGATCAGCAAGTTCTGTTGGTCGTCCTGGGTCGAGATCAACTCCGACCTCGCCGCCGAGATGGGCCTCGACACCGGCCACACCGTCGACATCACGACGCCGAGCGGGACCGCGCGTCTCCCCATCTGGCCGCACCCCGGCACGCGCCGCGACGTCATCGCGATCCAGATCGGACAGGGCCACGAGGGCTTCGGCAGCTATGCCGACGCCCGCGGCGTCAACCCGATCCGCCTCCTTGACGGTGTCGCCGAGCCGGAATCGGGCGCGCTCGTCTACCTGCAGACGCGCGCGAGCATGCGCGCGACCGGCCACTGGGAGCGGCCGATCCAGGCCGGTCTGCAGAACGAGCAGCACGACCGCGAGATCGCACGTGCGTACTCCCTCACCGAGGCGCGCAGCGCCGAGACGGCGCGCGGCTTCACCGTGCTCGGCGGGACCGGTGCCGTCGCCGCGGCCGAGCCGGCCGAGGCGCACGAGGCCGGCGGCGAACACGAAGACGTGCACCCCCAGGACGCGAAGGTCGTCGAGTTGCAGAACAAGGCCGGCTTCGCGCCCGTCGAAGTGGATGGCGCGCCCCAGGCGTACCCGCCACCCGGCACCCACTACGGCGAGTACTCGGAGAACCGGCCGCGCTGGGCCATGACCATCGATCTCGATCGCTGCACCGGCTGCAGCGCGTGCATGACCGCGTGCTACGCCGAGAACAACATCGGGATCGTCGGACCGGATCTCGTCAAGAAGGGCAGGATCCTGCACTGGATCCGGCTCGAGCGCTACTTCGAGGGTGAGGGCGAGGATCTGAAGACGCGCTTCCTGCCCATGCTCTGCCAGCAGTGCGGCAACGCGCCCTGCGAGCCGGTCTGCCCCGTCTACGCGTCGTACCACACGCCGGACGGCCTCAACGCGCAGGTCTACAACCGCTGCGTCGGTACCCGTTACTGCGCCAACAACTGCCCCTATAAGCTCCGCGTCTTCAACTACTTCAGCTACGAGTGGCCGGAACCGCTGAACTGGCAGCTCAACCCGGACGTGACGGTGCGCGAGAAGGGCATCATGGAGAAGTGCACCTTCTGCGTGCAGCGCATCCGCGGCGCCGAGAACGCCGCGCGCCTCGAGAACCGCGGTGTCCGCGACGGCGAGATCGTGCCTGCGTGCGCGCAGACGTGTCCGGGTGACGCAATCGTATTCGGCAACATCAAGGACCCGGAATCCCGGGTCGCGCGCGCGGCGGCGGCGGGCCGCGGCTACCGCGTGCTCGAGGAATTGAACACGCAATCGGCCATCACCTACCTGCGCAAGGTAGTTCCCGAGGCTTCGGAGGCCTGACGAGCATGGCGACCGTTATCCGCTCCGAGACACATCCGGGGATCGAGTCGTACAGCAGCGTCAACCGCGACGTCCTGAAGCTGCTGGGCAAGCCCGGGCGCGGCTACTTCACGCTGCTCGGCATCACGATCGCCGGCGTGGCGATTCTGGTCTTCGCGTTCGGCACGCAGGTCGTTCTGGGGATCGGCATGTCGGGCCTCACCAGCCCGGTCGCGTGGGGCGTCTACATCACGAACTTCGTCTTCTGGGTCGGCATCGCCCATTCCGGCACGCTGATCTCCGCCGTGCTGTACCTGTTCCGCGCCCGCTGGCGACAATCGATCTACCGCGCCTCCGAGGCCATGACGGTGTTCGCCGTCATCACCGCCGGTCTCTTCCCGATCATCCACCTCGGGCGGCCCTGGGTCTTCTACTATCTGCTGCCGCTGCCCAACCAGCGCGGGATCTGGCCCAACTTCCGGGGACCGCTGCTCTGGGACGTCTTCGCGGTCGGCACCTACCTCACGGTCAGCGCCACCTTCTTCCTGGTCGGCATGATCCCCGACATCGCGGCTGCCCGTGACATGACCACCATCAAATGGCGCAAGCGCCTCTACACGGTGCTGGCCTTCGGCTGGCGCGGGTCCAACGACGAATGGCGGCACTTCACGCGCGCCTACCTCTACCTGGCCGCGCTCGCCACGCCGCTCGTGCTCTCCGTGCACTCCGTCGTGTCCTGGGACTTCGCCGTCTCCATCGTGCCCGGCTGGCACACCACGATCTTCGCACCCTACTTCGTGGCCGGCGCCATCTTCTCCGGCCTCGCCATGGTGCTCACGATCCTGATCCCGATCCGACGGATCTTCAGACTCGAGGATTACCTCACGTCGCGGCATTTCGATGCCATGGCCAAGATGATCCTGGTCACCAGCACGATCGTCCTCTACTCGTACCTGACCGAGTACTTCATCTCCTGGTACAGCGTGGAGACGCCTGAACGCGCCGCCTTCTGGAACCGCGCTTTCGGCGACTACTGGTGGGCCTCATGGATCATGATCACCTGCAACGGCATCATCCCGCTGATGCTCTGGTCGAAGAAGGTCCGCACCAACATTGCCGCGCTCTTCACGATCACGATCTTCATCAACATCGGGATGTGGTTCGAGCGCTACGTGATCATCGTCACCAGCCTCTCGCACGAGTACGAGCCGTGGCAATGGCGTAATTACATGCCGTCCTGGGTCGAGATGGGGATCCTGCTCGGCAGCTTCTGCTGGTTCTTCATGTGGTTCCTGCTGTTCCTGCGGATCCTGCCCGCGGTCTCGGTCGCGGAGCTGAAGGAAGTGTTGCCGGCGCCGCTGCGGCTCAAGCGGGGCGCGAAGACCGGCGCACAGGAGGCCTGATCCAATGAGCGGCCAAGCCGGAATGCTCGGAATCTTCGATGGCGTCGACACGCTGATCGTGGCGATCGAGAAGCTGCGCGACGCCGGGATGAAGCGGCTGGTGGTGTACTCGCCGGCCCCCGACCACAATATCGAGCACGCCTTGCACCAGGGCCCGAGCCCGGTGCGCCTCTTCACGCTGGTCGGCGGCCTGACGGGTGCGGCGGCGGGGTTCGCGCTGCCGACCTGGACATCGCTCGACTGGCCGTTGATCACGGGCGGCAAGCCGATCATCGCGCTGCCGGCCTGGGTGATCATCGGCTTCGAGCTGACCGTGCTGTGTGGCGCGCTCTCGACGGTGCTCGGCTTGTTCATCCTGGCGCGTCTGCCCTACCGCAAGCCGCTCGTTATCTACGACCCGTCCTTCTCGGTCGACCGCTACGGCCTCCACGTGTTGCCGCCCGGCGATCGCGCGGCGGACGCGCGCGCGATCCTGCGGGACGCGGGCGCGGTCGAAGTCCGCGAGAGCGTGCAGGAGGTGGCGAATGCGTCGGCATAGGTGGGTCCCCGCGCTGCGGGGCGTGCTGCTGACGGCGGCTCTCGCCCTGCTGGGTTCGGGGTGCACGGCGCTCGACAACACGCTGGCGTCCGTGCCGGTGTTCGCGTTCCTGCGCAACGCCCCGTTCTTCGATCCGTACGAGGCGCCGCGACCGGCGCCCGACTTCTCGGTGCCGTTCGACTCGCCGGTCGGTGTCGATGTGCCGCCGATCGAGCCGTCGGAAGTCGGGCTGAACGCCTTCGCGGCCACGCCCTGGGGCGTGAACCCGCTGAATCCGGCGGACACGGCCGTGCAGGCGCTCGGCAAGAAGATGTTCGACCGCTACTGCCTCGTCTGCCACGGACCGGATGCGAAGGGCAACGGCCCGATCACGGGCGAGAACAAGTACCCGCCGATCGCGCCCAACCTGACCCTGCCCCTCACCGTGAACCGGCCGGACGGCTACATCTACGGGATGATCCGCGTCGCCCGAAGTGGCCTGATGCCGGCCTACGGCCCGCGCCTGAACCACCGGGAGCGCTGGGCCATCGTCACGTACGTGCGGGCGCTGCAGGCCGCCGCCGCGTCCGCCGACAACGCATCCGCGGCCGCGCCGGCCGCAAGGAACTGAGCGATGGCGCATCACCCGAACAGCGACGTGCCGGTCGCGCGCTTCGAGACGGTACCGGCCGGGCTCAGGATCGCCATTCCGGCACTGGTGCTTCTCGGCGCCGCCGCGATGGTGGGCGGCGTGCTGGTCGATCCCGACCGCGCCTGGCGCGCCTACCTGGTCAACTGGCTCTTCTTCACCGGGCTCGCGCAGGGCGCGGTGATGCTGGCCGTGGTCGTGACCATTGCCAAGGGCATGTGGTCACGTACGATCCGGCGCATCGCGCTGTCCTTCGTCGCCTTCCTGCCGATCGCCTGGCTGCTCCTGATCCCGATACTGTTCGTCGCCCCGCGCATCTTCCCCTGGATCGCGGAGCCGGTGCCGGGCAAGGAAGCGTATCTGAACCTGCCCTTCCTCGTGATCCGGCACCTCGTGCTGCTGGGCGCGCTCTTCACGGTCTCCGTGCTCTTCGCACGCGCCTCGCTCCGCCCCGACCTCGGCCTGATCAAGGGCCAGGTGACCGGCAAGCTGGCGGCGCTCTACGAGCGCATGACCCGCAACTGGCGCGGACAGGAAGCCGAGGAGGCGCACGCGCACCGGGTGCTGTCCAGGCTCGCGCCGGCGCTCGCCCTGCTCTACGCCGTCGGCATGTCCGTCGTCGCCTTCGACTTCGTCATGTCCCTCGAACCACACTGGTTCAGCACGCTGATCGGGCCCTACTTCTTCATGGGCGCGTTCCTGAGCGGGCTCGCCGTCACCGGCATCACGACGCTCGCGTACGTGCGCAAGCTTGGCATGTCCGATGTCGTTTCCGCATCCCAGTTCCACGATCTCGGCAAGCTGACCTTCGGCTTCACCGTCTTCTGGGGATACCTGTTCTTCTCCCAGTTCATCGTGATCTGGTACGGCCTCCTGCCCGGCGAACAGAGCTTCGTCGTCCACCGCTTCACGGCGCCCTTCTCGATCATCGCCCAGCTCGTCGGTATCGGCGTATTCGTGATCCCGTTTTTCGGCCTGCTCGGCGTCGCACCCAAGAAGAATCCGCGCGTCCTCACGGCCTTCGCCGGCGTGAGCCTCGTCGCGCTCTGGCTCGAACGCTACCTGCTGGTCTATCCGTCCTACTACATGGGTGCCGACCGCCTGCCGCTCGGCTGGCAGGAGATCGGCGTGGCGTGCTTCTTCGCCGGCTTGATGCTCGCCGCGCTCATGTACTTCGCCACCCGCTTCCCACTCTTCCAGCTCTGGCAGCCGATGAGCGAGCTCGAGCTCAGCGGTGTCGAGTTCCAGGTCCCGGAGGGCGTGGCCCGGGACTGAACCGCCAGCCGGCTGTCCTCGAGTCGGATCCCCGAAGGGCCGCCGGCCGCGCGTCCTCGGCGCGCCGCGATTGCCGACGAGACCGGCCGGCGATCGCCGCGCGACCAGGCCTCGGCCACCCCCCGGCGGGGCCCGGATCCTGGCGGCCACGCAGAAGAAACCGCCCAGGCCGTTGACGGACCCCCTGGCGATCCGTTCCGGACTGGGGCGTCCGTTCCACACCCCGGTTCCATGCCGCAACGCCCGGCCTCCCGTTCGGCGGACCGTGTCGGAACCGGTCCGGCGCCGGGGCGGAGCCGAAGAAAGTACTCCTACATGTAGTTTCGATAATGCTTTACGGTTGACGGGCCGAGAACCGTGGGTCCTGCAACGGGCACCCATCCGGTCCTCGCCGGGCGGGCGGCATGACGATTGCATCAAACACCCTTACCCCGTTGTTCCCCCGCCATCTGCCCCCGGGGGGGAACTCATGACGCATTCCCGGAATCCGGACGAGGAAAGCCGGCCCGCAGCGGCCAGCCTGAAGATCGCCTACGCGGTCGCCAAGCAGCGCGTACAGGACCTCCATTTCCATGGCGTAATGGAACTGATCGAGCGCGCGCGAGGCGAAGTCGCGGCCCCGCAGTCGCTCGCGATCTACGCGCGGCTGCATCATCTGAGCGAAGCGGAAGCGAGCTTGCTCAAGAACCGCGTGATGGTGCACATGGGCCGCGCGAGCAACGCGGACATCCATCACCTGCCGAACACGTTCGTGGCAATCGACGGCGCGGTGGAGTGGGATGTGAGCGCCTCGCTGGTGGACCGGATCCGGAAGCGGGTCGGCGGCCGGCGTCGCCACGGGTTGCGCGAGTGGGTCGAGCTTCACGGGGGGCACATCCAGTCGCAGCTTCTGCGGCTGCACATCGATTGTCTGCGCAACGTCCGCGACGCGGCGGGCAGCGGTGTCAGGCTGAACGACCTCACGCGTGACTACGCCCGGGAAATGGACGTTCCGGACTCGCTGCGTGATGCGCTCTACCACGGGCTGACGGAACAGTTGTTTGCGGATCTGCCCGGAGTGGAGGTGGGCGACGCGTCGAACGCGGATTCGGCGGACGACGCCCGGCCGGCCCGGGCATCCGGCGGCGGCGGTGGCGGCGACGCGACCATCCGCCCGCTGCGGTTCCGCCAGGCCTGAGCCCGATGGGCCCGGTGGCGGCGGACGGCCCCCGTCCGTCCGCCGCCCGGTCCCCGCGCGTTCGAGGCCGGCGGCGCGAGCCGCGGCGACCGGCCATCCGCGGGCTGCGCGGCCCGCCCCTTCCCGCCGGTCCGGTTCCCCTCCACGCCGTTTCGGCGTCCCGGCGAGCTTCTCACCCGGGCGGCTTCCGTCCAACTCTTCACCCGGTGCGGGGTAGGGTGATACTCTACCGGGCCGCGGGGCATGTCCTCTGCGCGGAAGCCCGCGACCGTGCACCTTCAACCATCCGGAGTGCGCTCCATGGCCGGAATGAACGATCTGCTCTCGCTCGGTCAATCGGTCTGGCTGGATTTCATCCGGCGCGCCATGGTGCGTGGCGGCGAGCTGGACGATCTCGTGAACCGGGGCCTGCGCGGCCTGACCAGCAATCCGTCGATCTTCGAGAAGGCGATCGCAAGCGGCGACGAGTACGATGACGCCTTGCGCGCCGCGATCCGTGAGAACCCGGAGGTCGAACCGGTGTCGCTCTTCGAGGCGCTCGCCATCGAGGACATCCGCGAGGCCGCCGACCTGCTGCGCCGGGTCTACGACGAGTCCGGTGGGACGGACGGCCTGGTCAGCCTCGAGGTGTCGCCCCACCTCGCGCACGATAGCGACGCGACCATCGCGGAAGGGCAACGGCTCTGGGCCGCGGTCGACCGACCCAACCTCATGATCAAGGTCCCCGCCACGGCGGAAGGAATGGGGGCGATCGAACGGCTCACCGGCGATGGCATCAATGTCAACGCGACGCTGATGTTCTCCCTCGCTCACTACGAGGGTGTCGCGCGCGCCTACCTGCGGGGTCTCGAGCGCGCGGAGCACCCCGAGCGCATCGCGTCGGTTGCGTCCTTCTTCGTTTCCCGTGTGGACTCGCTCGTCGACAAGCAGCTGGATGCCATGGGAACGCCCGCCGCCGCCGCACTCCGCGGTCGCGCGGCCGTGGCCAACGCGAAGCTCGCGTGGCACCGCTTCCGCGAGATCTTCCACGGTCCCGACTTCGAAGCGATGCGGGGGCGGGGTGCGCACGTGCAGCGCGTTCTCTTCGGCAGCACCAGCACCAAGGACCCCACGTACTCCGACGTGAAGTACGTCGAGGAGTTGATCGGCGCGGAAACCGTCAACACGCTGCCGCCGGAAACGCTCGACGCGTTCCTCGACCATGGTCAGGCACGCGCCTCGCTGGGCGAGGCGATGGATGAGGCGCGCGCGTCGATGGCGGAACTCGCGCGCACAGGGATCGACATGGATGCGGTCACGGAATCGCTGCAGCAGGATGGCGTCCGCAAATTCGCCGAAGCGTTCGACAAGCTGATCGCCGCGCTCGAGGCGAAGCGCGCGAAGCTGCTGCAGCCGGCCAGCCGCTGACGCTAGGCGCCCTCCCAGGGCTCCATGTGCACGATGGCGTCGATCACGGTGCCGGTATCGCGCAGCGCGCTCCGCACACGACCCCCGAGGTTGTGCGCGTCGCGAAGCGACAAATTCGGGTCCGCCTGCACGTGGATGACGATGCGGTAGCCGAGCCCCATCCGCCGTGCGTGCGTTTTCTCGACGGACCGCACACCATCGACCGCCAACGCGGTCTTGCGGAACGACGCGAGCACCGACGCCTCTGCGGAGCGATCCATCAGGTCCCCGACCGAAGGCCGGAGCAGCCGGATCCCGTTCGCCGCGATGATGACGGAGGCGAGTAGCGCGGCCCAGTCATCGGCCGGTGCCAGGGCCGGTCCCCCGATCAGCGCGACCGAAATGCCGACGAAAGCCGCCGAAGACGTGATCGCGTCCGAACGGTGGTGCCACGCGTCTGTCTCGAGCGCACGGCTGCCGAGTTCGTCGCCCGCCGCGCGGAACCGGCGGAACATCAGCTCTTTCAGCAGGATCACGACGACCAGGACGGCGAGCGTGTAGGCTTCGGGGCTGTGGTGCGGCGTCTGGATCTCGCGCACCGCACGGACCGCGATGCCGACGGCGGCGGCCAGCAGCAGCATTGCCACGGTGGCGGCGGCCAGCGTTTCCGCGCGGCCATAGCCGAACGGGTACTGGTCGGTGGCGGACCGGCGCGCGACGGTCATTCCGCGCCAGACGATCAGGGAGCCGAACACGTCGGTCGCGGACTCGACGCCGTCGGCGATCAGGGCGTAGGAGTTGCCGACGACACCCGTCGTGATCTTGGTGAGCACGAGCAGCATGTTGAGGCCCGTTCCGAGCAGGGCCCAGCGTGCCCCGCGTCGCCCGGCCTCACGCCACGCGGGTTCAGCGGTGCCAGGCACGGACGCGGTCGAGCAGTTCGACCAGCTTCCCGAGCTCTTGCTCGCCCAGCGCCTCGACGGCGGCCCGGTCGGCATCGTCGATGACCGCGTCGAGCCGGCTGAGCAGCTCGAGGGCGCTTTCCGTCACGTGGCAGAAGACGACCCGCCGGTCGGATTTGCTGCGGACCCTCGCCACCAGGCCCTTCCGCTCCAATCGGTCGATCAGGCGCGTGATGCCGGGCGTCCGCTCGACCATCCGCTGCGCGATTTCGAGCGTTGGCAATCCGTCCACACCCGCCCCTCGCAGAATGCGGAGCACGTTCATCTGCTGGAGGGTCAGACCGTGCGGCGCCAGGGCCTTCTCGAAGTAGTCGTGCACGACCGTCGACGTCCGCAGCAGCGCGACGACCGCTTCCTGCTGCGGCGAGCGGAACGGCTTCCGCTGCCGGATCTCCTCGCGAATCGTTGACCGGTTTGCCATCATGACAGGATCATACCATGCGCGGTCGCCACGGGCCAAGACCGCTTGCGGCGGCGCGGCCCCGTTTCATGGCATCGCCCGCCGGTCCGGCAGCTCGCGGCGGCCGGGGACGTTCACGGGGAGGGAACCCTTGAAATCGATCTGCGTTCTGCTCTCGTTGTTCGTCGCGTCCGCGTGCGCCGACTCCACGGCCGGTCCGCCGCCGGGCACGCGGAACGTGATCCTCGCGACCGTCGCCGATGGCGTCTCGGGCTCCGCCCTTCTGGCGGAGGAAAGCGGCGGCCGGTCCACGGTCTGGACCACGCTCCAGGGACTCGCACCCGGAGTCGCCTACACCGGCTACGTAAGCCGGGGCAGCTGTGAGAATCCGGGCGCCGTCGTCGTCACGCTCGCGGGGATGAGCACGACCACCACGGCCGGTTCGGCGATCACGCACGAGGTCCCGGACTCGGTGCTCGGGGCCGGATTCCACATCGTCTACGCCAAGCCGGGCCTGCCGCCGCCACCCGTAGCCTGCGGCAATACCGACTGACGCCGGGCCGTTCCACGCCGGTCGGGGCGTGGGCCGGCCGCCCGGCCGAAGTCAGGTCGGGCGCCGGTCCGTCCGGTCGGCGATGGTTTCGATGGCCTGCACGAGCCGGGTCGCCAGCCACAGGCAGTACAGCACGATGGCGGCCTGGATCAGCCAGACCACGATTGCGGTTCCCACGAAGTTGCCGAACATGTTCGTCCTCCCCTCGAGACGAAGACTCGCGCGTTCCTGAAGGGTCGCGCGCTTGCCGGGGCGCGGCAATGGCCGGATGCGCCGCGCGGGCCGGGCCGCTCGGCATCGGGCGTCGGCCCCGGCGTGCCGCCCGATTCGTCCGAGACCGCCGTCGCGGCCAACGCCGTCGCGGTCAGTGCCGTCGCGGCACGCTGAGCGCGTTGAAAAGCAGAGGCCAGGTCGCCACGCTCTGGGACCGGTAGTCCGGCTGGAACCCGAGGAGCACGACCGAGCCCTCGCCTACCCGTGCTTCGACCAGGGCTGGCCTGCCCGCGATGCGTTCGGGCCCGAGCAGCCAGCCGGACTGCAGCGGATTGCCGGCGCCGTAGCGCGCGACGACGCGGATCCCGGGATCGCGTACGTCGAACGCGCGGCTGCCGGTGCCGAACCATGCGCTGCTGGCGGCGGGCATCGCGGCCGCCAGCGGATCGGTCGTGTCGAGATCGAGGGCGAGGATCGAGCCCGGAATGTAGAAGTCCTGGGGCCTGAGGCCGGCGGTCGCGTTGGCGACGCCGAGCGAGAAGGTCTCGATGGCGAAGTCGGTCGCGTCCTCGATCGCGACCAGCCGGCCGCCCTGCTCGACGAATTCGCGCAGCGCGGCCACGCCGGCATCGCCGATTCCGCCCGTGTACCGGGCGGGGAGCGAACCCGCGCGGTTGCCGTTCCGGATCGAGCTCGCCCGTTGTGCCTGCAGCAGGATCACATCGTAGCTGCGGCGGAGGTCGCCGGCGCGGATGCGGACGTCCTTGATCGTGTCGTAGGCGAGACCATGCGCGTCGAAAGTCCAGCGCGTCCAGCCGCTCGGGATCGGCTCCTGCCAGCTCTTGTAGAGACCAATGCGCGGGGCATTCCGGCCGGTGAGCGCCGCGGGCAGCGCGAACGCGAAGTCACGGACCGGGATCTTCTCCGACAGCACGACGCCGGCGGGGAGCGAGCGGACCGGCCAGGCCTCCACGTTCATCAGCAGCGGCAAGGTGTGCGCCGTCACGTCGTACGGCCGCTTGGGTGGACCGCCCGGATACTCGCGCAGATCGGGGTACTGCTGCACTTCGAGCATCGTCTGCGCGAACGAGGCGTACGGCTGCTTCATGCGGATCACGTAGTCACCCGCCGCCACCGCGCGACCGTCGGTGGTGAACGGCGCGGACGCGCGCTGCACCTCGACGTCGCCCATGGTGAGGATACGCAGCACGTACGCGAGCCCTTCGCCGTTGCCCTCTGCCGCCGGGATCACCCAGGCCGCGGGCCAACGGTCCCAGCCGTTCACCGCCCGCTCGTTGATGCGGTAGAAGCTCTCGAGCCAGAAGCGCCGGTTCTTCGCGGCGTTGGTAAGCAGTGCCAGCGCGCCCGCTTCCTGGTAGTCGACGATGTCCGGCAGACCCCACGTGCCGCCGCGCCACGGCAGCGGGAAGTTCCAGCTCGAGGTGGCGGCGTCGTACTCGCGGCCGCCGCCGATGGACGCCGAGTCCACTTCCACGGGCGTGGCCAGACGGGCCGAGGCCGTCTCGCTCAGGATGCGGACGCCGCCGTGGTAGTGCTGGTAGGCGCGCGCCGGTGTCCACGCGTCGTACATCGCGTTGATCACCGCGCCCGCCTTGCCCCGGGCGGTCAGGTCCGCCGCCATGTACGCGCCCAACTGGTTCAGCGTGGCGATCAGCGCCGGGTCGACGTTCGGTTCGACGGGATCACTGTAGGGCGGGAAGAAGATGCGCGCGCCGTTACCGCCCATCTGGTGGATGTCGTGCACGATCTGCGGGTGCCACGCGTTGTGTGCGCCGGTGATGGTGGCCACCGTCTCCTTCTGCGTGAAGGCGTACCAGTCGCGATTGTTGTCGTGACCGACGTAGAAGTGGTAGAGCCAGGGCGGTGCCGTGCCTTCGAATTGCGTGCCCAGGTACTGGTTGTACCAGTCGCTCACCCACTGCGTCCCGTCCGGATTGAGCGACGGGATGTCGAGCAGGATCACGTTGTCGAGGATCTCGCGGATGCGCGGCTCGTCGGACGTCGCGAGGCGCCACGCAAGTCGGGCCGCCATCTGCGCGCCGCCCACCTCGGTCGAGTGGATGCTGTGCGTGATCAGCACGACGTTGCGGCCGCTGTCGAGCAGGCGCTCGAGGTCCGCCGCACCGTTCACACGGCGCGGATCCGCGAGCCGCATCTGGATGTCGTGGAGCTCGGCGATACGGACCTGATTCGCCGCACTCGTGATCGTCAGCATCACGAACGGCCGGCCCATCGTCGTCGTGCCGATCGTGTCCACCGTGAGGCGGGGACTGGCGGCGAGCTTCTCGTAGTACGCGGTCAGCTGGTCCCAGTCGGCGAGCCTGCGGTTCTCCCCGATGTCGAAGCCGAATTGCTCGCGCGGCGTCGGCACCGTCTGTGCCAATGCGCGGGAGGAGAACGGGACGACGCTCAGCAGAAGGAGCGTCAGCATGCGACGAAGCATGGAAGACTCCCGGATCGAAGTGCGCCGCAATCGTACGTCCCGCTCCGGGGACCGGCAATGGGGCGTTCCCCCTCCGCGTCGCGCCGCGCGGGTATGCGTCAGGCGGGTTCCGGCCGCGCGTCCGGCACGTGGTGCCGGACGCGGCCGCCCCACGAACCCGGCCAGCCGGGCAGCAGCGTGCCGAGCAGGAGCGCGATCAGCGACGCGAAGAACGTCAGGCGGTAGGCTCGCTCGAACCCCGCAATGCCTTCGTCGCACGCGCGCCGCAGCGTATCCGCCGTGAGCACGACCTCACCGACCCGCTGCACGCCGGCGGAGCCCGGGCGCGCGGCCGGCGCCGCCGCCGCGCCGCCGTCACTGCGCGCGGCGACGCAGATGCCGGCCACGTCGCCGCTGTCCTGGTAGGCGAGCTGGATGGCGCGGCTGGTGGGCGAGAACGTGCTCGCCAGTACCGCCGCGAGGATGGCGACGCCCAGCGACTGCGTCACGTTGCGGAGCGCGTTGACCAGCGACGTGCCGCGCGCGAGCGCGGCGCTCGGCACGACGGACAGCGCGGTCACGAACGTGGTTTGCACGGTCAGGCCCAGCGCGATGCCGCGGACCACGAGCAGGAACCGGATCCAGCCGATCGGCGTAACCGCATCGAGTTGCGCGAACTGCCACGTGTTGAACGTCAGCAGGGAGAACCCGACGAACAGCAGCGGGCGGGCGCCGATCCGGTCGTAGAGGCGGCCGGCGGTAGGCGTTGCGATCCCGGCCGCGATGGCCAGGGGCAGGAGTGTGAGGCCGGCATCGAGCCCGGACAGCCCGCGCAGCATCTGCAGGTAGACGGGCAGCATGAACTCGGCACCGAACAGCGCGAGCACGGTCACGTACCCGACCAGACTCGCGACCAGGAACGTGCGCTTGGCGTAGAGCCGCAGGTCGAGCAGCGGTTCCCGCGCCACGAACAGCTCGACCACGGCGAACGACGCGAGACCCGCGGCACCGATGCCGACCCAGAGCAGCGTGCGCGGAGCGTTCCAGCCGGAGGACTCGGCCAGGGCGGCGCCGTACAGGATGGCGCCGAACCCGATCGCCTCCGTGACCAGGCCCGGCCAGTCCATGCGATGTTTGCGGTGGCTCAGGTACTCGCGTAGCGAGCGCGAGGCGAGGATCACGCCGAACACGCCGATCGGCACGTTGATGAAGAAGATCCAGCGCCAGAGGCCGGCGTCCACCAGCGCGCCACCCAGCACGGGCCCGATCGCGGGCGCGAACACCAGCACGAGGCCGAACAGGCCGAGCGCCTTCCCCTGCTCGTTGGGCGGGAACGCGCGCAGCAGCTGCGCCGTGCCGAGCGGCAGCGCGATCCCGCCCGCCAGTCCCTGTATCGCGCGCGCCGCGACCAGCAACGGAAGCGTCGGTGCGAGCCCGCACAGGAACGAACCGACCACGAAGCCGGCCAGCCCCGAAATGTACGTCCGCTTGATTCCGAACCGGTCCGCGAGGAATCCCGACACCGGCGTCGCGACGCCGAGCGCGAGCACGTACAGGCTGATGATCCACTGTGCGCTCGAAAGCGAGGCGCCGTACTCGTGGCGCAGCGTCTGGAACGCCACGTTCACGACCGTGCTGTCGAGCACGACCATGAACACGCCGAAAACCACCGAGACCAGCACCCGGTATTTGTGGCTGGCCGGTAGCGGAGGTGGGGATGGGGGCGAGGCTGTGGGGGTGGGAGAGGAAGAGTCGTTGGGTGTGACGGCCATGTGGACGGGGCTCCTTTGTTTCAGGCGTGCACAACTTGTGGTGACGGGCGGAGGAGCGAAAGTGGCGGCGGACTTCCACGGATCCGGGGTTGGCGATAGTCTTCGGGCGGTTTCCCGGTTCTTCCTCACCGGACGGTGAATTCATGGCACGAAGCCTCTCACGCCGGGGCATCCCGGTGCCGGCCGGCCTGGTCACCCTGCTGCTGGCCGGCTGCGCGCCCGCCGATGCGCCGACCTCCGCCGCGCCCGGTGACTGCGATCCGGACAATGGCGGAATCACGCTGCCCGAGGGGTTCTGCGCCGTCGTGTTCGCCGACCTCGACGGGGCCGCGCGCCACATCGCGGTGCGGCCGGATGGTGACGTGTTCGTCGCGGCCGCGGCGCGGCGCGACGGGTCCGGCGGTGGCGTCTGGGCTCTCCGCGACACGACCGGCGACGGCCGCGCGGACGTGATCGTGCGGTTCGGAGCGGAGAGTACGGGTGGGACGGGCATCGTCATCGAGGGCGACCAGCTCTGGTTCGCGCCCGACGACGCGGTGCTGCTCTTCAGGGTTCCGGCCGGCGCTCTGGAACCGGCGGCCGGCCCGGACACGATCGTGTCCGGCCTGCCCGCGGACCGGTCGCACCGCGCGAAGTCGCTCGCGCTGCGCGGCGATTCCCTCTTCGTCAACATCGGCTCGCCCACGAACTCGTGCCAGGAACAGGACCGGCAGCCGCGTTCACCCGGTATCGATCCGTGTCCCGCCCTCGAGACGCGAGCCGGTATCTGGCGCTTCGACGCCCGTCGCATCGGCCAGAGCCGGGTCGACGGTGACCACTTCGCGACCGGCATCCGGAACGCCGTGGCGATCGGGATCCGGCCGACCGACGGCGCCCTGTTCGCGGTGCAGCACGGCCGCGACCAGTTGGGCTCGAGCTGGGGTTTCAGCGATGAGGAGAGCGCGGCGAAGCCGGCGGAAGAGCTGCTCCACGTCGAACGCGGTGACGACTTCGGCTGGCCCTATTGCTGGTTCGATCCCGAGACTGGACGGAAGGTGCTGGCGCCCGAGTACGGCGGCGACGGCCAGGCCGAAGGCCGCTGCACGGGGAAGAAAGGACCCGTCTACGCCTTCCCGGCTCACTGGGCGCCAGACGGCCTGCTCTTCTACCGGGGCGGGAACTTTCCCGCGCGCTATCAGCGTGGCATCTTCGTGGCCTTCCACGGATCGTGGAACCGGGCGCCGCTGCCGCAGGGCGGGTACAACGTCGCGTTCCTGCCGCTCGACGGAGATGTCCCGGGCGCCGCCTTCGAGGTTTTCGCAGACGGCTTTGCCGGACCCGTCGTGCAGCCGGGCGACGCGGAACACCGGCCGGTCGGACTCGCCGAAGGACCCGACGGCGCGTTGTACATCACGGACGATCAGGCCGGCCGCATCTGGCGCGTCACATTCAGGGGAAAATGAAACCCGCTTCGGTCGCGAAGACCGCCGTCGCCGCCATGGCGCTGATCGCGGTGCTGCTCACCTGCAACGAGCCGCCGCCCGTCACCACTGCCCCACCGGCGCCCCCACAGGACGCCGTGCCCGATACGGTCCGTGACCAGGTGCTCGCGCTCGTCGAGCAGTACTACGCCGACCTGAGCGCCCGCGACTGGCCTCGCGTCGCCGGCTATTTCTGGCCGTCCGCATCGCTCGCCACGCCGTGGCAGCCCCCCGATGAGCCCGCCGACCGCGTCGTCATCATGACCATCGAGCAGTTCATCGAGCAGGCGCCGCTCGGACCTGGCAGCCGCGAGATCTTCGAGGAGCGCATGGATTCCGCCCACGTGCGCGGCAACGAGGCCCTCGCCCAGGTCTGGTCCTGGTACTCCGCACGCTTCGGCGATCCCGGCCACGTCGAGACCTGGACCGGCATCGACGCCTTCACACTCATCCGCCACGACGACCGCTGGGCTATCACCAGCGTCGCGTACGTCAACGACGAGGACGGCCCGCGTTGAAGATCGCCGCTGCGCTCCTCCTGTCCGCCGCCGGCATGGTCGCCGCGTGCAGTTCCGACGGCTGCCCCCCGGTCGCGGCCCCCGAACCGACCGCGGCCCAACGCGTGCTGCTCGACCCTTCGAGCGATGCGCTCCGCGCGACGCCGCCCGACATCTTCCACCTCCTGCTCACGACGAGCGTCGGCGACGTCGACATCGAGGTGATCCGTGCCTGGGCACCGCTCGGCGCCGCACGCCTCTACAACCTCGCGCGCAACGGGTTCTTCGACGGCAACCGCTTCTTCCGCGTGCTGCCCGGCTTCGTCGCCCAGTTCGGCGTGAGCCCCGTGCCCGCCATCCAGGCAGCCTGGAACCAGGCGCCCCTGAGCGACGAGCCGGTGCGCGTAAGCAACCTGCGCGGCACGCTCGTGTTCGCGAAGGCCGGCCCCGATTCGCGCACGACCCAGCTCTTCATCAACTACCTCGACAATCCGCAGCTCGATGCGCTCGGCTTCACCCCCGTCGGACGCGTCGTCAACGGATTGTCCGGCCTGGTCCGGCTCTACGGCGGGTATGGCGAGACCCGGCCCCAGGGCAATGGTCCCGCATACGCCTGCATGCTGCAGGGCGGCGAGGCGTACCTGGCGAAGGAGTATTCGAGACTGGATCGGATCGAGAGGGCGGAAGTGAGGGAATAGGGGGCGGGGTCGGGAGCGTTTGCTGGAGGTCGGAACGAAACGACGTGTACCGGACAGGAATTTCCGGGTCGGAGCCGCGTCCCACGGTTGGTTGGAATACCGTAAGTAATTACGTTTGAAGCCTTTGTGCCCGTTCGCCCGGGACTGGCCGGATTCCTGCAAAGGGAGACGGCACAACATGGAATCCGTGGCGAGCGGGAACAACGGGGAGAGCGCTACGGAAACGGGAGAGCGGACCGCGAAAGCGGGCCGCTCTTTCGTTTTTCCGGCATCGGCGGGCCGAGGGGGCGCAAGAAAGGGAAGGCACCGGGAAAAAGGTATGCGGTCCGACCCGGCAATCCACTCGTAGCCCGATCTTGAATATGAGTGTTTGCAATGCTTTACGGGCGTGGGCACGGTTGGCAGAGATCCTGCCTTGGGTTATCGGCACAACGGAATTGATCCGTAGCGAGCGGGAAACTCCGGGGAGAGCGCTACGGGTAAGGCGAACGGTCGCAGCAGTACGCGGCCGTTTCGTCTTTTCCGGAGTTCACGTCTTGCCCGGCGGTCCCGCGCGGGTTACGAATCCGCCATGACAAAGACCCTGCTGGGCGAGCCCGCCGAGGGCATCCTCGCCACGACCGCGATCCGCGCCGAGTTCCCGGCGCTGGCCCGTGAACATGCCGGCCACCGGGTCGCCTACTTCGATGGACCGGGAGGCACGCAGGTGCCGCGTCGCGTGGTCGACGCGATGGCCGACTACCTCCTGCACCACAACGCGAACACGCACTGGGCTTACCCGTCGAGCGCGGAGACGGACCGCGTCCTGGATGCGGCACGCGCGGCGCTGGCGGATTTCCTGGGGGCGGCGGCCGACGAGATCGCGTTCGGCCCGAGCATGACGACGTTGACGTTCCACGTCGCGCGCGCACTCGGCCGGGGTTGGACAGAAGGCGACGAAGTGGTCGTCACGGAGCTGGACCACCACGCGAACATCGGGCCGTGGACGGCGCTCGAGAAGGAGCGCGGCGTGCGCGTCCGCCACGCCCCGATGGATCCCGCGACGGGCCAGCTCGACTGGGACGAATTCGAACGCTGCGTCACACCGCGCACGCGGCTGCTCGCGGTGGGTGGCGCATCCAACGCGCTCGGCACGATCAACGACGTCGAGCGCGTAGTTACGACGGCACGGCGGGTGGGTGCGCTGAGCTTCATCAATGCCGTGCACTGGGCGCCGCACGCGCGCATCCGCGCCCACGATCTCGGCTGCGATCTCCTCGCCTGCTCGCCCTACAAGTTCTACGGCCCGCACCTCGGCGTGATGTTCGTGCGTCGCGACGTGCTCGCGGCTCTCGACGTGCCGCGGCTCGAGCCGGCGTCCGACCATGGTGGCGAACGCCTCGAGACGGGGACGCAGAATCACGAGGGTATCGCGGGCGCGGCCACGGCCGTCGAGTTCCTCGCCGGTCTCGCCGCCGGCGATTCGCGTGCGGCACGGCTCGACCTCGTGGCCGCGGCGCTGCACGAGCGAGGTGCCGCGCTGCTCACCCGTCTCTGGGACGGCCTCGCCGCGATCCCCGGCGTCACGCTGTACGGCCCGGCGCCCGACCGTCCCCGCACGCCGACCGTTGCCTTCACGGTCCAGGGCGTCACCTCCACGGCAGTGGCGCGCCGACTGGCAGACCGCCACGCGGTGTTCGTGTCGCACGGCGACTTCTACGCCGCCACCGTCGTGCGTCGGCTCGGACTCGGGGAGGAAGGCCTGGTGCGCGCGGGCGCCGCCTGCTACACGACCGCGGAGGAAGTCGACCGGCTGGTCGCGGGCGTCCGCGAGATCGCGGCCGGGCACTGAGCGCGACGGGAGAATGGAACCGCAGTTTCTGGTCCCGCTCGCCTCGTCCGAAACGGCGGCGGCGTTCATGCAGGCGGCAATCACGCTCGCGCTCGCGAGTGTCTGCCTGCTACTGCACGCCCGCTATGGCAAGAGCTATTACCTGATCTGGGCCGGCGCCTGGCTGCTTTACGCACTCCGCCTCGCGGCCATTATCAGCTTCCTGCTCACCGAGTCGCCGCAGTGGCTGTACTGGCACCAGGTGATCACGGGCTGGACCGCGCTCGCTCTGCTCTGGGCCGCGCTCGTGTTCTCGCGCAACGTCGCCTGGCGCTGGGAGTATGCCCTGCTCGTCGCGTATCCGGTCGTCTGGTCCTACATCGCCATCTACCGGATGGACAACTTCCTGCTCGCGGCGGCGCCCGCAGTCGCGTTCCTCAGCATCGCGACCATCTGGACCGGCTGGGTGTTCCTCCAGCATCACCGCCGCGTCGGGTCCACCGCCTCGCTGCTGCTCGCGATCGCGCTCTTCCTCTGGGGCATGCACCACCTCGATTACCCGTTCCTTCGCGGTCGCGGCGTCTGGAACCCCTGGGGCTACTACATCGACATCGTCTTCGAGCTCGCGATGGGCGCCGGTATCCTGCTCATCGTCGCCGAGGAGCTGCAACGCGGACTCCGCACGCTCTCCGAGCTGACCAGCTACCTGCAGGCCGGCGGCGGCGAGACCGACCTGACCCGCGCCCTGCTCGGTCGCGCCATGGCGCTTCCCGCCGTGCGCGGCGCCGCCTTCTTCACGGGCACAACCGGGACCGGCCTCGTCGTTCAGGGAGCTGGCGCGTGCGGCGGCTGGGAAGGGAAGCAACCGCCGGAGCCCGCCCGCACGGCCGTCGAGGCCGCGCTCCGCCGGGGCCAGCCGGTCGTGCGCGACGACGGCACGCGCCACGGCGGCGCGCATGCCTACGTCGCCGCGCTGCCCGTGCCGCGCCACGAGGGGCCGAGCGGCGCGCTCGTCGTCGTGGGCGAGGCGCGCGACCCGTTCGCCGCGCTCGACGCCGACTTCCTGCTCGCACTCGGCCGCCAGTTCGGCGCCGCTCTCGAGAACGCCGAGCTACAGCGCAGCCTCGAGGCCCGCAGCGCCGAGCTCGAACGGCTCGCCGCACGCATGGTGCACCAGCACGAGGAGGAGCGCGGCCGCCTCTCCCGCGAACTGCACGACGAGACCGCCCAGGTCTTCGCCGCCGTCAACATGCAGCTCGGGCTCATCCGCGAGACCGCCGGTCCCGCGCAGGCGCCGCGCCTCGACCGCGCCCTCGAGCTCGTCGGCGAAGGCATCCGCTCGATCCGCTCCGTCACCGAACACCTGCGCCCGCCTCTGCTCGACGACCTCGGCCTCGTGCCCGCGCTCCGCGGCCTCATCGACGACTTCATCGAGCACCACGCCGTCGAGGTCCGCTTCGTCACTCCCGACTCCTTGCCGCCCCTCGCCCACGACGCCGAGGTCGCGCTCTTCCGCGCCCTCCAGGAAGCCCTCTCCAACGTCGCTCGCCACGCCAGCGCGAGCCGCATCGACGTCCGCCTCGATGCCGACGCGCGCGGCGTCGTCCTGCGCGTCCGCGACGACGGCGTCGGGACGGACAGGGATGCGGGAGCGGAGGCGGAGGCGTTTGCGAGGCAGGGAGCGGGGGCGGGGAGGGCGCGGCCCCTCCGGTTCGGGGGGAGCGGGCTCAACGGGATGCGGGAGCGGGTGCAGCTGCTCGGCGGCAACGTCGATGCGCACAACGCGGACGGCGGCGGCTTCGAGATCGACGTCCTTCTCCCCTCGCTCGGTGAAGAGTCCCGTGAGTGAATCCCCGATCCGCGTCCTCGTCGCCGACGACCACGCCGTCGTCCGCGAGGGCATTCGCACGCTCCTCGAGGCGAGCCCCGACTTCGAGCTGGTCGGAGAAGCGGCGAGCGGCGACGAGGCCCTCGACAAGATCCGCAGTCTCGACCCCGATGTCGCCATCCTCGACATCACCATGCCCGGCCTCTCCGGCATCGACGTCATCTCTCGCGTCCGCAAGAGCGGCTCGCGAACCGCGCTCCTCATCCTCAGCATGCACGACCACCCCGAGTACGTGCTCGGCGCCGTCCGCGCCGGCGCCGACGGATACCTCCTCAAGAGCGCCGGGCCCGCCGAGATCCGCGAGGCCCTGCGCGCCGTCGCAAAGGGACACGAAGCGTTCGGAACCCACGTCACCCAGCAGCTCGGCTCCGCACTTCGCGACGAGGCCGCCCGCACCTCCAGCCGAACACTCCTCGACCAGCTCACGCCGCGCGAGCTCGAAGTGCTCAGCCGCGTCGCCGTCGGACGCACCAGCCGCGAGATCGGCGAGGACCTCGGCATCAGTCATCGTACCGTCGAGACACACCGGGAGAGCATCATGAAGAAGCTGGGGATACGGACGGTGGCGGGACTGACCCGGTTTGCGCTGGAGGCGGGGTTGGAGGGGTAGGGCGGAGGACGAACGGCGGGCGACGAGGGGCCGGCGACGGACGGCGGGCGACGGACGGCGGGTCGGACAGCGGGGGTGAGGCAGGACGGCGGGCTCAGGGGCGGGGGCGGAGTGCTCCACCAGCGCGTCGGCGATCTGAGCGGTCAGGCGCTCCTGCATCTGCGGCCGGCGCGCGTACACGTTTCACCGTCCGCGCCAGCTTGCTCAGGCCCGTTACCCGGCCGTGCGCCGGCAGATACGCCACGTGCGCGAAACCCGCTTCTCCACTCGAGCTCCGCTATCATGGCCGATCCGCTTTCCCCGCCCCCGTGGGTTGCTCTCCATGCCCGGAAATCCCTCGCCGGCACCCCGACTCTCCGGCCCGTTCACTCCGCGACTCCCACCAATCTGCGACCGCCCTCGCCAATGGTCAATGTAATATCACAGACAAAATATAGACACAACAATTCGGGGCAGAAAGTCCCTCCAGGGACCGACGGGGGATGCACGGGTCGAGGCTCCGTAATACTACCCGAGAAAAGCTCGGTACTTCTTCGAATACCGTGAGTTGGGGGAGTTGGAGAAATTTGGATGATGCCGGGCCGGAGGTCTGGCAAGTGAGTCCAGAGGAGGGGAAACGGATGGACAGGCGGAGTGGCAGGCAGGCGAATCCGAGGCGAAGTGCCCCGGTCCTTCGGAAGCTGGGCCTCGGGATGTTCGCGGTCGCGACGCTGGTACCGGGGTCTGCGTCGGCTCGCCAGGGCTCGGTGCAGGACACAGTGCGTCGGGACACGATGGTGTACCGTGGCAATGCGATCGTGGTGACGGCGACGCGGAGTCCGCGAAAAGTGTTCGTGACGCCGTCGCCGGTGGTGGTGGTGGACACGTCGGCGCTGCGGCGGTCGCAGGCGAACACGGTGACGGATGTGTTCCGGGATCTTCCGGGCCTGGATGTGAACGGAGTGGGCGTACAGCAGCCGCGGCCGATCATCCGGGGTCAGCGTGGGCAGCGGATCCTGCTGCTGCAGGATGGTCTGCGGCTGAACAATTCGCGCCGGCAGCAGGATTTCGGGGAGATCCCGTCGCTGGTCTCGCCGTCGGAGATCGAGCGAGTGGAGGTGGTTCGGGGTCCGGCGTCGGTGCTGTACGGCACGGATGCGATCGGTGGGGTGGTGAACATCATCACGAAGCGTCCGACGGCGGAGGGTTGGCATGGAGTGGTGGGCTACCGGTACGGCGAGGAGGAGGGACAGAACCGGGGTGATGGGACGCTGACGGGCCGGTTCGGTCGGTTCGACCTGCTGGTGGACGGCACGTTGCGGGATGCGGGGAATTACCGCGCGCCGGCGGGAACGTTCGGCGGGATCCGACTGACGAGTCCGACGGTGGTGAACGCGACGGGGGTGAAGGACCGGAACGTGGCGGTTCGGGTCGGCTTCGAGCCGAAGGCGGGTCAGTCGCTGTTCGCGCGATTCGAGGAGTACCACGCGGAGGACGCGGGGTTCGGGTACGTGGATCCGTCGACGTACGCGCCGGACCAGCCGAAGATCGACATCACGTACCCGGACCAGACGTACCGGCGGATGACGGTGGGCTGGTCGGGGTCGGATCTCGGGACGGCGTTCGCGGACCGTGTGGACCTGCTGGCGTACGGCCAGTCGAACGAGCGCCGTCTGAAGTTCGACCTGTTCACGGGCTTCGGCCCGCAGGCGCCTCCGGGCGCGGGGGTCCGGGTCCTGAACCGGAACTGGTCGGATCTGGGCACACTGGGGTTCCGTCTGGAAGCGAAGAAGCTGGCGGTGCCGGGCGTGCTGCTGACGTACGGCGTGGACATGTTCCGCGACCGTTCGCGGAGCACGGATCTGGATTCGACGACGGTAGTGGGATTCGGGCCGCCGCAGGTCGAGGTGGACGGGAATCCGCAGGTTCCGGACGCGACGTACCGGAGCGTGGGCGCGTTCCTGCAGGGCGAGCTGGAGCTGGGTCGTGCGACGGTGATCGTGGGCGGCCGGGCGCAGGATCTGCGTGCGTCGGCGCAGCCGGGCGCGGGCCTCTCGTCGACGCTGGCGTCGAAGACGGTGAGCACGGCGGTCGGGTCGGCGAACCTGCTGTTCGCGGTTACGCCGGACCTGTCGTTGGTCGGGACGGTGGGCCGGGCGTTCCGGGCGCCGAACCTGATCGAGTGGTTCTTCGAGGGTGCGACGCCGGAGGGCAACGGCTACCAGGTCCGGAGTCCGGACTTGCGGCCGGAACACAGCCTGAACGTGGACCTCGGCGTGCGCTATCGCCGGGGCCGGTTCGCGGCGGAGACGTTCGTGTACCGGAACGTCGTGAACGACGGGATCCGGATCGCGCCGACGGGGGACACGGTGAACGGCTTGCCGGCGTACCAGAACGTGAACGTGGAGAAGCTGCAGTTCCGCGGCGTGGAGGCGTCGGCGCAGCTCGCCCTGGTTGGCGGCCTGAGCGCGCAGGCCGGCTTCACGAAGACGGCGACGAAGGACCAGCTGGACCCGTCCAACCCGATCGGCGACTCGTTCTCGAGCAAGCTCACGGGCTCGCTGCTGTACCGGGACGTGGGCGACCGTTTCTGGGCCGAGTACTCCGTGCGCCACAATGGCGAGCGGAAGGACGTGAGCCTCGTGAACAACCCGCTGGGTGACGTGCTGCCGTCGTTCACGACGCACGCGCTCCGGGGTGGCGTGACGGTGCTCAAGCGCGCGGGCACGACGCAGCGTCTCGGGATTGCCGTCGAGAACCTGACCAACACGCTCTACGCGGAGTTCAGCAACGCCAGCTTCTTCCGGCCGGAGCCGCGGCGGCGGGTGACGTTCAACTGGGAAGTCGCATTCTGAGGGAGGCGTGATGCAGAATCCGGTTCACTTCATCCCGATCCTGACGACGACGCTCTCGATCCCGTTCGCGGTGGAGCTGTTCCGCCGCTGGCGGGAGAAGCCCCAGGCGCGCCACCTCGTCTGGTTCGCGGCGGGCGTGGCGCTCTACGGCGTGGGCACGTTCACCGAGGCGTATACGACGCTGACGGGCTGGAGCGAGCCGGTGTTCCGCGCATGGTACATCGCGGGCGCGCTGCTCGGTGGGGCGCCGCTGGCGCAGGGGGCGGTCTACCTGCACCTGAAACGGCGCACGGCGGACCGGCTCTCGGTCGTGCTGCTCGCGGTGGTGGCGGTCGCCGCGACGTTCGTTCTGCTGACGCCGATCAACCACGCGCTCGTCGAGACGCACCGGCTGTCGGGCCGAGTCATGGAGTGGAGCTGGGTCCGGCTCTTCAGCCCGTTCATCAACCTGTATGCGGCCACGTTCCTGATCGGCGGCGCCGTCATCTCCGCCGTGCGCTTCAGCCGGAAGCGCACCACGCGCCACCGCATGATCGGGAACATCCTGATCGCGGCGGGCGCGCTGTTGCCCGGCATCGGTGGCAGCGCGACCCGGTTCGGCCACGTCGAGGTGCTATACGTGACGGAGCTGTTCGGGCTGCTGCTGATCTGGGCGGGGTACCGCATGAACGTGTCGCCGGCGCCGGCCGGTGCGGAGTCCCGTGGCCGGTTCGTCGCGGGCTCGATCCGGTCGGTGGAGCCCGGCGTCCAGCAAACCTGAGGGGGCGGGGGAGTCCGGGACTCAGCTGGCGGTTCCGCTCGCGGCGTCGCCTGACTTCTGCCCTTCGAGGAACTCTTCCGCCTGGTCGGGGACGAGCAGGTTGTCGGCGATGGAGGCGATCTCTTCCGCCTGCCGCCATGCCTCCTCGAGAATTGCGAGCTCGCCCTCGAGCGCGCGCCGCTCCTGCTCCTCGTGCAGCGCCATCTCGAGCGCGAGTCGGGTCGGCACCGGAAGGCTTGACACCAAGCCCGTCTTGTCCTTGGCCGAGAACGGCGCGTAGTCGCCGATCTGGATGATCGGGCCCGCGTTGCTGGTCGAGGCCAGTGTCGTGGCGCCCGGCCGGAATACGGTCGAGCGGAGGAGGCCTTCGGGTCCCCCGCTGTCCTCGATCTTCCGGACGGCTTCCTGGACCTGGGCGGAACGCCCGCCGCTCCGGTTCATGCGAGGGACGACGATGGCCGCGATCCGCTCCGCCTCCCGGCCCCGGAAGACCTCGAACTTCTTCTTGTTGCCGAGTGTCAGTACCCACTCGTCGCCATCCGCTTCCGGCAGCATCCGGATGGTGCCCAGGTCGACGAGCTTGAGCTTGAGAACACGGCCATCGGCGGTTCGCACCCTGGCCAGCACTCGACGGTGCGCGTAGCCGGTGAACATGTTGCTGATCGGGCCTATGAACGCGCCGCTCACCAAGCCGGTGGCGACGCCGCCGATCACGACGCCGCCGATCACGACGCCCGCCCCGGCCGTGTAGAGAATGGTGCGCCGGCGCCGCCGCCCGAACTGGTCGCCGTATCGCCAGGCGGCGAACTCGGGCCGCATGGGCCGGCCGATGCGAACGAGCTCGAGTCCCTCGCGCAGGCGGGCGAGCCCGATGTGCTCGGTCGAGACGCGGGCGCGCGTGCCGCTGAAGAGCCGCTCGCACGCTTCGAGCGCTTCCCAGCGCTCGTCGAGCGGCGAGAGGTTCCAGCGCTCGCACTTCCGGCAGACGACCCAGAGGCGCCCCTTCGCCGGGTCGAAGGCCAGACGGCGGCCGATGGGGAACGCCTCGATGACCTCGTTCGTCCCGAGCGACTGATTGCAGAAGATGCAGGTAGAGAACATCCAATCAGGTCTCCGCCCCGGGCGCCTCGCCGGGTTTCTTCTCGTCCAGGAACGTACGCGACTCGTCGGGGACGAGCAGGTTGTCGGCGATCGAGGCGATCTCCTCGGCCTGGCGCCAGGCCTCCTCGAGCACGGCGAGCTCGCCCTCGAGCGCGCGCCGCTCCTGCTCCTCGTGCAGCGCCATCTCGAGCGCGAGCCGCGTCGGCACCGGCAGGTGGGCGATGGCGCCGGTCTTGTCCTTGCGCGTGAACGTCGGTGTGACGCCGGCCCTGAGGCCGGCCACGCGGACGATCCGACCCGAAGTCATGGCCCGGGCGGGGGACGACGTCGCGGCCCGGTCGATGGTCGAGCGCAAGTACGCGTCGGGGCCGCCGCTCTGCTCGATCTGCTTGACGGCGTCCTGTACCTGGGCGCTGCGCCCGCCGCCGCGGTTCATGCGGGGCACGACAATGCTCGCGATGCGCCGGGCCTCCTCTCCTTCGAAGACCTCGAGCGACTTCTTCGGCTGGATCGTCACGACCCAGTCGTCCGGCGACTCGCCGGGTAGCATGCGAACGGTCCGGAGCTGCGGCAGCTTGAGCTTGAGCACTCGGCCGTCGGCGGTCCGCACCTTCGCCAGAACGCGGCCGTTGATCCAGATGTTGAAGAAGTTGCCGGACTGGCCGAGGAACGCGCCGCTGAGGACGCCGGTCACCGCGCCACCGATGACGAGACCACCGAGAACGACGGCGGCGCCGGTGGTATAGAGGATGGTGCGGCGTCGCCGGCGGCCGAACTGGTCGCCGTACCGCCAGGCGGCGAACTCCGGTCGCATGGGCCGGCCGATACGAACGAGCTCGAGGCCTTCCGCCAGCCTCGCGAGCCCGATGTGCTCCGTCGAGACGCGGGCTCGCGTTTCGCGGAATTGGCGCTCGCACTCTTCGAGCGCCTCCCAGCGTTCTTCGAGCGGGGTCAGGTTCCAGCGCTCGCACTTGCGGCAGACCACCCAGAGGCGTCCCCGCGCCGGGTCGAAGGCCAGGCGCCGCCCGATGGGGAACGACTCGATGACCTCGTTCGTGCCCAGCGACTTGTTGCAGAAGATGCAGGTCGAGAACATTTGCCACCTCTGGACGACAATACGGGGCGGCCGCTAGTCTCCTTCGCGTGAACGGTCGACGCAAGTCCACCCCTCCGAGGGGCCGCATCCCGCAGCCACGCTACGGGAGCTGGTTCCAATCGTGGCTGGAGCCGCCGCACGCCGAGCGGCGCTCGCTCTGGCGCGTGCTCAAGCCCGTCCAGCTCTTCGTCGGCTCGTTCATGGCGCTCATCGCGTTCGGCACGATCGGACTCATGGTGCTGCCGGGCTTGTACACCGGGCCCGGACTGGGGTGGCTCGACGCGCTCTTCACCTCGACCAGCGCGGTGTGCGTGACCGGGCTCATCGTCGTTGACACCGCGACCTACTTCACGACGCTCGGCCAGGCCTTCCTCCTGTTGCTGATCCAGCTCGGCGGTCTCGGCATCATCAGCTTCGCGACCGTGATCATCCTCGGCGTCGGCGGCCGGCTCTCGCTGCGCCAGGAGCAACTCTCGCTCTCGATGGCCGAGGTCGCGCCCCACGTCGATTTCCGCCACCTCTCACGCAGCATCGTCCGCTTCACGCTGCTCATCGAAGCAGTCGGCGCACTCGTCCTCTGGCTGCTCTGGATCGGCGACATGGGCGTGGGCCGGGCGGCGTGGAACGCGGTGTTCCAGGCCGTGAGCGCCTTCTGCAACGCCGGCTTCTCGACGTTCACCGATTCGCTGGTCGGGTACCGCGAGCAGCCCGTGGTGCTGCTCACGATCATGGCCCTCATCGTGCTTGGCGGGCTCGGCTTCCTGGTGCTCGAAGAGGCGTACGTTCTGCGCAACCTGCCGCCCGCGATACGGCGCCAGCGCATCTCGCTCCACACACGGCTGGTCCTCACAACGAGCGCCGCACTGCTGCTGGGCGGCTGGCTGCTCTTCGCCGTGCTCGAGTGGCGCGGCACGCTGGCCGGGATGCCGGTGTGGGCGCGCGGCCTCAACGCCCTGTTCATGAGCGTAACGCCGAGGACGGCCGGCTTCAATACGGTCGACTACAGCCGCGTCAGCGAGGGCACCGGCTTCCTGACCGTGCTGCTCATGTTCCTGGGCGGCTCGCCGGGCAGCACCGCGGGCGGCGTCAAGACCACGACCTTCGCGTTGCTCGGCCTGCTCGCCTGGACCCGGCTCCGCGGCCGCCGCGCCGCGATCCTCTGGGGCCGCACCGTGCCCGACGAGACCCTCCAGCGGGCGGTCGGCCTGTTCGTCTCCGCGTTCACGATCCTGACCATCGCGATCCTCGTGCTCGCCGTGGTCGGCCTGCCGCCGGCGCACGAGACGGCGCTCCGAAGCGACTTCCTCGCGCGCATGTTCGAGGCCGCGAGCGCGCTCGGCACGGTCGGCCTGTCGATGGGAATCACACCGGAGCTCACGGTGCTCGGCAAGTCGATCGCCGTCGTGCTCATGCTGGTCGGCCGCGTCGGGCCGCTCGCCGTGGCCGCCGCCATTGCCGCACCCGAACGCAAGCCCGTGCGCTACCGCTACGCGTACGAAGACGTCATCGTCGGTTGAGGAGGCATGCCGCCATGAAACGTTTCGTCGTCATCGGCCTGGGCAACTTCGGATCCGCCGTCGCCGAGGCGCTCTACCGCGCCGGCCACGACGTGACCACCGTCGACGTCCGGGAGGAGATGGTGGATCGACTGGCGCAGCGGGCATCGCGCGCGGCCGTGGGCGACGGCCGCAACATCGAGGTGCTGCGCCGGCTCGGCGCCGAGGAGGCGGACGCCGGCGTCGTGAGCACGGGCAATGACATCACGGCGAGCATCCTCACCGTCCTCGCGCTCAAGGACCTGAGCGTCCCCGAGATCTACGTGAAAGTCATCTCCCACGACCATGCCCGCGTCATGGAGAAGATGGGCGTGACCGAGACGATCTTCCCGGAAAGAGAATCCGGGCTCCGGCTCGCGACCCGGCTCAGCAGCTTCGGCGTGCTCAACTTCATCCGGGTCGGCACCGACGTCGGCATCCAGGAGATGGCCGTGCCCGAGTCGTGGATCGGGAAGTCGCTACGCAAGCTCGAGCTGCCGAAGCACTATCGCATCACGGTCGTCGCGGTCCACGACGTGCTGCGGGATGAGATCATGCCCGTGCCGGACCCCAATGCCCCGCTCAAGGACTCCGACACGCTGCTCATCCTCGGCCGCGACGCCGACCTGGCCAAGCTGGCACGCGCCTCCTGAGGTCCGGCCGGCACCCGCCGCCCGCGCCGGTCGCTCAGTCCTCGTCCTCGCGCGGCCCGAGCTTCCGCTCGTAGAACTTCCGTACCTCGATCGCCATCGCGCGCAGCAGCCCCGCCTCGCTCACCGTCGGCTGCGCACGACGCAGCACCGCCCGCAGCGAGCGCATCACGATGGGCGCGTTCCGCTTCTTGAAGAACTCGATCGTGTCGAGCGCGCGACGCGAGTCCTCGAAGAGCGTGAGCATGTCGCGGCTGGCGGCGGGGCGCGACCTGCGCTTGGGCCGGGGCAGCGCCGCAGCGATGCCGGTTGCCATGCGCAGCTCGTACGTCACGATGAGCACGGCCTGGGCGAGGTTGAGCGAAGAGAAGCCCGCGTCGGTCGGGATCACGAGCAATCGGTCGCAGAGATCGAGGTCCTCGTTCGACAGCCCCTTGTCCTCGCGCCCGAACACGATCGGGACCGGGCCGGCCGCCTGTAGCGCCAGATCGACCAGCCCCGGCGCGGCTTCGCGCGGCGTGTCCCACACGAACGCGGACGTGCGGCGCCGCGCTGTCGTGCCGATCACCCGGGTCGCGTCGGCGACCGCGTCGCCCAGCGAATCGAAGAACTCGACCTTCTCGATCAGGGGTTCCGACCCGTGCGCGATCCCGCCGATCCGCTTCGCGTCGAACAGCGCGGGCCGGACGAGGCGCAGCCGCTTCAGGCCCATGTTCATCATGGCGCGGAGCGTGCCCGCGATGTTCACGATGTCCTGCGGCTCGTTCAGTACGATGACGAACGTGTCCGCGATGTCGCGGGCGATCTTTCGCGGATCAGCCATGGGCTTTCACTTCCGTCGCGGGAACGGCGACGGCCAGCAGGAGCGAAGCGGCGAGCGCGAGGACCGCCCCCGTCAGGAACGCGGCCGCCGGTCCGAACGCGGCCCACAGCAGCCCGAACAGGAGGCTGGCGGGCAGCGCGACCAGTCCGATGGTGCCGTGGTAGGCGCCGAACGCGGACCCCCTGCGGTGTCCGGGCGCGAGCGCGGTGACGAGTGCCTTTTCGGGCGCCTCCGTGAGGCCGTAGAACAGGCCGTAGACCGCAAAGAGCGCCCAGACGTGCCACTCGCGGCTGGCGAACGCGAAGCCGGCGTAGGCGAGCGCATACACGGCCCAGCCGGCGATGATTGCGCGGCGCGGGCCGAAGTGGTCGGCGAGCGCGCCGCCGGGCACGTTCCACGCCATCTTGCTGACGTTGTGCACGCCCCAGAGCAGGGGGATGGCAGCAGCGGCGACGCCGAGCGAACTGGCGCGGAGCAGCAGGAAGGCATCGGTCGCGTTGCCGAGCGTGAAGACTGCGAGCACGGCGAGGTAACGCAGGAACGGCCCGCGCAGGAACTTCCCGGTTCCGGCGGCAGCGGGCGCCGGGACATCGTCCGTTGCGACGTCGCCCGAGCGAACCTCGCGGACGCGGGCCAGGAGCACGAGCACGGTCAGCACGCCGGGCACTGCGGCGAGCAGGAAGACGATCCGGAGCCGTTCGTGGAAGACCAGCAGGAGCGCGGCCGCGAGGAGCGGTCCGATGACGGCGCCGGCGTTGTCGGCGGCGCGGTGGAACCCGAACGCGCGGCCTCGCATGTCCGGCGGCACGCTGTCGGCGAGCAGGGCATCACGGGGTGCGGAGCGGACGCCCTTGCCGAGACGGTCGGTGAAGCGGATGGCGAGGACATGCCAGGGCGCGGTGGCGAGGCCGGTGAGCGGGCGGATGAGGGCCGCGACGCCGTAGCCGGCGCCGACCAGCGCCTTCCTCCGGCCGAACCGGTCGGAGACCCATCCGCTGACGAGCTTGAGCAGGCTGGACGCGCTCTCGGCGATGCCTTCGATGAGGCCGAGGAACGCGGGGCCGGCGCCGAGCGTGGCGGTCAGGAAGAGCGGTAGCAGCGGATAGATCATCTCGCTGGCCGAGTCGTTCAACAGCGAGACCACGCCCAGCCAGAGGACGTTGCCGCCGAACAACACGTCGCGGGGGCGGACGGAGGCGCGGGATCCGGAGTTCGTAGACACGGCCGAAATGCTAACGGGGAGACCCGCGTCCGCACCACCGGCCAGCTCGCCTCGCCCGTCGCCACCGCCGGGCGTACCTTCGACCCTGTGAGTGAATCGATGCCCGAGCTGTTCCGGCGCTATCCGGCGTTGGCCAACCGCCTGCCGTGGCTCCCGATCGGCACGTTCCCGACGCCGATCGAGCCGTGCGAGATCGAGACGCCCGACGGCACCACATGCCGGGTCTGGGTCAAGCGCGAGGACCGCAGCAGCGAGCGATACGGCGGCAACAAGGTCCGCAAGCTCGAATTCCTGCTGGCGGAAGCTCGCAGTCGGGGCGCGCGCCGCCTCATTACGGTAGGCGCCGCCGCATCGCACCACGCGTTCGCCACGCTCATCCACGGCCGTGACGCCGGCTTCGACTGCACGCTCGTGCTCTTCCCGCAGCCGTACACCCCGCACGTCGAGGACATGCTCCGCCTCGACGCCGCGTTCGGCGCCGACATCGTCTGGGCACCCCGCATCGAGCTCGTCCCCCTCGCCCTGCTTCGCGCCCGGCTCGCGCACCGGCGGGCGCCCGCGTTCAACATCGCCGCCGGCGGCTCCGATGCGACGGGTACCCTCGGCTGGGTGAGCGGCGGACTCGAGCTCGCCGGCCAGATCGACGCGGGCGAAGCGCCCCGGCCGGCCTGCATTCATGTCGCGGGCGGTACCCTCGGCACGGCCGCCGGCCTTGCACTCGGACTCGCGCTCGCCGGCTGCGACATCCCCATCGTCGCGACGCGCATCACCAGCCGGCTGATCACCAACGAACGCGTGCTCGGCCGCCTTGTCGCCGCGGTGTCCGCCGTGCTGGAGTCCGCCGGTGTGCGCGTTCCATCCGTAGACCGCATCGCGTCGCGCGTCGAGATCCGTCACGACCAGATCGGTCGCGGCTACGGCCACGAGACGGACGCATCGCGGCAGGCATTGGACACATTTTCGGATGCCGGACTCCGTCTCGAGCCGACCTACACGGCCAAGGCCTGCGCGGAGCTGCTGCGGGGTGCGCGAGATGGCCCGCCGCTGCTCTTCATCCACTCCTTCAGCGCCGCCGAGCCGGCGCTTCCGGATGGGACCGAAGAGCTGCCCGCGGCGGTACTTTCGTATCTGGCGCGGTCCCGGGGCTGATGCCACATTGACCGGCCCCAGGACCCCCCATCGGGAGTTCGGAATCTGCATTCGGGAGTCAACATGAAGCGAACGACGAGTGCCCTGCCGTTTCCGGTAGCGCTTACCGCCCTCATCATCACCGCCGCCTGCGCGTCCTCACCCCCCCCGGCACCCCCTACGCCGCCGCCGGTCGCGAGCGTGCCGGCGCCGCCCGCGCCGAGGGCCGGTCTGGAAGCCGCGAGCGTGTACTCGATCGAGCCGCCCGCGGCGGCGCTGCGCGCGGCCGACCACGTGGCGCTGACGGGTCTCGAGCTGGGCACGATGTGGACGTTCGAAAACCCGCCGCTCGACTACTGGAAGACACAGTACGACTTCACGGCGACACCGGAATGGTTGAACCACGTGCGCCTGGCGTCGGTCCGCTACGGCGAGTACTGCTCGGCGTCGTTCGTGTCGCCGAACGGGCTGGTGATGACCAACCATCACTGCGCGCGGGAATGCGTTGAGTCGAACTCGACGCCGTCGAACGACTACGTGGTGAACGGATTCTCGGCGGCGACGAAGCAGGACGAACTGCTCTGCGACGGCCTGTTCCTCGACCAGCTGGTCGGGATCGAGGACGTCACGGCGCGGGTCCGGGGCGCGGCGCCCGCGGGCGCATCCGACGTCAATGTCGCGACGGCGCAATCTGCGGAAACCGACAAGATCCAGAACGAGTGCGAGGCGAAGACGGGCGACACCTGCCAGGTCGTCGCCCTGTTCCAGGGCGGTCAGTACCAGCTCTACCACTACAAGCGTTACCAGCCGGTGAAGCTGGTTTTCGCGCCCGAACTGCAGGCCGGCTTCTTCGGCGGCGACCCGGACAACTTCACGTACCCGCGCTACGACCTCGACTTCTCCTTCGTCCGGGCCTATTCGCCGGACAGCACGACGCCGGTAAGCACGCCCGACTACTTCCAGATCGATCCGGATGGCGGGCGGGAAGGCAATGTGGTGTTCGTCACCGGCAATCCCGGGTCGACCAGCCGCCTGATCACGGTCTCCCAGCTGATGTACGAGCGGACCTACCGGCACCCGTTCCTGGTCCAGATCACGTCGGGTCAGCGCAAGCTGCTGCAGGCGATCGCAGCGCGCGGGCCGCAGTACGAGATGCAGGTTCGCGAAGACCTGTTCGGCGTCGAGAACAGTCTCAAGGCCTACACGGGTGAGCTCTCGGGCCTGCGCGACACGCTGCTGGTGGCGCGCAAGATCAAGTGGGAGCGCGAATTCCGGAGCAGGGTCGACGCCGACCCGAAGTTGAAGGCGGAGTACGGCAACGTCTGGCAGCGGATCGCCGACCTGCAGATCCGCAAGCTCCAGGTGAGTCCGCGGCTGAACGTGTCCAACGTCAACCTCATCGGCAGCCCGCACTTCGGAATCGCCGGTCAGCTGGTCACGTACGTGACCGAGATGGCGAAGCCGGAAGCGCAGCGGAGCGAGCAGTTCCGCGCGAACGCGGCGCAGATCCGGGCGGGCCTCACGTCGCCGAGCATGGTCGACCCGGAGATCGCGAACGGACTGCTCGAGATGCAGATCGGCCTTGCCGCCTCGCTGCTCGGCAGCAGTGACCCGCTGCGCGCGGTGCTGATCCGGCCGGGCGAGAGCGCGGAAGCGGCCGCGGCCCGGCTCGCGCGCGACTCGAAGATCATGGACCCGACGTTCCGCCGCAGCATCGTGGACGGTGGTCCGGCCGCGCTCGCCGCGACGACCGACCCGATCCTCGCCTTCGCGCGGGACGCGGCGACGCTGAACCCGAAGCTGACCGAGGAATGGACGTCGATCCAGGCCGCCGAGACGGTCGAGAAGCAGCGGCTGGCGAGCGCGCTGTTCGCGGTGTACGGCACCAGCCTGCCGCCGGATGCCACCTTCACACTGCGCATCTCCGACGGCGTGGTGAAGCGTTACCCGTACAACGGCACGACGGCGCCGCCGTTCACGACCTTCTACGGCCTGTTCGCGCGCTCGGCCGACTTCGGCAACCAGAATGCCTTTCGAGCTGGCGGCGAAGGTCGCGAAGGCGCGCGACCAGATCAAGATGAACACGCCGCTCGACTTCGTGTCCACGCTCGACATCACGGGCGGCAACAGCGGCAGCCCGATCATCGACAAGGATGCCCACGTCGTCGGACTGGCTTTCGACGGCAATATCGAGCAGCTGCCCAACGAGTACCTGTTCCGCGACGACGCCGGCCGGACGGTCGGCGTGCACGCGGCGGGCATCGTCGAAGCGCTGCGCAGCATCTACAAGGCGGAGGCGCTCCTCCGCGAGCTGCTGGGGAACGGGACAGGCGGAGACAACCAATGAGCGATACGCACGAATACATGGACCGGCACCAAGCCCGATTCGCCGAGGAGCTCTTCGAGTTCCTGCGCATCCCGAGCATCAGCGCGGACTCGGCGTACAAGGCCCAGACGCGCCAGGCGGCCGACTGGCTGGCGGCGAAGATGAAGGATGCCGGTCTCGAGGTCAGCATCCACGAGACGCCCGGTCACCCGATCGTGCTGGGCGAGTGGCGCGCGGCCGGCTCGAGCGCGCCGACCGTGTTGATCTACGGCCACTACGACGTGCAGCCGGCGGACCCGCTCGAGCTGTGGGACTCGCCGCCGTTCGAGCCGGAGGTCCGGGATGGCCGGATCTACGCGCGGGGCTCGGTGGACGACAAAGGCCAGCTCTACCTGCACGTGAAGGCGCTCGAGGCGGCGATCCGGACGCACGGCAAGCTGCCCTGCAACGTCGTGCTGATCGCGGAGGGCGAGGAGGAGGTCGGCAGCGAGAATCTCATGCCCTTCGTCGAGAAGAACGCGAAGCGGCTGGCCTGCGACTACATCGTGATCTCGGACAGCTCGATGATGGGACCCGGAATGCCCACGATCGGCGCGTCGCTCCGCGGCCTCGCCTATTTCGAGCTGCGCGTCACCGGTCCAGGCACCGATCTGCACTCGGGAAGTTACGGTGGCGCCGTGCTGAACCCGGCCACCGCACTCTCCCGCATCATCGCCTCGTTCCACGACGAGAACTGGCACATCACCATCCCCGGCTTCTACGACGACGTGCATACCGCGCCGGAATTCCGCGAGCAGATCCGGAAGCTGCCGTTCGACGAGGCGGGCTTCCTGAAAGAAACCGGCTCGCCCCTGCTCGTCGGCGAGAAGGGCCAGACGACGTACGAGCGGCTCTGGGTCCGGCCGACCTGTGAGGTCTGCGGCCTGCTCTCCGGCTACACCGGCGAAGGCTCGAAAACGGTGTTGCCGTCGAAGGCCATGGCCAAGGTGAGCTTCCGGCTCGTGCCCGATCAGGATCCGGACAGGATCCGCGAGCTGTTCAAGGCACACATCGACAAGGTGAAGCCCGAGGGCGTGACCGTGGACATCGTCGTGATGCACGGCGGCAAGCCGTGGCGCGCCAAGCTCGAGGGACCGCTCGTCGAGGCCGGCGCCCGCGCGCTCGAGAAGGCGTGGGGCAAGCCCGTGATGTACGCGGGCGAGGGTGGCTCGATCCCGATCATCCCGGAATTCGAGCGTGTGCTGAACGCGCCCACCCTGCTCATGGGCTTCGGCCTGCCGGGCGAGAACGCGCACGCGCCGAACGAGTGGATGAGCGTGGACTGCTACCAGAGGGGGACGCACGCCGCGGCCGCTCTGCTCGAGGAGCTCGGCAAGCGCTGAACCCCTCGGTGTCCTGACGTCGGCGGGGCCGGTCGGAAACGACCGGCCCCGCCGCGTTCCGGGTACTCACGCCGTCCGGGCCGGCCTCAGAACAGGCTTCGGAAGAGGAGCAGCAGCCCGACGACCGCGAGCGGAATCCCGATGGGTGCGCCCACGATCGTGAAGGTGAGCAGCACACCACCGACGAGCAGTACGAGACCGATCACGCCCGCGACCATGCGTCCGCTCAGCCGCAGCACGAACGCGAGCAGATCCCATACCGCCGCGATCGGCCAGAATATCCAGGGTGCGTGTTCCCGTGCGGTCCTTGCCATCTCGACACTCCCGAGTCAGCTTCGCCTTTCCCTCGACACTACGGAAGCCGCCAATGCACGGTTTCCCGGCCCGCCCGCCGCAACCCTCCGCCGGGCGCAGCTTGCCCCGTTGGTCGGCTGCCGTAACTTGGACTCCGGCGCTCCGAGCGGTCGCGAATTCCTTCGATCCCAGAGGATGATGCAGTTTCTGAACACGGTGTATCTCGGCAACAGCGTCCGCGCCTGGGGGACGGCGGTCGCGCTGATCCTGGTCATCTCCTTTGGGCTCCGCTTCGCGGTGACCCTCCTGAATCGGCGGCTGGCGACGGTCTCCGAGAGGACCACCAACAGGATCGACGACGTCGTCGCGGCGGTGTTCGCCAACACGAAGACCTGGGCGCTGTCATACGCCGGCCTCTGGTTCGGCGTGAAATCGCTGGACATGCCTGCGCAGGTCCACTCCGTGCTCCGCTATCTCACCGTGATCGTGGCCGTGCTCCAGGTCGGGGCCTGGGGCAACGTCGCCATCGCGCAATTCATCAAGTACCGCGTCCGCGCATCGATCGACCACGATCCCGCCACCGCCACCACGATGGCGGCGCTCGGGTTCCTGGTAAGGATCCTGCTCTGGTCCGTGCTCCTGCTCATGGCCCTCGACAACGTGGGCATCGAGATCGGACCGGTGCTCACCGGCCTGGGCGTCGGCGGGATCGCCGTGGCCTTGGCCGTGCAGAACGTGCTCGGCGACCTGTTCGCATCGCTCTCCATCGTGCTCGACAAGCCGTTCGTCATCGGCGACTTCATCGTCATCGACGACTACAAGGGGAACATCGAGCACATCGGGCTCAAGACCACGCGCGTACGCAGCCTGTCGGGCGAACAACTCGTGCTCGGTAATGCGGATCTGCTGAAATCGCGGATCCGCAACTTCAAGAGAATGCAGGAGCGACGCATCCTGTTTACGCTCGGCGTGGTCTACCAGACACCGCGCGAAACCGCCGCCCGGATTCCGGACATGCTGAAGGACGTGATCGAGAGCACGGATTCGACCCGCTTCGATCGCGCGCACTTCAAGTCCTTCGGCCCCTCGTCGCTCGACTTCGAGGTCGTCTACTACGTGCTGGTTCCGGAATACAACACGTACATGGACATTCAGCAGAAGATGAACCTCGAGATCATGCGGCGCTTCGAGGCCGAGGGCATTGAATTCGCCTACCCGACGCAGACCCTCTACCTCGAGGGACTGGCCCGGGCGGAGCCGTAGCGGAAGCAGGACGCTGCACCTGGAAAGGTTGTTGCCGCCATGAAGTACCGGGGGCATGATCGTGCGACGCGGCCGGTCCGGCCGCTGCCCTGCCTGTTCCTGCTGGCCGGTCTGGCCACCCTCGCGGCGTGCCACGACACCGGTTCCGAGCCACCCGGCACGCTCGAAGTCACGGCGGTGAGCCCGGCGGATGGCACGTCCGGTGTCGCGGTGACCAGCGCCATCGTGCTCGAGTTCTCGCAGCCGGTGGAGGACGCGTCCGTCGCGGACGCGTTCCTGCTCGATGACGCGGGCCGGGAGTACCGGGGCGGTCTCGCGCTCCGGACGGCGACCACGCTCGCGTTCACGCCCGCCGAGCCGCTCGACTTCGGCACCACCTACCGCGTCACCGTGCGGTCCTCGATCCGGAGCCGCGCCGGCATCCGCCTCGCGTCCGACTGGGTTTCGACGTTCAGCACCGTTGGCGCCGCCCCGCCCGCCGCAATGCGTGACAGCATGCAGCGCACCCTCCGCGTGCTCGCGGACGACAGCATGATGGGCCGGCGCGCGGGCACGGCCGACGAGCTGCGCGCGGCCGAGTACCTGGCATCTCGCTTCGAGGACTGGGGTCTGGCGCCGCTGGCGAACGCGATGATCGAGCCTTTCGGGAGCGGCAGCGTGTGCGGCTACTCCGGTTCGCGGAACGTGCTCGGCATCGTCCCCGGCAGTGGCACCCTGGCTGCCGAGTGGGTGGTCGTGGGCGGCCACTACGACGCGATGGGTACGGAGCTGGGTCCGTCGGGCGCCGTCCTCGTGCGGAACGGTGCGGACGACAACGCGTCGGGCACGGCGATGATGCTGGAGCTCGCGCGGCTGTACAGCCGCGCGGTCACGGCGGGGGACATGGCCGCCGTAGCGCGGCGCAGCGTGCTGTTCGCGGGCTTCGGCGCGGAGGAGCGCGGGCTGGTCGGCTCGTGCGAGTTCATCCAGTCGGCCGCTCTCGACCCGGCGAACATGGCCGGGATGGTGAACTTCGACATGGTCGGCCGGCTGCGGAACAACACGGTGACCGTGCAGAGCGGAGGGTCCGCCGAGGTGTGGGACGACATGCTCGCGAACACGAACGTGGCCGGCCTCGTCGTCAACCCGTACACCGTCTGCAAGGCATGCAGCGACTACTACTGGTTCGGGCAGAGCGGCGTGCCGTATGTCTGGTTCTTCACGGGTGATCATCCCGACTATCACCGACCGACCGACGACGAGAACCTCATCGATTACGACGGCATGGTCGCGATCGGTAGCATGGCCTACCGCATCCTGGTGCGGTTGGTCGTGGCGCCCGGCCGGCCGGTCCCGGCGAGCGGCGCCGAACCGGGCAGCGGATGATGCGGCGTCGCGCCGTGTCGTCGGAGCGTGCCACGTGAGCGTCGAGATCCGGAAGCCCGGCATCGCCGCGAACGATGCGGAGCGGCTGTTGCGCGATGCGTACGGGATCACGGCCGCGATGGCCCCGCTCGCCGGCGAGCGTGACGCGACCTTCGCGGTCGAGGCGATCGATGGCGGCCGCTTCGTCCTGAAGATCGCACCGGCCGGCGAGTCCGCGGACGTCCTCTCGCTGGAGGTCGCGGCC
This sequence comes from uncultured Gemmatimonadales bacterium, assembly GCA_963786235.1. Classification (GTDB taxonomy): domain Bacteria; phylum Gemmatimonadota; class Gemmatimonadetes; order Longimicrobiales; family RSA9; genus CAWAYJ01. Next base: position 372,626 of record CAWAYJ010000031.1, read on the forward strand.
GTCGAACACCTCGCCTCCCGGGATACCGGCCTCGCGCTTCCGCGGATCGTGCATGCGACCGACGGCGCCGCCATCCATCCATGGACGGCGCCCGACGGGGCGACGCATTGCGTACGCCTCTTCACGTGGATCGACGGCGAGGTCTGGGCAAGGGTCCGGCCGCACACGGCCGCGCTGCGTCGGAGTCTCGGCGTCGCCATGGGCAGGCTGCGGGCGGCGCTCGACGACTTCGAGCATCCCGCCGCTGACCGCGATTTCGTCTGGGACCTGACCCGATCCGAGCGTGTACTGCCGCACGCGGACGCCATCGCCGACCCGGGTCGCCGCGCCATGGTCGAGGCGATCCTGGCCCGCACCGCCGAGCTCGCCCCCCGTCTGGCGCAGCTTCGCCAGGCAGTGCTCTACCACGACGCCAATGACTGGAACGTGATCGTCGCGGGCGACGCGCGGCACCCCGAAGTGACCGGCTTCGTCGACTTCGGCGACATGCTGGCCGGGCCCGCGATCGTCGACCTCGCCCTCGCCGTCGCCTACGGCGTCACGGACACGCGCGACCCGATCCGGGCGGCGGCCGACATCGTTGCCGGGTACCATGGCGCACAGCCGCTGGCGGAGGCCGAGCTGGCCGTCCTGCTCCCACTGGTGCGAGCCCGGCTTGGGTTTTCGGTGACGCTCTCAGCGGCGCGGACGCGGAGCGCGGGCGCGGACGAGTACCTGGGCATCAGCGCCCGGGCAGCGTGGGCGCTGCTCGACCGCCTGGCCGGCGTTCACGACCGTTTCGCCGAGTACGTGTTCCGCGATGCCTGCGGCCTGGAGCCGTGTCCCGTGTCACCGCGCATCCGTCGGTGGCTCTCGCGTCACATGGGCCAGGTCACGCCCGTGCTCGGCATGGATGCCGAGGCGTCGCCACCGCCGGTGATCGACCTGTCGATCGGGAGCGGCGAGTTCGGCACGCTCGCCGAACTCGACGACCTCGAGCGGACCAGCCGCGCGATCGATCGCCGCATCGCGGACCTGGGCGCCGCCGTCGGCACCGGCCGCTGGAACGAGGTGCGCGCCATCTACCGGGCGGACGCGTTCCGCGCGCCCGGCAACGAGCGCGACGAGTACCGCACGGTGCACGTCGGACTCGATCTCTTCGCGCCACCCGGTACGGCCGTGCGAGCGCCGCTCGACGGCGTGGTCCACAGCTTCCGCAACAACGTCGGCCGGTACGACTACGGTCCCGCGATCCTGCTCGAACACCGCGTTCGGGACGAGGACGGCGAGCTCGCGTTCCACACGTTGTACGGCCACCTGAGCGTCGAGTCGCTGGGCGGCGTGAGCGAAGGCGAGGTCGTGCGCGCGGGGACGGTGATCGGCCGCATCGGCGACGCCCGCGTGAATGGCGGCTGGCCGCCGCATGTGCACCTGCAAGTCATCGCTGACGCGCTCGGACAGCGGGGCACGTTCCCCGGCGTGGCCGGCATCGCCGACCGCGCGGTGTGGCTCTCGCTCTCGCCGGATCCGGGAGCGTTGGCCGGTCCGGCCGGGCTGGCCGGCGTCGCGCCGCCGACCGCCGCACCGACGGTCGCGGGCATCCTCGAAGCGAGGCGGGCGCACGTCGGTCCGAGTCTCTCCATCTCGTACCGGCGGCCGCTGCACATCGTGCGCGGCTTCATGCAGACGCTCTACGACACCGGTGCGCAGCCGTACCTCGACTGCGTGAACAACGTGGCGCATGTCGGGCACTGTCATCCTCGCGTGGTCGCTGCGGCGACAGCGCGGAAGGCGGTGCTCGAGACCAACACGCGGTACCTGCACGAGGACATGGTGCGTCTCGCGGAGCAGTTGGGCGCGACCCTGCCCGACCCGCTCGAGGTCTGCTTCTTCGTGAACTCGGGCAGCGAGGCGAACGAACTGGCCCTGCGCCTCGCCCGCACGCACACTGGCCGGCGCGGCGTGGTCGTGCTCGACGTCGGCTACCACGGCAACACGACGACGCTGATCGACGTGAGTCCGTACAAGCACGATGGACAGGGCGGAGCCGGGCCGCCGCCGTGGGTGCGGAAGATCCCGCTCCCCGACCCGTACCGCGGCATCCATCGCGGCGAGCCGGACGCGGGGCGCACCTACGCGATGCACGTGCATGACGCGGTCGCGGCGCTCCGGGGCGTCGGCGAGGAGCCCGCGGCACTGCTCGCGGAGTCGATCCTCTCGTGCGGTGGCCAGGTCGTGCCGCCGTCGGGTTTCCTCGCCGCGGCCTACGCGACCGCCCGCGCGGCGGGCGCGCTCTGCATCGCGGACGAAGTGCAGACGGGCCTCGGCCGTGTCGGCGATGCGTTCTGGGCGTTCGAGCTGGAAGGTGTGGTGCCGGACATCGTCACGATCGGCAAGCCGTTCGGCAATGGCCACCCGCTTGCCGCCGTCGTCACGACGCGGATGGTTGCCGACGCGTTCGCCAACGGGATGGAGTACTTCAACACCTTCGGCGGCAACACCGTGTCGTGCGCGGTCGGCCTTGCCGTGCTGGACGTGATCGAGGACGAGCGGCTGCAGCGGCGCGCGGCCGCGACGGGCGCGCACCTGCTCGCCGGGCTGTGGGGGCTCATGGAGCGGCACCCGCTCATCGGCGACGTCCGGGGGCGCGGCCTCTTCCTCGGGTTCGAGCTGGTCGAGGACCGCGATGCGCGGACACCGGCGCCTGATGCGGCGGCCTGGCTGGTGGAACGGGCGCACGACCGGGGCGTGCTGCTCTCGACGGACGGGTCCGATCACAACGTGATCAAGATCAAGCCGCCGCTCTGCTTCGACGCGGCGGACGCGGACCGGCTCGTGGGGGTCGTGGACGACGTGCTCGCCGAGGATTTCTTCCGCCGCTGACCGGCCGGGACGGGAAACCGTGTTCCCGGAGCGCTCGTAGAGATGCAGGACCGAAGGAACGGCTTTCCAGAGGTGACCATGCCGGCGCTCGCTTGCCGATTCCGGATCTTCGCCGCCGTCCTGATCGCCATGGTTCCCGCGGCGTGTCGCGGAACCGGGCGGCTGGCCGAGTACGATTTCCGCGACCGCACGCTCGCGGTCCGCTCGCAGATCCCGCCGCACCCGCGGGTGCTGACCGGGCCCTACTTCACGGACTGGCCCGCCAATCCGGTGCAGGCCGTGATCCGGGCGGGCACGCGCATCGCGAAAGAGATCAAGGCGTCCGACGTGCGCGCGCGCCTCGACAGCGCCGCCGCCGTCGTGGACATCTCCGGCAGGCTCGCCGGCCGGGCTTACGACCGCGCCGCGTTCCACCTCCGGGCCAACCCGACCGGCGACGAGCGCTCCGCCGACTTCGTGGTCGAGGTCCTGGTGCACGAGTACGGCATCGACGCGAAGGACTGGGATGCGGCCGCGCATTTCTACGTCGATGCGCGGCTGGTCATCATCGACGGCCGGGACGGGACGCAGATCTGGGACACCCGCATCAAGGCGAACGACCCGATCGCGCCGGCGATCTTCGTGGGCGGCGCCGTGCGTGACGTCGTCACGGCGCGTGCACTCGCGGGTCAGTCCGTCGAGGAGATCCGGGTCGCGCTCGAGCGGCTCGCCGACTACTCCGCGGACCGGATCACGGAGCGCCTGCGCGAGGCGCTCGAGAAGGTGCAGCGGCAGCGGTCCGGCTGAGCGTCAGCAGTCAGCGCCGGGACACGACGTGGAACGGAAAGAAACCCGGCCGGAGCCCGCCGCAACACCGCGTCCGTTTCCGCGGCCGGGAGCGGGGGGGTGGAGGAGCCATGGCGAGACTCGTCGCGTTGATTCTGATGGCCCTGGCGGTTGCCTGCGGACGGGCCGCGCCAGACGCATCGCCGCCTGCGGAACCCGCCCGGGCCACACCGGCGCGGGAGATCGGGAATGCGGTGGACTCCGCCTGCGATTCCCTCATCGCGGTGGGCACTCGCGTCCTGCAGATCGACGTGCGCCGTACCGACGATCGCGAAGTCGAGAACCCGTATGTCCGCGTCGAGCGACATCTCCGCCCCGGCTGCCGGGTCACGGCAGTGGACTCGACCGACCGCGTGCCCGAACCCGTCTACCGGATCTACCAGGCCCTCGAGGCGGGTCACTGGAAGCCCCTGCTGCAGTACATGGCGGATGGACAGGACGGTTCCGTTGTCGGCTTCCTGCGGGGGAGCGTGATCTGCGTCGTCAGCGGACATTGGCATGGGGGCGACGACTCCGACTCGACGTACGTGCCGGAGCCGGGATACGAGGTGGAGGGAGTGTGCTTCGGGGCGGAGCCAGCGGATACGGCGGACGGGGGGTAGCGAGGCCCGACCTCACCACCGCCACGCTCCGGTACTCGGCACCCGCCACCGAGCCGCGGTTCCCACGCCCCACTAATCCTCCAACAGGTACTCCAGCGTCGCGACCACCCTCACGATCTTGTACAGCTGCTGCTCTTCGCGGATGCCGGGCACCTGGTCGCGGGGCAGGATGACGAACACGCCCTGGTTCGCCTGCCGGATTCCGCCGAGCCGCGCGCCCGCGTCCTTCGCGAACTGCTCGGCCGCCTCGCGGGCGCTCGCCGTGGCTTCCGCGATCATGGCGGGCTTCAGGTCGTTCAGCCCGGTGAACAGGAAGACCGGCCCACCCGGTCCGTACTCGAGGCCCGACTGGAGCGGGACGCCGGCGCTCACCAGCTCTCCGACCGCCTGGCTGGCGGCGAACACGACATCCGGATCGCTGGAGCGGACCATGACCGTCTGGTTCACGATGTAGCGCGGTCCCGCGTTCCGCTCGCCGAAGCGGTTGGCCAGCTGGTCGGTCACGGAGAGATTCTGCATCTCGACGCTGGCCGTGTCCACGCCGTGGCGGGCAAGGAACGCGAACACGGCGGTGGCACTGCTCGCGACCTGTCGCTGTGCGGCGGCCAGCTCGTTGTCGGTGGCGACGAGACGGATGGGCCAGAGCGCGAGGTCCGCCTTCACCTCGCGTTCGGAGAGACCCTTCACGGTCACGAAGCGATCCGCACGCCGGCCGCGGAGGAAGCCGTAGCCCGTGAAGGCGCCGGCCAGCGCGATGCCGAACGCGACGACCACGGCCGGCCAGATCCTGCGGTCCTGCATGTTCACCTCGACATGCCTCCAGTTTCCGGTTCCTGGATGTGGCACGGGTACGATGTCGCATTCACCATGGGCCTCCGGCGCCGACCGGTCCGTCGGATTGGGGCGGAAACCTTGGCAGGCCGCGCCCCGCGCCGCAACCCTCGCGGGGATGAGAGCGGGGGCCAGGAACGAAGAGCGGGCCGGCGGGCGTCCGCTGTGGACGCGCTCTCGCCGGCCCGCTGCCCGGGAGGCCCCCGGGTCGTTCGTGGCGCCGCTACTGGTCGGCGGTTACCGAGCCGCGGTCCGTTTTCCGGCGCGCCAGCTCCAGCTCGTTGCGGAGCTGGTGACGCAACCGCGCGACCTTCTCCGGGTACTGCCGGCAGTTCGGCGTGTTCGAGCCCGTCACGCAGCCGTTGTAGCCCAGCAGCGCGCGCCGCTCGTCACCGCCGAACCGGTCCATGTACCACGCCAGGATGCTGGTCCCGTTGCAGAGATTGCCTTCAATGTCGTAGAGGTCGCGGCTGCAACTGCGCCAGAACCCGGACCACGCCGGCATCACCTGCATGAGCCCGCGCGCGCCCACCGAGCTCGTCGCTCTCGGACGGCCGCCACTCTCGAGCAGCAGCACGCTCAGCACCGTGGCCGGCTCGACCCCGTTCCGGTAGCTCTGCTCGACCAGCGGCCATGCCACACGACGTGCAGTCGCCGCCGGCACACCGCGACCGCGCAGCACGTGCTCGACCGGCGCGACTTCCGTCTGGTACGTCCGCACGTACTCCGCCGTGCGCTCACCCGCCGTGCGCGCTTCCTGCATCCGGTTCGCGAGCGAAAAGAGACGCTGCCGCGGGATCTGCTCCGCGGTGGCCTGGCGGACTTCCGTTCCGGCGGGAATCGACAGCGCGTGGCTCACGAGGCGGCCCACCACGAGGCCGACGGCCAGAAGGGCCGGAATCACCAGGATCAGCACACGCGCTCGACGCGCGAGGGCCTCCATTTCGTGGATGATTCCGGTGCCGCGCTCTGGTCGGTCCATCCGTCGCGTTCGCAGGAGCTTCTTCGCCCCGCCGACAAAGGCGGGCAGCGGGTTCGGAATGTGGCGCATGCTCCGAGGTGTGGCAAGATCGGTGCGCCACCCCGATCTCTCTGGGAATTCACACGTTCCCCGCTCCGGCCGAACCGCGGCACGGGATAAAAGTACTGCCCCCCCGGAAGCGGGTAGGGAGCGTGCCCGTTCGCCCGAATCGGGCCGCGCCCGCGTCACCGCGACCGTGCGACTGCCACTACGGCGGGAGGACGCGCTCCGAATGGAATCAGCCGGTCGGCGAGCGTATCTCTCTACGGGACAACGTGATCACAAGGGGGACGGTCAACCGCCGCCGCTCGAGGCGGCCGCACGACGGCGCCGCAGCGTCAGCAGGAAGAACGCGAACGTGACGAGCAGGCCGAGGTCGCGCTCACCGGATGCGGACGCTTCCAGCCGCATCGAGCCCCCACCCAACAAAGCCGGCCGTCGCGCGAAAGAGAGCAGTTCGCCGGCGTTCTCGCGCCAGAGCTTGACCGGGCCGAACAGGCGTTCTCGGCCCACGCGGAACGCGCGTCCGTCCTGGAGCCGCAGGGTCCCGCTGAGCGGGCCCGGCGAGTAGCTTCCCAGCTCCCTGCCGCTTTCCGCGTCCTCGATGGAGAGGGTCCAGGAGAAAGCGGCCGCGCGGCGAAACCGCCATCGTCCCTCGGCCGCCATTGCGAGCGCGCTTCGGCTGAAGAGGCGCGGCCATTCGAGGGTGGCGGCGGGCTCATCGCCCACGCGCAACTCGAAGGCGGGTGGCAGGAATCGCGTGCGTCGCCAGCGCATCTCGCGCCCGATGGATTCGGTTATCGGTTTCAATCGCGGTTCTCCGCCGTGGCGAGCAGGGCCTCCATCTCGTCCGTCGCGAGGTAGTACCTGCGTGTACAGAACTCGCACGTGACCTCGGTGCGTCCGGTCTCGCGGTCCTTGTCGAGGATCGCACGCAACTCGGTGGCGCCGAGCAGGAGAAGCGCGCGCTCGAGGCGCTCCCTCGAGCACGGGCAGTGGAAGCGAACGGGCACCCGCCCCTGTTCCGTCCAGCCTCGCGTGAAGATGAGGTCGAGCACGTCATCGGGCGAGTGACCGGAGCGCAGCAGCGACGTGGGATGGGGGAGCTCGCGCACCGTCTCTTCGATGTCGGCCGCGACGGCGCCATCGAAGCCGGGCAGCAGCTGCACAAGCCAGCCGCCGGCGGCGACGACCGCGCCCATCCGATCGACGAACACGCCGAGTCCGACGGCGGACGGCGTCTGCTCGCTGGAGTGGAGGTAGTGCGCGATGTCGTCACCGATCTCGCCGCTCGCGAGCTCTACCGTGCCGGCGTACGGCTGGCGGAGCCCGAGATCGCGCGTGACCGTGAGCCGGCCCTGCCGGCCGACCACGCCCGAGACGTCCAGTTTTCCGTTCCGCACCTGTTCCGCGCCCGTCCGCGGATTCGTGACGAGGCCCCGCACCTCGCCCGCGCCGTTTGCCGAGGCGAGCAGCGTGCCGGCCGGACCAGTACCCACGACGCGTACGCTGACCAGGTGGTCGCGCTCCTTGAGCATCGCGCCGAACAGCAGTGCGCCGGTCGCCAATCGGCCGAGCGCAGCCGTTACCGCGGGCTCGGTGCCGTGCCTCTCGCGCAGTTCCGCCACGACGCCCGTCGAGCGAATCGAGAACGCGCGCACGGCGCCGTCGAACGCCGTGGCGCGGACCAGGTAGTCCTCGGCACGCCGGATCACGCGGCCGCCAACGAAAGCGGCCCCGGTCGGGGGCCGCTCGAGGCCGGCGCATCGGGTGTGCGACGTCTCACCATGCGCGCTCCGGTCCCGTGCGCCGTTCGCGGACGAGCGCGAGGATCGCGGCTTGGGGCACCACGAGGTACTTGTCGCCCTCGAACGTGATCTCGACCGCCGCACGCCGGAAGAAGATCGCGTAGTCGCCGACCCGCGCCTGCACGGGCATGTAGCGCGCCTCGCCGCTCGTGATCTTCCAGGGCTCCTCGTTCAGCTCCGTCGGCGCCGAGATCGGAGTGCCCGGACCCGTCGCGATCACCGTCCCGCCCTGCACGGCCTGGTTGTCCACCGCCGACGCCGGCAGGTAAAGACCGACGCGGCTCCGCTCCTCGCCTTCCTCCGGCGAGACGAGCACGCGGTCTCCCACCACGATCAGGTCTTTTCTGTCGGATTCCATGGTATCCGAAATACCCCTCGCGCCCGGCCCCGGCAAGGTGATGGCGGTCCGGGTCCGGACGGCACGTCGATCCGTCCCCTCGAACCATTCCGGCGCACCGGTGCGCCGGCCATCCGTTCGGCTCGAACCGATTCCAGGAGACGACAGTGAACGACAGGATGTACACCGGTCGGCCGGCGCGACGTTCCCGCGGGCCGTGCACCTTCTGGCTCGACGCGGCGCTGGTCGAGCGTGCCCGTCGCGAAGTGGGCGAGTCGGACATGGTGCGGAGCATCGAGGCGGCGCTCGCGGCCGCCGTGGACTACCAGGCCTGGATCCGCGAGGTCGCGGCCGGACGGCGGAGCCCGGTCGCGTGAGCCCGCCCGCCCGCTAACGTGCCCAGCGTACGCCGAATCGGTGGAGCGAGCCGAACAGCTCGTACTGCTGGTACGCGTAGTCCACGGACAGGTTGCCGAGCGAGAGGCCGCCGCCGAAGCGGAGCGCGCCCTGGCCGTCCGCGCCCGTGCCGGCGTCGTAGCCGATGCGGCCGACGGCGCCGACCCGGCCGGGGCCCGCGGGCATGAGACCGGCCTCGATGCCGGCAACGATGCCGGTCATGCCCGCGTTCAGCTCGCTGACCAGGTCGGCGGAGAACACGGCGCCGAGTCCGTCCGGCCGGGTCAGCCGGGCCATCGCGCCGAAGCGGGCTTCGCTGGGCAGGTCGGCGTCGGCGATGTCGGCGCCGCTGAGCGCGCCGCCGAGATTGCGGATGGCGGCGCCGACCGTGATCGCGTTCATGCGGTACTGAGCGCCGGCGTCGAGAAAGGGCGTGCCGCGAGAGGAGCCGGCGAGGTCGGTCGAGACGTAACCGAGGCCGGCGCCGATGGCGAACCGGCCCTCGGCCAGCTCGAGCGCGCCGGAGATCCGGGACGCGACCTCGGACGCGCTGACCGTCCGGCCGGTCGGGATCCCGGTCTGCCCGCCGAAATCGGGGTCCGGCACGAACTCGCGGATGTCGCCGTAGTCGAGCCAGGCCAGGCTGGCCCCGAGCGCGACCCGACCGATCCGCACGACGCCGGCGGCCGTCGCGATGCCGATGTCCTGCACGAACCGCTGGTACGAGACGGAGGCCGCGCCCTCGAGCCCGGCCACGCCGGCCGGGTTGTAGAAGAGCACATCGGCATCACCACGCGCGCCGCTGTACGCGCCCGACAGCGCCGCCGCCCGGCTTCCCGCCAGGACCTGGAGCACGGTCGCGCCGGTCGAGCCGGCGCCCTGGCCGGCGGCACCCGCCGCGGCGCCGACCAGGATCGTGAGCGCGGCGCCGAGCGCGCGCACCGTTTTGGGCATCATCGTCACGGCTCCAATCCAGCCGGGCCGCCACCCGGCGTCATGATGACGAGCTTCTCCCGGATCGTCTGATCGCCCACCTGGAAGACGACCAGATAGACCGCGGGCGCGACCCGGTGACCTTCATCGTTGCGGAGATCCCAACGGACGCGCGTCTTCCCGGCCGCGCCGTCGCAATTCAGTCCGAGAGCGCACAGGTCGGCCACCCGCCGTCCCGTGAGTGTGTACACCGCGGCCCGGCGCGGCGCCGCGGCGAAGTTGAACACGACTTCGCTCTCGCGGACCGGGTTCGCGCTGAACGAGAGCAGCTCGTCTTCCGCGAGTAGCGTGACTACGGCGGGTCCCGATGCCACGGCCGCGATGGCCGGGTCGAGCTGGTCGGCCTGCCCCGAGCGGACGCCCAGGCTGTGCAGCTCAGAGGGCACGAACGCCGCGTCGAACACCGCGCCGTTGGGCGCACCGCCGCTCAGCTCGACGGCCACGAGCACGGGCGTGCTGGTGAACGGCTGGATCCGGAGCGATGCCGGGGCGAGGCGGACGCGCTGCACCGTCCCGGTCAGCACCACGTCGGCGGCGGCGACGACCGGCTCGGACAGGCCGATCTGGCCGTCGCCGTCGGTGTCTCCGACGAGCAGGAGCCGGGCGCCCGGGTCGTCGCCGTTCACGTCGAACCCGATCGCGGTGACATCGATCGCCTCCGTCCCCTGCGACTGGAAGTCGAGCGCGAGCAGGGGCAGCCGCGTGCCCCGCTTCCCGAGCGTCTCGCCGGCCGGCGCGTGCGCCTGGCCGTCGACCGCGAGGATCGATGCGGTGTTGCCGGACAGGGCGAGCAGCGCGTCGCGCACGTTGAGCTTGCCGTAGCCCCACCAGTCCTTCGGGTCGGCGCCCGTCGCTGCGCCGTAGGTCCGAGCCGTGTACGTGTCGGTCGCGGCGGAGACCGCGAGCAATCCCTTGACGTCCTCGGGGGTCAGCGTCGGTTGCGCCTGGAAGAGGATCGCGATCGCGCCGACGACGTGCGGCGCCGCCATGCTCGTGCCCTCACGTACCGAGTGCAGGTTGTCGGGCCCGATCCGTTGCGCGGACGCGCTGGCATCGCGCGAGAGCGTCGACATGATGCCGAGTCCGGGCGCCGCGATCTCCGGCTTCTGCCGGCCGTCCCGGGTCGGGCCCGCGGAGGAGAAGCGAGCGATGTCGCCGAGGTCTTCCTTCTGTGTGAAGCAGATTTGTCCGGCCGTCGCGATGCTCGGCCAGCAGAGACGCGTGACGAAGGCGCCGACCGTGACCGCCCGCTTCGCGTTACCGGGCGAGCCGACCACGAAGTGGTTGTCGAACCCGTTCGCACCCGTGATCTGGAGGCCGGTCACCGTGTAGATCCATAAGTCGTACGGCTGGCCTGACCCGGTCTCCGTCGGCGTCACGCGGATCTTCCAGGTCCCGGACTCGGGCACGTCGCTGGTGTCGCACCCGTCGATGTCGATCATGCCCTCGTTGTCGCCGTTCTCCGGGTCGGCGCCGCCCGACGCGTTGTCGATGCGGATGCGGCCGAGCGGGCTCTGGTCGACGACGAGCGTGCGCGCTGCTGCGACGGCCGACGTTCCGCTCGGGCGGACGACCTCGACGCGCAGCTTGTCGACTGCATCCGACCACATGCTGATGGTGGCAGAATTGCCGTTGCACTTGTCCAGGTTGGGCGCGTAGCTCGGGATCTCCATCTCGAACTCGGTTGTCTGCGTGCCCGTCGCGAAGCCGCGCGCGTGGATCAGCTGGCCGGAGAGCGGTGGCGTGGTGTTCATGTTCACGCCGTTGTTGCCCGCGGAGATCACGATGATGAAGCCGGGCCCGGACAGCGCGTCGATCGCCTTCTCGTAGAGGCGCGTGCCATCGTGCGCGCCGAACTGGCCGCCGAGCGAGAGATTGACGACGATCGGCCGGCCCAGCTCCAGACCCACCTGCCGCATCCACGTCAGCCCGTCGATGATCCGGTTCTCGAAGAAGATGCCCGGACCGCCGTTCACGACGAGAAGATCCGCGCCCGGCGCGGCGCCGGTCCACTGGTACTCCCACGGCGCCGGACTCGATGAGCCGTCGCCCGCCGCGATGCCCGTGACGTGGGAGCCGTGGCCGTGGTAGTCACGTTCCGGGCAGCCGCTGATGCCGCCGCTCGAGATGAGCAGCTGGATGCTGGCGGGCGAGCAGTACGTCCCGCCGATGAACCCCGCGGGTGGGGTCCCCGCCGTGGTCTGGTCCCAGACCCCGAGCACCCGGGTGTTGCCGGCCCCGTCGATGAAGTCCTCGTGGCTGAGGTCGAGGCCGGTATCGTAGACGCCGACGATCGCGCCCGCGCCCGTCGCGCCCGTCCACTCGCCGCCCGTGAGGCTCCGCAATTCCGTCACATGGATCGCCTTCATGCTCGAGTCAGTCTCGACGCGGAGTGAACGCGCCGCCTCGATCGACTCGACCTCCGCCATGCCCGCGAGCGTCTCCAGCGCCGACAGCGGCACGCGGGCCGAGACCAGCGTCCCGTCCAGCACGGCGCCGACCGTGCCGCCGAGCGCGCGGATCCGGTCCAGCGCCGCGCCGGCCCGGACCCGCAGGAACACGCCGATCATCGGCTCGGCCGCGGGACCTGCCCGCTCGAGCGCGAGCGTGCCGCCCAGCGGCTGCGTCGCCGGGGGCGCGGCCGGATCGAGCTGGACCATCCGCGCGATGCGGTCGCGCATCGCCGGCCGACTCAGCTCCGCCAGCACGGGTTCCAGCTTGCGGGTCCGCTGCGCGCCCGCGGCCGCGGGCAGGAGTGCGACGAGAAGCGCGCCGTGGATCACGCGATGCACCATGAGTCTCAACGGGCGACCTCTCCCCGGGTTCGGCGCCATGGCCCGCGAGAGTATGTGCGGACCGGGGCTCGCGCGATCTCGTTCGGCACTTCGATGTCCAGGTCGACCTCCGGGTCCGGCCGTCGCCGTCTGCAGAATGAACGTCGTGAGGCATCGCCGGTGGACAGCCGTGCCATCCGGCGCCCACGGTCTCGGTGCGCGGAGCCGTCGGATACCGCCGGCGGGCGGGGCCGGTTCCGTGCGGAGAACCGCGGTCAGGCGCGTGACCGTGCCGGCGTCAACCCAGGAGATGCTTGGCGATCGTCTGCAACTGCATGTTGCTGGTGCCTTCGTAGATCGTGCCGATCTTCGCGTCGCGGTACAGCTTCTCGACCGGGTACTCCTTGGTGAAGCCGTACCCGCCGTACAGGTCGATGCAGCGCGACGCGATGGACTGTGCCACTTCCGATGCGAACAACTTGGCGATCGCCGCTTCCAGGATGAACGGATGCCCCGCATCCTTGAGCCGGGCCGCGTTGTAGACCAGCAGCCGCGCAGCTTCGAGCCGCGTCCGCATCTCGGCCAGCTGGAACTGCACGCCCTGGAACTCGGCAATGGGGTGGCCGAACTGCTCGCGTTCCTTGACGTACTTCACCGTATGATCGAGCGCGCCCTGCGCGAGCCCTACCATCTGCGCGCCGATCCCGATCCGGCCCTCGTTCAACGTCTCGATTGCGATCTTGTAGCCCTTGCCCACCTCGCCCAGCACGTTGCCTTCCGGCACGCGGCAGTCGTCGAGTACCAGCTCGACCGTCGAGGACGCGCGGATCCCCAGCTTGTCTTCCTTCTTGCCGACCGAGAAACCCGGATACCCGCGCTCCACGATGAACGCCGTGATGCCGCGGTAGCCGGCATCGGGATTCGCGTTCGCGAAGACGATGAAGATGCCGGCCTCGCCGCCGTTCGTGATCCAGAGCTTCTGCCCATCCAGTCGCCAGCCGCCGTCGACCTTCGCGGCGCGGGCCTTGAGCGCGAACGCGTCCGAGCCCGAGCCCGCTTCCGACAGGGCGTAAGAGCCTACCGTGTCCGCGGCGAGGCGAGGCAGGTACTCTGCCTTCAGCGCGTCACAGCCGAACCGCAGCAGGCAGTTGTTGACGAGCGTGTTCTGCACGTCGACCAGCACGCCGACGCTCGGGTCGACGCGCGACAGCTCCTCGACGATGAGGACTGCGGTGAAGAAGGAAGCGCCGGCGCCGCCGAGCGCGTCGGGGACCTCGACACCCATGAGGCCGAGCTCGAAAAGCTGCGGGATGAGGTCGGGGTCGAAATGGGAATCGCGGTCCATGGCGATCGCCTTCGCCGCCAGCGTTTCCACGGCGAACTGACGGACCATGTCCCGGAACATGCGTTCTTCTTCGGACAGAACCGTGAGCGGAGGACGGGCCGTCTCCGGCAGCATCACGGGCATGAGTTCTCCCTGGTTTCGGTAATGCCGTGAAGGTAGTACTCCGGGAACGTAGGGTCGGCATCCCACCCCTGCCAGTTGGAGGATGCCCGACACCCCGTGGGGCGACGCGGTACGGCGGGTCCGGACCCGCCGCAGGCGCCCGGACGCGAAAACGCCGCCGGGACGGTCCCGGCGGCGCTCGTTTCGTCTTCCGCAACCCGACGCAATGCCAGAGCGGCGTGGTGCGGACAGGCGGTGTAACTCGCTGCTTCGGCTACCTGCCGATCCGGCGATCGCTTGCCCGTGTCAGGTTGCGGACGGGACTGGTACTGGCCAAGGGATCACCTCCTTCGTTGAATGAAACTTCGGGCGGATCACCAGCGGGCTCCTCCTTCGTCCCGCGGTCCACGTACCGTTCTCCTGGAGAGCCGGCCGTGGCCCCGATGCCCGCGCTTCCCGCGCGAGCGACGCCCCTACTCTAAAGGCATGGCCCGATCCGTGCAAGACGGATCATCGGCCGGGGTCCTGCCCGGCCGGACCGGGGGCGGTGGCCTTCAGTAAATGGTCAATCGTACGACACTTGCGGACCGTATAGAGGTATCACGAAAGGTACCACGACCCAGGGCCTGCCAATGACTGCCGATCCGGACAGCCTCGAAGCCGTCGCCGAACTGGTCCGCCAGGTTCGCCACGACGCCAACAACCCGCTCACGGCGGCGCTCGGCCACGTCCAGCTGATCCTCGAGAACACCGCCATGCCCGAGGACGAGCTCCGGGACAGCCTGCGCGTGGTCGAAGGGGAACTGATCCGCCTGGTCGGCGTGCTCCGGCGCCTCAAGGGCGTAAAGTTGCCGGTCGGCCCCGATCCCGCGCCGCCCGGCGCTTGACGCTGTCTCTGCGGACGATCTAAACTCCCGCCACCCCCGGCAGGGGGGCACGCGAACCGCGGAGGCAGAATGGCGGAGATCCCTGGCGATCTGCTCTATACCGAAGAACACGAATACCTGAAACCGGCGGGCGAGGAAGGCGTCTTCTTCGTCGGTGTGACCGACTATGCGCAGGGCGAGCTCGGCGACGTAGTCTTCGTCGAGCTGCCGAAGGTCGGCGACACGTTCGGCCGCATGGAGACGTTCGGCACGGTCGAGGCCGTGAAGGCCGTGAGCGACCTGTTCTCGCCGGTGTCGTGCGAAGTCCTCGAACTCAACGAGGCGCTCGCTGACAATCCGGGCGTGGTGAACAGCGACCCGTACGGCGAGGGCTGGATGGTGAAGGTCCGCGCGACGGCGGTGACCGAGCTCGACCAGTTGCTCGGGGCGAGCGAGTACGGGAAGCACATCGGAGAGGACTGAGACTCCCCGGATCCCGGCCCCACCCGAGCGGGACGGGGACGTGAACGGGACGGAGGTTCAGGCGACACCGGTCTGGAGGCTGCTCGTCGATTCGGCCCGCGAGGGCGCGGTCAACATGGCGGTCGACCAGACCCTGCTCGAAAGCGTACAGGCGGGGGGCCCACCGGTCCTCCGCCTGTACCGCTGGCGCCCGGCCTGCCTCTCCTTCGGCCGGAACCAGCCGGCCCGCGGCCGCTACGACCCCGACCGGGCGCGGGCCGAAGGCATCGACATCGTGCGCCGGCCGACAGGCGGCCTGGCCGTGCTTCACGACCGCGAGCTCACCTACGCCGTGGCCGTGCCCGCCGGTGTGCTCGGGGGTCCGCGCGAGACCTATCTGGCGCTGAACCGGGCCCTCGTGCGAGGGCTCCTGCGGCTCGGCGTGGACGCCGCCGTAGCGCCCGCGAGAGCCACGCCGGCCTCGCCGCTCGACCGGACCGGCGGCAATCCGTGTTTCGCGGAAGCGGCGCCGGGCGAGGTCACGGCGGGAGGCCGGAAACTGGTGGGCAGCGCCCAGCGTTGTGAGCGTCGCACCATCCTGCAGCACGGCTCGATCCTGCTGGACGGGGACCAGTCCGCGGTGACACGTTTGCAGGCGAGGCCGCCGCTTCGGGCGCAGCCCGAGTCGGGCACGATCCTGCACGAGCTCGGCCGGCTGCCCGATCCCGGCACGCTGGAGGCCGCGCTGGTGCGAGGCTTCGAGCAGGAGGCCGGGATCCGGCTGGTCGCCGGCGAACTCACGCCGGAGGAGGTTGAGCGCGTGCATCGCACCGAGGCCCGCTACCGGAGCGTCGAGTGGACGTGGAGACGCTGATGAACGGTGTGACGGCGAAGAGGTTCCGGCCCGAAGCGAACGGCTGACGGGGCATGGGCACGTTCCTCTACCGGCGCCTGCTGGGCGTCGTGCCGCTGCTTCTCGGTGCCGCCACCCTCGTCTTCGTCGTGCTGCACCTGGCGCCGGGCGACCCGACCGCCTACCTGTTCAGGCCCGGCGTTTCGCAGGCGGTGATCGAGCGGCAGCAACACGTGTACGGACTCGACCAGCCGCTTCCCGTACAGTATCTGCGCTGGCTCGGCGCGCTCGCGCGCGGCGATCTCGGATACTCGCTTTCCCAGGGGCGCCCCGTTCGCGCAATCATCGCGGACGCGCTGCCCAACACGCTGCTGCTCACGGGTACGTCGCTCCTCCTCGTCTTCCTGCTCGGCATCGTGACGGGCGTCTTCCAGGCCGTGCGCCACAACCGCGCGAGCGACGGCGTCCTGAGCGTGACGACGCTGTTCTTCTACTCGATGCCGGCCTTCTGGCTGGCAGTGATGCTGATGCTGCTGTTCGCGCTCAAGGCGCACGAATGGGGCTGGCCCATCGCGTTGCCGCCGAGCGGCATGACCGGTGTGGACCACGACCTGCTCTCCTTCGGCGGACGCCTGCTGGACCGATTCACTCACCTCGTGCTGCCGGTCGCGACCCTCACGCTCGTGCTTGCGGCGGGCGTCGCCCGCTACACCCGGGCGCAGATGCTCGAGGTCGTGCACATGGACTACATCCGGACGGCCCGCGCCAAGGGCCTGCCGGAACGGACGGTCATCGGACGCCACGCGCTGCGCAATTCGCTGCTCCCCATCATCACCCTGCTCGGCCTGTACATCCCGTTCCTTTTCAGCGGCGCCGTGCTCGTCGAGAAGGTCTTCGCGTGGCCCGGCATGGGGACCGTGATCGTGGATGCGATCCTGGGCCGCGACTACCCGGTCGTGATGGCGACCAGCCTGATCTTCGCCACGCTGACTGTGCTCGGGAACCTGCTCGCCGACATCCTCTACGCGGTCGCCGATCCGAGGGTACGGTACGAATGAGGCGCCCGGGAGTGGAGCCGGGAAGGGCTGCGGTAGCGGCCGCCGGTGCGGCGGGCGCAGGGCGAGGCGCGCGGGTCGCGGGGGCGGTTTTGCCTGGGGCAGGGCAGCTGCTCGGGGGGCGGCGGGGCGTGGGGTCGGGGCTGCTGGTGGTATGGGTGGCGCTGCTGGCAGTGCTGCTCTTCCGCTGGGACCGGATCGCGGCGGTCCCGCGCACGGGATCGTTGGACGGCTGGATCGCGCTCGTGACGCTCGTGGTGGGGCTCGTCGCGGTGTGGCTGGCGGCGTGGCGGGACCTGTCGCGGGGCGCGCGTGGTACCGGCGCCGGCGCATCGCCGTGGCGGCTCGGCTGGCAGCGGCTCGCGCGGAACCGGCCGGCGCTGGTCGGGCTCTGGCTGCTGGCGGCGCTGTCCGTTGCGACCCTGCTCGCGCCACTCATCTCGCCGTGGGACCCGATCGCGCTGGGCCCGGACATCCTGGCGACACAGTACCAGGCGCCGTCGGTGGCGCACTGGCTGGGCACCGACCAGTTCGGCCGCGATCTGCTGAGTCGATTGCTCTACGGCGCTCGTGTCTCGCTCTCGATCGGCCTGCTCGCCACGGCGATCAGCGTCGGACTCGGCACGCTGATCGGCGCGGTGGCCGGCTACACGGGGGGAAAGACGGACGGGCTGCTCATGCGCCTCACCGACCTCGCGCTCGCCTTCCCGCGTCTGGTCCTGCTCATCCTGGTGGTCGCGCTGTTCGGCCCGTCGATCACGGTGCTCGTGCTGGTGCTCGGCCTGACGCAGTGGCCGGCCACGACACGCATCGTGCGGGGCGACGTGCTGAGCCTGCGGGAGCGCGACTTCATCCAGGCGGCGCGCGCCCTCGGTCTCGGCCGCGCCCGCATCGTGCTCCGCCACGTCGTGCCCAACGTGATGGCGCCGGTAATCGTCGCCGCGACGCTCGGCGTGGGCAACACGATCACGCTCGAGGCCGGGCTCTCGTTCCTCGGCCTCGGCCCCGGACAGTCGATGCCCAGCTGGGGCGGTATGGTGTCGGACGGCGCCCGCCACCTGGCCACGCTCGACACGTGGTGGCTCGCCACCTTCCCCGGCCTCACGATCGTGCTCGTCGTGCTCGCGTTCAATGTGCTGGGTGATGGCCTGCGCGATGCGCTCGACCCGAGGCTTCACGGGTGAGCGGCGACGCCGCGTTGCTCGCGGTGCGCGACCTGCGCACGTACTTCCGCACGGAGTCGGGCGAGGCGCGCGCGGTGGACGGCGTGTCGTTCGATATCCGCAGGGGCGAGACGCTCGGGATCGTCGGAGAGAGTGGCTCGGGCAAGTCGGTCACGGCGCTCTCCATCCTGCGTCTCGTTCCGGACCCGCCCGGCCGCATCGAGCCGGGCAGCTCGATCCGCTACGCAGGCCGTGACCTGCTCGCGCTGAGTGAGTCCGCGATGCGAAGCGTGCGCGGCAACGACATCGCGATGGTCTTCCAGGAACCGATGACCTCGCTCAACCCGGTCTTCACCGCCGGCGACCAGGTCGCCGAGGCCATCCGGTTGCACCGCCGCACCGGCAAGGCGGAAGCGTGGCAGCGCGCGCTCGAACTCCTCTCGCTCGTCGGCCTGCCCGCGCCCACCCGCGCCGCGCAGGCCTGGCCGCACCAGCTGTCGGGCGGGCAGCGCCAGCGCGTGATGATCGCGATGGCGCTCGCCTGCGATCCCGGCCTCTTCATCGCCGACGAACCGACGACCGCGCTCGATGTCACGATTCAGGCGCAGATCCTCGAGTTGCTGCGCGAGCTGCAGCAACGGCTCGGCATGGGCCTGCTCCTGATCACGCACGACCTCGGCGTGGCCGCCCGCGTCTCCGATCGCGTCGCCGTCCTGTACGCCGGCCGCATCGTCGAGCACGGCGACGTCCGCCGCATCTTCGAGGACCCGCGCCATCCGTACACGCAGGGGCTGCTCCGCGCCATGCCGCGCATCGACACGCCGGTCGGCCGGCTCGACGCGATACCCGGGCAGGTACCCGCCGCCAACGCGTGGCCGGAGGGCTGCCGCTTCCACCCGCGTTGCGCTCGCGCCTGGGAGCCCTGTCGCGCGGGCGAGCCGGACCTCTTTCCACTCCCCGGCGACGGCGCGTCGCGCTGCTGGCTGGAGCGCCATCCGGAGCGCCCGTGACGGACACCGCCACCCCGGCCGCGGGACCGCTCCTCGAGGTCGAGGACCTGGTCCGCTACTTCGAGATCCGCCGCGGCGCTCTCGGCCGCGTGCGCGCCGCGATACGGGCCGTCGATGGCGTGTCCTTCACGATCGCGCGCGGCGAGACGCTCGGCCTCGTCGGTGAATCGGGGTCCGGCAAGAGTACCGTCGGGCGCGCCGCGCTCGGCCTCATCGCGCCGACCGCGGGCCGGGTACGCTTCGATGCCGTCGACGTGGCCACGCTCCGGGGCGACGCGCTGCGCAGGTTCCGTCGCCGCGCGCAGATCGTCTTCCAGGACCCGTACGACTCGCTCGACCCGCGCATGACCGTGGACGCGACCCTGCGCGAGGCGCTGACCGTGCATGGGCTGGCGCGCGGCGATCGCGCCGGGACGCGTATCAGGGAGCTGCTCGAACTCGTCGGACTCACCACGGACGCGCGCTTCCGCTACCCGCACGAGTTCTCGGGCGGACAGCGGCAGCGCATCGGCATCGCGCGGGCTCTGTCCGTCGAGCCGGACCTCGTCGTGTGCGATGAGCCCGTGTCCGCGCTCGACGTCTCCGTGCAGGCCCAGGTGTTGAACCTGCTTCGAGACCTGCAACAGCGCTTCCGCCTCGCCTGCCTGTTCATTGCGCACGACCTGGGCGTCGTGCGCCACATGAGCGACCGCATCGCCGTGATGGTCCTCGGCCGCATCGTCGAGATCGGGCCCGCCGCCGCCATCACCGCGGCGCCACTCCACCCGTACACCGTGGCGCTGATCTCCGCCGTGCCCGGTGCCGCTTCCGGTGATCGCGGGCGTATCGTTCTCGACGGTGACATTCCCGATCCCGCCTCGCCGCCGTCCGGCTGCCCGTTCCATCCCCGCTGCCCGCACCCGCTCCGGGATGAGCGGTGCGTGCGCGAGATGCCGCAACTGGAGCACAAGGCCGGCGGCCGGCTCGTGGCGTGCCACAAGGTCGCACCGTCCGGGGTGGGATCCGGTCCGACGAAGGGCATGTCCGGGGACCGGAAGAAAACCGAAGAAACCGGCTGAACCTGGACCCGTCCGCAGTCCCTTGACACCCGCAGACCTGCCCGGGTACCTTGCACCGCTCGATCGCAGCGCGCGAACAATCCGTTATTACCCTGGGCACGTATCCCGACGGAGGTAACCTTGGGCAGCCTGAGCACCTTCGCCCTCTTCCTGGCGCAGCTCCCGGGCATGGAAGCACCCCAGTTGTCGTTTGCGGAGCAGACCGCTCAGCTCTGGAACAATGGCGGCTGGATGATGTGGCCTCTCGGCTTCAGCGCCGTGGTCGGCCTCAGCATCATCGTCTGGAAGTTGTTCGACCTCACCACGAAGGGAGCGCGAACCCGCTCCTTTCTGCGTGCGGTCGATGACCTCATCGCGGCGCGGAAGCTGAAGGAAGCGCTGGCGCTGGCGCGTGACTCGAACTCGCCCGCCGGCCGCATCCTGGCCGCTGGCCTCGAGCGTCACGGCGAGGGCTCGGAGCGCGTGATGAAGGCCATCGAAAACGTGGGCCTGATCGAGATGGCCGGTCTCGAGCGTGGCCTTGTCTGGCTCGCGACCGTGTCGAACGTCGCGCCCCTGCTCGGCTTCCTCGGAACCGTGATCGGGATGATCAATGCGTTCGCCGCGATCCAGGCGGCGGGCGAGGTGGAGGCGACGACGGTGGCCGCGGGCATCAAGGTCGCGCTGATCACGACGGCGACCGGTCTGGCCATCGCGATCCCGATCAACATCGCGCACAACTACTTCGTCACACGGGTCGACCGGCTCGTGATCGACATGGAAGAGTCCGCGCAGAAGATGATCGATGCGGTGCATGCCGTCGAAAAAGGTACATGAACTGAACGGGGCTTTCGCTTGACCCCAGGAGTGGTCGGGGGCCGCCTGAGGGGCGGCCCCCTTCGTTTTGCCGCGCTGGTCGCGCTTCTCGCCGCTGGTTGCGGCGGTGGGCCGGGCCCCGGCCAGCCGACGCCGGATGATCTGCAGGGCGCATTCGGCCAGCCGGTCGACGCCTACCGGGAGCTCGGCTTCATCGCGGGTCCGGGCTACTTCCCGGCGGTGGCCGACATCTCGACGCTGGCCGGACCCGCCGACTCGACGTTCCTGCTGTTCGGCCTCTCCCTGCCCAACAGCGCGCTCCGGTTCCAGCGTGACACGGCCGGCTTCACGGCCGAGTACATCGTGAACCTCACGTTCAATCAGGACAGCGTCGAGGTGAAGCGGGAGACGCGTCGCGAGAGCGTGCGGGTGGGCTCGTTCGCGGAGACCGGGCGGACGGAGGAGACCATCGTCTTCCAGCACCTCGTCGCACTCGCGCCCGGCAGGTACGAAGTCACGCTCCAGGCCGCGGACGCGAACAGCTCGCGTGGCTTCCGCACGGTCGACACCCTCGACGTTCCCGACTACGGGCCGGGCGAGCGCCAGCTCTCCTCGCCCGTGCTGATTTATCAGGGCGATGGGCGGAGTTCGCGGGACAGCGCGCCCGGCCTGATCCTGAGCCCGCGTCACACGGTGGCGTACGGCGGCAATCCGGCACGCATCTACATCGAGACCTACGGATCGCAGACGCCGACGCCGGTGGACGTGGCGGTGACGGATGAAGCGGAGAACCCGATCTGGAGCGTGCGCGCGGAGATCGCGAGCGGCGACTCGGTGATGCGCCACGCGACGCTCGAACTGCCCGCGGCATCGCTGCCGCTCGGCAAGCTGCTCGTCAAGATCACGATGGAGGACACCGGCGAGAACGTGCGCACGCCGCTGCTCATCGCGCTCTCCGACCAATGGATCGTGACGGACTTCGAGGAGGTGCTCCAGATCCTCGAGTACATCGGGACGCGCGCGGAGATCGATTCGCTCCGCAGCGGAACGCCCGCCCAGCGGCGCCGACTCTGGGACGAGTTCTGGGCGCGCCGCGATCCACTGCCCTCCACGCCGCCCAACGAGTTCCGCGACGACTTCTTCGCGCGCGTCCGTGAGACGGAGCAGTTCTCCGAGCCGGGCGGCCGCCCGGGCTGGCGGACCGACCGGGGCGAGGTGTACATCGTGCTCGGTCCGCCAAGCATCGCACAGGAGCGCTACATCGACCAGGACCAGTACGTCGGCCGGCCCAATGCGATCGAATGGCTCTACGAAAACGCGCCGGGCGGCCGCCTCGACCTGCTCTTCATCGACCGCGCCCGCTTCGGCCGCTACGACCTCACGCCATCCTCGGCGTCCGCGTTCCGCGGCATCGCTGACCGCCTCAAGCGCCAGCGCGAAAACGGCCAGTCGCTACCCTCGACCCGCTTCGACCCGTAGATTCAAGGCGAACATTCCTCGCCCTTTCCCCGGGGTCGGGAAACTGTGCATTGACGCATGTGTATTCGCATGCGACGACACCGACTCGGGGTGCCATGCGCGTGATTCCCTTCCTGGTCCTCTTCACGCTGCTGTCGGCGGACGCGGCGGCGCTGCGTGGAACGCGCTCCCACACAGCCGCTGCGCCGGCCACGCGCCGCTTTGCCTCTCCTGCCTGGCGGCTGGCCGGAAACGACCCACGGAGCGGTGCGCCCGAGGCGGCGATCCGCGCGCTGAAGGAAGGACGTGCGTTCCACGCCAGCCTGATTCTGCGCGACTGGCTCGCCACGACGAAGGACACGACGGCTGCTGATCTGCTTCTGGCCGCGCGGGCGGAAGCCGGCTGGAGCAACTGGGAGCGTGTCGAGCAGTTGTTGCAGGCTCGATCGTGGCTCGACACCGTGTCGGACGGACTCGGCTGGAATCTGCTGGCGCGCAGCCAGTACGAGGCGCGGGAATGGGAAGCGAGCCGGGCCAGCTGGGCCCGCTTCCTCGACGTCGCGACGTCGGCGTCCGACCGCGAGCGTGGACTGGCCGAGCTGTACCGCGCGCATTCCTTCCGCGAGTCCGACGACAACGTGGCGGCGATCGCGGCGTACGACCGCGCCGCCGCGCTGCTTCCCTCCGTCGCGGACTGGATCGGCCTGCAGGCAGTGGGGGCCGCCGCCGCGCAGGGTGACACGGCGGCGGTCTCGGCACGGTTGGGTACGATCGGCGGGGAGATCGCGCGCGACTGGGGCTGGAGCCATCGCATTCGCGCCTATCGCGAGGCCGGCGACACGGCTGGCGCGTACGCGGTCGCGATGAGCGCGGCCACGAACCTGCCCGCCACGAGCCGCCGCGCGTCCGCGTACGTCGAAGCGGGCCGACTGCTCGTCGACCTTGGCCGCAAGGCGGACGCGCGCGACGCGTTCCGCGACGCCGTCCGCGTCTCGCCCGGGACGACCGGCGGGATCGACGGCGCGCGCCTCCTCTCCGAGATGACGGGGCTCGCGCCCGACGATCATCTCATGATCGGCCGCGCCTACCTGCGGGTCGGCAACTACGAGCGGGGCATCGCCGGACTGCAGGCATGGGTCGATGCGCGCCGGGGCACGCCCATCGAACGCGACCGGATCCGCCTCGAGATCGGCCGTGCGTATTTCCGGTCCGGCAAATACGACTCGGCCGAACGCATCCTTACCGGCGTCGCCGGCCGGGTCAACGAGACCTCGACCGCCGCGGCCGCGCTGCTCTACGTCGGCCGTGCGCAGTACCGTGACAGCCGCGTCACGCAGGGACGGCGGACCTTCCTCGACGTCGCCCGCCGGTTCCCGAACGAGGACGCGAGCGCCGAGGCGCTCTACCTGGCCGCCGATCTCGAGCACGATGATGGCGACATCGACCAGGCCGTCGCACTGTTCCGCCGCGCGACCGCATCGCCCACCGGCGTCGAGGAGGTCGGCCTCGCTCACATGCGGCTCGGCGGCATCGCCTACAACCGTGGCGACTGGGCCGGCGCGCGCGCTGAATTCGAAGCCTACCGCGCGAAGTATCCGAACGGTCGTCGCTACGCGCAGGCGACGTACTGGGCGGCGCTCGTGCGGCGCAAGCTGGGCGAGGATTCGATCGCGGCTGCGAGGTTCGCCGAAGTCGTCCGCCTCGAGCCGCTCTCCTACTACGGCTGGCGCTCGGCCGAAGCGCTGGGCAGGGCGTCGTTCGACGTGCCGCTCGGATCCGCTCCCGTTACGGACGCCGGGACGTCCGCCGCAATCGAACGAGCCATGGTCCGGATCGACCGGCTCCGCGACATGGACTGGAACGACGCCGCGATGTACGAGATCTCGCGACTGCGCACGCGCTACAACGGTGCACGCGCGGCGAAGTACGCGCTCGCGGAAGCGCTCAACGAGCGCGGCTTCACCATGACCGGCATCGAGATCGGGTGGGAGCTGTTCCGCGGCAACGGTTGGGATGACCGGCTGCTCCGCATCATCTACCCGTTCCCGTACCGGAACATCCTCGTCGCGGAAGCGCATGAGGCGGGCGTCGATCCGTTCGTCGCGGCCGGCCTCATCCGCCAGGAGTCGATGTTCTTCGCCGGTGCCGTGAGCCCGGCCGGCGCGATCGGTCTCATGCAGGTCACACCCGGTACCGGCCGTGCGCTCGCTCGCCAGCTGGGCGTGCACCGCTTCAGCAACGACATGCTCAAGCATGCCGAGTACAACGCGCACCTCGGCATGAAATACCTTGCCCAGCAATTCGCCGACTTCGATGGCCGGCTGCCCGTCGTCTTCGCCGCCTACAACGCCGGGCCGCAACGCATCGCTCGCTGGCGCGAGTTCCCCGAATTCGCCGATGACGAACAGTTCGCCGAGCGGATCCCGTTCGCCGAGACGCGCGACTACGTCAAGGTCGTGCAGGGCAACGCCCGCATCTACCGCGCACTCTACGGCGACGCGCAAGACAGCGTGAGCGACGGCGGCTGATCGTCCCGCCAAGGGAGGCTGGTCGTGATCCCGGCATCTCTCCGATTTCGTGTGCCGCGCCTCGCCCGGGTCCCCATTATCGCGCTCCTCGCCGCCGGCTGCGACCGGAGCGGTCCCTCCGCCGACAGCAGCGCGGCCCGCGTCGAGCGCGTCACGCTCGAGTGGCAAACCACCGACGCGGAGAATGGCGGCGTCGACTTCGGCAGGCTCGGCGCGATCGCCGTCACCACGGACGGCGACGTCTGGGCCGCCGACCAACAGGCGCGCGCCCTGTTCGTGTTCGACAGCACCGGTCGCTTCCTTCGTCAGGTAGGCCGCGAGGGCGAAGGACCCGGCGAGTTCCGCTGGCCGACCGCCATCGGCGGCGATGGCGACACCGTGCACGTGCTCGACGCCGTGCTCTGGCGCCTGACATCGTTTGTCGACGGCCACGTCGCCCGCATCATGCCCGTGCCCCCCGAAAACAACTTCGGCCAACCCACGGAGTTCGCCTTCGCCGGTGGCGCCACTATCGTCCACCTCGGCTTCGACCGCTACCAGGAATCGCTCATCGAAGGCATGGCCGGCCGCCGGCACGGCCTCGTCCGCGGGACCGTCACGGTCGAGCGCTGGTCGCCCGGCGACAGCGCGTGGTCGATCATCACCGAGGCGCCCGGACTCGAGGTCTTCGTCGACATGGACGCGGGCGCCCTCGCCGACCCGTGGTTCGCGCGACGCCTGCTCTGGGCGCCCGCACCTGACGGCGGCGCGTGGACCGGCGATACGGAGGACGGCACGATCATCCGCTGGGCGGCCGATGCCTCGCGCATCGCCTCCACCCGCCTCCCGGTCGAACCCGAACTCGTCTCCGACGCCGACCGTACCGCCTTCGCCAACGCCGCGGACGTACCCGCGAACCGCAGACCCGCCGCGAGGCAGAGACGGCGAACCATCGAGCTGCCGGCCACCAGACCCGTACTCCGGGCCATGCTGCCAACGCCGGACGGAGGTGTCCTCGTCGCCGAACGCCTGTCCGGAGAGAACGATCGTCTGCCCGGTCTCGAACCGGCCGCGACCGCCCGACAATGGTTCAGGTTCGACCCCGATGCGCGACTGCTCGGGACCCTCGAATTACCGATCCGCTCCGACCCCCGGCTCGTGCTCAGCGCGGCCATCCTCGCCGCTGCCCGCGACTCGCTCGACGTCGAACGACTCCAGAAATGGCGTCGCCGCCATTGACGCGCGCGCCACATCCGGTTGCCCGCGAGGGCGCGGCCCGGCCCCGCGTCCGTCAGTCTGTCGGCCGACCCCGGCCAGATCCATGACCACAATGGCGGAACCCCTTGTTCAGCAACGGATTGCGCGAGGCTCGCGAGTGGTTCGGAAGTTCCGTGTCAGATGTAACGATTTCCTTGACACTTGCGTACAAACCCGCATACCTTGGCCGGCGCAGCGACGTGGCTGCCGATTCTCCCAAACCCCATGTAGGAGGCAGTAAAATGGCCAGAGGGAAGGTGAAGTGGTTCAATGACGCCAAGGGCTATGGCTTCATTGAGCAACCCGGCGGGGATGATGTATTCGTGCATTTCTCCGCAATCACCATGGACGGCTTCAAGACCCTTGCCGAGGGGGAAGAAGTCGAGTTCGAGGTCAAGCAGACGGACAAGGGCCTCCAGGCCGCGAATGTCTCGAGGCCGCCCGCCTGAAACGACCCTCTGGGCCGTTGACCGGGCGCCCCGTGGAACCGAGGTTCCGCGGGGCGTTCGGCGTTCAAGGCGGAGCCGTGGCAGGGGTACGGGCCGTCGCAGCACCACTTCTTCGAATCCCGGCGAGCGAACATGGTGGAAGTCCCTCCGAAAACGCGTCCGCGCCTGTTCCTGATCGATGGGTACGCGCTGATCTACCGGGCCTTCTTCGCGATGATCAACCGGCCGTTGATGACGACGCGAGGTGAGAACACGTCGGCGGCGTTCGGCTTCGTTCGGTTCCTGCTGAAGATCCTGGAGGAGCACGGCCCGGACTACCTGGGCGTGGTGATGGATGCGGGGTCGAGCGAGCGGAAGGAGCTCTACCCGGCGTACAAGGCGACGCGAGAGAAGATGCCGGACGATCTGCGGGCGTCACTGCCGCGGATCCGGGAGCTGATCGAAGCGTTCCGGGTCCCGATCATCGAACTCGAGGATCACGAGGCGGACGACGTGATCGGGACGCTGGCGCGACGGGCGGTGGAGCGGGGGATCGAGGCGGTGATCGTGTCGGGGGACAAGGATTTCTACCAGCTGATCGGTCCGGGCATCTCGCTGTTGAATCCGGGGCGGGGTGGTTCGGCGAACGTGGAAGAGGAGTGGGTGGACGCACGCAACGCGTCGGAGCGTCTGGGCGTGGAGCCGGCGCACGTGATCGACTACCTGGCGCTGATCGGGGACAGCTCGGACAACATCCCGGGGGCGCCGGGAATCGGGCCGAAGACGGCGATCCAGCTGATCGGAGAGTACGGCGGGCTGGAGCAGATCCTGGCGCAGGTCGATGCGATCAAGGGGAAGCGTGCGCGCGAGTCGCTGCAGCAGAACGCGGCGTCGGTGCGCTTGTCGAAGGAGCTGGTCACGATCAAGACGGAGCTTCCGGTCGAGCTGGACCTGGATGGCCTGGGTGTGGTGGAAGCGGACCGGGAGAAGCTTCGCGACCTGTTCGTGGAGCTCGAGTTCCACTCGCTCGCTCGGGAGCTGGGCGCGCCCGAGCAGTTGCCCACGCGGCTCGAGCAGAACTACCGGCTGGCGGACACGGTCGAGTCGGTGGACACGGTGATCAAAGCGGTGCGTGGGAGCGGGGTCATGGGGCTCTCGCTGGAAGCGACGAGTGCGGATCCGATGCGAGGCGAGATCGTGGGCATCGGGATCGCCGCGGAGCCGGGCGTCGCCTGGTACCTGCCGTTCCGCCATCACCGGCCGGGCGTGCTCGACCTCGAGGGCGTGCAGGTGCGGAACCTGCCGTCGCTGGACGCACCCGGCATGCGGCCGCTGGTCGAGCTGCTCGAAGATGAGGCCGTCGCCTGCACCGGTCACGACCTGAAGAGTGCGCTGCTGCTGCTGCGTCGCGCGGGCGTGACGCTGGGCGGCATGGCGTTCGACACGCAGATCGCGTCGTACGTGACGGATCCCGGGCGCCGCGACCAGGAGCTGACGTCGCTCGCGCTCCAGCACTTCGGCCATCGCCGGCGTGCGCGTGACGAGATCACGGGGAAGGGCCGGACGCAGGTTCCTCTGGAGGAGGTCGAGGTCGAGACGGTGCGGGACTGGGTCGCGGAAGCGGCGGACCTGCCGCTGCGGTTGCGGGCGGTGCTCGAGCCGGAGCTGGAAGCGGCGCATCTCGAGCCGCTGTACCGGGAGATCGAGATGCCGCTCATGCCGGTGCTCGCGGACATGGAGTACGCGGGTATCCGCATCGATGCCGGAGTTCTTCCGGCAGCAGAGCGTGAAGCTGGAACGCGAGCTGCGCATGATCGAGGAGGAGATCTGGAAGGAAGCGGGCGAGGAGTTCAACATCAACTCGACGCCGCAACTGCGCACCATCCTCTTCGAGAAGCTGGAGCTGCCCACGAAGCGGAAGACCAAGACGGGGGCGTCGACGGATGCGAGCGTGCTCGAGGAGCTGGCCGCCGCCGGCCACACGCTGCCGCGCCTGATCCTCGAGTTCCGCCAGCTCGACAAGCTGCGCAGCACGTACGTGGACGCGTTGCCGCAGCAGGTTGATCCGGTGACGGGCCGCATCCACACGCGCTTCAGCCAGGTCGTGGCGGCGACGGGCCGTCTCTCGTCGAGTGATCCGAACCTGCAGAACATCCCGATTCGCACGCAGGTCGGCGCGGAGTTGCGCAAGGGATTCGTGCCGGCGGACGGCTGCCTGTTCCTGGGTGCGGACTACTCGCAGATCGAGCTGCGCATCCTCGCGCACATGTCGGGCGACGCGGTGATGACGCGCGCGTTCAAGGAAGGCATTGACGTGCATCGCCAGACGGCGGCGCTCATCTTCGGCGTTGACATCGAGCAGGTGAGCGCGGACATGCGTGCGGCCGCGAAGACGGTGAACTTCGCGACCATCTACGGGATCGGCCCGTTCTCGCTCTCGCAGCAGCTGGGCACGAGCACGGCGGAGGCGAAGGCGTTCATCGCGCAGTACTTCGAGCGGCTGCCGGGCGTGCGCCGCTACCTCGACGAGCAGATCGAGAAGGCCAAGAAGGACGGCTGGGTGGAGACCCTCTCCGGGCGGCGCCGCTACATCCCGGAACTGCGCTCACCGAACTGGAACCTGCGCCAGTTCGGCGAACGCGCGGCGACGAACGCGCCGGTGCAGGGCACGGCGGCCGACATCATCAAGGTCGCGATGATCCGGATCCAGGCGGCGCTCGCGGAAGGGAGCCCGGGCACCCGCATGCTGCTGCAGGTGCACGACGAGCTGTTGTTCGAGGTGCCGCGCGCGGAGATTGAAAACGTTCGCGCGCTGGTGAAGGACCGGATGGAGAACGCGTTCCCGCTTGACGTCCCGCTCGAGGTCGCGACCGGCGTGGGCGAGAGCTGGTATGAGTGCAAGTGACCGGACAGGCCTGATCGTTTCCGGCGCGAGCCCGTGCCTTGCCCGACGCGACCCGTACTGTGCCGGTGGGGTACCTGGCTGGTCACACCCATCGCGAGGAATCCTGACAGGGAGGGACCATGGGAATATTCGATTTCGTCAAGGATGCGGGCGAGAAGTTGTTCGGCCGCAACAAGGAAGAGGAACAGAAGCTGGATGATGGACAGAAGGCCACCGCTCTCCAGATCTACGTCACCAGACTCGGTCTTCCGGTGAAGGACCTGGTCGTCGGCTTTGCCAATGGCACCGCCGCCGTACACGGCCTGGCCGCCAACCAGGCCGACAAGGAGAAGGCGATTCTCGCGGTCGGCAATGCTGCCGGTGTCGAGCGGGTGGACGATCGGATCCGGGTCGAGGCGCCCGCGCCGCCGGCCGTGTTCTACACGGTCAAGCCGGGCGACTCGCTCTCGAAGATCGCCAAGGCACAGTACGGCAACGCCATGCAGTACCCGGCGATCTTCGAGGCGAACAAGCCGATGCTGACGGATCCGGACAAGATCTACCCAGGGCAGGTCCTGCGGATTCCACCGAAGTAGGGGCCCTGATCGGAAGATGGCGCGGGGCGTCCCGGGTCGACCGGGGCGCCCCGTCCGTTCATGTGACGTCCGGCTTCAGGGTTCCTTGCGGTCCTGCACGATCGCGGCGATCGTCCGCCCCGCCATGCTGAACACGGACTGGAAGCGTCCTTTGGCCGTGGTCTTCGCACCCTCCCGGGGCACACCCTGGCCCTGGGCGATCACGTAGATCGAACCGGTGCCGTCATCGATCTGGAATGCCCCCGTGCCGAGGAAGCCCGCGCTGCGCGTGACGGTGCCCTCCACCTTGACCGTCTTGCCGTCGTAGCGCTGCGGCTGGTCGAGCAGGTCACGGACGTGCACCGTGGACGCACATCCGCCGAGTCCCACGGAGAGAAGGCTGGCGAGGATGAAGTACCGGGCGACGCGGCCCGGTGCGTTTCGAACGCTCATTTGTGAGTCCTTCCTGGTTCGCTTCGCTCAGCCACCAGCGATCGAGTCCTGTTCGCGAAGCCGCCGGGGAAGGGGCACGGCCGCTTCCCGGATCGAGACTTCGCCGGAGAGGCGATCGCACCGTGCCCTTGCACAAAGCTGTCCCGGTCCGGGTCCGGAGGCAAGCCCGGCAGTCGGCCGGTGGCGCCATTTTCGCGCCCCGGACCACCCCGCATCATGCGCCGCAACCACAACTCCGGGAGGGCGTGATGAGTCGATCGATCAACAAGGTGATACTGGTGGGGAACGCGGGACGGGATCCGGACGTGCATACGACGGCGGGCGGGACGCGAGTCGCGCACGTGTCGCTCGCGACGAGCCGGCGGTTGCAGCGCGAAAGCGGTCTCGAGGAGCGCACCGAATGGCATCGGCTGACGCTCTGGGACCGGCTCGCGCAGCTGGCCGACGAGTACATCCGGAAGGGAGACCGTCTCTACGTCGAGGGCCGGATCGAGTACGGCTCGTTCGAGAAGAGCGGTGTCACGGTCCCGACCGCGGAGATCCGGGTGAGCGAGCTGGTGCTGCTCGGGCCACCGGGCAAGGCGTCCGCGCCGGACACGGATGTCGACGAGGAAGTGCTGGCCGCATGAAGGAAGCCGGGAGCGCGCGGCCGCGCGAACGGGCGAGTCGGGTCGGGATCGGGTGGTGGGGGCGTCCGGTCCGCGGTTCGCGCGCCCCGGTCAGCCTTCGTCCCGTTCGAAGCGCACCTCGTCACGTGACGCGGCACCGGCCTCGTCCGACGCCACGACCGTGACCGCACCGGGCCCATCCGGGCCGGCGACGTACCACGGGCGGCCGCCCTCGATGCGGATCCGGCCGGTCCGGGTGAAGAGACGAACCCAGACCGCGCCGGCGGCCGGATCGACGTCCAGGTCGAGCGGGACGCGCTGGCCAGGGCGGATCGGGCCGGTGGCACCGGTCGAGACGCCACGCAGCGGCCCGGTCCCGGGCGCCACGGCGGCGGGCGCCGCGACCAGGGCGCGGTCGAACGACTCGGCGAGCGGCCCGGCATCGACCGGCTCCCGCTCGACGCTCCGTACCTGCACGGCGTAGTTGCCGCGGACGAACAGCACGGCTGCCGTGCCGAATTCGAACGCGACGTCTCCCGGTCCGGTCCGCCGCTCGAGGCCGGCACCCTGGAACTCGCCGAGCGAGCGGAGCAACTGGGCACGCGCGAGCTCCGCGGTCGCGCATTCCCATACGTCCACGGCGATGAGTCCGGTGCCCGCGCCGGCGGGGGTCCAGACCGAGTAGATGGCGGGCGGCCGGCCGGCCACCCGGACGTCGCGCGCGCGGTGCAGCGTCCAGCCAGGGAACTCGTCGCCCCGGAAGCGGAAACCGATGCCGACCAGCCCGGGGTCCGTCGCCTGGACATCGCGCCACGCCGCGAACTGGTACCGCGCTTCCAGCCAATCCGATTGCGCCTGCATGGTGCCTCCCGTCAGATGATGGCCCGCCGCTGGCGCGTTGCCGGTTGCGGGTCGCATGCGGGCGCGCCGGCGGGCGTCGCCAGCCGGTCGCGGTACTCGCCATCGCCGGGCTCGCCGAAGCGCATGTCGCAGGGCAGCTCGGGCCAGTGCGGGGGCGCGGTCGGGTCGGGGTCGGAATCGACCTGGAGGCAGGCGTCGAATACGCGGTCGTTCACGTCGCAGCTGCCCGTCCACGCGACTTCGTGGTAGTTGAACGCGGACCAGCCGCACGCCGGCTGCCAGGCGCTGGCGCCGATGGCGAGCAGCGGATTCAGCGCAAAGCCCCAGCCCATGCGCGACTGCCACAGGTCACAGCCCAGCGCGTTCGCGAACGTGGCGACGAAGGTCGCGCAATCCGAACAGTTCACGAACCAGCCGTTGCCCGGCCCACCGCGGATGCGCTCGAGGAACGCGGTGCAGTCGAACACGCCGGCAGAGTAGTGCGAGGACCCGCCGCCCGGACAGTCGTACGTGATGGTGCCGGGACCGAGCTCATAGACGCCGCGCGTCACGCCGCACGCCACATCCGTCGCCGAGACCGCGCCGAACGCCCAGGAGCAGGCCTGATCGAGCACTTCGGTCCACGGCAGGCTCAGGTTGCCCTGCGAGTAGGGCATCCGCGTCCAGGGCTCGGAAGGAACGTCGTGAAGCACGTAGATGCGATGGCTGCTCACCTCGAAGTCGCGCCACGCGTGCGACGCGCTCAACCGGTACTGCCAGCGCCAGCGCGTGGTGTACGCGCCCACTCGCGCCCAGTCGAGCCGGTCGTAGCGCAGCGCGAAGCTCTCGAACGTCGATTCGCCGTTCGCCGCGAACGGGACCGTGATCGGACCGAGCTCGCCCAGCACGTTGCCGAACAGTGAGCGCAGGAGCGAACGCAGCATGCGCGCGAAGAGACCGAGGCATCCCTGCGGGCCGGGTGGATCGACGTCGGCGTCGAGCGCGCGGACCGTCACGTGGGTGAGCCCGGGATCCGTCGTCCGGAACTTCGCCTGCACCGTGACGACGTGGCCGCGCACCTGCGTCGCCGCGTAAGCCGCCGGCGAGTCCTCGGGATTGACGCACACGCCCCGCCGCCACTCGGGGACCTCGACGAATTCCGTCGCGTTCCGGCGCAGGTTCAGCGCGTCGTGCGTGGCCCACGTCGGATCGTGATTGAACTGGACGGCCAGCAGCTGGATGCTCATCGGGCCTCCGGCAGGGCGCTGACTCGGATCCGGGTCGGACGGTCGGGAGGGAGCGGCCTCACTCGAGCGACCCGTTCATCCGTACCGCCGACGAGAAGTCCGGGGCACACCGGGTTGAATCCCAAGATAGTGCCGGCCCGGTTGCGGTCCAAGACAATCAGAGGATGGGCCAGACCTGCGGATCGATCGAGAGCAGCAGCTGCCACTCCCCGCCCGGACCGAGCCCGCGCGCGACATTGATGTGCAGCAGATCCCAGAGAAAACCGACGCCCCCGCCGACCGAGCCCCGTATCGGGTCGGCCCGCCGCAGCGTTCCGGTCGCGGCGCCGCCCGGTTCGATCCGGAACGATGGGCCCGCCCCGTCCGTCCAGCCTGCCGCCGAGAAGAGGCGGGCACGCACGAACGGCCGCCACACGTCGCGTGCGGCTTCGACATTGACGAGCGCGAAGCGGTCGCCGGCGAAGCCGCGGTACGCGTGACCGGGCAGCGTGCCGCGTCCGCCGAGCAGGAACGTCCGCTGCGCGGGCGGCGACCCGAGTGCGACGCCGCTGGCGAGGGTGAGCGTCGCGACGCCGCTCCGGTCGTACGACCCATGGCGCAGCGAGAGATCGAGGCGGGGCACCGCGAACCCGTCGCGTTCGAACGCGCCCGCGTCGAGCGAGAGCCGCATTCCCCACGAGAATCCAGCGGCCTCCGGCAGCTCGCGCTCGAGAGCGAGGTGTCCCTCCAGGGAGGTCCCCTCATCGGCCAGCAGCAGCGGCCGGAAGGCCGCGTTGCCGAGCGGGGGCGTGTCCTGCGTCAGCCTGGCCGCGTCCTGCCGCTCGGCCGAGGCCCCGAGCGTCACACTCCAGCGTCGCTCGCTGAAACGACGTTCGAGGGAAGCGCGTGCCCCGCTCGCGTAGAACAGATCGGTGTAGTCGCTGCCCCAGAGCGAGGCGAGGGTGTTGAGCGCCCCGGGCGCGCCGGCCCGGGTCCCCATGTCCCGCGGCTCGTTCAGGTAGCCGTCGAACCGCAGCCCGGTCCCGGTTCCGCTCCGGCGGCTGAGCCCGCCGACCACGACCGGATGGGCCGCGCCGAAGGCGTAGCCGCCGGAGATCTCGAGCCGGGTCAGCGCGCTCGGCGTGAAGGAGGTTCCCCACCCGAGGAACGCGCCCTCCGCGCGATTGTAGCGCAGCGCAGAGGATACGGCCGGCAGGCTGAGGCGCAGGCGTGGCAGTCCGCTGAGCACCTGTTCGCGCACCAGCGCGGAGGCCTGCGCTCTGATGTCGGCGAGCTCCGGCGGCGGCGCGAGGCCGGCATCGTGCAGGTCGTCGTAGATGCCGCGATCAAACGGGTAGGCCTCGCGCTGGGCCTTCGGCACCGCCACCACGCGGTAGCCCATGAACAGCGATTCCGGCAGGTCCTGGTTGAACTCGTAACCCCAGACGCGGAATCGGGCCTGGATCACGGAGGTCACGACGAAGTCGAGCTCCGGGACCTGGCGCCGGATCTCGACCGCCTGCTCGTACGGCAGCCAGTATCGTCCCTCCCAGAGACCATTGTCGAGGGAGACGTTGATGTAGTCGAGCCGGCGGTCCACGTACGAAACCGGGGTGAACGTGAACCTCATGCGCACGATGTCGCCCGTGCGCTGGTTCACGAACACCGAGCCCACGATCGCCGAGCGGTCCGTCCGCCGCGGCCGTACCTGGATCTCGTACGTCTTGATCGGCGCGCCGGCCTGCAGCCGAATCTCGAGTGAGTCCGCGAGGCGGAACTCGTAGATCGAGTCCGATCCGGGCGCGGCCGGGTGCGGCACGTCCGCGACCTCGTCGCCATCGCCCATGCGCATCACGTCGCCGAACCCGTTCTGCACCACGGTGAGATGATCGAGGTGGTAGTACATGCGGTTCGGCAGGCTGTTCTCGTCGCGCATGCCGACGATCCGCTGCTTCGTGCGATTCGGCTGCGACCAGTACACTTCCAGCGCGACCTGGTCCGTCCGGACAAGCACGCGCTCGTCCGTGTCACGACGGTCCAGGTAGAAGTAGACCAGTCCCTCCGCTCGCGACTGGTAGTTGTGCAGCGCGGTATCGGCCAGCGGCTGGTGACGGCGGTCCCGCGCCATCTGCATGAGCGCACGCGCACGCGGACCGTTCCAGCCGGTGCTATTCTGGGCTGTGCCGGGCGCGGGGACGAGGAGGAGTGCGACGAGGAAGAATGCGAGGCCGGGCGCCCGCCGGACGACAACGCCGTCCGGCGGGCATCCCGGGCGCCGGTCGCGTGAATCGGAATCGCCGCTCATCGATGGGTTCTACCGACGTCCCCGGCAAGCGTTCCTCGACCGGGCGGCGACCTCCGTGTTTCTAGCGCGTTCCGACGGGCGCGTTCAAACGGACGTGGAGCCGCGAGCCTTGCTCGATCGTCGCATTGCCCGCGCGACTCGTCAGCGCGACCACTGCTCCCACTGCCGTGCCGATGCCCGCACCCGCGATCGTCGATTCCGTATCCTTCCCGAGGATCTGGCCGATCAGGGCGCCGGCCGCGGTGCCGATCGCGATCTTGCCCGCCGTCTCGCTGCCGGTGTCGCCCGCCTCGCCCTGCACGTCCGCAGAAATCATCGTGGCATCGATGGGCAGCCACTCGTCCTTCACCTGCATCGTCTCCATCTGCAAGGCCAGGATCGCCGGATTGTCGCCTTTACCCTGCTTCGACTGAAGCACCTCTCCGCGCGCGGGCGCACCCGCCGGAACGATGACCTGGCCGTCGTTGCCGTACACGTCCTCCGCAACGACTGCGTCGAACGTGTCGCCGGCGTGGACGTCGGCCGTCGACAGTGTCTGTGTCAGGCGGAACGTCAGCTCGGTGCCCGCAGGCACGAGCGGCGATGACTCCGCCTGCTGCTCTGCGGCCGGCGTAGTGTCACCCGCGCCGGTTTCATGACCGGTGCAGGCGAAAGCCCCCGCGAGCAGCGTGAGCGATACGATGAAGAATGACGATCGTCGAGTGTCGAACATGGAGCACCTTCCTTTCCGTGGATCCATTGACGTCACGCGGTCATGGAGGGCGCCGTGCGGGGAGGTCGGGAGTCGCGCGACGGCCGCCATGGTGCGCGGCATCGCGAACAGCAGATGCCGGTCAGCAGTGCATGGGTCATGCCAGCGTCCTTCCGGACCGGCGCTGGCATGACTCCTGCGCCGGGACAATCAACGGCCCGGCGCGGACCACCCGCGCCATGACGAGCAGCAAAGGAAGGAGACCCCATGAGAAAGACACCGACGCACGTGGCGGCCCTTGTGATCATCGCGCTGGCCGGCAGCGCCTCGGTGGTGGCGGCACAGTCGGCTCGCTGGTCGCTCGAAGGCAGGGTCAACGTCACGGTGCCGACCGGTGACCTGTCCGATGCCGGCGCGAAGTCCGGGCTCGGCCTCGGTGCCGATGTCTTCTATACGTTCATCCCGAACATGTCCCTGTACGCGGGTCTGAGCCGCCACGCCTTCAACTGCAAGGGCGGCGGCTGCGAGGACGTGACGAGCACCGGCATGGACGGCGGCGTGAAACTGCTGTTCGGCGCCGAGGGGAGGGCGCTACCGTGGGTCCGCGGCGGCATCATGCTGCACAAGGCGTCCGTTGGCGATGCGAAATCGGACCTGACGCTCGGCGCGGAAGCGGGCGCCGGGATCGACGTGATGATGGCGCCGCGGTTCTGGCTGGTTCCTGCGGTGATCTTCCATACGTATCCGGCCGGTCTGCCCGGCGGCGATCTCGACATGAAGTACCTGACGATCTCGCTGGGCGCACACTTCCACTTCTGATCCACCAGGTAGCGACAACGGAGGCATCACGATCCGGCCGGGCCGCCGGCGCAGAACCGGCGGCTTCCCGGCGACCGGTGCGTTCCAACGGTCCGCGATGGCGGATGGGAGTCGAACCATGTACCAGACACCGGGCGCGATGCACGGCCGCGTGGGACAGCCCCCAGGTCATGGCGTCGTGAGCGGGCCGTGGGCTCGACGACAGAAGCCCCGGCGCGGGAGGACACGGACGCTCGACAAGGGCGTCCGCCGGACTCGTGCTGCTGGTCTCCACCGCTGTCTGGCGGCTCGCCCGGCCGGCCGCCGAGTGGATCGAGTCCGCGCCCCGTCGGCTGGCCCGCGTCGAGGAGCGGCTCTCCGTTGTCCGCAGGCCGATGGCCAAGGTGTCTGCGGCCGCGCAACAGGTCGAGCAGATCGCGCGCATGGACCCGTCCCAACCTGCACAGGAGGTGGTGGTGCGGTCGCCATCGCTCGGCGACCTCGCGTTCGCACGGCTCGGCCGCCTGATCGTCCAACTCGTCACAATGCTCGGACTCCTGTACTTCCTGCTCGTGGCGCGGGAGCCGATGTCCGTCCGGCTCACCCGATTCCTGCCCATGGGCGCGGACAGCGCACGCGCCACGCTCGCCCGCCGCGTGCGCGGCCAGATGTCGCGCTACCTGCTCACGGTCACCGCGATAAACCTCTGCCTCGGCCTCGCGGTCGCGGCCGCGATGCACCTCGTCGGCCTGCCGAATCCGCTGCTTCCGGGCGCGTTGCTCGCGGTTCCCGTCCTGGCCGGTACGAAGACGATGATCGATGCGACACCCGGTCTCGATCATCTGGGCAGGCTGCTCGAGCGTTGACGCGCCCGCCGGATGGACCGAGCCCCGCGAGCCGGGCCACGTCGTCTCCGCAGGCCGGGCTCGCTGCGGTCGGCGCGATCGTGTCCGGCTGCCTGGCCACTTTCGGCCTGGCACTGTGCATCCAGTGGCGCATGATCACACGGACGCCGGCCTTCATGGGCGCCCTCGACCCGGACTCGATCCGCGTGCTGGGCCGGGCCGCGCTCGCCATCGAGCTCGAGGATGTTGCAAGTCTCGTCGCCATCCGGGGCGGGCCGATCGAGTTGCGCCGCGACGACATCGGGCGAATCCTCGACACCGCGTTCGAGGCTCGCGCTTACATGACCGAGGCCGCGCGGGTGCACGCAGGGACTCTCGCGTTGCTCCATCGGTTTCCGCGCGATCCGGTGCTCCGGCTCGCGATCGAGGATGCGCGGCCGCCGCTTGCGGTGAGCGCCTCCCTGTACATCCGCAGGCGGCTCGGCGCGCTGCCTGACTGCAACGTGCTGCAGGATGCGGGCGCGCTCTTCAAGGGGCTGCGCCAGAAGCTGTTCGGCGACCACGACGACGAGGCGTTCGCGCGCAGCCTGCCCCGCTGCCGGCCGCCCGGGCCGGTCGAGAGCGCCGTCGTCCGGGGCGTAAACGGGCGGCTCGTCCGGTTCGCCGCGAGTGGGCCGGACTCCGTCACGCTATTCCGCATCGGTGCCGCCGACTCGACGTTCACGCGGTGGGCACACGCCGCGCGTCGTACCGGGCTCGTTCTCGGGGGGCCGTCACTCCTCGCGCTCGGCCCGCTTCTCGGTCTCCTCGGTGTGCTTTTCGTGAACACGCGTCTTGGCCGTGGCCGTGCCGCCCTGCGCGACGCGTTGCTTGCGGGCGCCCTCACGTTCGTCCTGCTGGCCCTGTTCGCGCGCTTCTACGCCGGGTCCGTCGAGGCTCTGGCGAGGCTGCCGATCCCGGGTGGACGGGGCGCCACGGACGCGGACCGGGCGTGGAACGAGCTCGCGACCTACGCGCTCCGCGCCGTGACCCGGCGGACGGCGCGCCTCGGGTTCGCGGCCGGATTTGCGCTCGCCACGATGGCCGCGCTCGCCAGCATGGCCGCGTTCCGGCGCGGCGGCGGATCGCGGCGCGGATGCGCTCAGTCGGCGCGGTTTGAGGCGTAGGATCGACGCAGCGCCGACACCTGTGTCACCGCCGCCGACCGCCGACCGCCGGCATCTGCTTCAATGAGGCCCGCGCGGCGACGGCGCGTCCAGCACCTGTGTCATCGCCGACACGTACTTCGACCACGTCCCCATCTCCGAGCGCAGCCGCTTCGACCCGGACGCCGTCAGCGTGTATGCGCGCGCTTCCCGTCCCGTCTCCGTCACCGTCCACCGAGATTCCACCCAGCCGCGGCGCTCCAGCCGGCGCAGCGCAGGGTACAACGCCCCTTCCTGTACCTCGAACACGCCACCTGTCCTATCACGGATCCACCGCGCAACGCCGTAGCCGTGCACCTCGCCCCAGCTCAATGCCTTCAGGATCATCACGTCCAGCGTCCCCCGCAGCAGCGGCAGCGATGCGTCCATCATCTCCCTCGTTCGTCGATCGGTTCGCGTCCCGCACCGTACGTCCGGATGATATATAAGGTTCTTATGGATCAGAAGGGGACGCCCGCGGTGGGGTGGGCGAGCCGGCCGGAGCCGGCCCGCCCTGGCAGGAAGGGTGGGGCGGATGGGTCGTGCAGTCGGATCAACGCCGGCCGAGCGGGGCGTCGAGGCGGAGCCGAAGTCGAGAGCCTTCGAGGAAGGCGGCAGCGAAACGGGAATTGACCAGCGCGATGCCGGCGCGGTGTCCGGGTCCCGGGCTCCGGGCGAGGCGGGCGGCGGCGGAGTCGTCGCTCAGGACGCGCTCGAGGAGCGCGGTGACGGCGGTACCCACTGCGATCGTTGCCGTGGTGTCGGCGGGATCGGCGGCGGTGTCGCGCCTGAGGTCGGCGGAGACGGCCGTGGCGTGAACGGGAAGCCAGTGGCCGTCGGCGTGGACGGCATCGACGCGAATAGCGAGAACGGCCGGTTCCTTCCCCCGGCGTGGACGGGCAAGGGTTACGGTCCCACGAGCGCGACTGCCCGCGCGGATAAGGGGCACGAAATTGGAAGCGTTGACATCGCGTGCGACGATCGCTGAGAAGTCGTCACCGGTCCGGTTGCGGGTGGTGGAGAGGTTGTCGGTCAACTCGATGGCGATTTCGGTGCCGGCCGGCAGGAGGGGTTCGGCCGTGGCCTCTCGCTCGGAAGTGGGAACGGAGTCGACCTCGTACTCTGCGCTGTCGCAGGCCTCGAGGCCGGAAGCGACGGAGAGCGCGATCACGATGATGATCGGGATCCGGTGCCGAGTCATGCTGGACCCTCCTTGCTACAGAAAGACCCGGCGGGTCGGACGGGAAGGCGTCCATGGCGAGCGGCCGTGCACGTACGTGCAGGGAATGGCGCGCCGTGGCGGCGTCGCCGTGGGCCGGGTCTGGACAACGGGTCGAACATGCAGGGCTTGTGCCAGCGAAGCCGATTCGTAGCGATTCGACGCGGATGTCGCGGGCGGGGTGACGCGGCGAGGGATCGGGACGCCACCGGAGACGGGGCACGGAAGAGGGGCGGACCCGACGGGCCCGCCCCTCTTCGCAATCTCCGCGTATCGAACCGGGCGCGTCTAGTTGGCGCTCCAGAAGGTTTCGAGCGCTTCGCCGTCCGGACTTTCGCGGAGCTTTTCGAACGCGCGATTGCGGATCTGACGGATCCGTTCGCGGGTGACACCGAGCAGCGATCCGATTTCCTCGAGAGTACGTTCCTCGCCATCGTCGAGGCCGTAGTAGAGGTAGAGGATCTTGCGTTCGCGCTCGGTCAGGTACTTCTCGAACATGCGGTCGAGGAATTCACGCTGGGCCTGGGACTCGACGGTCTCCTCGATGTCCTCGGCTTCCGCGCCGGCGAACCGTTCTCCGAACGAGGCGCTGTCGCGGTCGCCTCGGTCGATCGGTGCGTCGAGAGAGAGTTCGGAGGCGGCGACGCGCCGGAGCGCACGTACCGTCTCGACGGGCTCGCCCATCTCGTCCGCGATCTCCTGATCCGTCGGCGACCGGCCGAGGATCTGCGTCAGCGCCGTTTCCGTGCGTGACAGCTTCACCAGATTCGAGTTCTGGTTCAGCGGGATCCGCACCGATCGGGTCTGCTCGGCAAGCGCCTGCAGCACCGTCTGACGGATCCACCAGACCGCGTAGGAGATGAACTTCACACCCTTGTCGGGATCGAACTTCTTGACCGCCTTCAGTAGCCCCTCGTTGCCGATGCACACCAGCTCGGCAAGACCGAGGCCGCGGCCCTGGTACTTCTTCACGTACGAAATCACGAACCGGAGGTTGGCCGTGACCAGTCGCTCGGCCGCCTCCTTGTCACCGCTCCGGGCCCGTCGCGCGAGTTCGCGTTCCTCGGACGCGTCCTCGATCAACGGGTACTTCTCGACGTCGAAAAGATACTGGTCGAATGAATCCAAAGCGCGGGAATTCACGAACATGGTGAATCCGCCCTTGCGGTTGGGGTGAAAAACACGAGCAGCGGTAGCCGGCGTGCCGCCG
The DNA here is from genome assembly GCA_963786235.1 of uncultured Gemmatimonadales bacterium. Lineage (GTDB taxonomy): Bacteria > Gemmatimonadota > Gemmatimonadetes > Longimicrobiales > RSA9 > CAWAYJ01. The sequence goes on from CAWAYJ010000031.1 coordinate 414,272, forward strand.
ACCCCCGCTGCATCAGGGGACCAGGTGCAGGACTTTGCGTCCCAACATCCTCACCCGGTCGGTTCCCGTACCCAATCTTCTCATAAGCGCGCACAATATAAAAAAAGCGTCTCAACAATGTAAGTCCCTTGTTTCCCGAAATTCCTGTCGCCGTCACAAATATAATCGAATCAATGCTTTGACGGTGCCCCTGTCCGGGTTCCGTTCTGTATCCAGGTCAGGACGCAGGTTGGGCCGCGGACGTGGGCGCAGCGAACGGGGCGAATACGGCCACGGGGCTGGCCGGATACCGGGGGGCGGGATCAGTCGAGGACGAGCTGGAGCGCGCTGATGGTGAGGTCGGTGGGGGGGCCGTCCTTGAGCAGATGGAGAGTGAAGTCGGAGTTGCGTGCATGGACGGTGAGGGTGTCGGTGAGGAAGCCGCGGCGCAGGTCGGTGGACGTGGGCCGGGGCAGGTCGATACGGGCGGGTCGTCCGAGGCGGCGGTGCAGGAAGCTGGCGTTGCCGCGGTCGAATACGAGCCATCCGTTGCGATAGGCGCCGGCGGGTCCGGAGAGAGCGGCGCGAAGTGCACGCGGGGGCGAGGGTCCGAGCTCGGGCGGGTCGAGGAGGGTCTTGAGGGCGGGTGGCAGGGCGTCGGCGTCGGTCCAATCACGGGTGTCGAAGAAACCGCGGAGCCTTGCGGACGTGGCGCGGGCGGCGAAGGCGGCGGCGCGCCAGAGCGTGGGTCCGGCGACGGTGAGGATGAAGAGGAAGAGCGCGACGCTGGCGAGGGCGACGGCGGGGAAAGCGAGGGCGGCGCCGGCGAAGAAGGCGGCGGCGATGTCTTCGGCGGTGCTGACGGCGACGCGGAGCCAGCGCCGGGTGGTGAGAACGAGGCGGAGTCCGAGCTTGGCGGAATGGGCGGCAAAGGCGGCGAAGCCGGCGAGCGCGGCGCCAGCGAGCTGGGTGGACGCGGGGGACGTTTCGAGGGCGATCCCGGCGAGCGCGGCTGCGGCGAGCGGTCGGATGAGCGTGTGCACGCCCTCCCAGGCGGAGTCGATGCCGGGGAACGCGGCGGCCGTGGCCTCGACGAGGAAGAGGATGCCGGCGCCGCCGATGACGAACCAGCTCTCGAGGCCGGCGAGTCCCGGGGGCAGGGTGTCGATGACGCCGAAGCGGGATGCAATGCCGACGAGTGCGATCGTCGCGTAGAGATTCAGTCCACAGGCGATGGCGGAGCCGAGCAGGCGGCCGGCGAGGATGGCGGTGGTCCCGAGTTCGAGCATGGCGGTGAGGATATCCCGGCGTCCGGTAGGCGGCCAGTCCCGGAGCCGGTCTGAGGATGAGAACGGGCCCGGCCCCCCGAAGCCGGGGACCGGGCCGTTCGATCGGAAGAAGCGGAGCCTACTGCTCGAACTTCCGCACCTGCTCCTGCCGGTTGAGCGCCTGCATGACGGGACCGATCACGTCCATGGGGACGTGGATGGTCCGGACGGCGTCGAACTGCTCGCGCAGTGTGCGGTTGCCCGCGAGCGCGGCGGCGAGGTCGCCGTTGGCGGCGCGCACGGCCGTGTCGAGGTTTGCACGGTAGGCCGCGATGTCGTTCGGGTTCACGTAGACCGGGTACCCGTTCACCATGCCGACATAGGTGAGGCTGTTACACGGCACGGTGGTCGGTCGGCCGAAGGTGACGAACTCCTCGCGGAGGCGGCCCATGGTCATGACGAACGGCGTGCCCTGCACGAACCAGTCGGCGTTCCGCGCGGTCTGCACGGTCCCGACCGTCTGGCGCAGCGGCACGGTGTTGCCGCCGGAGACGACGACGGTGTCGCCGCTGGCGTAGCGGAACTGCGCGGACTGCGTGCGCATCCCGCCGGTGGCCGTCGGATCGAGGACGCAGACGGTGATGTCATCGACGCGTGGTGGCGGCGGCGGTGGCGGCGTGGGCGTCGGCGGCTCCCGCGAGGGTGGCGGCGGCGGCGGCGGTGGCGGTGGCGGCGGTGGTGCCGCGCCGCCGCGCATGAAGAGCAGGACGTGCATCCCGACGGTGAGGCTGATCTCGTGCTCGGTCTTGCTCAGGTTCTCCTGGTAGTCTGGAGCGAGGAAGACGTTGGTGTTGCCGACCCGGCCGGAGACGGCCTGGGTCTCGGGCTTGTAGATGCGGTCGTTGAGTTCGACGCGGACGGCCCAGTGGGGCGCGAGCCGGAAGTCGGCGCCGACGCCGAGGAGCGGCATGAGCTGCTGCTTGCGCTCGCCGAGGGCGAACGTGGCGCCGTTGCCCGAACGGTCGTACGGGGCGCAGGTCCAGTACTCGAAGTGGACGTTGTCGTAGCAGATCCAGTTGTTGCCCGACGGAGCGATGCGTTTGTAGCCGAGGCCGAGCGCGACGAACGGAAGCGTTTCGGGCCCCTGCCATGTCTCGCTCGGCGTGCGCAGCCGGAAGAGCAGATCCGCCGACAGACTCCACAGGTTGACGCTGGAGAACAACTCATTGTCCGCCTTGAGCGAGCGATCCGAGTAGTTGAAGTTGCCGCGGATACCGAGCCGCGCGGCGGGCCAGACGGTGAGTTGCGAGCCGAGCAGCCAGCCGGTCGCGAACTTCGCGCTTCCGCCGGTGAAGCCTTCGGCGGAGCCGAGCTGTGCCGTATGCAGTGAGGCGCCGGTGTTGATGCCAAAGTCGACCCAGTAGCGCTGGGCCGCGGCGGGCGCGGACACCAGGCCAATCGCGAGCGCGGCAGTAAGAGTCAAACCGAATAATCTTCGCATACCAGACCTCCATCCCGGGAAGAGAGACGCAATCCCATAAGCGGTCACGCCCAGAGGCGCACCAGCCGGTAGGGACCGGACACCAAGACGGAGCGGGGCGCTGCGGCAGTTGCCGCTAGCCCACGCTCCGCGCTGGAACCCGACCCCAAAGATGCATTCTCAGGAGGGTTTAAGCAAGACTAAGGATGCGTTTATCCCCCCGAAACCAAAAGAGTTGGACAGGCAGGCGGAGGGGCTCCGGGCCTCTCCGCCCGCCCCCACGTAGGCGAGGTCGCAGGCCTCGTCACCGCGTTCGAAATTGAGCGTGGGTGGAAGCCAGCCGCGTTCCATGGCGAGGCAGCAAAGTGCGGCCTCCATGGCGCCGGAGGCGCCGAGGGCGTGGGCGTGGTACGGCTTGCTGCCGCAGACGGGAATGTGGCGGGCGCGCTCGCCGAGGACCTGCTTGATGGCGATGCTCTCGGTCGAGTCGTTGAGCGGGGTCGAGGATCCGTGCGGGCTGATGAATTCGATGCGGTCGGCGGGGACGGCGGCGCGTTCGAGTGCGAGCCGCATGCAGCGGGCGGCCTGGCCGCCGTCGGGCCGGGGCGCCGTCATGTGCCAGGCGTCGTTGGTGTTGCCGTAGCCCGCGAGCTCGCCGTAGATGCGGGCGCCGCGGGCGACGGCGTGATCCCATCGTTCGAGGACGAGGCAGCAGGCGCCCTCGCCCATGACGAACCCGTCGCGGTCGCGGTCGAAGGGGCGGCACGCGTGTTCGGGGTCGTCGTTCCGGGTGCTCATGGCGCGGATGATCGCGAACGCGCCGAAACAGAGCGGGGCGAGCGGGGCCTCGACGCCGCCGGCGACGGCGACGTCGGCGAGGCCGTCGCGGATGAGGCGCCAGGCCTCGCCCAGCGCGATCGAGCCGGAGGCGCAGGACATGGCGTTGGTCGCGTTCGGCCCGCTGAATCCGAACTCGATGGCGACGGCACAGCTGGCGGCGCCGCCGAAGGTGGTGAGCGCGACGCGGGGATCGACGGCGCGGAGCCCGCCCGCGGCCAGGTTCTGCACCTGTTCCTCCGCGTACGCGGTGCCGCCGAGCGCGGTCCCCATCTGGACGGCGACGCGGTCGCGGTCGAGCGCGCTCGTGTCGAGGCCGGAATCGTCGACGGCGAGGCGAGCGGCGGCGATGGCGAACTGGCCGAACCGGTCGAGCCGGCGGATCGCCTTCGACGCCATATAGTCGGTGGCTTCGAAGCCATCCACCTCGGCCGCGATCTGCGAGCGCCACTGGGTAGGGTCGAAGCGCGTGATGCGACGGATGGGGGAGCGCTCGCGGCGGAGACCGGCCCAGAAGTCCTCGACGCCGATGCCGATCGCGGTGATCGGGCCGAGGCCCGTGATCGCGACCCGCGGAGGCGCCGTCGCTCCGTCGCCCTGAAAATATCCGGTGGGACCGTTCTCCCGCTTCATTCGATGTCTTCTCCTGTGGCCGCACGCTGGCGGCGTTCGGCCTCTCTGGCGACGCCATCGAGGGTCTTCCGCGCGATGGCGCTGACGAAGTGGGGCGCGATGACCGCGCGCCACGCGAGCGCACCGACGAGCGGCCAGGGCGGGCCGTCCCACGCGTGCGTTATGCGAACCATGGTTCCGTCCGGGCGCGGTTCGAACGACCACTTCACGTCCATACCGCGCGTGACGCCGTCGACGTGCGTGTAGTAGACCGCCGGCTCGTCCTCTCGGACGCGCATGTCGGAGACCCACCACGTCGGGTAGCGGAGCGGTCCGCCGAACTCGCGCCATGCGGCCATCTCGACGCGCCCGGTCCCGAATGCCTCGCGCTCGTGGAAACGGACCCAGCGGTAATGCGCGAGGATGTCGGGCCAGTGCTCGACATCGGCGGCGACGCGGAAGCAGTTCGCGGGCGACGCGCGCATGAAACGTTCGTCGAGGATGGTCATGGGCGCAGTGCCTCCGGGAGCCGGGGTGCGAGGAACCGCAGGAGCACCGCGGGCGAGAGCGCTTCGAACGCGGGAACGAGGTCGCCCGTCGCGGCGAGCAGGGCGCGGCGCGCGTCGGTGCGGAGCGCGAGCCGGGCGATGGCGGGTTCCGCCAGCCAGGGCCGGCACGTCACCATCTCAATGATACGCTGCAGCCGGCGGGCACCGCGCACGAGCGCGCGCAGCCGCCGCTGGTAATCGAGCAGCAGGGGCGGGTCCACGCCCCGCTCGAAAGCGCCGGCCGCTTCACGGGCGAGGATGCCCGCTCCGGCGAGCGCCTGGTAGATGCCCTGCCCGGTGAACGGGTCGTAGTAGCCCGCAGCGTCGCCGACGAGCGCGAAGCCGGGCGCAACGAGATGCCGGGTCGGACGGTCGAACGGGCCGGAGGCGAGCAACGGTCCCGTGCGGCGGCTCGTGTCCGTGTGTACGAAGGCGGCGCCGCGGACACGGTCGCGCAAACGCGGGAAGCGCTCGAGCGCATTGCGGTAGAAGGCGACGGGGTCGACGGCAACGTCGCGGCCGAAGCGGGCCGCATCGACCACGAGCGTGACGTTGTGCACGGCGCCGTCCGCGACGATCGGCGCGCTGCCGGCGCACATGCCATCGGCGAGATGCATCTCGCCGAACACGTCGGGCGCGGCGGGTATCCCCGTGACGTGACCGGTCAGCGACAGCTTGCGCAGCCGTCCGCCGTGGCCGTCCGCGCCGATCCGCCGGGCGACGACGGAGCGAAGCCCGTCGGCGCCGACGACGAGCCGGCCGCGCGCCTCGAACTCGCCTTCCGGGCCGATGCCGAGCACGCCGGGCGGATCGCGGACCACGTCGAGGACGCGCACGCCGCATGCGACGCGGGCGCCGGCACCGACAGCCGCGTCGAGCAGCAGCGTGTCCAGGCGATCGCGTGCCATGGCGATCGCGGTTCGCATCGCGGGGTCGTCGGTCACCTCATCGAAGCGCGCCTCGAACGCATGGCCAGACGGTGCGACGATGCGCCAGCCGTCGAGGCGTGCGGGCGCCATCGCCTCCACGGCGTCGAGCAGGCCGAGGTCGCGGAGCAGGAGCGAGGCGGGCGGGCTCAGGCATTCACCGCAGGGCTTGGTGCGAGGAAACGCGTCGCGATCCACGAGCAGCACGTCGAAACCGCGGCGCGCGAGAAGCAGCGCACTCACCGCGCCCGCGGGACCGGCGCCCACGATCACGACATCGGCGTTCTCTCGTCCCAGAGGCCTGGGTACCGTCGCCGCGTTCATGGCAGGCGCGGGGGGCAGTGGACGTGTATCTTGGCGGCCGGAATCCGGAAGGTGCCGTGAGAATCTTCTTCACCGACACGTTCGTGCTGCCGCTCCCGCCGGGACACCGCTTCCCGATGGAGAAGTACACGCTGCTGCGGCGGCGGGTCGAGGCGGAGCTCGTGCCGCCGCACCGGCTTGAAGTGCCGGCGCCCGCGACCGACGACGAGCTGCTGCTCGTGCACGATCCCGCCTACCTCCGCTCGTTGCTCGACGGCACGCTCGAACCCGCGGCCGTCCGCCGCATCGGCTTCCCCTGGTCGGCCGGCATGGTCGAGCGATCGCGCCGTTCGGTGGGCGCGACGATCGCGGCGTCGCGCGCGGCGCTCACCGACGGGATCGCCGTCAACCTTGCCGGCGGGACGCACCACGCGTTCCCCGACCGGGGCGAGGGCTTCTGCGTGTTCAACGACGTGGCCGTCGCGGCGCGCGTGCTGGCACGCGAACGTGGTCCGTGGCGCACGGCCGTGATCGACACGGACGTGCACCAGGGCGATGGCACGGCCGCCATCTTCGCGGACGACCCGGACGTATTCACTTTCTCCGTGCATGGCGCGACCAACTTCCCGTTCCGGAAGCAGCGGAGCAATCTCGACATCGCGCTGCCGGACGGCGCGGGCGACGATGCATTTCTCGACGCGGTCGCGCGTGGCCTCGATGCCGCTTTCGCCGACGGGCCTCGCGCGCTGATCTGGTATCTCGCCGGCGCGGACGCGCACGTGGATGACCGGCTCGGTCGCCTTGCGGTATCGAGCGAGGCGCTGGCGGAGCGGGACCGGCTGGTGCTCGGACGTTGCGTGAGCGAGGGCAGTCCGGTGGCCGTGGTGATGGGCGGTGGCTACGGCCGCCGGGTCGAGGACACCGTGGACGTGCACTATCACAGCGTGCTCGCCGCGGCGGCGTTCGCGGACGGCCTGCCGGTACCGACCAGCCGGTAGAAGAAGCGTCGCTGGACGGCGGCATCGCGCAGGCCGGCGTCTCGCAGGTCGGCGAGCAGCTCGGCGGGCGAGAAGCTGCGGAGCACGGAGAGCGGGCCGTCGTTGCGCGTGAACCGGTTCCCGCGCCAGAGCGTGGCGGCCAGGATCCGGGCGCCGAGATAGTTCGCCCAGTTACGCTCGAGATCGTTGATGATGACGAGCCGGCGCGCGACGCGGGCGAGCTCGGACAGGACGGCGATCCGGCCGTCGCGGTCGAAGTGGTGCAGCGTGAGCGTCATGGTCGCGATGTCGGCGGCCCCATCCGCGATTGGCAGCGCCAACGCGTCCGCGCACAGGACGCGAATGGCGTCCTTGCCCCGGGTCAGCCGGTGCGCGACACGCGCGCTGGCCTCGGCCCGGTCGAGCGCGATCACGGTCAGGTCCGCGCCGCGCGCGGCGGCCCACGCCGAGAGCGCGAGCGCTACGTCGGCCGCGCCGCAACCGGCATCCACGAGCGTGACCCGTTCTCCCGGCCGCACCATCGCATCGAGCGCGAGCCGAAGCGCCCGTGTCCCGCCGAGCCAGCGGTTCACGCCCCGCAGATGAGCGAGGCTCGCCGCGTGAGCCGCGACGTCGGAGATGGGACGGTCGAGCTCCTCTTCCGCGTTCTCGACGCGCGCCGGCCGCGTCACGCGGGACCGGTGCCGTGCCGAATGCCGGCGACACGCGTGGCGAGCGCATCGATCGCGGCGCCGGCCCGGTCGGTGTCCACGGCGAGGCAGCGGCCGTTCCGGTAGAGCACGCGGCCGCCGACGACAGTGAGCAGGACGTCGCTGCCGCGAGCCGCGTGGAACAGCGCGGCCAGCGGATCGTGCACTGGCCGCGTGTGTGGCGCGGCGAGGGAGACGGCACAGAGGTCGGCGTCCTTGCCGACATCGAGCGAGCCGGTGCGGCCGTCGAGCCCGAGCGCGCGCGCACCGTCGAGCGTGGCGAGGCGGAGCAGCCGTTCGGAGGGCAGCGCTGCCGCATCGCCGGCGCGCACCCGCTGGAAAAGCTGGGCAGTGCGCGCCTCTTCGAGGACATCCACGCGGTTGTTGCTGGCGACGGAGTCGGTGCCGAGCCCGGTGGTCACGCCCGCGTCGAGCAGCGCGGCGAGCGGGGCGACGCCGTGACCGAGGCGGGCGTTCGCGATCGGGCAGTGGGCCACGGCGGAGCCCGTGTCCGCGATCCGCGCGATGTCGCCATCATCGACGTGGACACAGTGGATGAGCAGCGGTCGTGCCTCGAGCAGGCCCAGCGCGTCGAGCCACGCGATGGTAGACTTCGCGCGTGGCACGACTTCGATGCCGCGGCGGCGAAGCCGGTCGGCGAACACGCCGGTACCCGCGGTCACGAACTCCGATTCCGCGCGTGACTCGGCGGCGTGGATGGCGAGCGGCAAACCGCGGTCGAGCGCGAGGCGCGCCACCGCTCGGAACAGCGGCTCGGACACGGTATAGGGCGCGTGCGGCGAGACGCCGACGCGGACCCGGTCCGTCGCGGCGTCGCCCATCTGCGCGAGTTGTCGTTCGAGCCGCGCGATGCTTTCCTCGCACTGTTCGGGCGCGGGCCCGAAGACCTCGCGGTAGACCACGCCGCGCTGCCCGGATGCGAGCAGAGCGTGCAGCCCGGCCGCGGAGTCCTCGGTGGCGCCGATGGTCGTGATGCCGGCGGCGACCGCCTCGATCAGGCTCCACCGCGCGGCGACGGCGTAGTCCTCTTCCGTGAGCGCGGCATCCCGCTTGATGGCGAGCAGCGCCGGGATCCATTCCGTGAATGTGAGGTCATCGAGCAGGCCGCGAAGCACGGACAGCTCGAGATGCATGTGCGTGTTGACGAGGCCCGGCAGCAGCACGGCCTCGCCCAGATCGTGCACGTCGATTCCATCGGGCGTCGCGATCGCGGCCGCGGCGCCGACCCCGGCGATACGGCCCGCGTCATCGACCAGCACGGCACCATCGCGGACGGCCGGCGCCGTCACGGGCAGCACCCAGCGCGCGCGGTAGAGGGCGGGTCGGACCGTCATTTCGATGTCCGTTCCGGTGGCGTCAGGATGCTGGCGGCGAGGCCGTCCGGCCGGTACCGCCGGAACTGGATATCACCGGGCGGCGCGGAGAAACCGATCAACTCGCCGACGGAGAGGCGGATGCGCAAGTCACCGGCGCGCGTGCCCTGCTCGAGCGGCCAGGCGAAGTCGATGCGCATCGGCGTCCGGCTGCCGGCGGGGAAAGCGAGCCGCAGGCCGAGGCCGGCGGCGGCGCGCCAGCCGGAATCGACGCCGAACGGCGCGTCACCCGGCCAGATCCGGCCGGCATCGGCGAACAGCACGCCGCCCAGGTCCATCACGGAAGGCCATGGCCAGCCGAGCAGGAACCGGTCCTCGGCCGTGAACAGCGCGCGCCGCCCACCCGGATACTGCTCGAGGTCGTAGCCACGGACGCCGCGCTCGCCGCCGAGCGTCAGCTGGTACGGCGTGCTCGTGCGCCAGCCGGATGCGATGTCGGCGCGGAGCAGGAACGTGTGCCGACCACCTTCCGGCGGCCGGAGATAGGCGAAGGCGCCGCCCTCGAAGAAGAGGTCCTGCCAGTCGCCGTCCGCACCGAGGCGCCGCAGGCTCTCGCCTCGCGCGCGGCCGATGAACAACGCCCGCCCCGACTCCGCTCCGCCGTAGGCCCAGCCGTTCAGCGCGACGTCGTTGTCGCCGAATGCGGGAATGGATCGGCCAAGCACGAGGCCGCCGTCGAAACCGAGCCGGACATCTTCCTCCCCGCGGAGCCCATCGAGCGCGCGGCGCACGATCCAGTGCACGTCGCGTACTCCCGCGAGCACGGAGAGCCGCACCGCGTCGCGCGTAATCCGCTGGCCCAGCACGGGCGCGACCGACGCGCTATCCGCGGTCAGCCGCTCATCGAAATTGCCGACCGGCGCGACCAGCACAGCGCCCGGAAAGGCGAGCTGGTGCACGTTCAGGCCCATGCCCAGCAGCACGTCGCGGCCGCGCTCGCCCAAGCGCCGCAGCAGCGACCCATCGAACAGCGTCTCGCGGAGCGGCACCAGCACGTGCGGCGAGCCGTCGGGTGAGTACGCATCCTCGACGTAGTCGAAGAACTGCTCGTCGAAGCTGTGGAACTCGCCGAAGGACCAACGCCCGACCTCGCCCACGAACGGATACCAGACCTGCTCCCGCACGAAGTTGCCCGCACGCGTCCGGCCGGCCGACGCCAGCACGTCCAGACGCGTCCGGCCGACCTGCGGCGTCCAGTACGTCAGCCCGTAGTCGCGCGTCACCTCGCGCTCCCGGTAGAACACGCCCAGCGTCTGGCCCGTGCCGAGCAGGTTCAGCTCGCTCAGGCGGAACCCTTCGAACCGGAATGCGCCGTCCACGCGGAACCGCACGTCGAAACGCGTGCTCCAGTCATCGTGGGTGTCCACGATCACGTGCCGCGTTCCGTCCGCTTGCGGGATCCCGTACACGTCCACCTGCGCCAGGAAGGGGTACGCCCGCAGCAGCCTCTCGCTTTCCGCGAGGAGGTAGGGATCGTAACAATCGCCGGTCCGGAACAGCAGCTCCTGCCGGATCACCCACTTCCGCGTCTTCACGTGCAGCGCGTTCGCTGCCTGGTACGCCCAGCGGAAGCGGTCGTCGAGCGAGGGATCCGAGGTATCGAAGATGGAGTTGTTGTCCAGGAATACGTAGGAGATCCGGCCAGCCGGGCAGCTGTCGGAGGGCGGCGCCTGGGCCGCCAGAGGCGGGCCGGTCAGGCTCAGAAAAGAGAACGCGACGGCAAGGTGAGCGCGCGACAACACGATCGAGCTACCCCGGTCGGGTCGGCCGGGATCCGGCCGACGCTCGCGAAAATACACCGGCGCCGGGACGCTTCGCTGTCGGAAGCCGGTACGGGACGCGAATGTAGGGCCCGCCGAGATACCGTAGCAAGGCACGCCGGACTTGCTTGACACGCGTGACCGGGGTGATCCATCGTCAACGGAGCGGGAGGCGGAGGCGGAGGCGGAGGCGGAGGCGGAGGCGGGAGCGTTGGCGGCGGGAGCGTTGGCGGCGGGAGCGTTGGCGGCGGGAGTGGGGAGGGTTGCGGGAGCGGGAGCGGGATGGGGGAACGGGAACTGGACAGGAAGAGGGCATCGTGGCGGATACGAAGGTGCGGGACCTGAAGCGGTACGGGATCGAAACGGGCGGGGAGATCCACTGGGGACTCGGCCCGGCGCGGCTGATCGAGCATGCGATCCGGCGGGGCGAGGGTCGGTTGACGAGCGATGGCGCGTTCGTGGCGAACACGTCGCCGCACACGGGACGTTCTCCGAACGACAAGTTCGTCGTGCGCGAGCCGAAGTCGGAGAAGGACATTCTGGTGGGGCAACGTGAACGTGGCGATGGACCACGACCACTATTCGCGGCTGAAGACGGACGTGCTGGAGCATCTGGGGAAGCGCGACCTGTTCGTGCGGGACGTCTGGGCGGGTGCGGACCATCGCTACCGGACGGCGGTGCGCTCGATCTCGCCGAACGCGTGGCACACGTTGTTCGTGAACAACATGTTCATCGAGCCGACGGCGCGCGAGCTGAACGTTTTCGAGCCGGACTTCGTGATCGTGCACGCGCCGGAGTTCAAGGCGGACCCGGCGAAGCACGGCACTCAGAGCAGCACGGCGATCGTGCTGAGCTTCACGGACCGGGTCGTGCTGATCGCGGGCACGCGCTACGCGGGCGAGATGAAGAAGTCGATCTTCACGGTCATGAACTACGTGCTGCCGAAGCGGGGCGTGCTGTCGATGCACTGCTCGGCGAACATTGGGCGGCTGGGCGACGTGGCGCTGTTCTTCGGACTTTCGGGCACGGGCAAGACGACGCTGTCGGCGGATCCGAACCGGAGCCTGATCGGCGATGACGAGCACGGCTGGTCGGATGCGGGCGTGTTCAACTTCGAGGGCGGCAACTACGCGAAGGCGATTCACCTGACGGCGAAGAGCGAGCCGCTGATCTACGCGGCGAGCCGCCGCTTCGGTGCCATCCTCGAGAACGTGGTGGTGAACGACGCGGGCGAGCCGGATTTCCACGATGGCTCGATCACGGAAAACACGCGCTCGTCCTATCCGATCGAGTTCATCAACGTGGCGGTGCCGGGCGGCATGGCCGGCCATCCGTCGCACGTGGTGTTCCTGACGGCCGACGCGTTCGGCGTGATGCCGCCGATCGCGAAGCTCACGCATGACCAGGCCATGTACCACTTCCTGTCCGGCTACACCGCGAAGGTGGCCGGGACGGAGCGGGGCATTACGGAGCCGAAGACGGCGTTCAGCGCGTGCTTCGGCGCGCCCTTCTTGCCGCTCGAGCCGGCGGTGTACGCGCGCATGCTGGGGGAAAAGCTGAAGAAGCACGACGCGCAGTGCTGGCTGATCAACACGGGCTGGACGGGCGGGCCGTACGGCGTCGGCCACCGGATGCTGCTCGCGGACACGCGGGCGATGGTGGACGCGCTGCTGGGCGGCCGGCTCGACGACGTCGAGACGCGGGAAGACCCGGTCTTCGGTCTGCACGTGCCCGTCCACGTGCCCGCGGTCCCGGACAACGTGCTCGATCCGCGTGCGACGTGGCCGGTTCCGGCCGAGTACGACGCGGCCGCCGCGAAGCTGGCCGGAATGTTCCGGGAGAACTTCAAGCCGTTCGCCGACGGCGTAGCCGCGGCGGTTCGGAACGCGGGCCCGAAATGAGCCGGGCCTGCTGATGGCCGGCGTCTCACCGGTCATCGTCCGGGACCCGCTCTGGGACACGATCCGGCTGGACCCGGTCGCGGTGCGGATCGTCGATTCCGCGCCGTTCCAGCGGCTGCGCCACATCAAGCAGCTGGGGCACGCGCACCTCGTGTACCCGGGCGCGACGCACACCCGCTTCGACCACGCGCTCGGCGTCTATCACCTGGCCGGCCGCACGCTCTCCGTCATGCGCGAGCGCGGGGCGCTGGACGACGTCGATGCGACGGAGCTTCGCCTCATCCCGCTCGCGGGTCTGCTCCACGACATCGGCCACTACCCGTTCTCGCACGCGCTCGAAGAGCTGGAAGCCTCACGCATCCCGGGGCATCACGAGGCGCTCGCGGCGCGGTTCGTCGCCGACGCGACCGTGGCTGCGGCGCTCGCCGAACTCGCGCCCGACGCGGCCGCGAGCATCGATGCGCTCATTCGCGGCCGCTCCGCGAGTCCGCTCCAGGGTCTGGTCAGCGGCAGCCTCGACCTCGACAAGATCGAGTACCTGAAGCGGGACGCGCGCTTCTGCGGCGTGCCGTACGGCGAGGTGGACGTGGACCGGCTGCTGCACGGGCTCACGCTGGCGCGCGATCCGGCGAGCGGCCGCCTGGAGGCAGCCGTCCACGAGAAGGGCATCGCGTCACTCGAGTCGCTGCTGTTCGCGAAGTACCAGATGTTCCGGAACGTGTACTGGCACCATGCGGTGCGCGCGGCGACCGTGCTGTACAAGCGCATCGCGAGCGACTCGCTCGACTCCGGCCTGCTGGCGGCGGACGAGCTGGTCGGCGAGACGGACGAGGGTGTGCTGTTCCGCATCGCGGAGCGCGCGGCGTCGTCGGGCAGCGACGCGGCGCGCCGGGTCGCGGGGTGGGTCGATGACCTGCGTGCCCGGCGGCTGCCGAAGCGGGCGGGCGAGGTGGTGGCGGCGGAACTGGGCGAGATGGAATCCGGCGACTGGCTCGAGCTGGACACGGCGCTTCGCCGGCAGGTGGACGAGCGGCTGGCGGAGGAGCTGGACCTGACTCCCGGACACGCCTTCCTCGACTATCCGGAGAAGTCCGCGATGTTCGACCTGAACCTGCTGGTCGTGCGCCGCGGCGGGCAGGTGCTCCGGCTCGGTCCCGAAGGACACGCGGGGATGATCGGCCTACCTCGCATCGCGGGCGAGCTGTACCGCTCCGCACGCGTGCTCCGCCTGTTCACGCACGGCGCGCGCCGGACTGTCACGGTGGATGCGCTCGTGGGCCTCGCCCGACTTCCGGCCGCGCAGGTCCGCGACCGGCTCGAATCCGGCGCTCGACTGCTGGCCGGCTGAGTCGGGGACAGCGCTTCAGTCGTCTTCGGCGGCGTCCGCGTCGAGCCCGAACTGCTTCATCTTCCGCCACAACGTCGTCCGGCCCATGCCGAGCAGCTCGGCGGCGCGGGCACGGACGCCGCCCGCCTGTTCGAGCGCGGCCTCGATGCTTGCGCGCTCCGTGTCCGGTTCGACGTCCGCCCGGTAACGTATGGGATCGGCGGACGGGGCGCCGCCCAGCGCGGCCCGCACTTCGGCGGGAAGGTGCTGGGCCTCGATGCGGCGGCCGCCCGAGCGGATGAACGCGCTTTCGAGGGCGGCGAAGAGCTCGCGGACGTTGCCTGGCCAGGCGTAGGCCTGGAGCATCCGCATCGCGAACGGCGAGCAGGTTGGGCGCGCGCCTGTCGAGCGGTCGAGCTGCTCGAGCGCATGCTCGACGAGGAGCGGAATGTCCGGCCGCCGCAGGCGCAGCGGCGGGACCTCGATGCGGAAGACGTTGAGCCGATAGAACAGGTCCTCGCGGAACCGGCCGGCCGCCACTTCCATGCGCAGGTCGCGGTTGGTCGCGGCGATGACGCGCACGTCGATGTCCACGCTCCGCACCGCGCCGACCGGCATCAGCTCGCGCTCCTGAAGCACGCGCAGCAGCCGGTGCTGCATGGCGGGGCTGATGTCGCCAATCTCATCGAGGAAGATGGTCCCGCCGTGCGCGGCCTGGAACAGCCCGGGCTTGTCGCGGACGGCGCCGGTGAATGAGCCGCGCAGGTGGCCGAACAGCTCGGACTCGAGCAGCGACTCGGGCAGCGAGGCGCAGTTCACCGCGATGAACGGGGCGTCGGCGCGGGCGCTCAGTTCGTGGATCGCGCGCGCCACCCGCTCCTTACCCGTGCCGGTCTCGCCGAGGACCAGCGCCGTGGCGCCCGTGGGCGCGACCAGCCGCACCGCATCGACCACCGCCTTCATTGCCGGCGTCCTCCCGACGATGCCGCCGGGAGAGTCGGACCCGGTTTCGAGCCGCGGCCTCCGCTCCAGCAACCGGGCGACCCGGTCACTCAGCACGTCGGGCTCGACCGGCTTGGTCAGGAAATCATCCGCGCCTGCGTGCAACGCATGCACGGCCGCGTCCACCGTGCCGAACCCACTGATCATGAGGACGGGGATCGCCTCGCCCCGCTCGCGTAGCACGCCGACCAGGCCGGCGCCGTCGATGCCGGGCATGCGCAGGTCGAGCAGCATCAGGTCGAAGCGGAGCTCGCGCAACGCGTCGACGGCCGCCTGCCCGTCCGCGACCGCGATGACCTCGTGGCCGTCCTGGCGCAGCAGCTCGCCGGTCGAGAGGCGAAAGGCGCGATCGTCATCGACGATCAGGATCCGGGTCGTCATGCGGGTTCCGAGACCTCCGCCGCCTGAACCGACGGGGCGAGGGGAAGGCTGATGGTGAACCGGGTTCCAGCGCGATCCCGTCCGGAATCGACCGCGATCCGGCCGCCCGCGCCTCGGACGATGCCTTCCGCCACGAACAGGCCGAGCCCGACGCCGTGCACCTCGCCCTTCGTCGTAAAGAACGGGTCGAACACGCGCGGCAGGACATCCGACGGAATACCCGGCCCATTATCCTCGACTTCGACGAGTGCCGAGTCCCCGTCCCCTCGCACCCGGATCTGGACGACGCCCGCGTCGCGCACCGCCTCGCGCGCGTTGTGCACGAGGTTCAACAACACCTGCTTCATGGCGTCAGGCGGGACGGAGGCGCGAACCGGTCCGGGCGCATCCAGCCGGAGCGAGAGCGAGTCGGGGAGGCCGAGTCCGACCAGGGCTACGACCTCGGCCGCGACCGCGGCGAGGTCCGATTCGCGGAGCCGCGGGTCGTGCGGCCGGTGCAGGTCGAGCATCTCCTCGGCGAGCTCGTGCATGCGCAGCAGTTCGTCGATCGCGAGGTCGGCGAACTCGAGCGCTTCCGGGTCATCCTGCAGGCGACGCCGCAGCAGCTCGAGGCAGTTCCGTACGTTGGCGACCGGGTTCCGGATCTCGTGCGCGAGCTGCACCACGATCTGACCCGCGACCGCGAGCCGGTCCCGCTGGATCAGCTCGGCCTGCAGCGCGGAGAGGCGCGCCTGCCGGTCCTCCAACTCGCGATTCGTACGGGCCAGTTCCTCGAGCCGGGCGGCGAGCGCGCGTCGCATCGACTCGAACGCATCCGCCATCCGGCCCACCTCGCGGATCGCGGGCTTGCCGAGCGGGGCGTCGAAGTCGCCGGCCGCGAGCCGGTCCGCCGCGTCGGCGAGGACGCCGACCGGCCGCGCCAACCGCATCGCGTAGATCGTCCCGATCAACAACGCGAAGACGGCGGCCACGGCGACCGTCAACGCCGCAGCTCTGCGGAGCGATGTGAGGAAGGCCTCGTCACGGTCGAGGTCGCGCACGAACACGACCGTCGCGAAATTGCCGAGCGGCGCCACCGAGGCCAGCAGCCGGCGGCCGGCCGAATCGATCGAGCGCACGCCATCGGCGTTGCCCCAGTTGCGGGCCGTCGCCGCGATCAGGGCGGTGTCCGCCGGCGCCACTGTCGACGCCGCGATCGCGCCGTCCGCACGCAGGAGGATCACGTCCGTCCGGGTCACACCGGTGAGCGCCCGCGCCTGCGTCTCACCGTACGCCGCCGTCACGCCCGCGATCCCGACCAGCCGGTCGCCGAGGTGTACGGGTGCGAGCGCGATCGTCCGCAGACCGGCACCGTCGGGCACGACTTCGACCGGCATCGCGCCGGACCGTACCGTCTCGAGCAGTGCGTCGGGCGGCATCGGCCCGGCCAGCGAGTCGCCATTCGCCGTGAGCAGCACCGCGTCCTCGCCGTACCCGGCGCGGGCGGACTGCGCCAGCTCTACGGCGCGGGGTACGTCGCCCCGGACCAGCGCTTCCGCGAGCCCGCCCGCAAGCGAGATGTCCTTCGCGTGCATCATCATCGCGTCCGCCGACTGGCTCCGGGTCTCCGCGAACAGGAGCGGCGCCGTCGAAAGATCGTTGCGGGCACGGGCACGCGTCGCCTCCGCCAGCCGGCGATCCACGAGGATCCCGGCCGGCAGCAGGCCGGCGACCAGCACCAGGCCGATCAGCAGCAGGAGCGATCGTTGCAGCGACAATTTCATCAGTGCAAGGTATGGGCGCGGTGCCGGAACGGCGCCATCGCCGCCCGGTCCGGACCTGGATCAGGTCAAGGATCGTGCCGGTCCGCGAGGCGGGAGCGTGCCTCGGAAACGGCGTCCGGCGGAGATCCTGCGACCGTTCCATCGGCGACGTCGCACCGTTCCATCCCGTTCCATGGAACACGCTCGGACCCGTTGTGTGCCGTGCTGCCGCGCATCGGCCGCAAGTCAGGGTTTCCCCGCACCGGTGTGGTGGCGATGCGCTACAGAGGAAGCCCGATGCACCTGACACCCGGATCGGGCCGACGGAGGTACCATGAAAAGCAGGACCGCCGTTCTCGCCGATCCGGAACCCGAGCCGGCCTATCGCTCGAACGCGGTTCCTTCCCATCCGCCACCCGGAGGCGAGCCATGAAAGGACGGTATCACCGGAGCCGACGAGAGTCTGCGCCGGCGCCGGGCTCGCTGTGGTCCGCGGGCCTGCGGGCCGCCCTCTATTCGGCGCTCGTCAACGCGCTGGTCGTTCTCGCGGGCGCGGTCGCCGGCATCTTCCCGCGGCTTCACCTGCTGCCGTTCACGGGCAGTCCGTTCGGGCTCGGCTCCGCCGCTCTGCTCTCGTTCGCCGCCACGCTCACGGGCACGGCCGTGTACTCGCTGATCTGGCGGCGCGCGGAACGGCCGCTCCACGTATTCGGCCTGCTCGTCTCGTCGGTCCTGCTCGTGTCGTTCGCCGCGCCCATGTTCGTCGATGACTGGACGGCAGTCCGGCTGACGCTGATCGAGCTGACGCACCTGATCGTCGCCGGCTTCACGCTGTGGGCGGTCTGGCGCTGGACCCGGGACGAGACGCATTATCTCGAACCGCGGGGCTGACGACGACGCCACGCACGGGCCCGGCTTCACGCCATCGGGCGCGCCCCCTGCAGCGCGCCCTTTCTTCATCTCCGGGAGGTGCTCGCCGATGGACGACAGGGATCGACTCGACGATGGAAGTCCGCCCGCCGACCCCGCCTCGCTAGAGCGCCGCCTCGACGAGCTGGGAATCCGCACCCGCACCATCCACCACCCACCCGTGTTCACCGTCGAGGAGTCGAAGGCATTGCGAGGCGAGCTGCCCGGCTGCCACACGAAGAACCTCTTCGTGCGCGACAAGAAGGGCGTGATGTGGCTCGTGGTCTGCCGGGAAGACCGGAAGGTCGACCTCAGCGCACTGGCCGGCCAGCTGGGCACAGGCCGGCTCTCCTTCGGCAGCGCCGACCGACTCATGCGCTACCTCGGCGTGATTCCAGGCGCGGTCACGCCGTTTGCCGTGGTGAACGACCACTCGGGGGCGGTCGCCGTCGCGATCGACAGCGGCATGCTGAACGAGGCGCCCTGGAACTTCCACCCGCTCGACAACGCGATGACCACGAGCATCGAGCCGGTGGACATGGTCCGTTTCCTCGAGGCGGAGAACCACGCACCCCGGTTCGTCGACTTCGAGTGATGCATACGGATTGCCGTCGCGGGGACGTGAAACCGCGCTCGGCGGCACGGCGTACGGCGAGTCAGCGGCCCGGCGCCCACCGATCCCGGACACCGAGAAAACCATGAGACTGACTTCCCTGGCGAGCTTCGTCGTCGGCATGCAGATGTTGCGCACGAACCCGCTGCGCACCGTCCTGTCCACGCTCGGCGTCATCATCGGCGTCGCCTCGCTGGTCGCGATCCTCGCGCTCGGCGACGGGCTCGAGCGGTACACCCGCGGACAGATCGAGTCGACGACGACGTTCCAGATGATCTCCGTCCAGCCGAAGATGACGGACAACTTCGACGGCGTGCTCGTCCGCCGCGACTCGGTGGTGCACGTCGGCGCGCCCGAACGTGCGGCGCTGCAGGCGGCGCTCGGCGATCGCGCAAATGTCGTGCTGCAGCTCACCGGGTCGGCGTTCGCTGGCGCGGAAGGCGACTCGGCATCGACGGGCGCGCTGATCACCGCTTCCACCGCCGCCGATGCGGGCGCCGCGCCGCTTGCCGCGGGACGCTTCTACGATTCGGAGGACGTCGACGCGGAACGCGCCGTAGCCGTGATCTCGGCCGGTACCGCGGCGCGCCTGTTCGGGGGCGACGTCGATGCCGTGGGCCGGCGAATCCGGTTGGCCGGTTCGTCGTTCGAGGTGATCGGCGTGCTTGCCGGGCCCGCCGACGACCGTGTGCTCCGCGTCTTCGTCCCGCTGACGCCGGCCACGCACGACCTGCTGTCGGACGGCGGACGCCGTTCGGCCGGACTCATCGTGCAGGTCGCGAAGATCGAGGATGTGCCCGACGTCGAGCGCGACGTGCGCGGCTGGGTACAGACCCGGTTCGGCTCGCTCCAGGGCGTCGACATCGGCTCCTCCACGGCGCGCGCGGCGCAGGCCCGACAGGGCGTCCTCGTATTCAAGCTCGCCATGGGCTCCATCACCGGGATCTCGATCCTCGTCGGCGGCATCGGCATCATGAACGTGCTGCTTGCCGCCGTCACCGAACGGACCCGCGAGATCGGCGTCCGCCGCGCGGCTGGCGCCCGGCGCGCCGACATCTTCCTCCAGTTCATCGCGGAATCCGTCGCCGTATCCGGGCTCGGCAGCCTCGTCGGCGTCGTCGTCGGCCTCATCGGCGCGTTCGGCATCACGGCCATGATCCGCCATTTCACGGAGGCGAACCTGTACGCGGGGTTCACGTGGGGGACCGTGCTGGTGGCGGGGCTCGCGGCGGTGTTCATCGGGGTGGCGTTCGGGAGCTATCCGGCGAGGCACGCGGCGAGGCTGTCGCCGATCGAGGCGATCCGGCACGAGTGAGGGGATTCGGGAGGCGGGAGCGGAGGCGGAGGCGTTTGCGGGAGCGTTGGCGGGGGCGGCGGGCCGCGGGAGCGGACCGCCGCCGCTCCCGCCGCTCCCGCCGCTCCCGCACCCGGTCCCGCAAACGCCTCCGCCTCCGCTCCCGCTACCCGAATCCGTTCAACGCCGTATCGCGTCGGCTTCCTGTTCAGTGGCGGCCATCCGACCGGTCGTGAGTTCGAGGACGATGCGGTCGGCGTCATAGACGTCGTCAAGCGCTTCGAGGATGGCGCGGACGTCGACCATGATGTTGCGGCCGCGCTCGGGCAGGTAGATGTAGTCGCGGGACAGGCCCTCGACGTTGCGGTCGAAGTTGAGGCCCACGAGCTCGAGTTGCGGCGTGACGGCCGGCGACCCGGAGTTACCGCCGTAGGTGTCGGCCGTCGACACGAAATTCAGCGGCGTGTCGAGGTCGAGGTCGGCCGGCGGCGGCAGCCAGCGGGCGGGCAGGTTCCATTCGGAGACCTGGCCGAACGCGGAGTTCAGGTCGTACATGCCGAAGAAGGTCGTGTACGGCGGCGCCCTGGTGCCGTTGTAGTCGTAGCTCCGGACGACGCCGTCGGTGATGCGGGGCGACGACGTGGCGTCCGGCGGCACCGAAGTGCCGTACACGTCGAAGCGGGCGCGGCCGAGGTCACCGGCCAGCCCGGCCTCCTCGGTGTTCAGTACGCCCATCTCGCTCTGGAACCGGAGCAGGCGCGGGATGATCGTCTCGATGAGCCCGACGGCCGGATCGGAGGCGAGCGTGCCGCCAGCCACGGCGCGTTCCGTGGCGGTCTGGCTGGCGAGCGCCGAGGACGCGATCAACGCGGCCGCGGCGTCGGCCGGGCTCCTGCCCTGCAAGGCGGCCCGCGTGATCGGATCGGAGTCGCCGAAGTACTTCTGGAAGTCGGCGAAGCGGTCTGCGAGCAGTTGCACCTCGATCTCGGCCTGTCCGTCGCCGATGCCCAGGAGCCGCCTGCGCGCGGCCGCCGAATCGGCCGGCGCCCGCGCGGCAGTCCGCAGGTACGCGCTCGCCTCGAGCGCACGGCGCAGGAGCGCGGGCGAGTAGGTGCCGCTCTCGAAGTAGGCGAAGGCGGCGACATCGGCGGCGAACGCGCGCTTCGCGGTCTGGATCTCGGCGATCCGGTCGAAGGCGCGGCCGTACCGGGTGCTGAGCTCCGGCTTCGCCGCGATCGAGTCGCGGAACATGCGCTCGGCGTCGCGTCGGCGGCCGAGGATCTCGGGCCGGTTCAGAGCGTCGAGCCGGCCGATCCCGGCCTTGAGCGAGTTCGAGATGCCGAACGCGGTGTTACGGACGGCGGCCGCGGCCGGCTCGCCCTTGTGCGCATCCATGAACCCGTTCAGTACGGCGAGCCGGCTCGACTGGATGGCGACCTGGGCCGGCACCTGCACGTCGCGCAGGTACTCGAGCTGGGCCACCGTGTTGAGCCGGTTGGTGGGACCGGGATTACCGATGACGAAGACGACGTCGCCTTCCTTCACGCCGGCCCGGCTCCAGGTGAAGTGGTTCGGCGTCTGGAGCGGACGCCCGTCATCGCCGTAAATCCGGAAGAAGGCGAAGTCGAGCGCGTGGCGCGGATACGTGAAGTTATCGGCATCGCCGCCGAAGAAGCCGAGCTGCAACTCGGCCGCGGCGACCAGCCGGACGTCGGTGTAGCGGCGGAACACGTACGCCGAGTAGCGGCCGCCGTTGTAGAGCGCCGTGACCTCGACCCGGACGGGCCGGTTCGGCTGGCCGTACTGTCCCTGCAGTCGCTGCTGGATGGCGCCGAACACGGTGCGGCGGGCGTCGCGGCGCGCGGCGTCGTCCGTGGCGGCGTCGAGCGCGGCGAAGACCTCGTCGCTCACATCCTGGATGGCGATGAGCTGGTCCGCGTAGTAGTTCTCGATCGGGCGTTCCTCGGTCAGCGCCTTCGCGTAGAAGCCGGTGTCGAGCAACGACTCGCCGTCCCGTGTGACGCGGGTCACCGCGCCGCGTGCGCAGTGGTGGTTGGTCACCACCAGACCGTTGGGCGAGACGAACGAGGCGGAACAGCCGGGAATGCGCAGCGCGGAGAGGCGTGCGTTGGTGAACCACGCGCTATCCGCCTGGAAGCCATAGGTCTGGGTGAAGTAGCGGGCCGGCGCATACTCGAACGTCCACATCTTGCCGGAATCGAACCGGCCGGCCCGGAGGGAGTCGGAAGTCGTGGTCTGGGCCGCTGCCGGAGTCCGGACTCCGGTCGTCGCCGCCACGAGTACGAGCATCGCGAGGGTACGCACCCTCAGGTATCGAGCAGACATCATCGTCCGATCTTCTCGTCCGACGGGCGCTCCCGCCGGTTCAGTTCGTGGTGCCCGCCGCGGGCTGCAGCACCAGATTCTCGATGAAGAACTCCATCATGCGGTCCTGGTTGATGCCGGAATGGCCGCGATCCGGCCCGACCTGCACGTCGAAGCTCTTGCCCGCCTGCTGCAAGGCCTGGATCAGCTGCATCATGTTCGACGGATGCACGTTGTTGTCGGCCGTGCCGTAGTACAGCATCAGCCGGCCCTTCAAGTTGTTCACGTACGTCATGACCGAGCCCTCGTCGTAGCCCTTCTGGTTGGCCTGCGGCGTGTACATGTAGCGCTCGGTGTAGATGGTGTCGTAGTTGCGCCAGTCGGTGACGGGCGAGGAGGCGGACGCGGCCTGGAAGACGTCCGGGTAGCGGACGATCGCCATGGCCGAAGCGTAGCCGCCGTACGACGTGCCGAAGATACCGACCCGGTTGCCGTCGACGTAGGGCCGCTGGCGCAGCGCCTTCACGCCCGCCGCCTGGTCGTCGATCTCGACCGTGCCCAGCTTCTCGTAAATGGCGTCGAGGAAGCGCTTGCCGCGGCCCGCGGCGCTGCGCGAGTCGAGCGTCGCCACCAGGAAGCCGTACTCGGTCAGCGGGTTCGGCAGGCCGAACGACTCGCGCGCGCCGTTCGTCGCCGGACCGGCGTACACGCTGACCAGCAGCGGGTACTGCTTCGTCGGATCGAAGTCGGACGGCTTGTAGAGCATGCCGTAGAGGTCGGTCACGCCATCGGCCGCCTTGAACGTGAACAGCTCCGGCCGTTGCAGGCCGATCTGCTCGAAGCGTGTCATGTCACTGGTCGCGAGCTCGGCCAGCATCTTGCCCGACGCATCGAGCAGCCGCGTGACCGGCGGCTGGTCGTGCGTCTGCGCGACGTCGACGATGTAGCGCCCGTCCGGCGACAGGCTGACCTGGTGGTTCAGCGCGGGATCGGTGATGCGCCGGTCGTCCTTGCCGTCGAGTCGGACGCGGTGCAGCTGCAGCTTCATGAAGTTGTCGCCGTCACGGGCCATGTACCACAGCACGCCGGCCTTCTCATCGACATTCACGATGTTGGCCACCTCGAACTCGTGGTTGGTCAGCGTCGCCAGCAGCTTGCCGCTCAGGTCGTACAGGTAGTAGTTCAGCCAGCCGGTGCGTTCGGATGCCCAGATGAAGCGCTTGCCATCCGCGAGAAACTGCATCGTCGGCGTGTTGTCCACCCAGCTCGCCGGCCATTCCTCCCGTACCACGGCCCGGCACTTGCCCGTCGCCGGACTGCAGCCCGCCAGCTCCATCACGTTCTGCCGCCGGTTCGTCCGGTTGAGCAGCAGCTCGCTGCCGTCCGGCGTCCACTGGACGTTGTAGGCGTAGTGGCCGACCACGTCGTCCGTGAACGGTTGCCCGTCGCGCACGTCGACCCTCACCGTGTTGCCGCTGGCGATGTCGTACACGAACAGGTCCACGACCGGATTGGGCACGCCCGACTTCGGGTACGCCTCCGTGTCGAGCGCGTCCTGCACCTTCGTCTGCTCGAGCTGCAGGTAGTAGTCGGGCACCTTCATCTCGTCGAACCGGTAGTAGGCGAGCTTCGCGCCGGAAGGCGACCACCACATCGCCGTTCTCTGGGAGAGCTCCTCGCCGTACACCCAGCTCGCCGTGCCATACTTCACGCGGGAGGCCTCGCTGCCTTCCGTGGTCAGCGGCCGTTCCGCGGAGCCGTCCGCGTTGCTGAGCCAGAGGTTATGCTCCCGGTAGAACGCCTTCCGCGTGCCGTCCGGCGAGTCCGCCGAATCGAACTGGCGGCCGCGGGCCGGGCCACCACCCCGGCCGCCGCGTCCGCCACCGAACGCCGGCGCGGCGCCGCCCTCGACCTCCGTCGCCTTGCGGGCGCGGGCGTCGTAGCGGTAGCGCTGCCCGTTGTACGAGTACTCGAACGTCCGGCTGTCGTCGGCCCAGTCCACCCGCAGAGCGCCAGACCGGAACGCACCCGCCATCTGAGCGCGCATCGTCTGGTAATGCTCGTAGCCGGGCATCGTCTTGATCCGGTCCTGCGCGAGGGCCGGCGCGGATCCGACCGCGGAGAACGCGAGAAGCGCGAGGATCAGGCGGGGAGCCACGGGGATTCGTCTGGTCATTAGTCTCTCCCAACAGTTTCGGTGACGGCTGGCGAGAGGTCCGCCGCAGGGACCGCGCGAACCCGGCCACCGTCGAAGTAGCCACGGAATGGTGGAGTCCGGGCACCGTTCGCGCCAGTCCGTGAACCCCCTCCATGCCCGTCCGCGACGCCTCCGGACGGAGACGGAATGCGGCGATCCGGCCACTGCGGAGGCCTTCAGCGCGGCGATGGTTGCAGGAACCGGGGAGGAGGGGCATCCTGACGGCTACCCCCTGTCGCGTCGAGCCGCGGGAACGCCATGGCCACGACCAATGGGGTGGCACGGCAATCATCCGGAACAGGGAGGATCCATGTCCATCGCGAAAGTCACCGAAATCACGTCATCCTCGAGCAAGAGCTTCGACGATGCGATCCGGGGTGGCGTTGCCCGGGCGAGCAAGACGCTCGACAACATCCGGAGCGCTTGGATCAAGGAGCAGAAGGTGGTGTGCGACGGTGAGGACATTGTCGAGTACCGCGTCACCATGAAGGTCACGTTCGTGCTGAAGGACTGAGACCGGAGAGGGCTCGTCCGTTTTCGGCCCCGGCGGTGGCCTCGGATGGATGGAGGCCACGTTGCCGGAGCAGCGCGCATGGGGTGGCGCCGAGGACGGCAGCTTCACGTGGTCGCCGGCCGCCGACCTCGGCGCGTCGTACGACCATCCGATGATCACGACCGATCCAACGACGGGCCCCTTCGCGGGCTCCGCCTACATCAGCGTGCTGTTCGGACGCGCACGTGGTGATCCGGGGGAGAGTGCGGGTACGGTAGCGGGCGGGAACGGTGGGCCTGACCCGGGCGCTTTCAGCGCACCACGATCAGGCCCACCTTCCCGGCATCGCTCATCGGCAACCAGACCCGGCCTCGCGCTTCATCCAGCAGGATCTGCCGGACCGTCGCGTTTGGGCTCGGCAGTGGGTACGACACTCGCTCTCCCGTCGCAGGGTCGAGCACCACGATCGCGTTTCTCGCCTTCTCGCTGTACCACACGAAACCCGACCCGCTCACCGCGATCCCGTACGGCTCCGTCTTCGCCGACAGCGCCGTGAACGCCTCCTCCCCGCCCGTCGCCGGATCGTACCGCACCACCCGGCTCCGGTCGAAGTCCGTCACCCACACACCGCCACTCGAATCGACCGCGATCCGCCGGGCCTCCCCCTGCCGCCGCAGCCGCCGTTCCCGGACCTCCCGCACGCTGTCCGGAAGCGTCGCCAGCCACCGCTGCGTGCCCGCGCCGATCTCCACCTCCAGCTCCACCACCTTCGCCGTGTCCGACGACGCATCCACGCGCAACAGCAACCAGCCCGGCTGGCCCGCGATCCAGATGGATCCATCCGGCGAGGCCGCGATCCCGTACGGGCCGAAATCCGGTGGGCCCGGATTCACCTGTCCGTCTCCCGTCGACGGCTCGTACCACCCCCACGCACGTCCCTCCCGGACCGTGAACCACAGTCTCGTTCCCGATTGCGCGAGAAGCTGCGGACCGCCGTTCACCCCCGGTAGCACGACCTCCGTGATCGAGCCATCCCCGGGATCGATCCGGCCCAGACGCCCCGCCCGGCTCTCCGCGAACCATCGCGCACCGTCCGGGCCCGCGACCATCCCGTACGGCGTCGATTTCGGCGTCGGTGTCGGCTGCGACGTGAACTCCGACGTCGCCGGGTCTAACATCCCGATCCGGTGCGTCAGACGATCCGTGAACCACACGCGGCCTCGCGCGTCCACCGCCATGTCGCTTGGGAACGCGTTCTCCCACGGCACCGTGAACTCGCGCACCGGCGACGGCGAGGGCAATCCCGGGCGCAACCGCTGGCAGGCCGCGCTCGCCGCAACCGCCACCAGCAGCACCGCTACCCCCACTTCGCACTCCCGCCGCCGGCGCCCCGTGTTGCACCCGTCCGTGTCTCGCCTCGGCCTCATCGCGCCGGTCGTACCTGTTGGTCTCCGCATGCAACTACGATAATAGTTGACGGCGGCGAGGTACAGTGGACGAGGCGGCAGGTTGCGCCGAGGTGAGGCGGGACGTAAGTGACGTCTGGGCGACGAGTCGATGAGGAGGGAGACAATGGTGTTGCGGATGCGGAGAATCCTGGTGCTGGCGGTCCTGGCGACCTGCGCGGCCGCGCCGCTGGCGGCGCAGGCGGTGGACACGATCCCGCTGGCGGATCGGGTCTGGATGGCGTCGGCGATGTACGCCGCGGTACAACGGTACTTCGGGCATTGGCAGGCGATCCCGGAGTACGACCTGGATGCCGCGTATCGCGACTACCTGGCGGAGGTGCTCGCGAATCCGGACCGGACCTCGTTCAGCCTGTCGTCGATGGCGTTTCTGGCGACGCTGCGGAACGGACACACGAACTTCACGGACCGGCGGCTGTTCGGCGATGAGGGTGCGCAGACCGGGCTCGACGTTCGACGGCTCGGAGATGCGTGGGTGGTGCGTTCGAGTCGCCGTGCGGAGATCTCGGCCGGCGACGTGATCGAGTCCGTGAACGGGGCTCCGGTCGAGGACTTCGTGCGTGAGCGGCTCCGCTACGCGCACGGTTCGAACGAGAGCGTAAGGGAGCAGCGCGTGTTCCGGATGCCGTACCTGCTTCCTCGTCGTTTCTCGCTCGGGCTGCGCGGTGGCCGCGAGGTGGAGGTGATCCGGGGTGAGGGGTTGGGGCCGGCGCCTGCGGCGCGGACGGTGGAGGCGCGTCTGCTCGAGGGCGGAGTCCCGTACATCGGGGTTCCCTCGTTCGCGAGTCCGTCGTTCGAAGAGAGTGCGGTCGACCGGGTCAGGGAGTATGGCGCAGCGCCGGCGATAATCGTGGATGTGCGGCGGAACGGCGGTGGGACGACGCCCGCGTCGCTGATCGAGGCGCTGATGGACCGTCCGTATGTGGACTGGACAGAGGCGACAGTGGTGTCGAACGCGTTGTTCGGCGCGTACCGAGCGGTCCGGGACGCGTACACGAAGGCGCAGCTGGGGGAATACGCGTCCGGCTACGTGGACGCTCTGGCGTCGTTCGATCGGGCGGAGCTGAAGACGCTCGGGCGGGTGGTTCAGCCGGGGACGCCGCTGTTCACGGGTCGGCTGATCGTACTGATCGACGAGGGCTGCGCGTCGGCGTGCGAGGATTTCGTGATGCCGTTGAAGGTGAGCGGTCGGGCGACGCTGGTGGGGGAGGCGACGCAGGGGAGCACGGGGCAGCCGTACATGCACGATTTCGGTGATGGGCTGAGCTTCCGGGTCAGCACGAAGCGAGTGTACTTCCCGGACGGCCGCGCGTTCGAGGGTGTGGGCATCGAGCCGGACGTGGAGGTAGTCCCGACCCCGGCGGATCTTCGTGCCGGTCGTGATGTCGCGCTCGAGCGTGCCCTGGCGCTGGCGTCTGCCGCTCCGACCGACCGCGCCCGTTCCATCATCGAAACGAGCGAGACCGGTAACGGCGGAGCCGGCCCTTGACTCATCGGCGTGCGCGGTGAGTGTTGGCATGTTCACAGACGAGGAGCACGCATGATCGAAGCACCCACTGTGACGCAGACCGCGGCGCGCCTGACCGCGGTGATCCATGTGACGATCCCGCGCGAGGAGATCCGGAACGTGATGGGTCCGGGCATCGGCGAGCTGATGACGACGATCGCGGACCAGGGCATCGCCCCGGCCGGGCCGTGGTTCACGCACCATTTCCGGATGGACCCCGAGCTCTTCGACTTCGAGATCGGTGTGCCGGTCGAGTCGCCGGTCACAGCGTCCGGTCGAGTCCGGGCGAGCGGCTGGCCGACCATGAAGGTGGCGCGCGCGGTCCACCACGGCGAGTACGAGGGGCTCGCCGCGGCGTGGGGCGAGCTCGATGCGTGGGTCGCCGCGCAGGGATTCACCCCCGCGCCGGACCTCTGGGAGTCCTACGTGACGGGTCCGGACGCGAACGCGGACCCGGCCTCGTGGCGGACGGAGCTGAGCCGGCCGCTGATCGACTGAGGTCGAAGCGGCGGAATGGTCCGCACGCCGGTCGTCCCGGGGAAAGGGAGCCGTCCGGGAGACTGCATTGCGGCCACCCGGAACAGTGATCGGACTCACCTGCCGGTGCGCGCTAGCAGGCCTCCTGCGCGGTGCGCATGATGATCTCTTCCTGCAGGTCCCGCCCGATGTCGACGAAGTAGTCGCTGTAGCCGGCCACGCGCACGAGCAGGTCGCGGTACTGCTCGGGGTGCGCTTGCGCATCGCGCAGCGTTTCCGTGCCCACCACGTTGAACTGGATGTGATGGCCGCCGAGGCGGAAGTAAGTGCGTACGAGGGAGGCGAGCTTGTCGATGCCGTTGTCGCCTTCCAGCACCTGCGGCAGGAACCGCTGGTTCAGGAGGGTCCCGCCCGAGAGCACCTGGTCCATCTTGCCGAGCGAGCGGCAGACGGCGGTCGGGCCGTGGCGGTCGGCGCCGTGCGCGGGTGAGGTCCCGTCGGAGATGGGCAGGCAGGCGTGGCGGCCGTCGGCCGAGGCGCCGACGCGGGTGCCGAAGTACACGTGGCAGGTGGTCGAAAGCATGTTCAGGTGGTAGCGGCCGCCGCGTGTGTTGGGCCGGCCGTCGATGGTCTCGACGAGCGAGCGGTAGATGCGCCGCATGATGTCGTCGGCGCGGTCGTCATCGTTGCCGAACCGGGGCGTGCGGTTGAGCAGGCGCTGGCGAAGCGGCTCGTCGCCCTCGAAATTGCGCTCGAGTGCGCCGAGCAGGGCGTCCATGCAGATCGCCTTTTCCTCGAACACGTGCGTCTTCAGCGCGGACAGACTGTCCGTAGTGGTGCCGATGCCGCAGCACTGTATGTATGTGGTGTTGTAGCGCGGCCCGCCGTCGTAGTAGTCGCGGCCGTTCTCGATGCAGTCGCGGATGAGCACGGAGAGGAACGGCGCCGGGTAGTAGCGCGCGAACATCGACTCGATGTACTGGTTGACCTCGACCTTCACGTCCACGAAGTGGCGGAGCTGCGTCTCGAAGGCGGCGTAGAGCTCGTCGAACGAGGTGAAGCCGCGCGGGTCGCCGGTGGCCGGACCGAGCCGCCTGCCCGAAGCCGGGTCGATGCCGTCGTGCAGCGCGATCTCGAGCACCTTGGGCGTGTTGAAGTAGCCGGTAAGCAGGTACGCCTCCTTGCCGAACGCGCCCGTCTCGATGCAGCCACTGGTCCCGCCCTCGCGCGCGTCCGCCACGGCCTTTCCCGCGCGGACCTGCTCGGCCACGACCGTGTCCGCGTTGAACACCGACGGGTAGCCGTAGCCGCGCCGGACCACGCGGCACGCGGCCTTGAGGAACCGGTCGGGCGTGCGCGCGCTGATCTGGACGTTGCTCTGAGGCTGCAGCAGGTGGACCTCATCGACGACCTCGAGGATCAGGTAGGAGAGATCGGAGACGGCGTCGCCTCCATCACGATCCAGACCACCGAGGTTGATGTTGGTGAAGTCGTTCCAGGTGCCGCTCTCTTTCGCGGTCACGCCCACCTTGGGCGGTGCCGGGTGGTTGTTGAACTTGATCCAGAGACAGCCGAGCAGCTCCTTCGCGTGCTCGCGGTCGAGCGTGCCGTCCGCGAGGCCCCTCTCGTAGAATGGGCGCAGGTGCTGGTCCAGGTGGCCCGGGTTCATCGCGTCCCAGCCGTTCAGCTCGGTGATGGTGCCCAGGTGGCAGAACCAGTACATCTCGGATCGCTTCGTGGAAGTCACGCGGCGCGTGCGCCGGCACGTGGCGGCAGACCGCCGCGATGCGGAGCAGCTCGCCGCGCCGCGATTCGTCCGCTGCCTCGCTGGCCAGCCGCTCGGCCAGGTCGGCGTGGCGCTCGGCGAACCGGATCGCCGCGTCGCACGCGATGTCCATCGCCTGCAGCGCCTCGTCCTTCCGCGTCGCGTCCGGATCCGTCCGCCAATCGAGGCGCGCGCGCCGCTCCGCGATCTCCGCTCTGTAGTCGAGCATGCCCTTGCGGTAGATCTCGCCGTCGAGCGCGGTGTGCCCGGGCGCGCGCTGCTCCATGAACTCGGTGAACACGCCCGCCTCGTAGGCCGCGCGCCAGCCGTCGGGCACGTGGGCGAACACGCGGTCGCGCATGGACCGGCCGCGCCAGTACGGGATGACCTCCGCCTCGTACGCGGCGATCGTCTCCGCGTCCGTGCGGTAGCGCGTCTGCTCGCGCTCGTCCAGCGTGCGCAGGTCCTCCACCGAATGGCAGGTCAGCTCGGGGAAGGTGGGCACCACTTTGGGCGCGGGCCCGCGCTCGCCCACGATCATCTCGTCCGCGCCGATCCAGATCGACTTCTTCTCGCAGAGATCGCGGAAGCAGAGCGCCCGCAGCACCGGCACCGCATGCCGGCCCTCGTTCTCCCGGTAGAACCGCGTCACCCAAAGCGCACGCTCCGCCGACACCGCGGGCTCCGCCTCGAAGCTCCGCTCCATCAACCGCGCCACTCGCTCGTTCACGCCTCAGCCTCCGATCGTGACCGGGAACCCGTAGCCGTCCAGGCGCGCGGCCCAGTCCCGGACCCGGCCGTCCGGCAGTTCCTCGTCGGATTCCAGCAACCACGGCACGCCGAACTTGCGGTGCTTGTCCCGCGCCGATCGATGGAACGGTAGCAGGTCCACGCCCTCGACCGGCGGATGGTCGGCGAGGAACTCGCCCGTCCGTTCGATGCTCTCCACCGTCGTGACACCGGGGATCAGGGGGACCCGGATCCGGACGCGCGCACCCGCGTCGAGCAGGATCGCGAGATTGTTCAGCACCGGCAGCAGGTTGACGCCCGTCGCCCGGCGATGCAGCGCCGGGTCCATCGTCTTGATGTCGTACAGGAAGAGGTCCGTCTCCGCCGCCACCCGCAGCAGCACGCTCGGCGCCGCCACGCCCGTCGTGTCCACCGCGCGATGCACGTCCAGCTCACCGCAGACCTTCAGCACCTCGAGCAGGAACTCCCACTGCAACAGCGGCTCGCCCCCCGAGAACGTCACGCCGCCGCCCGACTCGTCAAAGTAGAGCCGGTCCCTCTCGATCTCGCGGACGACCTCAGCCACGGTCACGCGGCTCCCGACCTGCCGGCGCGCTTCCGCCGGACACACGGCCGCGCACAGGCCGTGCTCCCGGCACCGCGCACCGTCCTTCACTACGCCGTACTCCGTCAGCGCCAGCGCATCCTCGGGACACACACGCGCACAATCACCGCACAGCAGGCACCGCGACGCGTCGTGGTACACGACCGGGTCCCGGCTCCGGCTCTCCGGATTGTGGCACCACCAGCACGACAGCGGACAACCCTTGAAGAAGATCGTCGTGCGGATCCCCGGTCCGTCCTGGATCGAGAACCTCTTCACGTCGAAGATCACGCCCGTACGCATACTCAGATCCCCGCCGCCGCCGCACCGCCCGACGCCGCGTAGTACCGGCGGATGTACGGCGCCTGCCGCGCATAGCTCCAGTGTACGTCCCGCAGGTAGTCTGCCGCCGCCGCCACCGCCCCGCTCCGCAGCAGACCGACCAGCTCCGCATGCTCCTCCACCGACGACCGCTCCCACTCCGGGACGAATCCCTGCAACCGAGGAAAATCGTAGAGCCGCTGCTTCAGGATCCGGATCCGCGACACCAGCTCCGCATTCTTCGACAGATCGAGGTAGCAGTCATGAAAGGCGAGATTCGCTTCGTAGAACCGCGCGAAGTCGAATGCGTCCAGCGACCGCCGCATCTCGTCGTTCAACTCCGACATCCGCTCTACCACGCCCGGCGTCACACCCCCCGACACGCCGCGCAACGCCGCCGACTCCAGCGCGCCCAGCATCTCGTAGATGTCACGGATCCGGTCCAGTGTCAGCGCCGCGATCCGGACACCCCGACGCGGCAGGATCTCCGCGAAACCCTCCGACTCCAGGCGGATCAGCGCATCCCGGAGCGGCGTCCGGCTGATCCCGATCTCCGCCGCCAGCGCATTCAGGTCCAGGAACGCGCCGGGACGCAGATGGCCCGCGTTCAGGCGCGCTTTCAGGTGCTCGTAGACCAGCTCCCGGAGGGAGCGCCGTTCGATGGCGGGACTGGCATGTCGCGGCATGGACGTCGGGGGTTCGTGTTCTGATATCTGATATATTAGCGAGGAAGGGCGGGCGACGGAAGGCGGGCGACGGAAGGCGGGCGACGGACGGCGGGCGACGGACGGGCGGGGATTATTCGCGGAGTTGGGTTGCGGGGTTGGTGGAGGCGGCGGTGCGTGCGGGGATCGAGGCGGAGAGGAGGGCGACGGCGGCGAGGGTGGCGACGACGGTGAGGAAGGTGGCGGGATCGGTGGCGGGGACGCCGAAGAGCAGGCTGGAGAGGGACCTCCCGAGGGCGAGGGCGGCGGCGAGGCCGACGGTGAGGCCGAGGGAACCCATGCGGATGGTCTCGCGGACGACGTCGCGCCGGAGTCGAGAGGGGGTGGCGCCGAGGGCCATGCGGACGGCGAGTTCGGAGCGGCGTCTGGCGATGGCGTAGGCGAGAACGGCGTGGATCCCGGCGGCGGCGAGGAGGAGGGCGAGCGTGGCGAAGGCAGCGACCAGCAGGGCGTTGAACCGGTCCTGGGCCACGAGCAGTGCGAAGTCGTCCTCGATCGTGACGAGGCGCGCGGGTGGGGCGGATGGGTCGTGGGCGTGGAATACGGCGGTGAGCGCGTTGTCGAGGGCGTGCGGATCGAGCCCCGGTTCTGCCCGGACGAGGAGGGTGGCATTGGCGACGGGATACTGCGCGATCGGCATGTAGAGGGCGGGCGCGGTTCCCTGGCGCGGGCCCATGAAGCGAACGTCGCGGACGACGCCCACGATGGTGTGCTCGGTGGGGAGGCCGGCGTCCTTGCCGTAGCGACGCTCGGCGCCGGTGTGGACGATGCGGACGCCGATCGGGTCGCGAGTGGGGAGAAAGCGGCGGACGAAGGCCTCGTTCACGATGATGGCGCCGGGTGCGTCGGCGCGGTCCGCGGTGGTGAAGCTCCTGCCGCGGACGCGCTCGATGCCGGCGGCCTCGAAGTAGCCGGCGCCCACGATCCGGAAGCGGGCGTCCGGTCCCGTCTCATCGGGTGGCACCGGCTCGTCGGCGAGAGCGAAGCCCTCCCACCAGGTGGACGCGAGAGGCGGGTCGTAGGCGAGCGCGGCGGCGGCGACGCCGGGGACGTCGCCGCGCACGTCGTCGACGAGGGCGTCGAGGTACGTGGTGATGGAGGCGGCGCTCTCCTGGTCCGCGACGGGGACGATGAGCTCCGCGGTCGCGAGGCGGTGGGGATCGAAGCCGGGATCGACGGAACGGATCGCCGAGAAGCTCCGGAGCAGGAGGCCGGCGCCGACGAGGAGCACGGTCGCGATCGCCAGCTGTGAGACCACGAGTCCGCGGTGGAGCCGCAACTCGTGTCTTCCGGTGGTGCCGCCCCTTCCACCGGAACGAAGCGCGCCGTCATCGCCGGTCCCGCGGCCCAGCGCCCGGTGTGTCGGTCCCCATGCGATCAGCGCGCTCACGCCCAGCGTGGCGGCGAGCGTGAACAGGAGCACGGCCGGATCGACCGCGATCGAGTCCTGGCGGGGCAGGCCGGGTGGGAGCCAGCGGGGGAGTATGGCCACCCCGCGCCAGGCGATCGCGAGTCCCGCGGCGCCGCCGAGCAGGCCGAGCACCGCCACCTCGGTGGACATTTGCCGGACCAGGCGGCCGTTCCCCGCGCCGAGCGCCCGTCGCAGCGCGAACTCCCGACGCCGCTCGACGACCCTCGAGAGGAGGAGGTTCGCGAGGTTCGCACAGGCCAGCAGGAGGACGAGGCCGACCGCGCCGAAGACCACGACCAGGTCGGCGCGGACGTCTCCCACGACCTGCTCCCGCACGGGCACGACGCGCGCTTCGATGCCACTGGCCGCGGCGGGATACTGCTCGGCGAGCCCGGCGGCGATGCGCGACATCTCTCCCTGCGCGCGATCGAGCGTCACGTCGGGGCGGATGCGCGCGATCACCGTGACGATGTGCGAGCCGCGGCGCAGCGCCCATGGCGAATCGGCGCGATAGGGCGTCCAGACCAGTTCCATCGTCGCCGGCGGCGGAACGGTGAGGACACCGATGGGAGTCGGGAAGGGGTCGGGAGGCATCACTCCGACGATCTCGTAACGATGCCCGTCGAGCTCCACGGTACGGCCGACCACGTCCGGATCACCGCCGTAGCGGCTGCGCCAGAGAGCGTCACTCAGTATTGCGACGTCGGCGTCCGCCTCGATCTCTTCGCGGCGGAAGGTCCGGCCCAGCCGGGGCTCGATGCCGAGCACGGCGAAGTAGTCCGCGTCGACCTGTACGCCGTTCACCCGGGCGGGACCTGCGCCGTCGCCGCCGACCGTCCACGTGGCGGCCATCATCCCCGCCATCGCGCTGAAGCTCGTCGCGCGCTCCTTCCAGTCGCGGTAGGTGGGCCCGGTCGTGCGCATCCGGTCGCGGCCCTGGTCGGGTCGCGAATCCCAGACGACCACGACCCGGTCCGCTTCGCGCCACCCGTACGGCCGCAGCAGCACGCCGTTCACGATCGAGAAGATCGCCGTATTCGCACCGACACCGAGCGCCACCGCGCCGACCACCACCGCCGCGAAAAGTGGCCGGCGCCGGACTGCCCGAAACGCGTGACGCACGTCCTGCCCCAGCTCCTCGAACCACACCACCCGTCTCCCTTCTTTCGATGCACCGCTCGATCGGCCCGCCCACCGCTCCGCTCCGCCCTCCACCACGAGGTCGAACAGCGCCCGCGCGAGCAGGAGCGCGAGCCGCCACGCGCCGCGTTGCCACGCATCGGCCGCCAGCGCTTCGAAGGCTCGCGTCATCTCCCGCCCGTATCCCTCCCGGAACGCAGCCGGGAAAGACAGCCGGAGCACTGCCCGGTACAACGCCGCCGCCGCACGCACCGCCACGCCCGGTCCCCTCATGGAACGAGCCGCGCGGCACGGGCCGCCGAAACCCACCGCTCCATGCGCGCCGCCTCGGCCGTCGCGACCCGCCGCCCGAACCGCGTGACGCGGTAGTACCGCCGGCGTTCGTCTCCCTCCACATCACCCGCCGGCGGATCGACCTCCTCGATCAAACCCGCGCCCACCATCCACCGGAGCCGCCGGTAGAGCGCACCGGGAAGGAGCGGGACGGTGTCGCCCGACACACCGTCGGCCGCCTGGATGATGCCGTAGCCGTGAAGCCGATCCTCACTCGAGAGCACGGTCAGGATCAGGAAGACGTCCGGTTTCAGTGGCAGGAGCGCATCGGTCTCGCGGGCCATGGCCTCATCCATCGTGACGGTGAATCGTCCAGCTATGAACGGATTGTCCATAGATGCCGTTCAGGTAGACAGGCCGCGCCGCGGAAAGGTTGGATGGAGTCGCTCGGCGACGCGGCGAGGATGGGTAGCTGTGGGGCTCGGCGACGCGGCGAAGCCATGGCTCGCCGTGCAGGGGACGTGCCGGAAGGCGGCGCCGGGTACCCGGTCCCGAGGCATGCGTCCTCGAGGAAGCGGGCGTAGCGTCCAGCCTTGCACCCGGTCGGTCGGCGGGTTATCCCTCCCCGATCCGTTTCCGCCACGCGAGAAGATGACCATGGGTTGCTCGACCCGGCGTCAAGGAAGACCGGCCCGGATTTACGGGGGCGTCGTCGCTTTCGGGATCGTCCTCATCGCGGCCGGGTGCAGTCCGCGGGACAGCGGCCCGTCCGTCCGTCCCCTGGATCCGCAGCAGGTGCAGGACCAGGATTCGATGACCTGGGCGGACTACCGGGCGATCCCGGGCCGGAACTGGGCGGATCCGTCGCTGGTTCCGGAGCGGGAGTTCCGGATCGCGCTGGTGGCGATCGACTTCCCGGACCAGCCGTTCGTGATCACGCAGGCGTTGCGTTCGGATCCGTTCGGCAATCCGCAGATCGAGCCGGTCGGGCGAGAGGATGTGGCGCGGTTCTACGCCGATTTCTTCATCAAGCCTTCCGCGGTGAATCACGGTCACACGATCAACGGCTACTGGATGGAGCAGTCGCGAGGGAAGTTCGGGATCACGGCGGTGGACGCGTACGGTCCGTACCGGATGCCGGAGCCGCTCTGGGCGTACGGTCTGAACGAGTACGGTCAGAACGAGTCGACACCGGATGGCAGCGTGGCGGGCAGCCGGATGGAGCCGGACGTGGATTCGTTGTGGCGCGCTGCTGTGGGTGACCTGGAGGATCAGTACGACGCGGTGCTCCGCATCTACGCGGGCTACGACGAGACGAGCGTGTGGCAGGAGTTCGGCGAGATGAAGTTCGACACGAAGGAGGACATCCCGCCGGAGTGGGGCAACCCGGATCCGTCGAAGCCGCGCTGGATCCCGACGCGGTACGTGGAGTGGACGAGCTGGCGTGCGGGCGCGCAGCAGTGGGGCCTCTCGTCGATGCGGCAGGGGGAGAGCTCGGGCACGATCACGCACGAGCTGGGACACTTCGCGTTCGACATTCCGGACCTGAACAACAACCCCTACGTGGAGCCGTACCGCCGCGTCGCGGCGGGCCCGTGGGACATGATGGACCGGGGCTCGTTCAACGGGCCGGGCGGTCCGCACATGCGGTGGGTCGTACCGCCGACGAACGGGGCGGCGATGCCGGCGGGCCTGATGCTGGCGAACCGGGTGCGGAACGGGTTCATCGACAGCACGCAGGTGCTGGCTCTGAGCCGTGACGGCCTGGCGCGGAGCGGGCTCGCCGTGGCGCGAGTGACGGCGCGCGCGGTGGCGCCGCTGCCGGGCACGTTCGCCGGCATCACGATCCGGTTGGACGGTGCCGAACCGCGCGACCGGACACCACCGGACGATCCGGCGACCAACCCGCTCTCGCACGGTATCCCGAATTACGACTTCTACTCGCTCGAAGTGGTGCAGCGGATCGGGTACGACTCGTTCACGCCGGACAACGGCGTGCTGCTGGCGCTGAACAAGGACAACGTGCGAGGGCGGAACGGCGGCCCCAACGCGTTCAACAGCTTCATCTGGGTAATCGACGCGCAACCGGAGGACATGAACCGGGTCGACTACGTCAAGCCGAACGGCGAGAAGGTGATGCGCACGATCGCCGACTACCGACAGCTGAACGACGCGCTCTTCCACGCGGGCCTCGAGTCGGGCAGCGCGTTCGAGTGGGAGGACACGCCCAATCGGCTGCACTTCTACGTGGCGGACATCGAACGTGACGAGCGCGGCATCCTCGGCTACACGCTGACGGTGCAGTCGCTCGATGGTGCGGGCCCGCAGTCGCGCGGCGCGACGCTTGCCGCGCCGGCAGACTCGACGGCGCGCGCGACCGACACGCCGATCACGTTCATTCTGACGAACACGGGCACGGCCGCCACGACCGATCCGGCGCTGCACCCGCGCGACGCGAACGCATGGCTCGGCTCCGACGTCTACCGGCTCTCCGTCGCCGTCGAGGGCGAGGACTGGAGCGCGCGGTTGTTGAACGAGCTGGCGGCAGTGCCGTTCGGGGAGTCGGCGCCGGTCCGGGTCTACGTGACGCCGGGGGCGGCGGAGACGGCGCAGATTACGGTGACGGCGACATCGGTCAGTGATCCGGGGGCGAGCGCGATGGCTGGTGTGCGGATCGGGAAGTAGGGGGAAGCGGGAGCGGAGGCGGAGGCGTTTGCGGGGGCGGGAGCGGGTGCGGCGGGTGCGGCGGGGGCGGGAGTGGGAACAGGGAACCGGGGGACCGTGCGAATGCGCGGGAGGCGGATATGCGAGTTGCGGGAGCGGGGATCGTGCGACGGGTGCGGGGGCGGTTTCTGGGGCTCCTGGTATTGCCGGCGTTCGCGGCGTGCGTGGGGGGCATGGACCCGACGCTCACCTTCGTGGATTCGGCGACGGGCTTCCCGGTGGAGGGGGCGCTGGTGTTCGCACCGGGTTCGCTCACGGTTTACCGGACCGATGTCCACGGGCAGGTCACGCTGCCGGCGGGCTATGGCGCATCCGGTGTGCAGGTGCAGGCCCGTCTTCACGAGCCGTTCGAGGTGAAACCGGCGGAGGTGACGGGACCGATGACGCTCACGTTCGACTCCTCGCGGGTGGACCGGATCGAGCGGCGGCAGAGCTTCACGAAGGCGGATTCACTCCGCGGCACGTACGGACCGTATCGCGAGAACAACGACCTGCTGACGTACGACCTCGCGGTCTCGATCGATCCGGCGCAGAAGTTCGTGCACGGCACGAACACGATCCGCTTCCGCATGGTCGAGCCGGGTGACCGGATCCAGATCGACCTGTTCGACAACATGAACGTGGACAGCATCCTGTTCGAGCGCGCTCCGCTCGAGTACACGCGTGAGTTCAACGCGGTGTTCGTCCAGTTCCCGCGCACGCTGGCGGCGGGCGAGACTGCAAGCATCGAATTCCACTACTCGGGCTTCCCGGCGGAGCAGGGCCGGTTCGGCGGTATGGTGTTCGAGCAGGACTCGCTGGGCAATCCGTGGGTGTTCACGGCGAACCAGGGGATCGGCGCGAGCCTGTGGTGGCCGAACAAGGACCAGCAGCCCGACGAAGTGGACAGCATGGCGATCCACGTGACCATCCCGACCGGGCTCACCGACGTGTCCAACGGCCGCTTCCAGGACAGCACCGTCAACGCCGATGGCACCACCACGTACAACTGGAAGGTGCATTACCCGATCAACAACTACTCGGTGTCCGTCAACATCGCCGACTACCGCCATTGGTCGGACACCCTGGGCACGGTCACGCTCGACTTCTGGGCGCTGCCCTACCATCTCGACGCGGCGAAGCGACAGTTCGCGCAGGCGAAGCCGATGATCGACTGCTACCAGAAGTACATCGGTCCCTACCCGTTCCCACTCGACGGCTACAAGCTGATCGAGGTCGACTACACGGGGATGGAGCACCAGAGCGCGGTCACGTATGGCAACGGTTTCCAGAACGGCTACGGCGGCCGCGACTGGACCGGCGTGGGTGTGAGTCCGAAGTTCGACTTCATCATCATCCACGAGAGCGGGCACGAGTGGTTCGGCAACAGCGTGACCGCGCGCGACGTATCCGACGCCTGGATCCAGGAAGGCTTCGACACCTACAACGAAGTCATCTACGTCGAGTGCATGTTCGGCCCGGAAGACGCGCTCAAGTACGTCAACGGCTACAAGACCAAGGTGCGCAATATCCAGCCGATCATCGGCCCGCCCGGTGTCAACTACTGGCCGACCCAGGACATGTACTTCAAGGGAGCGCTGTTCCTGCATACACTGCGGAACGTGGTGGACGATGACACGAAGTGGTGGGCGCTGATCAAGGACTACGCCGCGCACTTCGAGTACCAGGACATCTGGACGACCAATGTCATCAACTTCTTCAACCAGCAGCTCGGCCGCGACCTGCGTCCGATCTTCGAGCAGTACCTGTACTTCCCCGCGCTCCCCGTGCTCCAGCTCGAGTTCGGGGATGGCTCCGTCCGCTACCGCTGGAAGACCGACGTCTCCGACTTCGACATGCCCGTGAAAGTGCGCGCCGGCGCCACCATGAAGACGCTGCACCCGACGACCGAGTGGCAGAGCACGCCGCTCGATGGCGTCGCCCCCGACGACTGGCAGCCCGCGACCGACCTGTTCTACATCGACGTGGAGCGGACCATCACATGAGGACGCAACGCCGCCGCTCCCGCACGTCCCTGACAAGGAGCCTCGTATCCGTGCTGTCCATCGCCCCCGTTCTCGCGGGTTGCGGCAGTGCCGCCGTCCGTCCCGCACCCGCCCCCGGTCCCGCAAACGCCTCCGCCTCCGCTCCCGCGCCGGCCGTCGTCACGTTGCCCGCGGACCCTTCCCTCGACGACCTCGAATCCGGCATTCGAGCCCGCATCGCCCGGGAGGCCGGCGCCGAAGTCTCGGTCGTACTCGTGGACCTGGGCACCGGACTGCGGCTCGAGATCGACGGCGATCGCGTGATGCATGCGGCGAGCACGATGAAGGTGCCGGTCATGCTCGAGGTGTTCCGGCAGGCGGAGGCCGGCCGGTTCTCGCTCGACGATGCGCTACCCGTGACGGATACGTTCCGCAGCATCGTGGACGATGCGCCGTACGTGCTGCCGAAGGAGTCGGACAGCGATTCGACGCTGTACGATCGGGTCGGCTCTACCGCGACGATCCGTGAGCTGGTCCGGCTCATGATCACGCGCTCCTCGAATCTTGCCCTGAACCTGCTCATCGATCACGTCGGCGCGGCGGATGTGCGCCGTACGATGGCGGAGATCGGGGCGTCGGAGATGAACGTGCGTCGGGGCGTCGAGGACCTTGCGGCGTACAGCGCGGGCCTCAACAACACGACGACGGCGCACGGCCTGGCGGTTGCGCTCGAGGCGATCGCACGTTGCTCGATCACACGGCGCAGCGCGTGCGACGAGATGATCGACATCCTGGCGGGACAGGAGTTCAACGACATGATCCCGGCCGGACTCCCGGCGGGGACGCGCGTCGCGCACAAGACGGGCTGGATCACGGGCATCGACCATGACGGCGCGATCGTGTTCCCGGGCACGCGTGCGCCCTGGGTGCTCGTCGTGATGACGCGAGGCTTCGACGACCGGGCGCGCGCTCTCTCGACCGGCGCGGACATCTCGCGCATGGTCTGGGACCGGCTGACCGACCCCGCCTTCACGACCGCGGTTCCCGCGAAGGACGCGAACACGCGCGAGCTGCTCGCGCTGCACGCGCGCTACCGGATCGGCTCGATCGCGCAGCGGCACTTCGGCCATGCCGAGCTGTGGCGCGCACTCGACCCGATCGCGACGGGTCCGATCGCCCGCGAGGAGGTCGGCCGGTCGGGCGAGGGCCGCACGATCGAACTGCTACGCTACGGGAGCGGGCCGGTGAAGGTGCTGTTCTGGTCGCAGATGCACGGCGATGAGTCGACCGCGACGATGGCGCTTGCCGATCTCGTGAACTACCTGCACGGCACCAACGGCGATGCGCGCACACGGACCTGGGCCGAACGGCTCACGATCCTGATGGTGCCGATGCTCAATCCGGACGGCGCAGAGCGGTTCCAGCGTTACGACGCGTACGGCGTCGATGTGAACCGCGACGTGCGCCATCTGGCCACGCCGGAGGGCCGGACGCTCAAGGCGGTGCGCGA
The DNA here is from genome assembly GCA_963786235.1 of uncultured Gemmatimonadales bacterium. Classification (GTDB taxonomy): domain Bacteria; phylum Gemmatimonadota; class Gemmatimonadetes; order Longimicrobiales; family RSA9; genus CAWAYJ01. Next base: position 455,867 of record CAWAYJ010000031.1, read on the forward strand.
CCGGTACGAGCCGCAATTCGGCTTCAACCTGCACGACCAGAACCCGCGCACGCGGGTCGGCCCGAGCCAGCGCGTGGCAGCGATCTCGCTGCTCGCGCCGGCGGTGGACGACGACCATACGGAGACGCCCAACTTCGTAGCCGCGAAGCACGTGGCGGCGACCGTCGAGCGGGCCATCGCGCCGCTGGTCGGCGGGTATGTCACGCGCTACGACGAGACGTTTAACCCGCGCGCGTTCGGCGATCTCGTGCAGCAGTGGGGCACGAGCGCGGTGCTGATCGAGTCGGGCGGCTGGAGGCTGGACCCGGAGAAGCAGTATCTGCGGGCCGTGAACTTCGTCGCAATGGTGAGCGTGCTCGACGCGATCGCGGCGGACACGTTCCGCACGGCGCCGCTCGAGAGCTACGAGAATCTGCCCGGCAACGGCCGCTCGCTTTCCGACCTGCTCATCCTCGGCGGCGCCGTCGTCGTGCCCGGGGGCCCGCCCGCGCGGGTCGACATCTCGGCGAACTTCGAAGGAGGTAGCGGCGGCGCGACGCACGCGCCGATCACCGAGATCGGTGACCTGGCCGGCGTCGTCGCCAAGGACACGATCGACGTGAGCGGGCTGTTCCTGCATCCGGCGCCGGACGCGCCGGCGGGCACCGGCCTCGCGCCCGGCATGGACGCGACGTTCCTCGTACGCGCGGGCCCCGAGCCGGACAGCCGGCTGCTCTTCCGGATCGAGCGCGGCGTCCGCCGGCCGGTCAGCGACGCAGCGCGCTGACGGACGCCAGTCCGCGGCGCGGCGGTCCGGTGGCCTGGCGCCGTGGTTCAGAGGCGGTCCGGTGACTCGCGGCCGGCGAAGAACGCGCGCACGTTCTCGACCGCGCGCATGCCCATGTCGGTGCGCGTCTCCAGGGACGCGCTGCCGATGTGCGGAAGCAGCACGACATTGGGGAGCTCGAGCAGGCCGGCGGTCACGGCCGGCTCGCGTTCGTAGACGTCCAGCCCCGCGCCCGCGGGCTGTCCCCTCTTCAGTGCGACGACGAGCGCTGTTTCATCCACGACGTCGCCACGAGCGGTGTTCACGAGGAAGCTGCCGGGCTTCATCCGTTCGAGCCGGGCGGCGTCGATCAGGTGCCGGGTCTCGGGTGTCGCCGGACAGTGGATCGAGACGACGTCGCACTCCTCCAGCATCTCGTCGAGCGAGGCGCGCGGCTCCGCGCCGAGAGCGGCGCACTCCTCGGGTGACGGCGTTTCCGGCGTGTGGAACAGGACGCGCATGCCGAAGCCGTGGTGCGCGCGCCGCGCGACCGCCCGCCCGATCCGGCCGAATCCGACGACGCCGAGCGTCTTGCCCGTGACGCGCGTGCCGAGCATGTGCGTCGGCCGCCACCCGGTCCACGCGCCCGCTCGCAACTCCCGCTCCGCCTCGCCCAGCCGCCGCATCACCGCGAGCATCAGCGCCATCGTCAGGTCTGCCGTGCAGTCGGTCAGCACGCCCGGAGTGTTCGTCACGACGAGGCCGGCTTCGGCCGCGGCGCCGAGATCGATGTGGTCCGTGCCGACGCCGAAGTTGGCGATCAGACGGGCGCGGATCGGTGGGCGGAACAGGTCGGCGCCGATCCGGTCGCTTACGGTGGGCAGCACGGCGTCCGACCGCTCGAACGCGGCACGCAGCGCGGCAGTGTCCATCGGCCGGTCGTCCGCGTTGAGGCGGACGTCGAACTCCGCGGCGAGCGCGGACTCGACGGTGCGGGGGAGCCGGCGGGTGACGGCAACAATGGGGCGTCCGGGCATTCGGGCTCCGCGGCTGAAGGGACGGGATTCGGGATAATACCGGGAAGTGGGAAGGCGGGCGAAGTGAGGCGGGCGACGAAGGGCGGGCGACGAAGGGCGGGTGTGAACTGCGGGGATTGACGGCGAGGTGACGGTGGGAGGGGCGGTGGCACTCGACGGGGGGGAGGGGGTCCTCTATAGTTGGGAGCCCGTGTGGGGCGGGAACGGATTGGGGAGAGCACTCCGAAATGGCCACGGCGTACTTCACGAAAGCGACGTTCGACTTTCTGCGGGAACTTGCGGCAAACAACCGCAAGGACTGGTTCGCGGAGAACAAGGAACGATACCAGGCGGACGTGCAGCGGCCGGCAATGCGGTTCGTGACCGATTTCGGGGCGCCGCTCCGGCGGATCAGCCGGAACTTCCGTGCGGACCCGCGACCGGTCGGCGGCTCGCTGTTCCGTATCCACCGGGACACGCGCTTCTCGCGGGACAAGAGCCCGTACAAGACGCACCTCGGCATCCAGTTCCGTCACGACCTCGGCAAGGACGTGCACGCGCCGGGGTTCTACGTCCACCTCGAGCCGGGCAACGTGTTCGTCGGCGCCGGCATCTGGCACCCGGACGCGGCGACGCTGAAGCGGATCCGGGACCGGATGGAGGAGGACCCGGCGGCGTGGAAGCGGGCGAGCCGGGGGAAGGCGTTCCGCTCACGGTTCGAGCTGTCGGGCGACTCGCTGGTGCGCGCGCCGGCGGGGTGCGCGATCGACCATCCGCTGATTGAGGATCTCCGGCGGAAGGACTTCATCGGCGTGTGCGAGCTCTCGCCAGCCGCCGCCCGCCGTGCCGACTTCCTGGACGAGTGCGCCACGGTATGTCGTGCCGGTGCGCCCCTGATCCGTTATCTCTGCAAGGCCCTCGACATTCCGTTCTGACGGGCGGGTCACCGCCCCCAGCAGAGTTCGGACGATGCCGCAACCCGCAGACGTACTGTTGCGCCTGTTCGGCGCCGCGCTCGAGTCGGTCGAGCCGCGCCGCGCACTGGCGCACGCGCTCGACCGCGATCCCGCGCCGCCGGGCAAACGCACGTGGATCCTCTCGTTCGGCAAGGCGGCCCATCCGCTGGCCGACGCCGCGGTTGCCCGGCTGCACGCGGCCGGCAGCGAGGCGACAGGCGGACTCGTGATCGCGACCGAGCCCGGCCCCTCGCCCGGCGCCGGCATCGACGTCGTCGTGGGCGACCACCCGCTGCCCGGCCCCCGATCTCTCGCCGCGGCGGAGGCGCTCGAGAATACGGTCCGGAACATCCGCCTCGGCGACGACGTCCTCGTCCTGATCTCGGGCGGCGCGTCGAGCCTCCTGGCCGCGCCGGTCCGCGGCATCTCGCACGACGACCTCGAAGCGACGTTCTCGGCGATGCTCCGCTCCGGCCTCGACATCCACGACATGAACCGCGTGCGCAAACGCATCAGCCGCTGGGGCGCGGGCCGGCTCGCGACCGCACTCTCGCACGCCAACATCCGTGTCTACGCCGTGTCCAATGTGGCCGGCGACGACGTCGCGTCCATCGGGTCCGGTCCCTGCTCGCCCGACCCGACGACGGCGGTCCGGGTGCGGGCGATGCTCGATCTCGAGGGCCTGATTCCGGCGGTGCCGCGATCCGTGATCGACCTGCTCGACCGGACCGAGCGCGGGATGATCCCGGAAACGCCGAAGCCGGGAGACGCGGCGTTCCGGACGGTCGAGACGCACGTCGTCGCGAGCAACCGCGTCGCGGTCGAGGCCGCCGCCGACGCGGCGATCGGCGAGGGGTTCCGCGTGTTCGTCCGGAAGAAGCCGATCCTGGGCGAGGCCGTGGTGTGCGGCGTCGCGATCGCGGAGCACGTGCTCGAGACGGGCGATGCCGCCGGACCGTGGGAGGCGCTCGGCACCGGCGCCGCGCCGCGGCCCATCTGTTGGGTGGCGGGCGGCGAGACGACAGTCACGATCCGCGAGCCCGCGGGCACGGGCGGCCGCTGCCAGGAGCTGGCGCTCTCGGCGGCGGGCGCATTGGCCGGGGCGGACAAGCGCGTCACGATCCTGGCCGCCGGCACCGACGGCCGGGACGGCCCGACGGACGCGGCCGGCGCACTTGTCGACAACGACACGTGGTCACGCATCGAGGCCGCCGGCCGCGATCCGAGGGCGGACCTCGAGGAGCATGACGCCCACCCGTCGCTCGACGCGGCCGGAGCGCTCGTCCGAACGGGCCCGACCGGCACCAACGTGGCCGATCTCGTCCTCGCCGTGGTCGGCTGAGGGACGGCACACGCAGTGTACCGCCGACTGAACGAGCTGCTGCTGCTCCGGACGCTCGACGTCCTGAGCCTCCGCATCGAGGAGCGGTTCCCCGATTCCGGACTCGGCCGCGTCAGCCGGGAACTGCGCGCCCTCGGCGACGAGGCCGTGGTCAACACCGCACGGCTGCGACGGCCCCTCTGGTGGGCCCGCGTCATGGCCGGTGCCGCGATCATGGTGGTCCTGATCCTGCTCACCATGGCCGTCGCCCTTCTGCCCGCGATCCGGGCCGACAACTGGTCGGAGTTCTTCCAGGGGACGGAGGCGCTGGTCCAGGATATCGTGTTTCTCGGGATCGCGACGTACTTCGTGCTCACCCTCGAGTGGCGGCTCAAGCGGCGGCGGGCGCTGGGCGCGATCCACGCGCTCCGCAGCCTCGCCCACATCGTGGACGCGCACCAGCTCACCAAGGACCCCGCGCGCCTGCTCGCGGACCGGCCCGACACCGCTTCCTCTCCCGTCCGCACCATGACTCGCGACGAGCTGGGGCGGTACCTCGATTACTGCAGCGAGCTGCTGTCGCTCAACAGCAAGCTGGCGGCGCTGTACGTCCAGGACTTCAACGACCCGGTCGTGCTGGACGCCGTGAGCGAGGTCGAGACGCTGTGCGGCGGGCTCTCCAGCAAGATCTGGCAGAAGATCACGCTGCTGGAGCCGCGGCAGACCCCGGGACCTGCGGGCAATTCCTGACAGACAGGCGCCGCGCCGCGCCGCATCATGACAACGGGGTGAGGGCACACGAACTGCGAAGGGAGCCGGATATGGGTCTCGACGCGGGCCGCACCGTGGATTTCGTTTCGCTTCTCGTTCTCGGGCTGGTCTTCCTCTCACTCGACCTGATGGCGCTCATGCGCGAGCGGGGCGGGCACCGGGTCGTGGCCCTGCTCCTCGCGTTCGGCATCGCCTGGGTTACGGCTGGCGCAATCCTCAACCCAGCCGCACATCCGCTCTGGACCGTCGACATCATCGTCTGGCTGATACCCGCGATCTGCATCCTGCTCATCCTGCGCCTCTTCAAGGCGAACCGCCGCCGCTGAGCCCGACCGCCGTCCGGCTCGATGTTGGAGGCGGTGTCGGTCCGTGTTATCGTCACGGGGCGCTGAGACTGGAGGGGGGGAACCATGGGTGTCGAAGGGACCATCGGGCCGAACGGCCGGACCGTTCCACTGGAGATGAGCGCGGACACGTTCCGCGAGCTGGGCCACCGGCTGGTGGACCGGATCGCCGGATTCCTCGAGGCGATGCCGGCGGGTCCGGTCACGTCGGGCGAGACGCCGGACGCCGTGCGGACACTCGTCGGGCGCGCGCCGCTGCCCGAAACGGGGACGCCTGCGGCGACGCTGCTCGACGAGACTACCGAGCTGCTGTTCCGCCACTCGCTGTTCAACGGGCACCCCCGATTCTGGGGCTTCATCACGTCGTCGGCCGCACCGATCGGCGCACTCGCCGACCTGCTCGCGGCGGCCGTGAATCCTAACACCGGCGGCTGGCTGCTGGCGCCGTCCGCCGTCGAGATCGAGCGGCAGTGCGTGCGCTGGATCGCCGAGCTGCTCGGCTACCCGACCGACTGCGGCGGACTCCTCGTGAGCGGCGGCAACGTCGCCAACTTCGTCGGCTTCTGGGTGGGACGTCGCGTGAAGACGCCGTGGGACCTGAGAAGCCAGGGCTTCGATGCGAAGGGCCGGACGGTGCGGGTGTACACGTCGCAGGAAACGCACACCTGGATCCAGAAGGCGGCCGACCTGTCCGGGATGGGGACCGACGCGATTCGCTGGATCCCGACGGACGCGAAGCAGCGCATGGACACCGCGGCGCTGCGCCGGACGATCGCGGCCGACATCGCGGCCGGTGATCTGCCGCTGCTCGTGGTCGGCACGGCCGGCTCGACCAGCACGGGCGCGATCGATGCGCTCGACGAGGTCGGCGCCATCGCACGCGAGCACGACCTCTGGTTCCACGTCGACGGCGCGTACGGTGCGCCCGCCGCGGCGCTGCCCGAGTCGCCCGCCGAGCTGAAGGCGCTGGTCGTGGCCGACTCGCTCGCGATCGATCCGCACAAGTGGCTGTATGCGCCGCTCGAGGCCGGCTGCACGCTGGTCCGCGACGAGCAGGCGCTCCGCGACACGTTCTCGTACCACCCGCCCTACTACCCGGACTCCGACGAGAGCGCGGAGGAACCGCCGATCTACTACCACGAGTACGGCCCGCAGAACTCGCGCGGGTTCCGCGCGCTCAAGGTCTGGCTCGGGCTGCGGCAGGCCGGCCGCGCCGGCTACATCGGCATGATCCGCGACGACATCGCGCTCGCCCGCCGCATGTACGAGCAGGCGGACGCCGATCCCGAGATGGAGGCCGTGACGCTCGGCTTGAGCGTCGCCACCTTCCGCTTCGTGCCGCGTGCCTTCGACACCGGCCGCGAGGGCGCGGACGCGTACCTCGACACGCTGAACCGGATCCTGATCGAGCGCATGCAGCACGAAGGCGCGGCGTTCGTGTCGAACGCCGTGGTGGACGGACGCTACCTGCTGCGCGCGTGCGTCGTGAACTTCCGCACGACGTCCGCGGATGTTGATGCGCTGATGGATGTGGTGCGACGGCTCGGCCGCGCGATCGATGCGGCCGAACGGCCGCCGGAGCTCGCCTGAACCGGAGCGGACCCATGCCGGTCGAGCTGAAACCCGTCACGAACCGGGCCGACCTGCGACGGCTCATCTACCTGCCGGCCCGGCTGCACAAGGACCACGCGCGCTGGATGCCGCCCATCTGGATGGACGAATGGGCGTGGTTCGACCCGAAGAAGAACCGCGCGTTCGCCTACTGCGACACGACCCTCATGCTGGCCTGGCTGGACGGCCGCGCCGTGGGCCGCGTCATGGGCATCATCAACCGTCGCCACAACGAGCATCTCGGCGAGCGCACGGCCCGCTTCTCCTGCCTCGAGAGCATCGCCGATCCGGACGTCACGCGCGCCCTGCTCGCCCACGTCGAGGACTGGGCCCGCGCGCACGGCATGGACAAGGTGATCGGGCCGTTCGGGTTCAATGACCAGGACCCCGAAGGCTTCCAGATCGAGGGCTTCGAGCACGAGCCGACCATCGTCACGTATTACAATTTCCCGTACATCATCGACCATCTCGAGGCGGCCGGCTACGCGAAGGAAGTGGACTACTTCGTGTACCACGTGCCGGTGCTGAAGGAGGTTCCGCCGCTCATGGCGAGGATCGCCGCGCGCGCGGAACGGCACGGGTTCCGCGAAGTCGGCCTGAAGAACAAGCGCGAGCTGAAGACGTATCTCATGCCGGTGCTCCGGCTGCTCAACGAGACGTTCGTCGGGATCTACGGCTACTCGCCCCTCGACGACGAGGAACTGAACGACCTCGCCCGCAAGTTCATGCCGCTCGTCGATGTCCGCTTCCTCAAGATCGTGGTCAGGGATGGCGACGTCGTCGGCTTCACGATCGGGATCCCCAATCTGTACGAGGGCATCGTCCGTTCGAAGGGCCACCTCTTTCCGTTCGGGCTGTTCCACATCCTGCGCGCCGCGAAACGCGCGAAACAACTCGACCTGCTGCTCGGCGGGATCACCGAGAAGTACCGGGGCGCAGGCATCGACGCCCTCATGGGCCGCGAAATGACGAAGTCCGCGATCGCGGCCGGCTTCGAGTACTACGATAGTCATCACGAGTTGGAGACGAACACGAAGGTCCGGGCCGAGATGGAGCGCTGGGGCGGCACGGTCTGGAAGAAGTACCGGATTTTCGGGAAAAGGATTTGAACGGATTCGGGGGGCGGGGGCGGAGGCGGAGGCGTTCGCGGGGGCGTTTGCGGGCGCGGCGGGAGCGGGGTGGGCGCGGGATCCACTCCCGCCGCCCCCGCTCCCCGTCCCGCAAACGCTTCCGCCTCCGCCCCCGCATCCCGCGTCAGTCCATCCCGTTCCGTATCATGTGCTCCATGCTGTCCGCAAAGGCGTCGACTTCCTGCAGCCGCGTATAGACGTTGGGCGTGACCCGCAGGCCCTTGAATTCCGGGTGCACGATGGGCACGACGAATATGCGGCGGTTCTTCCAGAGCCAGTCGGCCATGGCGCCGGGCTCGATGCCTTCGACACCGACGGTAGCGAGGCCGCCGGTCATGGCGGGGTCGAAGGAGCTGAGCAGCTGCACGCGTGGCTGACTTTCGAGACGTCGCATCCAGCGGTCACGGAGGTAGCGCAGCCGCGCGGCCTTCCGCTCGCCGCCAATGCCCTGGTGGAACGCGATGGCTTCCGCGATGGCGTTGTGGTTGGCGGCCGGGTGCGTGCCGATCTCCTCGAACTTGCGGATGTTGCCATCCATCGACGGCGGCGCGGCCATGAGCGGCCAGACGTCGGCGATCTTCTCCTTCCGCACGTACAGGAAGCCGGTGCCGACGGGCGCGAGCAGCCACTTGTGCAGGCTGGTCGCGTAGTAGTCGCAGTCGAGGTCCGCGTGGGTGAACGGGAAGTGGGCGAACGCGTGCGCGCCGTCGACCACGGTCTCGATGCCGCGCGCGCGCGCCATCTGCACGATCTCCCGGACCGGGAATATCTGGCCGGTGAGGTTGGTGACGTGGCAGCAGTGGATGATCTTCGTCTTCGGTCCGATCGCGCGCTCGAACCGGCCGAGCAGCTCGTTGAGCGACTGGGGCGGAACGGGGAACGAGATCTCGCGCAGCGTGATGCCCTCGCGGCGCGCTCGCTGGCGCCACGTGGTGAGCATGCGGCCGTAGTCCTGGTTGGTGGTGAGCACCTCGTCGCCGGGCTGGAGGTGCAGGCCGAGCTGCACGATCTCGAGGCCTTCCGACGCGTTCCGCGTGATCGCCATCTCCTCGACATCACAGCCGAACATGTCGGCGAGCTGGCGGCGCACGCTCTCGACCTGTGGCTCGACCAGCTGCCACATCGAGTACGCGGTCGCTTCGTTCGAGATCATGAGGTAGCGCGCCATCGCTTCCTGCACGACACGCGGCGAGGGGCAGACGCCGCCGTTGTTCAGGTTGATGATGGTGCGGTCCACGGTGAACGCGCGCTGGATCTCCTGCCAGAAGTCCTCGTCTTGCGCGACCTCCTGCGGGGTGCGGCGGTCGGTGAAGCGGGCCGCGTTCTCGATGACGCGTTGCCAGTCGTTGGTGAGGGCGGGTGCGGCGAGGACGCCGCCGGCGAAGAGGCGGCCGAAGAAGTCGCGGCGAGTCGGCATCGGGTCTCCCGGTTGCGAGGCTGGACGGGGAGTCACATTCCGGCTCGCGTCGCGGAGAGCCGGAGCGCGGCAGCGAAGGAATAGATGGCGGGCCCGGACGCCCGGCGCCAGAGCGGTGGCGCTCAGTCCAGAGCGGGATCGATCAGCGCCTTGATGACATCGCCGCGCGCGACCGCATCGACGGCGTCATTGGCACGGGCGAGGCCGTAGCGCTCGAGCCGCAGGTGCGACCACGGCGCGGCGCGCTCCGCGTCGCTCATGATGCGGACCGCGCGGTAGAAGTGGGAGAAGTCCGAGCCCCAGCAGCCGCGGATCTCGAGATGCTTGCGGTTGATGTCGGCGTGCGGATTGAGGGCGACGTCGCCGTGATCCGTGTACTGGCCCACGATCACGACCCGGCCCGCGTCCCGCGTGAACCGCATTGCCTGCACCGCGGCCTCCGGCGGGCCCGCCGCCTCGATCGTCACGTCCGCGCCGCGGCCGCCGCTGTGTGAGCGCACCCACTCGAGACGCTGTTCCGGCGTGGTCTCGCCAATGTCGAGCGTGGCGCGCGCGCCGAGCGCGCGAGCCGCTTCCAGCCGGTGCGCCGGCGCGCCAATGCACAGGACGTCGAGTGCGCCCGCCATGCGTGAAAGAGCGACCGCGGAAAGGCCGACAGGACCGGCGCCGAGCACGAGCACCGTGTCACCCAGCCGGATCTCCGCGCGGTCCACGCCATGGATCGCGGTCGGCAGACCGCAGCCACCCGCCATGAACGCGTCGGCATTGACCCGCTCCAACCGGATGATGTGCGTGCCCGGCTTCAGGTACAGCTTCTGTGACCAGCCGCCCGCCAGCCCATCGGCCGCGCCGTACGTGATGCCGTACACCCGGCGCTCAGGACAGCGCGTCGTCGCTTTCGCGACGAGGCAGTGCCAGCACGCGTTGCACGTGCGGTGCACGTCGAGGAACGTGACGCGGTCCCCCTCCGCGAGCGCGCGGCCCTCGACGTCACGAAGCGGGCCGCGTACGCGCTCCAGACGGCCCACCGACACGTGCCCCGGGATCAACGGGTACGGCACCCCCGACAACCGGCCCTCGCGCAAATGCACGTCCGTCCCGCACACCTCGCTCAGCTCGACCGCGAGCAGCGCCGAGCCTGGCTCCAGGGCGGGTTCCGGGAACGTGCGAGTCTCGACCGGCTCGCCGGGAGCCGGCATCACTGCGGCAAGGACATCGGGCATGGCGAAAGATGCGGGTTCGGGGGCGGAAGCGGAAGCATGGGCAGGGGCGTGATCCGGGACCGTATTGCGGAAGCGCCTACAGGGGTGGGAGCCGCTGGCTCTGGCTCGGTTGCCGGGAAGGCCCCATTATCTTCTGGTCCCGCCGAAGCCGCGCGGGCGCCCATCGAAACCGGACGGTGTCTCATGCTGCCAATGACACAGGGTCTGGCCGAATACGTGAGCATCAGTGCCAGCTCGGCGCGCGTCGCCATGGGCAACGCAATGCGCGGCGCCGTGGCGTTCGGCTCGGATCATTTCGTGGTGCTCGTCGTGGGACTGATCCTCATCGTGCTCGCGTTCATGGCACTGTCCGGTTCCCGGCACTGAGCCGGGCCCGCGCACCGTTTTCCACACCCCTCGCAGAACGCAATTCGACGGACCATTCGGCGATCAACCGGAACGCAACGTCTTCCTCACCAAGGCGGAGGGCGCGATCGGGCCATCCTCGGATATTGGGCGCCCGGCGTCAGCGGCCGCGGCAGCCGATCTGCCGCGTGGTGTAGGCGATCTGCAGGATCTTCCAGCCGGCGTCCGTCTTCGCGAGGTGGAACGCGTCAATGCCGCAGTGGCTGAATGTCCCGTCGCGGAAGAAGTCGTAGTAGGTCCAGATGGTGGCGAGGTTGCCGTCCACGCGGACCTCCGGGTCGCGCTGCCGCTCGTCCAGCCGCTGCGCCGACGCCCCGATCGATGCGACGAAGTCGGGTGCGGCCGTGTTGCGGAGCGTAATCGCGCCGTTCTCCGAGCCGGACGCGAACAGGCGGGCATCGGGATGCATGAGCGTGCGCAGTGCGACCGTGTCCTTCGCCCGCATCGCGTCGAACAGCCGCTGCACGACGGCCAGCGCCTCGCGTTCCTCCGCGGGCCGGACGGGTAGCCGGTTGCCGTAGCGCACCCGCCGTCCGGCGAGGTCGAAGACGTCGCCGGCGCGCAGGAAGTAGTAGGGTGCGCCGCCGGCATCCGTCGTGTTGTAGAAGGCGGCCTTGCTGCGGCCGATGACCTCCGCGTCGTCGCCGCGGACGAGGATGGCGGTGCCCTCGTCGAGCCCGATGCCGAGGAGCTCGGGGTGTTTCGCCACGACCTCGAGCATGTCGTTCTCGCGGTTGCGGGCGAGGATGTGCTGATCGACGGCGACGCCGCGGAGAAAGCCGAAGCCCTCCTCGTGGCCGGGCGCCATCATGACGGTGTTGCCCTCGACCGCGCCGCGGACCATGTACGACGCCTGGATCGAGGCGCCGGCCGAGGAGCCGCCGATCACGCCGCCCCGTTCGAGTACCGCGAACAGCTCTCGCACCGTGCGCGTGCCGAGGTAGGCGTCGGCCAGCTTCCACTGGCGGCCGCCCGGGATCCAGACGCCGGTCGCGCCCAGCAGCGGCCGCACGAACGCCTCGGTGTCGGCCACCTTCGGATCGCGCGTATGCACGACGCTCACGCTTCGCACGCCAGCATCACGGAACGGGCGGTACCCGCTCCAGTCGTCCGGGAACGTGTCCAGATCGCCCGCGCCCGGCAGGATCACGATGCGGGCGTTGGGGCCGCCGGCCAGGTCGATGAACCGGTTCATGATCTCCGGGCCGAGCTGGCCGCCGCCCGCCACGATCAGCGCGCCGTTCGGCGGCCCGACCTTCGTCGCACTTCCGGTCTGGGCCGCGGCTGGAGCACAGAGCGCTAGCAGCAGCGCGAGCGCGGCCCCGGGCCGCGAACGGAATCGTAGGATCGGGTACCGGTTCGCCATGGTCGCCCCCGCCTGTATCAGGCTTTCTCCCTGTGCACGATGTAGATGTTCCGCTGCGCGGTCGGCATGATGAGCATGTTCGCGACGTTGACGTGGGCCGGCGCGTTGACGACGTACGCGATCGCGTCCGCGACGTCGTCGCCCGTGAGCGGCTGGAACCCGTCGTAGACGTGCTTCGCCTTCTCCGAATCACCGTGAAACCGGACCACGCTGAACTCGGTCTCGACGAAGCCCGGGTCCACGCTCGACACCCGCACGTTGGTGCCGACCATGTCGATGTTCATGCCCTGCGTCAGACCGTGCACCGCGAACTTGGTGGCCGCGTACACGTTGCCGTTGGGGTACGTGATGTGGCTCGCCGTGCTGCCGATGTTGACCACGTGACCGCTGTCCCGCGCCACCATTATCGGCAGGATCGCGCGTGACACGTTGAGCACGCCCGTGATGTTGGTTTCGATCATCCGGTCCCAGTCGTCCGGGTCGCCGTCCTGCACCTTCGACATCCCTGCCGCGAGGCCCGCGTTGTTGATCAGCACGTCCGGGGCGTCGCCCGCCTCCGCGATGGCGGCGGCCGCCGCATTCACGGCGGCGCGGTCCCGGACATCGACCTGCGCCACGTGCACGTGCGTGCCGTGCGCCGACTCCAGCTCGTCCGCCATGCGGTCCAGCTTCTCCAGCCGTCGGGCCCAGAGGATGAGGTGCGCGCCGTCCCGCGCGAAACGGCGGGCACACGCCTCGCCGATGCCGGAGGAGGCGCCGGTGATCAGAACGAGCTTGCCTTCCATGCGATTCATGGTTCGGATTTCAGACTGTACACGAGGACCCGGCGGCCCTCGAGGGGCCGCACGCGGAGGACGCGGAAAATGTAAGCAGTGTCCCGGGGGGACGCACGCCCGGCGGCAGGGATCGGGTCCCGGCCGCCGGGCGGTTGCTGGAGAGTGCCGTCGCTCAGTAGCTGAGCGAGAGCCCGATCCGTCCGATGAACGCCGAGCCGTCGCCGCCGTTCAGCTCCCGGGCCGCGTCGCCGAGCGAGAGGTAGTGCAGCCCAGCGGAGAGGGACCAGCCTCCGAACCGCACGGGGATCGGGATCCCGTAGCCGACGTTCAGGCCGACGTCCATGTAGCCGATGGTGTCCTCCTTGCCGGCGGACGTGACGTAGTAGTCCTTGACGCTGGCTCCAACGACGAAGGGGACATCGATCGAGACGGCCGACCGCTCGCTCACGTCCCACGTGTGGGAGAGCGAGAGGCCGGCCTCGAAGTAGGAGTTCTCGGGCCCGCCGCGGTCGCGGGTCTCGACCGCATAGAGCACCCAGGGGTTCAGGGCGAACCCGTCGGGCCACAGCGAGCTGTCGTCCCAGGCGAGCGAAAGGGCGACTTCGTCGATGGACGATGCCGCGCCGTTCGGGTACGCGTACGTGATGAACTGCGTTCCCAGCGTCCAGGCGCCGATCCCGGCCTCGAGCCCGGCGTACACGTCGGACTCGTACCACGATCTCACGAAGGAGTCGGTGGCGTTGGCGCCCGTCCGCTCGGAGTGGAAGCTGTTCCACGTGCCGAGCGACGCCGAGAGAGACGCGGTCGCCCTCGATGAGCGCGAATCCGACCTCCGCGGAAGGCTGGAGGATCTCGCCGGCGTTCTCCTGTAGCAACCCGCGGAAGAAGTAGGCCGACGTCCAATCGACGCCGAGCTGGAAGCTGACGGCGCCGGAGTTGCCGCCGGCCCGGTCCTGCGCGAGGCTCGCGCGCGGCGCCAGCAGGAGCCCGACCATGATCACCGCCGGCCACACCCGACGGATTCCCGTTCCCTGTATCATTCACCGCCTCCGCGATTCGATGGCCCGGACGGCCGTCTGGGCAGTCCTACTCGTACGCCCGCTCACCGTGCAGCGACTCGTCGAGCGTGCCTTCTTCGGTCTCCGTGGTCTTGACCGGCGTGATCCGGTCGATGATCCAGAGCATGATCCAGGTGAAGACGAACGCGTAGATCGACGACCCCACCACCGCCAGCACCTGGCCCGTGAAGAAGCCCGTCCCGCCGTGGATCAGGCCGTCGGCCCCGGCGGCGTTGATGGCGGTCGAACCGAGCACGCCCAACAGGATGATGCCGAGGGCGCCGCCCACGCCGTGCACGCCCCATACGTCGAGCGCGTCGTCCCAGCGCAGCTTGTTCTTCAGCTCCACCGCGATGTAGCAGATCAGGCCTGCCGCGATCCCGATGAGCGCGGCGCTGGAAGTGGACACGTAGCCGGCGGCCGGCGTGATCGTGGCCAGGCCGGCGACGGCGCCGGTGAGCAGGCCGACGAAGCGCGGCTTGCGCGAGCGCGACCACTCCACGATCAGCCACGTGATGGCCGCGAAGGAGGCCGCGATGTCCGTGTTGAGGAAGGCGAGCGACGTGATCTGGTCCACCTGCAACTGGCTTCCCGCGTTGAACCCGTACCAGCCGAACCAGAGCAGACCGGTGCCGAGCGCGACGAGCGGAATGCTGTGCGGTTTGCTGTCTTCCACGCGGCGCCGGCCGACGAACAGCACCGACGCCAGCGCCGCCATGCCCGCGATGTTGTGCACGACGATGCCGCCGGCGAAATCCAGGATCCCGTGCGTGGCAAGAAAACCGCCGCCCCAGACCATGTGCACGAAGGGGAAGTAGACCAGCAGCAGCCAGAACACGAGGAAGATCAGGTAGGCCGGGAAGCGGACGCGGTTGGAGAACGCGCCCGTGATCAGGGCCGGCGTGATGATGGCGAACATCATCTGATAGGCGATGAACACGAGGAGCGGGATGTGGCCGGTTCCGAACGGCGTCATTGGGTCGACGCCCCGGAGGAAGGCCATGTCGAGGTTGCCGATAATGCCGCCGGCCCCGCCGCTGAAGCAGAGCGAGTAGCCGACCGTGAACCAGAGGATCGTCGTGATTCCCATCGACACGAAGCTCTGGATCATGATGGACAGCACGTTGCGCCGCCCGACCAGACCGCCATAGAAAAAGGCGAGCCCGGGCGTCATCAGCATGACCAGGCTGGTCGCCACGAGCATGAAGCCGGTATTGCCGGTGTCGAACATGGTTGGCTCTCCCTCCTCACGTGGGGCGGCGCCGCGCCGACGGAACGGGCCGTGGCCGGCCGCACCCGGACGGGGTTCAGCTTGGGTCGTGGCGGGAGGGAGCGTCAATCGGGGATTCCCTCAGGCGACGCTTCGAAATCCCCGAGGGCCGGTGGGCGGGCGCCGGCTTCAGTCCACGGAGGTGAGTCCCTCGCGGATGGCGTACTTTGTCAGCTCCGCGATGCTGTGGAGATCGAGCTTGTCCATGATCTGCTTGCGGCGGGTCTCGACCGTCTTGACGCTGACGTTCTGGATCGCGGCGATCTCCTTCGTGCTCCGGCCCTCGGCCATGAGCTGCAGCTCCTCGCGCTCGCGCGGAGTGAGCCGGTCGAACGCCGACTGCTCCTCGCTGCGAACCCGCTGGACGTACTCGCGCACCAGCCATTCGCCGATCCGTTCGCTCAGCACGGTCTGACCCGCCATGATGCGAGGAATCGCGCGCACCAGCTCGTCGAAGCCATCGTCCTTGAGCAGGTAGGCGACGGCTCCCGCCTTGAGCGATTCCAGCACGAACCGTCGATCCGCGTGCATGGAGAGCATGGCGACACGGATCGTCGGGTCGATCTCGCGGATGCGGCGGGCGGCCTCGACGCCGTTGAGCCCGGGCATGCTCACGTCCACGACCACGAGATGCGGACGCAGCGACTCGACCAGGTCCACGAGCTCGTGGCCGTCGGCCGCCTCGCCCACCACGCTGAGGTCCGGCTGCCGCTCGAGGAGCGGGCGCAGCCCATCGCGGAACATGCGATGGTCGTCGGCGATGATCACGCGTATCGTCACGGTCCTTCGTCCGGTCGCATGGGCACCGTGAGTGAGACGCGGCAGCCGGCGCCCGGGGCCGCCGCGATCTCGACGCTTCCGCCCAGGTGGAAGAAACGCTCGCGGATGCTGAACAGGCCGAAGGCATCGTGCGCGCGGCCGGCGACCACGCCGGCGTCGAAGCCGCGCCCGCGATCGCTCACGGAAAGCGCCAACTCGTCATGCTCCCAGCGCAGCTCCAGTTCCGCTTCCCGTTCACCGGAATGCTTGAGGCTGTTGGTCAGGAGCTCACGGGCCGACTTGAACATCATCACTGCCAGGTCCTCCGGCACCGGCCGGGCCCGGCCGCGCGTCCGCAGCCGCACCCGGAATCGCCACTTGACCGTGAAGTACTCCGCGAGCCAGTCCATGGCCGGCTCGAGGCCCAGCTCGTACAGGACCGGCGGACTGATCTCTCCCGTCAGGTCGCGCGTGTACCGGATGGTCTGGTCCAGCAGGCGCAGGATCTCCTCGATGCTGTCCTCGAAGCCGCCGAACACCGCGTTCCCCTGGAAATCGCGTACGCGCATCCGGATGAAGGCCAGGGCCTGGCCGATGTGATCGTGCAGGTCCGCGGCGATACTGCGTCGCTCCCGCTCCTCCGCCAGCGTGAGCCGCGAGGCGAGCCGGCGCAGGTCCACGGTGCGGGCGAGCACCTCCTCCTCGAGTGCATCGCGGGCCTCGCGCAGGGCCTCGACCGCCGACACGTGCTTCAGGTGCGAGCGCAGCATCTCCGCCAACGAGTCGAGCAGCTCGCGCTCCTCTGCGAGGAACGGCCCCTCGTCCGCGGGCGGCCGCTGCTCGAGGTATGCCACCGCGATGCTGCCCGTCTCGCCCGACTGGATCGTGAACCCGGCGCTCTGCGTCCACGCCGTTTCGCGAAAGCCGTCAGTGACGTACTCCTCGCCCCGGAAGCGGATGCGCGCCGCCGCCACCTCGGGGTGCTGCCAGGCGTCCGGCAGCAGGGACACGATCTCGCGCATCTGCTCCGCGGCCGGCCGCTCGTGGTTCTGCAGGATGCGCGCGGTGCGGTGCAGGGCGGTCAGCTCCTTCACCCGCTCGCCCAGCCTGTGCAGGATCGCGTCGCTCGCCGCCGTCGGCTTCACGCGGGGCCGTTCCGTCGTCGGAGCGCCGGCCCCACGGCCCGGGTCACCGCGTCGAACTCCGCCTCGGCTCCTTCGGGTGCCCTCGTCGCATGGCTGACTCCGATCGTGAGCGCGAACCCGACCGCGAAGCCGGGCAGCATCTCGTACAGGTCGTAGAACCGGCTCTTGAAAAGCAGTACCCAGAGCACGGTGGCGAGGAATCCGCCGATCATGCCGGTGATGGCGCCGGCGCGGGTGGTCCGCTTCCAGAACAGGGAGCAGAGCACGACTGGCGTGAACGCGGATGCGAGGCCGGACCACGCGAAGAGCACGAACCAGAAGATCATGCGCGTCTCGGCGAGCGCGAGCCAGATCGCAATGCCGCCGAGCACGACTGTCACGAGCTTCCCGATCAGCGAGAGCCGCAGCTCGGCGAGGTCAGGCCGGAAGATGCGCTGGATGACGTCACGCACGACGGACGAGGACGCGAGGATCAGCAGCGAATCGACCGTGGACATGATGGCGGCGAGCACCGCGACGAGGAACAAGGCCGTGAAAAACGAGGGCAGCAGCGCGCTGCTCATTTGCGGCAGGATCGTCTCGGAGTCGGCCAAGCCGGGGAACAGGACGCGGCCGGCCATGCCGGCGAAGACCGCTCCGACATCGAAGCCCGCGACGCAGAGCACGGCGATGGGTCCGGCCTCCACGATCTGACGCGTGTTGCGCGCGGACATGAAGCGGGTCAACAACTGGGGCGCGCCCAGGAACGCGAGCCCGATGCCGACGAACCCGGCCGCGCTGATGACGCCGGGCAGGGACAGCCCGAACGAGCCCATCGGACGCAGCAGCATCGGGTCGGCGGCGCGCAGACCCGCCATGAGCGGTCCCCAGCCGCCGACCGCCGCGATGCCGATGACGGGCAGCGCGAGCAGGCAGCCGAGCATGAGCAGGCCCTGCAGCAGGTCGCTGTACGCCACCGCCTTGAACCCGCCCACCGTCGTGTAGAAGAGCACGACCGCAGCGCCGATCCAGACGCCGGCTTCGTAGCTCGTGCCGAGGAACGAGTTGAACGCCTTGCCCGTGGCCGTGAACTGCGCCGCGGTGTACGCGGCCACCATGCTCAGGATGATGACGGCGCTCAGCAAACGGAACACGTGCGACGTATCCCGGAACCGGTCGGTCAGGTAGTCGGGGACGGTGATCGAGTCGTAGCGGTCCGTGTACTCCTTGAACCGGCGCGCGACGAACACCCACGACGCGGCGACGCCCAGCACCTCGCCCATGATGATCCAGAACGCGTGCACGCCAATGGCGTACCCCATGCCCGTGAGCCCGAGCAGCAGCCACGCGCTCTCGCCCGTCGCGTTCGAGCTGAACGCGATCACCCACGAGGGCAGCTTCTTGCCCGCGACGAAGTAGCCCTTGACCGTCGTCGTCTCGCGGCTGGCCCAGAAGCCGACGCCGAGCAGGATCAGGAGGTAGGTGACGAGGACGCCGATGATGACCGGCGCGGCGCCGCTCACGAGTCCGTCTCCCGCGTCGCGGCGTCGCTCGAGTCACGGAAGTGCGCGCGCAGAAAGAGCCCAGCGAGCGTGATGCCCGGCGCGAGTGCGCAGAGCAGCAGCAGCCACGCGGTCCAGGGCATGCCGGCGATCACGCGACCGCCGCGCGGTCCGCCCGCTCGCAGGCGCGGCCGAAGCGGGCGATGCCTTCCGCCGTTTCCTCCTCCGTAATCAGCATCGACGGACCGATGCGGATGACGTTGCCGAACAGGCCGCCGAGGCCGACCAGCACGCGCTCCTCCTTCGTCGCGTCGAGTAGTGCGGCCGCGCGCTTCCCGTCCGGTTCCTTCGTCCGCGGATCGCGTACCAGCTCGACCGCTTGCATCAACCCCATCCCGCGCACGTCGCCGATCCAGGGGAACCGCTCCGCCAGCGCCTCGAGGCCCGCATGCAGCTGCGCGCCACGCTCCGCCGACCGCGCCCGCACGTTCTCCTCGCGCATCACGTCGAGCGTCGCGACCATCGCGGCCATGCTGATTGGATTGCCGCCGAACGTCGAGATCGTCTTCGATGTCCACGCGTCCGCGATGTCGGCGCGCGCGATCGTCGCACCCACCGGCAATCCGCTGGCGATCCCCTTCGCCATCACCATGATGTCGGGCTCGACACCCCAGTGCTCGATGCCGAACCAGTGCTCGCCCGTGCGGCCGAACCCGGCCTGCACCTCGTCGATGATGAGCAGTCCGCCGTACGACCGGATGATTTCGGCGACGCGCCCGAAGTAGCCGCGCGGTGGCACGATGTAGCCGCCCACGCCCTGGATCGTCTCCGCGATGAAGGCGGCCGGCCGGCCGTTGGTCGTCGTGCGGATGACTTCCTCGACGTCGGCGGCGAAGCGCTCGACGCAGGACTCGTCGCACGGCTGCCGGAACGGGCAGCGGTAGGGATACGGCGAGAGCGCGTGCGTAAACCCGGCCACGGGCGAGGAGAGTGGGCGCCAGGGCGAGTGCGCCGTGAGCGACGTCGCCATCAGGCTCCGCCCGTGGTACGCGAGCCGGAGCGCCACGATCTCGGTCCGGCCCGTGTAGAGACGCGCCGTCATGATCGCCGTCTCGATCGCTTCCGTGCCGCTGTTCGTGAAGAACGTCTTCTGCAGCGCACCGGGCGCGATCGCCGCCAGCCGCTTCGCCGCCTCGACCTGCGGCTCCGTCACGTACAGCGTCGAGGTGTGGCCGAGCCGGCCGGCCTGCTCGCGCACCGCATCCACGACCGCCGGGTGGCAATGCCCGACGCCGGTCGTGAGAATGCCGGCGAACAGGTCGAGGTACTCGACATCCGCGTCGTCGCGCACCCAGACACCGTGTGCTTCCTTCAGCACGAGCGGGTCGGGGAAGTACGGCTTGACGGCGGGAAAGACGTACTCTCGCTGCTCGGCGATCAGGGTCTCGTGCGGGCCTGCCGTGTCGAGCATGAGGGGCTCCGGGTGTGGGGTTGGGGCATGGTCGGGGTTGGGGGGTGGACTGTCAAGACGGATCAGAAGGGCGGGCGACGAGGGGCGGACGACGAACGGCGGGTCGGACGGCGGGGGGGTACCGGCGGAAGGCGGGGAGGACACGGGCGACGATCAGGTCGAGGGCGTTGGGGATGAGGCGGGCGGCGTCATCGCCGGCGTTGCGCCATTCGGTGGTGACGACGACGACGGCGTCGAGGTCGGGGGACACCCAGACGACTTGGCCGCCGAAGCCGAGCGCGTAGAAAGCGAGGACGCGGCGAGTCGCCGCATGCGGCGGCGCCGGCGAGGGCGAGCGTGGCTACTGCGAGAGCGCGGCCCATGCGCGGCTCCGGTCGGCGTGCAGCACGGCGTTCGTCGAATCGCCGCGCACCGCCCAGGCCTGTGCCAGCGCGGCGTGCGTGAAGGCGTAGTACAGCGGGATGTTCTTCGTCGCGGTGTCGGCCCAGACCTTCCGGTCCTCCGGCCGCCGCCGCACCACGAACGTGTCTTTCACGAGGCTCTCCGTCCCGGCCAGGTCGACGTAGTGGCCGAGCGTGTACGGCGCCGGATCGCCTGGAATCTCGACGACGCCTGTGCCCGGCCCGCTCCGCACGGGTCCGTTCTCGAGGCGGAATGTGAGGCCGTGGCGAACGGTGAAGTCCATGAGGTTGAGCTTCGCCAGCCGCGGGGACGGCACGATGAAGTGGATCGGCCGCTTGCCGAGGTTGGCCGCCAGCATCGCCGTGATGAACGTGTCGGATGGCGTGAGGTCCGTGCCCGCCGGTACGGTTGTGCCGATGTTCCCGACCGCGAGCCGCGCCGGTCGGTCCAGCCGCGTGAAGCGACCCGCGACGGCCTCGATCTGCGCGTCCGTGAGCGGCAGCACCGAGTCACCGGGCGGCCGGACCGGAGTTGCGACCGCGACCGCGCCGGGAGGCGGCTCGTACGGCCGCTGGCAGACGATCCGCGTCGGATCCGCGTCGGGATCGACGCCTTCGGGGCACGGCCGCGTCGAGTCGCGCACCTGCTTCGCGTACCACGTCGTGTTGAGGTAGCTGGTGACCACGATCGCCACGTCACGGCGCACGCCCTCGACTTCCTGCAGGTACCAGAGCGGGAACGTGTCGTTGTCGCCGTTCGTGAACAGCACGCCGTACGGATCCACGCTCATGAGCGCGTTGTACGCCCAGTCACGGGCGCTGTAGTCGTCCGCGCGCGAGGCCCAGCTCCAGTTGAGTGCCGCGGGCGCAAGCGCGAGGGCGAGGACCGGCGCCGCCAGCAGCGGGGCCATCCGACCTCGCCAGGCCGGGCTGGTCGCGGCCGCACCGCGCGTGAGCCTCTCGCGGATGCGTTCCCGCGCCGCGCTCCAGAGTGACGCGATGCCGACGCCGCTGAACAGGCCCCAGATCGAGAAGCCGATCAGGAAGAAGTAGTCGCGCTCGCGGACCTCGCGCACGTCCGGAATCGACGCGAGCGACGCGCTCAGCGGGTACGTGAAGCCGTACCGGAAGTTGAGGTAGAACGTCAGCCCGACCGATAGCGTGAAGAACAGCACGAGCAGCTGCAGCGCGCTCGCGCGGTCCGACCTCCAGAGCGTGCGGGCGCCGGCGATGCCGAGAAGCAGCACGGCCAGCGTGATGAGCGGACGGATCCCGCCGAACCAGGACGCCGTGCCGGCCACCGAGCGCGCCCATTGCCAGTCGAAGTACTGCGCCCAGTTCGCGAACTGCGCCGCGATCAGCGAGGCGGTGCGTGGCAGGTACGGCAGCACCGGGTTGACCAGCACGGACGGCTTCGCATACTGCTTGCGCTGTACGTTCTCGAGGAAGCCGGTCCACGTTGTCGGGTCGCCTTCGTTGATCAGCGGGTGCAGCGCGCCGCGGACGGGCAGGAACGCGAACACGCTGAGTCCGACCAGCGCCGCGATCCCGGCGAACAGCCAGACACGCGGATTGGCCAGGGCGCGCGGATACGTCGCCAGCACGAACACCAGCATCGCGGGCGCGACCAGCAGGCCCATCATGTGGTTGGTCGCGGTCAGCGCCAGCAGGAACGCCGCGAGCACGAGCAGCCGGTCCGCAGGCACGGATCGCGCCGGCGCCACCATGGTCGCACCGTTCCTCGTGTCAACGCGTACCGGGGCCGCTGCACGTGCCGGCCTCGCAACACCCGCCCGCCGGTCGCGCCAGACCAGCATCAGCCAGGAGAGCAGCGCGGTCGTGAGCAGGCTGATCGTGTAGACCTTCTCGTTCACGTTGGACTGGTTCCAGACCGTGAATGCGGTCGCGCTGAGGATCACGCCGGCCGCCGCGCCATGCAGCGCGATCCGGCGGCCGGCCTTCGACGCGCTCAACGCGCGGTGCAGAACCAGGAACCAGAAGCCGTGTGCCAGGGCGCTCGCGGTCGCGCTGAACAGATTGGTCCGCACCGCAACGGCGAGGCCGGTCGGCGCGAGCAGCAGCTCCCACGCGCGGGCGAGCAGGACGAAGAGCGGGTTCCCCGGCGCGTGCGGGATGCCGACGATGTGGCCGGCCGCAATGTACTCGCTGGTGTCCCAGAACTGGGTCGAAGGCGCGAGCGTGAGCACGTAGAGCAGCCAGACGGCGGTCGTCACCAGCGCGGCCGCGAGCCACGGCGCCGAGTACGGTTCCGGCGAGGCGTCGATGGCGGGCGGCGCCCCGGGCCGTCGGGGCTGTCGTCGTCCGGAGGATCGGGACATGGATCTACCTCGTCGTCGGACGGTGGTGAAGAGGTAATGCGACGTTTACACGGGAGGCGTCCGGTCCGGTCCCGTCCCCGGCGGCCGCACGCCTTGCCCCGGCAGTCCCCATACCGACCACCTCCGGCCTCGCGTCGAGCGATTCTCGCTTCCCCGCATTCCGGGGGCGACGCGATCAGAGCTGCCAGAGGCCGTGGTAAGTGATGTGGTTCCGTTCAGGCTGCCCTGCGATGCTCTCTACGAACTATCCATACAGCTGCTCGGCAATCCCCGTTCACGGTCTTCGCTAATCACGCCGGTTGTGCTTGCTTCACCGGCCGGATCTTCTTGATCTCCGCTGCTTCCGGGGCGTGAAGCGCGTGCCAGAGCTCCCACGCCAACTGGCCATTCAGCCAGAAGTCCGGGGTCGTGCCCAGAAGACGTGCCAGCCGAAGCGCCGTGTCCGGCGTGATTCCACGGCGACCGTTGACGATCTCGTTCAGGCGCACGAAGGAAATGCCCATGCGCTCCGCCGCGGCCGTCTGCGTCAAACCCAGCGGCTTCAGGAACTCTTCGAGCAGCATCTCGCCCGGGTGCGTGGGCTCACGATTCATTGGCAACAGCATGCTTCATCCTCCGGCAAGGCTCCGGCCGGCGTTCCGCGACGCCAGACCTCAATGGTAGTCGGCGATCTCGACGCGCTCGGGGCCATGCTCGGTCCACACGAAGCACATCCGGAACTGGTCATTGATCCGGATCGCGTGCTGGCCGCGCCGATCCCACTTCAAGGCCTCCAATTGGTTCCCGGGCGGGACCTTGAGATCGTCCAGGACCGCGGCCTGATTCAGCTGGTCAAGCTTCCGCTGCGCGATCCGGAGCAGGCTCGAGGGCAGCGTCTTCCGTGCCGCTTTCGATGCCCGGCCGTTGAACACGTCCTCCGTCCCCTTGTCGTGGAACGATCGGATCACCCACCCCTCCCCTGGTTCGATTCAGCATAACGCCTACCGTTATATTCCGTCAAGCATTCCCCCGACGACGAGTGCTCGTCCGAAGCCTTGGTCGAGACTTCATGTCAGGGCTGCGCCTACCAGCGTGAGATGACGACCCGCTTGTCCGTATAGAACTCGATCGCGTCGCGCCCCTGCGCCTTCAGGTCGCCGTAGAACGAGCCGCGTGCGCCGCCGAACGGGAAGAACGCCATGGGCGCCGCCACGCCAATGTTCACGCCGATCATGCTGATGCCGGCGCGGTAGCGGAATTCGCGCGCGGCCCGGCCGCTCGTGGTGAAGATCGAGGTGGCGTTGCCGTACGGGTTCCGCTCGATCAGTGCGACGGCGTCGTCCAGGGAATCGACGTGCGCGAGACCCATGACGGGGCCGAAGACTTCTTCGCGGCCGATCGCCATGTCCGGTCCCACGTCCTCGAATACGGTCGGGCCGATCCAGTGTCCTCCGGGGTAGCGCTCGATGCACGGGTTGCGGCCATCCAGCACGAGCCGCGCACCCTCGCGTGCGCCCTCGTCGATGAAGCGTTCGACCCGTTCCCGGTGTCCGGCCGAGATCACGGGGCCCATGTCGGAGCCCTCCTCGAGACCGTGGCCGAGCCGGAAGGACGCGGCGGCATCGAGGAGGCGCTCGCGCATCGTCGCGTACGCGTCACCCACACCGACGATCACGCTGCCCGCGAGACAGCGCTGGCCCGCGGAGCCGAACACCGATTGCGTGACGGCCGAGGTGACGACGTCGGGATCCGCATCGGGCATCACGATCATGTGGTTCTTGGCGCCGCCGAGCGCCTGCACCCGCTTGCCGGCGGCCGCGGCGCGCGCGTACACCATGCGTGCCGTGGGGCTCGAGCCGACGAAGGACACGCCCTGGATGCCGGGGTGGTCGAGGATGGCGGACACGGCGTCGTGCGCGCCGTGCACGACATTGAGCACGCCTGGCGGCAGGCCGGCCTCCGCCGCCAACTCGACGATGCGCTGGTGCGTGAGCGGGTCCTGTTCGCTGGGCTTGAGGACGACGGTGTTGCCGGTCGCGACCGCGTAGGGCCAGAACCAGAGCGGGATCATGACGGGGAAGTTGTAGGGCGCGATCACGGCGAACACGCCGAGCGGCTGGCGCACGGTCTCGCAGTCGATGCCGGGCGCGATGTCCTCGAGCGTCTCGCCCATCATCAGCGCCGGGATCCCGCACGCGTGTTCGAGGTTCTCGATCCCGCGCTGGATCTCGTTCCGCGTCTCCGCGAGGTTCTTGCCGTGCTCGCGCGTGAGCGACACGGCGAGGTCCTCCTTCGCGGCCTCGAGCAGCGCCTTCAGCCGGAACAGCGTCCGTACGCGTTCGACGGCCGGTGTTCGGCGCCAGGCCGGGAACGCGGCGTGCGCCGCGGAGACCGCGGCATCGACGTCCGCCGCGCCGGAGAGCGGTACTTCGCCCAGTGGCTCGAGCGAGGCGGGGTCGCGTACCTGGAGCACTGTGGTCGCCCCGGCGACGCGCCATTCGCCGCCGATGAAGTTGGGGATGGGCATGTCGCGCCTCGCGAGGCGGGTGGGCTCGGACTGCCGTCGCGGATGGTCGGCCGGCTGGCGCGTTACGTCAAGCCCGACGCGGCGCGGGCCGGCTCGGCGTCGAGCCTGTGAACCCTGCCCGCCATCGACGTGACCGTGAACGTCGGCAACATCACGGCGTGGCTCGCGTCGCGCGGCTTCGCGAAGCGTGGGCTCGAGGGCACGGCGATGCTGCACGAGGAGTACGACGGGCTGCGCATCACGCACTACCGGAACCTCGAGGAGTTGCCGCGCAACGTGCCGGGCGTGCGGATCCGGAACCTCGTGGACCGCGACCAGCAGCTGTTTCTGCAGCCGGACCCGCGGATGGGGGCGGGCTCGTGCCTGGTGAGCGTTTACCTGAACGGGCAGCAACGTCGCGTTCGGCCGGCACGTGGCAGGGGAGTGCGGAAGCGAAGGCGCGGACCAGCACGTTCCAGCGCGACACCCGCCCGATGCGCTTCAGCGACCAGCTCCGCCTCGACCAGATCGACGGGATCGAGCTGTACGGCCCGGGCGAGAACCCGGCCGCTTCGCCGACATGGCCGACTATCCGGATACCGCGCGGTGGGAGGCGTTGGTGAAAGTCGTCGCGCCCGCTTTCTCGAGCGCGTTCCAGGTCTCGATCCGGTCCTCGACCGAGACCACGTCGTAGCCGTGCCTCTCGAGCAGGGAGGCGGCCGAGCCCGAGCGGGCGCCCGCCTCGCAGTACACGAGCAGCCGCCGGTCCTTCGGTACCTCGCCCAACCGCAGCCGGAGCCGCGTGTGCGCGATGTTCTGCGCCCCCGGCACATGCCCCGCCGTCGCGAACTCCACTGCCGAGCGTACATCCAGCACGTGCACGGCTTCCGATCCGATCCTACGCCTCAACTCCCCGAAGTCGATCGTCTCGATCCTCTTCAGGTTCCCGCGCGCCTCCGCGTACTCCGCGAGATCGAGATCCGTCGCATAGCCGCGAAGTCGATCATACCCGATACGGATGCAGTTGAGCACGCACTCCCGCACGTCCTCCTGCGCGGCGATCAGCCAGAGCTCCTGCTCGGGTAGCGCATAGGACCCGACGATCGTCGGGAACGCCTTGTTGAGCGGCGCGCAGATCGAGCCGGGCAGGTGCCCGCGCAGGAACGCGAGCCGGTCCCGCCTCGCATCGATCACGACCGCGTCCTCGCGCAGCGCCGCGGCCGCGATGTCGGCGACCGGCGTGCGCACCGGCTCGGGGACCGCGCCGAGCAGCGGTGGCCCGTCCCGGTTCAGCGTCTTCATGCGCGCGAAGTAGGGCGGCGGCTCGGGCTGCCCGTCCAGGATCCAGTCGATGAACGGCTCCTCGCCCCGGAGCGCGGCTGCGATGGCCGGGCTGAAGCGTCGCTCGTAGCCCACCGTGGTCTCGGGGATGGCGCCGAGCGCCTTGCCGCACGCGCTGCCGGCGCCGTGGCCGGGCCAGACCTGGAGGTAGTCGGGCAGGTCGAGGAAGCGCACGGCGGAGTGGTAGAGCTGCCTGGCGAACGGGCGCATCACGCCCTCGACGCCGGCGGCGGACTCGAGCAGGTCGGGCCGGCCGAAATCGCCGACGAACACGAAGTCGCCGGACGCGAGGCCGATGGGCTCATCGGCGCCGCCACCGCGGTCCGTGATCATGTAGCTGGTGTGCTCCGGCGTGTGACCGGGGTTGTGCAGGGCGCGGATCTCGATGAACCCGATCCGGAAGACGTCGCCATCCATGAGGCGCACGATCCGGTCCTCGAGTCCGGGCTCGCGAACCCAGCCGTACTCCCAACCGGGCGCCGTATGTCCGGGCAGGTAGGTGCGAGTGCCGTAGCGTTCGGCGAACTCGCGGCAGCCGGAGAGGAAGTCGGCGTGGATGTGGGTTTCCGCGGTGGCGACGATCTCGAGGCCATCGGCGCGGGCGAGCGCGACGTAGCGGTCGATGTCACGCTCGGGGTCGATCAGCAGCGCTTCCTTCGCCTGCTGGCAGCCCACCAGGTACGCGTACTGCGCGAGCTTCTCGTCGAAGACCTGCCGGATGTACATGCGCCTCCCGCACGTGCGTTCGAGGAAAACGCGGAGCGGGCGGCTCCGCGGCGATGTGGCGGGTATGGGTGATCCGCGATCCGCCGGTCAGGCGGCGCTGTCGAGCTCCTTCAGCACCTGCTGGCGAAGCGGCTCCGGCAGCTGCCCCCGCCCGATGTCGAGGCAGAGGCCCTGCGCCAGCTCGAGCGAGTCGAACGTCGCGCGGCAGCGCTCGCAGAGCACGTTGGACGGCAGCGGGAACTCGGCCTTGCGGTCCATTGCCTCCTGCTTCAGGCGGAGCAGGTCGATGCAGATGCGGCGCGCGTGGTCCGGCGGCGGCGCCTCGCGGTCGGGCAGCACCCCGGCCAGCTCGCGGCGCAGCATGAGCCGGGCCCGGTGCACCCGCGTCTTCACCGTCGCTTCCTTGATCCCGAGGGTCGCCGCGACCTCGCCCAGCGAGAAGTCCGCGATCTCCTTCATCACGAGCGGCAGCCGGAACGACGTCGGCAGCTTCGCGATCGCCATTTCCACCGCCGCGCGCGCCTCCTCGCGGACCATCTCGTCGAGGGCGGACACTTCGCCCGAGTCGAGGTCCGGGATATTCGCCTCGACGGACGGGAGTAGCTGCGAGAACGACTCGATCGTGCGCGGCTCGCCCGACCGCTTCCGCTGCATCCGCCGGCAGGCGCGGGCCGCAATCGAGTAGAGCCACGTGCCCGGGTTCGAACGGCCCTCGAACTGGCCCCACGCGCGGAACGCCCGCAGGAACGTCTCCTGGACCAGGTCCTCCGCGTCCTGCGGATTGCCGCAGAGCCGGAGCCCGAGTCCGTAGATCTTGCCGCCGTGCGCCTCGAGGAGCTCCGGAATGGCCGTGTGCGCCGGCAGCTCGTGGTATTCCATCGTCGTATCCGCCATCACCTGCTTATCTCTCAACCCTGGGCCCGGGAAACGGGCACCCTCGATCCGGGCGGGAATCTAGATGCCGGAGCGCGACCCGCCAAACCAACCCGGGCTCCGGGGCAGCAACGATACGGGGCACGGGTTCGCGACAATGCGGCGCCCCGCAGGATCCCGCCGGGGCGAGGCTGCCCCCGTGCGGGTCCGAATCCCGGAACCCGGCGTGCGGCGCACATGTTCCCGAACAACGTCCCTGACCGATCCATCGGCATCCTCAACGGCCTGCTCCTTCACGGGGAGCACGACCAGATTCTCCAGCGGGGTCTCGCGTCGGAGGTCACAGGTCCAAGCTGTCCAAAGCCCCCCCGGGGCACGACTTGACGGGTGCGCCTCCCAACCGATAGCTCTCCGTGGGCTTCCTCGCCCTGGCAGGTAGGGTGGCGAACGCCATGTGGGGAGGCCAACCGGGACCTGTGCCGCACCAGGACCCGCACCGTTCTTCTCGGGAACTACCGGAACGACAGATCGTCGGTGGGAGCGGGCCCACCCAATCGGCAACATCGTCGGCAGCTCGGAGCGGAGGGCTGCGACTCGCGAGGACGGGTGATCAGCAGAACAAGCAGGGATTTCGTGGTCTACTTCTTCCGGGCGTACCCGGGCCGGTCGGCCGTCCTGGTCGCTCTTCTCATCGTCTCCGGGCTCGCGGAAGGGATCGGGTTCTTCACCCTCCTGCCCATGCTGGAAATTGCGTCGAAGAACGGCGGCGCGGCGCCGTCGGCGATCACGGCCGCGCTGATCCATGTTTTCGACGGCATCGGCCTCAAGGCCACTCTCGGGACCATGCTGGTCGTGATCTCGGCCGCCATGGTCCTCAAGGCCGCCTTCATGTGGCTGGCCATGCGCCAGGTGGGATACACCGTGGCCCACATCGCCACCGACCTGCGGCTCCGGCTTATCCGCGCGCTCATGCACGCGTCGTGGAGCCACTTCGTCAGTCAGCCGACGGGCCACTACGCGGCCACCATCAGCAGCGAGGCCCACACGACGTCGTCCGCGTATCGGGAAGCGTGTTCTGCCCTCGCGGGAGTGATCCGCATCCTGGCGTACCTGGGGGTCGCCATCCTCGTCTCCTGGCAGATCGCCGTGGCCGCGCTGGTCCTGGCGGTCTTCATGCTGGTCGTCCTGCGTGGATTCGTACGGATGAGCCGTGAGGCGGGTGCGGAGCAGGTCCAGGTCATGAGAGCCCTCGTAGGCCGGCTCACACAGGCGCTGCCGGGCATCAAACCGGTAAAGGCGATGGCCCGCGAGCGGTTCCTCCTCCCCATGCTCGAGCGAGAGACGCGGGGATTCAACGCCGCGCAGCAGAAGCAGGTGCTCGCCTCGGAGTCCCTCCGCGCCTTCCAGGAACCGACCCTCGTGATCGTGATCGCCCTGGGGCTCTACTCAGTGGTCGTGTTCGGTAGCCAGCCCTTTGCCGGCGTCCTGGTCCTCGCCCTACTCTTCTATCGCCTCGTCGGCACGGTCAGTCAGCTCCAGAGTCAGTACCAGACGATGACCGCGGGCGAGAGTGCATTCGCCTCCATCCGCGGCCACATTGAGTTGGCCGAGGCGCAGCGCGAGGCGGCCCGCGGTGAACTTCCGGCGCCGACTCTCGAACGCGAGATCCGGTTCGCCGACGTTTCCTTCCGCTACGGTGAGACTCCCGTCCTCGAGGGCGTCTCCTTCACGGTGCCGGCGGGATCCTTCGCGGCCTTCCTCGGGCCTTCCGGCTCGGGCAAGACCACCATCCTCGACCTCGCCGTGGGTCTGTACCTGCCCGACCAGGGCGAGATCCTGGTGGACGGCGTCCTCCTCCGGGACGTAGCCATGGAACAGTGGCGCTCCAGAATCGGCTACGTGCCGCAAGAGATGGTGCTCTTCCACGGCACCATCATGGAGAACGTGGCGATGGGCAACGACCGAATCACCAGGGAGGAGGTCCGTCGGGCACTGGCGGACGCAGGCGCCGCGGACTTCGTCGCCGGCCACCCCGACGGCATGGACCGCACGGTTGGAGAGGGAGGCAGCATGCTGTCGGGTGGCCAGCGGCAGCGGATCGCCATCGCGAGGGCTCTCGTGGGCGCACCCCGCTTGCTCATCCTTGACGAGGCCACGACCGCCCTCGATCCGGAGACCGAGGCGGAGATATGCACGACGCTCGTGGCGCTGCGCGGAAGGGTGACCATCATCGCGGTTTCCCACCAGGCGGCGCTTCGAGAGGTGGCCGACCAGGTTTTCGAGGTCGACGGCGGCATCGTCACCGCGATCCGGGGCGAACGTGCAGATCCGGTGGAAACGGGGCCCGGGTTGGATTAGGCCGAGTCTGGGCGGGGTTCTCACGCTCGCCAATGCGACGAAGGAAATCGAACCGCCATCACCGTCTGCCACGGCCCCTGAACCAGGTAGTATTTGGCCAGCACGCGCTTCTCCGATCCCGGCAAAGCGCCCTCCACACTGGGGGAAGGCGCAGGATTGAGGCGATCGGCCGCTCCGGCGATGCCGGCCTGCCAGGGGTAGCGCGAGCGATCGCCCGCGACGTTGCGTCCGCGCAACATTCCGGGCGCGCTCCCCGCGGAATGAACGTTCCGGAGCCACACCCAGCCTTCCCGACGACTGTCGTACCAACGCCCGAGTTTTGTACACAGGGGAGCGACTACGGAAACCGTCGCACCTGCACCCGTCGCGTTGCCCCGTCCGGTTCGGGGCAGGGCTCCCCCCGCCGACGGTCCGGCACGGATCCGGCATACCCGAAGTCCAATGCGGGCAGGTGTCGATTCATTTGGAGCCCGAACAGGGAGGTCAGGCCGATGCCGGCGGTCGGGAGGATCCTTACGGCGGGCTTCACGCGACGCGTGCTACTGAAAGCTCGCGATATCCTTGGCCGCGCCGGAGAGTATCTCCCTCTGGCGGGATCGCTGAGGTCCGGGTCGATCTTCCCGGGTCATGGCCTTGCCGAGGCGCAGGATCCCGCGCACGGCCCTGCGAGGGGGGTAACCGGATTTGGAGCGCGAATGCCATCTCCTGAAAGTGACCGACTTCTGCAACACATGCACGGTAATCCAACAGCACCCCCGGGCGGGCCGCACCACGGTAGAGACCGTAGATTGGTGTTACATTCAGCCCGCGGTATCGGCTTGGAATCTCTGCCGCGGCATTCCACGCGCCCCCGATCACCAGTGGTCCACGAGGCCGAGACCGACCGTTCGATCCGCTTGGCGCCGGCCGAGACCGGGTCCTGTACTTGCGCAGAGACGAATTCGATGTACCACCCCGGCATCGGACTCATACATCTGGAACCGGACTCGTGGGGCGACGGGTGGAGGGGACGGCACAGTCTCGCGGTCGACCTGTCGGAGTATTTCCCGTCGGTCTGGATGGAGCCTCCGGTCCACTGGAAGGATGCGGTCAGGAATTTCCGGGGATCCGAGATTCGAACGTTGCTGGAAGGCGAGGGGCGGAGTCTCACGGGCTACCGCCCACCGTCCTGGCTTCCCCACTTCTATCATCTGAACGTCTTTTCCGACTTCACGTTTCGGATGCGCCTGTGGCGCGCGCGCCGGATCCTGAGACGGCAGGGATGCAGGCAACTTGTTCTGATGATCTGGCGGCCAGAATTCGGGAGGGCGCTGGATCTGATCCGGCACGATGTCGGCTGCTACTACATAAACGACGAGTACAGCTTCACAATGGAGGAGACGCCGACGCCCTCCGAGGAGGAAGCGTTGCTTCGCCGAGCCGACCTTGTCTTCATCCACTCTCCAGGACTCATGGCCAAGAAGGGCCAGTACAACGCGAACACCTTCTACAGTCCGAACGGAGTGTACTATTCGCATTTTGCGAAACCCCAGGCCGAGCCGTCTGACCTCGCAGCGGTGCCCCATCCGCGCATTGGATACGTCGGGGCGCTCAAGCAACAACTCGACTGGCGCCTGATCGAGACGCTGATTGACCGGCATCCGAGCTATTCCTTCGTGTTTCTCGGTCCAACGGCGCTTCACCCGGTTGCCGAGGACGCGGTGGAGCGTCTCTCGAAGCGTCCGAATACCTACTTTCTCGGCTCCCGCCCGGTCGGCGAACTCGCCGCCTATGTCCAGCACTTCGACGTGTGCACGATGCCGTATGTCCGCGTTCCGTACACGCAGTACATCTACCCATTGAAGCTCCATGAATACCTTGCGGCCGGGGGGGCGGTCGTGGCCACTCCGATTCGGTCTCTGGAACCCTTCGCGGACCTGGTGTGCCTCGCCGATGGCCCGGACGAATGGTCCGCCGCCCTGAAAAGAATGTCTTGCGGAAGGCGCCAACAACGCCGAGCGGAGGGAGCGCCGTCGGGAAGTCGCGCGTGAGCATGACTGGGGGCGGATCGCTGGGAGGATTGCCGATCAGGTTCTTGATCGACTGGGGACATCCGGAAGATGAGGAAACGAACTCCGCCCCGGGTGAGTATCGGTATGCCGATATTCGACGGTGCGGACTACCTCAGGGAGGCCTTGGACTCCCTCCTCGCACAGACCTTCACGGACTTCGAGCTGCTGATCGTCGACAACGCGTCCACGGATTCGACGGGTGTGATCGCGCGGGAATACGCGGAGCGGGACGGCAGGATTACCTACAGGCGGAATGCGTCCAACATCGGTGGGTTTCGAAATCACCGCCTGGTGTTCGAGCTCGCTACCGCGCCGTATTTCATGTGGGCGGCGCATGACGACGTCCGCGACCCGGAGTTTCTCGAACGGTGCGTCTCGCTTCTCGAACGGGATCCTGGCGCCGTGATCGGCTATACGAGGAACTGCAACATCGATGAACGGGGGGATATCGTTTCGAGGGATTCGGAACGGATCCTCGGCGACGAGGAATCCGCATCCGACCGCTTCGATCGGGTCATTCAGCTCGATCACCGGCTGGAGCCGATCATGGGACTCATTCGAACCGCGGCGCTGCGACGCGTGAGGTTGAATGGAGACTACCCCGACTCCGATCGGGTCATGCTCGCGGAGCTTTCGCTGGTAGGGCGTTTCACTCGTGCTCCGGATTGCCTGTTCTATCGTCGGGACCACGAGCTCCGATCGGCCCGGAAATATCCCTCACGTCTGGCGAGAATGGAATGGATCAGCCCCAACGGAGAGACCCGGGTTCTGTTTCCCCATTGGCGCGAGTTCCTCGAATTCCGGCGGGGAGTTCGCAGCGCCGATCTCCCGTGGCGGGAACAACGCAGGTGTTACGTGCATCTGCGCAGGTGGGTACTCCGGAACAGGAGCAGGCTGGTGAAAGATGTTGCCGAGATTTTTCGGCAGGCCGCCGGAAGGTTGAAGAGAGCGGTGAGTAAACGAGTGTGAAGCGACCGGCCCGCGCCTGGTACGGTTAACGCGAATCCACGTTGGTGCAAAGAGACCCCGCGCGCGAGCGTCCTGCCGCCGCGCGCGGGGTCGCCCTGCGGTCCGGTTCAGGACTCCTCGTCCATCACGGCGACGTACTCGCCGTCCTCGACCTTGATGTGGATCCAGCGATTGCGCGTGCCACAGGAAGGACAGCGCGCGTACTGGCGGTCCAGCACCTCCATCTCGACGATCTCGCCGCAGCCGGTGCACGGGCCCTTCACATGCTTGAAGTTCTCCGGCTTGAGCCCACTCTGGGCCAGCCGCATCCCCATCAGAATCCGGGGCAGCCCGACCATTGGACACATCGCGCCCGTGCACTTCTCGCCGAAGTCGAGGCAGACCACGTCCGGCTGGTCGGACACCATGGCCTGCCCGCTGAACGCGGACGCGGGCGTGACCACGATGCGCACCGGCTGGTCGCAGGCGGAACAGTAGGCGGTCCGTACTTCCATGGGTCGCTCCTTTCTCGAATGCGACTCAGCCGTCAGCCGACGTGCAGCACGGCGGCCGCGGGCTCGAGCCCTGCCAGTTCCTGCTTCATCGAAGCGGGCGACCGGCCGAACAGCGCCGTCGCCGCCGCGTCCGCGGTCATGCAGTCGGCCGCGCCGATGGTCACGGTCCGTTCGCTCGTCCGCCTCGGCTCGCCCGTCGCCGGGTCGAGCAGGTGGTGGAAGCGGCGGCCGTGCCAGTCGAAGTACTGCTCGTACACGCCCGACGTCGCGACCGCGCGGTCGCTCACCTCGATCGTGCGGATCAGCTTCGACGGGTCGTCCGGCGAGCGGATCCCGACCCGCCACGGCTCGTCCTGCTCCGACGTGCCCATCGCGTAGAGGTCGCCGCCCACGTTCACGATCGCGTTCCGGATGCCCCACTCGCGGAGCGCGTCCACGGCGCGGTCCACGCCGTACCCCTTGCCGATGCCGCCGAGGTCGAGCGCGACCGCCTCGTTGTGATACACCAGAACGGGTCGTCCGCCCGAGCGGCCGACTTCGACCGCGCGGTGCAGCTGCTGGCCCGCCAACCGGACCACGGCGTCGTGCGACGGGGGCTCGTGACGGTTGCCGACGTCCCACAACTCGATCGCCCGGCCTACCGCCGGGTCGAACGCGCCCCCCGTCCGGTTCGCCCAGCGGAGCGCGGCCGCCACCACGGTCGCCGTCGCGGCCGATACCGGCACCGCAGCCCGGGCGGCCATGAGGTTGGCCCGGCCGATCTCGCTGTCCGGCCGGAACCGTGTCATGGTCCGGTCCACGCCCGCGAGCACGCCGAGTGCGGCGTCGATCGCGCCCTGCGCCAGCCGGCGGTCCCGGTGCACGACCGCGATCTCCGCGAACGTGCCCATGACGGGCACCGTGCGGTGGACCCGCTGCTGCCGGCCGCGCACGACGCGCGGCGCGAGAGCGACGGCGAAGGCGCCCACGCCGAAGGCCACGAACTCGCGGCGGCCGGGCAGTCGCCGTTCGGACGGAGATTCCCTCCGGTCACCCGGATCAGCGTGATTCATCCTGCGACTCCGTGTACGCGCACGTTGCCTCGCCCTCGCACGACCCGCACTGGCCGCCACAGTCGTGCTTCGGCCGGAACAGGCCGTAGGCGACGAACAGCAGTGCGAAGCCGAGGATGGGAAGCAACGTGCTCATGAGGTGAACAGTCCGGCAAAGCCCATGAAAGCCAGGGACAGGGTCCCGGCCACGATCAGCACCATGCCCATGCTGCGGGCGAAGCGGGGCAGGCTGGCCAGCTCGAGCCGCTCCCGGATCGACGCCATGAGCACAAGCGCCAGCGTCAGCCCGAGCCCCGCGCCGATCGCGAAGAACAGACCCTCGAACAGGTTGTAGCCGCGGTTCGTCTGGAAGATTGCCAGCCCGAGGATCGCGCAGTTCGTCGTGATCAGCGGCAGGTAGATGCCGAGCTGGCGGAACAGCGTCGGGCTGAACTTCTTGATCACCATCTCCACGATCTGGACGAGCGAAGCGATCACCACGATGAAGGAGATGAGCCGCAGGTACGGCGCGTGGGTGAGCACGAAGGTGTTCAGGAACCAGGCGCAGAGCGAGGTGATGACCAGCACGAAGATGTTGGCCGCGCCCATGCGGAGCGCGGTGGCGACCTTGGCCGACACGCCGAGGAACGGGCAGAGGCCGAGGAACAGGGCGAGGGTGAAGTTGTTCACCACCATCGCCGAGATCAGGATCCAGAAGAGGTTGCTCATCACGCCGCCTTTCCGGGCAGGACGCCGTGCGGCCATTGCCGGGGTCGGACATCCTCCTCCGACCGTGACTTCCACCAGCTGTAGACGAGCAGGATCGCGCCCAGCGTGAAGAAGCCGCCGGCGGGCAGGATCATGATGATCCACGGCTCGAAGTGGGTGCCCAGGACCGGGTGGCCGAGCAGGGAGCCGTTGCCGAGCAGCTCGCGCGGCGCGCTCATGAGCAGGAGCGCGATCATGAAGCCGATGCCGGTGCCGACCGCGTCGAGCACGGAGCGGCCGACCGGGCGCTTGGAGGCGAAGGCCTCCTGCCGGCCGAGGATCATGCAGTTCACGACGATGAGCGCGATGAAGGCGCCGAGCGCCTTGTGGATGTCGGGCACGATCGCCTGCAGCAGCATGTCGGCGAGCGTGACGAACGTCGCGATGATCAGGATGTAGGCCGAGATGCGGACCTCGTTCGGGATCAGCCGCTTGAGCAGCGAGACCAGCAGGCTCGAGCCGAGCAGCACGAAGAAGGTCGCGAGCCCCATGGCGATGCCGTTCGCCACGGTGTTCGTCACGGCCAGCGTCGGGCAGAGCCCGAGCAGCTGGATCAGGACGGGGTTCTCGCGCCAGATCCCGCGCAGCAGGTCCTCTCCGGGCGTCGTCGCCTTCACGATCCGCCTCCGGGGTGGTACGCGCGCAGCAGCGGCCCGATCTGCTCGAGCCGGTCGTTGATGATCTTGATCACGGCGCGCGACGAGATCGTGGCGCCCGTGATCATGTCCACTTCCTCGGGCGCGCCCTTGCCCGCGCCCACCTTCACGCCGACGATCGGCGTGGCCGCGCCCGCGAAGCCGTTCACGAACGTCGAGTCCTTGATGATCTTGTCGCCGAGGCCCGGCGTCTCCTTGGCCTCCATCACGGTCATGCCGAGGATCCGGTTGTTGGCCGCGTCGTAGCCGAAGAGCAGAGAGATCACGTCCTGGAAGCCGGGCTCCGCGCCCTGTACGGCGTAGCCGACGGCGGCGCCGTCACCGTCGTAACCGAGGTAGACCTTCTCGAGTGAGGCCGGGTTCGTGCCTGCGGGCAGCTCGGGCGTCAGCGCATCGCCGACCACGTAGAGCGTGTCGTAGCGGGCGGGATCGCTGAGCACTTCCTCGATGGCCTGGCCGAGGACCAGCGCCTGGTGCGCAAGGATGCGCGGCTGCGCCCACTGGAAGACCGCCACGATCAGCAGGCCCGCGAGGCCGCCCGCGACGGCGAGCGTCGCGATCAGCCGGAACGCGGGCGCACCCGCCGCTGGCCCCACCGCCATGGGCAGGTCCGGGCCGCGCCCGCCGGAACCCGCGTGCGCGTTCATCAGGTCACCGCCTTCATGCGGGTGCCGAACACGCGCGGCTGGGTCGCGCGGTTGATGAACGGGACGAGCGCGTTCATCAGCAGGATCGCGTACATCACGCCTTCGGGCAGGCCGCCCCAGACCCGGATCAGCACGACCAGCAGGCCGATCCCGGCGCCGAAGATCCAGGCGCCGGTGTGCGTGATCGGGGAGGTGACCATGTCGGTGGCCATGTAGAGGGCGCCGAGCATGAGGCCGCCGGAGAACAGCATGAAGAGCGGGCCCGGGTAGCTCGCGTCCATCAGGTGCAGCAGTCCGGCGAAGACGAACACGGTCAGGAAGATGCTGGCCGGGATCCGCCAGTTGAGGTACTTCATCCACGCGAGGTAGAGGCCGCCGGCCAGGATCAGCAGGGCCGCGGTCTCGCCCAGCGAGCCGCCCGTGTTCCCGATCAGCAGGTGCCAGAGGTCGGTGCCCGTGTGCTCGAACTTCATGAGTCCGAGCGGCGTCGCCTCGGTCACCACGTCGACCGGCGGTCGTGCGCTCATCAGCGGCAGCGCGAAGTTGTCGCCGCGCAGCGCGCTCCACGGCATGTCGATCGAGGGCCAGGTCGTGATCGCGGTCGGGAACGCGGCCTGCAGGAAGGCGCGGCCGACGAGTGCCGGGTTGAACGGGTTCTGGCCGAGCCCGCCGAAGAGCAGCTTGCCAAAGCCGATCCCGACAGCGCCGCCGACGAACGCGATCCACATCGGCATCCCGGCGGGCAGGCAGAGGCCGAGCAGCAGGCCGGTGATCGCGGCCGAGCCGTCGCCGAGGGTGCCCTTCTTCCCCAGCAACCGCTCCGTCCCCATGGCGCCCAGCGTGGAGGCGGCCATGACGAGGATGGCGCTGGGCCCGAAGAAGAAGATCGCGGCCGCGATGGCGGGCACCAGGCTCGCCACCACCGTCCACATGATCTTCGCTGTACTGTCCCGCCCCATGATGTGGGGCGACGCGGTGAGCTCGAGGCGAGGCTCGTTCATGCCACCTTCGCCTTCTGCTTCCGCAGCGCGACCTTGCCGAGTGCGAACATCTGAGAGAGCGGTATGTTCGAGGGACAGACGTAGGAGCACGAGCCGCAGATCATGCAGTCCGCGAGGTGCGCGGTCTCCATCTCCTCGTAGCGGCCGGCTTGTGCCAGCTGGCCGAGCAGCTGCGGGTTCAGGAACACGGGACAGGCGTCGAGGCAGTGCCCGCACTGGATGCAGGGGTAGCTCAGGCGCGGCTTCGAGTCGGCGCGCGTCAGCACGACGACGCCGGTGGTGCCCTTGATGAGCGGCGCGTCGAGGTCGGGCTGCGGCATCCCCATCATGGGCCCGCCGAACAGGATCTCCGTCGCGTCCTCGGTGAGGCCGCCGCAGAACTGGAGAGCGTCGCGAAGCCGGGTACCAACCGGCACGATCAGGTTGGACGGCTTCTTCACACCGTGACCCGTGATCGTTACGACGCGCTCGATCAGCGGGAGCCCGGTCTCGAAGATCTCCGCGATGGCCGCGAGCGAGCCGACGTTCTGCACGATCGTGCCCACGTGCATGGGCAGCTTGCCCGACGGCACCTCGCGCCCGGTCACCGCCTTGATCAGCATCTTCTCCGCGCCCTGCGGATACTTCACGGTCAGCGGCTGCACGGTCACGTCGATGTCCGTCGGCAGCACCTTCTCGAGCGCCGCGATCGCGTCCGGCTTGTTGCGCTCGACGCCAATCACCGCCTTCTCGACCCCCAGCGCGTGCATCATGATGCGGACGCCGAACAGCACGCGCTCCGGGTACTCCGCCATCGTGCGATGGTCCGTCGTCAGGTAGGGCTCGCACTCGGCACCGTTTACCAGCAGGAACTCGATGTTCACGTCCTTCGGCGGCGAGAGCTTCACGTGCGCGGGGAACGCGGCGCCGCCGAGGCCGACGACGCCTCCTTCCTGCACGGCCGCCACCACCTGCGCGGGCGTGAGCCCCTTCCACTGCGGCACGATGCGCGGGCGGGGCAGCTGGGCAGAGAAGCGGTCGAGCTTGATCCGCACCGCCTCCGCCATGCTCCCGTCCGGGTGCGGGTAGAGGCCGATGTCGACCACCGTACCCGCGCCCGACGCGTGGATGGGGACGGACACGAACCCGTCCGCGGCCGCGATCTTGTCACCCCGTTCGACGTGATCGCCCTTCGCCACCATCAGGCGCGCAGGCTTGCCCGCGTGCTGCCGCAACGGGAGGATGATCTCCTCCGGGAACGGCATGCGCCGGATCGGCACGTGCGACGTCAGGTCCTTCGATTCCGGCGGGTGTACGCCGTGCCGGAAACTCAATCCACCGAACATGCGGTCTCCGTTCGCCGCTTCAGTTGAACTTCGCGGCGCGCTTCACCCACTTCTCCAGGTCCTTCTCCTTCGGGTTCAGCGGCGTGCCAGGGTGAATGATGCCCGCCGGACACTTCTCCGCCGCCTGCACCATCTGCGCGAACGTTCCCGCCTTCGGGTCCTTGATGTACGCCTGCTTGTTGTCGTCGTAGGCGAACATCTTGCCGTTCAGGTTCGTGCACTCGTTGCAGCTGGTACACCGGTCCGTCTCTATGTAGGCCTCGAGGCCCAGCTCCTCGTCTTCTTCCACTGCAGGGGCGGCGGGAGCGGAGGCGGAGGCGGCCGCGGGTGCGGGTGCGGGTGCGGCGGGAGCGGCAACGGCTGCGGTTGCGGTTGCGGGTGCTTCCATCAGGGTGGCGGCACCGCCGTCGAGGTGGACGGGCTCGAGGCCGGGCGTGTTGACGGCGGTGTCGAGCAGCTCGGCGACCGTCTTCTTGCCGTTGTAGCGAAGCAGGCCCTCGGCGAGCTTGCGTGCGACGACCCGCGGGTAGGTGGCCCGAAGCTCGGCGAGCTTCGCCTCGTACTCGGCGCGGATGGCGTCGAGCCGGGCGTCGAAGTCGGCTTCGAGGCTACCCGTGACGAGGTCGCGGACCGACTCGGACACTTCGAGTCCCGCCATCTCGCGGAGCTGGTTCCAGTAGAGCAACCGCTCGTGGGCGAGCTTGACCATCTCGGGCGTGACCGACAGGCGGGACAGCTTCTGGTCCTCGTCCTTCGTCCAGATGAACGGCGTCTTGCCTTCCGCCTCGTCCGCGGGCAGCCCGATGAACTCGTGGAAGGGGACCATGTCCTCGTTCCACGATTCCTGCGGCACCGTCTTGAAGTGCTTCTTGAAGCGTGCCTCGGTGGCGGCCCAGTCGGCGATGGTGAGGGGCAGCGTCATGCGCTGCTCCTTGCCCTCGTCGTCGACGTACTCCATGTCGTAGCTCGGCCAGAGCTCGTCGAGCCCGGGATTGCCCTCGAGCGAGAGGCAGTCGGCGATGGTGTCGCCGCCGTCCGGGTCGTACGTCAGGAACGGGAACGCGCGGCTCTCGAGCGCGAGCCGGGATGAGTGCGGCGCCCACTCATCGGGCAGGCCGTGCTCGACCGGGCAGGGCGTGTAGATGTTGAAGACGGCGGGCCGGTGCGAGTTGAGGCCCTTGATCACGCCGCCGATCAGGTGAGACGCCGAGGCCTGCGAGCTCTGGTGCACGAACACGCCGCGGTGTGCGAGCGCGATCAGGCCCAGCTCCTTCCGCATCTCCTCCTTGCCGTGCTGCGCCTTCCCCCACGCGGACATGTCGGCGACCTGGCCGATGTAGCCGCTGGTGCAGGCCTGGCCGCCGGTGTTCGAGTAGACCTGCGTGTCGAGCACCATCACGCGGATCGGCTTTCCGCTCGCCATCAGGCGCGACAGGTTCTGGAAGCCGATGTCGAGCATGGCGCCGTCGCCGCCCACAGCCAGGATCGGCGGGCAGAGGTGGAACTCCTCTTCGGTGAAGTGGTGCCAGTCGAACGCCTCGAAGAACGCCTCGTGCTCCTTCTCGTCGTAGCGTTCTTCGGCCACCAGCCCGGCGCGGCGCACGGTGACGAAAGCGTCGCGCATCTTCCGCATGTGGCCTTCGAAGACACCGATCGCGATCGAGGGCGCGTCCTGGAACAGGTGGTTGACCCACGGGAACGGGTACGGGTTGTACGGATAGGTGCTGCCCCAGACCGACGAGCAGCCCGTGCTGTTGGCGATGCCGAGGTGTGCGCGGCCGTGGCCGCTCGGGCCCTCCACATAGCGCCAGCGCAGGTCCTTGAGCGCCTTGAGCGACGCGGTCAGCCGCTCGAACCGCTGCTGGTTCTCCGGCTTCACGGGCAGGTCCACGCGCCCGCTCGCCGTGGTGACCGACTCGAGGTCGGCGCCGGCGGTGAGCAGGGCGCGCGCCTGATCGTCGAGGTCGGCGATCAGCGTGTCGATCCGCTTCACGAACTTGTCGACGCGCGGCTGCATCAGCGCCTCGACCGTCGAGGTCACGAGGTGCACGGCTGTCTTCTCGCCGCAACCCATGCAGGCGCCGTCGCCGCCCACCATCGAGCGGTAGTTCCTCTTCTTGAGCAGAAGCGAGGAGAGCACGCCGATCCCCTCGTCGAGGTCGGCGATGTTGATGTAGCGGTCGGTCGTGTCCGGCAGGCGCTGCCAGAAGTCCCAGTTGCGCCGCATCTTCTCCACGACCTGCTCGTCCTGCTTGATCGTGATCAGCGCGTGCTCCGGGCAGACATCCACGCAGATGTTGCAGCCCTTGCACGCTTCCGGGTTGATCGTGATCGAGAGCAGGCCGCCCGTCCCCTTCTCGCGCTTCTCCGGCACGTCGTAGAAGGGCGCGGTCCGCGCGATCGGGAACTCGGCCAGCACCGGGTAGACGGCCGCGAACTCGGCATCCAGCTCGGCCCGCCGCTCCGGCTCCCAGTTGAGCTTGTCGGCGACGTTCTTGTACGCCGAGCTCACGACCTCGCCAAAGTTCTTGAACGGGACGGCCTCGAGAATCTTGCGTGATTCACGGGCCAGGTGCTTCGAGACTGTCCGGATCCGATCGAAGCTGCGGCCGCGCGAGGCGGCGCTCCGGATCGCGGTGTCGATCATGTCCTCGACTGGCGTGACCAGGCCGGGGATCGCCGCGTCCGGGCACTGTACCCAGCACTGGCTGCAGCCGGTGCACTTCTCCGCGATGAAATCGGGCACCTCGAAGCGGATCCCGGTCATGTCGCGGACCGAGCTGGTCGCGGCGGGCAGCGCACTGATCGCCGCGAACGGGTCGGCGATCGGGTCCTGCCCGATCGAGCACAGCGAGCAGACCTGCTCGTAGAAGCGGCCCTGGTTGCCAATGCCGTCCTCCGCCTCCGGGTTGTCCATGAGCGGCGGGATCGGCGGGACGGCGGCGCCGGCGACGTCGCTTTCCTCGACCTCGATGTCGGTGGGCACTGCCTGCACCTCGTCGAAGCCGCGCCGGATCACGCGCAGGTTGTCCTCGACCACGCGCTCGCCCAGCTTGCCGAACTTCTTGTGCATCTGGTCGCGGATCCCCTCGAACATCTGCTCTTCCGAGAGCCCCTCGTTCTTGCCGATCGGCGAGGTGCGGAAGAACGCGCCCATGAAGGCCGCGCCCTGCATCCGGTAGCGGAGCTCCGGGTCGGACGCCTCGCTGCTGGCGATCTGGAACCCGTCGAGCGCGTAGACCTGGATGTTCTTTGCCAGGATATCCTGGCGCGCCTCGGCCGGCAGCGAGCGCCACACAT
This sequence comes from uncultured Gemmatimonadales bacterium, assembly GCA_963786235.1. Taxonomy (GTDB): domain Bacteria; phylum Gemmatimonadota; class Gemmatimonadetes; order Longimicrobiales; family RSA9; genus CAWAYJ01. The sequence continues at coordinate 498,897 of CAWAYJ010000031.1, forward strand.
CGTCGGGCGTCTGGTCGCTCTGGATGATGAACACGCCGTTCTGCTCCATCCCGGCCAGCGGGTCGGAGTGGCGGAACACGTTGCCGTCCGGCGAGAGCACGACGTTCACGTGCTTGAGCTCGGCGTTGATGCGGACCGGCTCGCGCGAGAGCGTGGCGTAGAACGTGGTCGGCTGCCCCTTCTTCTCGGAGCCGTACTTCGGGTTGGCCTTGACATTCAGGCCCGCCAGCTCGAACGCCGTCAGCGCCAGGTTCTTGCCCGTCGTGATCGCGCCCCAGCCGCCCACGCTGTGCATGCGCAGCGAGATCGTGTTCGGCGGCAGCAGGTTAAGGTTGCCAGCCGACTCGAGCGCGAGCGTCGCGAGATGCGGGTATGCCTCGAGCAGCTGCTCCTGCCAGATCTGGAGTTTGGGCAGCTTCGTGCCCTTCCGGATGAAGTCGATGCCCAGGTAGAACTGCCGCTGCTTCGCCCCGCTCGGCTGCATGTTGTCGACCGCGGCCACGATGTCGCCCGGCTGCAGGTCACGGCTGCCGAAGCCGAAGCCGCCCGAGAAGAAATCGGGCACCTCGGCCGGCTTGATCGACTCGAGCTTCGGGAACGGCCGCGTGCCGTTGCCGGACCGGCCGTTCTCCTGTGCCTGCGAGAGCGCCGCCCGGAACTCGCGCAGCATGGGCGGGTCGACCGCGAGCGGCTGGTCCGTCCGCTCCAGCACGAGGACGGCTTTCTTGCCGCGCAGCAGCGTCGTCACGAGGTCGGCCGGGAAAGGCCGGAACATCGTGAGGTTGAGAACGCCGACCTTGATGCCCTTCTCGTTCCGCAGGTAGTCCGCGGTCGCTTCCGCGGTGGTGACCACGCTGCCCTGCCCGGCGATCACGAACTCGGCATCCTCGAGCCGGTACCCCATGGCACGGGCGTAGCCCCGGCCCGTGAGCGCGGCGAATTCCGCGAACGCGCGATCGGCGAGGTCGGCGATGTGGTCGAAGTAGAAGGGCCGCTGGGCGGCGACGCCCTGCGCGTACGAGTCCTGGTTCTGCACCGTGCCGAGCATCGCAGGGAAGTCGAGGTCGAACATCTCCGGGATGCGGCGCCGCGTCTCGCCGAACACGAGCCGCTGCGCGGGCGTGGGCGAGTCGATGATGTCGGACGGATCGCCCAGGTACTCGCGGACCAGGTCGCGCTCCGGCATCCGGATCGACTCGATCACGTGGCTGGTCAGGAAGCCGTCCTGCGCGCAGAGCCCCGGATTCAGCGACAGCTCCGCGATCCGGTGCGCGATCAGCGTCAGGTCCGCCGTCTCCTGTACGTCCTTCGCGAACAGCTGGAAGAAGCCGGTGTCGTCGACCGCGTGGTAGTCATCATGGCCGGCGTGCACGTTGAGCGCGTGCTTGGTCATCGCGCGCGCCGCCACGTTCAGCACGTAGGTCAGCCGCTTGCCCACCGCCGGGTAGAGCGACTCGTGCATGTAGGCGACGCCCTGGCCGCTCGAGAAGTTGGTTGCGCGCAGGCCGGTCATGCTCATGCCCGCCGTCACCGCCGCGGCCGCGTGCTCGCCCTCCGGTTCGAAGAACAGCAGCCGGCGCCCGTTCACGTTGGTCACGCCGCTGGCCACCGCCTGCGCCCAGCCCTCGCCCATCTGCGTCGATGGCGTAATCGGGTACGCGCCGGCCGCCTCGCTCGCCGCCGTCTCGACCGCGACCACCGCACCGCTGCCATCCGTGGCATCCGCGATGCCCGGGTACTTCGGCGCTGGAGCCGCCGTTTCGGTCTTCTTCGTGAAAATCATGATGCCAGGCTCCCTGCCCGCTGTTTTTGCGATGCGAACTGCCAATCCGTTTCCAGCCATTCAATGGCGCCCGTCGGGCAGCGTGCCGTCGCCGCCGGGTTCGCCAACTCGGCCTTGCCGTAGTCGATTACCGCGAGGCCGTCCTTCATCTTGATCAGGTCCGGTGCGTCGGCGGCGCAGCGGCCGCACGCGTTGCAGGCCACGGAGCACACCGCTGTGGCGTCGTCGCCCGAGAGCAGGTTGCGGCACTGCACGATCAGGCGATGCTCCGCCGGCATGAGCACGAACAGGTCGAGCGGACAGGCGTCCACGCAGTCGCCGCACGCCGTGCACTTCTCCGGATCGACCACCGGCAGGTCCACGCCGTTCATGATAATCGCGCCGAAATCGCAGGCCACGGCGCAGTCCGCCAGTCCGACGCAGCCCCAGGCGCACGCCTTGCCGCCGCCACCCACCGCGACCGCCGCCCCGCAACTCTCAATGCCGTGGTACTCCGCCCGGCGGCGCGCCACGTCCGAGCCGCCCGCGCACAGCAGGCGGGCCACGACCTTGTCCACGCTGCCGGCATCGACACCGAGGTAGGTCGCGACATCGGCCTTCTCGTCCGGTCCCATCACCGTGCACGTCGCCGGCGGCGTGCCGCCGCCGATCACCGCTTCCGCGAACGCGCGGCAGCCGGCAAAGCCGCAGGCGCCGCAGTTGGCGCCCGGCAGCATGCCCGTGACCTCGTCGATGCGCGGATCCTCCCAGACCTTGAGCCGACTGTTCGCGAGGGCGATGAGCAGGCCGAAGGTGAGACCGACCCCGCCCAGAATCAGGACCGCCATCAACATCGTGGCGAGGTTCATCCCTCTACGCCCCCACGTCCGTGAGATTCGCCTGCTGCATCAGCAACGCCGCCAGCATGTCCGCCGGCGCCGCCGCCTTCGCCGTCCCCGCACCCGCTCCCTGTCCCGTCAACGCCTCCGCCTCCGCTCCCGCCACCCGCAGCAGTTCCAGCTGCTTCAACTCCTCGTTCTGCAGGAACACGCTGACCCTGCCGACCACCCGCCGTACCGGCTCCTCCGGCATGTGCGTGATCGTGAGTCGCGGCGTGCGTGCCGGATCGTGCGTGAACAGCGCCGCGCCCTCGGGCACCAGCGCCGCGATGCCGGGTCCCTCGAACGCGGCGAAGCGCACGAGGTCAGCCGTGTCATTCGTCTGCATCACGAACACGCCGGGCGTGATCAATCGGGCGAGCGGCGCGACCGGCGCCGGTCCGCGCACCACCAGAACGAGTTTCTGCCGGCCGTCCAGGAACGTGCCGAGACCGGCCACGAGCAGGTCGCCGCCGTCAACCTCGATGACGAGCGGCGGCGCGATCTCCCGCTCCGCCCGGTTCCAGCGCGCGAACGCCCAGCCACGCGCCGGATCCTCCCTCGCCGTCGCGCCCCGGCCCGATCGCGCCATCTCGGCGACGCGGGCGGCGCCGAACGCGCTGCCGACATCGGCCAGCGTGGCATCCACCGCGCCGGTCAGGTCACCGCCGGGTGCGACATCAATGCGATACGGCGCGTCCCCCGCACTCGCGACCTCGCGGAGTACGGCGAGCGATTTTCGCAGCACCGCGATCGTGGCCTCGTCGAGCGGCCCTTCCTCCGTCAGCAGCGCCGCGAACCGATCGGCGTCGATGCGTTCCGAACCGAATACGCCCAACTCGGCCGACACCGCCTTGCCACGGCCGTCGCCGGCCGAGCGGTGCGACATCAGGTACGCCTCCACTTCGCCCGCGGCCGACACGACCGCCGAGTGGAAGCCGGCCCGGCTGCCCGCCAGGGCTTTCATCACCGGTGCGACGCGTTCATCAGACGGCATAGCGATCCAGCTCCTTCTCGAGCAGCGCCATCTTCTCCTCCGGCGTGTGCTTCGGGACGTACCGCGTTTCCTCGTAGACCGGCCGGGTCTCATCCCGGAAGAACAGGCCGAGCCGCCACTTGCTGTCGTGTTCCGCCAGCGCGCGGGCGGCATCGAGGTCCTTCGGGTCGTGGACCCGCTGGTTCTTGTAGGTCTTCTCCAGGCCCGGCACCACGATGCCGTCGTCGTGCGTGAGCAATTCGATCACGTCGGGCGACTTGACGCCCTCCTGGAAGATCGTCGGCGTGTAGACCGGACAACGCTGCAGGATGCGGACGAACGAGAAGCCCTTGTGCTTATAGGCCGCCTGCAGCGTGGCGAACAGGTGTCCGGGCAGCCACTCGGCCGTCTGCGCCACGAACGAGGCGTTCGTGATGCCGAGCGTGACTTCGAGCGGATTCAACGGCGGCAGGAACGAGCCCCGCGGCTGCGTGTTCGACTTGAACCCCTGCGGCGTGGTGGGCGACGTCTGCATCTTGGTCATGCCGTAGATGTTGTTGTCCAGCAACATCGCCGTCATGTTCATGTTGTAGCGCGTCGCGTGCAGCCAGTGGCCGGCGCCGATCGAGGTGCAGTCGCCATCGCCCATCACCACGAACACGTGCAAGTCAGGCCGGTTCAGCTTGATGCCGGTCGCCACGGGCAGGGCCCGGCCGTGCAGCCCGTGAAACCCGTAGGTCTTCATGTAGTGCGGAAAGCGGCTGGAACAGCCGATCCCGGAGACGAACATCGTCTTCTCGGGCTCGAGCTGTTCGTCCGCGAGCAGTCTCTGGACGGCGGCGAGGACCGAATGGTCGCCGCAGCCCGGACACCACCGCGGCAACGCCGACTCGTAATCCGACCGTTCGAAGACCCGGTCGTCATCGACGGCGTACTCCAGCAGTGAACAGGCTGCGGCGATCATGCCTCACCTCCCTGCGGTGGAAGTTTCTCCTGAATCGCTCGCAGGATCGCGCCCGGCCGAAGCGGCTCCCCGAGAACGCGCGTCCAGCAGTCCACGTCCACGAGCGTACTGGCGCGCAGAAGCCAGGCGAGCTGGCCCCTGCGCCGATTCTCCTCGGTGATGTAGGGATCACCGGGATCATCGCTGTAATTGATCTCGACGGTCATGACTTTCCGGAACTTCTCGAAGATCGGCTTCAGGCCGGGCTCGAGCGGGGAAAGGAAGCGCAGGTGCAGCGAGGAGACCTTCAGACCCTTCGCCCGCGCCCGCTCGACCGCTTCCTCGATCGCGCCCTTCGTGCTGCCCCAGCCGACCACCAGCAGGTCGCCGGACTCATCACCGTTCACCACGGGTGGGCGGAGCGTCTGCTGGAAGACCGCGATCTTGCGGCTCCGCATGCGCGAGCTCCGCTGGTTGCTTTCCGAGTCGTACGCCACCTTGCTCGCCTCGTCGTGCGCGAGCCCGGTCACCGTGTACATGCCGCCCGGCTGCCCCGGTATGATGCGCTTCGACAGGCCCGTCTTCGGATCCCAGTCGTACGCCTTCGTGCCCGGCGGCACCGGCGACATGTCGATCGGCTTCGCCAGCCACGCCGGATCCAGCTTCGGCCGCGGGTACGGCTGCACGCCCGTCGCCAGGTTCGCGTCCGACAGCACCATCACCACCGCCCGGAACGTCTCCGCGATGCGGCGCGCCGCCACCATCGCGTGGAAGCACTCCTCGATCGTCGCCGGCGCCATCACCACATGCGGCGCGTCGCCCGGCTGAGCGAAAATCGACGCCAGCAGGTCCGACTGCTCCACCTTCGTCGGCAGCCCCGTGCTCGGGCCGCCCCGCTGCACGTTCACCAGCACCAGCGGCGTCTCCGTCATTACCGCCAGCCCCAGGAACTCCGTCTTCAGCGCCAGGCCCGGGCCCGACGTGATCGTGAACGCGACCTTGCCCGAGTACGACGCTCCCGTCGCCACCCCGACCGCCGCGATCTCGTCCTCCGCCTGGTGCACCATCCCGCCGAACCGCTCGAACATCTCGCTCAGGAAGTGCGTCACCGACGTCGCCGGCGTGATCGGGTACATCGCCGCCAGCTCCATCCCCGAGGCCACCGCCCCCAGCGCGATCGCCTGGTTGCCGTTCATCACGATGTTGTTCGCCGCCGTCGCGGCCGCCGGGACCTCGATCCGGAAATCGAGGTTCGCCGCCGCCCAGTCGTACCCGCGCATCAGCAGCGCGATGTTCTGCTCCCGGACAGCATCGGTCTTCTTCCGGAACGTGTGCGCGATCTCCGCCTTCGCTCGCTCCAGGTCACGGTCGTAGATCCAGCAGAGCAGGCCGAGCGCGAACATGTTCTTGCCCTTGCGCGCGTTGTCCACGATCTGCAGACACTCGCGCTCCATCGGCACACCCACCACGCGGTAGCGCTCCGCCAGCTCCGCCATCGCCTCCGCCCACGCCGTCCGGATGTTCTCGTCCGGATGCGTCGCCCACATGTCCTCGATCAGGAGGATCGCGCCATCCGCGATCGCGTTCAGCCGGTGCCGGCCCAGCAGCGCCTGCTCGTTGAACGCCACCACCACGTCCGTCTCATCCCCCCAATTCGTCACCGGGTCCGTGCCCAGGCGGATCCGGATCCCGCTCGCGCCCGCCGCGTTGCGCGGCGGCGGCTGGATCTCCGCCGGGATGATCTCCACCGTCCACAGCCCGTTTCCCATCTTCGCCGACACCGTCCCGAAGATCTGCCCGCACTTCTGCGCGCCTTCTCCCGAATCCGAGACGATTTCGACGGTGTGCTGGCTGACACGCTTGACGGTGGGAGAGACGGCTCCGGCTTCGCCTGCCGCCTCCAGGACCCGGGTTTCGGCCGCACTCGCCATGATTCCACCCCTGTCTCCGTGGCCGGTCCACCCTCACGGCAGACCGGTAGTACTCCCGCGTGGCCACGGGCGCCCTGGCGGCGTATGTGCGGACGGAAGCAGAACCCTCGGCGGGGCCCGCAGTCTGTGTCCGCTGGATCGTCGTTCGGCCGGGGAGCCGCAACCTTTGGGACAGTTGTAACATGATGGCCGCGTCCCGTGCGATAAAGTCCGCCGCTCTCCCATTGTCCGTCGGGCGGACACACGGCCGTCGTGGTGGGTTGCCCTACAGGCGCGGGTTCCGCTGAGAACGGATCTCAGCGTAACTCGCGCGGGTGGCGGGGGCGGGGGCGGAGGCGGAAGCGTTTGCGGGGGCGGGTGCGGGGGCGGCGGGATCGGGGGTGGGTTGCGGGGGGTAGGGTTGGCGCGGGGGACGGGGGGAGGGGCGGGTCGAACGGTAAGCGGAGCTCTCACATGACGAAGCGGATGCGGGTCCGGACCCTGGGTTTCGTGCTGGTGGGCATGGTGATGGCGGTGCCGGCGGGGGCGCAACAGGCGCAGCCGGGCGAATCGATGCTCCGGCGGCTGTTCGCGTCGGGCGAGTTCTACGGGGAGCGGTTCGGACCGGCGCGCTGGCTGGATGGCAGCAGCTACACGACGCTGGAGGCATCGGCGGCGGTGCGGGGCGCGGCGGACATCGTGCGGTACGACGCGGGGACGGGCTCTCGCGAGGTGCTGGTGCCGGCGGCCGAGCTGGTGCCGGCGGGTTCGGCGGAGCCGCTCGACATCGAGGACTACGACTGGTCGGCGGACCACACGAAGCTGCTGGTCTTCACGAACTCGGAGCGGGTCTGGCGGGACAACACGCGGGGCGACTACTGGGTGCTGGACCGTACGACGAAGGTGCTGCGGAAGCTGGGCGGACCGGCGCCGGCGTCGTCGCTCATGTTCGCGAAGTTCTCGCCGGATGGAACGCGCGTCGGGTACGTGCGGCAGGGCGATCTTTGGGTCGAGCAGGTGTCGGACGGCGCGCTCACGCGGCTCACGGCCGATGGCTCGGAGACGGTCGTGAACGGGACGACGGACTGGGTCTACGAGGAGGAGTTCAGCCTGCGGGACGCGTTTCGCTGGTCGCCGGACGGGACGCGTATCGCGTTCTGGCGCTTCGACATGTCGGGCGTGCGCTCGTTCCTCCTGCTGGACAACACGGACTCGCTCTACTCGTTCACGGTCCCGGTCCAGTACCCGAAGGCGGGAACCACGAACTCCGCCGTGCAGGCGGGCGTGGTGAGCGCGGCGGGCGGGTCGGTGACGTGGCTCGATCTGCCGGGTGATGCGCGGAACGACTACCTGCCGCGGATGGAGTGGGCGGGCGACGGCGAGCTGGTGCTGCAGCGGATGAACCGGCTGCAGAACACGGACCGCGTGATGCTGGCGGACGCGGCGACGGGCGCGGTCCGCGAAGTGCTCGTGGAACAGGACAGCGCGTGGCTGGACGTGGTCGACGACCTGCAGTGGCTGGACGGCGGCAAGCGCTTCCTCTGGAACAGCGAGCGGGACGGCTGGCGCCACCTCTACTCCGTTTCCCGCGATGGAAAGGACACCCGCCTGCTCACGCCCGGCGAGTACGACGTGATCGAGCTGGCCGGCGTGGACGAGAAGGGCGGCTGGCTCTGGGTCGTCGCATCCCCGGACAACGCCACGCAGCGTTACCTGTTCCGGGTCCCGCTGAAGGGCGGAAGGCCGGACCGCATCACGCCGGCCGGCGAGGCGGGGACCCACGCGTACACGCTCGCGCCGGGCGCCACGTACGCGCTCCACACCTGGTCCACGTTCGATGTCCCGCCGACGACGGACCTGGTCCGGCTGCCGTCGCACGAATCACTCCGGGTCCTGGCCGGGAACGATCGGCTGAAGGGTACCGTGTCGGCGCTGGTGTCGAGGCCGGTCGAGTTCTTCAAGGTGTCGGTGGGCGAGGGCGTGCAGCTGGACGGCTGGATGCTCTACCCGTCCGATTTCGACCCGTCGAAGACCTATCCGCTGCTCATGTACGTGTACTCGGAGCCGGCCGGGCAGACCGTGCGGGACGCATGGCAGGGGCCACAGGGGATGTGGCACCGGATGCTCGCCGACATGGGTTTCATCGTGGCGAGCGTGGACAACCGTGGCACGCCGGCGCCGCGCGGCCGCGCCTGGCGCAAGGTCGTGTACGGCGCCGTCGGCGAACTGTCCAGCCGCGAGCAGGCCGACGCCGTTCGCGAGTTGCTTCGAACCCGCCCGTACCTCGACGCCTCGCGCGTCGCCATCTGGGGCTGGAGTGGAGGCGGGTCCGCCACCCTCAACGCGATGTTCCGCTACCCCGACGTGTACCGGCTCGGCATGGCCGTCGCGCCCGTCGCCGACCAGCGGCTCTACGACACGGTCTACCAGGAGCGCTACATGGGCCTGCCGCAGGACAACGCCGAAGGCTACCGCCGCGGCTCGCCGATCTGGTACGCCGAAGGACTCCGCGGCGACCTGCTGCTCGTTCACGGGACCGGCGACGACAACGTGCACTGGCAAGGCACCGAGCGACTCGTGAACCGCCTCGTCCAACTGGGCAAACCGTTCGACTACATGACGTACCCGAACCGGACCCACTGCATCTGCGAGGGTCCCGGGACCACGTTGCATGTCTACTCGTTGCTGACGCGGTATCTGGTGGGACGGATGCGGTGAGCGGGGGCGGAGGCGGGGGCGTTTGCGGGACCGTTTGCGGGAGCGGCGGGTGCGGGAGCGGTCGCCCGCCGTTCGACCCGCCCCACGTTGCCCGCCGTTCGTCGCGCGCCCCTCGTCGCCCGCCTCTCGTCGCCCGCTTCACCGGGGACGGGGGAACCGTAGGCGGCGCCCCGCGTATTCAGAAGGCCTTGACCCCCTCAGCCCCGGAGGTTCGACATGCGGACTCGCTGGATTCCGGTCCTCGCCCTGATGGCGGCGGCGCCGGCGGCCGGACAGCAGATGCAGCACACCGAGCACATGGACCACGACGGCAACCAGGCGGTAGCGGGCATTCAGAAGCTGCAGCAGCAGGTGGCGGGCTGGCTCATCCGGTCGGCCGAGGAAATGCCGGAGGCGAACTACTCGTTCAAACCGACGCCGGAGGTGCGGAGCTTCGGCGAGCTGATCGGGCACGTCGCCAACTCGCAGTACGGGTTCTGCTCCGCGGCGTCGGGCACGGCGAGCCCCAACAAGACGGACTTCGAGAAGGTCACGGCCAAGGCCGATCTGGTGCAGGGCATCAAGGACGCGATGGCATTCTGCGACCAGGCGTACCAGATGGACAATGCCAAGGCGATGGAGTCGGTGAACTTCTTCGGTCAGGACGGGACCCGGCTCTGGGTCCTCGAGTTCAACACGACGCACAACAACGAGCACTATGGCAATGTCGTCACCTACCTGCGCATGAAGGGGCTGGTCCCGCCCTCCAGCCAGGGCAGCGGGATGTAGGGAGTCCGGAATGCGACGCCGGGAGAAGCCGGCGCCTGCCGGGAAACGCGGGTTCCATCGCGCCGAGGGTGCGGGGGAGCCCGCTCCCGCATCCGCACCGGAAATCGCGGCCATCGCCGGGGAGCTCGAGGCGCCGGCGGATCCGGAACGCGCACGCGCGGCACAACGCTACTTCCGGATGGGGCCGGGTGAGTACGGCGAGGGCGACCGGTTTCTCGGCGTCCGCGTTCCCCAGGTGCGCGTCGTCGCGAAGCGCCACCGCGGCGCCTCCCTCGCCACGATGCTCGCGCTGCTCCGCTCGCCCTGGCACGAGGTCCGGCTACTCGCGCTCATCCTCATGGTGGACGCGTACCGCCGGGGCGACGACGCGGTGCGCGGGGCGCTGTTCGACGCCTACGTCGCGAACACCCGATACATGAACGGCTGGGATCTGGTCGATGTGTCCGCCGGTCCGATCGTGGGCGCTCACCTTGACGGCCGGAGCAAGCGGTTGCTCACCCGGCTGGCCGGCTCCACCTCTCTCTGGGAACGTCGGATCGCGATCATCGCGACGTCGCACGAGATCCGGTGCGGCCGCTTCGACGAGACGCTCCGCATCGCGGCGCTGCTGCTCGACGACCCGCATGACCTCATCCACAAGGCAGCCGGCTGGATGCTGCGCGAGGTCGGCAAGCGCGACCGCGCCGTCGAAGAACGCTTCCTGAGATTGCACGTACACCGCATGCCGCGCACGATGCTGCGCTACGCGATCGAGAAGTTCCCCCCACCGCTCCGCAAGCGGTATCTCGAAGCCTGACCCGAACCGCCGCGAACGGTTCCGCGGAAGCCCGCCGTCCGTCGTACGCCGGCATGCGCCCGGGCGCGCGTCCCCGCGATGTCGCGATCCGTCCCCGCCCACCGCGCATCCGCACCACGAGAGAAACCGGGCCGGCCAACCGTGCGTACCGTTGAAGTATCCAGGGTGCGAACGGAGGGACGAATCCCGGCACGGGTGAAGCACATGCGTTTCGGTATGCTGATCATGGCCGTCGCGGTGGCCTCGTCACCGGCGGCGGGGCAGGCGCTCGGCGGCGATCCGGCCACCAAGGTGCCCGCGAAGCGGGTGTACGCGTTGACGGCGGTCCGTCTGGAAGCTGCGTCGGCGATCACGGTGGACGGACGCCTGGACGAGCCGGCCTGGGCGGAAGCCACGGCGGCGACGGATTTCACGCAGATGCGGCCGAACCCGGGCGAGCGGGCCGCGCACCGCACGGAAGCGCGCGTTCTCGTCGATGATGATGCGATCTACATCGGGATGCGCATGTACGATGCCCCCGATTCGATCGCGTCGCAGCTGACGCGGCGGGACGCGGCGAACGCATTCAGCGACTGGGCCCACGTGATGATCGACAGCTACCACGACCGCCGCACCGGATTCCGCTTCTCGGTGACGCCGCGGGGCGCGAAGAAGGACGTGCTGCACTACAACGACAACGCGGAAGACATCAACTGGGACGCGGTCTGGGACGTGGCGACGACCACGGACGAGCAGGGCTGGGTCGCCGAGTTCCGCATCCCGCTCTCGCAGCTCCGTTTCTCGCCGGGCGGATCGGATGGGACGTGGGGCATCAACTTCGGGCGCGAGATCGCGCGGACCGGCGAGTACTCGTTCTGGTCGCCGGTCCTGCCGTCCGTTGGCGGATTCGTCTCGCAGGCGGGCGAGTTGCAACAGATGGACGGGCTCCAGCCGGCCCGGCGCCTCGAGTTGATGCCGTACAGCGTGGCGCGCATGACGGCGGCGCCGCCCGATCCCGGCAACCCGTTCTTCGACGCGCACGACATGAAGGCGAGCCTCGGTGCCGACCTGCGCGCCGGGATCGGCACGAACCTGACGCTCACCGCGACCGTGAACCCCGACTTCGGCCAGGTCGAGGCGGATCCCTCCGTCGTGAACCTGAGCGCGTTCGAGACCTTCTTCCCCGACAAGCGTCCGTTCTTCACCGAGGGCTCGAACCTCTTTTCGTTCAACGTGGGTTATGACGATGGCAGCGGTGAGAGCCTGTTCTATTCGCGCCGGATCGGGCGCGTCCCGCAGCGGGGCGTCGGCGTGACCGGTGGCTGGGTCGATGCCCCGGACGCGACCACGATCCTGGGCGCGGCCAAGCTCTCCGGCCGGCTGAAGAGCGGCTGGAGCGTGGGCCTGCTCGACGCCGCCACCCCGCGTGAGACCGCGCGCCTGGCGGCGCCGGGGCGGGAGCCCTGGACGGAGCCGGTCGAGCCCGCGACCAACTACTTCGTCGGCACGCTGAGCCGCGACTTTCGCGACGGTCGGAGCTCGATCGGGTTGATGGCCACGGCGGTCAACCGGCGGTTGGGCGCGGGCGACGAATTCCAGTTCCTGCGTGATGCGGCGTATACGGCGGGGGTGAGCGTGGACCACCGGTTCGCCGACGACACGTGGTCGGCCAGCGGCTTCGTCGCCGGCAGTCACATCCAGGGCAGCCAAGCGGCGATCGAGCGAGTGCAGCGCTCGGCCGGCCACTACTACCAGCGGCCGGACGCGGACTACCTCGAGCTCGATCCGACGCGGACGTCGCTCACGGGCGCGATCGCCGCGATCAACGTGTTCAAGGTCGGCGGCGGCAACGTGCGGGGTGGCATCGGCGGTCAGCTGCGGACGCCCGGCTTCGAGATCAATGACATCGGCTATCAGCAGGAAGCCGACATGATCCTGGCGTACGGCAACGTGCGCATCCACCAATTCGAGCCGCGCGGCATCTTTCGCAGCTTCAACATCGGGGTGAACCCATCGCTGGTGTGGAGCATGGGTGGGGAGCACACGTGGACGCAGATCGGCTCGTCGGCGAACTTCGAGCTGAAGAACTTCTGGAGCGGCGGCTGGTGGATCGCACGCCGGTTCGCCGCCCTGAACCCCGGCTCGCTCCGCGGTGGGCCCGCCGTCTACCGGCCGGGCAGTTGGCAGGGCAGCGTGTGGTTCAACAGCGACCGCCGGAAGCCGGTGGCGTTGCAGGCGTCATTCAGCGGGAACGTCGAGAGCGAGACGGACTCCTGGAGCGCGTCCGTATCCCCAGGTCTCGTCATGCGGCCGTCCTCGCAGTTGAACCTGACGGTCGGACCGGGCCTCGCGCGCGGCCACAACGCATGGCAGTACATCGGTCAGCCGCTGGCCGACGGCGAGCCGCGCTACCTGGTCGGAACGCTCGACCAGACCACGGTCAGCCTCACCGCACGCCTCAACTACACGATCACGCCCGAGCTGTCCTTCGAGATGTACGCGCAGCCCTTCATCAGCGGCGGCGACTACGGCGCGTTCCGCACGCTCGGCGCGCCGCGTAGCGAGTCGTTCGACCAGCGGTTCCCGCGGCTCACGGGCGCAGCCCTCAGCTACGACGACGCGAACGGCCGCTACCGCGCGGACACCGACGGCGATGGCGTCGTCGATGTCTCCTTCGACAACCCCGACTTCAACTTCCGGCAGATGCGCGGCAACGCCGTCCTGCGCTGGGAATACCGGCCCGGCTCCACCGTCTACCTGGTCTGGAGCCAGGCCCGGACCGCCTACGCGACCGCGGAGCCCGGCGACGTCTTCGCCTTCGACCGCGACGTGGGCCGCCTGTTCAACCGCGACCAGGCGTACCCGACGCCCGTCACCAACGTGTTCCTCATCAAGTTCAGCTACTGGCTGAACCCCTGAGCCGACCGGGTGTGCGAGCGCTGCCCGGGAACGAGCGGCCCGGTGGCCGGGCCGCTTCTTCCGTTCGGGCGGTACCGCTTCAGTCCACGCGCAGGATCGCGACGTAGTCGCCGGCCGCAATGCGCTGGCCGGCGCGCGGCCTCGGCACCAGATCAACGACCGTGAGGGTGCGGTCGTTGAAATCGCCCGTGCGCGGAAGGACGTCCGTGTGCAGGGAGAGCGTGGTCCAGTCGTCGCGGCTGACGCTGGCCGCGCGCAGGTGGAGCGTCGCGTCCCCCGTCCAGACACACTGCACGTCGCTCGGGCAGCGGCTGTCATCGGTCGCGCCGCGGAAGAACACGAGGACGCCGTTGTCGAGCCGGGCGGTGGAGCCGGCACGCAGCCGGAACGTCTGCCCGACGCGGGCATCCACGACCGTGCCTTCCGGCTCGACGGGATCGTTGCCCGAGTCGGTCGCCGAGGCGCAGGCCGCCAGGGCCGGGATCAGCAGGACTGCAAGTCTGGTCCGCATCATTCTCGCCCATCCGGTTGCGGTTTCTTCATCAATACTAACGTGCCGCCCGGAAGTTTCGCGACGGTCGTTCGCCCGTCCGGAGCCGGCCGTCGTCCGGGTCTCATCTGGCGCAGAACGGCCCGCGGTGGGAGTTTGGAGGAGTCGCCCCCAGCCGTCCGCCGGTCATCCGGCCCGGGCCGGGGCCTGCCGATCCGGCACGCGCGATCCCTCGAACCCCGGTTCATCCGACAGTGACCGCACGAGACCCACGGACGACGGCTGATTCGGACGCGACCCCGGGCGTCACAGGCGAGGAATTCCGCGTGCTCGGGCACCGTCTGATCGATGAGCTGGCCGACTACCTCGACGGGATCGCGGACCGGCCGCTCTTCCCGGACGCGGACCCGGCCGTGCTCGCGTCGCTGTTCGACGAGCCCGTCCCGACAGGGGCGCTGCCGGGCACGGCCGTGCTCGACGAAGTGCGCGAGAAGCTGCTGCCCTACTGCACCCACGTCGGGCATCCCGGCTACATGGGCCTGATCACGCCGACGCCGACGCCCATGGGTGTGCTCGGCGACCTGATCGCGTCCATGCTCAACCAGAACGTTGGCGCCTGGAGCATCGGCCCGGGCGCCGTTGCCATGGAGCGCCAGGTCGTGCGCTGGCTCGACGACCTCGTCGGCTACGGTCCCGCCGCCGGCGGGAACCTGACCAGTGGCGGCATGACCGCCAACTTCATCGGCATGAAGCTGGCGCGGGACAGCGCGTCGGGTGACCGCGCCCAGCACGTGGGCGTCGCGGAGCGGTGGGCGGCGTACACATCGGAGGAGCGGCACGTCTCGGTGGACAAGGCGGCCGACGCGGTGGGCATCGGCCGCGACGGGCTCCGCGTGCTGCCGACCGACGACCGGTTCCGCCTCCGCATCGACGCACTCGAGGACGCCATCAAAGCGGACCGCGCGGCCGGGATCCGGCCCATGTGCATCATTGCGATGGGCGGCAGCACCAACAACGGCGCGGTCGACGCGCTCGCCGCGCTCCGTGCCATCGCCGACCGCGAGGGCGCCTGGCTGCACGTCGACGCGGCCTACGGCGGCGGGCTGCTCGCGTCCACGCGCCACCGTGACGTGCTCGAGGGGCTGGAGCGAGCCGACTCTGTCACGCTCGATCCGCACAAGTGGTTCTACGCGCCGCTCGACGCGGGTGCCATCCTCGTGCGCGATGCCGACCGGCTGACCGCATCCTTCGGCCTGCAGCCGGCCTACCTCTCGGATCCGCTCGATCCGGCCGGACTCCGCTACAATTACTATGTGCACGGCTTCGAGCAGTCGCGCCGGTTCCGCGCGCTCAAGGTCTGGATGACGCTCAAGCGCTACGGCCTCGACGGCATCGGCGCGTGGGTGGACGCCAACATCGAGCAGGCGCGCCACCTCTACCGGCGCTGTACGGCCGGCACCGACTTCGAGCCGGCCGTCGAGCCCGTGATGTCCGCGCTTTGCATCCGCTGGCGCGGACTCGCGCACGACGAGCCCGCCTCGGCGCGGCTGCACGCGGAAGTCGCGCGCCGGATCGAGGCGGCGGGCCGGTTCTGGATCTCGACGACGTCGCTCAAGGGCCGGACCTGGTTCCGCATCAACCCGGTCAACTACCGGACCCGGCTCGCGCACATGGATGCGCTCCACAACGCCCTGACTGACGCCTGCCGCACCGTGCAGGAAGAAGGCAACGCCGGCCGCAATCGCGGCTGAGGAGGTCTCTCATGAAACCCGAGAGTTCGGCCGTGCTCGCCACCGGCGCGATTTCCGGCCTGATCGGATCCGCCGTCGTGGCCGTGCTGTTCGTCTTCATAAACATCGTGCGCGGGTTGCCCGCACTCGACACCGCCGCCGCAATGGGAAGCGCGATCTTCGGGATCGCTCCCTCCGACATCGTGCCCGCAGCCATCGCCTACAACGGCCTGCATGTGGTGGTGGCCGTCGCCGCCGGCATCGGCGCCAGCTTCCTGATGATGGAGGCGGAGTCGCGTCCCTTCGCCTGGTACGCCGCCTTCTTCGCCTACCTCGTCGCGCTGATAGTGGGATTCGTGCTCATCGGCATGCTGGCGGTCGAGGTCGCGAGCGCCACGAGCTGGGTCGTGGTCATGGCCGTGAACGTGATCGCCGCGCTGAGCATGGGGTGGTACCTGTGGAAGGCGCACCCGCGTCTGAAGCAGGCGCTGCGGCGCGTTCCCGACTGAGGTTGGCGGGGCCTATCCGGCCACGTCCGCGGGCGAGGCCGGGGCGAGCCCGATCCGCTGATCCTCGAGCATGCAGGCGAGCACGGGCAGGAAGTCGTGCTCGCTCACAATGCCCACCAGCCGGCCACGCTGCACGACCGGAAGCGCCGTGATGTTGTGGTCGCGCATGATGCGGAGCGCGTCCAGCGTGCAGGTCCCCGGCTCCACCGTCAGGAACTCGCGCTCCATCACCTCGTGGACGGGCATGGTGCGGTCGACCGTGGACAGGCGGCCGGTCGCCAGCATGTGCAGCAGCGACCGGTACGAGATGACGCCGACCAGCCGCTGATCGCCGTCCTCGACCAGGACGTGCCGGACGCCGCGTTCGTTCATGATGTAGGCGACGACGTCGATGGCATCGTGCTCGCGCACCGTGAGCAGGTCCGTCGTCATGCAGTGCTCGACCCGGTCGAAGAACCGGCTGACGCGGCCCGCTTCCTCGGCCGTCGCCGCGACCCAGGTGTGCACCGGCTGACCCTCCCGTGAGCGCACCGTCATGGCCGCCGTGAGGGCCGTCATCCGCTGCGTTCGCGGGCAGCGCTCGCGCAGCGCGAGGCAGGAGCGGAGCAGCCAGTGCGCCCCCGTCGAGCCCGTCGCGACGCGCCGCTCGATCACGCCCAGGTAGCGCTCGACATCGGTCTCGGCCACACCGAGGTCGCGAAGCCCTTCCGCGGCCAGCGGCAACAAGCGGTCGTGGATCAGGACGGGCGCCGGGATGCGCTCGCCGCCGAGCCACGTGAAGCCGGTGTCGAGCCCATGCCGTGCGGCCGCGAAGAAGTTGGTGCGCGCGTCATCGAAGCTGAGCTCGGCGCTGATATCGGGGATGCGGGCGGGACCGCCGGCCACCAGTCCGATCCAGAACGCGGCGTTGGCGACTTCATCGATCACTGAAGGTCCCGACGGGATGTAGCGGCACTCAATACGCAGATGCGGCCGCCCCTGGTAGACGCCGTAGCAGGGCCGGTTCCAGCGGTAGACCGTGCCGTTGTGCAGGGCGAGCGCGGAGAGCCGCGGCACGCCGCCCTCGTCCAGCACGGCGAGCGGGTCACGGTCGATGTGCGCGGTGACGAGCGGGCGGAAGCGGAGCAGGTTCTCGCGGAACAGCTCGCTCGCCGACTCGCGGACCCAGCCATCGCCGAACCAGACGCGGCGCAGCCGCTCGCGCGGATAGCTGCTCGCCGGGTGCGAATCAACTGACTGGTGGAACAGGGCGATGCGCGTTTCCTTCCACAGCCGGTTGCCGAAGAGGAGGGGCGAGTTCACGCACGCGGCCAGCACGGGTCCGGCAACGGCCTGCGCGAAGTTGTACACGGCCGCGAAGCAGTCCGGATCGACCTGGTAGTGCACCTGGAAGCTGGCGTTGCAGGCCTCCAGCATCACGTTGTCGTGCTCGAGGACCAGCTCGTCCGTGCTCTGGATGCGCAGTCCGACCCGCCCGCCCGACTGCTTCATGACCGCTTCATTGAGCGCGATGAAGCGGTCCTTCGGCGTGAGGTTGTCGAGCGTGAGGTCGGTCATTGTGAGCGTGGGCAGGATCCCCGTCAGCACGGTCTGGCCGCCCAGTTGCCGGGCTGCGTCGTCCGTCCGGTCCACCACTTCCTCCAGCATCAGCTGGAAGTCGGTGAGCATGTCCGGGCCCGCCTCGACCGGCTCGAGGTTGTTCTCGATGATGAAGAGCGCGATTTCCGTGGTGAGCCGGCGGTCGCCGGCGAGCTCGATCAGTTTCGTGGCGAGCGGTGCAGGCTGCCAGTTCCGGTCCACCAGGAACATCTCCTGCTCGGCGCCGATCCGCCGTACACCGCTTTCGAACGCGCCTTCGCTCAGCATGCGCTCGAACGCGGTGATGTCGAGCAGAATGGCCCGCGTCAGATCACGGACCGACTCCGCCGAGAGGTCCCTGTGGGTCTCCTGCTGGCCCATGGGTTGGCCCCAGCCAGAACGTGGGTCGGCCCGCCCCTGACGGGCTGCCGCCTGCAGCCAAGATGATCCTGCCGAGAGGCGGCACGCAACTGTTTTCGGAGCGTGTCCGACCGTCCGGCGGTCCGACGCGGGCCGGCGCGTCGCGCGGCCGTCACTTCAGTTCGGCCTTCTGCCGGAAGAGCGGCACGTCGCAGTTCCAGCCGAGCCGGCCGCGGATCCGGTTGCGCATCGCTTCCGCCGCATCGGGCTCGCCGTGTACCACGAACGTGCGCCGCGGTGCCGCCTCGAAATGGCCGAGCCACTCGAGGATCTCCGGGTAGTCGGCGTGCGCGGAGAGTCCGTCGAGCACCACGATCTCGGCGTGGATGGCCACGATGTCGCCGTGAATCTTCAGCTCGCGCGCGCCGCCGAGCAGCGCCGAGCCGCGCGTTCCCGCCGCCTGGTAGCCGACGAACAGCACGGTGTTGCGGCGGCTGCCGCCGAACCGCTTGAGGTGGTGCAGCACGCGGCCGCCTTCCACCATCCCGCTCGCGGAGATGATGATCTTGGGCGCGCCGTTCGCATCGACGGCCTTCGACTCGTCGACGGAGTTCACGATGTGCGTGGCGCCGAAGACTGCTTCGCATTCGTGCTCGGTGAGCCGGTGGTCCTGGTGGTGGCGCAGGTAGAGATCGGTCGCGTTGGCCGCCATCGGACTGTCGAGGAAGACCGGCACCTTCGGGATGCGGCCATCCTTCTGCAGCCGGTACATGTAGTACATGACCAGCTGCGAGCGGCCCACCGCATTGGACGGGATGAGCACGGTGCCGCCGCGCTCGACCGTGCGGTTGATCGCTTCCGCGAGGTAGTCGGCCGGATCGGCATCATCGTGGTCGCGGTTGCCGTACGTCGACTCGACCAGCAGGTAGTCGGCGTGCTTGATGGGCGCGGGCGGATAGAGCATGGGATCGTGCGGCCGGCCGAGATCGCCGGAGAACACGACTGTCACGCCCTCGTGGTGGAGCGTGACGAGTGCCGCGCCCAGGATGTGGCCCGCGTAGTCGAAGCGCACGGTGATGCCATCGCCGAGATCGAAGTCACGCTCGAAGGCGACCGGCTCGAACCGGTCGATCGCCGCCTGTCCCTCGGCCCGCGTGTACAGCGGCAATGCCGGCTTGTGCTTCGAGTAGCCGTGTCGGTTGGCGCGATCCGCTTCTTCCTCCTGCAGGTGGCCGCTGTCGGGGAGCAGGATGGCGCAGGTGTCGGCCGTCGACGACGTGCAACGGACGGGGCCCTCGAAACCGTGGCGCATGAGCACGGGCAGGTATCCGCTGTGGTCGAGGTGCGCGTGCGTCAGCACGACCGTGTCGATCTGGCGCGGATCCGACGGGAACGCCGCCCGGTTCCGCAGCCGCAGCTCCTTGATGCCCTGGAACAGGCCGCAGTCCACGAGGATCTTCCGCTTGCCCGCTTCGACCAGGTATTTCGAACCCGTCACGGTTCGGGTCGCGCCCAGGAACGTGATTCGCATCCGCTCTCCCTTGCAGTCCGGCGTCCGGATCCAGCGTACTCCCGACTCCGGCAATCTCCGGGACCGGTCCCGGCACGGCAAGCGGCCAGCGCTTGCCCGCGGCCAAGGCGAAGATCCAAGTTGAATGCGACAGGGGCCGGATCCACCGTCCACGCAGCGCCGCCCGGGACGGCGCGACGTCCCGAAAGAGTCGACCGGATCATCGTGCCCGACCGCGGCCACGGCCTGAGCGAGAGCCACTTCATGCGCCGTCGCTCACCGCGGGTCCGCGTCACAGTGGAGGCGCTTTCATTGACCACAAAACTCGAACTCGACGTCCATCGCCAGCCGGATGACGCCTCCTGCGGTCCGACCTGCCTGCACGCGGTGTACCGGTATTTCGACGACGAGCAACCGCTGGAGCGTGTGATCGCGGAAGTCGAGCCGATCGAGACCGGCGGTACGCTGGCGGCGCTGCTGGCGCTGCACGCGCTCCGGCGCGGGTACCGCGCCCGCATCTACACGTACAACCTGCAGCTCTTCGATCCGACCTGGTTCGCCGAGCCTGGCGTCGACCTGGCGGATCGGCTGCGGCGGCAGGCGGAGCAGAAACCCGACCGCACCTTGCGTTTCGCGACGCGCGCATACCTCGAGTACCTCGCGCTCGGCGGGGAGATGCGCTTCGAGGAGCTGAGGCCCGGGCTGATCCGCCGGCACCTCGAGCGCGACCGGCCCATGCTCACCGGCCTCTCCGCGACCTACCTGTACGGTTGCGCCCGCGAGCGCGGCGCCGAGGTTTCCGTGTACGATGACGTGGGCGGCTACGCGACCGGCCACTTCGTGGTGCTCGCCGGGTACGACTCGGAACAGGACGAGGTCCTGGTCGCGGACCCGCAACACGACAATCCGGGATTCGGCACGAAGGTGTATCCGGTGGACATGCAACGATTGCTGGGCGCGATCATGCTCGGCGTCATCACCTATGACGCGACCCTGCTTGTGCTCGAGCCGCCCGACCGGCACGGCGCGCCGTGAGCCGGCTGGTTGTCGTCGAGCGGCCGGACCGCTGGCCGATCGACCTGCCGGGCACGGAGGTGGTGGCCGCCAAGGCGTACCTGACCGATCGCCGCTATGCCGAGCTGCGCCGCGCCACCGTGTTCAACCTGTGCCGCTACTACGGCTACCAGCGCATCGGCTACTACGTGTCCCTGCTGGCGGCAGCGCGCGGACATCGCGCGCTGCCCTCGGTCGAGACGCTCCAGGCGTTCGGTGTCGCGCCGCTTGCGCGCATCCAGTCGGAGGAGCTGGAGGATCTGATCCAGCGGTCTCTCGCTCCGCTGCGCTCGCAGACATTCGAGCTGAGCATCTACTTCGGCCGCAACGTGGCCGCACGCTACGACCGGCTCTGCCGCGCGCTGTTCGACCTGTACCCGGCGCCCTTCATGCGCGCGATCTTCGAGCAGGACGAAGACGAGTGGCGGCTGCGCTCGATCCGGCCGCTGGCCGGATCCGAGGCGCCGGAGGCGCACCGGCCCTTCATCATCGGGCGCGCCATCGAGTACTTCGCGCTCGGCGAGCGCACGGCCCGCCGCAAGACCACTCGCTACGACCTTGCCATCCTCTGGGATGAGACTTCGCCCGACGTCGCCTCCGACGGGCCCGGCGTCCGCCGCTTCATGCGTGCCGCCGGCAAGCTGGGCATGTCGGCCACCATCCTCGAGGCCGACGACTACTCCCACATCGGCGAGTTCGACGCGCTCTTCATCCGCGACAACACCAACGTGGACCACTACACCTACCGGTTCGCACAGCGGGCGGTGGCGGAAGGGCTGGTGGTGATCGACGACCCACGCTCGATCGTGCGTGCCTCCAACAAGGTGTACCAGGCGGAGCTGTTCGCGCGCCACCGACTGGCGCACCCGCGCACGCTGATCGTCCATTCGGAGAACATCGATGAAGTCGAAACGGTGGTCGGTCTGCCCTGCGTGCTGAAGCGTCCCGACAGCTCGTTCTCGAAGGGCGTGATCAAGGTGACCGACCGGGACGCACTGCACCACCACCTGGCCGAGTGGTTCCGCGACTCGCAGCTCGTGGTGGCGCAGGAGTTCCTGCCCTCCGAGTACGACTGGCGCATCGGCGTGCTGAATGGGCAGGCGCTCTATGCCTGCCGCTACTTCATGGCGCCCGGACACTGGCAGATCGTGGAACACCGCGAGGGCAAGCCGCGGCGCTGGGGCCGTGTGGAAACGCTGCCCATCGAGGAGGCGCAGGCCGGGGCGCGCCAGCTGGCGGTACGCGCCGCCCGCTACATCGGGGACGGCCTCTACGGAGTGGACATCAAGGAAGTCGGCGGCCGGTTCTACCTGATCGAGGTCAACGACAATCCGACCATCGAGAACGCCGTGGAAGACAAGGTGCTGAAAGAAGAGCTCTACCTGTCGGTCATGCGCGTCTTCCGCGAGCGATTGGACGCGCGTGGCTGAGGCCGATCGCCGCTTCGGCGCCTTCGAGCGCATCGGCATCGAGCTCGAGTACATGATCGTCGACCGTGCCACCTGCGCGGTGCTCCCGATCGCGGACCGGCTTCTCGTCGACGAGACGGGCGAGCCCGTTTCCGAGCTCGAGTTCGGCGAGATCGCCTGGTCCAACGAGCTGGTCCAGCACGTGCTCGAGTTCAAGACCAACGGGCCCGCACCGGACCTGATCGGCTGGACGGACCGCTTCCAGGGCAGCGTACGCCTCGCCAACGGACTGCTGGCGGGCCACGGCGCCGCGCTCATGCCCGGCGGGATGCACCCCACCATGCGGCCGCACGCCGAGACCGTGCTCTGGCCCCACGAGTACGGGCCCGTCTACGAGACCTTCGACCGCATCTTCGAGTGCAGCGGTCACGGCTGGTCCAACCTGCAGAGCGTGCACGTGAACCTGCCGTTCCGCGACGACGCCGAGTTCGAGCGGTTGCACGCTGCCATCCGCTGCGTCCTGCCCATCATCCCGGCGCTGGCCGCCAGCTCGCCCATCATCGAGGGCCGGGTGCAGCCCTGGCTCGACGCCCGGCTCGAGGTCTACCGCAAGAACGCACGCCGCGTCCCTTCCGTCTCCGGCCTCGTCGTGCCCGAGCCCGTCCGGACCGAGGCCGAATACCGCGAGGTGATCCTCGAACGCATCTACCGCGATCTCGCCCCGCTCGACCCGGACGGTGTGCTGCGGCACGAGTGGGTCAATGCCCGCGGCGCCATTGCCCGCTTCGATCGCGGCACCATCGAGATCCGCGTCATCGATGCCCAGGAATGCCCGGCCGCCGACCTCGCCGTCGCCGCCACCGTCACCGCCGCGGTCCGGGCGCTCGCCGAGGAGGCGACCTCCACCGCCGCGGACCGGAACCGGCTCACCACAGAGAACCTCGCCGGGATCCTCGCCGACACGATTCGCGAGGCCGACGGTGCCATTATCGGCGACGAACGCTACCTCGCGGTCTTCGGCTGGGATGGCCCCGTGCCCTGCACCGCGGCGTCGCTCTGGCGCACTCTGGCCGAACGCTACGCCCGCGATGCCGCCGACTCCGCCCGCTGGGGGCCGGCCCTTGACAACGTGCTCGCGGAGGGCTGTCTCGCGCGCCGGATGCTCCGCCTCACCGGGCCCGGGCCCGACGCCGCCGGAATCCTCACGTTGAGCCGTGCGCTCGTGCAGTGCCTCGGTTCCGGTTCGCTGCTCGACGCCGACGGCCGGGGCTGAGCGGCGGAGTTGCGTTGGCTCTCGGGTAGCGACTTGCGGCGTTCCCGCCGCTCGGGGTTGCTGCCGCCGCGTCCGGGACCGCATCATGCACCGGTCTTCCGTTCCGACCGAAAACACGCGAGAAGCGACATGAGCCGGCTTCCCGATCGCCGTTCGACCGCCGCGGCACTTCTGCTCGCTGCCTGCCTCGTCCCCTCCTCGATCCGCGCGCAGGGGATGACCGCGCCCGGAGCCGTGACGCTGTCCCCGGCGGTCCGGGCGGCGTGGGACTCGGCCTGGACCGCGTGGGACGCCGGAAACTACGCGCCCGCGCTCGAAGGCCTCGGCCGGCTGCTCCGCACGCCCGGCACGGACGCGCTGCTCGCGCCCGCCGCGCTGTTGACCGGCGAGTTGTACAACACGTCGGAGTTGACGCCCGATGGCGGCGCGCCCGCCTGGAGCCCGGACGGCCGCCTGATCGCCTTCACGTTCGGGAACGACCCCGCGCGGACGCTCATCATCGGCGCCGCGGACCTTGCCACCGTCGCCGAGCTCGAGGGCACGGGCGCCGCCTTCTCGGCCGACGCTACGACCGTCGCCTGGTTGCGCATCGACGGCAGCCGCCGGACCATTCTCGTGCGCGACCCGGCCGGCAGCCGACCGCACGAGATCGACACCGGTCCGTTCAGCGCGACGGCCCTCGCGTGGAGCGCCGACGGGACCCTGTACGCCGCCGCCCGTGACACCGGTGCCGCCGCGCCCGCCGGCCAACGGCGCTCTGCACCCGGCTTCGGATTCGGCGGCGGCAACGCCGCGAGCCGCGTTCTCGCGCTGACCGGCGCCGGCGCACCCCGTACGGTGTTCACCGCCGCGGAGGGCTCCGCCATTGGCGACATGCTCGTGCTCTCCGGCGGGCGCCTTCTCATCACGCTCGCACGCGGTGGCGGCTTCGCCCTGCTCGATCCGGCGGCCGACCGGGCCGTCACCTTCGATGGGACATCGCCCTCGGCGTCCGCCGACGGACGCCGGATCGCCTTCCTCGGTCGCGATGGACAGGCAACGACGCTGATGATGCTCGACGCGACGACTGGCACCGCCACCATGATCCGGGGCAGTAACGTGCCACTCGCCGCACCCGCGCTCTCGCCCGATGGCAGCCGCGTCGCCTTCCAGATGATGCCGCGCGAGGACTGGGACATCTACGTGATGCGCACCGACGGCTCGGACGAGTTCCGCGTCACGCGCGACATCCAGCACGACGTGCTCCCGCGCTTCCTCGCCAACGATTTGCTGCTCACCGTGGGCGGCGAGCCGCGCCACCGCCGCTCGTACCTCTACGACCTGCGCCTCGCCGCGCAACCCGATGGCATCGCGCAGGCGATGGCCCTTGCCCCGCTGCCCGGTGAACCGCCCGGCCGCACGCGCCTCTTCCACAACAACACGGTGCGCACCGTCGCCCCCGAGTACGAGTGGGTGCCATCGCCCGACGGCCGCAAGCTACTCATCGTGGCCGAGCGCGATGGCGACACCGTCTCTCCCGAGCGCGGCGTCTACCTCACCGACCTCGACCGCCGGGTCTCCAGGAACGAGCTGCTTGCGCGCGTCGATGCCGGTCTCGACGCCGAGATGCGGCTCCGCGACACCGGCGAGCGCGCGTTCGCACCGGTCCACGACCAGGTCGCGGACGTTGTCGCCGATGTCAGCACGTCGCGCATCGCGCAGTACGCCACCGACCTGTTCCAGTTCGACTCGAAGTACATCACGCAGCCCGGCAACGCCAAGGCGATCGAGTACATTACCACGAAGCTGCGCGAGTTCGGATACGAGCCCGAGCTGCAGTGGTTCAGCCCGCCCGCACGGCGCGGACGCGGCGCCGTGCCACCCGGACAGACGCAACCGGCACAGCAGCCTGAGGTGCGCACTGCCAACATCGTCGCAACGCTCCGAGGCACCAGCGATCCCGACGTCGTCTACGTCGCCAGCAGCCACTTCGACTCCAACACGCGCAGCCCGGGCGCCGATGACGACAGCTCCGGCTCGACCTCGCTGCTCGAAGCCGCGCGCGTCCTCGCCGGTCGGCCCATGCCCGCTACCATCCAGTTCGCCTTCTTTACCGGCGAGGAGGCCGGCCTGCTCGGTAGTCGCGAGTTCGTCCGCCGCGCCGTCGAGAACGGCGTCCACATCGCCGGCGCGCTCAACAACGACATGGTCGGCTTCGCCAACGACCACCGGCTCGACAACACCATCCGCTACTCCAACGACGGCATCCGCGACATCCAGCACGCCGCCGCATTCCTCTTCACCGACCTGATCACCTACGACGCGAAGTACTACAAGAGCACCGACGCCCAGGCCTACTACGACGCCTACGGCGACATCGTCGGCGGCATCGGCAGCTACCCCATCCTCGCCAGCCCCCACTACCACCAATCCCACGACGTGCTCGAGACCATCAACCAGCAGCTCGTCGCCGAGGTCGCGAAGACCACCGTCGCCACCCTCATGCTCCTCGCCTCCAGCCCGGCACGCCTCGACGACCTGCGCGTCGACCGCAACGGCTCCGCCATCGAGGCCACCTGGAGGCCCGCTCCCGAGCACGGCGTCAGCGGCTACATCGTCGCGTGGGGACCCGCGGCCGACCCGCTCCGCGAGACCGCCCGCACCACCGGGACGCGCTTCTCATGGAGACAGCCGCTTCCCGAAGGCACCATCGTCTCCGTCAAGGCCATCGGACCCCGCGGAATGCACGGCTGGGACTGGGCCCGGGCCACGGTCGGCGCCGGCGGCTGACCACACCGGCGGCCGACGGCGGACACCAGAGCCACGGCGGCCAAGACAACTTCGACTCGCTTCACTTGCCTGATATAAAGACGATCTATATATTGGTCGACAATATATGGGACGGATCGGGTTCGGGGTGCGGAGGTGGAAGCGTGCGAGGGAGCGGGAGTGGGAGCGGTGGGGGCGGGAAGCGCGGGAAAGGAGGGGCATGGGAGAGAGTCTGGACGTGCTCGCGTTCGCGCGCGGGATCAACGAGATGCTGGCGCTGGCGGTGCTGCGGGAGGGGCCGAAGCACGGGTACCAGATCGCGCTGGAGCTGGAGCGGTCGAGCGGTGGGCGGTTTGTGCTGCAGCACGGGACGCTGTACCCGATTCTGCATCGGCTGGAACGGGAGCGGCTGATCCGGGGCAGTTGGGAGGAGGTGGGCGGTCGTCGTCGGAAGGTGTACGGGCTGACAGCGGCAGGGCGGCGGAAGCTGGAGGCGGATGCGGCGCGTTGTCACGAGTTGTTCCGGGGGTTGTTGTTGGTGGTCGAGGAGCGTGGGGGCGAGAGTGCGGTTCGCGGCGCGGTTGAGAGAAGCGGCCACGGGGCTTGAGGCGCCGCTGCGGGTCCGGCGCCGGGTGGTGTCGGAGCTCGCGTCGGACCTTGAGGACCTGTACGGGGCGTATCGCGCGAAAGGTCTTCCGGGGCCGGAGGCGCGCCGGCGTGCGGAGCGGGTTCTGGCCCCGACGCCGGAGGTTCTGGCCGCGTTGTCGCGGGTGCACCGTCCGATCTGGCTGCGGTTGGGCGACCGTTTCGGGGAACGGGGCCGCCATCGTGTGGAGTGGGCGTTGGCTGGTGGCGCTGACGACGGGGTTCTGCGGGATGGTGGTTGCGCTGCTGCTGCGCGTGGAGATGACGCCGGCGCCGGTTCCGTTCGCGGTGATGATCGTGATGGTGGCGTTCGCGAGCCTGCTGTACGCGCTGGGCAGCGGCCTGGCGCGGCACGCGGGCCGGTGGTCGCGCGAAGCGGGAGCGAGTGTGGACGCGAAGGTGCTGGCGGCATCGGCCTGCGCGGCGCTCGTGTTGGCGGGTCTGGGAGCGCTGGTCGGACTGTGGCGGGCATCGCTGGTGATCAAGGGGAACCCTGCGCTGGAGGTGGCGAGCGTGCTTCGTTGGGTGCGCGAGGCCGCGGGCCTGGGGGCGCTGGGCCTGCTGGTGGCGCTCGCGGACGGGCTGTCGCTACTGGTCCTGCGCCGGCAGGAGAGCGAGCGCATCGAGGAGGTGCGCCAGTGGAGCCGAGCGGCATTGGTGGATTCGCCGGTGGCCGCGCGGAAGTTGACTCGAACCGATTGAGGAGGAACGCGCTATGATGACGTTCTTCAGGGAAGGCGGCGTGATCATGTATCCGCTGCTTGTGGTGACGCTGGTGGTGATCGTGCTGTCGATCCGGGCGTGGCTCCGGCTCCGCGGCGGCGATCTGAGTGAGGCGACGCTCGGCGCGGGAATCGACGCGATCGTGTTCTGGGGCGGATACGCGGTCGTGCTGGGCGTGCTCGGAACGCTGGTCGGCGTTTCCATGGCGGCTAGGGCGATTTCGGCGGCCGAGCAGATCAGCACGTCGGTGGTCTGGAGCGGGATCCGGGTCGCGCTGTCCACCACGATCTACGGCTTGCTGGTGTTCGCGGTCTCGCTGCTGGTCTGGTTCGCGTTGCGCGTGCGGCACCGGCGGTTGGCGGCGGGCGCGGTCTGACGCGGACGTCCTTCCGGGTCGGGCCGGGCCGGAAGGACTTGCCATGGACATGGCTTTCCGACATTGTCCGGATTCTCACGGAACGAACCGGAACCGGACCCTTTGACGAACAGCGACATCGCGGCAGCCGCCGACACGGGCGCGGCAACGGATTGGAGCGCACTGCTGGCGCCATACCGGTCGCCGGTGCTGTGGAAGAGTCTCTTCCAGATCGCGAACACGGTGATCCCGCTGGTCGCGCTCTGGCTCGTCATGGTGTGGAGCCTCGAGGTCGGCTACTGGCTGACGTTGCTGCTCGCGCTGCCGGCCGCGCTGCTCGTCGCGCGCCTGTTCATGATCCAGCACGACTGCGGCCACTTCTCGTTCTTCCGCTCGCGCTGGGCCAACAACGTGGTCGGCTCGGTGATCGGCGTGTTCACGCTGGTGCCGTACGTGTACTGGCGGAAGACGCACGCGATCCACCATGCGACGTCTGGCAACCTCGATCATCGCAGCTTCGGCGACATCGACACCCTCACGGTCCGCGAGTACCTCAGCCGCACGCCGCGGCAGCGCCTGGCGTACCGGTTCTACCGGCATCCGCTCGTGATGCTGCTGATCGGACCGGCGTTCCAGTTCATCATCAAGCACCGGTTTCCGCTCGACACGCCGCGCGAATGGAAACGGGAATGGGCGAGCGTGCACTGGACGAACCTGGGGCTGCTCGCGGTGATCGTGTCGGCCGGCCTGTTGGTCGGGTGGGACCGCTTCCTGGCGGTGCAGCTTCCGGTCACGCTCTTCACCGGCTCGCTCGGCGTCTACCTCTTCTACGTTCAGCACCAGTACGAGGACACGTACTGGCGCTACCGCGAGGCCTGGAACTACTACGCCGCGGGCCTCGAGGGCGCATCCCACCTGGTGATGCCGAAAGTGCTGCAGTGGTTCACGGCCAACATCGGACTGCACCACATTCACCACATTGCCAGCCGCATCCCGAACTACCGCCTCCAGCGCTGCTACGATGAGAATCCCCAGCTGCACGAGGTCACGCGCCTGACCCTGGCCGGCAGCGTGAAGACGCTCTGGCTTACGCTCTGGGACGAGGACGAGAAGAAGTTGATCGGGTTCCGCGACGTGCGCCGGGCGCGCGCCCGCCTCGCCCGCGGGCTGCCTGACGGGGCGCCGATCGAGCCGACGAAGCCCGGGTCCGTGCCGCGAAGCTGGCGCTGATCCCGGCACCGCGTCTCGCCGCGTGCGCCGCCCACCCCCGCCGTCCACGCTTTCGTCCCGCGGAGGTTGACCCCTCCGGCGTAGTGGGGCGACCTTCGAGCGGGTGCGGCCGCCGCGTCGCCCGCCCCGATTCCCCCTCAACGCCCGGAGATCCCATGAATCCAGCCATCAGAGCATCCATCGTGCGTCCGGCCGCGATCGCCGCGGCGAGCCTTGCCCTGCTCGCCTCCGCGGCCGCCGCGCAATCCGCCATCATGGCGGACCTGCTCCGCGACGTGGGCCAGGTCGAGCAGAAACTGGTCGGGCTGGCGCGCGCCATGCCGGCCGACAAGTACGACTGGCGTCCAGGCGAGGGCGTGCGTTCCGTCGGCGAGGTGTTCAAACACGTAGCCGCCGACAACTACCTGCTGTCCGCAGGCGCCGGTGCCGCGGCGCCCGCCGCGACCGGCATCAAGGTCGAGGACTACAACACGGCCGTCGCCTACGAGAACCGCAAGCTCGACCGCGACGCCATCATCGCCGAGCTGGAAGCGTCGTTCGCCCACGTGAAGAAGGCGATGTCCGCGACGTCCGACAGCAAGCTCCGGGAAACGGTGTCCCTCTTCGGCGGGGAAATGACCGTTCAGGCGCTGTGGGTGATGGAGACCGGACACATCCACGAGCATCTCGGGCAGTCGATCGCGTACGCGCGGAGCAACGGCGTCGTGCCGCCCTGGAGCCGCTGACCGGGCAGGTCCCCGCGAGGATGGCCGGAAAAAGCCGCCCCGGCACCTCGCCATGGCGGGTGCGGCGGCGATTTCCCGTTTGAAAGATGTCCGGGCCACGAATCGTGCGCATCGCGATGGACCATGGCCCGGGCGGATCGACCGGAATCGCACCGCACCGCGTGCGCGGTTCCGGCGCCGGGTCCGGAAGCCGTGGATCGAGGGGCGATCCTCAGCTTTCCGGGCCTCTCTACGGGAGGTTTCCTTGAATTTGCGTTCCCGCACCACGATCGGCCTTCTCTTCGTCGTGGCCCTGTTCGCCTGCAAGAGTGACTCGACCGGGCCGAATGATGGAGGCAGCAACGGTTCGCCGACCCTGTCCATTGCCGTCTCGCCCACTTCGATCAGCATTGCGCAGGGCGCCAGCGGATCGGCCGCCATCACGGTCACGCGGGGCGGCGGCTTCAGTGGCGCGGTCACGCTCTCGGTGGAGAACGTGCCGTCGGGGGTGACCGCTGCGCCGAGCCCGGCGTCGGTCGCGGCGGGCTCGACCACCGCGACGCTGTCGCTGTCGGTGGGCGCGACTACGACGGCCGGCAGCTATTCCCTGACCGTGAGGGCCAAGGGGAGCGGCGTGAGCGATGCGACGGTAACGCTGTCGCTGACGGTGACGGCGGTTTCCAGCGGCGCGTTCACGCTCTCGCTCGACCCGGCGTCACTTTCGCTGGTGCAGGGCACGAACGGCGCGACCACGGTCGGCATCGCGCGGACCGGAGGATTCGCGGGCGCCGTCGCGCTGACGGCGACGGGCCTGCCAGCGGGGATGACCGCGGCGTTCGCTCCGGCGTCGGCAACCGGGGCCAGCTCGACGCTGACGATCACGGTCGGCGCGAGCGTGACGGCGGGCAGCTACCCGGTCGTGGTGCATGGGACCGGATCGGGCGTGAGCGCGCAGACCGCGACGCTGACGGTCGTGGTCTCGCAGTCCAGCGCCGGCGGTAACATGACGTGGACGTTCTGCCAGGCGTCGGGCGTTCCCGTCTGGTTCGCCTTCCAGGATGGGAGCGGCCCGTGGACGGCCGTCACCGGCGTCAGCAACGTGTTCTCGTTCGGCATGGCATCGGGGACGGGTGGCGTCGCGTACGTGATCCCCGACGGGTCGGACTATGCCGTGAACGTGCAGTACGGCACAATGCAGGAACTGTCGCTACTGGGCTCCGGCCTCTGCGCCAGCGCCACGGGCACGAAGACCATCATGGGCAACGTGCTCAACATCGGACCGACGGAGCAAGCGTACATTTCGTTCGGCGACGCCGCTGCCGTGGTGTTCCCGGGCGGCGGCACCAGCTTCACACTCCAGAACGTGCTGGATGGAGCGCGCGACCTGATGGCGGGACGCGTCGCGATCGGCGTGGGTGGTGGCGGTATCACCTATACCATGAACGCCGGCGTCATCATGCGCGGCATCAATCCCGCGAACGGCAGCACGATCACCGTCGATTTCGCCGGGTCACAGGCCTTCACGCCGGTGATGAGCAACCTCACGATCGGCAACCTGGGCACGGACGTGGCGCAGGTCTCCGTCGGGTACAGCACGGCCGGTGGCTCGTCCGGCTCGCTCTACTTCGAGCCCGCGGGGACGGCCGGGACGACACGCCAGTTCGCGGGTGTCCCGGCTTCCGCGCAGGTGAGCGGGGATCTCCACCTGCTTACGGTGTCGGCGTTCCCGAGTAGCGGAGTGCCCTCGACGTTCCGCAGCTCCTCCCGCTACTTCGCCACGGCAGCCGACCAGACGGTCACCATGGGACCGGACCTCGGTGCGGTCACGATGACGACCGCCGCGACGTCGCCGTACGTCCGGCCGCGCGCGCAGTACACCATCCAGGCCGAGTACAACCGGTACTGGTATGCGGGCTGGTCGCAGACGGCGGGCTCTACGACGCGCGCCGTAGTTCTGAGCGTGTCGGCCGGTTATCTCGGCAGTGCGAGCGTCTTTGATTTCACATTGCCCGACTTCAGTCCCGTGGCGGGCTGGAACAACGTGTGGGGCTTCGTGACCGGGAGCGACCTGGGCTGGCAGGTGTTCGGAGCCGGTTGGTCGGCGCCCGGCGGGTACGGCGGCGTGCCGAACCTCGAAGGCGCGACGTCGATGGCCGCCTACCGGATCGGCTCCATAACGCCGTAGAGACCCGGTCGCCCGGGCCGCCGTTGCCGCGGCGGCGGTCCGGGTCCCACCTTGGACACGGCGCTTCGGCCGGTCCGCCGACCGCGAACACGCCCACCGCGATGACGAGCAGGCGCTTCGCCGGGTCCGTGGCCGTTCACTTCCGCGGCAGCGGTTCATCCGGATCGGCCGGGGGGTCACCCGGCCGGAACCGGTCGATCACGGAGGAGCCGGCTCGCTTCACGGCGGCGCCGACGCCCGAGACCGTGTCACCGATGGCCCGCCTTGATGCACGCAGCACCGCGCTCGACACCGACGTGGCACCGGCGAGCGCGATGCCGCCCAGCATCTGCGTTGCCTGAAGCGCCGCGGCGCGCCGGAGCATCCCGCGCGGCGTCCGTACCACCGCGCCGCAGTAGCGCCGCGTGATGATGCCGATGCGGAGCGTCAGGAAGGCGTTGGCGCTGCCGGTCATCACCGAGTTGACGAGCAGGGTCGATGCCGCCTGCAGACCGGGCACGGCGCCGGCAGCCGAGCCGAGCACGCTCGACAGAACCGGCTGGATCTGCTGAGACAAGTCGATGTCGTCCAACTCGCTCGTGATGAGCGCGGTGGCCGCGACATTGCCGTAGAGGCTGACGAGGTCGCGGAGCGTCGGGCGCTGCCAGTAGGTCCGAGCCACGCGCAGGATCAGCCGCGACTGCGCCGCCAGGACCACGATCGCGTCCAGGCTGCCGTTCTGCGAGATCGCGGTGGTGAGGAACACCTGGGACGCGGTCGCCCGGGTCAGCTCGTTCGCGCGCTCGTCCAGCACCGCAATCGCCGACTCGACATCCGCACGCGTCGCCAGCGGCCGGCCGGCGAGGTGCTCGTTCCGGCGCAGCCGGGCGGTGAGCCGCTGCACGTGTGCCTCGACCGCCGCCGGATCGTCCGTGTCCGGCGGCACGATCGGGCGCGGCAGGCGCAGCAGCAGCCATATCGGGACCAACAGGCAGGCGGCGTAAACGAACAGGAGGAACCAGAACATCGCCCGGCCGAGTGTGGGATTCAGCCGATCGACCAGCGCCACGAGCTGCGCGGTCTGGTTGATGAGAAACACCACGAAGGCAACGATGAAGAACAGACCGAGCAGGAACAGGATCCTGCGGGCGTTGGCGCGCATGCGGGCCTCCGGGTGCGGGCTGCGCTGGCCGAGAAGCCAATGTGATGTGCGGAGAACGCGGCCGACAGTCTCAATCCGATGGCGGTTCGGCCGGGCGTGGCGGCAACCACGCCAGGGGGCCACCCGTGCGCCGCACGAGCAGGAACTCGCCGAACCGGCCGAGCACGTCGAGGGCGGTGCCCGTCGCGAACTCCTCGACCACCTGGGCGTCCGCGGTCGGGACGGCGAGCGTCGCGCCGGCCCCATCCGGCACGGCCACATCGACCGGCAGGTCCGCGCCCTCCGTGGCCGAGGCCGAGACGTACCCGGCCCGCCCATCCGGCAGCGCCACCCGATACCAGTCGCCGCCCGCCGACAGCACGCGGAACGCCGTGTTGCGGGGCAACTCCACGATCGACGGCGAACCCACGTCGAGTGCGGCCTTCACCCGCACCCGGTCGCGTCGCGTCCGCGCCCAGCGCCCGACCCGCGACGTGTCGGCTGTGAGTGCCGGTACGCTGCCGCGTACGCGGACGATGAAGGGCCACGGGTCCACGGGGCCACGGCTGTAGACGCCGAAGTGGAGGTGAGGCGGCGTCGTGCGAGCGTTCCCCGTATTGCCCACGAATCCGACCGTGTCGCCCGGCTCCAGGCGCGCGCCCGGCGCAACGTACTGGCTGTCGAGATGTGCGTAGTAGAGAGTCTGGCTGCGCCGCTCATCGCGCAGCCACACGACCTTGCCGCCGACCGGTGTCAGCTCCACGCGCGAAACCGTCGCGGCCGTCGCCGCGAGCGCCGGCGTGCCGCGCCGCGCGAAGATGTCGACACCGTGATGGTCACGTACGCCTCCATCGCGAGGTGCGCCGAACCGGCTGCCGATGTCGTTCGACCGGCCGCCCTGGACCGGGAACGTGAGCGTCGGGTCGAGCTCGATGCGCACGGAGAACCGGCCCCCGCGCAGCAGCTCCGGCTGGATGCGCACAATGTAGTCGGCGTCCCGGCGCGGCTCGAACAGGAGAACCCGGGCCGCGCTGTCCGCGCTTGCCTCGCGACGGTACGGCGTGAGCGAATCGTCGGTCACGCGGAAGACGTCGAGAAAGAGCAGAGCCGCGCTGTCCGAGCGCAGCCCGGCGGAAATGGCGAGCCGCTGGCCACGCCGCGCGCTCACGCGGTAGCCAAGCGCGCCCGCCTGCTCGGGCGCGAGCCAGACTTCCTCGGCGTGCGGCGCGCGTACGGGCACGGCACCTGGCAGCGCCCGCTCGCCCGCGGCCAGCCAGTCGGCGGCGAGAGCGGTGTTCTCGAGGCCCGCCCACTCGAGCATCTGGATGTAGCGGTCGCGCGAAGTGGGTCCATCGAAGAGTCGCTCGCGCACGCGCTCGACCGGTCCGCAGCCGGCGGCCGCGGCCAGCGCGAACCCGAGGACGGCAGCGGGAAC
Organism: uncultured Gemmatimonadales bacterium; assembly: GCA_963786235.1. Taxonomy (GTDB): domain Bacteria; phylum Gemmatimonadota; class Gemmatimonadetes; order Longimicrobiales; family RSA9; genus CAWAYJ01. The sequence goes on from CAWAYJ010000031.1 coordinate 533,603, forward strand.
ACGTCGCATGAATGACTTGCGGTGGCTGCCGGTCAGGGCATACGGAGCGCCGCGACCGCGCGCGGCGGCGGCGCCGGAAACTCCCTTCGCGACGGTACGTCCGGGTTCCGTGACAGCAGCGACAGCGCGTTGATCGTCACGAGGTCGTAGTATGTGCGGTACTCACCAGCCGCGAACGAGCGGTCGAAGTCCGCCAGCCGTTCGAGGATCTGCGTCGACCTGTGACCAGGCACGTTCTGCGGGTGCCGTCCGCGGAAGTAACTGCGGATGATGACGCCGTTGAGAGCCACGGGCAACCCCGCGGCGGCGGACGCGAAGCGTGTGAACGTGCCGTTCTGGAAGAGGTACTGCTCGACGTTCGACGTGTAGAACGCGGACACGGCGAGTCCCCGTTTCCGGATCTCCTCGCCGATGCCGGTGAGCGCGCGAGCGCCGGCGAGGTCGCCGACCACGGGTACGATCAGGTTGCGGCGCTCGAGGTCTTGCACGAAGCGCCACCGCTCCTCGCTCGCCAGGTAACCCGTGCGCTGACCTTCCAGGTCCGTCGCCAGGATGAGCTGCCGCCAGGTCGGGTAGAACACGAAGCGGCCGCGGTTCGAGTAGCGCACGTCGAGGCCGGCGTCGAAGAACTCGAGATGGATGCGGCGGATCCCCTCGAGATCGGTCGTGTCCAGCGGGTAGCCCCACGTCTGCACGAGATCGCGGATCTCGACCAGCGCCTGTTCCACCCGCTCCGGCTCCGCCTTCGTCGAGTCCACGTACGCCACGATCGCCGAGATGTCGGCGTCGTCCCAGCGCTCGGGATCGGGCGGCGGTGGGGTCCCGGTTATCAGGCAGAGAAACTCGAGCCGGTTCCGCGCCTTCTCGAACAGCGCCTTGAACAGGAACTGTTCGAGCAGGTTGTCGCGCCGGATGTCGATGATGAACGCGATTTCGGGCCGGATCTCCGCGATCCACGAGAAGTTCTGGTCCGGACCCACGCCGATGTACGCGCCGCCGTGCGTGCCGAGCCGGTGCAGCGCGCCCATCACGTGCAGGTACGACGTCTCGTTGGAGACGAGGTTCTCGCTCGGGAAGAAGCCGCCCGGCTCCGACAGCTCCGCGATGAGCCCGCCGAATCCGGCCGCGTCGAGCGAGGGCGGAGCCGCGGGCGCGGGCGCGGCGACGGCCGCTGGACTGCAGGCGGCGGCCACCAGCGACAACGCGGTCAGCACGTGGCGCAGGTCACGGAGCACGAGAGTCCCCCGGTCGGGCGTGGGCGAGGCGGATGCAGGGACATCATTCCCCGTCCGGGTCGGGGAGGTTCCATGGCCCGCGCCAGACCCGGTCGGAGATCCCACCCGGGTGGCACCGCGGATGGCGGCCGCTGCACGCGCAATTCGATGCCGGCGGCACCGTAGCGTTTCGTTCCACTTCCGGCGCCGGGTGCGCCGGATGCTTGCGCGCGGGCCGGTGCGTCGGCATTAATGAAGGGACACACGTGGAATGCGCCCGGAGCCGGGCAACTCTCGCTCCGGGCGCATTTCTCATCATCCGCACGGGAATCGCGGGGCGACGTCGCCCCCGCGCCCGCCCGCCCGCTCACTCTCCCGCCGGGCAGCGCCAGCGTCCTTCCGCACGTGATGCGGCCTGAGGAAGGCATCCCTCCGAGTGCGGCCTCACCACACCCATCGTTGGAGGTCGGGACATGGCAGAATCAAAGGGATCGAGCCGGACGGAGAAGCGCCCGTTCCGGGTCGAAGGCGTGGCGAACATCGAGGCGGCGGGAGAGCTACCGCCCGATTTCGCCCTCACGGCGTTCGTCTTCCGGCGAGGCGGGGATCTGCTCGGCTCCGCGCCCGTCGGCCAGAAGGGCGCCTTCACCGTGGACGTCGGCATCGAGGAGCCGGGCGACGTCGAAGTCTGCATCTCGCCGGACCGGGACGCGGCCGCCGTCCGCAATTCCACCGCCGTCTCGCGCAGCTTCCTTGCGGCCGAGTGGACGAAGGTCCAGGGCGGGTTCCGGCTCAAGCCGGAAATCGCGATCGGCCGCGCCATTCTGGCTGCCCTGGTTGCCGCAGCGGTTCTGCGTGAGCGGCCACATCCGCAAGGTGGACACGCGGCCGGACGGCAGCACGCACTACTGCCCCGTCCCCTTCGTGAAAGTCGAGGTCTTCGACGTCGATCGCGAGGGCTGCTGGTGGCCGTACCTGCGCCGCTGGTGGGACCACCTCATCGACCGACCCGTGATCCGGGTGCCGGATCTCATCAAAGACCCGCCCGTGGTCGGGCCGTGGCCGCCCATCCCCGATCCCATCGGACCGGTCATCGATCCCGCTCGTGGTCTCGCCCGCACCGCTGCCCCGCTCGAGGCCGCATTCGCCGGCGCGGCCGTGCCGAGCGCCACGAACGCCATCTCCGCGACGGCGGACGCGTTGAGCGGCCGCGTGGGCGAGATGCGCCTCCTGTCGGAGGACGTGGCCACCCGGCTCGACAAGCTGACGCTGACCTCGATCGATCCGCCCTGGCTCCGCTTCCCGCTCTGCTTCTACAGCCGCGAGCTCGTCTGCGAGGCGACCACCGACTGCAACGGCTACTTCCGCTGTTGCTTCAGGTGGTGGCCCTTCCACTTCCGCCGCGGCCGGCTCCGCTTCGATGCGCGGCCCGACATCATCATCCGTGTCACGCAGGTCATCAACGGCGTCGAGACCGTGCTCTACATGGATCCCTACACCAGCACGCGCTGGAACGCGGGCAGCACGCACATCGACCTGTTCCTCGATGACGACCGCATCCAGTGCGGCGCCGGCTGCCACCCGCAGCCCGCGGGCAGCGCCGTGTTCTTCACCCGGATCGGCAACGACGAGGTCTACAAGATCGACCAGGGCTCGGGCCTGCTCGACGAGGCGCCGTTCGGCGGCTCGCTCCGGAACTGGGCGTACGGCGGCCTGCTCGAGGTGCACGGCGCGGTCGGCCAGGCGCTCGCGACCGGCGCGCCGAAGCGCTACTACCGGCTGCAGTACCGGAAGGGCTCGAGCGGGAGCTTCACCGACATCACTCGCTCGCTGAACGATACGCGCGTCAACAAGTCCTCGCTCGTGAGCGAGGCGGTGCATCTCGGGCCGTTCACGGTCGGCGGCGTGGACAATCTGTACGAGATCCGGGACTCCTCGCACTTCTACTGGTACAACCCGGACCTGCTCGGTACCTGGCACACGCCGCCCATCGAGCCGGACACGGCGCTCTACACGCTCCGGCTCGAGGTCTTCGATGCCGCGGGCCATCACCTCGGCTCCGCCGTCGTGGACTACCGCGACGGCACCGTGCCGCCGCCCGGACCGTTGCCCGCGATGGTGGACCGCTGCGAGATGAAGATCCGGCTCGACAACAAGGGTCCGGTCTTCGACATCGACGTGCCGGGCGCCAACGCGTGCGGCGTCATCCCGTGGTCGCCGTCGCTCTCCGTGCACGCGCAGGTGCACGCGAACCAGGAGAACGGCCGGCTCCAGAGCTGGGCGCTGACCGCCTACAAGGGGCTGTCCGGCATCGGCACCAGCGTCGCGTCCGCTTCGAACAACACCGGCATCACGCCGTTGCCCGTCAACACCGCGGTCTCGCTGAACGCCATCGTGGCCGGCGCGACCGGGACCTGCGCCTATGCTCTCCACCTGGGTGGCTGGGCGCTCGTTCGCAACGGCTTCGGCCGGATCTACTACAACGCCGTCACCAAGGCCATCGCGATCGAGAAATGCAGCTGAACGCCTGACGCGAGGCCGCAGGGAAGGGGCGCCTCCGAACGGGGGCGCCTCTTCCGTTCCGGATCGCGGGTCGTTCTTTTCCGCGGCGTCCGGCAGCGGCCCCATCCGGGAGTCGGGTCCGGGCCGACAGGGCGAGCGGCCCAGGCATACGGACGTTCACGCGGGAGGCGAGCGATGCAGCGATGCGGCTGGGCCGGGGACGACCCGCTCTACCGGGCCTACCACGACGAGGAGTGGGGCGTGCCCGCCCGCGATGACCGCCACCTCTTCGAGATGCTGATCCTCGAAGGCGCACAGGCCGGCCTCTCCTGGATCACGATTCTCCGCAAGCGCGAGAACTACCGCGCCGCGTTCGACGGGTTCGACCCGGAGCGGATCGCGCGCTACGGTCCGCGGAAGATCGAGTCCCTGCTGCAGGATGCCGGCATCGTGCGCAACCGGCTCAAGATCGGAGCGGCGGTGAAGAACGCCCGCGCGTTTCTCGATGTCGTCGAGGAGACCGGCAGCTTCCACGAGTACGTCTGGCAGTTCGTCGGGGGCGAGACCATCGTGAACCACTGGAAGACGCTGAAGCAGATCCCGGCGAAGACGGCGGAGTCGGACGCCATGAGCAAGGCGCTCCGCAAGCGCGACTTCTCCTTCGTCGGCTCGACCATCTGCTACGCCTACATGCAGGCGGTCGGCATGGTGAACGACCACCTGGTGGACTGCTTCCGCTACCGGCAGGTGGGCGAGGCGCGGCGCTGATCGGTCCGCCGGCCTCGAGGGCAACGTCACGCCGCGGCTCCGCGACCGCCGGCGGCACTCCGATGCGCCGACCTCAGCCCGATGCCGGCCGCAGCGCTTCCGAGTACACCCGGCCGAACCGGTCCCGCGCCTCGACCCGCACCTCACGCACAGCGGCGCCGACCGGCGCGTAGAACAGGTGGCCCACCGGGTTCGGCTCGACCCACGTCCGGCGAGGCGGAAGGTCCGGGCCCGCGTGCAGCTCGACGCTCAGCGGGTCGCGGCCGATCCGCCGCGACATCACGCCGCGTCGCGCGCCGTCCTCGTACCAGACCACCGTCCATTCCGGATCCCAGTCCCAGACGTTGGCTACGATCTCGTCCGGCGCCGCCGGGTCCGAGCCGCGCGGGTAGACCCGCAACTGATGCGTGTCCGCTTGTCCCGTTGCCTTGTACCGCCAGCGGATGTCCTCGCCCTCCACGTCGTAGACGCAGTAGCCATTCGGAGTGCCGTCCGCGCAGATCGGGCCGCTCCACCAGGCGCCGCAGGTCGCGCCCGTCACGTGCTCGTGCACGCCCTGCTCGAACAGGTGTTCCGCTTCGTGCGTGTGGCCGGTCAGCACGTGCGCCGCAAAGGGTTCCAGCAGGCGGTACAGCGATTCGCGGTTCATGATCGCCATGCTCGCTTCCGGATTGCGTTGCCCGTTGCGCGTGTGCTGGCTGCCGAGCACCGGAATGTGCGTCGCGACGATGACCGGCCGTCCGGGCTCCACGAGCGCGAGGTCCCGCTCGAGCCAGCGCAGCTGGTCGTCATCGAGGTAGCCGATGTAGCCGGAGCCGTGCCAGAGCACGTCGTCGAGCACCACGTAGTGCACGGCGCCGCGATCGAAGGAGTAGTAGCGCGGGCCGAAGTACGTTTCGAACGTGCGCGTCGAGAGCCGGTCCGGGTGGCCGCCCTGGTCCAGGTCATGGTTGCCCACCACCTGGAAGAAGGGGACGCCGATGCGCGAGACGCCCTCCTCGTAGCGCGGGTAGTGCTCGAGGTGGTCGTACATGATGTCGCCATCCGAGATGCCGAATACCTCGCGCTCGCCGAGCGCGGCGATCGTCGCCTGCAGGTCGGGCACGCTCTGCTCGTGGAACCAGCCCAGCTCCATCTCGTTCTCCGTCTGGATGTCGCCCAGCAGCAGAAGTGTGTGTGACTCGTCGGACCGCTCCAGCGGTTCCAGCTCAACGCGGAAGCTCTGCTCGGCCTGCGCCGTGACCGGCTGGTAGAAGCGCGCGGTGCCCGGTCCGTTCACCGGGATGCGGTGGCCGGCCGGCACCGACACGCGGACGAAGTCGCGGTCACTCGACGTGCGCAGCTCGAACGTGCCGTCCCGGCCCGTGCGCACCACATCGAGTCCGTCGCTTACCGCAACGCCGGCCAGCCCGCGGCCGCGACTGCGCACGACGCCGCGCACGCGGACGGCGGCCGGGGCCGCGCCCGGGGCGCGGGGCAGCGGCGCGTACGGATCCGCGAGCAGGCGGTCGGGCAGGAGGGTGGAGGCGGCGCCGACGGATGCGGCGCGCAGGAACTGGCGGCGGTCGAGTCGCATGACGTCCAATCCGGATCGGGTCGGGTTCCACCGCGTCCGTCGGCGGCGGGCTGGCCGATGCTACGCGATCTCGATCCGGGCCGCCAGCGGGTGAGGCGTCGGTGACCAGCTCGTTACGGCCTCCGCTTCGGCCGCGGCCTCGCGAGCGTCCCGGGCGGAGACCATGTAGCCGATGGCCGTCACGACGATGATGTAAGCCAGCGCGCCCCATGCGAAGAAGGTCCAGAAGCGGCCGGGCTCGCCCCGCTTCGCGCCGCGGTCGAGGAACGGGAGCAGCACGAGGACGAGCGCGGCCAGGCCGAAGCCGAGGATGCCGAGCAGTTCGCCTTCGATGCCGAGGATCTCGGCCGGCAGCACCTTCAGCGTCTGGAACATGAACATGAAGTACCACTCGGGCCGGATCCCGGCCGGCGCCGACGCGAATGCATCCGCCTTCTCGCCGAGGTGCGCCGGGAAGAAGGCCGCCATCGCCGCCAGGATGGCGAGCGCGGAGAGCCAGCCGATCAGGTCGCGCAGCAGGAAGTTGGGGAAGAAGGGAATTTCCCGGCGCGCGCCGCCCGCGCGCTCCACGCTCGGCGGCACGCTCATGCCGAGCTTCTGCACCAGCAGCACGTGCAGGCCGACGAGCATGATGGTGAGGCCGGGCAGCACCGACACGTGCAGCGCGTAGAACCGCGTGAGCGTCGCGCCGCTCAGGTCCTCGCCGCCGCGCAGCAGGGTCCGGATGAAATGGCCGACTCCGGGCAGGACGCCGGGAATCTCCGTGCCCACGCGGGTGGCGAAGAACGACAGCTCGTTCCACGGCAGCAGGTAGCCCGTGAAGCCGAGGCCCATCGCCAGCATGAGCAGCAGCGCGCCCGAGATCCAGGTGAGCTCGCGCGGCGCGCGGTACGCCTTCAGCATCATCACGCTGAACATGTGCACGAACGCCATGAAGATCATCACGTTCGCGCCCCACGCATGGATCGAGCGGACCAGCCAGCCGAACTTGACCTCCGCCATCAGGAACTGCACCGACTCGTAGGCGTGCTCCGCGCTCGGCCGGTAGTAGAACAGCAGCAGAATGCCCGTGCACACCTGCAGCAGGAACAGGAATACCAGCATGCCGCCCATGTAGTACCAGAAGGTGTGCCGGTGAACCGGCACCTTCTTCTTCTTCGCCACGGGCGCGAGCGCGCTCAGGCCGATGCGGTCATCCAGCCACCGGCCCGCTTCACGCAACCGGCCGCGCAGGCCCGACGCAGGCGGTACGCCCGGGCGCCTCTCCATCTCAGGCATTCTTGCGCACGACGATCTCGTTGCCGCGAACGGCCACGTTGTAGGCTTCGAGCGGACGTGGTGGCGGCCCCGCGATGTTGGCGCCGTTCAGGTCGTAGTGCCCGTTGTGACAGGCGCACCAGATGTGCTCGAGGTCCTCGCGGTACTGCACCGTGCATTGCAGGTGCGTGCAGGTCGCGGAGAACGCGCGCAGCTCGCCCTGCGGCGTCCGCAGCAGGATGCCGGGCAGGTTCCCGAACTTGAAGATCTTGCCGCTGTTGGGCGCGAGGTCGGTGGGCTGGAACGGCACGGTCACGGAGTTTACCGTGGACTCCGCCAGCTTGGGCGGGATCAGGTAGCGGCTGATCGGATAGAGCACGGCCGCGAGGAATCCGCCCGCGCTGGTGCCGATCAACCAGTCCACGAAGCGCTTGCGCGTCACCTTCCCCGTCTTCCCGTTCGCCATGCTGCCCTCCGAAAGGGTTCCACCTCGTGCGCCGGTGGCGCGGTCAGGCTTCGCTCTCGATCTGGCGGATCTTGAGTACGAGACCGGCGATGAGCCCGAGAATGATCAGCGTCGCCACGCCCAGGCCGATGCGCCGGAAGCGGTGCTCGCCGAGCGCGGCCACGCCCCGCTCGAAGCCGGCCTCGGTGAGCTTGAAGCCCGCGTCCGCGTTCTCCGCGACCGGCTCGACGTGGAACGAGTGGATCGCATTGCGCGCGAGCGTGAGCGCGTTGTTCACGTCCTCGAGCTCGAACTCGGCCTGGCTCACTTCCATGCCCGCGTTCGCCGCTTCCGCCAGCACCGCCTCGCTCTTCCGGTACTCCGCCTTCAGCGAGTCGATCACCTGCTTGTCCCGCGCGAACTCCGAACCCACCGAATCGCCCGGCTGGTGACACTGGCCGCACACCGATTCGCTCCGCTGCGCCAGCAGCTCGTCCGACGTCGGTTCGATGGCGTGGTTGCCGTGACAGGTCTCGCAACCCGGCAGGCCCGCGTTCTCGAAGATCTCGATGTGCCCGCTCTTCGCGAAGAAGTCCGCCATGGTCGCGTGGCACTGGCCGCACACATTGCGGATGGAGTTCACGCCCGGCGGCGCCGCGCCGTGGTTGCCGTGGCAGTCGTTGCACGTGGGCGCCGAGACATCGCCGTCCTGGAACAGCATCTGCCCGTGGATGCTGGTGCGATGCTGTGCCTGCTGGTCCGTCGGAATGCCGTACTGCGCCATCCGCTGTGGATCGGAATGGCAGCGGCCGCAGGTGTTCGCCACGTTGAGCGGGTGCACCGTGGATTCCGGGTCGCCCGGCGGGCGGATCCCGTGCGGCGGGTGGCAGTCGATGCAGGTGGCGACGTTGGGATCGTTGAATTCGCGGAGCCGCTGGCCGTGCACCGAGGTGTAGTACTCCGAGACCTGGTCGGTACGCAGCGACGGGTTGTACTCCCGCATGAAGGTCCCGTCCGAATGGCAGCGCCCGCAGAGCGCCGGGATGTCACGCCGCTCCGGCTTGCTCAGGAAGCCCATCGGCGCCGTCCGTCCGGCCGCGCCGCCGTGGCAGGCGAGGCAGCCGAAGCCACGCGCGGCATGGACATCGTTGTCCTCGAACGAGCGGACCGGATCCGAGAGGCGCGGGTCCGACAGGCCGCTGTGGCACTCCACGCACCGCTCCGAGCTCACCGGCTGCTGCGCCCGGGCGGGTGCGGCCAGGGCCCCGGCCACGGCGAGAACGGCGAACGGACCGATGGCGCGTCTCATCGGAAGATGTCTCCCGCAACGTGGCAGCGGCGGCACATGAGCTGGTTCGCGTTGCGCATGCGGATCGGGTCGAAGTCCGGTCCGTGCGGACTGATGCGCCAGCCCGAGCGCGCCGAGTGGCATTGCAGGCAGCTGGCCTGGGAGTGGCACGTGATGCAGCCGTCCATGCCCTGCCGCGCCGCCTGGCCGTGGCCCAGCACCCAGGCCGGGTTCGACGTGTGGAACGCCACCGCGTTCTTGCCCGCGGCGCCGAGACCGAGGCCGCTGTGGCAGGCGCGGCAGAAGACTTCCGAGTTGTGGCACGACGCGCAGTCCTGCTCGTTCCCATACGCCTCCGGCGCGTGCCGCGCCAGGAAGTCCGGCCCGTGGAAGCCGGGCGTCTTCGGCCCGGCGTGGCAGGTCTCGCAGAACGACTTCGCGTGACACGATGCGCAGGCCGCCTCGCGGGCCGCGCCGTCGATCGCGTGCGACGTCGCGAAGCCGGGCGCGTGCACGTGCTCGACCGCCGTCGGCCGGACCCCGCGCGGATCGTCCGGTCCCACGGTCGGCAGCGCCGCGATCTCGGGCAGCCCGCCCTCGCGATGGCACGTCTGGCAGCTCGTGCGCGTGTGGCAGTTCGCGCAGGTCGCGACCCGCGCGCTCGCCTCGCCGCCGTGCAGCGCGATCCAGTCGCTATTGGTGTGCGACGACGGCTTCGGATACTCCGGGGCGCGGCCGCTCACGTTCGCCGCCACCCGCGGGTCCGCGCCCAACGCCGCGATCGCCGGCACCTCGGCCGCGTTCACGTGGCAGCGCGCGCAGCTTTCTCGCGCGTGGCACGTCGCGCACGATGTCGCGTCCAACGTCGATCCCGGTGCGTGACCGGTCAGGAAGCCCGCCTGCTCGTGGCTCGGCGGCTTCGGGAACGCCGCGATCCGGTCCGCGCTCAGGTCCGTCGCTTGCGTGAGCGGCACGTGGCAGACGCTGCAGTCGCGGCCCGGGCTAAGGTGCGAGGGCGCTTCGTGCGCGTGGCACTGGAGGCAGGCTTCCGGCCGCGGCCCGCTGACCGCCATGCGCACGGCCGGGTTCGTGCCGTGACAGGTGTGGCAGGTCAGCGAGTCGCCTGCCGCCCGGACCTGGGCGAGGTGCGTCACGTGGTCGTAGCGCAGGTTCGAGACCCGGGGCGCCGGTCCGTTCCAGTCCACGCGCGCCCGCTCGACGCCGTCATGGCACGTGGCGCAGACCTCCGGCGACGGGAACCGGTTCGCGGCGTCGCCACTGAAGATCCCGGAATGGCACGACTCGCAGAGCGGGAACAGCCCTTCGTGCCGCTCGTGCGGGAAGACCTGCTGGCGGAGACCCGCCGCCCAACCGGCCGTGAGCACGGCCGCGAGGACGGCGCCCACCACTGCGATGCGCCTCATTCCCCGCCTCCTGCCCGCGTCACGGGGCTCGTGAGTCCGGGCTCCGGGCCGAGCGTCCACTCGACGAAGATCGAGCCGCGCGTCTGGCTCCAGTCCATCGAAGGCACGCCGGACGGCACCCGGTGCCGGTACGCCGAGAACGAGCCGCCCAGCCGGTTCCGCGGCGACAGTTTCCACGCGCCGTCCACACCCAGTCCGAACACCGTTCCCTCCGACACGCGGAACTCGTAGAGCCGCTCGAAGCCGATGCCGGATACCGCCAGGAAGTTGCCTTCACCCAGATCGCGCTGGACCCGGACGTTCGCCTCGCTCCGCGCCGCGCCGAACCCGAGATCGAGATGGTACGACGCCTGCACCAGCCAGTTCTGCCGCTCGCGCAACGAGCCCGTCGCGCTCACGTTCCAGCCCGATTTCTCGTAGAGCCCGAAGATCTCGCTCGTGTGCGCATCCGCGTACCGGCGGTGGGCAGCGTCCACCGTGAATTCAAAGGGCCGGCCCGCGGGCCGCCACCACGCGCTGCCGCCCGCCTCGCCGAAGCCGACCGGCGAGAACGCGCCCCAGATCGTCCACAGCTCGAAGTACGGCTCGTACCAGCGCGCGCGGAGTCCGGCGCCGAGGTCCGGCCGGATCCGCAGGTCGGCGCGCAGCCGCGCGTCGTTGATCACGCGGCCGGGCAGGTTGGCCTCGAACGAGCCGGCCAGCGAGAGGCGGCCCGTCCGGAACGTGCCATCCAGCGCGGCGCGCTCCGAGTAGAGCGCGAGGCGGTCGCTCCGGAGCTCGCGCTGGTACAGGCCGGCCAGCGAGAGACGTGCGGACGGCCGGTACGTGAACTGTCCGCCGAACAGCAGTCCGCGGTCGTCGGGCGCGAACGGTTCGATCGCCGCGAGCGCGTCGCTGGTCAGTGGCTCGTTGAGCCCGCGCACGAGGCTGGACCCGGCGAACGCCTCGAGTGCCAGGTCCACGCGCGGCCGGTAGCGGGCCGACACGCCGTCGTAGTTGTAGTAGCCGAGGCCGGACGTCAGGTACTGGCGTCCGCCCCGCAGCCGCAGCCGGCCCCGTTCCCATTCGAGGTACGCCACGAGGGCATCGAAGGGGTCGTCCGCCCGGGGCCACAGCTCCTCGTTGCCGCCGAGCGAGCCGCGGAACCGGAGCCGCGCGAACGCGCGGATGCCGCGCCCGAGGCCCCACGCGCTGAGCGAGATGTCCTGCACCAGCGGCATGATTGCGACCTCGCCCGAGGAACGCAGGTACCGGCACCACTTCTCGCCATCACTGCAGCGCACCAGCTCGCCGCCCGGCGCGGTACGTAGCAGGCCGTCCCCGGTGACGTTGCCGATCGCCACGCTGTCCTCGGCCACCGGTCGGATGCGCACGTACTGCATCGTGGAGATGCCGGTCGCCCGGATCGTTTGCGCGCGCAACGGAGCGCTCCCCGCGACGAAGAGCGCGAGCACGATCAGCGGGGCGCGTCTCACTCCGTTCCTCCCGTCCGCTTCGCCGCCGGCAGTGCGCCGGTCATGCCGCCACCCTCGGTGACCAGGTGGCACTCCGCGCACTCGCGACCCGGCTCGTGATCGACACGGTCCCGGTGGCACGCGAGACAGACCGGGCGCGACAGGGGCAGCGACAGGACGCGCGCATCCACGTGGCAGCCCGAGCCGCCACAGCCGCGGTGCGCTGCCAGGTCATGCGCCGTTGCCGGTGGCGGCTGGTGGCAGAGCGTGCAATCCGCGCCCGCGCGATGATGGTTGTCGTGACACGTCGCGCACGTGCGGACCGGCGTCACATCGGGAAGCGTGTGGCACTGCGTGCAGGCCAGTGACTCATGGCGCGCGTGCTCGAACCGGAGCGTCCGGTTCGTCGAGTGACCCGCCGCGGTGAACGACACGGCCACAGGCAGCGGCGCCGCCCGGTCCGCCGCCGCGTGACAACGCGTGCACTCGCGCGGCGGGTCGGCCCGGTGGTGGCACGCCTGGCATTCCGCGGCCGCGAACGTCCGCCCCGTGCCCGTCCCCGCTCCGCCGCCGTGGCAGTCGAGGCAGCGCACGGAGGAGTGCGCGGCGTGACCCGGGATGTTCGCGTGGCAGTTGCTGCAGCCGACGTTCGTGTGCGGGCTGTGCGAGAAGCCGGGAATGTCGTAGGAAGCGGCCACGTGCTCTGCCGAGAACGTGACCGGTACGGGGGTCGTGTCGGCGGGCGCCTCGACCGCGGGCGCCGCGACCGGCGGTTCCGGCGCGGACGCCGGTTCCGCCTCCTTGCGTCCACAACCGGCGGTCACCGCCGCGGCGAACGCCGCGAGCGCCGCCGCACGCCGGAATCGGGCGGTCATTATCAATCGGATCCGCATACGCGAGGAGGTGCGGTGCGGCGGCGAAACCGAGCGGCCCCGCCCCCGTCCCGCCTACTGGTGCGCGGTTCCGATGACGTTCTCGAGCGACACGCCCGGCGGCGGCTTCAGCCCGTAGTCGGTCTGCAGCTGCTTGATGCTCGCCGTGAGCAGAGCCTCGACCAGGAACGGGTTGTGGGCGGCTGAGCCGTCCAGCGCCGCGAGATCGACATTGAACTTCGCACCCTCCGCCGTCGTGATCAGGTTGTCGCCCAGCACGAACTCCGACGCCGGTACCTGCGCGAGCAGGTCGTTGATCGTCTGCGACAACAGGTCGAACCGCGCCCACACCGTCGTGATCGCGGAACGCGCGGACTCCTGGCTGCCGTGGCAGCCCGAGATCGCGCAGGCCGTGAAGTTCCGCTCCGTGAGCTGGCAGTTGTCATCCGTCGTCGGGATCCCCTGCGAATCCAGGCACGCGATCGCCTTGAAGAGATGGCCCGTCGAACTGAACACCAGCCCGCCGCTCGAAGCATCCACCACATCGGTCCGGCTCACGTGGCACGCCGCGCAGAGGCGCGAGTTCGCAGCCGACCCGTGCGTCCCCGAGATCCGCTCCGGGTACGTGAAGTTCGGCGGCACCCATCCCACATCCTCACCCACGAGCAGCGGCCCCTGCGGTGAGTGTGGTCCACGCGAAGACGTGGGATCCGGTACCGAGCGCCGGTGATGGCACTTCATGCACAGGTTCGTCTCGACGTTGGGCACGTTGATCGGGAAGCGCAGCTGCTTCGAGTTGGTCGGGTCGTGTGGGTCGTGGCATACCGGGCACCCGATCGCGATCGGGTCCGCCTGGTCCTTCTCCAGGTAGTTGGACTTGATCCCCCAGGCCGCGAAGATCCCGCGCGCTTCATGACACGGCCCGCAGTCCGCCTGTGTCGCCGCGTGGTTCTCCGTGCTCAGCCCGTGCCGCGACTGGCCCCATTCCTCGACGAACGGATTGTGCGCACCCTGGTGGCACTCGCCACAGGCCCCCGAGCCGTCCGTCGGCACGACCAGCGGCGCGTACGGCTTGTTCGCGTCGTTGTCCGGATTCATCACGTGCGCCAGCCCCGGCCCGTGACAGGCCTCGCACTGCACATCATGGTACCGATCGTCCTTCGTTCCGCCCCACCCCGCCGCCGGATCGCTCACCGCATTGCCGTTCGCGCCCACTGTATGGCAACCCTCGCAGGTCTCCGCCGCGTGGCCGCTGTCCTGCAGGTCCTGCCACGCGTGCGCGTGCCGCGTGCCCTGCCATTCGCCGAACTGACCGACGTGGCAGTTGCCGCAGACTGGCGTGCTCGATTCGCTGTTCGTGTACCCCAGGAACCCGTCCGCTCCCGGCGGCGGATCCTCGTAGTCCGGCAGATCGACGAAGACTTCCTTCGTTTCCGTGCACGCGGCGAGCGATCCCAGTCCGAGGATCGCCGATACCAGGAACAGATTGATGCGACGGAACGTCATTGGACCTCCCATCGGGAAGAGCACCGGGAAGAGATGTGAGGAGCGATCATGCGTCCGCGTTCGTGAGGCGCCGATGGATCACGTGCAGCACCAGGGTTTCGATCGGCGCCGCCAGCCACAGCGTCAGCGCCAGCGCGATCGGCGCCGCCGCCACCGGCGCGAGCCGGAACTCGAGCCCCCGCATCCGAACGTCGAGATTGGTCAACCAGTAGAGGAAGACGACGAAGGTCACGGCCAGCAGCACGAGGCCGATCTTCTGCTCCGGCCACCGCCGGAGCACGTTCAGCAACGCACGCGACGCCTCGATCGAAGCCCACACGCACACCGCCGCGCCCGTCAACCAGCCTGCCACAACCGCCACCAGCCAGAGCGGGCGGCCCGCCCCGGTCAGCGTCGCCGTGTACGCCGTCCAGAATGCGATCAGCGCCGCCACCGCCACGCCCGGAACCGACCAGAGCGCGCCCTGTCGGACCATCGCCCAGTAGCTTCGTCCGGAACATCCGAGAGGACGGCCGAGGTAGGCCAGCACCGCACCGTGGAAGAAGCCGGCAATGACGCCGAGACCGAACAGGGGAGGAACCACCCCGAGCAGCAGGTGCGTGCTCTCGGGGCGCAGGTACCCCACCAGCGCCACCACGCCGCCACCTCCCACCAGTCCGCCGGCCATCGTCACCGAGACGATCAGCCGGCCGCACGGACCCGGCCCCGCCGGAACTGCCTCCGTCGGTACGCTCTGCGGCTGCACGTCCACATCTTCCGGCATGGGCGATGCGCCTCCGTCGTCGGAGTGCCTGAACCCCCACCCGCCTCTATATCGACAAATGAATCGTGCGAAGAACGGAACGACTGGTGTGCTCGAACCGGCTCCCGGTCCGCGGCATCCTTCCCGATCCCGTGGCCGGCCAGTGTCGGTCTCGCCCGGACCCTGCGGCATATCGCGACCCCAACACCTAAGTATTACTACGGTGCCCCGCATCCGCGCAAACAGGGGATGAACCCGCATTTCTGTAGGGGAATCCCCCATGTCCCACACATGTGAGCCCGGCGTTGAACTCGACGGACGCGGGCGATTGACGTAGCATGTACGCGCCCGGGGAGTCGAGTCCACCCACGGAATCCGGAGATGCTGATGAAGCGCCAGGCCGCGGCGCTGGCCGCCGCCGTTCTCATCCTGCCGCCGGCATCCCGGCCGGTGGCGGCACAGGCCATCCGTGGCTTTCCGGCCGGGATGGTACCGGCGCAGCACGAACGGGAGCGCGCGGCGTGGGCGCTGCCGGATCCGGACACGCTGCGGTCGCGCCTCCAGCTCCTTTCGGAGGCGCCGCACCACGCCGGGTCGCCGATGTCGCGGGAGGTGGCGGAGCGGGTGCTGGCGCGGTTTCGCTCATTCGGCCTGGACGCGCGGATCGAGCGGTTCGAGGCGATGATGCCGGTCCCGGTGTCGCGGACTGCGGAGCTGCTGGGTCCGGAGCGGTACGCGCTGACGCTGGCGGAGCCGGCGATTCCGGAGGACAAGGATTCGGGCGACGCGGGACAACTGCCGACGTACAACGCGTACTCGCCCGACGGCGACGTGACGGGTGAAGTCGTGTTCGTCAACTACGGCACGCCCGAGGACTACGCCGTCCTCGACAGCCTCGGCATCAGCGTGCGGGGCCGGATCGTGCTGGCCCGCTACGGCCGGTCGTGGCGCGGCATCAAGCCGAAGGTCGCTGCCGAGCACGGCGCCATCGCGACGCTGATTTACTCGGACCCTCGTGATGACGGGTACTGGGTGGGCGACGTCTACCCGAAGGGGCCCATGCGGCCCGAGTTCGGCGTGCAGCGCGGCAGCGTCATGGACATGCCGCGCTACCCGGGCGATCCGCAGTCACCGGGCTGGGCCTCGGAGGAAGGCGCGCCGAAGCTGCCGCTATACAGCGTGCAGACGTTGTCGCCGATCCCCGTGCTGCCCATCTCGTACGGTGACGCGCTGCCGATCCTGCGCGGTCTCGAGGGGCCGGTCGCGCCGCCGTCCTGGCGCGGGGCGTTGCCCATCACGTACCACATGGGCCCGGGCCCGTCCCGGATGCACGTCGCGCTCCGCTTCGACTGGCGGGTCCGCCCGCTCTACGACGTGATCGCGACGATTCCGGGCCAGCGCTGGCCGGACGAGTGGGTGATTTTCGGCAACCACCATGACGCGTGGGTGAACGGCGCGGAGGACCCGCTGTCCGGCCTGGTCGCGGTCGAGGAGATGGGTCGCAGCCTGGGCGCCCTGCTGAAGACGGGCTGGCGGCCGGAGCGCACGATCAAGCTGGCCGCGTGGGACGGCGAGGAATGGGGGCTGTTGGGGTCGACGGAGTGGGCGGAGAAGCACGCGGACGAGCTGAAGCGGAACGTGGTCGCGTACATCAACAGCGACACGAACAACCGCGGCTGGCTGGGCGTCTCGGGCTCGCACTCACTGCAGACGTTCGTGCGCGAGATCGCGCGCGACGTCGTCGATCCGAAGTCCGGGGGCAGCGTGCTCGACGCGCTGCAGCGGCGCCGCGCCGGGTCGCGGGCCGGTCCGGTGAGGGAGCCGGCCGACACCGCGTTCAGCATCTCCGCGCTCGGCTCGGGCTCCGACTACACGGTCTTCCTCGATCACCTCGGCCTGCCATCGTTGAACATGGCGTACGGCGGAGGCGCGGAGGCCGGGATCTACCACTCGATCTACGACTCGTTCGCTCACTACACCCGCTTCATGGACACGACGTTCGCGTACGGCGTGGCCGAGGCGCGCACGCTGGCCACGGCCGCCTTGCGGCTTGCCGACGCGCCCGTGCTGCCCTTCGAGTTCGTCGCGCCCGCCGCGACGTACCGCGGCTACCTGGACGAGATCGAGATGGAGGCGCGCGCGCAGCCGGAGACGGCCAACCTCGACCTGTCCGCCGTGCGCGCGGCGATCGATCGGTTGGACGAGGCGGCCGCGCGCTACGAGGCGGCGTACGCCCGTGTCGCCGATCTGAGCGAGGCCGTGGTGCGGCGCCGGAGCGCCGAGCTCGCGGCCCTGAACCGGCTGCTTCGGCAGTCCGAGCAGGCGCTGTCCGCCGAGATCGGCCTGCCCCAGCGTGACTGGTTCCGCCACCTGATGTACGCGCCCGGCTTCTACACGGGCTACGGCGTGAAGACGATGCCCGGGATCCGCGAGGCCGTCGAGGATGTGCCCGACGCGGTGGTCGCGGAGCGCGAGGCGGCCCGGGTCGCGTACGCGCTCGATCGCTACGCCGAGCAGGTGGACCAGGCGGCGCAGGCGCTCGAGCGCCTGCAGTGACCGGGGGAGTACGGGTCGCCGGGACGGTGGCCCGCAGGAGAGCCCGGCCGCCCGTCGACGGTGAGCGGGCGGACCGCGAAACACCGGCGCGGCCTCTCGCGTAGAGACCGGACAGAACGACGTCGCTCCACGGCACCCCGGACTTCATGCTGATCGAGCTGGCAACCGCGCTCGCATTCGCCGCCGCGCCGCCACAGGACGCGGCCGTGCAGGACGTGCGGATTCCCACGCACCAGGATTCGGCCGACGCCTTCCTCGATGCCGGCGCCGCCGTCCTGCTCGAGGCGGCGCGCGAGCGGCGGGCGATGGTCGACCGCTCGGTCACCGCGTACACCGCCGTGGTCCAGGAGCATGTTTCGGCGGGGCTCCGCACCCTCGCTCGCGAGCGCCTCATCTTCGGGCGGGATGTCGCCGGCCGTGTCGAGTGGAACCGGGGCGGTCCCATCCGCATCGAGGTCCTCGGGGCGCGCGAGGTGTTGCCACCGGTGCTGAAGAAGGCGCAACTGCCCGACGACCTGCGCGACTTCATGCCGCACCTCGCCTTCGATCCCGTCGACGCCGAGACGCTGATCCGCCTCGACACGACCTTCGTGCGCCACCCGATCGCGCCCGACGGCGAGCACTGGTACCGCTACGCCTCGGGCGACACCACCGTGATCCGGCTCCAGGGTGGTCGCGAGGTCCGCCTCATCGAGCTGGTCGTAATCCCGCGCGAGGACGATGTCCACCTCATTTCCGGCTCGTTCTGGATCGACGAGGACACGCACTCGGTGGTGCGCGCCGTGTTCCGGCCCGCCCGTGCCTACGACGAGTCCGACATCGCCGACGGCGACGAGGATGACATCCCCGGCTTCCTGAAGCCGATCCGCGCGGAGCTCAAGTACATCACGATCGAGTACGGCCTCTGGGAGCTGCACTGGTGGATGCCGCGGCTGATCGCGGCGGAGGGCGTGTTCCAGATCTCGTTCATGACCATGCCGCTCAAGTACGAGCGCGTGTACTCCGCGTACACGGTCACGGGTGACACCACCGTCGTCGCGGTGCGCGACACCTTGCGTCCCGAGGAACGCTGTCGCACCGAGTTCCGCATGCGTATCACCGCGCGCGTCGGCGGTGACAGCGTCTCGTCGCGCACTCAGCCGTGGCCGGAAACCGCCAATGCGGCGCGTGGCGTCGAGGTCGACACCGCGGCCGAGGCGTACCGTGCCCGCCGGGCGGCGCGCGATTCCGCGCGGGCCGAAGAGGACCGCCGGCTCGGCCGTCGCCCGCGCTGCATCGAGGAAGTCGATGTCACGGTTCCCGACGACAAGCAGGCGCTGATGCAGAGCGACCTGCTCCCGCCGGACCCGTACACCAGCGGCGCCGCGCTCATGACGCCGATCGAGCTGGACAACCTGGAAGCGCAACTCGACAACCTCCGCGAAGCGCCATGGCAGGCGCATCGGCCGACCTTCGCCTGGGGCCTCGGGGGGCCGGGGCTGATCCGCTACAACCGGGTCGAAGGCCTGTCCCTGGGCGCGCGATCCGAGTGGGACCTCGGCCGCGTCCGCACGGCCCTGGCCGCGCGCATCGGCGTCGCCGACCTCGAGCCCGACCTGCGCTTCGACGCCGTCCGCGAGACGCCGATGCGCACGTGGACGGTCACCGGGTATCGCCGCCTCGCGGCCGCCAATCCCGAGAACCGCCCGCTCGCCATCGGCAATTCCTTCAACGCCTTCATGTTCGGCCGCGACGACGGCGAGTACTTCCGGGCCGCCGGCGCCGAGCTCCGCGTGAGCCCATCCGTCACGCGCCGCCAGTGGTACGACCTCCGCCTCTTCGCGGAACACCAGAAGGCCGCACGCGTCGAGACCGACTTCAGCGTCCCGCACGTGTTCGACAAGGGACGTGTCTTCCGCCCCAACGTCGCGGCCAGCCGCGCCGATCAGTTCGGCGCCGCCCTCACGCTGCGCACCCAGTACGGACTCGACCCCGTCGGCTTCCGCGTCGGCGCCCAGCTCGGCCTCGAGGGACAGTGGGGAACGTTCGCGTTCTCCCGCGCTGACCTCACCCTGCGTGCCGCCGCGCCGCTGCCCTTCAGCAGCATGCTCGCACTCGAGTCCGCCGCCGGCCTCTCCAACGGCCCCGTGCCCCCGCAGAGCCTCTGGTTCCTCGGCGGTGCCGCCACGCTGCGCGGCTATCCCGCCGCCGTCGCCAACGGCAACGCCTTCTGGCGCGGACGCGCCGAACTCTCCCGTGGGATCCCTGCCGCCCGCCTCGCCTTCTTCGGCGACCTCGGCTGGGCCGGATCCCGCGACGACTTCGACACCAGTCGTCCCCTCCAGGCCCTCGGCGTCGGCGCCACGTTCCTCGATGGACTCGTTCGATTCGACGTCGCCCGCGGCGTCCGCGCTCCCACCGGCTGGCGCATCGACCTCTGGGTCGGCGGCGCTTTCTGAGCCCTCCGCTCCCGCGCCCTCCCCCGCAAACGCTCCCGCCTCCGCTCCCGCCCCCCGAATCCGTTGTAGCGATCGTGTAACGACTCCGTAAACCGCCCGTGACCCGGTTGCGATCCGGGCGCCGTCGTCTCGACATTTCCGGTGTGTCATACCGAGCGCGAACGCACACGTCTGAGATTGAAATGGACGGCGATCGAATACGCCACCTCCGGTTCCGTCTCGCCTGGCGCTGGAAGAAGAGCGGCTGGACCGGCGCCGGCCCCTGGATGCGGGACAGCGGCACAGTCGAGAGTATGCTCGACAGCCTGAACCGCCGGCACGGGGACCGGATCGCCCAC
Organism: uncultured Gemmatimonadales bacterium; assembly: GCA_963786235.1. Classification (GTDB taxonomy): domain Bacteria; phylum Gemmatimonadota; class Gemmatimonadetes; order Longimicrobiales; family RSA9; genus CAWAYJ01. Next base: position 553,983 of record CAWAYJ010000031.1, read on the forward strand.
TGGATCGAAACCGAGAACGAGGATGACCCGCTGAACGGTGGGGTCGGGGTGCGCACCGGCTGAGAGCGCGCCGCGGCCGGGCGCGAGTTACTCCAGCGCCCGCGCCAGCACGACCGTGATGTTGTCCGCGCCGCCGGCGGCGTTGGCGGCATCGACCAGGGTGCGGGCCGTTTCCTCGATGGCAAGGTCCGCCCCGAGAATCGCCGCCATTGTTTCCGGTTCGAGCATTCCCGTCAATCCATCGGAACACAACAGGAAAAGGTCGCCCTTCTCGACCGCGATGCGTTCGATGTCGGGCGCGGCCGTCGCCGTGGTGCCGAGCACGCGTGTGAGTACGCTGGAAAACGGATGGTTGCGCGCCTGCTCCGGCGTCAGCACGCCGGCATCGATGTGCTCCTGCACCCAGGTGTGATCGCGCGTCAGCTGCACGAGACTTCCACCCCGCCACCGGTAGAGTCTCGAATCGCCGATGTGCACGAGCAACGCGCCATCGTGCCGGCCGTTGACCACGAGCACCGACAGGGTCGTGCCCATTCCGCGAGTCGCCGGCTCCGCGATGCTCTGGTCCAGGATCGCGCGATTGGCACGGTCGAACGCCCGGACCAGATCGACCTCGCCCAGAACGGTGTCCGCCTCCGTCGCGCACGCGACCAGCGTCTCGATCGCCAGATGACTGGCCACTTCGCCCGCCGCGTGACCACCCATCCCGTCTGCCACCGCGAACAGGCCGAGGTCCGCTCGTACCAGCGGCGCGTCCTCGTTGTTCTGCCGGATCCGGCCCGGGTCGGAAAGAAAGGCGGTTTCCCATTCCATGCGGGGAGGATAGCGAGCCCGGAGCACGGGCGCGACCCGGCCGACGTCACCATTGAGAGCAGCGGGGCCGAATGCCGATATTGACGCATGGAGCGAATTCCGGATCGCCTCGTGTTCGTGCTTGCGCTCGTCCTCGCCACCGCGTGCGGCGGGTCCGCCGACGACCTCCCCGGGACGGACGACCTCGCGCTGCCCGCTGAGGAAGTCTCAGGGTTACCGCTCGAGCGGATCCTCGACAGGCTCGAGGCCCAGCTCGACTCGGCGATCGACGAAGGCCTCGGCGCCGGCGCGATCCGGAGGCTCGCCGCCGCCGAGGCCGTCACCGACCGGCTCATCGAGACCGGCCTGCCCTTCGAGTGGATCCGCAAGGATGACGGCTACAGCGTCGAGGCCCGGCTCCGCCAGATCCAGGCCCTCGCCGACCGCGTCATGGCCCAGGCCCGCGGAGGCGTCGACCGCGACTCCCTCGCCGCCGACGTCCAGGCCTTTCGCGACCGCGTCAGTGGCCTTCGGCTGGACCTCGAGAAGGGGGGCGGGACGCCGCCCGTTCCCGTCGCCAACCTGCTCCGGGCCATCGACACGATGCGCCGATGAGCGCGCGTTCCGGACCGATACGGAACTCGCCGGCCGAAACGGGGGTTACACGAACCCGCACGGCGATGGCGGCCCACGAAACGAGAGGTCGCCCGCCGCGCATTTTGTCAGGCACGGGCTGTTGACCTCGCGGGGTCGGGCCGCGCGGAACAATAGGACGAATGGGACGATGATCATCATGGCCGAGGCGCGGAAGAAGCGCCGTCGTGGAAACGGACGGATCGAGGGGCTCCTCGAGGGCACGGAGGAGCGCACCGCTCTGGACCAGTACCTGCGGGACGTGAGCCGGCACGAGCTGCTTACGCCGGAGCAAGAGATCGCGCTGGGTCGTCTCGCCCGGACGGGTGACGAGGACGCGATCCAGAGCCTGGTCCGCGCGAATCTGCGGTTCGTGATCAGCGTCGCCAAGAAGTACCAGAATCGCGGTGTTTCGCTGGTGGACCTGATCCAGGAAGGCAACGTCGGTCTGGTGACGGCGGCGCGGAAGTTCGACGTCGACCAGGGCGTGAAGTTCATCTCGTACGCCGTGTGGTGGATTCGGCAGGCGATTCTCGCGGCGCTGGCGAACCAGGGCCGCGCGGTGCGGGTCCCGCTGAACCGTGCGAGCGACCTGGCCCGGATCTTCCGGGAGCGCGAGCGGCTGAAGCAGGAGCTGGGCCGCGAGCCGAGCGTGAACGAGGTAGCGGAAGCGGCGATCCTGACGCCGGAAGTGGTACAGTCGCTGCAGACGCTGAACGCGGCGGAGATCCGGCTGGACGCGCCGATCGGCGAGAGCGAGGATTCGCAGCTGGTCGAGCGGTTCATGTTCGAGGAGGCGGTCCGGCCGGAGGAAGAGGTCGAGGAGCGCCTTCTCGCGGAGCACATCGAGCGGGCGCTGGACACGCTGACGCCGCGCGACGCGCGCGTGGTCCGTCTGTATTTCGGCCTGGACGGCGGTCGCGAGCACACGCTCGAGGAGATCGGCAACATGCTGGGCGTGACGCGCGAGCGGGTCCGGCAGTTGCGGGACCGTGCCCTCAAGCGGCTTCGCGAAGGTGAACTCGGTACCGCGCTCGAGAGTTTCGCGGCCTGAGGCCCTCCCTCGTGGCTGAGCCCGGCGCGGTCACGGCGCCGGGCTCGGTCCTCAGTTTTTCCGGCGGCAACTATGAGGTTCGACTGGACGATGGCGACATCGTCCAGGCCCGGCTGCGCGGGCGTCTCAAGCTCCAGGCCCGGACGGGTGATCGTGTGGTTGCCGGAGACCGGGTCCGTGTCCTGCGGCCGCCCGGCGAATCCCCCACGATCGAGAGCGTCGAGCCGCGTCGGTCCCAGCTCGTGCGCCAGGCGCCCGGCCGCTCCCATCGGGCCAAGATCATCGTCGCGAACGTCGACCAGGTCGTGGTGGTGGTGGCCGCCGCCCGCCCGGAGCCGCGACTCGGACTGCTCGACCGGCTGCTCGTGCTGGCGGAAAGCAGCGACCTCCCCGCGGTCGTCGTCGTCAACAAGCTCGATCTCGCCGATGAAGCGAGCGTTCTCGAGCGGTTCGCGGCGTACCGCGCGGCCGGCTACACGCTACTGCTGGCGAGCGTGAAGACCGGCCTGGGGATCGAGGCGCTGCGCGACCGGCTATGCGACCGCGAGAGTGTGGTCACGGGCCCGTCAGGTGCCGGCAAGTCCAGCCTTCTCAACGCGTTGGAGCCAGGCCTCGGCCTCCGGATCGGCGCCGTGAGCGACGCCGTGGGGAAGGGGCGGCACACCACCGTTACCGCCCGCCTGATTCCGCTCGCGTGCGGTGGCTTCGTCGTGGACACGCCCGGCTTGCGAGAGGTCGGGCTCTGGGATGTCGATCCCGACTCGCTCGACCACCTCTTCCCCGAGTTCCGCGAATGGCTCGGCGCCTGCCACTTCGGCAACTCCTGCACGCATACGCACGAGCCGGGCTGCGCAGTCCACGAAGCCGTCGACGCCGGCACGATCGACCGCGCCCGCTGGATGAGCTACGAACAGATGCGGGAGCGGAGGCAGGAGCGTTAGCGGGACCGTTTGCGGGTGCGGCGGGTGCGGGAGTCCGCCCCCGCACCCGCCCGCCCCCGCTCCCGTACCCGCAAACGCCCCCGCCTCCGCCCCCGCCCCCCGGATCCGTTCACTTCGTCCCCGCCCGAATCGCAATGCCCACCGTCCGCCTCCGTGCCGCGAACCCCCGCACCTCCTCGTACCTCGCGTCGAGCGCATTGTCGACGCGCAGAAGCACGTCGAAGTCACGGCCGATCATCCGTCCGTACTCCAGGTCGAGCAGCGCACGGGCGGGGAGCGTGACGCGGATCCCGGCGAAGTCGTCGGGGCCGGCGAATTCGAGGTCATCACGTCGGCCGACGAAGGACACGTCGGCGCGAAAGCGGCTGGCCGCGCCCGTCCAGCGGGCGCCGAGATCGGCGTGGTGGCCCGGCCGACGGAGCAGGGGCCGGCCCTGGAGAAAGGCGTGGTCGCTTCCGAACCCGGCGTCGGTGACGCGAGTCCGGAGCCAGGTCCATGCGACGTCGAAGCCGAGGCTGCCGGCTGGGTTCAGGTGCGCGGCGAGCTCGAGGCCGGAGGCGCGAGCCTCACCGACGTTGAAGTAGTTGGAGGCGCCCTCGGCGGGCGGGGCGGCCGTGTACTGGATCAGGTTCCGGAACTGCTGCACGAACGCGGTGGTTTCGAGGTGGATGAGGCCGCCGTCGAGCCCCCGCTCGAGTCCGAGCTCAGCGCTCCGCGTGCGTTCCGGCTCGAGCGCCGGGTTCCCGCGCACGAAGCCCGTCGCGAAGTTCTCGTAGAAGGTCGGCTCCTTGAAGCCCGTGCCCGCCGCGATGCGAACCCCGCCCGCAGGGCCGCCGAGGTTCACGCCCACGCGCCACGTCGCGAGCGCGCCGAAACGGCTGCTGCGCTCGACCCGCGAGCCCGCCGTGACCGCAAGCCCCGTCCGCGGCGTCGTCACCAGCTGGACGTAGCCGGCGCCGCTCGCCCGCGCGTTCGCGGAGTGGTCCGTGTACGGGCCGAACGAGCTTCGCGATTCGCTGTCGCTGCGGCTGCTCTCGTGTTCGGCGGTCGCGCCCAGCGTGAGGACGGAACCGCCCGCGCGGAGATCGGCGCTCAGGTCGGCCCGCTGCCTCCGCAGTCGGTCCCGGATTCGCGAGGCGAAGAACCCCGTCGTATCCGCCGGCCCGTCGGGCGCGTCGTCTAGCGTGTGAACGGCGGCGTTGGTCGTCAGGTTCGCGCGCAGCTCCAGCCGTGGCCCGACCGCATGGCGCACTTCCAGCGCCGTGGTCAGCGTGCCGTCGTCGCGGAACTGGTTGGCATCGACCGGCGCGCCGCCGCCGTCCGTCGGGTAGTGGAACAGACCGTCGCCGCGCCGCACGGTGAGTGCGAGGCGCGTGCCCGCGGAGACGGCCAGGTCGACACGGCCCGTGAGCGACGTGTTGCGGTACGCGTTGTTCCAGGCATAGATGCCGTCCGACCGGGTGCTCGCAGCCGTCAGCCTCCAGCTTGCGAGCCCGGCGCCACCGCTCACGCTGACGTCCCCGTCGAACCCGCCCGACTCACCCCTCGCCTGCGGTCCCACGCGTGGTGTCACGGAGCCGCCGAGCGATGCCTCCACCCGCATCGGCCCGCCGCCCCGGCGCGTGAAGATCTGGACCACGCCAGCGGCGGCGTCGGTTCCCCAGAGCACGCTCGCGGGCCCGCGCACGATCTCGATCCGTTCCACGTCCGCGGTGTTCAGGTGCGCGAGGTCGACCGCACCGCCCGGATCGTTGAGCGGTGCGCCGTCGATCAGCACCTGCACGTGATCGGATTCCGCGCCGCGCACGAACAGCGACGTGACCGCGCCGGCGGAGCCGCTGCGCACCACGCTCAGGCCGGGTACCGCGCGCAGCGCATCGCCGACGGAGCGCATGCCCGCAGCGCGGAGCCGTGCGCCGTCGAGCACGGTGACCGTGGCCGGCACCGCGTGACGGGGCGCGGGCAGACGGGTGGCCGTCACGACGATCGGGTCGAGCGGGAACGTGTCCGGTGGCTCCTGGGCCGCGGCATGTCCGGCGGCGAGGCAGATTCCGGAGGCGGCAAGAAGGGTGCGGCTGGCGACGGACGTCGTAACGGGATGCGTCAAATGTCGAATCATGATTCCGGGGAGTTTCCGGGTTCGGGGTTCTGTACGGCTCCGGCGAGCGGAACGACCTGGGGCGCGCCGTGGTCGGGTCCGGGGCCCGGGTACGGGTACTCGACCAGCGGCCAGCGGTAGATCGGTTCGAGCGTCGCCTTCGTGAGCACCAGTGCGGGCGCGCCGTCGGCCGCGACGCGGCCGTGGTCGAGCAGCAGCAGCTGGTCGGCGTAGCGGGCGGCCAGGTTGAGGTTGTGGGTCGCGACGACGACCGTGACCCCGTCGCGACAGAGTCCGGCGAGCAGCTCGAAGATCGCCATCTCGTAGGCGAGATCGAGCGACACGGTCGGTTCGTCGAGCACGAGCGTGGACGGCTGCTGAGCGAGCGCGCGCGCGACTCGCGCGCGCTGGCGTTCGCCGCCCGAGAGCTGGTCCACGGAACGGCCTGCCACTTCGCCGACGGCGCACCGCTCCATGGCGGTCTCGACCGCGAGGTCGTCCTGGTGGCTCGCGCGCCGCCACGGCCCGAGATGCGGGTAGCGCCCCATGGCCACCATCTCGCGGACCGTGATGGGGAACGGCAACTCTTCCCGTTGCGTGACGACGCCGATCCGCTTCGCGAGCTCCGCGCGCGACCATTGGGCGACGTCGCGCGAAAGGAACCGGACCCGGCCTGCGTCGGGCCGGAGCGCGCCGAGCAGAATCCGGAGCAGCGTCGTCTTCCCCGACCCGTTGGGCCCGATGACGGTGAAGAACGAGCCGGGGGGTACGGCCAGGTGGACGCGCTGCAGTGTCGCGTGGAGTCCGCCCGGGTGCGTGAAGTCGAGCGCGGTCGCGTCGAACACCGGGTCGCTCATCGCCGGTTCCTCACGAGGATCACGATGAAGAGCGGCACCCCGACCAGCGCCGTGATCACGCCGACGGGCAGCTCGGCGGGCGCCGCGACCGTGCGCGCGGCCGTGTCGGCGAGGAGCAGAAACGCCGCGCCGGCGAGGAACGAGGCCGGCAGCAGGAAGCGGTGGTCGGAGCCCCAGATCATGCGCAGCGCGTGCGGCACGATGAGTCCGACGAAGCCGATGACACCGCACACGGCGACCGTGGCGGCGACGATCAGCGAGGCGATCAGGTAGGTCGCCACCTTGACGTACTCGACGCGCGTGCCGAGGAACAGCGCGGTGTCATCGCCCAGCGCGAGCAGGTTCAGGGCCCGGGCAAGCGCCATGAGCGCGGCCGAGAGTGGCAGCACGTAGACCGCGGCGAGCAGGACCGTGCCCCAGCCGGCGTCGAGCAGGCTGCCCATCATCCAGAATACGGCCGAGCGGAACGTCTCCAGGTTCGCGAACGTCAGCAGCAGCAGGATCAGCGCGTTGAAGAACGCGCCGATGACGACGCCCGCGAGCAACAGGATGCGCGTATCGAACGTGCGGCCGGCGCGCGCCGCCACCAGGAACACGAGCACGATGGCGAGCAGGGCGCCCGCGAACGCGGCCAGCGGGAGCGACCAGGCCGCGACCTGGACCAGTCCCGCGATGATCGCCGTGACCGCGCCGACGGCCGCGCCGCCGGAGACGCCGAGTACGTAGGGGTCGGCCAGCGGGTTGCGAAGCAGCGCCTGGAAGACGGCGCCGCTCATGGCGAGGCCGCCGCCCACGAGCAGGGCGAGGAGCGCGCGAGGCACGCGCAGGTCGAGCAGGATCGTGCGCGTCACCGGATCGCCACGTCCGATGAGCGCGTCGAAGATGGAAGCGAGCGAGAGCGAGGCCGCACCCGACCCGAGGCTCAGCGTAGCGGCGAACAGGAGCACGACGAACAGGATGAGCAGCCGGAGCGGCGTCGATTCGGCAAGGCCCGTGAGCGGCCGGTCGTCGGGCGAGGCGAGCGTCCTCATCGGCCCTCCCTCCGTGGCTCGCCAGCGGCCACGGCCGCGGTAGCGGTAGCGGAATCGGCGAACACGACGGGGTGCAGGAGTCGCGCGAGCGATGCGATCGCATCGATCAGCGAGGGGCCGGGCCGGTTGAACACGTCGGCATCGACGACGTGGACGCGGCCGTTCCGGACCGCGTCGAGATCGCGCCAGCCGGCACGCCGCCCGAGCTCCGCGAGCAGTTGGGCGCGCGGCCGCTCTGTCGCCATGATCACCACCTGCGCCGACTCCGCCAGCACGTGCTCGACGCTCACCTGTGGCCAGCGCACGGGTGAGTCCGCCATCACGTTCTCGCCGCCCGCCGCCTCGATCATCTCCTGCACGAACGTGCCGGGTCCCGCCGCGACGGGCGGGTCGAGGCCGACCAGGTAGAGGACGCGCGGCCGCGGAAGGCCGCGAACGGTCCGGCGGACGGTCGCCACCGCGTCATCGAGGCGGGCCGCGATGGAATCCGCGCGCGTCTCGCGACCGAGCAGAAGGCCGAGCTCGCCGATGGTCCGCTCGAGCTCGGCCAGCGTCTCGACGCGCGACGTGTAGACCGGGATCCCGAGCGCATCGAGCCGCGACACCACCGAACGGCTGCCCGCGTCCGGCCACGCGATCACGAGGTCCGGCCGCTCGGCCGCGATCCACTCGACGCTCGGCGTCAGCGCATCGCCGATCGAGGGCAGCCCCGCGATGCGCGGGTCCGTGTCGAACGCCGTGCGCGCGATCAACCGGTCCGCTACGCCCAGGGCGAGGATCAGGTCCGTGCGGGCGGGGACGAGCGAGATCACGCGTTCGGCCGGCCCGGAAAGCTCCACCACATGACCTGTGTTGTCGGTCACCGTCAGCGGCGCTGCAGCCGGTTCGGGTGCGCCCCTGTCCGGCCCGCAGGCGGATGCGACCGCGAGGATCGCGAGTGGAACGAGCCGTCGGCTGCGCCGGCGCAGGAATGAAAATCCCGTCCTCTGGAGGACGGGAAGGAGGGTGCCGCGGCGTTCTTCCATGTGCCGAGCCCGAGCCCTTCCCTGGCGAGGTTTCTTCGGGCGCGACCGGGGCTCGTCTCCTGACTCGAGGCGAACTGCCCACCTTCCCACACCGCGCGTTCGCGGAGCAGTGGCGTTTTCCGGGCCGTTCACACCGGCAGCCGAGCCGCCGGGCCTCTCACAGTGGCGGGGCCGTGTCGGATTCGCACCGACTTCCGTGGGCCCCGTTCGCGTATGTACTTCCCAAGCTACCGCCCCCGCCCCCTCTCCCGCAAACGCCTCCGCCTCCGCTCCCGCTACCCTACGATCCACCCGTGATCCGCCGGATCACGGAGGGATCGTCCGGCAACTGTCCCGCGGCCGGCAGCCTCCGCACCAGCTCCCGCCAGTTCGGGTCCACGCCGAAGGCGCGGTGGAACAGCGGCAACGATTCGTCGACGCGGCCGGCGTTGACGAGGGCAACGGCGTGCCAGAACACCATCTCCCCGTTGGTCGCGGAGTCGGGCACCATCGCGGAGGCGGTCGAGTATTCGCGGAGCGCGCCCTCGACGTCGCCGCGGGTGACGGCGTCGTCGCCGGCGTTCATGTGCTGGTAGGCGCGGGCGAGATGGACGAGGCGGCGCAGCTCCTTGACCGGTTCCGGGTTGTCCTCGACGCGCAGGTCGAAGAGGCGATCGAGCCACGGCTTTCCGGTCGGCGTCCCGCTGACGACGAGAATCGCCGCGGCCTGTCGGCCACGGATGTCGCCACCCTCCTTCTGCGCGGCTTCGAGCGCGGCGAGCAGGCGTTCGGCGAGGTCGCCGGACGCGCTCTCGTAGGCGCGCGCCATCGCGTCGGGCACGGTTGCGCGGAGCATCATGTTGGACTGGACCGAGTAGCCCTTGCCCGTGTGCTGGCCGGCGTTGGCGATGGCCATGTCACCGGTATGGACGGCGACATTGCCGGCGGCATCGACGATCGCGACCTGGCGCACTTCGGGATGCGGGTCGGCGGCGACGAGGCCGCGCAGCGTCTCCTCGGCGGTCCGGCCCGCCCGCAGCATGTCGAGTCCGAGCGGGCCGTAGCTGACGTCGATGAAGGACTGGGTCGCGATGGCGCCGACGCCGGCCTCGGCCCAGGGCACGAGCGCGCCCACGCTGAACCAGTGCGACTGCACGGCGACGCCGAGCTGGCCGGTCGCCGAGTCGCGTGCCACGATCGAGTAGGTGTGGACCGGTCGCTGCGCGGCGAGCGGCGCCGCGAGCAGGGAACCGGCGAGCAGAGCGGTCAGCGTCCTGGTCACGGTCGCCTCCACGTTGTGCATCGGGTCGTAAGCGGGTATGGGTGCCGGGATCACCGCGTCCCTGACGTGTCGGGCGGCGAGACGGCCATCGTATCGGTGGTCGCCCGCGCGCTGTCGGGCGGTGCCTCCACCTCGCAGCGATCGGAGAAAATGCGACGCCAGGTGCCGTCCGGGTCGCGGCCCACGGCCTCGTACCACGTGGTGCGCGAGCCGAACACGCGGAGCAGCAGCTCGGGCCAGTCGTCGCCGTTCCAGTCGAGGAAATCGACCACCTCGGGTGCGGCCTTCCCGGTGCGGGCGTAGCTGTGGAAGCTCACGTACGCCGTGTCGTAGCCGAGTTGCGTGGGTATGGCAACGAAGAAGAGGGAATGGCCCGAGTCATCGAGTCCGGGACCGAGCGTGTCCCCCACGAGGAATGTCGCGGTGAAGCCGGGATTGCGTGTGTTGCTCAGGCCAATGACCATGAGTTGCGCCATCGCGCGCTCCCAGTTCCCGGGCAGCTGCGCCTTGCGGTTGCGCAGCAACTTGTCCGCGTAGATGGGCGCGAGCACGCGCATGGCGCGCGTCGCTTCCAGCGGCTGTTCCGGCCGGTGCGGGATCTGCGGCGCCTGCACACGCTCGAGAGCGAGGAACTCGTCCACGCCGGCGCCCACCTGGCCCAGCTCCAGGGAGCCCGAGGCGCGCGGCACGGGGCCACACGCCGACGAGTCGAGCACAGCGCCGTTCACGAGGAACGTGCCCGCACGCAGGCCCTCGCGGAACAGCACGAACTCGCCGCCCTGCCGCATGTGTTCCGCGATGAAGTTCTCGCCGTAGACCCGTGGGTCGGCGCTGGCGCGGAGCGGCAGGAGCGAATCGCCGGAGATCTCGGCGACGGGCACCATCGAGCCGACGGAACCGGACGCGGTGACATGGTAGAGGATGGGCCCCTCGGGCAGGCGCTCGGCCCCCGGCTCGATGCCGGGCGCGGGCGCGCCGCTCGGGCGCGGTGGTGGCGGCAGAACCGTCACGTCGATACCGCCCCAACTCACGTTGTCGCAAGCGGTGAGAAGAATTACTATCAGGCAGCCGGCCGCCCGGGCGAACGCGATGACCACCTCCGGGTTCGTGTTCGTTGCATGGAGGTCGCGCGCAAGTTACGGCGGCCGGATCGTCCGGTGCAACGACCATGCCTCGCGCCCGCACTGGTGATCCGGGCCGGAGCCGCCCGGCCGGACCCGCATCACCGCGTTCTCGGACATGACCATCGAAGAACCGGAATTCCGCAGAGTCCTCGGCCACTGGCCCACGGGCGTCGCCGTCGTGACCGCCCGCGCCGCCGATGGCGGGCCGCGCGGTCTCACGGCCAACGCCATCACGTCGGTGTCGCTCGACCCGCTGCTCATCCTGGTCTGCATCGCCCTGGAAGCGGAAACGCACGCCGCCATCGAGGTGACCGACGGATTCGCCATCAACGTGCTGCCCGCCGCGGCCGAGCGCCTCGCCCGCCGCTTCGCCGACGACGGCCGCGGCAACAAGTTCGACGGCCTCAGTCACAGGACCGAGATCACGGGCGCGCCGATCCTCGATGCGGCACTCGCCTGGCTCGATTGCAGGCTGCACGGCGCGCACGAGGGCGGCGACCACACCATCTTCGTGGGCGAGGTGCTGGCCGGCGACGCGCAGGACGGCGAGCCGCTCCTCTTCTACCGCGGCGGGTACGGCCGCGTCGTGCGCTGAGCGGGGGGGCGACAGGGCGGGCTGCCGCCCGCGGGGGCGTCGCGGCCCATGCCGGCGCCGCGGCCGCCGGTGCCGCACTCGGCGCCACGACCATTACCGGGCACGCGCTGCTGCTCTATTCCGGGCAGGGCTTCCTGCGCGCCACGGCGCTCCTCGTCGCGGTCACGTTCGCTGCGGTCGGCGCCGGTATCTGGAGTGGCACGCCGGGGCCGGCGCCGGACGCGCGCGGCCTGTCGTGGCGCTGGCGCGCGCTGGTCCTCGCCACCATGGCCGGCGGCGTGTTCGCCGCGCTCTGGGACCGGAGCCCGCTGCTTCGCGCGTCGTCGGTCGGCAACGCACTCGCCACGCTGATCGCGCTCGCCGCGCCCGCGTACACCGCCGGCATGCTGCTCACCGCCCTGGCCCGGTATCGGGGCGCGGGGACCGTGGCGCTGGCCGTCGCGTTCGCGGGACTCGGCGCACTCGGGACCACGACGGTGCTGGTCCCGCGCATGGATGCCGCCGCCGTCTACTTCCTGGCCGGAGCCTGGGTCGCCGCATCGGCGCTCCTGCCCGGCAGCCGGTCGATCCGGCAGGAGTCGAGTCCCATGTTGCTCGAAGGAAAGACCGTGGTCGTGACCGGCGCCGGGAACGTGGGCCAGGTCGGTTTCGCGATCGCCCAACGCTGCATTGAGGCGGGCGCCCGCGTCCTCATCACGGCCCGCTCGGCCGATATCACCGCGGTCGCGGCCCGGCTCGGAGCGCCCGACATCGTGACGGGCGTGCCCGCCGACCTGACCGTGCCCGCCGACATCGAGCGGCTCGCCGCCGCCGCGCGCGAACGGTTCGGTGGGCTCGATGTGCTCATCAACGTGGCCGGCGGCCTCACGCTCATCAAGCCGCTCTCCGAGACCACCACCGCGGAATGGCGAGGCGAGATCGAGCGCAACGCGGACACCGTGCACGCGACCTCGCGCGCCATGCTGCCCCTGCTTCGCCAGAACGGCGGCGCCATCGTCAACTTCGCCTCGCCCGCCGGACTCCGCGCCGCCAGGAACCTCGGCGCCTACAGCGCGGCGAAGGCCGCCGTCGTCGCGCACACCCGGGCACTCGCCCTCGAGGAGAAGCCGAACGGCGTGCGCGTCAACGCGATCGCGCCCGGCACGATCGACACCGAGCAGAACCGCGCGGCCGCGGACGACCCGGACCACGCCCGCTGGGTGACGCGCGAGGAGATCGCCGACGTGGCCGTCTTCCTTGCCGGCGCTGGCGCATCCGGGATCTCGGGCGAGACCATCCACGTGCTGGGGGACGGACTGCGTTGATCGTCGCGCATCTCGCCGACCTGCATCTCGGGTTCCGCGCCTATCACCGCCTGGTGGCGGGCGAGGAGGGCGGCTCGCCGCGCTTCAATGCGCGCGAGCGCGACGTCTCGCTCGCCTTCCGCGCCGCCCTCGATCGGCTCATCGAGTTGCGCGTCGATCTCGTGCTGGTCGCCGGCGACGTGTTCCACACCGTGCGGCCGTCGAATGCCGCGATCGCGGACGCCTTTCGCCAGTTCTCCCGCTTCCACGAGGTGCGACCGGCGACACCGGTCGTCATCATCGCCGGCAATCACGACTCGCCCCGCGCCGCCGAGACGGGCAGCATCCTGACGCTGCTGCAGGAGATCCCCAACGTCACCGTCGTGGACCGGGAAGCGCGCGTGGTCGAGTATCCGGAGCTGGACACGGCCGTGCTCTGTCTGCCGCACAACGCGCTGGCCGCCAGTCCCCTCGGCCAGCTGGAGCCGCCCGCGGACGCGGGCACGCGACTGCTGGTCATGCACGCCACGGTGCGAGGCGAGGAAGTGGACCGGCTGCTCGGCAACGCGACCGAGTTCGGCGGCGCGCAGATCGACATCGACGACATCCGTGTCGAGCGCTGGGACTACGTCGCGCTCGGCCACTATCACATCGCGACGCAGCTCGCGCCCAACATGTGGTACGCGGGCGCCATCGAGCGCACTTCCACCAACATCTGGATCGAGACGGGGCCCAAGGGCTTCGTCACCTGGGACACGAAGAAACGGCGCGGCGCGTTCCACTCCGTCGCCACCCGTCCGATCGCGGACCTGCCCCGTCTGTCCGCGCGCGATCCCGCGGGTGGCTTCCTCGATGCGGCCGCCATCGACAGCCGGATCCGTGAGCGGGTCGACGCGGTGCCCGGCGGCATCGATGGCCGCATCGTGCGGCTCGTCATCGACGACGTGCCGCGCGAGTTGTTCCGCGAGTTCGATCACCGCCGGTTGCGCGAGTACCGGTCGCGCGCGCTTCACTTCCACCTCGACGTGCGCCGCCCGAAGCGACACCCGCGGTCGGGCGCAGCGCGGCGGCAGGCGCCGCGCGCGATCGAGGACGAGGCGCGCACGTTCATCACCGAAGTCTGGGAGCCGACCGCGCGCGACATCGACCGGGAGCAGTTGGCCGACCTCGCGCTACGCTACCTGGCCGGTGCCGGCCTCGGCCCGGACGAGCCCCTGATCGAGACGGCGGCCGGAGACTGACATGCGGCTCGTCCGGCTCGACCTCGAGAACTTCCGTCAGCATGCGCGCACCTCGATCACGTTCCGGCCCGGCCTGACCGGGATCATCGGACCCAATGGCGCGGGCAAGAGCACGATCCTCGAAGCCATCGCCTGGGCGATCTACGGCTCGAGCGCCGCGCGCGGCACCAACGAGACGATCCGCTTCGCGCGCGCGCCGCGCCGGTCGCGCGTCGAGGTCGAGCTGACCTTCGAGCTGGGCGGCCACGAGTACCGCGTGCTGCGGACGATGCACGAGGCGCAGGTCTTCGTCGACGGCGGCGCGGATGCGGTCGCCTCCGGCATGGCGGGTGCCGCCGCCTACCTCCAGACGCGGCTTGGCATGAACCGCGAGGAGTTCTTCAACACCTACTTCACCGGCCAGAAGGAGCTGCAGTTCCTCGCCAACATGGGGCCCACGCAGCGCGGCCGTTTCCTGAGCCGGCTGCTCGGCTACGAACGGTTGCGCATCGCGCAGGACCACGTGCGCGAGCGGAGGAACGAGGTTCGTCATGAGCTGGACGGGCTGCGCGCCGCGCAGGCGGACCCGCTCGAGCTGGAGGGCGCGGTCGAGTCCGCGGAGCAGAGGCTCCGGGCGGCGAACCGCGAGCTCGACGAGGCCGAAGCCGCGCGCGCTGAAGCGGCGGCAGGCCTCGTCGCCATCGTGCCCCGCTGGAGCGCGATCCAGAAAGATCGTGACCGCGCTCGCGAACAGGAGTATACGCTAGACACCGAGCGCAAGGAGCTCGAGGCCGCGACCCGCGACGAGGAAAAGGCCGCGCGCGCCCTCGAGGCCATTGCCGCGGCGGACGCCGAGCTCGCGCCCGTGCACGACCGGCTGCGGGGAATGCCCGACGCGGTGGCCGCGTCCGAGACCTTCGACGCGCTCGCCCGCGCCCAGGAGCGGCGCGTCGTGCTGGAACGCAGTGTCCAGTCGGTTCGCCAGGAGCTGGCCGACACCGTCCGCCGTATCGACACGCTGGAGACCGCGCCCGCCCTCATCCGCCAGTACAGCGCCGAGCTCGATACGCTGCGTGAGAACCAGGCGGAGCTGGAGACAGCGGTCGAGACGCTGAACGCCGAGTGGTCGGGCAAGCGGCAGGAGACGAGCACCCGGCTGGAGACCTACCGCAAGTCCGCGCAGGAACTCCGCGACAAGATCCGCGAGCTGAAGAATGCCGGCCCCGACGGCACCTGTCCCACCTGCGAGCGCCCGCTCCGCTCCGAGTTCGAGCACGTGCTCGGCCGCCTCGAGGACGAGTACCTCTCGCTCGTGCAGGACGGGAAATGGCTGAACCAGCGCGAGAAGCAGCTGGCCGGGAAACCGGAAGAGCTCTCCGAGGCCGAACGCAGGCGCGATGAGGCGCGCGCCGCCATTGTCGATCTTGGCCAGCGTCTCGCCCGCTGCGAGCAGGCCGTGCTGGAGCTATCGACCCTCGCGCAGGACCGGACGCGGCGCGAACAGCAGCTCCTCGAGCTGGAGCAGGAGTTCGAGCAGCAGCCGGACGGGTATGACCCGGCCGCGCACCGCGCCGCCCAGGAACGGCTCCAGACTCTGCGGGAGCTGGAGCGGCGGGCCGCCGGCCTGGCCTCGACCGTGGCCGGTCGCGAAGAGCACGAGCGTGAGCGCGCGGAGGCCGCCAAACGCATCGGCGCCGCGCGTCGTCGCATCGGGCGAATCGAGAAGGACGCGGTCAAGCTGGCGTTCAGCGAGGAGGAATTCGCGCGCATCCGCGCCGCCCACCAGGCCGCGTCCGACGCGTTGCACAAGGCCGAGCTGCACGCGGTCGAGACGGCCGGCCGCGTGGAGACCGCCGAGGAGGCGCATCGCGGCGCGCAACGGGACCTGCAGCAGTACCGGAAGCGGGAGGCGGCGGCGCGCTCGCTCGAGGTCGAGTTCCGCTATCACAACGAGCTCGACGGCGCGCTCTCCCACCTGCGCCAGGACCTGAACGCGCGGGTCCGGCCCGAGCTCGCCGAGCTGGCCAGCGCGTTCCTGAGCGACGTCACCGAGGGACGTTATTCGTCGCTCGAGATCGACGAGAACTACAACGTGCTGGTGCTCGATGAAGGCGAGGAGAAGCCGGTGATCAGCGGCGGCGAGGAGGACATCGCGAACCTCGTGCTGCGTCTCGCGATCAGCCAGATGATCGCCGAGCGCGCCGGCCAGCAGCTCTCCATCCTGATCCTCGACGAGGTCTTCGGCTCGCTCGACATCGAACACCGCGAGAACGTCGTCCAGCTGCTGCACCGGCTCGAGGGCCGCTTCGAGCAGGTCATCATCATCACGCACATCGAGAGTATCCGCGCGGGCCTCGACAACGTCATCCGCGTCGAGTACGACGAACGCGCCGGCGCCAGCCGCGTCAGCGAGGAGTCGAACGCCGAAGGCTTCCCGCTTCAGCTCGTCTGAAGCGGGCCCGTCCCTGCGCTCCAACCGTGACTAGCGGCGCGCCGCGTCCACTGCTTCCGAGCGCCGGTTGCCGAGCGCGAGGAATTCGTTTGCCCGCTTGCCGTGTCGATCCGCCGCCGCCGTGTCGCCCAGCCCCTGGTACACCGTCATCAGGCCGTACTCCGTGATGCCGTAGTAGTACGGGATGCCCTGCGTCGCGGAATCGACCCAGTGGCCCCAGTTCGGGAAGTTGCCACGGAACTGGAACACGTCGGACACCAGCTTCTCGGTTCGCGGCAGGTCGATGTAGGGGCCCATGAGCAGGCCGGGCCGGTCCGGCACCGGGATGATGCCGCGCGCGGAATCCACCTGCACCGGTCCGTCGTTCAGCTTGAAGGCGACGCCCTGCCGGATCAGGAACGGGCGGAGCCGGAGCTCCTCGTACGCCTGCGTCGTCATCGCGAAGTAGATCGGCCGGTCCTCGATCGACGTCTGGATCATCAGCGCCATGAACGCATCCGACGGGATGATCACGTCGTTCACCGGCAGCGTCGTGCGGATGCCGCCCGCCGAGAACTCCCGACTCTCGCGCAGCACGTACGGCGGCGTTTTGCTGACCTGCGCGATCTCCGAGTCGGAGAGCGGCATGATCGAATGCGTCGGCGGCCGCCGTCCGGGTGGCGCGGCCGGTGCGCCTTCCGGCACGTCCCCGGCCGACATCATGGCCGAGTAGAGGTCGCCGCCCTGCGCCGGATCGAAGGGCCTCTGGCAGATGATGCGGGTCGGCTCCGCGTTCGGGTCCTGACCGGGCTGGCACGGTGTCGTCAGCTGCCGGATCTGGCGCACGTACCAGGGCGTGTTCAGGTAGCTCATCACCATCACGGTGACGTCCTTGCGGATACCCTCCACCTCCTGCGCGTACCAGAGCGGGAACGTGTCGTTGTCGCCGTTCGTGAACACGATGCCGTACGGCTCGACACTCATCAGCAGGTTGTACGCCCAGTCGCGCGCCGTGTAGTCGTGGCTCCGCGATGCCCACGTCCAGTTCAGGATCAGCGGCAGGAGCGCGAGCGCCAGCACGGGCGAGGCAGCGAGCAGCGGCCGCGCCAGCTTCCGCTCCTCGTACCACGCCGCCAGGCTCTGCCAGAGCGCGGCGATGCCGATCCCGCTCCAGAGTCCCCAGATCGAGAAGCTGACGATGAAGAAGTAGTCGCGTTCGCGCACCTCCGTCAGGTCCTGCGTGTTCCCGCCGGTCGCCGACAGGAAGTCGCGGCGCATGAGCGAGTCCGGCAGCGTGTAGCCGTACTTGAAGTTCAGGTAGAACGTGAGTCCGATCGATAGCGTGGCGAAGAGGATCGCGACATAGAGCCAGCTGACCCGGTCCTTCTGCCAGTGCGTGTACGCGCCCAGCACGCCGAGGAACACGAACAGCAGGGTGAGCACCGGGCGCAGGCCGCCGAACCAGCTCAGGTTGCCCGCCACCGAACGCGCCCACTGCCAGTCGAAGTACTCCGCGTAGTTCAGGACCTGGCGCGTGACGAAGCGCGCGTCGCGCGGCAGCGTCGGGTCGAGCGGGTTCGCGAACACGCTGGGCTTGTCGTACTGCTTGCGGGCCAGTGATTCCGACAGGTTCTCACAGCCCGCGCGGCCCATGGTCAGCACGCTGACGAAGGCGCTGCCCATCGTGTCGCAGGTCGGGTCCGCCTCGTTGATCACCGGCGAGAGCTGGGCGCGGATCGGCAGGAACAGGTGGATCGAGAGGCCCAGGATCGCGGCCACCACGGACGTCGCGTAGAGCTTCCAATTGAGCAGCGTGCGCCAGCGCACAACGACGATGAAGACGAGCGCCGCCGGTGCGGCGAGGAAGGCCATCAGGTGGTTGCCGACGGAGAGCGCGAGGATGAAGACCATGAGCAGGAGCAGGTTGTCATCCTTGCCCTCGCCCAGGTGGTCGCGCCAGCGGAAGGCCAGCCACGACAACAGCGCGATCGTGAACAGGCTGACCGTGTAGACCTTCTCATTCACGTTCGACTGGTTCCACACCGTGAACGCGGTCGCGCTCAGCAGCACCGCCGCCGCCGCGCCCACCAGCCGGAACGCGCGGTTGGTCGAGAAGAACGCGAGGATCCGGTGCGCGAGCAGGAACCAGAACGCGTGCGCCAGCGCGCCCTGCAGCGCGCTGAACAGGTTGATGCGAACCGCGACCGGCAGGCCGAGGGGCGTGAGCAGCACGTCCCACGAGCGCGCCAGCACCACGAACAGCGGGTTCCCGGGCGGGTGCGGAATGCCGAGGATGTGCGCCGTCGCAATGTACTCGCTCGTGTCCCAGAACTGCGTCGTGGGCGCCAGCGTGATCGCGTAGAGCAGGAACACGCCCAACCCGGCCAGCAGCGCCCCGAGGTACGGGGGCCGGTAGGCCTCTTCCGCCCCGAGGGCGGTTCTATCATCGCTCGCCGACATGCCCGCTTCCGTCCGGTGTGGCTTCCGTGGCAAACACTCAACCTAAACCGCCCGGGTGGCCGCGCTCAACCCGGCGTGGCGCGCCGGGGGCGCTACACCCCCCTTCGAAAGCCGCGGCCGGGAGGCCGACGGGGCCGCGGCCCGCGGCCCGCCGATCGGTCGGGTCCGGTCAGGTCGCCGGCACCGTTCCGCGCTCCGCGAGCAGGCTCCCACCCTCGAGGACGCGCGCGCCCCAGCCCCCGGGCAGCCAGAGCGTCGACGAGTATTCGCTCACGATGCACGGTCCCGCCAGCCGGTGCCCCGCGAGCAGCGTGGCACGGTCGTAGAGGGGCACCCCCACCTGTCCTCCACCATCGGTGACGTCGGCGTTGCCCGCCGCCGCCGGGTCCGGATCCGGCGCCGATGGGAGGGCGAGGTCGGGGACGCCGGCCCCCTCCGCGAGCGCCTCGACCCGGAGCGTGACGGCCTCGACGCCGGCGTCCGGCCGGTCGTAGCCGTACCGGGCCCGGTGCGCCTCGTGGAAGGCGGCGGTCCAGCCATCGGCGGGGACCGCGAGCTCGAAGCTCTGACCCCGGTAGCGGGCATCGATGCGACGCCGCAGTTCCACCGACTCCGGGCCGATCCCTTCCTCCGCCATGGCGGAGAGCGCCTCCGCCTCCATAGCCTCGAAGCCGCCCGCCATCGCGGCATCCGCCTCGGCGCTGCTCCACAGCACGGTCCGCGCGACGTCCTTCCGGACCGGCGCGACCAGCATGCCCCAGGCGGAGAGCACGCCGGGATCGGGAGGTACGAGGATGCGCGGGATCGAGAGCCGGTCGGCGAGGGCGGCCGCGTGCAGGCCCGCCGCGCCGCCGAACGGGACCAGCGTGAAGTCGGACGGGTCGTAGCCGCGCTCCACGCTGATCACGCGCAGCGCCCGCTCCATGGCCGCGTTGGCGACCGCCAGCACGCCCGCCGCCGCCGTGTCCGGGTCCGTCCCGAGCAAGCCCGCGAGGTCCACGAGCGGCCCCTCGATCGAGGCCCGGTCCAGCGCCGTCGCCTGGCCGTCCGCGTTCAGGCGGTGGCGCCACGCCGCCGCCGGGAGCCGGCCCAGCCAGACGTTCGCATCCGTAACCGTCACGCGGTCGCCGCCCCGGCCGTAGCAGATCGGGCCGGGCTCCGCGCCGGCGCTCTCCGGTCCGACGCGAAGCGCGCCGCCCGCATCAACCGAGGCCAGCGAGCCGCCGCCCGCGCCGACCGTGTGGATGTCGAGCACCGGAACCGCCACGGGCAGCCCGGCGATGGTGAACTCGCGCGTGTGAAGCGGCCGGCCGGGACAGAGCGAGACATCGGTCGACGTCCCGCCCATGTCGAAGGTCAGGATCCGGTCAAAGCCCGCGCGGCGCGCGATCGCGAGCGCGCCTGTGACGCCGCCGGCGGGCCCGGAGAGCACCGTGTGAACCGACTCGCGCCGCGCGCGCGCGACCGGTATCGCGCCGCCGCCCGACCCCATGATGCGGACCCGGTCCGCGCCCGACTCGGCCTCGATCCTGCCGAGGTACCGTTCCATGACCGGTGCGACGTAGGCGTTGATCACGGTCGTCGCAGTCCGCTCGTACTCGCGGAACTCCGGCAGCAGCTCGGAGGAGACCGAGACCGGGACCCCGAGCGAAGCGAGCGCCGCCGCCACCCGCCGCTCGTGCTCCGGGTTCGCGTAGCTGTGGAGCAGGCAGAGCGCCACCGACTCTGCGTCGCCGATGCGTTCCGCGAGCGCCGCCAGTCCCACCTCGTCCAGCGCCTCGATCTCCTCGCCCTGCGGCCCGATGCGCCCGGCGATGCCGAGCCGCCGCTCCGGCGCCACGAGCGGCGGCGGCCGGTGTCCCGTCAGACCGTAGAGCTGCGGCCGGTTCTGACGGCCGATCTCGAGGACGTCCTCGAAACCCGTGTTGGTGATCAGTGTGACCGCCGCGCCGCGGCGTTCGAGCAGGGAATTGGTCGCGACGGTGGAACCGTGGACCAGCAAGGGAAAGGGCTGCGGGAGCGGAGGCGGAGGCGTTTGCGGGGGCGTTGGCGGGTGCGGCGGGAGCGGGTCCCGACCCGCTTCCGACCCGCTCCCCGCGTCCCGCCGCTCCCGCTCCCCGTCCCGCAAACGCCTCCGCCTCCGCTCCCGCGCCCCGCGTACTCCCGTGAGCACGGCCAACGCCGGGTCGTGAGGCGTCGACGGCACCTTCAACACCCGGACCTCGCCGTCCACCAGCGCCACGACGTCCGTAAACGTCCCGCCCGTATCGACGGCAATGATTGACACTCCGGAACCGCCCATCGATCTTCTGCCCTCCATGCTCGAACCGACCTGGGAAGAATTCGTCGCGCTCGCGCGCACCGCGTCGCTGGTTCCGATCAGCCGCGAGTTCCTGTTCGACACCGAGACCGCGGTCACCGCATTCGCGCGTCTCGCCCGGCCCCCGTTCGCCTTCCTGCTCGAATCGCTCGTCGGCGGCGAGAAATGGGCCCGTTACACGTTCCTCGGCACCGAGCCGCGCTCCGCCTGGAAGCTGGAGGCGGGCGGCCGCGTCTCGACCTGGTCGCCGGGGCATGGCTGGTCCGGCGCCGTTGCGGTCGCGGATCCGCTCGCCGACCTGGACCGGCGGCTCCGGGCCGCGACCGTCGCCCGCGTGCCCGGCCTGCCCCGGTTCGTCGGCGGTGCAGTAGGGTACCTCGGATACGACGTCGTCCGCTACATCGAGCGCCTTCCAGCGCCGCCGCCCGACGACCTCGGCCTGCCCGAAGCCGTGCTGTTGTTCACCGACATCGTGCTCGCCATCGACAACGTGTTCGACCGGGCCCGGGCCATCGCGCTCGTGGACGTGACGGGTGCGGACGAGGCGGATCTGCGCCGTCGCTACGACGATGCCGCCGCCCGGCTCGACACCCTGATCGACGATCTCGCGTCGCGGCCCGGCCCCGGTCGGTTCGAGCCCGCGGCGGCGTCGCGGACCGCCGTCACGAGCACCGTCAGTCGGGATCGCTTCGAGCGTGACGTCGACCGGATCCGCGAGTACATCCGCGCGGGCAATGCCTTCCAGGTCGTGCTCAGCCAACGGCTCAGCGTGCCACTCGAGGCCCGGCCCTTCGAGCTCTACCGCGCGCTCCGCTCCCTCAACCCGTCGCCCTACCTCTACTACCTCGAGCTCGACGGCGTGCAACTCGTGGGGTCATCGCCGGAAGTGATGGTACGGCTCGAGGAGGGGACGGTCACGGTCCGGCCCATCGCCGGGACCCGCCGCCGCGGCCGGACCGACGAGGAGGACGCCGCCCTCACGGCGGACCTGCTCGCCGACGAGAAGGAGCGTGCCGAGCACCTGATGCTCATCGACCTCGGCAGGAACGATGTCGGCCGCGTCGCCCGCTTCGGCTCCGTGAATGTCCCCGAGTACATGGCCGTCGAGAAGTACAGCCACGTGCTCCACATCGTGAGCCAGGTCGAGGGCAGGCTGCGCCAGGGGCTCGGCGCGGTCGACGTCTTCCGCGCCTGCTTCCCCGCCGGCACCGTGTCCGGCGCGCCCAAGATCCGCGCCATGCAGATCATCGACGAGCTCGAGCCCGTGCGCCGCGGACCCTATGCCGGCGCCGTCGGCTACTTCGCGTACGGCGGCCAGGCCATGGACACCGCCATCGCCATCCGCACGCTCATCGCCGCGGGTGGGCGGGCCCACGTGCAGGCGGGCGCCGGCATCGTCATCGATTCGAGGCCGGATGCCGAGTTCGAGGAGACGATGGCGAAGGCGGGAGCGCTGCTGAGGGTACTGGGGACGGATTCGGGGGGCGGGAGCGGAGGCGGAGGCGTTGGCGGGGCCGGGTGAGGGAGCGGCGGGGGCGGGAGCGGGGTGGGAGCGGGACGGTGCCCGCTCCCGCCGCCAACGCTCCCGCTCCCGAGTACGCTTCCGCCTCCGCCCCCGCTTCCCGCGTCAGTCCACGACCTCGAACTCCGCCACGCTCTCCGCGGTCTCCCCGGTCGCCTCGTTCTCCACGGTGACCCGCATCCGGTAGCGGCCGGGCGGCAGCCCGGTGTCAACCCGCCGGACCTCCTGGATCACGCCGTCGCCGTCCGGATCCGCCACGTCCTGGTAGCGGACGTCGATCTTCGGGCCACCGCCGCCGAAGAGCCGCTTGACCCGGCCGAAGGCGCCGCCGCCACCCGCGGTCTCCACGTGGAGATGCGTCCGGTAGGCGGCGTCGGTCGGCAGGTTGTAGACCTCGTAGAACAGCGTGAACGGCCGGCCGGGCGGGTAGCGGCGGGGGAGCGTGAGCAGGAGCCGGGTCGCCCCGCGAGTCCAGTCGCCGGCGGTGTCCGGCTCCGCCAGCACGAGGTCGCTCACCTCGAGGCCGGTCCCGGCGAAATCTCGCAGCGCCGCGCCGCCGCTTTCCACCGATCCCGCGCTGACTGCGGGGCTCCGCACGGAGACCCGGTAGATCGTGTGCTCCGAGGGCACGACCGGGACCTCGACGTGCGTGCGCACGAAGCCGTCCGGTCCGAGCCGTGCGGGTTCCTCGACGCGCGCGAGCGTGTCCCGCCGGGTCACCACGTCGGACAGCGTGTCGATCAGGATGACGGAAACCAGCATCGGGTAGGCGACCCGGCCGCCGGACAGCTCCTCGCTCGCCAGGTCGCCGGCCCGGACCGCGAAGCCGGCCGTCAGGTCCGTCCGGCCGAACGGCGTCCGGAACGCGAACAGGTCGTAGTGGAAGTCCACGGATCGGTCGAAGCGAGCGAACAGGACGTCGGTTCCCATCGCCTGGCGGGCCTGCTGCCGGTAGTCCGCGTCGACCTGGTTCAGCGTCGAGCGGACTTCCGTGCTCTGCAGCGTGTAGCCCTCGGCGAGCCGGCGCCGGATCTGGCCCACCGCCGCCTGGTATTCCGGGATGTACGGTGCCCGGTCCTCCAGCAGCTGTAGCACCGCGTTCTCCTCCCGCCCGAGTACGCCCGGCTCCTTGAGGTCGCCCTGCCCCACAGTCGGGTCCACCGCCCGGAGCAGGTCGCTGATCAGCGAATAATCGCGCGAGCCCCGGAGCGCCGCGAAATGGAACACGCGGCTCCGCGACGATCCCGGCTCCGTGTAGATCCACGTCTCGTTCGGCAGCACACCGTCCCTCGTCGTCGTCACCACCCGCTGCGGCAGGCCGCGCCGGATCAGAATCAGACCGCGGTCGTCAAACGGGCTCGAGTCCACCGCCGCCACGTCCACGAGCGCGCCCGCGCCCGCCGCCCCACGCCGCGAATTGCGCAGGTACTCGCGTCGCGCGATCGCCAGCCGGCCGTAGTGCTCCGCCAGCCGCTCGCTCACCAGCACCCCGCTCTCCGCCGCCCGCCGCGTCCAGAACCGGCGCAGCCACTGACGCCGGCCCTCCAGGTCCGCCACCTTCCAGTCCGCCGCTTCGTTCGCCTGCACGATCGGCTCGACGTCCCCGTACAACCGCTCCGCCTCCGCCTCCCCCATCCCGTCCACCGCCTCGAAGTACAGCACCGTGCCCCGGTCCGCGGACCCGGGCTGCAGCAGCAGCGCGACCGCCCGCGCGACCATGGCCGCGTTATCACCCGCCGCCGCCGCCGCGCTCGCCGCGCTCGCCGCCGCCCCATAGTCGCCCAGCGCCGTTTCCACATCCGCCGTCGCCGCCAGCACCGCAGACGACGTGTCCCCCGCCTCCCGCGCCCCCACCAGCCACGTGCGCGCGTCCACCAACGCGTCCCGGTCCCGGCCGTCCGCCACCGCCAGCTCCGCCAGCCGCACCGCCGCCGGACCGAACGACGGGTCCAGCTCCAGTGCGCGACGCAGCGATCGCTGCGCCCGCGCCTTCGGATCGCGACCCAGGATCTCCGCGACACTCTGTCCCACCGTGACATTCTGGAGCGGGCCGCCCGCCAGACGGATCTCCGGTGCCGACGCATATGCCAACCCCGCCCCATACTGCAGCCACGGCACATCCGGGAACCGCTCCGCCGCGCGCTCGAACACCTCCTGCGCGGCCCGCGAATCGTCACGGTCCGACGTCAGTTCGTAGATCCGCAGCGCGATCAACCCGCGCACCACCAGCGCATCCGCGCTCCGCGCCATCCCCGGCATCGGAAGCTGCGACTGCATCCGTCGCAGAACGGACACGTCCTGAACCGTCGCGAGGGAATCGCGGACCGCAAGGAAATCGGTGCCCTGGGCCGAGCCCGGACCCGGAACCAGCAGTGCCGCCAGAAGCAGGGAGAAACCGCGGGATGTCATTGCCATAAAAAAGAAGAACGCGCGACCGTCATCGATTGTGTCACCGTGACGCATGTCTCGAATCGGTCACGTCAACCGTTCTACACACAGGGGGGTCGGACGGTCCGCAGCCGGTCGAAAATTGTACACAAATCAGGATTTACAAAGTGTATCGGTTTTCTTGACAAGCCGGGGATCGTCCCCCAATCTGCCCGTGCGCAAGAACAAGTAAGCCCCCAAACCAACGGGGAAGTACGAGTACCGTAGCAATCAAAAGCGTTTCGCGAGACATCTCTCTTGCTCGCGTTTCGTGCGGCGGTCCATGGGCCGCTGCACGAATCGCCTCTTTGTGTTCACCCATCGTGTTCCGTACCCAGGAGGATCTCCATGTTGCCTAGAGCGGTACAGCGACTCGCCGCGGCGCTGGGAAGCGCCGTGGTCCTGGTCGGTTTGACCTGGATCACGGCGAGCGGCCAGGGCACGACCGGCAAGATCCAGGGGCGCGTCGTCAACGCCGAGACCGGGACTCCGATCGCGGCGGCTCAGGTGTCTATCGAGGGGACGACCCTCGGTAACATCACGAATGATGACGGCTTCTACTTCATCAACGAAGTGCCCCCTGGTGTGGTCAGTGTCCGGGCCCAGAGCATCGGCTACCAAGCGGTGGTCATTTCCGAGCAGGGTATCCAGGCCGGCCAGACGACCACCCTGAACTTCCGGCTCAACCAGTCGGCGGTGCAACTGGACGCTCTGATCGTGACCGGTGAGCGTAACCCGCTGGTGCCGCGCGACCAGGTGTCGTCGAAGTCGATCGTGTCGGGCGCGGAAATCGACGCCCTGCCGATGGACAACTCGTCGAGCATCATCCTGCTGCAGCCGGGCGTGATCGACACCAACAGCGGGCGCACGATCCGGGGCAGCCGCCCGGGTGAGGAGGCCGTCTACGTCGACGGCGTCCCGGTCCGGCGCCTGCGCACCGGCAATGTGCAGCCGATCGATCTGCCGACGAACGTGCTGGCCCAGGTGGACGTGGTGACGGGCGGAATCGGGGCGCAGTACGGCGACGCGCAGTCGGGCGTGGTCAACTACGTGACGCGGACGGGCGGCTCGACGTTCGGCGGAACCGCCGCGTACATGTTCGATGGCGCCGTCAAGGACTGGAGCAACGCGTGGAACCGGGCCGAGCTGAGCCTGGGCGGGCCGATTCCCTGGGTCAACAACATGACCTTCTTCGTCGGCGGCACCGCGGATGGCCGGCTCTACGGTGGCACGAACCAGGGCCTCGTGAACAGCCCGGGCTGGTACTACCAGGACGGCGTGGACACGGTGTTCACGCTGCCGCGGACGAGCTCGGTCAGCGGGATGGTCGACAGCGTCCAGTTCGCGGTCCCGAACTTCAGCCGGTGGACCGACGGAAACCGGAACCCGACCAGCCAGGCCGACAACTACGACATAACGGCCAAGCTCTCGTACGGCCTGCCCCGCGGCGGCAAGATCGACCTGACCGGCTACCGCAACCGCAGCCAGTCGATGAGCATCGGCCTGACCAACCCGGACTCGCGCAACGTCGGCTTCTCGACCGAGAACATGCTGACGCTGTCCACCTACTTCCTGCTCCATCAGACGTCGGACAGCCAGCTGGCGCTCGACATCAAGGGGAGCTACCAGAGCGACTGGTCGAGGGACGGCGATGTGAACCACAAGTGGTTCGAGGACCACTTCCGGCCCGTCCTCGGCTTCAACTTCAGCACCCCCGACTTCCTGACGAACGTCGACCAATGGCCGCTCTCGGACAAGCTGGTGGATGTGTACAAGGCCGGGATCCTCCCCGCGGACTCGGGGCAGATCTATCCCCGGGTGCGCGATCTCGCCGGCGGCTCGTGGGCACCGGGCGTCACGGATGATATTCTGCGGGTGGACCCCTACGGCAGAAATGGCGGATGGAGCTACGGGGGTGCGGATTCGCCGTCGTGGAGCAAGGAGACCCGCAAGTATGGCAGCGCGTCGATCGACTGGCAGGTCAACCGCTTCAACCGCATCAACATGGGCGGTGACATCACCAAGACCGACTCCTGGACCCGGTCGGTCGGGCTCTACAGCGGGACCGGGTCGGCCACCCACTTCAAGCCGGTGCGGGCCGGAGTCTTCGTACAGAACCGCCTCGACATCGGCGACGTGGTCCTCGAGGGCGGGCTGCGCTACGACTACTTCCAGCCCGACGCCGAATGGCCCCGGATTCCCGGCTTCGTCTTCAACGTGCCGGACAGCCTGAAGCAGGACTTCGTCTACATCACGGCGCAGGATCCGAGCAACCCCACCGGCTACCTGGACCGCGTGTCCTACCCCGGGGACTGCGGTGGGCAGGCGACGGCGGCGGACCGGACGAACGCGGACGGCCAGGTGGTGTGCAAGCCCAACTTCATCCAGAGTGAGAGGAAGACGTCCTGGAGCCCGCGTCTCGCGGTCAGCTTCCCGGTCACGGCGACCTCGACATTCCGCTTCAGCTACTCGCACAACACGCAGGTCCCTTCGGTCAACCGGATGATCACCTCCGTCTACAGCGATTTGCAGGGCGGCACCAACACGAATGCGACGTTCGGCCGTGACGTGGAAGTCCCGCGCACGGTGCTGTTCGAGGCCGGCTACCGGCAGGTGTTCGGCGGCCAGACGGTGGTGGACGTCTCCGCCTACTCGAAGAAGACGGCGAACTCGCTGACCTACCGCAAGCTTCCGTTCGGCGACCCGGTTACCGGCGGCACCCAATACCTCAACGTGCTGACCAACGCCGACTTCTCGCTGGCCCGCGGCGTCGACGTGCACCTCGATCGCCGGTTCTCGCAGATCGCGGACCTCGCGCTCAACTACTCGTTCGTCAACGCGGAGGGCACCGGCTCCGACGTGGGTTCGTACGTGAACCTGATCGCGCGCCGGAGCACCAACCTCTTCTCCCTGACGGGCGTTCCGGTCGAAGCGCCCGAGGTGCTGCTCCCGCTCAACCAGAGCCGGGCGCACAACCTCTCGGGCACGCTCTCGCTGCTCTTCCCGGCCGACTTCCACGAGGGCTCGGCGGAAGGCGCCATCCTGAGCGACCTGGGCGTGTTCACCACCCTGCGGTGGGGGTCCGGCCTGCCCTACACGCGGCTCGTCAATATTGGCGACGGCAGTACGGGCCCGCCCACGAGCACCTTCTTTGGCGTACCGGCGGAGCAGGTGAACGCGTCCCGCTCGCCGAGCACGTTGAACATCGACATGCGGTTCGTGCGCGGCGTCCGCGTGGCCGGCAAGCGGATGCGCCTCACGGCCGACTTCCGCAACCCGTTCCACATCGTCAACACCAACAGCGTGTACCTGGAAACGGGTACCATCGACAACGCCGTGTACCGCGAGAATTACGTCTACAACTACCGTGGCGGACTCACCGCCACCGGCGTACCCGCGGACAACATCGACATCAATGCGATCAATGACGCTGTTTCTGCTTCTGCGAACGCGCTGAACAGGTACATGTTGCACAAGGTCGATGAACGCTTCGGCGACGGGGACGGCATTCTTACCCTCGCCGAGCAGGAGAAGATCGGCAACATACTGTTCGATTTGAATCACAGCCCGCTCAGCCGCCGCAATGGGAACCGGAGCCTGCGGCTGGGGCTGGAGTTCGTTTTCTAGATGACGAGCGACGTGTGGGCGCGCGCTGGCGCGCGCGCCCACCCTGAGGATGACGTCTCACGACCAGGAGCGGACATGATTCGCGAATCGATGAACCGATGCGGCGCGAGGGCCCGGGCCGGGGTGGCCTTGCTGGCGCTGCTGCTGTTCCCTGCGCTGGCGCAGGGGCAGCAGAGCGTCGCCGAAAAGTACCAGCGGGCCCGGCAGCGCCAGAGCACGTTCAACCTGAACGCCGGTCCTGACGCGGTGCTGAAGGTGAACAAGTTCCAGTGCGGGTTGACGAGCGCGGGCGCCACGTGCACCGATGTGTTCAACAGCCCGACGGGCGGCGGCGGCTTCTGGCCGACCGGCTCACCCGACCAGTACATGTTCAACTCGGGCCTCCAGATTGCCGGCATCATCCCGGAGGATGCCAACTTCGCCTGGGCCGGCGACACGGTGGGCGCCCTGTTCATGGACGCGGCCGGCTCGCGCACGCAAGGCACGAAAATCACCGACATCTACGACTCGCTGAACCCGGACGACATAGCGAACTGGCCCGACAAGGGCGACGCGATTCTCGCGGACTTCCCGGAGTCGGATGGCGCATGGGTGCGGGACACCAAAGTGAACCGGGAGCTGTTCAACGACGTGCTGATCGGCCGCAAGGCGGCCTCGCAGCAGGACAGCTGGGTGATGTACTGGGACGGCAATCCCGCCATTACCGCCGGCCGTGACCACCCGATGGGGATCCTGGTCGAGCAGCGCACGCTGGCCTGGAACTACCCGACGGGCAACGAGTCCATCATCTACCTGATCTACAAGTTCACGAACATCACGAACAACGTGCTGTTCCAGAGGCTGAGCGAGACCAAGTTCTTCGGCGGCGCCAACATGCTGCCCGATGAAGGCTGGCGCTTCGACTCGCTCTACGCGACCTTCGACTCGGACCCGGACGTGACGACCGATGCTGGCCAGAACCATGCCAGCGGGATCATGCCGTTCAGCCTGGGCATCGCGTACCACGGCCTGTTCAACTACGATGCGTTCGACTACCCCCCCGACCTGTTCTACCCGCCGTTCTTCACCGCCTCGCCGGGCATCGTCGGCATGAAGTTCCTGAAGAGCCCCGTCGACCCGGCCACGGGCAAGCAGGTCGGTCTGACGGCGCTCTCCATGCACACCAACGGCGGCGCGTTCCACGACCCGAACAACGTGCAGCAGCTCTGGCGCTATACCTCGCTCAACCCGGACCCGAACCAGGACCCGAGCTGCTCGTTCCCCAAGGCCGAGATCAAGGATCGGCGGGCCTGCTACCTGGGCCAGACCCTGGCCGACGTCCGCCTGTTCATCGCCTCGGGCCCGTTCTCACTGGGTCCCGGCGAGAGCACGACCATCGCGGTGGCGATGTACGCGGCGGCCACCGTGAACACGCCGCTGATCACCGTGAACGCGGACAACAAGCCGGGTATCCCGTCCGTGCAGCCGGGCTGCAACGGCAACCCGATCCGCCCGATCGAGGTGGCGGCGGGCTGGGTGAGCACGCGCACGGCCCAGTGTCCCGCGGACCCGAACGAGGTGCTGGACCAGTACGCGGTCGACGTGGTGCCCAACAGCCTGCTGGGCAAGGCTCTGGTCGCGCAGTCGATCTTCGACAACAAGTTCCTGCTCGGCTTCGCGCCCGAAACGCCGCCCTTCTACCTGGTGCCCGGCGACGACCAGGTCACCGTGGTCTGGGAGCCGTCGGCGACGGAGACGGCCGGTGACCCGTTCTTCGTGGCGGCCGGCGATCCGGCGAGCGCGCTGTACGATCCGAACTACCGCCAGTTCGATGTGGAGGGCTACCGCATCTACCGCGGCACAACGGCCGCGAACTTCGAGCTGGTCGCACAGTTCGACTTCTCCGGCACGAAGTTTGTGGACTACACCTGCGCGACCGACCCCACCTTCGTGCAGGGCGACACGTGCGATCCCGACTCTCCGAGTGAGATCGACCTCACGGGCCCGGTCGTCCAGTATCCGCTCGGCGGTGTGGTCCGCCTGGCGGACGGGACACCGCTCGTGGTCAAGGCGGATACCGCGTTCCAGGATCTGGTCACCGCCGGCAAGGCCAGATCGCTCTCCGATACGGGCGTCCCGTACGCGTGGGTCGACAAGTCAGCGCGGAACGGGATCCAGTACTTCTACAAGGTGACGGCCTTCGACATCAACAGCGAGCGCTCCGGCCCCACCTCGCTGGAGTCGGCCGGCCCGTCGAAGTACACAGTTCCGCGCGCATCCGCGACGTCGGTCACGGAGGCGAAGTACGGTTTCGGCCTGTTCGGCCGCGGCACCGAGCCGCTCTCGGGCTCGCCCATGAGCATCGACCCGGTGACGGGCGAGTTCAACCACAAGGCGCCGCCGACCCACGAGCTGACCGGCGCATTCCAGGCGTTCGCGCCGCAGCTGCTGCCCACGGGCTCCTACGAGGTCCGGGTCGACAGCGTCGTCGGGTACTACTACGAAGGCGAGTACTTCCTCACGGTCACCGGCCAGTCCGGTGAGTACTCGTGGTACATCACGAACAACGAAGGCGAGTCGACGGACCTGCCCGTGATCGCCGTGCCGGCGGACCCGACGGTCCGGCAGGATCTGATCAGCAAGGGCGTGGACGCGCCGCCGATCTCGGGCGCCATGACGAGCCACATCGGCATCGACGTGTGGCACTTCCAATCGAACGACAACGACTGGGCGTTCGAGGTGCCGGGATTCTGGTCGATCGACCCGCCCAACACGGAGAACGGCGGCTCCCGCTGGTACAGCGGCGACAACGAGTCAACGCCCGATCCGACGCTGGGTAAGGGCACCGCGGGCAGCCTGCCCGGAGTCACGACGATCTTCCACCCCATGCCGTACATGAGCATGGCGAGCTACAAGGGCCTGACCAGCGACTACATGCGTCGCTACTACCAGACCGCGTGGGCCATGCACCGCGCCGCGGACATGCGCATCTACTGGGGCGCGTCCGGCGTGGACAGCGTGATCGACCTGACCCACGAGGTGCCCATCCAGTTCAACGGCTACATGCGCGCCACCTACGGGTTCCTGGCGGATGGTGACGGGGACGGGATCCTCACGTACGGCGACTTCTGGCACAATCCGCATCTGTGCGAGGGTGGCACGCCGAACATCGGCAACACGGCGTGCAACGGCCCGGTCGAGTTCGTGACGCAGCCGGTAGTCCTGCCGGTCGACGTGACCGGCGACCTCGCCTCGGATGGCTCGGGCTTCGGCATTTACATCGCCGGCGAGCCCTACCTGTTCCAAGGTGACGTCCCGACCAGCGGGTCGTGGACGCTGCGTACGTACTATGGCTCCGTCACCGGCACGACCGGCTCGTACGCATTCGCGGCGAGAGGCGGGAACCCGGGTGTGCCGGGCCTGGCGCTGAAGCTCAACGTCGAGGCGCCCGCGGTGGACGATCCAGCCGCGGCGGACCTGTCGAAGGTGCACACGGTCCCGGATCCGTACTACGCGGTCAGCCTGTTCGACTTCGGCCCGCAAGGGAAAGTCCTGAAGTTCGTGAATCTGCCGAGCAAGGCGACGATCCGGATCTACAGCATGAGCGGCGTCCTCGTGACGGTCCTCAACCACGACGACCCGTCGGGCGGCAACGCGGAGGACTGGAACCTCCGGAACAAGAGCAACCAGTACGTCGGCAGCGGCGTGTACTTCTACCACGTCTCGACGCCGGACGGGAAGTCGCATGTGGGCAAGTTCACGGTGATCAACTCGGGCTTCGCCCGGTAACGACAATGTGGCGCCGGGGCCTCTCGGCCCCGGCGCACACTTCACTCGAGGAGGAGATCCGATGAGGATTCTTCGGAAAATCCCGGCGACGCTCGCTCTGCTGGCGGTGACCGCAGGAGGCGTTCTCGCCCAGGATGAACCCAGCACGATCAATGTGAGCAAAAAGAACTCGGCCGTCGGGACGACGTCCGCCGAGTTCCTGCTCATGGGAGCGGGCGCCCGGGGCATGGCCCTGGGCCCGGCGTTCGGCGCGCTGACGCGCGACGTCGAAGCACTCTACTACAACCCGGCCAACCTCCCGCTCATGGAGGGCGCGGAGGCCCGGTTCAGCGTGATGCCGTACTTCGCGAACACGAACTACCTGTGGGTGGGGGCGGCCGTCCCGCTGGGCGGCGGCGAGTACGGCTTCGGTGTGAGCCTGTCGAACTTCGGGTTCAGCGGCCAGCCGGTATACACCGAGGAGGACCCGAACAACGACCTTCAGTTAACGTACGGCGTGTCGGAGACGGCGTTGGGCCTCTCCTTCGCGCACGCCTTCATTGACCGGTTCAGCGGCGGCGTCACGTTCAAGCTGATCACCGACCAGCTGGGCCAGTCGACGGCGCACGGCTTCGCATTCGACGTCGGCACGAACTTCCACTCCGAGCTGGCCGGCCGGCCGGTATCGATGTCGTTCGTGATCCAGAACCTCGGCTCGTCGCTCAAGCACGCCGGCCCCGGCCTCGATTTCGACGCCTATGCGCAAAGCACCGATCCGGCGTTCCCGCCGCGCGGCGTGGACCCGTCGCCGGCGCGCTTCCAGGCCGCCCCATCGCCGCTGCCCGTCGCCTTCCGCGTCGGTCTCGTGTACGACGTTCTGTCGACGGCGAGCAACCGGGTCTCGCTGCTGGGCGAGTTCAACGAGTTCTACAACAACGATCCCAGCTTCGGCTTCGCGTCGGAATACGAGTGGAAGGCCGAGGACAGCCCGATCTCGCTCGCACTGCGCGGCAGCTATGCCTACCAGCCGGACAACCACCTGTCGTCGGCTGACCAGGCGGAGCTGGGCAACCCGTCAAACATCGGCGACGAGAACAAGGACGGGATGGTGCTGGGCGGCGGTCTGCGCTATCAGCTGAGTGGCTACGTGGTGCAGGCCGACTATGCGTACCGGCACTTCGGGGTGCTCGGCTCGCGCAACGTGCTCTCGTTCGGCATCGGCTGGCGCTGAGCGCTGGAATGATGAGAGGACACGGGGAGCGGGTGCGCCCGCTCCCCTTGACCCGGATGGCGAAGATGTACGTGATACCGATTGTGCTGCTCTCGAGCCTGGCGGGAGGCATTCCACAGGGTCGGCAGCTTGAAGTTACCATGTATCGGTCGTGGTACCCGCCGAATGTCACGGTCGTGGACGGGTTGTTCCGTGTCGACGGCGACCTGCTCGGGACCGGACCGGACTGCGCGTATCACGTCACTCTGTCGGTCGTGGATGACAATGGCAATCAGCTGGTGAAGAACGACTGGGACGGGACCTGCCCGCCGGCCCATGACGGGGAGCCGGTGGGCGCGCTGGAGACGTTCCATTTCGCCGTCGTGCCGGCGCACTATGTCGTACACGTCGCCGTGACGCCGAAAGGGCAGCCGCAGCACGTGGTCGAGACCGACGCGGATCTCGAGAGCCTGCGGGAAGGGGTGTTGGCGTCCGACCTGATTCTCGGTCGCCGGGTTGGCTGGGTCGATTCGACGACAACCGCCCAGTACTCGATCAAGAAGGGGCAGCTCGGCATCGCGGCGGCCTCGGAGATCGTGGCGCAGGATAGCAGTCCGTCGATCGCGTACTACATGGAGGTCTATCCTCCGGAAGCGCACCCGCTTTCGGGCACGCTGTACGGCGTGATCCTGCGGCCGGACGGGCATCAGATGGCCCGGATCAAGCTGCAGACGGTGGACTCGGTCGCTCAGGCGCGGCCGCTCGCGGGCAACATGTCGGTCGAGGGTCTCGCGACCGGCGTTTACGTGCTGCAGACCCGTCTCGAGCTGGAGGACACGGTACTGGTGCGGACGCACCCGTTCCGGATGGAAGGCAAGCAGTTCGCGCAGCCGGAGGCTGCGGGCGCGGTGACGGGCTACTTCGCCACGATCTCGCCCGAGGATCTTGCCGCGCTGTTCGATCCGGTGGTCATGACCATGTCAAGTCAGGCCCAGCGGGACCTGTACTCTCGCCTGAACGTCAATGGCAAGCGCAGGTACCTCTACCAGTATTTCGGCGGCCTGGAGCCGTCGGCCCCGGGAGAGGAACCGAACAATCTCAATGGGTATCTCGAGCGCGTGCGCTTCGTCAACGGACACTTCGGGGGACGGCGTGGTGAAGAAGCCTGGAAGTCGGACCGCGGCCGCATCTACATGCTGCGCGGTGCGCCGAGTACCCGTGTGCAGAAGGCGATACCCTCGGACGGTGCACCACCGTACGAGGTCTGGCAGTACGCGAACGCTCCCGGCGGCTACGTCTACGCGTTCTCGGATGAGGGGCGGATGGGAGCATTCCGCCTGGTGTACTCGACGGATCCGGTGGAGCCCACGCTCCCGGACTGGGACAGGCGCCTGGCGGCGGAGGCCGTCGAAGAGATGCAGCGGATGGGTGTCACGATCCGTGCGCCAGGTGGATAATGGTACGGAGCTGATCACGATCCACTTCGTGAACCGCCCCGGAGCGGGGCACAGGGAGGAAGCCACATGCTGAAGAAGATGGGCCTGATCGGGGCCATTGGCCTTGCGGCCGCGGCATTCGCCGCCTGCGACAGCAGCCCGTATGCCAATAACCGCGACAAGGTGGTGCGCTTCGACTTGGACCCGACCTTTGCCTACGTGGCGGTCGGTGACACGACGAAGGTAACCGCCAACGCAACGAGCGAGCACAATCGGCACACGGGCGATGCGGTGGAGGCGACCGCCTGCGACAGCAAGATCACGGTGGTGAAGGACCCGGACCGGAAGCCGGTAGAGGTCCCGGAACGGTTCCTCGTCATCGGCGTGGCGGCCGGCGAAAGCTGCCTGACGGTGAGCGCCGGCGGAGTACAGGCGACGGCCACGATCATCGTGGAGTAGCCGGCGCCCCCGTGCGCCGGGCCGCGCAATCCTCAGTGAACGTGTGAGCCCCGGCGGCGGAAGCCGCCGGGTGCTCGCGTGCATCCCGGAGGTTTGGGTGGCGGGCGACGAGAGGCGGGCGACGAACTGCGGGTTTCAGAGGCGGGCCCCCCTCGGCACCCGCCGTTTGGCCCGCCCCATGTCGCCCGTCGTTTGTCGCCCGCCTCTCGTCGCCCGCCTCACCGCAGTTCCCCGTCCCTACCCGTTCTCCCGCCTCCTGCACTCCTCCAGCGCATCGAACAGGCGGTCGAAGTGCTCGGGTCGGTGGGTGGCGGTGGCGCAGAGCCTGAGGCGGGCCTGTCCGGGCGATACGGCCGGGAACACGACGGCGGACACGAAGATCCCCATCTCGAGCATCCAGCGGGCGTAGCGATAGGCGCGCCACTCGTCGCGGAGGATGAGTGGCACGATGGGGGTTGTGGAGTCACCGATGTCGAAGCCACGCGCGGTGAGTCCGTCACGCAGGATCTCGGCGTTGTTGCGGAGGCGGTCGATGTGGTCCGGCTCGTCCTGCAGGATGTGGAGCGCCTCGAGGATCGCAGCGGCGTTGGCCGGGCTGAGCGCGGCTGAGAACATGTAGGGCGCGGAGCCGTGCTGGATGTAGATCTTGAGTCCGCGCGAGCCGGCCACGAACCCGCCCGAGGATGGGATCCCCTTGGAGAGCGAGCCGGTCAGGATGTCGACGTCCTTGGGGTCGATGCGCTGGGCCTCGCAGATGCCGCGGCCGGTGGCGCCGATGGCGCCGAGCGAGTGCGATTCGTCCACGAGCAGGAACGCGCCGTACCGGCGCTTGAGCTCGATGAGCTCGGGCAGCGGCGCCTGGTCGCCGTCCATGCTGAACACGGAGTCGACGGCGATGAGGACGCGGTGGGCACCGCGTTTCTTCGCCCGCACGAGCCGCCGTTCGAGGTCACCCATGTCGTTGTGCTTGAATCGGCGCAACTCGCAGTGGGCCATGCGCACGCCGTCGTGCAGGCTCTGGTGGGCGTACTGGTCGAGGAGGGCGACGTCGCCGTTGCCGAACAGCGAGGTGATGGCGGCGATGTTGGCGTCGTAGCCGGACGCGAACGTGGCAGCGCCCTCCTGTCCGACGAACGTGGCGAGCTCGGCCTCGAGCTGGCGGTGCAGCTCGAGCGTTCCGGTGAGGAGCCTGACCCCGCCGGTGGACGTGCCATAGCGGCGGATCGCCTCGGTGGCGGCCGCCTGGAGGCGGGGGTGGCCGACGAGGCCGAGGTAGCTGTAGGTGGAGAACAGGAGCAGGTTCTCGCCGAGCGCGCTGGTTTCGGCGCCGCACTGCGAGTCGAGTGGCAGCTGGTAGGTGTAGAGCGACTCGGGCAGGCCGGCGGCGAACAGTTCGAACCAGCGGCGGACGTTGGCGGTGTCGAGGAGCGAGTTGGGCTCGAGGATCTCGTCGACGGAGCGGTCCTCGAAAAAGCCGGAGAAGGGGTCCCGCGTGAAGTCGCGGACCTGTTCGGGCTCGTGATCGGCGGCCTGAAGGTTCCGGGCGCGCGCCTCTGCCATGCTGTCACCGATATGCAGGTTCACGACCCCCGCGTTCGCGTCACTCGGGCCGGGGTCGGAAGGCGACCTTGATGGACCGCTCACCGCCTTTGTCGAGGGCGGTCGCGATGGCTGCACGATACTCCTCCAGAGCGAACACGTGAGTCACCATACCCAGCTCATCGAAACGGTGGTTGCGGAGCAGGTCGGTGGCGGCTTCGTAGATATCGCGGTATTCGCCCTTCCAGGGGGCGGAACCGTAGGCAAAGATACCGGCAACCGTGAGCTGGCGGTACCAGAGGCGGGTCCAGTCGGCGTCGACGCTGGACGCGGCGCCGACCAGAACGATCCGGCCGCGTTCCCGACAGAGCGAGAGTGAATCGCGCGCCGTCGTGCGGCTTCCCACCGTGTCGTAGATGAGCGACGGACCGCCTTCGACGAACCGGGCCGCGAGCGATGGCTTGTAGGATCGGGCGTCGGGCAGGCTCGCCGCCCAGCGGTAGGCCTCGTCCCGCCCGGAGAGCCGGATGTCGGCGCCTGCGCGCTCCGCCAGCTCGAGCTGGAAGCCGTGCCGTCCGAGCACGGCGATCGGTCCCCGCCAGCCGGTCGCGCGGAGTGACTTCACGGTGAGCGCGCCGATCGTGCCGGAGCCGATGACGAGCACGGTGTCGTCCTCACGAGGCGGCTGGAGCAGCACGCCTCGCGTGGCCGATGCGAGCGGGTCTGCGAGCACGGCGATCTCGTCGTCGAGGCCCTCGGCGTCGTACAGCTGGTTCCGGTGTGCGACGAAGGACGGGGACCAGCCGCCGCCCACGCCGGGACAGTAACCGGTCATGGGACCGGGGCCGAAGTCGCCCTTCATCGTGTTCCGGCAGAGCCCGTACTCGCCGCGCGCGCAGGCGCCGCACGGCTCGGTGAAGCCACGCTGTGCGCAGCTCAGCATCGGGTTCACGATGACGCGGCGCCCGACCTCCCAGCCGGACGCCGCCCCGGCCTCGACGATGCGGCCGATGTTCTCGTGGCCAAACGTGAACGGGTAGGCGGCAAACGGCTCGAGCGTGAACGAGTCGTGCGCCGTGATGACGCCGAGGTCGCTGCCGCAGATCCCGCTGAGCAGGGTCTCCACGCGAACCCAGTCGGGACCGGGCAGCGCCGGCGGCTCGACCCGGTCGAGCGTGACGTAGCCGAGCGCCGAAGTGCTCAGGCCCCGGAGGCGGCCTGACAGAGCCCGGGTCAACAGGTAGCGGACGGGGCGGTAGTGGAATCGGACCGCGAGCACGGCTTCAGTTTCGGTGGGCGGGGAACGAAGGGCGAGCCGGTGCGGCGGCGCCCGTGATGCGCGGAATAGTATGCGACGACGAGGGAGGGTCACAAGGCGGGAGCGGAGGCGGAGGCGTTTGCGGGACTGTTTGCGGGTGCGGCGGGTGCGGTGGGTGCGGGACGGGCCGGCTTCGCGATGGGGGGCGGGGTTGTAAGCGTTTCGGTGGCGCGGCTACGTTGAAAGGAACCAACCGGAACCGAGAATGACCGAGTCGAATCACCGCGAACCCCGGCGCCTGCCGAACGCGGGTGCGGAAATATCCGCCCCCGCCCCCGCCGCCCCCGCCCCCGGTCCCGCAAACGCTGCCGCCTCCGCACCCGCCGCCCGCATCGGTCGTCGCGGCTTCCTCCGCGAAACGGCCGGCGGCTCCTTGGCGGTGGCGCTCGCGTCACTGCTCCCCGCGGGCTGCACGGCCGACTACCCGCAGTCCGAGCACGATGGCGTCGAGCTGGCGGCGCTCACGCCAATGGAGTACGCGGTCCTGCGGGCGGCGTCGGAGGCGATCCTGGCGGGGGTCCCGGTTCCGCCGGACGAGGTGGCGGCGGAGATCGATCGGGAGTTGGCGGCGGTGGGCGATCCGATCCTGAGCGATATGAAGAGCGTGCTCGGGCTGATCGAGCACCTGACCGTGCTCGGGCTGCATCGCGGCACGTTCACGGAGCTCCGTCCGGACCAGCGGCTCCGCTACCTGAACGGCTGG
This sequence comes from uncultured Gemmatimonadales bacterium, assembly GCA_963786235.1. GTDB lineage: Bacteria > Gemmatimonadota > Gemmatimonadetes > Longimicrobiales > RSA9 > CAWAYJ01. Next base: position 593,096 of record CAWAYJ010000031.1, read on the forward strand.
GCGCGGAGCCGGTTCGGTGTCCGGCGGGCGGCGTACCAGGCGCTGCGCGGCTTCGTCGCGTACTTCGGCTACGTGCGGGACGAGACACGCTCGATCACGGGGTTCACGGGGCCGTACCCGCCCGGGATCATTCCGGCGACGCCGGTCGACTTCGGCGAGGTCGTATGATCATCCAGGGGACGAAGCGGTCGGCCGACGTACGCGAGAAAGCGGACGTCGTGATCGTCGGGACGGGCGCGGGCGGAAGCACGCTGGGTGTGTACCTCGCGGAGCGCGGCTGGGACGTCGTGATGCTGGAGAAGGGTGGCTTCTTCCGGGCGGAGGACTTCACGCAACGCGAGGAACAGGCAATGGCCGCGTTCGACGGGCGCCGCGGCCTCGACTCGACCGTCGACAACGCCATCTTCCTCAACTACGCGGAAGCGGTGGGCGGCTGCACGGTCCACTACTGGGGCGACAGCTTCCGCACGCCCGACGACCGGCTCGATCGCTGGCGGACGGGCAGCGGGCTGGACTGGATGATGCCGTCAGAGCTGGCGCCGCACTTCGCGATCATCGAGGAAGAGCTGGGCATCCACATCACGCCCGAGAAGCTGTTCAACGAGAACAACCGGCTGGTGCGGCTCGGCTGCGAGACGCTCGGCATCGACGGGCGCCCTCCCCCCACGGCGCGCGTCGACTGCATCGGCTGCGGCTGGACGCAGTTCGGCTGCGCCTACAACCGGAAGACGTCGCAGCTGATCACTACGGTTCCACGGATCTCGAAGGCGGGCGGCAGGATCTACAGCGACGCACAGGTCGACACACTCGTTCTGCGGAATGGCCGGGCCTCCGGCGTATCCGGGAAGCTGGTCCGCCGTGGCACCGCCGAGGCGCTGGCGGACGTGCGCGTCGATGCGGACGTCGTCGTGCTTGCGGGGGGTGCGCTCGGGACGGCCGAGCTGCTGCTCCGCAACGTCGAGGACCCGGTGGTCGGGCGTCACCTCTGGGTCAACCCGCACTACTTCGTGTGGGCGGATTTCGGGCGGACGATCGACAACGTGACGGGCATCCCGTGCGCGTACGTCGTGCACGAGTACCGGAATGTGCGCACGGACGATCGCGGCGGGTACGAGGAGGGCGGCTACATCATGTTGTCGAACCACCAGGCGCCCGGCGCCGCAGCCGTGATGCTGGGCGCCACCGGCAGCGCACACACGGAGCGGATGAAGCGGTACCGCCGGTACGGCTCGCTCATGTCCGTGATCGACGAGGAGAACCCCGGCCGCGTCTTCCTCGGCGAGGACGGGCTCCGCCGGACGCGGCACAACGTGAAGGGGATCGATCAGCACAAGGCGGTCGACTTCCTGAAGAACGCGAGCCGCATCTTCCTTGCCGCTGGTGCGCAGGAAGTCATCATACCGGATGTGTACGGCACGGTGGTGCGGAACGACCGCGACATCGACGAGCGGATCACGTTGCGGTCGGTGCAGCCGAACGCGCAGTTCTGCGCCGGCAGCCACCTGCTCGGGACCGCGCCGCTGGGCAGCGACCCGGCCGCGTCGTTCGCGGGCCCGACCGGTGAGGCGCACCGCATCCCCGGGCTCTACGTGGCCGATGGCTCCGCGTTGCCCGGCTCAGTGTCGGTGGATCCGTCCCTGACCATCATGGGCGTTTCGCGTTGGCTTGCCGCCGGGCTGCACGAGCGTCACGGGCGGGCCGGCGCCTGACGGGCGGATGAGCGATCTCGAAACGCTGCTCGACCGGTTCGCGCCGCTCACTCCCGTGCCGCTCTGCCCGGAGATCCGCGCGTTCACCGCGCGTTCGCTCGTCGAGATCTGGGAGGCGGCGGAACGGCACACAGGCGGTACGTTGCCCGCTCCGTTCTGGGCGTTTCCGTGGCCCGCCGGCACCGCGCTCGCTCGCACCGTGCTGGACCGGCCGGAACTGGTCCGCGGGCTGCGGGTCGTGGACGTGGGTTGCGGAGGCGGGGTGGCCAGTCTCGCGTGCGCGAAGGCCGGCGCCCGCGTCGTCGCCAACGACACGGACCCGCTCGCCCTCGAGGTGACCCGCCTCGCCGCCACGCTGCAAGGGCTGGACGTCGAGACGCTCTGGGCCGACCTGACCCGCGAGGCCCTGCCCGGAGAGCACGCGGACGTGTGGTTGTGCGGCGACCTGGCGTACGACCGGTCCACCGCGCCGCTCGAGCGGTCTCTGCTCCGCACGGCCGCCGGCCGCGGTTCCACCGTGCTGGTGGCGGATGCGGAGCGCACCTACTTCGAGGCGACCGGCCTCGAGCTGCTGGCCGAGCACACGCTGCCCGTGGTCAGCGACCTGGAAGGGGTGGCGACGCGGACGGCGCGCGTCTACCGGATGCCCGCGGGCGTGCAGTCCCTGTAGTCCGGGCGCGAGACGACGTGGCCGGCGTCGCCCGCGAGCGCGAAGCCCCGGCCTGCGCCGACCGTCACCGCGTCGTCCACATCGCCGAACGTCGCCACGCCCTACGCGCTGCCGACCGACCCTCGCCGTCCGCTCTTGCTCGCCCAACCGCTGCCGCCGCTCCCGCCGCCCCCAACCGCCCCCAACCGCTCCCGCCGCCCCCGCCGCCCCCGCCAACGCCCCCGCGAACGCCTCCGCCTCCGCTCCCGCCCCCCGAATCCGTTCAAAACCTCTCGCGTCTCTCCAGGTGCCCCTCGATCTCGGGCCGAGTGCGCCAGACCGGCCGCAGCCGTTGCTCGGCGAGGAGCGAGAGCTGGTCGTCACGGTGGGGCGACCCGGGCTGGCTCGCGTTGCCGTAGGAGAGGAGCGCCCGTGCGCGGACGGAGTCACCGAACTCGATGGCGGCGACCCAGGAGTCGCCGGACGCGGCGGCCTCGCGGCCGTCGGCAACGCGATTGAAACCGAACACGCGGAAGATGCCGAGACCGCCGGGCCCGCCGCTGGCCGGCAGGTCGAGCGAGTCTTCGCGGAGCCGGTAGACGTCGCCCCAGGCCACGTCGAGTGCGCCCCAGCGATCGAGCACGCGGGAGGCGGCGCTCTCGAGCAGCGCGGCGGCGGTCGCCGGATCGGACAGGCCGTCGGGCGTGGTGAGCGGAGCGTCGGCGCGCCATCCCTGGTCGAAGGGCGATCCCGCGCTCCAGCGCTGGCGGCTGAACGCGGCGAAGAACTCGGCGAAGAGGACGGCGCCGCGGCTCGTCGCATCCGCCTCACGGTCCCAGAGCTCGAGGACGTCGGCGGCGCGGCCGGCGAGCTCGGTGCCGCGGGCGCGCGCGGCGGCGATCAGGTCCTCGAGGATGTGGTCGGCCGCTTCCTCGCGGGTGGAATGCTTGTACCGCACGAGCTCATCGAAGGAGATGCTCGAGTCCTCGGTGAGCATACGGACGGAGCGTTGCGGCCGGAACGAGAGGCGAGGCGGTGGCGCCATGTACGCGGGGAATCGGTCCGGTCGGAGCGGCATCGGGAAGGTCGTGGTCCAGGGCGGGTCGTTCGCGTTCTGCAGCCAGCCGCTCGGCGGATCGACGACGCGCGGCAGGTCGGCGTAGTCGTGGATCTCCGTCCAGAGGTTGTCCGACCGGTCGCCCGGCACGACGCCGGCCCACGTCTGCCAGTTCCCGCCGGACCGCTTCGGCACGTCGCCGTTGAACACGTGCATGATGTGTCCGTCCCGGTCCGCGTAGATCACCGTGAACATCGGGATCTGGAGGCGGGAGAGCGCGTCCTCGAACTCGGCCAGGTTCCGGGCGTGGAGCATCCGCCACGTTTCGGAGACGAGGCCGGGGCGTTCGAGGCCGGCCACGCGAAGCGCGAGCGCGTGACCGGGGCGCCGCGCGACGACGGGTCCGTGCACGGACCGCTGCACGGTGAGCGTGTCGGTCCGGAACGAGCCATCCGGCTGCCGGACCCGGATCTGGAGGCGGCGGCTCTCGAAGGAGCGGACGCTGCCGTCGAACCGGTAGCCATCGCCATCGAGCGTCAGGTCGTAGAGGTCGGCGCCGTCGTACGTGTTGACGGTGTGCGTCCAGCCGAGGTTTTCGTTGAACGCGATGGCGGGCAGAGGGAAGCCGATGAGGGCGGCGCCGTACGCATCGAGACCGGGCATCGCGAGCTGGGCCTCGAACCACGTGAAATAGTCCGACCAGGGCAGGTGCGGGTTGGCCAGCAACATTGCGTGACCGGATTCCGAGTGCGACGGCGCGATGGCCCAGCCATTGGAGCCGGCCGGCAGCGGGACGGGGCCCGGGCTCCGGCCCGCTCCCCATGCGCGCGCGACCGCGTTGACGGCCGCCGGGCTGGTGACGAACCCGAAGTGGATGACGCGCTGGATGTGCGCGAGCACGTCGGCGGCATCGACGGGCAGGACAGCGCGCACGTCGTCCGCAATGTCCTCCGGGTGCTCCTGCGCGTACGCGTTGATGCCGTCGGCGAAAGCGTCGAGACACAGGCGCATCAGCGGGTCCTGCCGGGCCAGCCAGTCGCGCGCCCGTTCGGGGATCCCGTTGGTCAGCACCCAGCGGTCGGACTCGAGCTCGCCCGCGCCCCAGTACTCGGCGGCGCGCCCGCGGGCGCGGCCGTAGAGCCGGAGCAGGAGGTCCGCGTGGCTTCGCATCTGGGCCCAGCCGAACGCCCAGAACAGCGCGGTCTCGTCCTGGGCGAAGACGTGCGGGATGCCCCATGTGTCCCACAGAATGTCGACGCGCCCGGTGGGGCGCGTGGGGGCAGGGACAGGAACGGGGGGCGGGGACGGTTTCGGCGGCGGTGGCGCGCCGCAGGCGGCCAGGGTCAGGGCCGCGGCGGTCAGGCATCTTGCCACACGTTTCACGAAGGGACTCCGGCGAGGATGGAGCGTGCGACGACGGTGAGGCCGTCGATCACGAACTGTGCGCCGATGACCATGACCAGCAGGCCCATGAGGCGGGTCATCACGTTGGTTCCGGTGGTGCCGATGTGGCGGGTGACGGCGGGCGCCGCGATGAGCAGAGCCCACGAGATCGCCGATACGAGCACGATCGCGATGTAGACGGCGAGCTTCTGTTGCACGTGCTGTGCCTGTCCGTTGAGCGCGATCACGGTTGTGATGGCGCCGGGCCCGACGAGCGTCGGCAGGCCGAGCGGGATGATGCCCACGTCCTCCTTGGCGGAGCCCGCCAGTTCCTCCTCTTCTGTCATCTTCATGCGCGACCGTTTCGCCTGCAGCATGTCCGCGCCGATCCCGAAGAACAGGATGCCGCCCGCGATGCGGAACGCTTCGGACGTGATGCCGAAGAAGCGCAGGATCCAGGTGCCGGCCGCCGCGAACAGCAGCATCACGATGAGCCCGGTGAGCGCGGCCCGACGGACGGTGACAACCCGATGCTGCGCCGAGTAGCCGGATGTCAGGGCGACGCAAACCGGCACCGCCTGCACCGGATTCACGATCGCCAACAGCGACGTGAACGCCAAAACCGCGAAGCCGAATGTCTCGTTCATGGGTTGCTCAGAAGATCTCCCGCATTTTGTGTGGATCGATGTTCCCGCCGCTCACGACCACGATCACGCGGTCGCCGGGACCCGCGCCCGACACGCCTTCCATCAGGGCGGCGAGGCCGGCGGCGCCGGACGGTTCGGCGACGAGCTTGGCTCGGGTCATGAGCAGGCCGACCGCGCGCAGGATGGCGGCGTCACTGACGGTCACGACGTCGTCCACCACGTCGCGGACCTGGCGGAGCACGGTCTCGCCCGTGCTGGGTGGGGCGAGCCCGTCGGCGACGGTCAGGATGCGCTCGAGTCGGACGACGTGGCCGGCGGCGAGCGCGGCGCTGAGGCAGGCCGCGCCCTCGGGCTCGACGCCGACGACCCGGGCGGAGGGCCGAAGCGCCTTGACCGCGGTCGCAATGCCGGCGAGCAGGCCACCGCCGCCGACCGGGACGATCACGACGTCGGCATCGGGCAGGTCCTCGATGAGCTCGAGGCCGAGCGTGCCGTGTCCGGCGATCATGGCCTCATCGTCGAAAGGGTGCACGAGCGTGTAGCCGTGCTCGGCACGGAGCTCCTCCATCCGGGCGAACGCGGCGTAGACGTCGCCATGCAGAACGATCTCGGCGCCGTACTCGCGGCTGGCCTCGACCTTGGACGTGGCGGCGCTCTCGGGCATCACGACGACGCTCCGGAGCCCGTTCGCGGACGCCGCGTAGGCGACGGCCTGCGCGTGGTTGCCGGCCGAGATCGCGATCAGACCGCGTTGCCGCTCCGCCTCCGGCATGAGCGCGATCCGGTTGAACACGCCGCGCACCTTGAAGGAGCCGGTCTTCTGGAACGGCTCGGCCTTGAGGAATAGCCGGACGCCGGCAAGCCGGCCGAGCGCGGAAGAGCGCATGAGCGGTGTGCGCCGGATCCGGTCGGCCACGCGCTCGCGTGCGTCCCGGATGTCCTGGAGTTCGACCATGCGACGTCCTCCCGGTCCGCCGTCGGCGGCGTGAAATGGATCGTTCATGATGCCGCCCGGCGCTTGCCGCGGGCAAGACGCGGCTGGACGGTCCGCCCGGGTCGCGCCATTATCAGCCAGTGAGGCCGGCCGGGCCGACCGGGCGGAAACCCGCGGCAAAGCCATGAAGAAGACGAACGATTCGAGACTCCAGGCGGGTGCCAATGCCACGGCGCCGTTCACCGGTGACGCCGGAAAGGTAGCCGAGTTCTGCGCCTTCCTCGGGCGGCACACGGGCGAGAAGCACGTCGTCGCACTCCAGGATTTCCCCGACCCGGACGCGATCGCGGCGGGACTCGCGTACCGCATCCTGGCCGGGCTGCACGAGATCGAGGTCGACATCGTGTACGACGGGCGGGTGAGCCACCAGGAGAATCTGGCGCTGGTGCACGTGCTCGACATCCCGCTCACGCGCTACGCGGAGACGCTGCCGCTCGACCGCTACGACGGCGCCGTCTTCATCGACAACCAGGGCACCACGACCCGGCTGACGGAACGGCTGGAGAACGCCGGCATCCCGACCCTGGCCGTGATCGACCACCACACCAGGCAGAACCTGCTCGCCCCGGAGTTCTCCGACATCCGTCCGCTCGGGGCCGCCGCCACCATTTTCACGGACTACCTGCGCCATGCCGAGCTGATCGAGCTGGACCCCGCGAACGCGGAGCACGCGGCGCTCGCGACCGCACTCATGCACGCGCTCCGGAGCGAGACGAACGGGTTCATGCGCGCGGGCCCCGAGGAATACGCGGCGGGCGCGTACCTCAGCCGGTTCCACGACCCGCAGCTGGTGGAGAAGATCCTGCGCGTGCAGCGTTCGCGCGGGACGATGGACGTGATCCGGCTCGCGCTCACCGACCGCCACGTCGAGAGCGGCTTCTCGATTGCCGGCGTCGGCTACGTCCGCCACGGCGACCGCGACGCGATCCCGCAGGCGGCCGATTTCCTGCTCACCGAGGAGAATGTCTCCGTCGTCATCGTTTATGGCATCCTGACCGGCGAGGGCGAGCGCGAGACCGTGGTCGGCAGCCTGCGCACCACGCGCCTCACCATTGAAGTGGACCATTTCCTCAAGGCGGCGCTCGGTGCCGACTCGCGCGGGCGCTACTACGGCGGCGGCCGCGCGGGGGCCGGTGGCTTCGAGATTCCGGTCGGCTTCCTCGAGGGCACGTCGGAGCCCGATCAGATGCGCTCGAAGTGGGACACGTTCGACCGTCTCATCCGGGCGAAGCTGCTGGCGGCGGCCGGGCTGGGCGAGGCCGAGCCGGACGAGGACTGAGGGGAGATGATGGGGATGGGACGGCGATGAGGGGGATGGGGGTCAGGGGCCGGGATGCGGGACCGGGATCAGGTCGGGCAGGCGGTAACTTCCATCATTCGACGGTCCATTCGCAGAGCGAGTCGCCGCGCGCGGTGCATTTCGCGTGCGTGACCGTGTGCTCCTGGCTCGAGTAGAGGCGGACGAGCTCGTCGAGAGCGCCGGTGTAGACGCTGCACGAGTGCAGGCCCGCGTTCCCGAGCGGCGCGTGGCTCATTCGTACGACGAGCGGCCGGGTCACGGTCGCCTTCACGTCCCCGACCAGCCCGCGGAGCAGCTTTCGTGCGGCGCGGCGCAGCGGGATGAAGACGAGCCGGTCCCAGCGGCGGAGCACGCGGGCGGAGGCGGGCACGTCACGGCCGATGCGGTGTCGCGTGATGCGCCGTCCGGTCTCGCGGACGATCGACTCCGCGTCGGGCCGTCGCAGCACGAGTTGCATGAGGCCCATCACCTCGACGGCGGGGACGCGGGCGCCGGCGCCGGTGGCCTGCTCGTAGCGCTGGATCTGGCTGGACACGACGCCGGTGAGACCGAGGCGTCGCGGCAGGCTCGTGGTCAGGTCCTCGTCCTCGAGAATCTCCAGGGGACGGTCCTGCTCCCGCACCGCTTCCAGCAGCGAAAGCGGCAACAGTGCCAGGACCTGGCCCCGGTTCTCGGAAACGTCTCCGGCGCTCGTCGTCGAGTCTCGTTCTTCCAGCATGGATGGCGCGGGTGTGCACGGTGAACCCGCGGGAAGATGGCGGAACGCGGGGTCCCCCGGCAACTGGAAGAAGCGTCCGCGTGTGAATACCTTCCAGCCATGAAACGCTATCCCTCGATCGACCCGCCCGAATACGTCGACTGGAACGCGGCCCCGGCCCTCGTGGATGCCTTCGAGGCGGTGCTCGAAAGCGACCCCGTCCGGGCGGGCATCGTCGGCGGTCTGGACGAGGCGGCCCGGCTCGGCCTCTACGCCGGCATGGTCCGCTTCCGGCTGCACGACTGGGCGCTCAAGCGCTGGGTCAAGCGGGGCGTCATCTCGAAGGCCTGGCTCGGCACGGGCGAGGAGGCGGTCACGATCGGTTCCGTGCACGCCCTCGAACGTGACCGGGACGTCGTCGCGCCCATGATCCGCAACGCGGGCGCCTGCCACGAGATGGGGATCCCGCTCGAGTCCATGTTCGCCGCCTACCTGGGCACGGACGACAGCCCGAACCACGGCGTGGACGGCCATTTCGGCGACCTCGAGCGCGGCGTGCTCCAACCCATCTCCCACGTCGGCGTCATGGTACCGGTCGTGGCCGGAATGGCGCTCGCGTTCCAGCGGAAGGGCGAGGATCGCGTGGCCCTGACCTGGATCGGTGACGGTGCGACGAAGATGGCGCAGGTCCCCGAGGGCCTCAACCTCGCCGCCGTCCTCCGCGTGCCCGCCGTCTTCATCGTGCAGAACAACCAGGTCGCGCTCGGCACCCGCTTCGACCAGCACCAGGGCGGCGACCTCGACGCCTGGCCGGCCGCGTTCGGTCTCGCGGGCGCTCGCGCCGACGGCAACAACGTGCTCGACGTGTATGCCGCCACGAAGATCGCCGCTGACCGCGCCCGCTCCGGCGGCGGCGCGACGTTGCTGCTCGTGGACACGTTCCGGATGGGTGGCCACGCGACGCACGACGAGGCGGAGGCACGCCGCACCTTCGCGCCGGCGCTGTTCGAGGAATGGGGGCAGCGCGACCCGATCGGGCTCTACGAGGAGTACCTCGTGCGCCACGGTATTGATCGCTCGCGTCTCGAGGAGATCGAGCGCACCGTGACCACGGAGGTCGAGGCGGCGGCGGAGCGCGCGCTCGACTTGCGCGAGGCGCGCATGCCCGACGGGACCCGCGCCGAGTATCCCGGCTTCAGCGCCGGCGTCCGCCAGCCGGGGCTCGCCGCGCGGACGGCCGCGCGGACGGAGGGTGCCGCATGAGCGACCCTCGCACTACCGCCGGGCACGTCGGGCCGAGCGAGGACGAACAGCGCCTCGCGATCGACTGGCGCGACGGCCACCACTCCGAGTACTGGCCGCGCGATCTCCGGCTCGCGTGCCCGTGCGCCGGCTGCATCGACGAGCTCACCGGGCAGCCGCTGCTCGATCCACGGACCGTTCCCTTCGACGTGTATCCGGCCGCGGTCCGGTGGGTTGGCCGCTACGCGCTCGGCTTCGAGTGGAGCGACGGCCACACGACCGGCATCTACACCTTCGAGTTGTTGCGCAGGCTCTGTCCGTGCGAGGAGTGCCGGTCCGGCCGCGCCGCCGGCTGAGACGGACCGTCGCCTCTCAGAGACCGGCCTCGTCCGCGATGGCGAGGAACTGTCGCAGAATCCGGTAGGTCAGCCCCCAGATCGTGTAGTCCTCGAAGGCGAGGGCGGGGAAGCGGACGGTCATGCCGCCGGTCGGGATGCGGATCGACGAAGCGGCGTGAGGGTCGCGAAGCGCCGCGAGCGGGGCCCACCGGATGTGCTCGACCTCCGCGAGGCTCGGGACCGGCTCGACGGTCGGCGGGACGGCGACGACGAACGGCGAGACGATGAGCGGCGGCAGCTTCCGCGAGCCCGGCTCGACCTCGTCGAGCGAGCCGAGTAGCCGTCCGACCGCGCGGACGCCAATGCCGGTCTCCTCCTCCGCCTCCCGTAGCGCCGTGCCCGCCAGGTCCGCGTCCGCCGCGGCACGACGGCCGCCGGGAAACGCGATGTGGCCGGACCACGGATCGCCGTCGCGGTGGGCGCGCCGGATCAGGAGCAGCTCGAGGTCTTCGCGAGCCCGGATCACGATCGCGACCGCCGCTTCGGCGTGGAACGCCTCGCGGTCGACGCTGCGGAGCGGGTGTCCCGCGAGCGCGTCGCGCAACCGGCCGATCCGTTCGTCTTCGTCCATGTCCAATGAGTACTCCGCCGGCCAGCGCGCGGCAACGCGTGCGCTGGCACGGAACCGCGAGGCCCGCGCCGCCGTACATGCGTCATGGGCAAGGGAAGTGCACGCGACGACGGTGCCGACCGGCGTACCCGCATCCTGCGGCGGGACGGGTATCGCTGCGCCTACTGCGACCGCGTGCTGCCCGATACCGACCTGACGCTCGACCACGTGGAGCCGCGCATGCGCGGGGGCGACGGATCGGAAGGCAACCTCGTCGCCTGTTGCCGCATCTGTAATGCGGAGAAGGGCGGCGCCCCCGCATGGCGGTACCTCGCCTCCCGTCCCGAGCAGCGGGCGAATTTCCTGAAGAACGCGACGGCCGCCTGGCCGCGGCTCCGGCGCGCCATCGAGGAAGCGGCGGTCCGGTCAATTAACCCCTCACCGCAACCGAAGCTCTAGGAAGTAGAGGGAGCGGTTCGGATCCACGGCGAAAGGAAGGAAGTCGAAGGTGATCCGTCAGTCCAGGATCTTCCTGCTTCTGCTCGCCACGATGATCGCGAGCGGGTGCCGGCCTTCCACGGAGGCGCGCTTCGGCGCGGATTCACGCCGGCTGCTGGAGGATGGCCAGCACTCGGCGTCCGAGTGGGTCGCACGGGCTCGAACGCGGGTGGACGTCGATGCGACGACCGCGATCGCGGCCGGCTACCTGGAACGGTTGCGGCTCGGGCTCGGCAGCCCGTTCCGCCTGATCGAGAATGCGCTCGACGATCCGCGTCTCGCGGACACGACCCGCACGCGCCTGGCCTGGTCGCTCCTCTCGCGCACGATCTCGCGCGAGTCCTATCGCATCGACCCCGCCGCCCTCGATCCGCTCGGCCTGCGCGGCGGCGCGGACCAGCCCGGCGGCGGCCGCTACCATCTCGACCTGATCAATGGCGCGGTACGACAGGCGACCGATCCGCGCGCGGGCGAGTTGGCCATCCGTATCGCGTACGCCCTCGCCGCCGCGCAGGGTGCGCTCTCGTCGTCGGCTCCCGATCTCGCTGCCCGGGCGGCCGCATTGATCCGCGACCGCGAGCTGGCCCGCGCCGATGCGCTTCGCCTGCTGCGCGATGCGCGTGCGCAACGCGTCGATCCGCTGCAACTCCTGGTGCGGATGCGCGCGGACCGCGCGTTCGAAGTGGAACGGCCCGCATCGACGCCGCTCTCGCCGCTGAGCGAGCAGCACGCGCTCGACATCGCGCCGCGCCTGGCCCGCGTCGTCGCCGCCCTCGGCAGCCGGACGCTGCCTACCGACATCCCCGAGGGCCAGCGCGGCGCTTCGCTCGGGCGGTCGGCCGCGCTGCGCCTCATGCGGGAGTCCGATTCGCTGCGGATGCCGCCGCTCGCGCCGATCGTGGTGCCCGTGCGCATGCATCGCGACATGCTGCTGGAGCGGCCGTGGATCGACGACATGGAGCGGGCCGCGCGCAACACGTTCATCGAGCAGGCGACCAACGAGGAACGCTTCGTCGCGGGACTCGTCCTGCTGCGCAGCGCGTCAGAGCGCGACCATGCGCCCGCGACGGTCGCGCTCTCCGTCGCCACCGCGATGCGCTCGCTCGCGCAGGAAGCGGTCTGGTACCCGGGCTTCGGCGGGCCGTCCGTGCGCGAGTTGCAGGAACGGTACGGGCTGGCAGCCATCACGTTCGGCGAGGGCGTCGAGCCGGCATGGCGTCCGTACTACCGCTGGTTGCTGGACGACGCGCTACGCGACCTGAGGCGGGTGCTGCCCGCGATCCGTCTCGACGGGCTGCGTGTCGCGTTCACGGACGAGGACCGGCCGGCATCGACGCTCGCGCTGCACGATCCGAAGAACCGGCGGCTGGTGCTGCCGCCGAGCACGGCGGCCGGCACGATCGCGCACGAGATCGCGCACGACATCGACTGGCAGGCCGCACTGCGCCGCTACCGCGTGCGCGGTGACTACGCGACGGATCGCGCGACGCGCCTCGGTGGCGACCGTCTCGCGGACCGTGTTCAGGATCTCGCGGGCAATCTCCGGGCAGGGGACGACCGCACATCGCACGCGAGCCGGCCCGCCGAAGTGTTTGCCCGCAACATGGACTGGTTCGTGGTCGTGTCGCTGGCGGCGCAGGGCCGGAGCAACGGCTTCCTCTCGTCCGTGCAGGACGAGCTGCTCACCGGGTACGGCACCGTGCGGCCGCCGGACATCAGCGGCGTGGCCGGCCAGGCGCTGATCTCCATCCTCGACGAGGTCGCGCCCGTGTATCCGGAGACGCGCAGCGCGTTCGAGAAACGGTACGGCGCGGCGCACGCGCTCACGCCGTGGGACCTCGTGCGCCGCGTCCTCCAGATCGACGGCTCGGCGGGACCGGGCGGTCGCGGCGCCGATTCCGATGCGATGACGTGGGTGGGCCGCGAGTTCCACGCGGTGGAATCGGCGCGCGACGCCGCGCTCGCCGCGATCGACGCCTGGGTCTGCAGCGATCCGGGTGCGTCGTTCAACCGGGAGCAGGAGACGGCGCGCCGCAAGCTGGTGGCGGAAGCCGCGCGAGCTCGTGCGCGCGGCCTCGCCCTGCGCCTCTCCCGCGAAATGGGCGGCCGCGAGGCCGCGCTCTGGATGGCGCAGCGGCTGGATGGCGAGCCGGGCGCGAGGAGCGGCGCACCCGACTCGACGTTCAGCAATCGCTTCGGGCCGGTCGCGGAACTCGCGGAGCGGGCGGGCACGGTTGCGAGCCCGGACCCGAGCCCACGCATCGGTCTCCAAGCGCCGCCCGCACGCTGCACCGCGGCGCCCTTCCGGGCGACGGCCGGCCGCTGAGCCGACCGTTCCGCGTCACTCTGCCGCGCTGTCGCCGATCAATGCCCTTGCCGCCGCCCGGCAGTTCCTGCTACTGACACACCACGGCGGTGCCCTGTGTGTGCGCCACCGGGACCTCTGTTCCGTCGCCGAGCCCGGTCCGCACCGTCGTCGTCATCCACGGGTTCGTGCCGAACCCAACCGTCGTCGTTACATCGTTCTGCGACGGGTCGTAGACGATGTGCCGCGCGAGCCCAATGCCGGACACGAAGTCCACCACGAACTCTACGTTGCCGGATCCCGTCCAGCCCGCGGGCATGGCGGCGGTCACGTCGGCCCCACGCGCGCCGGAGCCGACGAAGCGGCTCGATATCTCCCCGGTCCCGGTGTCCAGGAAATGGCCTTCCCACCACACGTTCTGGTTCGGGTCCGCGACTCCCTTCGCAGTCTCTTCCGAGGACAACGGCCGTTCGACCGCAATATCCACATGGAAGGTGAGCTGGTACGTCGTCGCGGTTGTCGTGTTCTTCCCCCTGCCCGACGTCGTCGTGACCATCTCGCAGCCGAGGTAGTTCCCGGTGAGGTCGCTGATGGACATCAGCCCTTCGGGATCCGAGCCGTTGTACGTCGCGTACGACCGGATTGTCACGGACGGGTCCGACGGGTCCGACCCCTCGATGGTCGCGGGATCACCCTCCACGCCGTCGATCACGATCCCGCGTGGTGTGCTGGAGCCGACGCTCTTCCCGGCGGCATTGAGGAACATCAGCTCGAAGACCCAGGGATCACCCTCCCCCAGGATTTCGATGCTCGTGTGGTTCGGTGCCTTGTCGTCCGGATCGTCGTTTGCGAGCCGGCCGTCCCACGGGATGTCCACGTGCCAGAGACCGTTTGCGAGTTCCTCGACCGGCACGGTCGGCGGGCCCTGGAAAAGGAGTTCGTAGTGCGCGTCGTCGGGTGGATCGTCGTCCCTCAGTCCATTGAAGAAGTAGTCGTAGACCACGGACGGATTGACGAAGGCGACTGCACCTTCACCCACAATGTGCAGGACATCCGGCGCGTCGATCGTCGTCCCCGGTATCACCCAGTACTCGAGCAGGACGGGATCACGGCTTGGGGAGGGCTTCCCGCCCTTGGCGTAGGCGCCCGTGGGCGAATCCGGAGTCGTCACCGGGGTCGTCGGATCGGCGCAACCAGCGAAGGAGAGCGCAGCAAGTGCGAGGACCGCGAACCGGGATGACCTCATCGTGCCTCCATGCGTGGACGGGGGTCGTTCGGCGACCAGTATGCCGATCTGCCGTCATTCCTCCGTCAATCGAGCAATTCGGCACGTTTCGCGAGGAGCGGGAAGGGGCGGGATGTGCGGTGTGGGCAGGGCCGGGAGTTCAGACGCCCGGGACGCCCGGCCCCCAGATGACCTTGTGCAGTTGGACCTGGAGCCGGACGGGCAGCTGATCGGCGAGCGTCCATTCGGCGAGGTCGCGGAACTCGAGCGAGTCCCAGACGGGCGAGAAGAGGATGGCGCGCAGACGCCCGTGCCGGACGGCATCGTCGAGGCCGTGCTCGCGCACCCGGGCGACGGCCCACTCGTAGTCGCGCCGGTCGGCGATCACGAACTTGATCTCGTCCAGCGCCGTGAGGTGCTCGAGGTTGGACCAGAGGTTCTTCGCTTCCTCGCCCGAGCCCGGACACTTGAGGTCCATGATCTTGTGAGCGCGGGGGTTCAGCGGGCCGACGTCCACGGCGCCGGAGGTCTCGACAAGCACAGTGTACCCGCGGTCGAGCAGTCGCGTCACCAGCACGAACGCATTCCTGTGAATGAGCGGCTCGCCGCCCGTCACCTCGACGAGCGGCGTGCCGATCTCATCGACACGGGCGAGGATCTCGTCGAGGGAGAGCTTGTCACCGCCGTAGAACGCGTACTCGGTATCGCACCAGACGCAGCGGAGCGGGCAGCCGGTGAGGCGGACGAAGGTACAGGGCAGTCCCGCCCAGGTGCTCTCGCCCTGGATCGAGTGGAAGATCTCGGTGACGCGGAGCGTCTCGCTCATTCCGCGCGGGCTTTGTCCCGCTTGACCAGGAAGCGCAGCGGCGATTCGGCGAGCACCGCGTTCACGATGAAGAGCATGTTCGCGGGCCGCTCGGCCATCCGCCGCATCAGGTAGGGGTACCACGCCTCGCCGAACGGCACGTAGACGCGGACACGATGACCCTGCTTTCGGAGCTGCGTCTGCAGGTCGCGCCGGACGCCGAACAGCATCTGGAACTCGAACGCCGAATTGTCGAGCTCCTTCTCCTTCACGAACGCGGTCGCCGCGCGCAGGATCGATTCGTCGTGCGTGGCGATCCCCGGATACGTGCCCTCCGTAAGCAACAGCTTCATGAGGGCGATGTAGTTCCGGTCCACCTCCGACTTGGCCTGGAAGGCGACCTCGGGCGGTTCCCGGTACGCGCCCTTGCAGAGCCGGACGCGGGCGCCGAGCTCGTTGGCCATGCGGGCGTCCGCCTCGCTCCTGCGCATGTAGGACTGCAGCACGATGCCGATGTTCTGATAGCCCTCGTTCCAGAGCGAGCGGAAGACGTCGAGGGTCGGCTGCGTGTGGGTGCTCGCCTCCATGTCGAAGCGGACGAACATGTTGACTTCGCGGGCGCGATCGAGGATCCGGCCGACGTTCTCGCGCAGGAAGGCAGTGTCGATGTCCTGGCCCATCTGCGTGAGCTTGACCGATACGTTGGCGTCGAGATGCTCCTCCGTGATGCGATCGATCATGCGCAGGTACATGTCGGCGGCCGCGGTCGCCTCTTCCTGGCGGGACACCGACTCGCCGAGATAGTCGAGCGTCACGGTCATCCCGGAGTCGTTCAGCTCGCGGGCGGCGCGGATCCCGTCTTCGACGGTCTCTCCCGCCACGAAGCGGCGGGCCATGGTGCGGGCGCCGGGCGCATGCGTCGCGATGCGGCGCGCGAGCGGATTCCCGCTGAGGAATATCAGGCTCTGACGAAGCACGGCGGGTCAATCCTCCAGTTCGCGGCGTCGGCGATCAATGGCCGCATCCAGCTCGGCCTTGACTTCGTAGAGTGAGAGGTCGAGAGCGGCCTGCCGCGCCGATTCCGCGTCGGGCCCCGTGGCGACGGTGCCGGATTCCACGTGATCCATGATGCCGGCGCCGGTCTCCGCCCACCGCACGAAGATCAGGAACGCGGCGAAGGGCCGGGCCGGGTCTCCGACCTCTTCCACGTCCAGGTCCACCGTGTAGGGCTGATCGTCGCTGCCCGTGAACGCGGGGACCCGGTCGTGCTTGTCGATGTAGCCGCCCAGCGTATCGTCCCCGGGATCGGGCGTCACGGTGGGCTCGCCCCGGACTCGCGCCGCGAGATCGAACTCGTCGTCGGCCTCGTCCTCGTCGGAGAGGTTCATGAGCGCGCGCCGTTCGAGCTCGGTGAGCAGATCGTCTTCGTTTCCCTGTCCGGACACGTGCAACCGCGGTGAAAGCGCCATCGTCCGCCGTCCCCGGCGGCAGGGGCGGAAGCTAACCCGCGGGCGGGCGGCGCCGCTACCCTCGGCGGGGGGCGTGGCGAGGGCGGCGCCGGCGGCCTAAGCTACGTGGCGAACGCCCGATGCGATGGGCGCACGAAACCGGGATCGGATACACGCAAATGCGAGCCGCAACATTCCACGAACACGGCGGACCCGAAGTCCTGCGCGTAGAAGATGTGCCGACGCCGGAGCCCGGACCGGGGCAGGTCCGGATCGAGGTCCGGGCCGCGGCCATGAACCACCTCGACCTCTGGGTCCGCCGCGGCCTGCCGGTCGACATCCCGCTGCCCCACATCGGCGGTTCCGACATCGCCGGCGTGGTCGATGCCGTTGGCACGGGCGTGGTCGGCGTTACGCCCGGTGCGCGCGTGGTCGTGAACCCGAGCGTCTCGTGCGGCGTCTGTGAATGGTGCCGTGCGGGCGAGGAATCGCTCTGCGCGGAGTTCCGCATCCTCGGTGAGCACCTGCCGGGCGGCTTCGCCGAGTACGTCGTCGTGCCCGCGGCCAACCTGCGCGCGGTCCCGGACGGGTTCGACCTCGAGACGGCCGCCGCCGCGCCGCTCGTGTTCCTTACGGCGTGGCGCGGACTCGTGAGTCGCGGCCGACTCCGGGCCGGCGAGCGGGCCCTGATCACGGGCGCGTCGGGCGGTGTGGCGACCGCGGCGATCCAGATCGCGCGCCACCTCGGGGCGGAGGTCCACGCGATCACGACGGCCGACAACGTGGAGCGGGTGCTGGCGCTCGGCGCGCACCGGGTCTGGGACCGCGACCGCCCCGACCACCGCAAGCAGGCCTTCGAGGCGACTGGCCGCCGGGGCTTCGCGCTGATCCTCGACTCCGTGGGCGAGGCGACCTGGCACGAGAACATTCGCGCCCTGGCCCGGGCGGGCCGGCTCGTCGTGTACGGCGCCACCACAGGCCCGCACGGCGTGACCGACCTGCGCTACCTGTTCTGGAAGCAGGTCGACATCCTGGGCACCACGATGTCGAACCGGCGCGAATTCGAGACGGTGATGGCACTGGTGCTCCGCGGCGAGCTGCATCCGGTCATCGACAGTGTCTTTCCGCTCGCCGGGATCGCGGACGCGCACCGCCGGCTCGAGTCGGGTGGCCAGTTCGGCAAGATCGTGATCCGGCCGGAGCCGCGCGGATGAGAACCGTGTCGCGAACGGGCCACGTCGCTTTCAGCGCGGCGTCCACCGCTCCGCGTCCCGGACGCGGTACTTCTCGAGCACGTGTTGGAACGCCTCGTCGAGGTCGATCTTCTGTTCGTTGGCGATGGCGACGAGCACGAACAGGATGTCGGCGAGCTCGAGCGCGATGTCCTGCGGCGGCTCGTCCGGCTTCTTCGGCTTGTGGCCGTAGCGGTGGTTCAGCTCGCGGGCCAGCTCACCGACCTCCTCGACCAGGCGAGCGAGGTTGGAGAGCGGCGGCCAGTAGCCCTCCTCGAACTGCCCGATCCAGGCGTCGACAGCCTGTTGCGCCTCGGCGAGCGTCATCGCGCGGAGCCCTCGAGCGCGTCCACCACCAGGTCGACTTCCTCGTCCGTGTTGTAGAAGTGCGGCGAGATACGGACGAAGCCCGGCCGCCAGTCCACGATGATGTCGCGTGCCGCCAGCCGGTCCACCGCGCCGGCCGGGTCGTCGTGCCCGATCATGACGATGGCCGAGCGCGCTTCGGCCGGCTCGGCGCAGCGCACGACCATGCCGGCGGAACGGGCACGGCGGATCATTCGTTCCGTCAGGTGCCGGTTGCGCTGGCGGATCGCCTCCATTCCGACCGTCTCGATGATCTCGTGGCCGGCGAGTGCGGAATGCACGGTCGGCAATGCCGGAGTGCCCAGCTCGAAGCGCCGCGCATCATCGTGGAACTCGAACTCGCTGATGTCGAAGCGGAACTGCTCGCGCGCGCCGAACCAGCCGGCGATCCGCGGCATGAGCCGGGTGAACAGCTCCTTGCGCACGTACAGGTAGGCGAGGCCGGGCCCGCCGAGCAGCCACTTGAGAGGGCCGGTGATCAGGAGGTCGGCATCCACCGCCTTCACGTCGATCGGGACCTGGCCGGCGCTCTGGTAGGCGTCCACGACGAAGAGCGCGCCGTTGTCGTGCGCGATGCGCGCGAGTTTCGCGATGTCCTGGATCGCGCCCGTCGTGAAGAACACGTGGCTGGTCGCGAGCACGGCGGTTCGCTCATCCACCGCCTCCGCGAAGCGGGCCGGGTCGATCGTCGCGCGGTCGTCGCTGCGCACGCGTACCACCTCGACGTCGGGCCGCACCATCCACTGGTAGGCGAGCGTGGGGAAGTCGAGCTCGGCCACGACCACCCGCGGGCGTTGCCCGTAGTCGATGGAGGAGGCGACCGCGGTGAGCGCGACCGACACGCTGGCCGTGAGCGCGATCTCGTCGGGCGATGCGTTCAGCAGCCGGCCGACCGCGGCACGCGTCTCCGCGAGCCGCGGCAGCCAGATCTCGTACCAGGCGGCCGCGCCCCACGTGTTCCAGTCCTCGTGGAACTGCGCGATCCTGGCCATGGCGCGGTGCGAGAGGGCGCCGAGCGAGCAGGAATTGAGATAGACTTTGCGCTCGAGGATCGGGAACTCGGCGCGCCAGGCTTCGACGTTCACGTGACGTACCGTCCGGTTGATGGGTACCGGCTCGCGCCTCGTGTGCTGCTGGCGTCCGGCGGAGGAAGGTACCGATCGCTTTCTCCGCGTCGCAAGCATGCGGCCGGATCCGCATGAACGCGCAACTCGTCCTCGCGCTGCCCTGGATCGTGGCCGCGCTCGTCCTGCCCTGGGTGATCCGGCGGCGGCCGCGGCTCAGCCAGTTCGCACCCGTCGCCGAAGACGCGCCGCTCGTATCCGTGATCGTGCCGGCCCGGAACGAGGCGGCCAACCTCGGTGCGTGCGTCGGGAGCCTGCTGGTGTCCGCCTACCCCTGCCTGGAGATCCTCCTCGTCGATGACCGGAGCACCGACGGCACGGCCGAGATCGCGCGGCGAGCTCGCCCGCAACAACCCGGACCGGATCCGGTTCATCGAGGGCGCGGCCCTGCCCGACGGCTGGGTCGGCAAGTGCTGGGCGTGCTGGCAGGGCTACCGCGAAGCGCGCGGCGACGTGCTCGTCTTCACGGACGCCGACACCCGCCACGGGAAGGACCTGCTCGGTCACGCCGTCGCGGCGCTCCGCGACAGCGGCGCCGCCCTCGTCACCGGGTTCCCGCGGCAACTGATGGGCGGCTTCTGGGAACGGCTCATCCTGCCGCACATCTTCACGGCCATCGAGCTCCGCTACCGTGACCCCGCGCGCATGAACCGGAGCCGGAACCCGCGCGACGCCGTCGCCAACGGCCAGTTCCTGGTGTTCCAGCGGGGCGCCTACGAGGCATTCGGTGGGCACGAGGCGGTGCGCGGTGAGATCGTCGAGGACGTGCGCATCGCACAGCTCGTCGTCGCTTCCGGGCACCGGCTCTTCGCCGCCTGGGGGAAGGACGTCATTGAGACCCGCATGTACCGCTCACTCGGGGATATCATCGAGGGGTGGACCAAGAACCTGGCGCGCGGATCCCGCCACTCCGTCGACCCGTGGCTCCGGCCGCTGCTGCCCTGGTTGATCATCGCGTTCCAGCTCGGCGTCTGGGTCGCGCCGCCCGTCCTGCTCGTCGCGGCCCTGGCCGGAGCCGCCGTGCCGCTGACCTGGGCCGCCGCTTCGACCGGCGCCGCGCTCACCTTCTGGCTGATCCGGCACCTGCAGTTCCGCGCGCCCGTCGCCTACACGCTGCTCTTCCCCTTCGGCGCGCTCGCCGTGGCGCTGCTCTTTCTCCGCAGCGCGAGGCTGGGGGAGAACGTGACCTGGAAGGGCAGGCGCTACGGCGCGTCGTCCACGAAGTCGACCACGACGCGACGCGGAATCAGGCCCGACTCGTAGCCACGGTCCAGGAAGAGCTGCACCGCACGTCGGCCATCCTCGCGGTAGTCGAGCGTCCGATCGTTCACGTACATCCCCACGAACTCGTCGATCTGCCCCGGCTCCAGGTCGCGACCGTACTGCGCCGCGTGCGCCAGCGCCGCACTCCGATGCTCGAGCCCGTACGCGATCGAGGCCCGCAGCATCCGCGATACCCGGACCATCAGCTCATGACCCAGATCGCGGCGGATCACGTTGCCGCCCAGCGGCAGCGGCAGACCGCCCGTCTCCGCCGCCCACCACTCGCCCAGGTCCGCCACCAGGTAAAGACCGTGGTCCGCCCACGTCAGCTGGCCCTCGTGGATGATCAGGCCCGCATCCGCCTTCCCCTCCGCCACGTGCTCCAGGATCCGGTCGAACGGCACCACCTCGTGCAACGCTTCCGGCTGGTACATGCGCAACGCCATGAACGCGCTCGTCATCGTGCCCGGTACCGCCACCACCCGGCCCGCCAGATCGGCCGGCTCGAGCGGCTCCCGCGCCACGATCCGCGGACCGTACCCCTCGCCCATCGACGCACCGTGCGGCAGCAGCGCGTACCGCGTCGTCAGGTACGCGTACGCGTGGATCGAGACCGCCGTTACCTCCAGCTCGCCGCTCAGCGCGCGCCGGTTCAACGTCTCGATGTCCTGCAGCTCGTGCACGAACTCCAGCTCCTCCGTGTCGATCGCACCCGTGGCGAGACCGTAGAACATGAAGGCATCGTCCGAGTCCGGTGAATGCGCGACGCGTATGACCCTGCTCATCGGCTCCCTCTGCACTGGCGTTCCTCAATCGCGCGCGGAATCTCGCTGTCCATACCGGAAAGTGTCAACGCGACGAACGCCTTCGATACCCGCAGAAAGCCCGTTCCCGACCCTCACTTCCTTCGCACCATTGAAACGGCGCCGGGCCGGATATTCGCATCATCCGGCCCGGCGCCGATCCTGTCGCGGACTCAGCGTTGCACCGCGACCGAAGGCGCCCGGATCTGCTCCGGGTGATACGTCGACTTCTCGCAGCGATCCGTGCCCGACACGATCCGCTTCCGGTACCCCGCGGCAACGTCCGTTGGCCAGCACCCCCGCTCGACCGCGATCTCACCCGTCAGCGGATTCGTGCCCGTGCACATGTCCTTGGTCCGCACGTGGTCCGTCCGGGCGAACGTTCCCACACCACCCACGTTCGGGCACGTGGCAAGCGTCCTGTTCGAGACCGTCGTGTACGCGGCCCTGCTGCAATGCACGGCATCGCTGCCACTGATCGCGAACCGGTAGCCCGATGGGCACTTGTAGTACGTCTTCGTCAGCCGGGCGGACTCGCTGTCCATTCTGGGGACGGCACGCAGCCCGGATGCGGTCATGGCACCGAGCAGCGCCGCGGCTCCAGCGACGAGAACGACGGTGGAGAGCGTACGACTCATGGCTGCCTCCTTCGGCTTCCGAAGCCGAGAGTGGGGATCGGGGCTTCCGGACGAATCGCCCGGTTGGCACGGCCGGTCACTGCCCGTGACCCGGTCGTGCTGTCCCCCGGCAATACGCACATCGCCTCCCAGCGGGATCATCGGCGCCGACCCGACGCCGCCCGGACCCCACCGCTCCTTGCCGGTCCGGCGACTCCTCGTTATATGTACTGCAACGCAGTATATATGGTCGGCGTGACTGGAGGAGGGCCGGTAATGGGGAAGTCGACGCTGGGGGAGTTCGAGATGCTGGTGCTGTTCGCGATCCTGCGACTGGAGCGGGACGGTGCGTACGGCGTGACGATCCGCGAGGAGATCGAGTTGCGGACGGGTCGGCGGGTGTGGACGGGTGCGGTGTACACGGCGCTCGACCGGCTGAGCGAGCGGGGCCTTGTGAGCAGCGAGGAGGGCGCGCCGACGGCGGAGCGGGGGGGGCGGCGCAAGCGGCTGTACCGGTTGGAGCCGGTGGGCGCGGAGGCGTTGTCGGAATCGGTGCGGACGTTCCAGTCGATGTCGCGGGGTCTGCTGACGCGGTTGGAGGCGCGGGTTGTTGAGGGGCCGGGACCAGGTTCGCGCGGGAAGCGCGCATGAGTGCTCGTCGGGGGGGGCGGGCGCCTCTGGTGGTGCGGCTCGTAACGGGCCTGATCCGTGGCGACGGCGCGGAGTACGTGCGGGGTGACCTGGAGGAATCGTGGGGCATGTCCTCGTCCGGGGTCGGTCGGGTGGTGTGGGTGGTCGACGCGATGGTGACGGTGCTGGGGTGGTGGAACCCACTGGCGCGGCGTCGGCGCGCACGTGTGGCGGCGGGCGGCGCGACGGCTGGTGGCATGGCGGACGTGGGTCAGGATTTCCGTCATGCAATTCGCGGTCTTGTCCGGCGTCCGGGCTTCGCGGCGCTGGCGATCGTGACTCTGGGTCTGGGAATCGGCGCGCCGACGACGATCTACAGCGTGGTAGACGCGGTGGTGGTGCGGGGGCTGCCGTATGCGGAAGCGGACCGGTTGGTGGTGGTGGGCAACACGTTTCCGGGGCGGGAGTGGCGGGAAGGTGGTGATCTGCAGGCGGTGGTCGGGGTGGCGGGACCGAATTACCGGGATTGGCGGGAGCGGGTGCGGACGTTGTCGTCGCTCGAGGCGGTGGAGCTGCGGACGCTGCTGATGCCGGACCGGGGTCAGGGGCCGGAGCTGCTGCCGACCGCGGACGTGACGGAAGGCTTCCTCGCCCTGCTGGGTGCGCCGCTGGCGCTCGGCCGATCCTTCGTCGCGGATGACATGCGCGGCGAAGCCCGGGCGCGCGCGGTGGTGGTGAGCTGGGGCGCCTGGCAGCGGCGCATGGGAGGGGACGCGGCCGCCCTGGGTCGGCCGTTCCCGGGAATGCCGAACACGACGGTGATCGGCGTGCTGGGGGAAGGATTCGCTCCGCCGGAAGCGTTGTTCGGGCGGCGCGAAGTGGCCGCGTGGATGCCGCTCGACATCACGAGCCGGCGCTACGCGAATCGCGGGGAGCGGCGGCTCGCGCTGATGGGCCGCCTCGCGCGGGGCGCCACATTGGGGGACGCGCGGACGGACCTGGCCACGGTGCAGGCGGCGGTGGCGCGCGAGAATCCGGACGGCAACGTGTATCCGGATGGCAAGGCGTTCGGCGCGGGCGCGAACCTGCTCGAGGCGCAGACGGTCGGTACGACGGGCCGGAAGCTGGTTCTGTTCCTCGCGTCGTCCGCACTGCTGCTGCTGATCGCGGCGATGAACACGGCGAACCTGCTGCTGGTGCGTGGGCTGGATCGTGAGCGCGAGGTCGCGGTCCGGCGCGCGTTGGGCGCGAGTCGTTGGGGTGTCGCGCGGGTCGTGCTGATCGAGAGCCTCGTGCTCGCGCTTGCGGGCTGCATGCTCGGCCTGCTCATCGCGTGGGGCGGGATCGCCGCATTCCTGCGCCTGGTCCCGTCGACGATGCCGCGCTTGAGCGACGTCTCGCTGAACGGCCGGATCCTCGGAATCAGCGTGGCCGGCTCGGTTGTCGTGGGCCTGGTCGCCGGCCTGGTACCGGCGTTGCGGCAGAGCGGGCGAGGCGCGACGGCGCACCGGGCCGTGGGCACGACGGAGCCGCGCTCGGGACTGCGGCTCCGGCTGTCGCTGGTGTCGGCGCAGCTCGCGCTGGCGGCCGTGCTCGGCGTCGGCGCGACGTTGTTGTTCCGTTCCTTCGTGAGTGTGGCCACGACGGACCCGGGCTTCGACGCCCGGAGCCTGGTCTCCTTCAGTGCCGTACTCAAGCGGCCCGGCGTGGCACAGATGGCGGCGTGGGAATCCTGGGATGAGCTACTGGACGAAGTCCGCATGGTCCCCGGCACCCAGACCGCGGCCACGTCGAATCTGCCTTTTCAATCCCCTGATTGGGCGCCCTCGATCCAGTTGCCGGAGGATCCGGTGACTGCGCGACGGCCGGCGGGCGCCGGCTACGTCGTCACGCCCGGCTACTTCCGGCTGATGGGCATCCCGCTTGTCGAAGGTCGCGCCTTCGCGGAAACGGATGGGCCGTCCGGGATCGGCGTCGCCATCGCGAACCGCGCATTCGAGCGCGAGTTGTTCGAGGGACGGGGCGCGGTGGGCAGGCGGATCCGGATCTGGGGCGATGACGGCGGGCTGACCGATCTCGAGATCGTGGGCGTGGTCGGTAACACGGTGCAGGAGCGGGTCGAGGACGGCGACCAGCCCGCCCTCTACGTTCCGTATCGGCAGGCGGACTGGCGGCAGTCCGTGCAGGTCGTGGTGCGGAGCGAAAGGGACGCGACCGCGTTCGCCGGCGAGCTGCGCGCCGCGGCGCACCGGTTCAATCCGATCCTGCCGGCGCCGGACATCGAGCGTGTCAACGACCGGATCCGGCTGGCGCGCACCGAGCCGCGCTTCCAGGCGACGCTGTTCATCAGCTTCGCGTGCATTGCCGTCCTGCTCGCCGCCGTCGGATTGTACGGCACGCTGGCGCACGCGGTCGGACGGCGGACGCGCGAGATGGGAATCCGCATGGCCGTGGGCGCCGACCGGCGCACCATCCGGGGGATGGTGTTACGCGAAGGGATGCGGGTTTTCGCGGTGGGTCTGGCGGTCGGCCTCGCCGCGGCGGCCATGCTGACACGGCTGCTCCGCGGGCTGCTGTTCGGCGTCCGGCCGATTGACCTGCCTACCTTCGCGGCGACGGCCGCGCTGCTCACCGCCGTCGCGGCGATCGCCGTCTACCGGCCGGCACGGCGGGCAACGCGCGTGGACCCGATGCAGAGCCTGCGGGCGGATTGACCTAGCGACGCTCCGTGGGCCAGCCGCCGCCGAGCGCCTTGTAGAGCTGCACCGCGGCGACGAGCTGCTGGAGCTGGGCCTGGCTCAGCGCGAGCCGGGCGGTGAAGAGGCTGCGCTCGGCCTCGAGCACGTCGAGGTAGCTCGCGATTCCGGACTGGTAGCGCAGTTGCGCGAGGTCGAGGGCCCCACTCAGGGCCTCGGCCTGGGTGGCCTGCGCCACGGCCTGATCACGCGCGGTGCGCACGGTGACGAGCGCGTCATCGGTGTCGCGCAGGGCGCCCAGCACGGTCTCTTCGTACTGTGCCCTCGCCTGTTCCACTCGTGCCCGCGCGGCGGCGGCCTGACCGGCCAGCCTTCCCCCGGTGAACAGCGGAATCGACACGCCGGCCTGCAGCTGGTAGATGCGCGTGTTGGAGGTGAACAGGTCGCCGGGGGTGGGCGTCTGGCTGCCGTACGCCCCGCCGAGCATGAGGGTGGGCATGCGCGCGGCGTCGGCGACGCCGAGTCGGGCGGTGGTCGCGGCGTAGTTGCGCTCGGCCTGCTCCACGTCGGGCCGTCGAGCGAGGAGGGTGGCGGGCACGGAATCGGGCACGTCGAGGGCGTCCACGGCGCGAACAAGCGTGCCGCCGCGGTGGATCGCCGTGGGCGCCTCGCCGAGCAGCATGTTCAGGGTGTGCTCCGTCTGAATGCGGGCGCGCTCGGTGGCGGCGAGGGTGACAGCGGGCGCGGCGACCTGGGCCTCGAACTGCTTGACGTCGAGCTCGGAGATGACACCCTGTGCGAAGCGCTCTCTCGCCAGTTCGAGCGTTGCGCGCCGGGTGGCGAGCGTCTGCTGCGCGATGTCATGCTCCTGGTCCAGCTCGAGGAGCTGGAGATACGCGGTGGCGACGTCGCTCACGATGGAGAGGGCGACGGCGCGTTCGGCGGCGACGCCGGCCGCGACGTCGGCGTTGGCGGCGGTGACACCCTGCCGTATGCGTCCCCAGAAGTCGAGCTCCCACGAGACGTCGCCGGTGACGCGGATGGCGCGGTACGAAGCGGGAGGGAAGATGCCGAGCGCGATCTGGTTGCTGCTTGCCGACGCGTTGACGGTCAGGCTCGGGAAAAGCGGAGCGCGCGCGATCTCGGCGTTCGCGCGGAACTCGCGGATCCGCGCCATGGCGGTCTGCAGGTTGCGATTGCGGTCGAGCGCGGTGTCGACGAGGCGGACGAGTGTGGTGTCGCGCAGGATGTCGCGCCAGGCAGGCCCCGCGAGCGAGTCGACGACGAATGGTCGCGGCGTGATCCGCAGTCTGCTGACGGCGGTGGTGTCGCGCAGCCGCGCGACGGCCAGCGAGTCAAAGAAGGCGCGCGAGGAATCGGGCAACGGCGACACCCGGATCGTCGCGTCCCCCGGCACGGGCGCCGGCACGTGGTACGAGGGTCCGATCCTGCAGCCGGTGAGCAACGCGACCGCGAGCGGGATGACGGTGCGGGCGTTCATGCGTCCTCCGCGACAGCCGTGGCAGGCGGAGCCGGCGCGGGACCTCGCCCGCGCTCCGCGAGGCGGCGGATGATCTCGAAGAAGAGCGGAATGAAGAGGATGCCGACGGTCGTGGCGACGAGCATTCCGGCGAACACGCCGGTGCCGATGGCGTGCCGGCTGGCGGCGCCCGCGCCGGTCGCGAGGGCGAGCGGCAGGACGCCGAGGATGAAAGCGAACGACGTCATGAGGATGGGGCGTAGCCGTTCGCGCGCCGCCTCGAGCGCGGCATCGCGGATCGAGAGTCCGGCGTTGCGGAGCTCGGTGGCGAATTCGACGATGAGGATGGCGTTCTTGGCAGCCAGCCCGACGACCGCGATCACCCCGACCTGGAAGTAGATGTCGTTGGGTTGGCCGCGCAGCCAGATGCCGAGCAGCGCGCCCAGGATGCCGAAGGGCAGGCCGAGCAGGACGGCGAACGGCACGGCCCAACTCTCGTACTGCGCGGCGAGCACGAGGAACACGATGACCAGCCCGATGACGAAGACCAGGGCGGCGTCGCTTCCCGACGCGCGCTCCTGGTACGACTCACCGGAATAGGCCACGCCGATGCCCGCCGATGCGAACCGGCTGTTCACGAGGGAATCGACTTCGGCGAGCAGTTCGCCGGAGCTGAATCCCGGCTTCGGCGTTCCCGTGAAGAGCGCCGAGGGAAACCCGTTGAAGCGTGGTACCACCGTGGGACCGCTCCGGAACTGCGTCGAGGTGAGGGCGGAAACCGGGATCATGGCGCCGTCCCTGCCGCGCACGTACAGCCGTCCGAGGTCGGCGGGCGACTGCCGGAATCGGGCCTGCGCCTCCGCCTGGACCCGGAAGGTCTTGCCGTACAGGTTGAAGTCGTTGATGTAGAGCCCGGAAAGGAACGCCTGCAGCGTTCCGAACAGCTCGTCGAGACTCACGCCGCGTGCCTTGGCGGCGGTGCGGTCGACATCGACGTAGAGCTGGGGCACGCTGGCGCGGAACGTCGTGGTCACGTTCTGCGCCGCGGGCAACCCGTTCACGGCCTGCTGGAACGCCTGCACCTGCGCGGCGAAGGACCGGATGTCCTGGCCGTTGCGGTTCTGGAGGTTGAGCTCGACGCCCGACGTGGCGCCGAGACCCGGGACTTCCGGCAGGTTGAACGCAAAGGCCGTGGCGCCTTTCATGCCGAACAGCCGACCGTTGACGCGCGCCGTGATGGCGTCCGCCGACTCGCCCTTGCCCCGCTCGTCCCATGGCTTGAACGAGACGAAGAACGTCGCGGCGTTGGTCTGGGACGAGAAGCCCAGGATGCTGAATCCGGCGAGTGCGACGAAATTCTCGACGGCGGGCTCCTGGCGCAGCGCGGTCTCGATCTGGCTGACGGTTTCCACGGTACGCTGTAGCGAAGCCGCGTCCGGCAACTGCACCGCGATCGCCATGTAGCCCTTGTCCTCCGTGGGGATGAAGGCGGTGGGCAGGCGTTGCCAGAGCACGCCGGCCAGGCCCACGATCACGACGAACACGGCCAGCCAGGGCAGGGGCCGGTCGAGCATGTAGCCCGCGACACCGACGTACCGGCGGCGGCCGCGCTGGAACGTCCGGTTGAACCAGCCGAAGAAGCCGGTGACGTTCCCTTCGGTCGATTCCCGGAGCAGTACCGAGCAGAGCGCCGGGGTCAGGGTCAGGGCCACGATCCCGGAGATGACGACCGCGATGACGATGGTGATGGCGAACTGACGGAACAGCTCGCCGGTGACGCCGGAGATGAAGGCGACGGGGACGAAGACGGCGCAGAGCGAGAGCACGATGGCGACGAGCGCGCTCGCGACCTGGCGGATGGCGCGGTCGGCGGCCAGGCGCGGGGGCAGCCCCTCGGTCGCCATGATACGCTCGACGTTCTCGATGACGACGATGGCGTCATCCACCACGATGCCGATGGCGAGAACGAGGCCGAAGAGCGTGAGCACGTTGATCGACATGCCGAACATCAGGAGACCACCAAAGGTCCCGATCACGCTCACCGGCACGGCGAGCATGGGAATCACGGTGGCGCGCCACCCCTCGAGGAACAGGAATACGACGAGCGTGACCAGCAGCATGGCCTCGATCAGCGTGATCGTGACCTCGTGGATCGAGGCCGTGACGAACGGCGTCGTGTCGAAGGGCACGTTGTAGCTGACACCGGCCGGGAAGCTCTGCGACAGCTCGTCCAGCCGCTTCACCGCCGCGTCCTTCACGGCCAGCGCGTTGGCGCCGGGGCGGGAGTAGAGCAGCATCACGGCGGTCGGCTCGCCGTTCAGGCGTCCCTCGAGGTCGTAGCTCTGCGCGCCGAGCACGGCCTGGCCGATGTCGCGCACGCGCACGACGGCGCCGTCGGGTCGGGCGCGCACGATGATGTCGTTGAACTGCTGCGCGGTCTGCAGCCGGCCCTGGGCGGTGACCGGAATGGTCAGCTGTGTTCCTTCCGGTGACGGCTCGCGGCCGAGCCGGCCGGCGGGGTTGGTCGCGTTCTGCTCGCGCACGGCGGCGGCGACGTCGCTCACCGTGATCCCGAGCTTCGCCATGCGGCCGGGGTCGAGCTGCAGCCGCATCGAGTAGTTGAGTCCGGCGAAGGCCGTCGCATTGCCGACGCCGGGCACGCGCTTCAGCTCGTCCACGACGTAAAGGTTCATGTAGTTGGTGAGATAGGACGCGTCAAAGCGCGGGTCGCTCGAAGTGAGCGCGACGACCGCCAGAATGTCGCTGTTGGCCTTGACGATGGAGATGCCGTTGGTCCGGACGGACTGGGGCAGCTGCGGCTCGGCGAGCTTGATCGCGTTCTGCACGTCCACCGCCGCCAGGTCCTGATCGCGGCTGATGTCGAACGTGACGGTGAGCATCATCGTGCCGTCGCTCGAATTCGACGACGAGTAGTAGAGCAGCCCGTCCAGGCCGGCCAGCTGCTCCTCGATCGGCGCGGCCACGCTCTGCGCCACATCCTCGGCCGAAGCGCCCGGGTAGACCGCCGTCACGCGGATCGCGGGCGGCGTGATCTGGGGGTAGCGGGCCACCGGCAGGTTGAAGATGGAGAAGAGCCCGAGCAGGGTGATGACGATGGAGATCACCGACGCCAGGACCGGCCGCCGGATGAAGAAGTACCGGACGTCCTGCGGTGGACCGCTCGACTCGTGCCCGCTCACGGCTGTGCGCCGTCCCCGCGGTCCGGCGTCCGGCCGGAGCGCGCCATCGAATCCGTGCCGGGCATGCCGGATGCTCCCGGCGTCGACCCCGCGGCTGCCGGCGGTGGTGCGGGCCCGCCGGCGGAATCGGCCGCCGGCGTCGGTTGCACCACGCTGCCGGGGAACACCTTCTGGACGCCATCGACGATCACGCGGTCACCCGGCGACAGTCCGCTCTCGATGATCCAGGCATTGCCGGTCCACGGGCCGGGTTGCACGTCGCGCGTGGACACCGTGTCGCCGGCGCCCACGACGTAGACGAACTGGCGGGCCAGCCCCTGCTGCACGGCGCGTTGCGGCACGGTGATGGCGTCCGCCTCGACGAAGCCCTCGAGGCGCACGTGCACGAACTCGCCGGGGACCAGGGCGCCGCTGCCGTTGGCGAACGTCGCGCGGAACTCCTGTGTCTCGGTCGTCGAGTCGAGCGTGGGCGACACGTAGTCGAGCCGGCCGACCGCCGGAACGAGCGATCCCGATGAGTTCAGCACCCGCACCGCGAGGCCGCTTCCCGGCTGGATCAGGGAACGGTCCGCCGGCTTCGCTCGCCAGGCGATCACCTGTGCCGAGGACGGATGGAAGGCGACGTACACCGGGTCGAGCTGGTCGATGGTGGTGAGCAGGTCGCCGGCGCCCGTCACGCGCGCTCCGGTCTGCAGCTGCGTGCGTCCCACGCGCCCTGTGATCTCGGCGCGGATCTCGGTGTCGTTCAGGTCCTTCGTGGCCTTGTCGAGGGTGGCCCGGGACGCGTCCACCGCGGTCCGGGCGTTGTCCACGTCCTGCTGCGCGACGGCGTGCCGAGGCAGCAACGCGGACAGCCGCGCAAGCGTGAGCGTGTCGTTCTCGTACGTGGCCTTCGCGCTCCGCCACGCCGCCTCGTAGCGCACGCGGTCGAGGCGGTAGAGGAGCTGACCCCGCTGGACTACCGCGCCCTCCGTGAACGGCCGTTCCTCGATGACCCCATCGACACGGGCCCGCACCTCCACGCGCCGGAACGGCTCGACCTGGCCCGTGAACTCGTAGGTCAGCGGGACCGGGTGCGGTGCCACCGTGACGATCCCGACCTGGGCCGGCGGCATGACGGGCGGAGCCGCCTCCGATTTCGCGCACGCCGACGCGGCCACCGCCAGCACGAGCACCCAGAACCGCGTTCCGGGCTGTGACGCTCCGTGGTCCCTCACGCCTGCCTCTCCCATCCGATTGCCTTTCGTTGTTCCCCCACGCGTCTCGCCGGATATCGAACGCCGCGCCAGCGGCCCGCCGCGACGCACGCTCGTGGCGGACGGCCAGCGCGGTGAACCGTGCGATTCCCACCACGGCCCGAACGACGCTGTGCACTTTCCGGGGACCGATGCCGGCGGGGGCGGCGGGGAACCCGGTGGGCGTCGTCGCCTGCCATCCGAAAGACCTGCAGGCACTTGTTACGCCGATGGCGGAGCGCCGTTCCCTGGGAGTGCGACGTCTGCCGGTTCGAGATGGGCGTGGTGCAAAATCGTTACGATGGGCGGGCCACGGGGAGGTGCGGTGCGACCGGAAGGGGCGTGCGGACCCCGGCGATTCCGACGGGGGCGTGCGCCGGGGCTCGCCCCCGTCGTATCTTGCGCGGTTCCTCAGAAAGTCGAGAGACTACCGTGCCCAGAATTGGCAACACCGCTCGCCCGACGGCGCAGGCGCGCCACTCCTTCCTGTCCGTCCTCCTGGCCATGCTCGCGCTGGCTTCAGCGACTCCGCCCCTCCGGGCCCAGACGGCGGAAGCCGCGGCGGCGGGGGGGCAGAAGGTGCTGGCGGTGGACGACTACGGCCGCTGGCGCACCATCGGGAGCCAGGCCATATCGAGCGACGGGCGGTGGGTGACGTGGGTCTATCGATTCACCAACGTCGCGCAGCGTGATGCGAAGCCCGAGCTGCACATTCTCGACCAGCAGACCGACCGTGACACGGCCATCGCGAACGCGTCGAACGGAGTATTCTCTCCCGACGCGCGCTGGATCGCGTACCAGGTGGACTCGGTGCCGCCGCGCGGTGGCCGGGGCGGACGCGGCTCGGCTGGCGGCGGTGGTACCGAGACGCCCGCAGCGCAGGGCGCCCGTGGTGGCGGTGCGGCGTCCGCATCGCTTCGCAGGCTCGAGATCCGGGAGCTGGCCACGGGAACGACGCGCCGCTGGCGCGACATGCAGTCGGCGACGTTTTCGCGCACGTCGAAGTACGCGTTGCTGCGCAACCGCCCGGCGGCGGGCGGCGGCCGTGGTGGTCGAGGCGGCGGCGGTTTCGGAGGCGGACGAGGCGGCGGCGCCTCCAGTGCGTCGGCACGCGGCTCGGACGCGATCCTGCTCGAATTGGCGACGGGGCGGAGCCAGCTTCTTGGCAGTGTCGGCGACGCGGAGTTCAACCGTGCGGGCGACAAGCTCGCGTACACGGTGGACGCGTCGGTGCGCGACGGGAACGGTGTTTTCGTCATGGACCTCGCGACCGGAAGCACGCGCGCTCTCGATAACGACGCGAAGCAGTACGGCCAGCTGGCGTGGAACGATGCGGGGACCGGCGTCGCCGTGCTCAAGGGCGAGGACGTGCCGAAGATGCTGGAGCGCGACAACACGCTGCTCGTGGTTCCGGACATCAGCGCCGCGCTCGCCGACCCGGCGCTGAAGCCGAAGACGCTCACGGCGAAGGCCGCCGGCTTCCCGGAGGGCTGGGTGATCAGCGACCGGGCGTCGGTCAGCTGGAGCGAGGACGGCGCGCGTGTGTTCCTGGGCGCGACGCCGCAGAAGCCTGCCACGGACACGGCCACCGTCGTGAGTTCCGACAGCACGACCGACGTGGACGTGTGGAACACCGCCGACCGCTACATCCAGTCGGTGCAGATGGGCCGCGCCTCGCGGGATCGCAACGTCACGTACCCGCAGGCGTTCGACGTCGCGCGCGGAACATTCGTCGCGCTCGGCGACTCGACGCTGAGCACTCTGGAGGTCTCCACGGACGGGCGTTGGGCCGTGGGCCGTGACGACCGGGCGTACATCTCCGACTGGAAGCCGTCCCGGGCCGACTTCTACCGCGTGAACACCGCGACCGGTGAGCGCACGCTCATGTTCTCGAACCAGACCACGCAGGGTGCGGCCGGCATCTCGCCGGACGGCCGCACGTTCCTGTACTGGAAGGACGGCAAGTACCAGGCGTACGATCTCGACAGCGGCGCTTCGACCACCCTCGCCGCGGACGGCCCGGACTTCACCAATGTCGATGACGACCATCCGGGAGAGAAGCGGCCGTGGGGCGTGGCCGGCTACACGCGCGATGGCCGGAGCGTCATCCTCGAGGACAAGTACGACCTGTGGACAGTCCCGCTCGACGGACGCGGGCCCGCGAAGAGCATCACCAACGGGTACGGCGCGAAGAACCGGATCACGCTCCGGCTCCTGCGCCCGGACCCCATCGACCCGATGGCGAGCCGCCGCGTTCGCTCAGGCGAGGAGTACGACCTCTCGAAGCCCGTGCGGCTCTCCGCGTTCGGCGAGCTGACGAAGAAGGCGGGATTCTACACTCTGGCGAAGGGCGCGCTGAACGAGGTTGTGTACGACGACGCGAACTACAGCACGCCGGACCGCGCGGAGCACGCCGACCGCTTCCTCTTCACGCGGCAGACGTTCACGGAATCTCCGGACCTGCGCGTGTCGGGCGCCGACTTCGCGAGCGCGAAGAAGATCACCGACTCGAACCCGCAGCAGGCGGAGTACCTCTGGGGCCACAGCATCCTGTTCGACTTCACCAACAAGCAGGGACGGGCGCTGCAGGGCCTGATCTGGTTGCCCGATGACTACCAGCCCGGCCAGAAGCGGCCGACGCTCGTCACCTTCTACGAGAAGAACTCGCAGATCCTGAACCGCTACCCGATGCCGGAGCTGCTCGTGAGCATGGGCCGGCCCGCGATCGAAGCCGTGAGCAAGGGCTACATCGTGGTGATCCCCGACATCTGGTACAACACCGGCAACTCGCACGACGACCAGCTGGACTGCGTGGAAGCGGCGACGCGGAAAGTCATCGAGCTGGGCTACGCCGACCCCGCGCACATCGGCCTGCACGGCCACAGCTATGGCGGCGAGGGCGCGGCGTACATCGGCACCGTGTCGCGGCTGTTCGCGGCCGTGGGCGAGGGCGCCGGCGTCACCGACCTCTACACCGACTTCAGCCAGGAGTGGGGCTGGTCCTACCAGGTGAGCGGCGGCTCCGGCGCCAACGGCAACAACTACTACATGTACGACCAGGGCCGCTGGGGCTTCTCGCCCTGGGAGAAGCCGGACGTCTACCGCGACCAGTCCGCGCTGTCGCACGCGAACGAGGTGACGCAGCCGTTCCTCATCATGCACGGCACCGCCGATCCGACCGTGTCGTTCAACGAGAGCCTCAAGTTCTACAACGCGCTCCGCTTCAACGGGAAGAATGCCATCCTGCTGGCGTACCCGGACGAAGGGCACCACGTGAGCAAGCTGGGGAACCGGATCGACCTGACGGTCCGCTTCTTCCAGTTCTTCGATCACTACCTGAAGGGCGAGCCCGCGCCGGAGTGGATGACGGAGGGGATCCCGTATTTGAAGAAAGCGACGCTGACGAACACCACGCTGACGGGCGAGGGGAGCGACCGGCGGTAGGGCAGGCTTCCGGGGGAGACACAGGGAACGGCATCGGTTTCACCTGTGTGAGAACGAGGGTGCCACAGTGCCCGAAAGGGGCGGCGCGGCGTCGCCGCTACGTGCGCGCCGGCGCGCGCTTTCCCCACGCCTCGCGGTAGCCGACCCAGCAGTGCCATGCGGCCGTCGACAGCACACCCAGCGCGAAGACCGCCAGGAAGACCGTTCCCAGGCTCGGCCACGAGTGGGTCGTGAAGTTCGCGACCTTGCGTGTTCCCAGCACGACCGGCATGAAGGGGTCGATGTTGACCGGGGCACGGGGGTCGAGGTCGTGGCCGAACACGTACAGCTTGTACACGAACCGGGCCAGCGAGAACGCGCCCACGTACCCGGTCAGAACGCCGAGGTCGATGAGAGATCGCACCTTGCCGATGACCGCGACTCGCAACGCGAGGATGGCGAGCAGCCCGAGCGCGAAGGGGATCCAGTCCAGGTCGGCGAACTCGCTGCGGGCGATCGTGTGCATGCCAATGTAGTGGTTGAGCTCGTTGATCTCCTGGATGTCATGCCCGTCGTGCCCGCCGCTGAGCTTCCAGGCGTACACGTCGAGGTAGAGCCCCTGCGGGTACTGGGGCGCCTCCATGCTGATACGCCAGAGTGGCTGCGTGAAGCTCAGCAGCAGGGGGATCACGAGCAACGCGAGCAGGAATCGGCTCCGGAAGCGGACGGGCTCGTCCAGGAACTCCTCGAAGCGGTCCACGAGGGGCCGCAGTCTGGATTCAAGGGTCACGTTGCCATCCTCCCGGGCACGGGCCAGCCGCGCCCTTCAGCTATGCGAGATCACCATTGCGCAGCCAGTGCCTTGCCAGTGTCCATCCCGCTGAGCCGACGAGAAGAGGCCAGACGACGCCAGCGACGAAAAGCCACGCCGATCCGAGGCTGTCGTGCAGGAAGAACCCGACAGGGCCAAGTGTGCCGAGTGTGGGATCGGCGCCGGACACGAGCGCCAGCCGCGCCGTTTCGACGGGGTTGATCGCGGCGAGGGCGAAGACGGCTGTTGTGGGCAGGCGCCACTGGAGCATGAGCCCGAGCAGCCCGAAGTCGAGCAATGCCACTCCAAGCACCCAGGCCAGGAGCACGTACATCATGATGCGATCGGGTTCGCTCACCCGGACCGAAACAGCGAGCCCGATGCCCGTGAAGCTCCACAGCAGCGCGGCCCCGACCACCAGCGACCGGGCGAGGAGCGACCATGGCACCGGCTGGTGGAGAATCACCGCGCCCGCCAGGGCCAGACCGGGCAGGAGCACCAGCAGCGGGACGAGCAGCGCTCCGTACCGCACCAGAGTCACCGCTCCGATGTAGTCATCACGGGTGATGGGGTGGCCGAAGAGCAGCTCGAGGGTACCGTCCCCGCGTGCGCGGCTCACCACGGGACCCGTGGCAGTGAGCGCCAGCAGGGGAAGCAGCACGACCAGCGCGTGGCCCAGCGACAGCAGCGCGCGCGGCATTCCGGTGAAGCCAACCACGCCGGATTCGCGCAGGCCGACGAGTACGAAGAGCGCGGCCAGCGAGGCGTACAGTCCGCCACAGAAGAGGAGCCACCGCGACCGCAGTACGTCGCCGACCTCCAGACGCGCCAGCGCCGCCAGGCGCTGGCCGGCAGGCAGCCTGGCCTCCGCCCTCGCACCGACACCGCTCACGATGCCCTCCTTCCGTTCGTCCAGGCCGTCGGATCCGGACCGTCGTGCCACCCGGATTCGTCGTTCATGTGGTGCGCGATCTCGGGCGCCGTGATCGGCCCCTCCACGGCGACGCGTCCGGCTTCCAACGCCACGACCCGGTCGACCAGGCGACGGATCTCTCCGAGACGGTGCGAGCTGAGCAGGAGCGTCGCTCCCGCGGCCCGTTCCTCGAAGAGCCGGAAGAAGGCTTCGCGTGCATCCCGGTCGAGGCTCGCCGTGGGCTCGTCGAGGATCACGAGCGATGCGGGGGCGGCCAGCGCCAGCGCAATGAGCAGCTTCTGTCGCGTGCCGCCTGACAGGGTCCCGAGCGGTTGGCGACGGAGCGCGTCCAGATCCAGACCGATGCGTGCGGCCGTGCTCCGGATCCGATCGGCGTCCAGACACCGGAGCGTCGCGACGGCGCGCGACAACTCACCCACCGTGGCGCGGAGCCGGGGCGCCGTCTGCGGCACGCACGCGAGGCGCGCCGCCAGCGCTGCGCGGTCCCGGAACGGATCCCGGCCATCCAGGCGCACGGTGCCTTCGCAGCGCACGATGCCCATGACCGCGCGCAGCAGCGTCGACTTGCCGGAACCGTTCGGACCGACCAGCGCCACCCGCTCGCCCGGCGCGATGTCCAGGGAAACGCCATCGAGCGCGAGCACGTTTCCGAACTGCCTGCGCACATCGTTCAATTCAACGCGCATCGTCTCTCCATCCGCTCATGCCGGTCCCGGCGGGACCATGCGGGGGCGCGGATCCGTCAAC
This sequence comes from uncultured Gemmatimonadales bacterium, assembly GCA_963786235.1. Classification (GTDB taxonomy): domain Bacteria; phylum Gemmatimonadota; class Gemmatimonadetes; order Longimicrobiales; family RSA9; genus CAWAYJ01. The sequence continues at coordinate 630,564 of CAWAYJ010000031.1, forward strand.
AGGGTCTCGGGCTCGAGCAGCGGGAAGAACCGGCCCGCGATGTCGAGCAGAGCGAACACGACCGTGCCGCGGAAGAAAGCGAGTCGGGGATGGCTCGCGACCAGACTCGCGCTCAGACTGCGAAGCTCAAAGGGCACGTCTCCCGTTCCGTCGCCGTCCAGGTCATAGCCCCGGTACTCGTCGAAGTAGTTGGCGCTCCACACGACCTCCCGTGCATTGCCGCGACCCTCGACGGCCACCGGCGTCCGGTTCGCCACGAACACATTGTCGAGGAAGGTGTTGCGCCGCTCGCTGCTGTGGAATGTGACCCCGGCGGCACAGCCGGCGAACACGTTGCCGCGCACCAGCACGGAATCGCCCGCACGGAAGGGAGACGTGTCGAGGTACAGGCAGCGCCCGTCGCGGACAAAACGATTCCGCTCCACTCGCAAGTTGCCCGACTCCTTCACTCCCAGGCCCATGCCATCGGCGGCGGCGTTTCCGGCGATGAGGTTGTCGCGCAGCGTGATGCCGTTCGAGTACATGACGAAGATGCCGACGACGTTGTCGTGGTACGCGCCGTCCTCGACCACGCAGTCGTCCGAGTACATGAAATGCGTGGCGTACCGGCTGCGCTCGACCGTGTTGCCGGCGATGCGGTTGCCGGGCGAGTACCAGACCAGGATGTCACGGGAGTCCTCGAGGTGGTTGCTGGTGACGACGGAGTGGCGCACTTCCCACAGGCGGATGCCGTCGCCCCGGATGCCCACCGGCAGCGTTGCCAGACCGAGGACGTGGTTGTTCACGATGGTCAGGCCCTCGGACCGTTCGGCGATGATGCCGAAGAGGGCATCGCGCACGGTGAGTCCGGCGACCACGATCCCGCGTCCCCGCACGTACACGGCGGCATCCATCCGGTCGTAGCGCCGGCCGCTGCCCTCTACCGTGAATCCGCCCAGGATGACGCTGTCCGCAAGCACCCGGATGGTCGTGCCGCCGCCATCACCCCGGATGATGGCGGTCGACGGACCCTCCAGGCTGACGCGAGTGCGAATCTCGACCGGTCCGCGGTAGCTGCCAGCGGACATGCAGAGGACGGAGCCCGGGGCCGCGGTGTCCACCACGCTCTGGAGCGTGGCGCCGGTGGCCACCTCGTGCCCATCCGCGGGGCAGCGGAACGTCACCGTCTGCGAGTCGGCAGCCGGCGCCGCGCTCACGGGCCGTTCCCCCCCGGGCTGCCGGGCGGCGACAGCCAACGCCGCCGCCACCCCGAAGAGCAGTGCCACCCGAATCCTGCTCATCCGGCTCGCCTCATCCCTTCACGAGCAGGTAGCCCATCATCTCGGAGATGGAGCGCGGAGCAGAACTCGGTGCAGTAGAACGGGAACACACCGGCCTGGTCGGCGACCACTGTCACGTTCGCCGTCTTGCCCGGCTCGAGGCTGAGGTTCACGTCGTAGTTGCCCAGCCCGAAGCCGTGTGTCGCGTCCGGCGTCTGCTCCAGATTGGTGATGTGGAACCGGACCGTATCGCCCCGGTTCACTTCGACGCGATCGGGTCGGAAGTGGCTGCGCACGGCCGTCATGTACACGTCGACCACGCGCCCGTGACGCTCCACCCGGGCCTCCGCCTCGGAGGTCACCGCGTTCGGGTCGGGCTGGTGCGTGACCTGGTTCTCCCCGACCGGCGAGTACAGCTGGGTGGCGTTCAGTTTGTCCGCGCTGATGATCTGGGCGTAGTGCGGCTCACCCAGGCCGATGGGGAGGTCGTAGAGCAGCTGCATCCGATCCGTCGTCACATCGATCAGCTGCATGTTCTGCGGCATCAACGGTCCGACGTTGTTGAACCGGTCGATGGACCACTTGTCGAGCGCGATCACATACTGCCCCTTCGGATGCTCCGTGTCGCCTTCCGGCGTCGCCAGGTGGCCGATGTTGAAGTGCACCGGAATCGTGTCCAGCAGCGTCATGTCCGCCAGAGACCACTTCGCGATCTTGGAATCGATGAACAGCGACGTGTACCCGTTCCCCTGGTCATCCCATTGCGTGTGCAGCGGGCCCAGGCCCAGCTCCACCTGACCGTGAAGCGCCGTCCGGAACCCGATGATGGGCACGCCGTACGGGTCCGTCCCCTCGAAGTCCTTCGTGTCGATCGCCTGCTTGATCAGGGACCAGTCGTACACCGTCTCGTGCGTGTCGAGCTTGCCGGAAATCGCGAGGTACCGGCCGTCCGGCGTGACGTCAACGCCGTGCGGACTCTTCGGCTCGGGCACGAAGAAGAGGAGCCCCTCCGCAACGGCCGTCGAAAGCGGGATCACGCGCACGCCCTGCACGCGATTCGTCCCGCCCGGCCGCGCGGCGACCTCGGCGGCCTTCTTCCAGTCGATGACGTGGAGGTAGTCCATGTCGTTCTGCGATGCGCCCGACTCCAGCGGCGGCTCGCCCTCCATGGTGCCGCCGTAGGAACGCTCGGTGTCGAAGGAGTTGATGAACACCCAGCCGTCGCTCGCCAGCTTGCCGGCGTCGGAAAGGTCCTGCATGTACGGCGGCAGCTCCATGGCAAAGGACGCGTCCGGATCGATCCTGCCGGTCTCCCGGTCGAACTTCCAGAACATCACCGCGCCCCGGTACGTGTCATCGAAGTCCGTGAGCGGCGCATAGCTCCCGTCCAGCGGGATCGGGTACTGGCCGCCTTCGATGATGTAGTCCGTGTTGGGTGTGACGAACGTGCCGCCGTGATCCGTTCCCAGGATCGGCGAATGCACGATCTGCGTCGTCACGAAGTCCGTCAGACTGATCACCGCGACCCGCGCGTTCGCTTTGTCGTTGATGAACAGGAACTGCCCGTCGTAGTCGCCATCCGTCTCGCTCAGCGCCGGATGGTGGCTGTCCCCCCAGGTCAGCTTCCTGCCCGCCCGTGAGCTGCTCGCCAGAAGCGCTTTCGTCTGGTCGTCGAAGCCGTATCCCTGCCACGGCTCGGGCGTGAATACGCCGATGTACTTCAGGATCCGCATCGACGGGACGCCGATCACGATCACCTGGCCACTATGCCCGCCCGACGCGAACATCACGAACGGGTCCGTCCGACCCGTCGGCGTGTACGTCTTCAGCGCCGCCAGGACGTCCGCCTCGTTCAGCGACCGCGACTGCATCAGATCCTGGACCATCGATCCACCGATTCCCTCGCCGCCCGAGCCGCCACACGCCGCCAGGACGACCACCGCCGACACGACGGGAAGCCAACGGCCAATCCGCTCCCTCCGACTCTCGCTTCTCATGAATCCTCCCTCCTGATCGGGTTCGCCGCTTCGCCTACTGCTGCTTGCCGAAATTCCGGATGATCTCGCGGAGCGCGGCCACGACCCCCGGCTTGCTCCTCAGGTCCGGGTTCGCCACCATCGCCGGACTGCGCCCCACCGCCGCACCGCCGGAGACGATCGCCGTCTCGATCTCCTTGTCCGCCACGCTGTCCTGCCACGCGGTGTCGTGGAAATTCCGCGGCGTCGGCACCAGCGCGGCGCCGCCCGGGCCATCGCCCCGCCCCTCCGCGCCGTGACACACCGAACAGCGCGTCCCGAAGATCTGTTGCGCCTCCTGCCGCGCTTCCGGCGTGATCGCAACCGTCTCCCCACCTTCCGCGCTCCCCGCCGTTGCCGACGACGCCCCCGGATTGCCGCCGCCCGCACCGCTCTCACTTCCGCAGCCTCCGATCGCCGCAGCCAGCAGCACCACCGTCAGCCGCAATCCTCGGGTGGCGCCGAGCCGGTCCCTCCGCCGTCGCGCCGGGGTTGGCGCGCGTTCGTCATGAGCATATCCGAATTTGAGGCCGGGCAGTCGTTGTCGTGTCACGGTCGTGTCCTTGCTGGTTCTGCGGTCCGCAGGGCGGGCCGCACGGGTTCAGGCGTTGCCCGCGTCCGCGGGCGCGATGTCGAGGATGGCGAGACGATCCTTCGACAGACTCCGGATCGTGGTGTCGCGAAAGAAGTCCAGTACCTGGGAAGAGACGTTCCTCCACCGGGCATGGGCGGCGCAGGGGTTCTCGTCGCTGCAGCGCTCGCGGCCCAACAGGCACGCCGACCTCTGTACGAGCTCGTCGAAAGGCTCCACCACCTGCTCGAGGGTGATCCGGGAGGCGGCGATCCGGAGACGGAAGCCACCGTGAGGTCCCCGGGTGGAGGAGAGAAGGCCGGCCCGCGTGAGGGCGTGCAGGATCTTCGACAGGTAGTTGCGGGGAACGTCGAGAGCCCGGGCAATGTCATCGACCCTCACCGGCTCCTCCCGGTCGGTCTCGGCCAGGAAGAGGACCGCCTTGATGGCGTAGATCGCGGTCTGTGAGAGGATCATGGCCCGGTCCGCCCCTTTCAAGGTTTCATCATGATAATATGATGTTACCCGGACCACAAGAACGGCCGCGGCCTCAGGCCGCGGCCGTCGCAGTGCTCAGAAGTGGCCGGGCGGCTCGGGCTGCGGGTTGAACATGAACTCGCCTCCGATCGAGATCGTGCCGCCTCCCGTATCGGTCACGTCGCCCCGGACGTGGACGGGTGTCCCTGCCGCCATGGCGCCGTTCAGCACAAGGCGGCCGGTCGCGAGGTTAACGATCCCGGACAGCGTCGCAGTCACCGGCATACCGTCGTCCGGTAGGTTGGTCAACGTCCACGTCTGGACGAGGTGGATCGTCATGCCCATCGACGCGGAGGAGAGCGGATCGACCATCAGGGTACGGCCGTCCGTCAGTCGGCCGACCCAGCGCCCGTCGATCCGGCCGGCGGCGTCGAAGTCGAAGACCCGGAACGGAACGGGCTCGACGCCGAATGCGGGCGCCTCGCCTGCGGCCGGAGCGGTGGGCCCGGCATCGCACGCGGCGAGCACGGTGAGGCCGAGCAGGCAGGCAGCGCGGGTCGGACGGGCGCCGTGCAGAAGGCGAAGTCCGGGCACGAGGGAACGAATCATGGGGTCCTCCTGTGCGTGTGAAGAATCGCGCCGGCGGAGGCCGAGTCCGCCGTCGCATCAGAACCGTTGTGCCTGGAAAGACGCATTCTCCGGTCGCGGCCGGACATCCCCCGGCGGATTGGCGGAGGACTTGGCAGCGGAGCTGCGCGAGGTCGAGGGCGTGCTCAGCACTTCGACCTGCGTGACCTGGTCGCCGACCCGCGGCCGCGAGCCGGGGTATGAGCCGGCATGATCGGGAGCCGGATGTGGAACCGACGGTGAGGCGAGCCAGCGCGGCCGCGCTCACCGACGCGCTGAAGCGCGAAGCGACGCGGCTCGGATTCGCCGCGGCGGGAATCACGCAGCTCCGCCCGAGCGAGCACGCGGAATTCTTCCGCCGTTGGATCGAGGAAGGCCGGCACGGCGAGATGGCGTGGCTCGCACGGGATGACGCGGTGCGACGTCGGCTCGACCCGGTTACCGCCTGGCCCGATCTCTCGAGCGTCCTCGTCGTCGCCGACGCGTACTCCGACGGCTCGCCCGATGCCGAAGATCCTTCGCGCGCCATCATCGCGCGCTACGCCCGCGGCCGCGACTACCACCCCACCGTGAAGAAGAAGCTTCTCGCGCTGTTGCGCTGGCTCGAGGCGGAGACCGGCCGCGCGATGCTCGAGGCGCGCGCGTACGTGGACACCGGTCCCGTGCTCGAGCGCGAGGTCGCGCGGAGCGCGGGACTCGGCTGGTTCGGCCGTAACACGATGCTCATCCACCCGAGGCGCGGCTCGTACTTCTTCCTCGCCGCGCTGATCCTGCCGCTGGAGCTTCCGGAAGACGCGCCGTTCGACGCCGACCACTGCGGCACGTGCAGCGCGTGTGTCGACGCGTGTCCGACGGGCGCGCTGCTCGGGCGCGATGACGATGGAGCGCCCGTCATCGACGCGCGGCGGTGTATCTCGTACCTGACGATCGAGCATCGAGGCGCGATCCCGGTGGAGCTGCGGCCGCTCATCGGGAATCGCGTGTTCGGGTGCGACATTTGTCAGGAGGTGTGCCCATATCCACGAAAGTTCTCATCTCCTTGCGCGGAGCCATCTTTCGCGGCCCGGGGCCCGGGTGAACCGCCGGTCGGCGTCGAGAAACGGCCGTCCGATGGCTGGCATCCCGGAACGAGGTCGCCATCGCTCATCGACCTCATGGCGCTCGACGAGGCAGGTTGGGAAGCCTTCTCCCGCGGGTCCGCCCTGCGCCGGGCTGGCCGGGCCGGCTTCCTGCGCAATGTGGCCGTCGCGCTCGGCAACTGGGGCTCCGAGGAGGCGGTCCCGGTGCTGGTGTCGGCGCTGTCCGACGCCGACCGATTGGTCCGTGGCCACGCCGCCTGGGCGCTGGGCGAGGTCGGGTCGCCGGAGGCATTCGACGCACTCGAGTCTCGGGTCTCCTCCGAAGACGACCCGTTCGTTCGCTCGGAGCTGGACGCGGCGCTGGACAGGTCGCGGCCGAAGGCGAAGTAGCGCGGCGCGGCGGGCGCGCTGCGCAGCGTCACGATCGCTGTCTTCCGGTTCGCACGCTTGTATCCGGGCAGGCACTCGACGGCGATCATGACATCCAGCACCCACCAGTCGAGCAACACGCGCCGTTCCTCCGGCCCGACGGCATCCCACGTCGCGGCGACGTTTCGGGTCTCATTGATTGCGGCCGAAATCCGTTCCCACTGAAGCTGGCGTTCGGCCGCGAACGTCTCCGCCTCCGCGAGCTCATGCTGCGCTGTCGTCAGTTTCTGCGCGATCGCCGTCAGCTCATCGTCGTACGGCCTGGTCGAACGCTGCTGCTTCGCGGCCCGCATTCTGCTCGCGGGCGACCGCGTTGTATTCGCTCTGCAGTTCCTTGATTCGCTCCGTGGCAGAGGCGATGGCGTTTCGGCTGCTACTCTGGAACCGCTCCTTCTCCGCGAGGGCCTCACGAACTTCGTCCTCGTAGCTGGCTGACGCCCGCTCTCGCAGGATGAGGTCCTTGATCTCCCCCTCGAGTTCGTCGGCCATCACGCTCCACGCCCGGCAGCCGTGCTGCACGAAATCGCCGTGCTCGGCATGAAGCCGGGCGTCGGGGATGCTGTGCACGTAGGTCCGCGCGTTGCCGGCTGCCTTGCCGTTGCGCCCGCCATGGTACGCCATGCCGCACGTCGCGCAGACGGGCGTCAGAATGAACGTCGCCTTGCTGTTTCGCTTCTTGTTGCGCGGCTCGTTCCGGCGCCGCTGCACTTCGGCCTGAACGCGCTGGAACAAGTCGACGTCGACCAGAGGCTCCCATCGCGCCTTGTTCCATACTGCGCGATACTCAGGATCACGCGTCAGCACCTCGCCGATCAGATGGCGGTTGGTCAGCCAGTTGGTGATGTGGCGATGACCGAGTATGCCGTCCTGAGGGCCGCGCAGGCCCTTGCTGTACAGGTGCTCACCGATGCTCCTGTAAGACGCACCGGCGAGAAGCATCTCCGCGGACGGCACCCACTCCGGTAGCACCTGCGGGTGCGATACGAGGATTGTGCCGCCACCGCCGGGCCGGGATTTCTCACCTGGCGCGAGAACACGTTTCTCGAGCGTGTCGTAGCGCAGCGTGCCCCACGGGGCCTGTCCATTGACCCACCAGCCTTTTTCGCCCTCCTTCCGGCGACCGCGGCTGGCATGCTCCGACAGGTCCATCGAGTAGACCGCGGCCGCGTATGCGTGCACCGCGATGTTCATCACGTCCCCGAGCGGGTGATCCAGCCGTGGGACCTTCAGGAAGTGCAACTGCCAGCCGGCTTCCTCGAACTGATGGTACACGAACATGAACTTCATGATGTCCGGATTGCCGGCGGCATCCAGGCTGCGGCCGAAGCGGTGAGGCGCCCACCATTCGACTCGGCCGGGAGTGTTACGAGGCCGCGGGTTCGTCAGGCAGAAATCGAGCAGGTCACGAAACTGCGGACGGTCGAAATTGGTGCCGCTCCGACTCTCCTGCCAGCACCATATCGAGTCGACCGGTCCCCACGCGGCTTCCATGTCGCTCAGTTGCTGTTCGTGCGAGTAGGTCTGCTTCTCCTCCTCGCGCGAGCTCTTGCGGGCTCGCCCTTATGCGGTCGGGCAGTTCGCCACCTGCGGTCCGGAGACGGTCACGCCACGTCGCGTACTCAGGCATTCTTCAGTTCCTTCCACAGGTGGTGCTCGATGATCGTACGAAGGTATCGACGTCGACGATCCGCTTCCGCAGCCTCATCCGCAAGCCGGCGTTCAACCTGCCGTTGGCGCTCCTCGTAGACCCTGGGGTTGACCAGGGCCGCGATTTCGGCGGGCAGGGCCGGACCCTGGCGCGGCGTCTTCGCCGTGCCGTTCCGGTTTCCCCTGTTCTTCGCCTGCCGCGCCATTCGTCGTCTCGACCGCACCACCCGCCGGAGCGGGGCCGCTGTTCGGGCCGGCCTGGTTTGCCGACCTCCCGGAACAGGGTGTGAGTCGCGAATGTCCAACCGGTAGCGGCGCGCGTAAGCATGGCCTGGCGGACCCGAGTCAGTCGGATCCCCAACATGGTTTGTTGAGCCTCCCGTAGGGCATCCAAAGCCGCTCCTTCTATGAATTTGCGGGGAAGTCATGGTCATCACGGGCTGTTGACCGACTTCTGGTCGGGAAATCTACCGGGTTTCGTTTCGGCGCCGGGAACGCCCGCAGGCCTGTTCCTGCCTGGACGCAGAACCATCGACGCGGTCGGCAACAGCAGCTGGCCGCCCCGAAGGACGGACTGGGGACGATACCAACAGGATTCGACCCCAAGGGCGGGGAGGTACCCGCAGGTTCGACCAACAGGATTCGGGCCACAGACAAAGGCGGACGAGTTGCCGGCCGGTGGAACTCCGTGCTGCTCGCCGATCGGGCTCGAAGCTCAGGGGGGGCCGCCAACGTCGGCACGGCGAGCCTCCGGAACGGCAGAGTCGATGGGGTCCGGCGCGTGGCATACGCAGACGCCTGCAGCCCAAAACGTAACCTTCTTGGTCAATGCCGGTTCCATGCGTCGTGCGAGCGAACCTCTTCCTGATCCATTCGTCGACGGCGGGACCTGTGGCGGGCGGAGATCTGGACCGCCATGGCAACTCCGCGTCCATGCGAACCTTGCCCGCGGACCTTCCGACTGCCGTCTCGCCAACAAGATCTGACGACCCGTGCTGATCGCCGGCACGCCCGGATCATTCAGCCGGACGCGTTGCCGACGATACTGTACAGCCGCGTGAGCGAAAAGGGCGTTAACTCGGGACCCTGCACGTTGAGCCGAATGAAAAGCAAGCCTGGTCGCCTGTCCCAGACGGCGGGTCCCGCCGCGTGCCCCAGGTGCGGGGCGCGACGCCTCACGCGCTGGGGCAGCTACCGCGTGGCCGGCGCTGAGCGCCGCCGATATAAATGCGCAGCCTGCGCAGCCACGACGAGTTCGACCGCCGGCACCAGCGTAAGAGCGCTGAAGTCGCGGGCCGGATCTTGGGAGCGGTTCTGGGAGACTGCCGCACTCCACACCCCCGCGAACGGACTGGAAGTGGCGCTGGCCCGGGCTCAGGGGGATGCGGGCATTTCGGCATCGACCGCACGAAGATGGGTGGCTACCGCAATGCTCGGCCGACCTCTGCCATCAATGTCGGATGGGCACCGACCGTTGCCCACGCCGCCGCCGACCGTCCCCCCTGAGACCTGGGCCGCGTTCAGGTCGGTCCTCGCATTTCGGCGTGCGAGGCTCCCAGCGCCTATACGAACGCCCGATTTTCGGTGCGCGAACCTCACATACCTGCTGCGCGCCCGATCCGCTGACGTATGGGAGGTCATCCTGCGCGCACGCGCGTTGGCGGCACTCGCCCGTGGGCCTCGTCGTATTCCCGAATGGATCGACCGCCTCAGACCACCGCCGCACCATCGCCCCTCGTGGGTGCCACCCAGTGCGTGGACCGACGCCGCATGGCTGGCTGCCAACCCCGACCAGGTTGTTCGCAGCATGTTGGGGCATATTGACTGGGAGGAGCTGGCCGCACGCCGCTGGCTCGAAGAGTTGCGGGCGCCAGCGCAACTTGCGGGTCTGAGCGAGCTGCTCTTCGGTGTCGCGGAGCCGATTGATCGGAGTGGCTGGCGGCGGCAGACCCAGTACGCGGATCACCGCCCGCGTTGGACGCCTCCGGCAGTGCATTTCGGCGACGTCACGACTCGGCTCGCAATCACCAGGTGGCTGGACTGGGTAAACTCGCGGTACGAAGTCCCGGAAGCGCCGGACGTGGACGGGTCGGTGAGCTACTGGCTCGGGGCGATCGGTCGCCGCGTCCATGTCGCGGTGGCCTTGCCCGAGCGCATACTCGCGGCGACGAACCTGCGGTTGGAAACCGGGACGCTCCGGCCATCCTGGGGACAACTGGATCCGGACACACGAGACGAGCTGTGCGGCGATTTCCGCGGCCTCGGTCCGCACGTGAGGATGAAGATCGCGTATTCCGACCGGCCGGGTCGACTGCGCCTGGAGCGGCGAGCCCTGATGTAGAAGTGCCGGCCCGCTGCAGCGGGCCGGCACGGTTGACGGCGCGTCGTCGCTGCTGCGGCTACGCGGCCGGGGGAAGGGTGGCCGCCTGGCGCGACCCGATCTTGAACAAGCGCCGGACGAGGCACGTGAGCTGCCGTCGATCCAACTGCCGGGTGTACGCCAGGAACGACACGCTAGTGTCGGCAGTCACGATGCCCCGACGGGCCGCACCGAACGCGACAGCCGGGAGCACGGCCGCCCAGACCACCAGGTCATGGCCGTGAACGCGGCCACGCGTCCGCGTGCGCCGGGTCCGCTTGCGCGCGGCCTCCGCGACGACGTACTCGGCGAGCACGTGCTCGAGCGCGTCGCACTCCGCCAGATCGGCGTCGATCTGGTTGAAGTTTCCGTGGGAACCGGTAGGGAAGGGCACCATTCGAGACTCCTGCAGCTGGTTTCGGACCCGGTCGTTCGCCGCGCCCGAGCCAGGTCTACGGGCCCCGCCGCTGACGCCGGAAATCCGCCAAGCCCCGACTACGTCCACCGCCCCGTCCGGAGTGAGGGGGAATACTCGAAGCAACGTCCGACGTGGTCGGCTCGGCGGGAGGAAGAGCGCCAGGGGTCCAACTGGAACTGACCCGACCCCGCGGCCACCTCTGGTGGGCGTACGCGTCCTGACGAAGAATGGATGCCGACGCCACGCCGGTCGGGCTTGAGTCGAGCCTGTCCACGGCAAATGGATGGCTGTAACATATTGCCCTTCAGAGCGTTGCAGCCATGCAACCCCCCGGTTCGACGGCCTCCGAGCCGCTCTCTCCCGATCCATAAGCGATCAGGCCGATCAGACGCCCTCAACGGCCGAAATGACACCCGTTTCCACGCGGTTATCCACGTCGATCCATTTCTGAATCCACCGAGCATGTACACGGGGTGTCTGTAAAATGGACAGGACAGGCCGAGCGGCCGGCCGCGGTTCCGGCGAGCCGCGGAATCCCCGTAGAACGGAGTTGCGGACGTATCCGGAGCACGCCGCGGAGTCGCCAATGGATGGGGGGCTTGGCACGAGCCCGCACGGTCGGCCACAGTGGGAGGGAATAGCACGATCCCCCCTCCCGCCGAATCATGCCCCCCGCCCGATACCTCGACGAGTTCGACGCTCCGATCCTCCGCCTGGTCCGTGGCATGTGCCGCGAGGCCGAGTACGACTCGCGAACGGTAGGGAGGGTTACCATGGCCGAGATCCGCGACAAGGTCCTCCAGGAGCTCGGCGTGGAACTCGTTTCGCGCGACGAAGCGGGGCCGCTCAAGCGTTTGCGGGATTCAGGAGACCTCGTCCGGTTTGCCGTCCGCGAGGGACCCGCCGTCTTCCAGGCTGGCGCGGGCTGCTACACGTTCCGGGTGAAGGACCTCAATGAGATCAATCTGGCGGTCATCCTGGACTTGGCACGCCGAAATCGAAACCCGGCTCTGAAGGTGCGAAGCGGCCGCAAGTCGACCTCCAGCGTGCACGCATCTCGCCAGATCCTCGAAGTGAACACCACCCAGGTCATTGAGCAGGCGCTGAAGAAGCTCGTCGACCACCTCCGACCCGCTTTCAAAACCCGGAGCGCAGACACGAAGGAGGAAGCTGCGCTGCGGTTCACGCAGGGGCTTCGCTCGATCGACGCCTCCAACCTGGTCTGGGTTGATGGTGCCGGCGCCAACGGGCTGGGCGACTGGGCGATTCTCGCGCACCTGACCGAGGCTTGCAGGGGACTGGAATCGAACACCATCGACAGGTACGTGGGCGCATTGAGGACGCTGCTGGATCTCGCTGCGACCCACGGGTTTCTGCTTCGGCGCGATGTCCACGGTGGCCAGCGGTCGTTCTTGCCGGCCCCATGGGCAAAGGCCCTCGAGCGCTGTGACCGGATCGTCCGGGAAAGCCAGCATCGTCACAAGTCCGCCGGGACGATTCGGCTCACTCGAATCATGGTCGCGATGTACGAGCATTTCGTTGGGGCGACGGAGCCTGTAGACCCGTGCCGCCTGACCCGGGATCAGAGCATTTCGTTCATCCAGTACTACAAGGCCGCCCTGGACGCACAGGTCGACCTCACGAAGCATCAGCGTGCGGTAACCCTCGCGACGCTACGGGCTTTGATGGAAGGCGGCGTACTTCAGCCTGTCGACATGACGGCGTTCGACGGGCGTCGCATCCGTGGCCGGAAGAATGCGTTCGACGCCACTACAATGGAAGCCATCGCGAGAGAATTCGCTGCCGGAAGTCGCAAGGGGCCGCGCGCTCGCAAGGGCGACGCCGAGCGAGACGGGCACGGTGCACATCAAACGGCTCCTGCGGACTACAGCCTGTTTGCCTCGCTCGGGAGAGGTCCATTCTTCGATCCTGACAACCCCTATTCCCTTCCGCGTCTCCTGGACTGGTACACGCTGACGAGTACCCGTCACCGTGAGCGTCTCGGGTTGTCCGCAGTCAACAGCTTCCCGCGAGAGAGCGTACGCGGCCACGGCGGCCTCTCGGGCAGGCTCTGGAGCCGGACGACGCTCGTGCTGCACCTCGAGCTCGATCGGGATGTATCTTGGCTTCCTGAAGCGCTACCACGGTATTGACCTGGATGGCGATGTCGACGCCAGGCACCTCTTCACCAAGGATCTTCTCGTAGGCTTCATCGACGCCGTTGACGAGGACGACTGGACAAGCGAGAAGCGCGCCCTGGACGTGGTCTACCACGTTTCCATGTACACCTCTCCATGCTGGGAGGCGGCTGCGCTGCAGGAGGGAGATGTGGCGCAGGCGAATGCGTTCCAGGCTCTGTCGGACTATGCGGCAGGCCGCGGGAACTTCGTGGACGGCAACCACTTCAACGGCCTCACCCTGCATGCCTCGCAGAGGCAGGAATGGGGATTCGCTCGAAATGGCGACCTCCATGCGGGCCAGCGTCGGCGAGCACGGGAGGTCCAGCAGGCCTACGAGAAGGCGACGGGCGAGCAGTACGCGTACATCGCGATGCTGCGATTCAGGAACGCTGCCATCAACCGCTTCTGCCGCGAACTCGGCGTCCCTGACCTCGGGACCCTCACGGATCAGCTCGCCAACGGCAGGTCACTGCCGGCCGGCGAGTTCGCGCGCCTACGCGACATCACCATCTGGTCGGACGGGCTGGCCGCGCCGAACCGCAGGAAGACCGTCTCCCTGCTCGATATGGGCGACCGGTACGAAAAGGCCAAAGGAGAACTGTGGGCGCGGATTCCCGCCGACAAGATGAAGGTGACGAGCAACGGCGATTACGACCTTCTGATGGGTACGCGGGGAGTTCCGGGCACGATGGGATACCGGTTCGACCTCTGGGACTGCTACCAGGCGGCTCGGCTGCGCTTTCTCAACGGGGCCCAGACCGCGGCGATGTACGTTTCGAGCCTGCCGCGCGACCATGCCAGCGACGACGATCCCTATCGTCTTGCGCCTGCGACTGTGTCGGGTCTGTACACGAATGTGCTGGAATACGCCGCCAAGGAACTCGACGTCGACATCGCGCCGATCTTCGCGCTCGATGGCCTCGCAGCTTCGCACGCCCAACGGCATGCCGCCGGCAGCTTCTTCGTGGCACACAACCATCACGAACTCGCCCGTCGAATGCTGCACCACCGCGGCCTCGATGTATTGCTGAAGGTCTACACGGCCGGCAACCAGCCCGTGTCCGCCGAGTCGGTCATCGCCAGTCTGGCGCGCGCGGCGTAGGCAAACGCCGTAACCGAGCGATGCGCCAGCTTTCCTACAACAGCCCGAGCTGGCCGAACGGGACATAGAATGCGCCCGTCTCGGCCGCGGTGCGGACCTTCTTCCGAAGCACGACGTCGAGCGGCACCTCATTCTCGAGGACGCTATGCAGGTCCAGGCCACACATGCCGATCAGGTTCGTCGCTGCCCCACGCCCGAACGCGGCCAGGCCGTCAGGCGAGAACCCGCCATAACTGACGAAGAGCCCTCGCGTCCACATGGCCTTGCTCTGCACTGAGCCGCGAAAAGCCTGCAACTGGCGATTGTCGCTCCATGAATCCTGCCAGCGAGCCTCGAGCAAGTATACCTCGCCATCCATCTCGAAGCTTCCATCGATCTGCTCCCCAAGGAGCTTGAACGCTCGCCGGCCGCGCAAACCGAACATATCGAAGGCATCGGCAAGGAATCGCTCGAACGCATACCCACGGGCCTGTGGTGCGAGCGCCCGGAGATGGAAAAACCGGTCTCGGAGCTGCTCGAAGTCAGCCTCCGCCTTGACGGCGGTGGACGCTGGTGGCGCGCTCGCCGGAACCCTCCTTGGCAAGGAATCGAGGAAGGTCGTTTCCCACAGCTCGGGGATCTTGTAGCCGATTCCGGCAAGGATGTCGTTGACCTCGACGACTTCTTCGCGCGTCAGCGGATCCCTCCCTCCGGTTCCACTTCGATACGTCAGTGCTCGGCGGACGATCTCGACCATCAGCGGGCAGAACCTTTGGCGGTGCCGGTCGAGGGTCACGCTGAGAAGCTGCGCAATCGCCGGTTCCTTGCTGCCGCCGGGATAAATTCCGGCGACGCCCGACGCGGCCGCTGCACCTGGAAACGTGAGCGTCTGGTCGGCCCATTGATTGCGGCTGCCGGGCAAGAAGTCGTACAACGCGCGAGCGAGACGAGTGACCCCCTGTTGTTCACGTAGGCTGAGCGACATCTGATGGCCGTTGCGCTGGAAGTCTTGGCGATTCCACCGGGTGGAATATAGACGTGCCGGGCTGGATCTGGCACCGCCCGACAGCCGGATTCCGAATGCTGTTGGTGCCTGCCCGCTGCCGTCAATGCCAAATCCTGTTGGTCGCGGCACGGCTGAGCAGGACTTCCTGGCCGCACGGAACGGTGGCGGTCGTGACCCCTGACGGAATTCCGGCCCTCGGCCGTACGCCGGTAGCCTCGCTCCAGGTCGAACCCGGAGGAGGCAATGTCTGCTCGGCATTCGGTTCAGGGTGGTGACGCGCGTAGCCTGCACAGGCATCTTCTTCAGGCGGTCAGCGACGAGCGCGCGGCTGTTGCCGCCGACCCGTATGGCCGACCGATACCCGTAGGTCCGGGCAAACTGTTGAAGGGCACGAGATACCGTTTCGACGCGATTCGCAGCTCACGGCTTCGCGCCGGTCGGCCCGTCGGCTTCCGTGTCAGCTCGGTGATCGTTCCGGCGATCATCGTCTCGGTCGACTCGGATGAGCTGGTTCTGGAGCTCGACGTTGCGCTCGGCGAGTGCACCGGGCCGGGCGAGGTGCTGTCCGACGTGTTGTGGCTGCAGGACGCGTTGTACCGACGCATCGCGGAGATTGACGCCGATCTGAATCGGCCTGCAACGCGTGCTTCATTCCTCGTCAATGCTGCGCTACGAGCTGTAGGTGAGGGTGCGGCAGCGTCCCAGCAGCTTCCCCTGTGCAATGCGGGCGCGCCTGGCGGTCTCAACCATGGTCAGCAGGCGGCCCTGCGACTCGCCTTGTCGTGGCCGACGGCATGGATCTGGGGTCCGCCCGGAACCGGCAAGAGTACGACTCTCAGCCACCTCGCTCGGGTTCTGTACCAGGCCGGAAGGCGCATCCTCGTGCTCGCACAGAGCAACAATGCCGTGGACCTGCTGCTGGAGAAGGTCTTCGACGTCGTTACCGCCTCCGACATCGTCGCTGACGGCGACATCGTGCGGTACGGGGCCGTCAATGCCATCTGGCTCCCTTCGCGCATGCGCACGCGCATCGGCTTTGATGCTATCGTGGCGCGTCGTCTCGTGGCACTGACAACCCGAGATAGCACATTGGGTGTGGACGTGGGTCTCGTTCGTGCGCAGGTCGCGGCATCGTGCCGTGTGATGGGCACGACAGTCCATCAGGCGGTTCTCTCACCGTTGGTTCGACAGCAGTACGACACCGTGATCGTCAATGAAGCGAGTACCGTTCCACTCGCCGCACTCTATGTGGTGGCCGGCCTGGCCCCGCGAACCATCCTCGCGGGCGACTTCCGACAGCTTGGCCCGGTGGTCAAGGCGACCTCCCGGCCGGCGCAGACATGGCTCGCTCGCGACACGTTCGAAGCGGTCGGAATCATCAATAATGTCGAACGCTGTGATCCGCCGCCCCAAATGGCAATGCTGACGGAACAACATCGCATGGCACCTGAGATCTGTGGTCTCGTCTCCGATGCGTATGCCAGCCGTCTCGTGACTCACGCATCGGTTCTCGATCGCCCGGCCGGCCCACTCGGTCCCGAATGCACTCTGGTACCTCGATACGGGTGCATCCGGTGCGGCGGTGACGCGTGGCGCCCGTACTCGGTCCAGGTCGAATCGAGTTCATGTCGACGTGATTGGACGCCTCGTCGACCAGTTTGTCCGAAGGCGCCTCATCGGGCCGGAGGAGCTGGGGCGAATCCGAATCATGGCACCGTTCGCGGATCAGGCGCGAGCCCTCGATAAGCGCTTTATTCCGTACGGTCGCAACCGGCCTCACACCGGAACGGTGCACGTGAACCAGGCACGCGAATCGGACATCGTCATCGTCGATCTAACAGACGCGCCGAACGAGCCGGTCAGCGGGTTCTGGCAGGCGCGCAGCTATCGCGACGCGGGCGGCCGTTTGCTCACCGTCGCACTGTCCCGCGCGAAGTACCATCTGATCATCGTAGGCGACGTGGAGTTCCACCTCGGCCATAGCGCGACCGGTTCGGTGCTCCGTCGCGCGCTTGTCCACGTGCTCGAGCATGGCCGCGACGTCCGCGAACTCTTCAGGGTTCGTCGCGTGGCATAAGAAGGGTCTTTGCACAGGCCGAGAGGGCTACGGAGGCGAACAATGGGGCGACCCCACCCACTCGAGTGTCGGGAGTTACGACATCGTTACCGAGAAAACCGCGGCTACTTCGAATCCGCAGTTCCGCATCGCCCGATACGCATCCTTCCGCGGCTCTCCGTCACACCCGCTCCATCGCCGAACGATCCGCATGCCCCCATCTTGATCCTGAGTCGGATCAATCTTCGGGGCGTGTCCGCTGCTGATCGAGACAGGGATTCAGTACCTGAGCGGGCTGTACGGGGATCCGAGTTGGCCCAAAGACTTCCCCGCACGGGTATTCACCCGATAGCGGTCACGGATCGCCGGCCACAGGCCGGGTACATACGGCCGTCGGCTCGGGCTGAAGGTGTCGGGGCCCCATGCGTCGACGATAGACATCGCGAAGGACCCTCGAGGGTGGCGATATGCCGTCGCCGGTTGGTAGTTTTCCGCTCCGGCGCACAACCCCCTGCGTCGGATCGTAGTGCAGCCATATCCACGTCAGGATCGGGTTGTCCGCGGCCGCACCACGCGATCTCCGGCAGTGCAAGTCGTTCAGCGGAAGGCTGATGCCGACTAGAACCGGCCTCTGGACCGAGGTCACGACATCTGAGCACGCCCATGAGCGCGCCGCGCTGCACTTCATCCGGCAGCGGTTCCCGGACCGGGAGCCGTCCGGGCGTGGTCGAACTTCATGTTCTTGGGGGAGGACGACACCCGGAACGAGGTAGACCTCTTCGGCGTCTCCCCCACCGGTGTCTACCTGGTTGAGATCAAGTCGCACCCTGGGCGGATGGACGGCGACGCAGGCACGTGGGTCTGGACGGCGCCGGAGGGGCACCGACGCACATTCGACAACCTGCGAACCGTGGCCACGTCCATACCTCAATCTACGGGGCCCGATCCACAAGTCAATCAGTTATTATGTCACATGCCCTTAGGGGCGCTCCTGGGCGTTGCTGCACGGTTCCGCCTGCCATTCGGCTCCGTTGGGGGCGGCCGAGATCCGGACCCGCCCGGCCGTTGACCGAGGCGACCCGAGCGATTGAGGTCAAGAATGACGTTCAGAAGCCGCATGCGCGTGAGCCGCGAGAGCTTGGCGTATCTCGCACCGTCCGCCGTTGTCATAGTGGCGATGCTCATGTTTCGCGACTCCACCGAGTCGATACTGTGGACGGTCGTGGCAGGGGCGATTGGAGCGCTGTTCGTCACAACAATAGCACTTCTCGGATACGCATTGTGTTATTGGGTGATCCGGTGGATTGCGGGCGTCCCGAAGCCTGAATCGCAGCCGTGGGATTCGATTCACGGTGCGTTGGCCGGCGTGCTGCTCGCTATCGCGGTGTCGATTTGGTGGCGGGCAAACGAGCGCCGGAGGATCGACTACATTGTGGAGTGTAGCCAAGAGCACGCCGGAGAATTCACATCGCTTGTGGATCTTGTCGAAACGTGCAACGCGAACGTTCCCTTTGCCTTTTTCTAGCCCCCCTGCCGGGGAAAGGGGAAGGGGCACCGGCACTATGGGATGCTCCCGCACCGGCGATTCGCGAATCTGGCAGGCAGCGATTCCGCGCCCGTAGCGATCGGCGAAGCGCGCGACGCGTAGGTCCCGCGCCCCCGATCGGCCGTCATGCGCGATTCTGGACCGCGGGACCTGTTCACACGCCGCCGGAATCGTCCCCCGGCCAACCAGACCCCCGGGAGTCCATCGGCCCGTTGGCAAGGGGCCCGCCGGGGCGCGCTCCGTGTCCGGCAAGGAATCGCAGCCCTGGCGGGGTCCAGTCCGGATGGGGAAGGGGGGGCGGGGAGAGCCCCGCGGTGTTCCCCCCGATTGGCCCCGGCGGATCCGGGGGGCCGAAGCTGGTCAGCCGAGAAGCCGCCGCGCCGCGACCAGCGCGTCCACGGCGACGTCGGCGAAGTCGTCGTCTTCGCCGCTCCCGGTCCAATGCTCGACGCTTCCCGCGATCGCGATCAGGCCGGCCAACGCGACCCGCCGGTCCGCCCCGGACTCGGCGCGGTAGGTCACGAGCGCGACATCGAACATCTCGGAAGCGCACTCCGCGGCAGCTGCGGCGCCGCCCTGGCCGTGGGCGGCCAAGGTGGCATCGATCAGCGACCGGAACCGCGGGTCGGGCGCCTTCGCGGCGGTCATTCGACCTTCCGAGTCGGAGACTTGCCGGGGGCGACCTGGCAGGGCATTGTGACCGGGTCGCCCCCGGCGGCGCTTCGAGAGTCGGGACGGGGCGGGGTTCCCTTGGCACGGACCCCGCAATGTCCCGGTTTCAATCACCCTGCGGTAAGGAGATTGCTTGACGCATTATCCGTACATGAAGCCAATGACCTTTTCCATGGCGACGGACCGGGCCACCCGGGCGAGCATCACGCTGGCGGACATCGCCGCGGCGTGTCGGGTTTCCCGTAACACGGTCGAGAAGGCCCGGATGGACCCCGCCAACCCGAATTCCCGACCCGCGCCCGACGGCTGGCGGGCGTGCCTGGCCAAGCTGTGCCGGTCCCGGGCGATGGACCTGTTGAAGCTGGCCGACGCGTTGGAGCCGGAACTGTGATGGACCGGGCAAAGCCCGCCGGCACGTCCTGACGGGGTGCGGCGAATGCCGGGCGAACCGTGGATCCAGCGAATCGTCGATGCGGCCGCTCGCACGCCGCCGGATGTCCTGTATCACTACACCGGCATCCACGGCTTGCATGGCATTCTCACCAACCGCTCGCTCCATGCGACGCAAGTCGGATACACGACGGATCGCGGGGAATTCGAACACGGACTCGATCGAATCCGCGCGCTCTGCAAGGAACGGGTGCCCGCAACGTTCGGGTCTGCCGACGCGGTGCAATTGGAACGGCTGTTACCGCGCGACCAAGCGTTGTTCGGCCGGCCCTGGCATCTGATTTCCTTCTCGGCCGACGGTAATTCCCTGAGTCAGTGGCGGGCATACGGTGGCCCCCAAGGCACGTTCGCGCTCGGCTTCCGGGCCGCGGAATTGAAGGCGCTTTTCGGTGGCGACCTGTTGCCGTGCATCTATGACGCCGACGGGCGGGACCGGGTGCTTGAAGCGGTGTGGGCGGGATTCGAAACCCTGGTCCGGCGCGACGTGCGGCCGGACGGGCGGGTGCATGACACGGAAATGATGGATCTTGTGCTGTCGCTCGGCGAAATGTACGCCTTGGCCGCTGCGATGCACAAAGAACCGGCTTTCGACGTCGAACGGGAATGGCGGTTGCTTCTGCATGAAGTCCGCCCGATGCCCGATCCGCTGGCCGAGCGGCACAAGCGGACGAAGGTGGCCGGCGCTTCGGTCGTTCCGTTCCTGGACGTCCGGTTGGCGCCGCAGCGACAACTTCCGCTTGCATCCGTGACCGTCGGTCCGACGGCGCCCGACCCCGCGCGCGCCGAAGATTCCGTGCGTGCCTTGCTCAACGTGCACGGGCCGGCGAACACCACGGTCGGCCGGAGCGGGATTCCCTATCGCGGTCGGGGTTGAATGATGGCGGCGATAGCATCGGCCGTGGCTGCGTTGTTCGCGGCTGCCGCGACCTTCTTACTCTACCGGATCGAGCGGCAACGCCAGCTTGAAGACGCACGACCGGAAATCGTCATTGGCGGATGGCTACGGCAAAGAGAAGGCGAATCGGCAATG
The DNA here is from genome assembly GCA_963786235.1 of uncultured Gemmatimonadales bacterium. Lineage (GTDB taxonomy): Bacteria > Gemmatimonadota > Gemmatimonadetes > Longimicrobiales > RSA9 > CAWAYJ01. The sequence continues at coordinate 651,466 of CAWAYJ010000031.1, forward strand.
AACTTCGAGTCCATCCGGTTCACCCGCATTAACAATGTTGGACGAGGCCCCGCGCTTCACTTGCACATAGTGTTCAATGTGATCGGTTCGGAAGACTCCTCTACGAAGGCAACGATCGGCGGCATCCGCGAGCACATTCTGGCGCCCGGTGAAACGGCGGAATGCGATGAGCGGATCGGCGTGTTCTGGAACAAGGTTGAGCCGGACGGAGAAGGCAGGCGGATGGTCCGCATCGTCGTACAGGTTGGTTGTTGGGACTCGTTGGGCTTCTTGCACGAAACCCGATACGATGTTGATGTCTTTGAACGGGGAGCGTTTCCGCTAGCGGAAACGTCCGGTGTGCAACCGGGTGTCTCGATTCGTTCCCGGGTGAGTAAGAAGACTGGAACGCTCGCGGCGTGGCGTCGAAGACATGCTCCAACAGCGAGCATCGCGCCAATTGCGCCAGAGATAGCGAACAAGCCGAATGAAGCGGTTCCACGGATGCCCTGCGAGACGCCGTCGCGAACGGCAATTGGTACGCGGCGATTGGGATTGCCCTGATGCTCCCGGACATTCTGCGGCCGGCACGATCACCCGACGCTCAGTGTCGGCGAACGATACGCCCGCTGGTTCGATGGAAACCTTGGTTCCGTCTACACGCGGCCGATGGGGCCGACCGGTGAACCGTTCGTCTCCTGAGCGGCGCCGACTGCTACGCCCTTCGGTGCGCCTATCTGCATGAAGGCCGCGATGACATCGCGGGCCAGAAGGCGCGCGACGTCCTGGACCGTTTCTTCTTTGTCGAGCCGCCGAAAAGCGGGTCGGTTCATTGCAACCGGATCCGGACGCCCTTCAACTCCAAGTGGACAGATTCTGTGCGGACATGGGGTGGGCCGTGGAAGCTTGGAACACCGCCGCAATGGCGGCCGGAACGCCCGTCGCCGGACTCCTGACCATCTACGGGGACTTGAGCGGGATACCCCGCTGACCGCCGGCCAAAGGGGGAACGATGGCTGAAGCTCGAATCTACTGGCGCGATCGCGGCGGCACGCCGCGCGCATACGGCGATTTCCGCGCGTACAGCGACGTCGGCGGGAAGCGTGAACCGCTGATCCCGGAGGGACTGACGGCGGCGACGGACGACGAAGCGATCGCCGCGAAGCTGTTCGCCGACCGGCTCGAAGGTGCTGGAAGGGAAGCGCCGCGGCCGCGTGCTGCTCGGCATCAAGCGGACCGCCACGATCAGCGAATTGGCGCCGCTGCACTTGCGTGAAGAAGAAGCAGGCCGGGAAGGTCACGGACCAATGGCTCGACGCGCTCCAACGAATGCTTCAGACCGCGATCGACTATTTCGGCAAGGACAAGGACATCGCGGCGATCGGCGTGCCGGAAGTGGAAGCATACGAAGCGTGGTTGCGCCGGCAGTCGAACGGCCGCGGGCGATACCTCTCCGAAGGGTCCATCGTCCACCACATGAACGCGCTTTCGGGCCTGTTCCGGCGCGCGGTCGCGGAAGGCGTGCTCCCGGCCGGAACGGTGAATCCGGTCGCGGCGCGGATGGACCGGCCCGTCGTCGCGCCGGGTGGAAACGGAATGGTTGGAAGCGCCCGAAGCATGTCTCTTGCTCGAAGCGGCGCGGCTGTACAAGCCGAAGCGGCCTGGACGCGGCCAACCTGTACGCCTATCCGATCCTCGCGACATACCTGCTGACCGGGATGCGGGAGTCGGAAGCGACGGGGCTTCTGGTCGAGGACGTGAGCTTCGACAGGTCCACCATCGAGATCCGGACGAACCGGTACCGGCGGTTGAAAACGTCGAAGTCGCGGCGGACGGTCCGCATCTGGCCGCAACTCGCCCCGATCCTGCGGGAGCACGTGTTCGGAGGGCCGGGCGGTCCCCGCACCACGGGCCTTCTGTTCCCGTCGATGCGGACCGGCGGCATGATCACCGACCTTCGGAAGATGTTCGACGGTATCGCCGCGCTGGCGGGCCTGCCCGAAGGCCTGGTCCGGACCCGCGTCCTCCGGGTCACGTACACGGCGGCGCGGCTTCAAACCGTGGATCGGGGCCAGCCGGTCGCGGTCTACACCGTGGCGGGCGAACTCGGCCACGCGAGCGACGCGATGGTGCGGAACGTGTACGGCCGGCTCGGCCAGATCCGCTACCGCTCCGAGGTCGTCGAATACTCGACCGACGGCCTGTTGCGGGACTTGAAAGTGCACGACGGGGCGAAGGCCGCTCGCGCTTTCGCCAAACAACTCACCGCGCTTCGGGAGCGGGCGGCCGCATGAGATTCGGCGACCGAGGCACTGGTCGTTCGCACCGTGAACTATCGATCCGAACGCGAACAACGCCGCCGGATCCGGATGCGTCATCATCGACGCGACGCACGCGGCCGCGCCGGCCGAGCAACTAGGAATCTCGTGGTGTCAGTGGCGGTGACAAAACAGGCGGTCGCGGGCGAGCGAGCGACGCCGTAAGTCATTGAAAATACGCGCGGGCGGTCGCGGGTGATCGCTCGTTTTGGGCCTGCTACGCTCCTCATGCTAGTTGCCGTTGACGCCGGCTCAACAATTTCAGGTGGCGATCGTCAGAGTTGGTCGGCCTCGGGCGTGGCTTGCCCGAACTCGGCCTCCGACGTGCGGAACAGCCCTTCCGTCGCCGCCGCCTGCTCCGGTGACCGCATCCGGATCACCAGATCGTCGAACTCGCGCTCCAACGCCTCCAGGGTGTTCGCTTCAGCGCCAGCAACGTCTTTGGGGTCGTTCTTCGCACCGGCGGCGCTCACTTTGGGCGGGGGCGGTTTCGCGGGTTTTGGCATATTGCGCACCTCCGAAAGTCCGGGGTAACATAGCTAACGTATGCAGGGGAGGCGAGTGTAAGTTCAAGGCCCAGATGGAGATCCGATGGACCAGGACGAGCCCGTAACGCTTACGCGGGAAGAGCTCTACAACGAAGTCTGGACGGAGCCGATGGCGACGCTGGCTCCGAAGTTTGGGCTTTCCGATGTCGGTCTGGCCAAGATCTGCCGCCGGCTCCACATCCCGGTGCCAGGACGCGGGTATTGGCGCCAGAAGGAGGTTGGGCGCAAGGTCCGACGAACGAACCTGCCGAGGCTGCCGGCAGCAGCGACCTCGGCAATGCGGGAGGTACAACTCCGCAAGCATGCCTCGGGTTCAACGGTGGCCGGGCCGGCCGGCCCGGTCGCAGACCAGCGACGTTTCGAGGCTCGCGAGGAGAACCGGATCGTAGTGCCGGAGATCCTGGAGAACCCACATCCGTTGGTCGCCCGCAGTGTCGCCGCGCTCCGCCGCGGAAAACGTGACCACCAGGGATACATCAGGCCCAAGAGCGGTGCCTGTCTCGGCGTATCCGTGACGTTGGACAGCGTCGACCGCGCGATGTGCATCTACGACGCGCTCCTGAAGGCGCTCGACTCCCGCGGCTTTACGTCGAGCCTGCCGCAAGGGGACGGACCAGCAACGCTCGTCCATATCGGTACCGAATGCGTTGGTGTGGTCATAGAGGAAAGAGTCGATCGTGCCGGCCACGGAGAATCCACGATCGGTGCGCCTCCGCGTCGGGTTCGATACGGATCAGGAGATGACTGGCACCCAACTGGACGGCTCGTGCTGAGGATCGACCATTCCTACCTCAACGGTATCCGCTGTAGCTGGGGTGACGGCAAGAAGCAACGGGTCGAGCAGTGCCTGAACGCGTTCGTGGTCGGACTCGTTGCCGCTTCGGAAGCGCTGAAAGAACAGCGACTCGCGCGCGAGGCCTGGGAACGGAATTGGCGCGAAGCCGAAGCACGACGCGTCGAAGAAGCGCGTCGGCGCGAGGAAGAGGCAGCTCGGATTCGAGCCCTTGATAGTGTGCTTGCCTCATGGCAGCGTTCCTGCCTCGTACGCGAGTTCGCCGCTGAGGTACAGCGTGCGGCGGAGGCGGCGGGTGTTCTGGAACCCGGGTCACCGCTGGGCGAGTGGCTATCATGGGCACGATCCTATGCGGATCGGGTCGATCCGTTGCTCCCGCAGCCGACGGTCCCCGAGGATCCCGGCCCGCCGAGCCGTTTCGGCTATCCCTGACCCGAAAACAGGCAAGCGCCATGACGACAGTCCTCCGGAAGCCGGTTGCCCGTGAGGTGGTTCTCGATGAAGTGCCCTTCAAGGTTGTCATGACATCTCAGGGAATTCGGATCACACCGAAGGGACGCCGGAAGGGCACCGAGGTCACCTGGGAGGCAATTCTGCGGTTGGGCGAAAGGGACGAAGCGCCGCCGGCCGACTGCCGCATTGCGGAAGCCGTGCCCAACACCGTCGTCGGACAGGTAGCGCAGGAGGTCATCACCGCGAGGGCTGCTTTGACGAGAGCGGAGGAACAGCTCAAGCTGTCGGTGACCTTGCCTCCCGAACTGCGGGCGGAGATGGAGCCTGATGCCTTGTATGGCCAGTACGAGCACCGGTCCGACTGGTTCATCGAGCCGCTCCTGACCCCCGCTGAGGTCGCCTCGGTCCTTCGCGTTTCAACGTCGGCTGTCGCGCGGTTGCCGATCCGGTGGATCTCGCTCGCAGGCGAGCGGCGGTACAGGCAATCGGAGATCCGGCAATACCTGGCACGCGAGGAGAGGGATGGCGCCGTGAGGTGGTGACGGCGGGGAATCCGCTCCGTGATCGACGCTCGCGAGGACCGGCCGGATTGCGGGTCGCTCTATCTGGGGGGCGGCGGCCAGCAGGCCTCCCCCGCTTCGCGCCGCGCCCCCCCGCCACGCGTGATTGCCCGTTACTGTCCGATCAGGTGGTGGACCGCACGTCGAAGTGGCGGCCGACGTGCCCGATCACGAAGCGGGTTTCGCTCGGCACACGGGAGGAGAAGTAGATCCGGAGGCATCGGCGGGGATCGTAGGTATTGCCGAGCACGATGTGCTCCTCAGCCTCGACCAGCTCGCCATCGCCGCGCACGAAGCTGTACTGTTCACGCATGCGCGCGGAGGTGGTCTTCGCGATCGCTGGGCGGTAGTCGATGCCCAAGTCGGCGAAGGCCTCGCGGAGTGACGTGCCCAGCGCTCCGTCGCGACGCCGTCGCGCGACGCGCGCCATCGCCTCGAGGATGGCGCGGACCCGTTCCGGATCCTCGTACGGGCTGTCAGAAGCGGACGAGAACGCTGCGTCTAGGAAGACCAGGGCGTCCGAATGCGTCTCGGCAATGGTGTGGACGATCTCGACGAGGCTCGGCGCGCCGTCGTCGTCTTCGGGGGGCTCGACAGCGGATGGCGCTGCTGCGGCAGTCGTCCCGGCGCCGGGCCTCGTCAGGTCACCGACGCTGGGCAGCGCGCGGTCAAGCAGGTCCTCGAGGCGTCCGAGTCGGCGTTCGATGGCGCTGGTGCTCGAAGACCGGACGGCCGACAATGTTCGGAGCCGCTCGACCTCGTCCGTCAGATCGTCTACAAGCGACGCAATGCCGCGCACGTCGCGGATCAGAGTCTCGAGAAGCGGTACGAGTTCTGCCACCCGGAGCATGGATTGCGACGTCGCACCCTCGTCATCCTTCGTCGCATCCTCTACATCCGGGGCCGAGGCCTGATCCTCGGTACCAGCAGGCGCCAGGCGTTCGAGAGTCGGCGCGGCACCGTGGGGGCCGGCCGTCCGATCTTCCGGCGAAGCGTCTGCCGGCTGGGCAAGGGCAGCCGATTCCGGCCGGCTCTTCTCCGTCTCGAGCAACTTCGCCTGCTCGCGGCGCTCCTCGATCGAGGGCGGCAGTATCGTGCGCACCCCGGTCCACGCGCCAATCTCGCCGAGCCACAAAGCCCGCATGACCGGGTCCGCCAGCCGGTCCGCGATCAGGAGTGGGTGGTCCATTGGCTCATCGTGGCGGGACCAGCCGGGAAAGTAGCAACGCGCCGCGCCCCAGTAGCACGACATGCGCCTGTCTCCGACCGTGTCGCTCAACTCGAAAGTCAGGCGGTGGTCGCGGATCACGTACAGGCGGGCGCGGCCGAGCAGGTCCCAGGCGAGATCGTCGGGGTCGATGACGAAGCTGCCATCCTCGTGGGGCGACAGTACCGCGGCAGGCAATTGTCGTTTCGGGTCTTCGAGGACGCCAGCGACGAATCCCTCGACTTCGCCGGTCCGGATCGGGTGCACGGTGAGCGGGCCACCACGCCAGTACGGTGTGAGGTCCCGGCGGAGCGCACGCAGGAAGGCGGGCTGGGCTTGGCCCGCGCCCACGTGGCCGCGCACGCTCGTGAGCCCCGCGTCCGCCGTAACGCGCACTGCGAGCCGGGTGAATGCGGGTCGTTCATCGAGCAGAACCCGCGTCGTGATCGCGGCACCGGCCACGATCGGGTGGACGGCCCGCCAAACAATCTCGCCCACCCACTCCTTCCCGGGTTCGGCAGAAACCTCGTAGCGCAGCCCGCCGAAACGGGTGGCCGGCTGCTCGACCTCGGTATCGCGGAGGAGGCGCGGGCAGTCGGCCCACGTGCGACGGACGTCATCGGTCAGGGCACCAAGCACCCGCTCCACAGCCGGCCGGCCCCCGACAGTCGTGTCCATCGTGCAATCGACGGCGTACAATGTGTCGGCGACGGCGCCAGGTGCCAGCCGCTCGGACGCCGCGACGGCACGCTCGGCCACACGTTCGGCGCTCCGACCGACGACGCGCCAGCCGGTGGGCAGAATCGTGCCACGCTCCGAATCCGATGCCCGGGCCATGCTCGAAATTGCGGCGCGGCGCCCCGGAGCGCCACAAGCGGTGCTCCGTCAGGGGTCGGTCGAAGGGAATGCGTGGGTCCGGGGAGCCGTTCCAGGGCGTCAGGCTGCGGGACTGGACAGGATCACGTGGTCACCTGCATCGGAGATTCGCTCTGATCAGCCGGGTTACGGGGATACCCGGTTCCGCCAGTGCCGGGCCCGCGAGAATGACCGTTCCATCGGTACCCACAGTGCCTCTGAAGGCAGCGATGAATGCCGAATCTAGATGTCCGCATGAGCCGCGGCGGCCGACGAGGGCCGCGGCCTGTACGGGCATTTCGGAAAAATCCCGCCTCGCGGCGGCGTAGACGATAGCGTTGGCCTCCCGGAACACCGTCGCCGTGCTCGTCTCCGACGCGATTGTCGCGGTGTCCGACACCATGCCGTCCGTCCACACGGCCGCCTTCAGATCCACCACATCCATCTGCGTGACGCCGTATTGCTGCCACGTGAGTATAGTCGTATCGCGGCTCACGTGGAGCGTCGGCCGGCGAAAGAGCGTCGTGCCGGTTCCGGCAGCCACCCGGGCAATCAAGGTCCAGTCGCGAATCGGCGAGTAGAGAAACAGCGACCTTGCCGACGAGCCCGCACGGCGGTCGGCGTGAATCGCTGCAACCAGCAGGCCGGACCGCCGATCGAACCCGGCCTCGACGTCCGCAACATGCTCCGCGGCGTACGGGATCGCGGTCCAGCTGCCTGCCCTGAAGAAGGCTACGATCGCATCGCTTCGGGTCTCGCGCGTTGCACGCATGACCCAGGCGATGGAATCATCCCAAACGACGAGCGAGGACGAGTTCGTGGCATCGACCGAATACGCGGCCGGCACCGGTACCTGTTCCGCGGATTCCCATCCGCGGGCGGTCAGTACGGCGAACCATAGATCATCACCTGCGCGGCGGTCCTGGGCCGACGAACCCGAGTCCTCCGCGTACGCAACGTACCAGCCGCCTTCTTCCCGGGAGACGGCCCGCAACGATCGCGGCTTCTTTGGTGGGTGGGGCGCGTGGACGAGGGTTACGGGGCCGACGGGCGGAGCGATGAAGCCGACGATGCTGTCGCCAGCCATGTCCTGCCAGCGGCCCGCGGAATCCAGGCGAAGCACATAGCTGTTGGCGCCGAGGACGAGCACGGTGTCGCTTTGCGCGGCGACGGCCTCTGGCACGACCTGGACGTACTCGCCGGCCAGGGTAATGGCGAAATGGCGGGACTGCTCCCTGAATCCGTACTCGCGCCCACTGGTTTCGGTGGAGGCGCCGCCCGTTCTCACGGATCCACAAGCACCGGAGGACAGGCAAACAAACGCGACCAGGGTCATGGGAATCGCGTTGGCCACGATCCCGCGGGAGGGCGTGCATGAGCCAGATACCAGGCTGGTTGCCTTGGCGTACCGCCCCATCCGGAAGCCGCTCATAGTTGGCGCTCGAATTCCCGGACAGCCCCGAATGTCCTGTGACGGCGCCGCGGTGTCGGCGTTCGCCGACTCGCCGGGGGTCCAACGCCTCATTGGACGCGCATTGTCGCGCGGGCTCCAAACTACGGACGTCCGAAGCGAACTTCCAGCGCGAATCGCGCTGCCGAGCCGAGCATCTCGTGCCGGGCGTTCCATGTCGTGTCAGCGATAGCGGGGCGCCAACACGACTCGCCCAGGAAGGGCGCGCCCATGGACTTCGCCAGGATCTCGGCGCTCGTCGACTTTCCCGTGCCCGGCTCGCCGACCAGGAGGCACCGGAGGAACGGATGTCCGGCGAGATGTCGCGTCGCGAGCATGGCCAGCCGTGGGATGGGAATGCTCGTTTCCCCGGATCTCGGCCTTCAGGTCGGCATGGACCATCTCGAACACGTCGGCGGAGTCGCGAGTCGTGACCGGTTCGACGAGCCCATCGCGCGCGTGCGTGACGCGCGAGGCGATCGAGCCGCAGCGACAACTCGCGCTCCCCTTGACCGGATGGTTCAGGTCGAGGCCGCCGAGTCGATGCTGGCAGAAGGGGCAATGGAATCCGAAGGGGCCAGCCGCGGCCCCGAGTTCGCGGCTCCAGTGGTCAGCTCACGGAATCAAACGCGGGTGGTTCGAGGCACGGTGCCTTTCGGGCAGACGTTCGCTCCTGGGCGGGCCTACCCGGGCCGAAGATGCGGCCGGGATTGCGCTGGACGTCCGGGTGATTTCGGGGGAATGGCGCGATTTCGAATGGCTGCAAGTTCGGAAACGGCTGAAGGTAGGGACTGCGGCGGGTCCGCCGGCTTCCGGTCCGCTCGCTTCACCGTAGCGCGTCAAACTCGGAGGCGACGACGGCACGGACGGCGGTTGACGGGTAGTTGTCCTCGGTGTGTTTCGCCGTGAAACGTGCGGGCAATGTGGCGAATCGTAGTAGCCCGAACTTGGCACCGGCCAGCTCGGATCACGCCTCCCTTGCTCACGGGACGGTTGAGGCCGAAACTCCAGACGTCGTGCCACCATTCACCATTCAACTTGAATGCCGTAACCGTGCGCTACGACTGGCAACGCTACTGGGTGCCTCGTGGGCAGTCACCCAAGCTGCTTGACCGCGGATTCCTTCTCGATCCGGAATCTGAATGGGCTTGGGCGTACGGCCCGACCGGCAAGACGCTCGCTGACTTGGCCGACATCCCGTGTCTCGTGCTGCTTGGCGAGCCCGGTATAGGCAAGTCGGACGTGCTCCTCCGTGACCACGCAATCGCGAGCGAACGCAATGCGCGGCAGTCGGCTGTCGCGCCTTTATGGGTTGACCTCCGCAGCTTCGGTGACGAGGACCGATTGGAGCGTCGGCTCACGACCCATCCCGACATCCAGCGCTGGATACAGGGTGATGGCATTCTGGAGCTCTTCCTCGACAGCCTTGATGAGTGTCTCCTTCGGATCGACACGGTCGCGACCCTACTTCCCGACACACTCAGCGTACTACCGTGGGAACGCCTGTGCCTTCGGATTGCCTGCAGGACCGGCGATTGGCCCAGCACGCTCGAACACGGCCTGGCCAGACTCTGGGGCGAGGAGAAGGTCGGCGTCTTCGAGCTTGCTCCACTGCGGCGTGCAGACATTGTGCTGGCTGCGGAGGCGAACGGGCTCGACCCGGACGGTTTCCTCGCTGAAATCGCGGATCGCGAGGCTGAACCGCTCGCCAACCGTCCGGTAACGCTCGACTTCCTGCTGCGGACCCGGCGCGAAGGGACGCCACTGCCCGCCAGGCGCGCCGATCTCTATCTCAAGGGGTGTCAGCTGCTCGCGGCCGAAGGCAGCGAGTCTCGAATTGACGCAGGTCGTCGCGGAGGCATGGGCGCGGCCGAACGCATAGCGCTCGCCACGCGGATCGCCGCTGCCACAGTGTTCTCGAACCGATATGCCGTATGGACCGGGAGCGAGGCACGGATTATGGAACCCGAGGACCTCTCGCCCGGCGATATTCCTCTCGAGGGCTCCGGAGTCATGTGGCTGGAAGATGGAGTCAATTGAGGAAGTGCTCGGTACGGGCCTGTTCTCCTCGCGGGGCCCTTACCGGACCGGCTGGGCGCATCAGACCTACGCCGAGTTTCTCGCAGCCCGTTGGGTCTCCGAGGAAGAGCTGGAGTTGGACCAGATCCTCAGCCTGCTCACCAACCCCCACGATCCAGAGCGCCGACTCGTGCCGCAGTTGCAGGAGACCGCTGCATGGATCGCCAGCATCCGAGACGACGCATTCCGCGCATTGGTTGAGATCGACCCCTCCGCGCTGCTTCGAGGGGACATTGCCACCGCAGACAACGAGCAGCGCCGCGAGCTTGCCAGAGCGCTTCTACAAGCCTACGACGAGGAGCGTCTGTTGGACTCGGATTGGGAGATCTATGCACTGTACGGCAAGCTCTCGCACACATTTCTACCGGAGCAGTTGCGGCCATACATTGTTGACCCGGAGAAGGGATTGGTCGTACGCCGAGCGGCGCTGCGCATTGCTGAAGCGTGCGCGGCCACGCCGCTCCAGGACGACCTGATCCGCCTCGCACTCGCTCGCGAGGAATCGACTGAGCTGCGCGTTTCCGCCGCCGCGGCAGCGAAGGTGGCGGCAAACCCGACGAACATCCTCAAATTGCGTCCTCTACTCGAGACTACGCAGGCCGAAGACCCGGCTGATGAGCTCCGGGGCCATGGACTGGAGGCACTGTGGCCCGAGCATTTATCCGCGGAGGAATGGTTCGCCAATCTGGATGCGCCTCGCCGGTCCGATTGGGTTGGCCAGTACAGCTATTTCCTCCACCGCCTTCCGGAGATGCTCAGGGACGAGGATCTCACTGCGGGCCTGGAGTGGATCAGGAGAACGCTATTGGGCAGGACGGCATGTCCGGCCGGATCGAGAAGATCGCGGATGCCATCGTGCTCCGCGTGTGGAGCCAGGGCCCTACAACCCGCCAGGTCCAGTCCGGCCGAAGAAGCAGTCGCGAAGGGTCGCCGCCATGAGCCGCTCGTCGAGCACTCACGTGAGGGCGACCTCCGGAAAGCTGATCTGGCGAATCCGAACCTCGCCGGAACCTCGTCGTTGCCATGCTCGAGTCCATGGTTGATGACAAGGATGGGTGGGCGCTACTTCGCCCGGGGTGTCAGTTGCTGGGGGCGAGTGACCTCCCTTGGCTGATTGACTGGCTTCTGCACGGCGGCGGCTCGGAGCGCGCGAAGCGGTTCGGCGCCCCAGGCGCTGGCGCGAATCTTTGAATCCGTGATCCAACCCAAATCAGCATGATCTTGGACGCTGCCGCCGAAAGCGAGGTCCGCGCGCCCCTCGCAGCGCTGCTCGAACCGGTCGATCTGGCCTCGGGCGGGCGGCGGAGATGAGGGCCTCGTACGATAAGATGCTGGAGTTCGAGCATAGGATTCGCAAGACCGAGGCCGACTGTCCGCCGGGCCCATGGAGCCGCCGCGCGAACTTGTCCGCGCAGCCCTGGAGCGCTGTGAAGCGGGCGATCCAGACGGTTTCTGGATTCTCTGTCTTCAACTCAGCCTCACGCCGGACAGCCGGTTCTACCAGCAGGAGTTCGAGCCGAATCTCACGTCCCTGCCTGGCTGGGCCGACGCGGAAGGAGACACATTGCTCAGGATCCTGCGGGCCGCAAAGCACTATCTCCGTATCCGGAATCCGCAGCCTGAGCTATGGCTGGGCACCGACCTGGCACCGTCCGGCGTTCGCCGGCTACCGCGCTCGGCTCATCTTCGATGTCGAGCCGAACTATCTCGCCGAGCTCACTGAGTCTGACTGGGCCCGCTGGACCCTGATTCTCGTCGCTACAACTTAACGCTCGACAAGCGGAAGCGGCTGTCCGGTCGGAACTGTTGTGTCGGGCCTACCGCAGGTCGCCAGAGGCGACCATTGCAGCCCTCCGGCCGTGCGTCGAGAGAGAAAACACGAAATACGGAAGGGTCTTCGGGCTGGACCGGTTCGACGCTTGCTGGGACGACGCGCTCTCGATGGCGCTTTTCCAGATGGCGGACGCTCC
>CAWAYJ010000032.1:0-13153 GCA_963786235.1 uncultured Gemmatimonadales bacterium
GTCGGCCGCGCCGGAGCGCGGCCGGCCCCCTGTCTCAGCCGCCGAGGTTGAACGAGTACCCGATCAGGGCGGCGCCCGCGCGGTTCTTGAAGGAATTCGCAGAGTCGCCGCTGTCGTCGATATTGAGCAGCCCGAAGGTATAGCGGCCCTCGATCAGGAACGCGCCGGAACCGGCTGGAATCGTCACGCCCGCACCGGCGACTGCGCCGAAATCGACCTTCTTCCGTTGCAGCTCCAGCTCGAACTGGTTGGCGCTGCCGCAATCGATGTCGAGGCTGACACCACCACCCTCGCCCTTGAACTTGCAGCCGGCCTCGAAGGCCACGGCGCCACCGCCGAACACGTACGGCGCAGCGCCTTCACCCGATCCGATGGGCACGACGATCAGCACGGGCACCTCCACGTAGTCGAGCTTGATGTCGATGCTGATGCTGCCGTCCTGCGGATCGCTGATCGAAGCACCCTTCTGCATGTAGAGCACCTCCGGCTGGAGCGCCAGGCCGCCCAGCGGGATCCTCAGAAACGCGCCTCCGGCCAGCCGCGTGATGTTGCCGATGTCCGCGCCGCCCGGGTCGTTGACGCTCACCGTCGCGAACGTCGCACCGCCCTTGATCCCGAACATGCGGCCACTACCTCCCATTTGCGCGGCCACCGGCGTGAATCCGAATGCGAGCAGTCCGAGAGCGATGGTCAACCTGGATCGAACGTACATGAAACCTCCGGCGTTGTCTGGAATAGGGATACGGGAAGGACCGGTCTCGAACATGAATCCAGCCCTGCCTCTGCGCAAGAATGTCGTTGCGACGCTTGCGAGCGGCGGCGGCGATCCGATAGCCTTCACGATGTCTGCAATGGCGATGGACGGATCGTGAGCGTCAACATCCGGATGAGTCGGTCTGTACAGCGGCGCTGCCCGCTGGTTCTTGCTGCCCTCCTGGCGAGCGCCGCGTGTTCCACGCCGCCGCCCGCGCCGGACGCGGAGACCGTCGTTCTGGTGCACGGGCTCGGCCGCACCCGCATATCGATGGCGTTGCTCGGCAGCCGGCTCGCCGATGCCGGCTACCGCGTCGTCAACATCGGCTACCCATCGACGCGCGAGCCGATGGAAGACCTGGTCGGAGTGCTGCGAGCCCGGCTGCAGGAATGTTGCACCGACCTCGAGCACGTTCATTTCGTGACCCACTCGATGGGCGGCATCGTGGTGCGGAGGTACCTGGCCGAGTACTCGCCGGACCACCAGGGGCGCGTCGTGATGCTGAGCCCGCCCAGTCACGGCAGCGAGGTGATCGACGCGTTCGCCGACTCGCCGCTCATGCAGATGCTGCTCGGTCCCGCCGGCATGGAGTTGGGCACCGACAGCGCCTCCATTCCCAACCGGCTCGGGCCCGCACACTTCGAGCTCGGCGTGATCACCGGGAACCGCACCATCAATCCCATCAACTCGTGGCTGATCCCCGGACCCGATGACGGCAAGGTCGCCGTCGACCGGGCGCGCGTGGATGGCGCGGCGTTCCTCGTCGTGCCCGCGACGCACCCGTTCATCATGAACCGGCGCGACGTGGCCGACGAGGTGGTAAGCTTCCTGCGGACGGGAGCGTTCACGCGCGCAGTATTGCCGGACTCCGGCTGACTGGCAGACAGGAGTCCGGCAACGTCAGGGACCGCACACGTGAACCCGGAGTGCGGCCAGGCGGCCCGCGCGAAACAGCGTGCCGGCGGGCCGCGGGCCGCACTCCGGGCCGGATCAGTTCGGCCAGGCGGCCCAGTTGCCGCAGTAGGCACCGTTGTCGGAGCCGAGTGGCGAACGCTGCGTGCCGAGGATGAACGCGTTCATCACGGCACGCGGGCTGACGATGAGCTTGCCCGTCTTCGCATTGACGGCTATGCGGCCGAAATGGCCCAGCTCCAGCCCGTGGCCTTCCTCGTGCAGCGCCACGGTCTCCACGTCGGTGCCGGGCCCGCCGGATGTGGACCAGAGGAAATCGTCGTTGTACCAGATCTCCTTGAGCGCCGTGTCCGAGCGATGATTCCCATCGATGTCGGTGGGATCGCCGTTGCTGACCCAGACGAACGTGAACGTCACGCCCAGGACCGATGTGCTGGCGCCGGACCCGAGGGTCGCGTCGAAGATGCCGCCCGGCAGGAAGCCGAGCGTGGAAATGTCGGCCGCGAGAGGATCGTTCACGTAGCCGCCGAGCCCGAGGATCAGGCTGGGGAAAACGTTGGCGGGCAGGTCGACCTTCGTGAGTTCGAGATTGGAGCAGCGGACCGCGTTCCACGTCCCGAACGCTGCATCGATCGACGCCTCCGCCGGGACTGACCCATTCGCGGTCATGAACGGTTCGAAGTTGCCCCACGTGAGCCCGGGTCCGGTTGCGTGACGACGCGGGTCGCCCGCCACCCACTGTGACGACATCCGGAGATCGTGATCGCTGGCGAAGACCACGATCGGCGACGCCGGGTTCGCGCTGGGCGCGAGCGAGAGCTCGGCCCGGGCGACCGCGTAGCCGGCTCCCGCCGACGCCAGCCTGGCGTTGATCTCATCGAGCCTTGCCTGGATGTAGCCTTCGTCGAGCACCGGCCCGGCGGTCCTGGCGAACGCCGGACCGAAATCCTCGTCCGCCGGAGCGGTCGTGCGCTCCGCACAACCGGTCACGGTGCCGAGAACGAGTAGAACACCGACCGGCCTCTGCCACGACGTCATGCTGCACCTCCACTGGCTCGGGGAGAGGAACATGCCACCTGGCTTGTTCCACACGGGTTGGGTAAGGATCTGGTTCCGGAGTATTGCCGCCGAGTCCGGGACGGCACCGGGAGCAGGACTGAAGCCATCCTGCGGTCTCTGCAATGCTATCTGCCCCGACTGATGCGGGCAAGAACTCCGGATCCGCTGGAAGGCGACCTCGGGATGGCCCCGAGTTTCCCGGGTCGGGTTCAGCTCCCTTCTGCGTTGTATCGAACCCGCCAGCGCACGGCACCGCCCCGCTCGCTCTCGAGCCGGATCACGCGCATGCCGCCCTCGAACCGCTGCTCCGCGACGCGAGCGCCCTCGGCCGTGACGCCGTCGAACCGGAATCCGGCCGGCTCGTTCAGGTACAGCACGTACGGATCGCCGGCCACGACGTCGCTCTCGCCGCTCAAGACGTCTCCGCTCCACGCGACATCGTGCAGGTCCGGCCCGCCGCACGTGACGTGACGGCCGGTCGCCAGCACCTGCGGATGCGCGGCGCGTCGGCGCAGACAAATCACCTGGACCTCGAACGTCGAGTCGATCGGGCCCGGCCACAGCGTGTCGCGCACCACGCCGAGCGAACGACGCGTCCAGAAGTCGAACGCGACGTAGTCCGTGCCCGTCGCGAGACCGAGCTCGGAAAGCGGAATCGCCCCGTCGTCGTCGCGCGTGCGCGCCAGCACCGTCCACTGCTCGAACGGCCGCGCGATGTCGAGCTGGTACAGCGACACGACCTCGCGCTGGTCCGCGTCGAACGGACGCGGGCCGGACCCGCTCAGTTCCGTGTTCGCCAGCGCGAGGAGCGATGAACGCGACGGGTCCACGTCGTACAGCTGCTCCGGCCGCGTGAACAGCACGGGCGCCGTCCGCTTCGCCGCCTCGACCCGCTCGGTGCGATAGACCTCGGGCCGGTCGGTCAGCATCAGCACGGAGCCGGTGAGCGATGTGAGCGTCGCGGCACGGTAGCCGTCCGGCTGGTGCAGCTCGATGTGGTCGGGGTCGTTCCGCCAGACGACGTTGTTGAACGAGTTGTACTGCGCGAAGGAGCCGTAGCCGAAGCCGTCGTCGCCCACCCGTACGCCGTCCACCAGGCCGATCAGCTCCGGCCGAATCCCCCAGCACGCGAGCAGATAGACATCGCGGCCGATCGCGTCGCGAACTTGGCGCACGAAGCCGCGGAACACGGCCTCGCGGTCGAGGCCGTGTTCGTCGAAGTACGACGCGTTGCTGTTGTAGCCCTCGTAGCGGAGGTGGCGCAGCGCATCGAGCTTGAAGTACGTCCATCCCATGTCGCGGAGCACCCGGTACACGGGCGTGACCAGCGTGTCCATCGTGCCCGCCGCACTGCCATCCATCACGTACCCGACCCAGTTGCCGCGCGCGGGCCGGCCGTCGTCGGTACGCACGAACCAGCGCGGATGCGACGTCGCCGCCGCGCTGTCCTGGAAGCTTACGTTGGTCCAGATGCCGGGCTCGAGCCCGCGGTCGCTGATGTAGCGCCGCATGGCGTCGAGACCGGACGGGAACTTTTCGTTGGCCTCGAGCCAGTGGTCCGGCAGCCCGATGGGCAGCCGCTGGTAGCCGTCATCGATCTGGAGGTAGTCGTACCCGAACGGGTGCAGCACCTCGCCCAGCACATCAGCGGTGGCGTGGATGTCCTGCTCGGTCACGCGGTCGAAGAACGCGTACCACGAGGTCCAGCCGGCGACCGACTTCGTCCACGGCCGGTACTCCCACGGCCGGTACTCGGTCAGCCCGCGATGCCGCTGGTAGAAGCGCGGGCGGAACCGGAGCGTCACTTCGCCGCCGCTCGCGGTTAGGTCGTATGCGACGATGCTGTCCGCATCCGGCGCGGGCTCGAGCCGCACGCTGGCGGGGAAATCCACCGAGAGCACCCAGTCGTACCGGCGGTCGTAGACGGCGCGGTTCAGCCGGTTCGTCGCGGGACCGACCGCGTCGCGCACGACACGCAGCCCGTCCTCGCGCGGCTCCGCCTCGGCCGCGAACGCCTCCGGCGAACCGCGCACCGTGCCCGCGAGCGTGAGCCGGCCACCGCGCGCGGTCCACTTGAGCACCTGCGTAACGCGGCCGCCGGTCGTGTCCGTGAGCTGGACGAACGAGACCTCGGCGCCGGGCGAGGTGATGCCGCCATCGAACAGCACGCTCCCGTGGTAGCGGACCAGGACACGGCCGTCGCGGATCTCCACGTCGGCCGGCGCGTCGGGTGGTTCGCTGAAGGCCTGGGCCCGGACGAGGGCGGGCACGAGGAGGGCGGCGGCGAGGAGGGCGGCGCGTTTCAGCATCCCGGCAGGTTGCGGCCCGGCGCGGCAAAGGGCAAGACCGGACGCCTGGGCCGCACGTCACGCCGGGCGACGCAGCCCGTTCACGGGTCGCGTCCGATCGACGCGTAGTAGCCGGCGACCCGCTGGCTCGAGCCCGGTTGTGTGTAGACGTCGGGCGCCCGCGACTCGATCACGCCCGCGATCACCTCGGCCACTTCCTCCGCGCTCTGTGAATTCGGCATCTGCCGCGAGTCCGGTCCGCCGTGCAGCGCGTTCAGGCCGAAGTCCGTCCGCACAACGCCGGGAGAGACGAGCGAGAACTGGATGCCGGGGTGCGTCGCCTGGACCTCGGCGCGGAACATCGCGGTGAGCGCGTCGAGGAAGTGCTTGGCGCCGGAGTACGCGGATCGGATCGTGGCGAAGGGAATGCGGCCGAGCATGGACGAGATGTTGATGACCTGCCCGGTCCCGCGTTCCCGGAAATGCGGCAGCACCTCCTGCATGCCGTAGAGCGAGGGCAGGACGTTGAGGCGCATGACCTGGTCGATGTCGTCGTCGGTCAGCCCCGAAGGAGGACGGGAAATGCCGCGGCCGACGTTGTTGACCCAGACGTCGATCCGGCCGGACCGGGACAGTGTTTCGGCGACGACCCGTTGCACTTCGTCGCGGACGGACACATCCGCCACGACCGCGTGTGCCTTTTCGCCACACGCCCGCGCCACTTCCGCGAGCACGTCCGCGCGCCGCGCGACCAGCACGAGGCGGAAGCCGCGTTCCGCCAGCAACCGGGCCGTGGCGGCGCCGATGCCGGCGCTCGCGCCCGTGATCACGACCACTCGTTCCTCCACTCAGGACCTCTCTCTCGTGTACACCCGATACGTCCACGGCTCGAGCTCGAGCGCCGTCGCTTCCGTGAACGCCGCGGTCGCGCCCCCGAAGACATCGAGGTACCGGCCATGATGGCGCGTTCCCGCGAACGTCGCGGTGCGCGACTCGGCCGAGAGGTTGAACACGGCGAACACGCCGTCCCTCTCGTTCGCGCGCACGAAGCTGAACACATACCGCTCGGCGCTGTTGGGGACTTTCTCCATGAGCGCGCCGCGGGGCGCGTTCCAGAGCGCGGTGTTGCCGTGCTTCAGCCCGAACAGCCGGCGGTACAGATCGCCCACGGGATGTTCTCGCCAGACGATCGGGTCCTTCTCGAAGAACGCGAGCCGCTTTTCGTTGCCAGCTTCCTGGCCGCAATACAGGAGCGGAATCCCGTCACCCACGACCGAGAGTGCGATCGCCGCGTGCAGGCCTTTGCCGAAGCGCTCGAATTGCGTGCCCTTCCACGAGTTCGTGTCGTGGTTGGCGATGAACGTCATGCGCATCGCTTCGGGTGGCCAGGCCTTCTCGCGCCACGAGTAGTAGCGGACGAGCGCGGTCGTGTCGGCGGCGCCTCGTGTGATCGCGTGTAGCGCGTCGTTCCAGGTCCAGGCATACGTCGCGTCGAACGCCCGGTCGTGCAGGTCGCGCGCCTCCCACTCGGCCAGCATGAAGACGGGCCGGATCGCATCGAGCACGGACCGCGCCGCGTCCCAGAAGTCACCCGGCACGTACCCGGCGACGTCGCAGCGGAACCCGTCGATGTCCGCCTCGCGGACCCAGTACGACATCGCCTCGAGCATGTAGCGGCGCAGCCCGGGCTGGCCGAAATCCAGGTCAACGACGTCGGACCAGTCCCACCACGGTGTGGACCGGAGCTGGCCGGCGGCGTCGCGCGCGTACCACTCGGGATGCTCGGCGACCAGCGGGTTGTCCCAGGCCGTGTGGTTGGCGACCCAGTCGAGGATCACGTGCATGCCGAGCGCGTGGGCCGCGGCGATGAACCGCTTCAGGTCATCGAGCGTGCCGAATTCCGGGTTGACGCCGAAGTAGTCGCGCACGGAGTACGGACTCCCGAGGCTGCCCTTCCGGTTCTTCTCGCCGATCGGGTGGATCGGCATCAACCAGATGATGTCGACGCCGAGACCGGCCAGCCGCGGCAGGTGCGCCTCGGCTGCGCCGAACGTGCCGGCCTCCGTGAACTGGCGCGTGTTCAGCTCGTAGAGCGTGGCGTCGAGGCTCCAGTCGGGATGCATGGCCTCGAAAGTACGCGGGCTGGCAAGTCCGGTCGATGGCCCGTCGGGAGGGGGCCTCCGCGGGCGGGCGTCAACTCGCCGCCACGGGCTTCTCGACCTTGCGGAGCGCGACCGCGTTCATGCAGAAGCGGAGCCCGGTGGGCGGCGGCCCGTCCGGAAACACGTGACCGAGATGCGCGTCGCACACGTTGCACGTCGTTTCGACCCGCACCATGCCGAACGCATGGTCGCCGTGGTACGCGATCACGTCGGGCTCGACCGGCGCCGTGAACGAAGGCCAGCCGGTGCCGGACTCGAACTTCGTCGCCGAATCGAACAGCAGCGTGTCGCAACACACGCAGGCGTACCGGCCGGGCTCGAACAGGCTGCACATCTCCGAGCTGAACGGCCGCTCCGTCCCCTTCCGCCGCGTCACCTGGTACTGCTCCGCCGTAAGACGCTCGCGCCATTCCGCATCGGTGCGCTCGACCCGGCGCGGTGGCGCGGGATTGCCGGCCCGCGTGATCTTCAGGATGTCGTTCCAGCTCTGCATGATCCCCCCCGTGGCCCGGCCCTACCAGAAGACGCGCTGCGCCCAGCTCTTGAGGTGGACCCGCTTGGACTTCTTCTTGGGCACGATCACGTTCACCTTCGCGCCATGGAAGCCGTCCAGCTCGAAACGCGATTCGCCAATGTACTTGCGCGCCTCATCCTGGAGTGGACCGAGCGTTCGCTTCTTCTGCTGCTCGACCTTGTCCATCCAGCCGGCCTGACCCATCTGGCTCATGAAGAAGTACAGCAGGTCGCTGTCATCGGCGCCCGCGATCAGGTAGCAACCCAGCAACGGGTACGCCCCGAACAGCGTCTCCGCCGACGGCAGCGAGTTCGCCTTCAGAAAGGCATTCGCCGTCTTCATCTCGTGGTAGTCCCGGCCCAGCAGGAACAGCGTGTTCGCCAGCTTGGCGCCCGACGCCGCCGCGCCCGTGGCCGCGCTCGCGGCCGCGCCACCCGCGCCGAAGCCGCCCGCGGTAGCCGCCACGTCCACCGCGAACTTGACCGTGTTAACGGTGGCGAGCCGCGCGGAGTTGTCGCGGTTCCGCGCGATGAGCTGACGCACCGCCTTGGCCGCCGCCTGCGGGTCGCCCGGCAGGATGTCGCAGCGGATGGTCCGCTTCAGCGTGTACGCCTTGTGACCCTCCACCGCCGTGTTGACCCACTCCTTCACCATGTCCTTGCCGGCGAAGACCGTCGAGATGTAGGGCGTGTACATGCTGGCAATGCCGAGCAAACCCTTGGTCGTGATGACGGCCAGCTCCTCCGCCATCATCATGTCGAAGTCCTCGCGCTCGCCCGGCTCGATGCCCACGATCTTGAACACGGAGCCGATCGCGTCGAAGATCGGGATCGCGCCCACCACGTCCGGCAACGCCTTGCCCGCCGCCTTCGCAACCTTGCCCGCGAAATCGAAGCCGGCGTCCGCCACCCCCCTCGCATCACTCGAGAATGGACGAGCCCTTCTTGCGCAGGTGCGTGCCCGAGAACGTGCTCTCGAATGCCTTCTGCCAATGCGCCGCGATCACGGCCTTTGCGGCCAGCTCGGTCTCGAGGCGGGCCCGCCCAACGGGTTGCACCATGGTTCGATTCTCCACGTGGAGGGATGAGGCGGCGCGGTCACGGACGTGGCGATTCCACGACCGTCCGGTCGCGAATGGAATCGAGACTCCCGCGGCGGTGACGCCGCAGGGGACCGGATTCGTCTTCCATTTGTAAGGGACTGAACTGAGAAGTTAATCCTGTCTGCGCCGCGTTGACAAGTCGGTGCCGACCCGCCGTCCGCTCCCGACCCGCACCTTCCCTGGCCGTCACGCACCGACGGGCATCGCTGCTTCTCGCACCCGCCCGCAATGCGCCATGCGTCGCACCGCGACCCCGCTCCCGCGCGAGCATCGCCATGGCATCGAACCACCGACTCACGCCGCCCGCTTGACGTCTCCGGCGGCATAGGTGTAGATATTCTACACCCCAGGGCGCACGCTCACCCTGCTGATCGGCGGACGAGTGACGGGTGCGCGAGGATGGTGGAGGACCGTGCATGAGTCTGCCGTTCTTCGGGTCGCGGGCGAAGCGGAACGCGGAGCTGGAGGAAGAGATCCGGTCGCACGTCGCGATGGCGGTGCGGGAGCGGGTGGCGCGGGGTGAGGATCCGGCGGCGGCGGCGCGCGCGGTGCGGCGCGAGTTCGGCAACGTGGCGATCGTGCAGGAAGTGACGCGGATGCAATGGGGCGGGGCGCGGATCGAGCGCGCGTTGCGGGAGCTCCGGCAATCGCTCCGCGCGTTGAGTCGAGCGCCGGCGTTCACGGTAACTGCGGTGCTGGTGCTCGGTCTCGGGATCGGTCTGGCGACGGCGGTGTTCACGGTGTTCGACGCGGTGCTCGTGCATCCGTTACCGGTGTCCTCGCCGGAGCGTGTGGTGCTGCCGCGGACGCTGGATCCGGCCGGCGTGGACGTGGGGATGACGCAGGAGGAGCTGCGGGAGCTGGGCGCGTCGAGCACGCAGCTGGAGGCGGTGGCGGGGGTGGCGCACCAGGGCGCGGCCGCGTTTCCGGTAACGGACGGGGACCGGGTGCTGTCGCTCCGGGAGTCGTGGGTGACGGGCGGTTTCTTCGAGCTGCTGGGTGTGCGTCCGGCGCTGGGCCGTTTTTTCAGCGCGGCCGATGAGAGGCCGACCGGTCAGACGGCGAGCGTGGTGGTTCTGAGCCATGACGCGTGGCGGCAGAGCTTCGGCGGCGACTCGAGCGTGATCGGCCGGCGTCTGGGCAGCCCGTACACGCGTGAGTCGTCCACGATCATCGGCGTGGCGCCTCCGGGCCTGGCGTATCCGGCCGGCACGGAGCTGTGGACTCCGACGGTGTACCCGAGTCTGGACGTGGTGGCGCGGCTGGCGCCGGGCGCGACGCCGGAATCCGCGCGCACAGAGTTCTTCGCGATACTCGAGCGGATCGCGAGCCGGCGCACGGCGGAGGGCGCGGCGGGCGTGCGGCTCGCGGGCGCGGACATCGAGACGTTCGCGGATGCGGTGCTTGGCGATGTCCGGCCGCAGCTCATCGTTCTCGGGGCCGCGGTGGCGCTGCTGCTGTTGATCGCATGCGTGAACGTGGGCAACCTGGTCCTGCTGAGAGCGACGAGGCGCGGGGTCGAGACCGCGGTGCGGCGCTCGATCGGGGCCGGGTCCGGCGACATCGTGCGCCCGCTGCTGTGGGAGAGCGTCGCGCTCGTGGCCGGCGGGGGCGTGCTCGGGCTGGCGTGTGCGCGCGGCATGCTCGGTGCTCTCGCACGGCTCGCACCGCCCGAGCTGCCGCGCCTGGATGTGCTGCGGCTGTCGCCGACGCCGCTCGGGCTGGCGGCGACCGTGACGGGGGCGGCGCTGCTGCTGGCGGGCCTGATCCCCGCGCTGGCCGCGGCGCGGGGCGGGATCGCGTCGCCGTTGCGTCTGGACGCGCGCTCGGGCCGGGCAAGCCCGACGCGCCGGCGGTTGCGCGACGGGCTCGTCGCCTCGCAGATCGCGCTCGCGCTCGTGATGCTGGCGGGCGCGGGCCTGCTGGTTCGGAGCCTGGACCGGCTCGGCCGGATCCCGCTCGGGTACCGTCCGGAGCAACTGTCGATCGTGACGCTGGCGAGGCCGGTCGCGGCGGACAGCGACCGGCAGAAGCTGGTCACGCTCTACGAGCGGATCGCTCCCGCGCTGCGCGCGCTGCCGGGAGTCCACTCGATCACGCCGGTCGCCGCCGGCCCGTTCTACGGGCCGCAGGTCTTCACCGCGCTGGTGGCGCCGGCGGAGCAGGCGGAAGCCGATGCGCGTCGCAATCCGCTGGTGGGGTGGGAGGTCGGTGGCGCCGAGTATTTCCGGACGTTCGACATTCCGTTGCTTCGCGGACGTGGGTTCGAGCCGACCAATGTGCCGGGCGCGCCGCCGGTCGTGGTCGTGAGTCGTTCGGTCGCCGCGATGTTCTGGCCCGGCGCGGATCCGGTCGGCAAACGGCTTCGGTTCGTGGGCGATACCAGCGGCGCTCCGCTGCTGACGGTGATCGGCGAGGCGGCGGACATCCGCTACAAGGCGCTGCGGAGCGCGACGCCGATGATCTTCCTGCCGTGGCGCCAGATGATGTTCTTCCAGGGGTACGTCGCGATCCGTACGACCGCCGCAGTGGGCGGTGTGCTGCCGGCGCTGCGCGGTATCGTGCACGACGCCGATCCCGAGGCGAGGCTCGCGGGCGTGGAAACGATGGACGGGCTGGTCGGCCGCCAGCTCGCGTTGCCCCGCCTCTCCACGCTGCTGCTCTCCGCGTTCGGACTGGCCGCGCTGCTGCTCGCTGCGATCGGCCTCTACGGCGTGATGGCGACGAGCGTGCGCGAGCAGACCGCGGAGCTCGGCATCCGTGCCGCGCTCGGCGCCTCGCCCGCCCAGCTCCGGACCGGCGTGCTCGAGCACGCGGGCACCATCGCCGCTACCGGCGCGGCGGTCGGCATCGCCGCCGCGCTGGCCGTGACCGGCTTCCTCCGTTCGCTGCTGTTCGAAGTGCGGCCCACGGATCCCGCCGCGCTCGCGGGCGCGGCCGCGCTGCTGCTGGCCGTCGCGCTGCTCGCCGCGGGGGTGCCCGCCTGGCGGGCCACGCGCGCCGATCCGATGCGCGCGCTGAAGGCGGAGTGAGGGCGCGTGGCTCCGGGCTCCTCCCGTCCAACGATCCGAGGCATCAATGTCAAGTGACCGCGCCGCTTCCCGCATCGAGCTCTTGCAGGGAACGCTCGATCTCCTGGTCCTGCAGACGCTGCGCTGGGGCCCACGCCACGGCTACGGCATCTCGCAGCTGATCCGGTCCCGGTCTGATGACGTGCTGCAGGTGGACACCGGCTCGCTCTATCCCGCTCTCCACCGCCTCGAGCGGCAACGCCTGATCCGTGCGGAGTGGGGGATATCGGAGAACAACCAGCGGGTACGCATCTACACGTTGACGGCCGCCGGCCGGAAGCGGCTGGTGGCGGAGCGTTCTCGGTGGGAAGCGCTGACGCACGCGATCGGCGGCGTGCTGAGCGCGGACCTGGGCGAGGATCCGGCCTGAGGCGCACGCGCCTGGGACCGCCGTGAGCGATGGTCGGCATATCGCCCTCGAAGTTGCCCCGGAAGATTTCGGGCGGCGATCCCATGTTGTCGAACCAGTGCAGCGTGTAGCACTCGTCCTTCGCGTCCCAGGTCATCACGCCGTGGCCGCGGAACGTGACCACGCCGTCCCGTTCCTGCTCGTAGTCGGTAATGACGGCGAAGCCATCCAGCGCCAGGCGGCTGTCGTTGCGCCTCATCCTTCCTTCGGGCTGCTGACCAGACGATACACGACCGCGCCCAGCACGCCACCGATGATGGGGGCCACCCAGAAGAGCCAGAGCTGCGCAACGGCCCAGTCGCCGACGAAAATCGCTACGCCCGTGCTGCGCGCGGGATTCACGGAGGTGTTCGTCACCGGGATGCTGATCAGGTGAATCAGGGCGAGGCCGAGCCCGATCGGAATCGGGGCGAACCCGCTCGGCACGAGCTTGTCGGTGGCGCCCATGATGATGAAGAGGAACATCATCGTCATGACGACCTCGGTGACCAGCGCGGCCAGCAGCGAGTAGCCGCCCGGCGAGTGCGCGCCGTAGCCGTTTGCGGCGAAGCCGGCCGATACGTCGAAGCCGGCCTTCCCGCTGGCGATGACGTAGAGCACGGCGGCGGCCACCACGGCGCCGAGCACCTGCGCGACGATGTACGGCAACACCTTGTTCGCGGGGAACCGGCCCCCGGCCCAGAGGCCGAGGGTGACCGCGGGGTTGATGTGACAGCCGGAGATGTGCCCGATCGCGTACGCCATGGTCAGGAGAGTGAGCCCGAAGGCCAGGGCGACGCCGAGCAGGCCGATTCCCACATTGGGGAACGCCGCCGCCAGCACCGCGCTGCCGCATCCGCCAAGCACCAGCCAGAACGTCCCGACGAACTCCGCGCCGTAACT
>CAWAYJ010000033.1:0-412500 GCA_963786235.1 uncultured Gemmatimonadales bacterium
CCCCGGCCGACGTCCGCAAAAATGGCAGCGCGTTTGACCTCGCCGTTGCGCTCGGCATCCTGGCCGCGAGCGGCGGGGTTCCCGCCGACCGGCTGTCCGGCGCGGGCTATGTCGGCGAGCTCGGTCTCGACGGCGCGCTGCGGCCCGTGCGGGGCGTGCTGTCCATCGCGGTGGCGTGCCGCGAGTCGGGTGTGGGCGCGCTGGTCGTGCCGTCGGCGAACGCGCGCGAGGCGGCCGTCGTGCAAGGTCTCGCCGTGCACGCGGCGGACCGGTTGAGCGACGTCGTCGGCCACGTTCGCGGCGAGCGGCCGCTGCCCCGCGCCGAGCCGGGACCGGACCGGGTGTCCACGCCGCCGGCGTGCGCCGGCCTCGATTTCGCCGACGTGAAGGGGCAGGAGCACGCCAAGCGCGCGCTCGAGGTCGCGGCGGCCGGCCAGCACAACGTGCTGCTCATCGGGCCGCCCGGCTCGGGCAAGTCGATGCTCGCCCGCCGCCTGCCCGGGATCCTGCCACCCCTCTCCCGCGACGAGGCCATCGAGGTCACGAAGATCCATTCCGTCGCCGGTCGGCTCCGGCCCGGACAGGGCCTTGTCGAGCAGCGGCCGTTCCGCGCGCCCCACCACACCGTGTCCGATGCCGGACTCGTCGGCGGCGGCTCGGTTCCCCGTCCCGGCGAGATCTCGCTCGCGCACAACGGCGTGCTCTTCCTCGACGAGCTGCCCGAGTTCCGCAGGCACGTGCTCGAAGCGCTGCGCCAGCCCGTCGAGGACGGCGTCGTCTGGCTCGGCCGCTCCCGTTACTCGATCGCGTATCCGGCGCGCGTCATGCTCGTCGCCGCCATGAATCCCTGTCCCTGCGGGTTCCACGGTACGGGTGATGCCCGCTGCATCTGTCACGCCGGACAGATCCAGCGCTATCGCGGTCGCGTCTCCGGGCCGCTGCTCGACCGCATCGACCTCCACGTCGAAGTCCCCGCCCTCGCCGACCGCCAGCTCCTCGGCGCCGCCACCGCCGAGGCCTCCGCGCGCATCGGCGCGCGCGTCGCCAGTGCCCGCGCTCGACAGGTGCTTCGCTTCCTCGGCCGCGAAGGCGTTCACGCCAACGCCATGATGGAGCCCGCCGACGTGCGCAGCCATTGCCGCGTCGATGGCGCCGGCGAGAAGCTGCTCCGTGCCGCCGTCCGGCGTCTCGGCCTGTCCGCGCGCGCCTTCCACCGCGTGCTTCGCCTCGCCCGCACCATCGCCGATCTCGCCGGTGACGAAACCATCGATGTGCCCCACCTCGCGGAAGCGATCCAGTACCGTTCGTGCGACCGAGCGCGCGACTCGCTCCACTGATCCCCGTGCTACGGATCGCGCGATCGCGCACGGATCGCGAAGAGTGGGAATCGCCTGACAGCGTGTAAGGCGCATCCCCACGCGCCGCCTGTTCCTGCTTATTGACGATCGAGGGCACGCGTGGGACATTCTGACATCCCCGCGCCCGCGGGCTCGGCCGAACGGGTCGGGCCGAGGGCACGGCAGCCAGTAACGTTCGACGAGGATTGGATCTGTGGCATGGCTGCCTGATCGACGGACGGTGGACAGGCAAGAACCGGGTCCTCGGAGGACCCGGCTCCGGGGAGTCGGTCGCGCTCTATTCCTCCCGAACAATCCACGACTCGATGGCGCGGGAATCCGCTCGGTGCGAGCGGGAGCCCGCGTCGTGTTCTGCATCCACGGCAACGCGGCGTGCGGCCCGGCCGTGCGACCCGGACATCCGGGGAACTGAGGAGGTCTGAATGGCAGGCATTGTCGGATACGGCGCGTTCGTACCGCGCAACCGGATCCGGGCGGAAGAGATCGCCCATCAATGGGGCAAGGATCCGGCGACGATCCAGCGCGGGCTGCTGCTGAAGGAGAAGTCGGTGCCGGGCCGGGACGAGGATACGATCACGATCTCGGTGGCGGCGGGCCGTTCGGCGCTTGCGCGTGCGGGCGTGGACCCGCAGCGCGTGGGTGCGCTCTACATCGGTTCGGAGTCGCATCCGTACGCGGTGAAGCCGAGCGGCACGGTCGTGATCGAGGCGCTGGGGATCGGCCCCGACGTGCACGTCGCGGACTTCGAGTTCGCGTGCAAGGCGGGAACGGAAGCGATGTTCGTGGCGCTCGGGCTGGTGGAGTCGAAGCGGGTCGACTACGCGATGGGCATCGGCGCCGATACCTCGCAGGGCGCGCCCGGCGATGCGCTGGAGTTCTCCGCGTCGGCGGGCGGCGCGGCCTTCCTGTTCGGTCGCGACAACCTGCTGGCGGATTGTGTGGACGCGCTGAGCTACACGACCGACACGCCTGACTTCTGGCGGAGAGAAGGCGAGTTCTACCCGCGCCACGGTGGCCGTTTCACGGGCGAGCCCGCGTACTTCAAGCATGTGCTGAGCGCGACCGAGCGGATGCTCGAGCGGACGGGCTTCAAGCCGGCGGACTTCCGGTATGCGGTGTTCCACATGCCGAACGGCAAGTTCCCGCTTCGCGCGGGTAAGCAGCTCGGCTTCACGAAGGAACAGATGGAGACGGGCTGGCTGGTTCCGACGATGGGCAACACCTATTCCGGCTCGTCGCCGACCGGCCTGGCCGCGGTGCTGGACGAGGCGGGGCCGGACGAGCTGATCCTGATCACTTCGTTCGGCTCGGGCGCGGGCAGCGATTCGTTCGTGTTCCGCACGACGGAGCGGCTGGCGGAAGTGAAGGCGCTGGCGCCGACGGTGCGCTCAATGCTGGACGGACCGCGGCGGTACCTGACGTACGGCGAGTATGCGAAGTACCGCGAGAAGATCCGGATGAACGACTAATGGAGACGGAAACCGCACAGAGGGAGGAACGAGAATGCGGGACGTAGCAATCGTGGGTGCGGGGATGACGTCGTTCGGCGAGCTGTGGACGTCGAGTCTCCGTAGCCTTTTCGTGGAAGCGGCGCTGGGTGCACTCGCGAGTGCGGGCGTGGACAAGGTCGATTCCATCTATGTCGGCAACATGTCGGGCGGTCAGTTCGTGGGGCAGGAGCATCTCGGCCCGCTGATGGCGGACCACCTGGGGATGCGTGGCGTACCGGCGGTGCGCGTCGAGTCGGCGTGCGCCTCGGGCGGGCAGGCGCTCCGCCTCGGCTTCATCGAGGTGGCGAGCGGGATGTCGGATATCGTACTCGTGACCGGCGTCGAGAAGATGACGGACGGCGCGGACGCGACGAACGTGCTGGCGACGGCCTCGGACCAGGAGAACGAGGTCTATCACGGCATCACATTTCCGGGGCTGTACGCGATGATTGCGCGCGCGCACATGGCGTCGCGCGGCTCGACGGAAGAGGACCTGCACTGGGTGTCGGTGAAGAACCACCGTCACGGTGCGCTCAACCCGAAGGCGCAGTTCCGGAGCGAGATCAGCGTCGAAGACGTCGCCGCGTCCTCGATGGTGGCGGAGCCGCTGCGCCTGCTGCACTGCTCGCCCGTGAGCGATGGCGCGGCCGCGGTGCTGCTCGTGCCGCTGGCGCGGGCGAAGGAGTTCACGGACCGGCCGGTCCGGATCATGGGCAGCGGCGCGGCGACATCGGCGATGGCGCTGGCGGATCGCAAGGATCCTGCGTTCCTGGATGCGGTCGAGTTGTCTGCTGCGCGCGCGTACGCGATGGCCGGCGTCCAACCGAAGGACATCGATGTCGCCGAGGTGCACGACTGCTTCGCGATCGCGGAGATCTGCGCGCTCGAGGCGATGCGGCTGACCGAGGGCTGCAACCCGATCCAGGCCGCGCGCTCCGGCTACACGGCGCTCGGCGGGACGCGTCCGATCAACACCAGTGGCGGGCTGAAGTCGAAGGGCCACCCGGTCGGCGCGTCGGGTGTGGCCCAGACCATCGAGATCTTCGAACAGTTGCGCGGTGAGGCCGGCGAACGACAGGTGGCCGGCGCGCACCGCGGGGCCACGCAGAACATGGGCGGTTCGGGCGCCAGCTCCGTCGTCCACATCTTCGAGAGGGTCTGAACCATGCCGAGTCCCCGATACTGGCGGGAAGTCCCCGCACGCTACCGTCTCGAAGGCGTCCGCTGCGGCGCTTGCGGCAAGGTCGTGTTCCCGGCCCGCGCCGTTTGCCCGGAATGCCGGGGCGAGACCTTCGAGCCCGTGACGCTCTCGCGCCGGGGCACCGTGGTCACGTCGACCGTGATCCACATCGCGCCCGACGAGTTCTCCACCGAGGCACCCTACGCGATGGCGATTGTCGAGACGCCGGAAGGCGCACGGCTCATGGCGCAGGTCGTGGATTGCGACCCGGCCACGATCCTGCCGGGCGTGGAGATCGCGCTCGAGTTCCGCAAGATCCGGCGCGAAGGACACGGCGGGATCCTGTGCTACGGGCATAAGGGTGTGCCGATGACTCTGGGCGCGGACGGCGGCTGAGCGAACCGTTCCACAGCGGCCCGCCGGGACCGCCCGGCGGGAGGAGGACGAGGATGCCGGAAGTGGTCGTCCGCGCGCGGATCAGTGAGCGGCACCTCCGCGAGTACGAGGACGAGGCACGCCGCCAGGGCGTGCCCGTCGAGCAGCTCGTGGAACAGACCGTCAACTGCCTGCTCGCCGAACTGGAGCGTGAACAGGAGGAGTGCTGGGACGTCGGGCCGGCCAGCTGAGCGGCGGACCCGGCGCGCCCGCACGCGGCGCGCCGCAGGCTTGGCGATGGCCCCGACCGGGCGCTAAACTTCTGGGCATGGTTTCACTACGCACGCCAGGGTCGCCGAAGCCGGCGGCCGGGGGATTTCTTCGCGGGTCATGACGGTCTCGTTGCCCCCCGACGCACCCCCCGGCCTGACCGACCGGCTCGACCGGCTCCGTGCACTCATCCTCGAGTTCGGCTCCGTCTGCATCGGCTATTCGGGCGGCGTCGACTCCGTGTTCCTCGCCCGTTTCTCCCTCGACGTGCTCGGTCCGGAGCGGGTCCTCGCGGTGACCGGTCGGAGCGAAGCCTACCCCGGCGTGCAACACGAGATGGCGCTGCGTTGTGTGCGCGAGTACGGCATTCCACACCTCGAGATCGGCACGGCGGAACTGGAGGACGCGCGCTACACGGAGAACCCCGTCAACCGCTGTTACTTCTGCAAGACCGAGCTGTGGGGCCGTCTGAGCGAAGTGGCGCGCGAGCGCGGCCTTGCGGTCGTCGCGGACGGCTCGAACGCGGACGACGCGCACGACTACCGGCCCGGCATGACGGCGGCGCAGGAGCACGCGGTTCGCTCGCCGTTGCTGGAGGCGGGCCTGTCGAAGGCGGACATCCGGGTGGCGTCGCGTGCGCTGGGCCTGCCTACGTGGGACCAGCCGTCGTCGCCGTGCCTGTCGAGCCGGCTGCCCTACGGGGTGGCCGTGACGCGGGAGCGGCTGCGCCAGGTCGAGGAGGCGGAGTCACTGCTGCGGGGCCGCGGGTTCCGCGAGTTCCGGGTCCGGCATCACGGCAATGTCGCGCGCATCGAGGTCGCGCCGACCGAGATGGTACGCGCGTTGTCGCAGGCGGAACCCCTGGATCGCGCGCTCCGCGCCCTCGGCTTCACGGCGGCCCTGCTCGATGTTGTCGGGTACCGGCGCGGCGCGTTGAACGAAGGCCTGACCGTGTTGGGTACGCCGCAGAACCCATGAGCGGGGATCGCGAAACGGGCGCCACCGCGCCGCGGGTGCAGGGCGGTTCCGACGCGGGCCCGGGCTCGCTGTCGTGGCGGCTCACGTCGCTCGAGGCGCTGCTCGATCGATCGAGCGTGGCGCACACGGGCGTCCGCGCGGCCGGTCTCGAGAGCGAGATCGCCGTGATCGATGCGCCCATTACCGAGGTCGCCGCCCTGGCGACTCTGGCGCGCGAGATCCGGCTCCTCGGGTTCCGCTACACCACGATCGACCTCGCCCACGCGCCGGATTCCGCCGCCTCCATCTCCGCCGGTCCGACGCGGGCGGAGGAACCGCCCTGCAGCGACCGCGGGCCGTGATGGCGGCGGTGACTCCGGTGTACCTCGATTTCGCGGCCACGGCGGCGATCCGTCCGCGGTCCGTGATCGCGGCCATCGCGGAGTACCTCGAGGGCATTGGCGCGACGCCGGGTCGGGGCGGCCATCGCCTCGCCATCGCGGCCGAGCGAGTCGCGCTCGAGTGCCGGCAGGCACTGGCGGGGCTGCTCGGCATCCCGGGCGACACGGCCCGCATCGCGTGGACGATGAACGCGACGCACGGGCTCAACACCGCGATGAATGGCGTGCTCGGTCCGGGCGACGTGCTCGTGGTCACCGCGTTCGACCACAACGCGGTGCTTCGTTGCGCGTACCGGCTCGAGCAGGAGCGGGGTGTGGAGGTCCGGCTCGTCCCCGGCCACGCGGACGGCAGCCTCGACGGCGCTGCGCTCGACCGCGCCCTCGACGGGGCTCGCCTGCTCTCCGTCAACGGCGCGTCGAACGTGCTGGGCACGGCGCTCGAGGTGACGGCGCTGTGTGCTCGCGCGCACGAGGCCGGTGCGCTGGCGATGGTCGACACGGCGCAGGTTGCGGGCGAGCTGCCGTTCGATGCCGCCGCATCGGGCGCCGACATGGTCGCCGTCACGGGCCACAAGGCGCTGCTCGGGCCCCAGGGCGTAGGCGCGCTCTGGGTGCGCGACGGCGTCGAAGTCGGAGCGTTGCTCGTGGGGGGGACGGGTGGAGACTCGATGATGCGCGGGATGCCGGAGGCGTGGCCCGACCACCTGCAGGCCGGGACGGTCAACGCGCCCGGGATCGCGGGTCTCCTCGCCGGGATCCGCTGGGTCGCCGAGCGCACCGTCGCGCGCATCGCGAGCGACGGGATACCGTTGAAGGCGCGGCTCCGCGAGGGCCTGGCCGCGGTGCCCGGCGTACGCGTGGTCTCGCCGGCCGCGCCGGAGGGCCCACCCATCGTCACCATGGTGGCGGACGACACGGACGCCGGCACACTCGCGGGCAGGCTCGACCGCGAGCACGGCGTGATGGTCCGCGCCGGACTCCACTGCGCGCCCGA
The DNA here is from genome assembly GCA_963786235.1 of uncultured Gemmatimonadales bacterium. Taxonomy (GTDB): domain Bacteria; phylum Gemmatimonadota; class Gemmatimonadetes; order Longimicrobiales; family RSA9; genus CAWAYJ01. The sequence goes on from CAWAYJ010000033.1 coordinate 7,026, forward strand.
AACGCACCGGCTGCTGGGCACCGATGCTACGGGCGCGCTCCGGTTCTCCCTCGGCTGGGCGACGACGGAGTCCGACGTGGACCGGGCCATCGACGCGGTGTCGCGGATTCTGGCCCGGCCCGCGTTCGCGGGCGCGGGGCCCGGAGAGGGCGGGGAAGGGTGAGACTGTTCGTCGCCATCAATCTCCCGGATGAAGAGCGCGTCCGGCTGAACGATGCGACCGCGCGTCTGCGGGGGGCCGGCCTGCCGGTGCGGTGGGTCTCGTCCGACGCGCTGCACCTGACGCTCGAGTTCCTCGGCGAGGTAGCGGATTCGCGGGCCGCCGAGATCCCCTCCGCGCTCGAACGGGCCGCATCCGGGCACGCCCCGTTCGATCTCGTGATCGGCGGGCTCGGCGCGTTTCCGAGCGTGCGTAATCCTCGAGTCGTCTGGATCGGGATCCGGCCGGCACCGGAATTGCTCTCTCTCCAGCGCGACGTCGAGGCCGCGCTCGCGCCGCTCGGCTTCGAGCCGGAAGCGCGGGCGTTCAGCCCGCACCTGACGATCGGCCGGGCCCGGCAGGACGCGCGGTCGCGCGACTTCGCGTCGTTCGGCCGCGACGTCGAGACGATGCGGTACGGCGCCACCGTGACCGTGCGTAGCGTGGACCTCATGCGGAGCCACCTGGGCCCTGCCGGCGCGCGGTATGAGCGGATCGCGGCGGCGCCGTTCGTGGTATCTTCGACACCATGATCATACTCGGAATCCTGGGCGGAATGGTGCGTTCGCTGGTGCGGCTCGTGATCCTGATCGCGATCGTCGCGGCGGCCTGGTTCTACCGGGAGCCGCTGCTGCAGCTCGGCCACGCGGTGACCGACCGCTGGACCGAGCTGCGGCGGACGGATGCGGCGACGGCGGAGCCGGTCGAGCTCGCCTCACCCGAGCTGGCGGCCGTCGCACAGGCCAAGCTCGACGACTTGAAGGGCGGCCTCGCGCCGCGCGCGGCGTTCTCCACCGCCGAGTTGCAAAGCCTGCTCGAGTTCCGCTACCGCGGGCTGCTGCCCGCGTTCGTGGACTCGCCCAGGGTCGAGCTGGAGGGCGACCGGGTGCGCCTCCGTATGCGGGTGCCCGTCGCCCGGATCCCGCGAGCCCGCGAGCTCGGCGACATCGTCGGTCTGCTGCCCGACACCACCGATCTCGACGTGAGCGGGCGTCTCCTGCCTGCCGCCGACGGCAACATCGCCTTCGCCGTCGACGACGTAACCGCGCACCGCATCCCGCTGCCGCGCCGGCTCGTGCCCCTGGCCCTCGAAGTGCTCGGCCGCCAGCCCGGCTCCGGACTGCCCGACGATGCGATCTTGATTCCGCTCCCGGCCGGCGCCCACGCCGCCTACGTCCGGGCGGACTCCCTGGTACTGCTGGCGCGCACCGCGCCGGCGAGCTGAGGAAGGGAATGGCACGGATCCTGGTCGTCGACGACGAGGAGGGCATCCGCAAGGTGCTCCGCCAGCTCCTCGAATACGAGGGACACGAGGTCGCGCTCGCGGCCGGCGGTGGCGAGGCGCTGGTCTCCTTCGAACAGGCGCGGCCCGACCTGACGCTGCTCGACGTGAAGATGGCCCGGATGGACGGCCTCGAGGTGCTCGACCGGATCCGCGAGATGGACGCGGAATCGGTCGTCATCATGATCAGCGGGCACGGCACCATCGAGACGGCGGTCGAAGCGACGCGGCGCGGCGCCTGGGACTTCCTCGAGAAGCCGCTCGACGCCGACCGCCTGCTCGTCACCATCCGGAATGCGCTCCAGCACCTCGGCCTCGAGCGCGAGAACGCGCGGCTCCGTGGCGAGATTGCGAGCCACCACGAGATCGTCGGCAACAGCTTTGCGATCCGGGCGCTCCTCGAGCGCATCGAAAAGGTCGCGCCCACCGATGCGCGTGTCCTGATCACGGGCGAGAACGGAACCGGCAAGGAGCTGGTGGCGCGTGCGCTGCACCGGCTCTCGCCGCGGGCCGGCGAACGCTTCGTCGAGGTCAACTGCGCGGCAATCCCGTCCGAGCTGATCGAGAGTGAGCTCTTCGGTCACCGCAAGGGCTCCTTCACCGGTGCGCACGAGGACCGGGCGGGCAAGTTCGAGCAGGCGGACGGCGGCACGTTGTTTCTCGACGAGATCGGCGACATGAGCCTGGCCGCGCAGTCGAAGGTGCTGCGTGCGCTCCAGGACAGCGTGATCACCCGTGTCGGTGGCGAGAAGCCGATCACGGTCGACGTGCGCGTGATCGCCGCGACCAACAAGAAGCTCGAGAAGGAGATCGAGGCCGGCCACTTCCGCGAGGACCTGTACTTCCGGCTCAATGTCGTTCCCATCCACGTGCCGCCGCTCCGCGAGCGCCGCGACGACATCCCGATGCTGGTCCGCCACTTCTCGCGGCTGGCGTCCGCCGAACAGCGCCTGCCGCCGCGCGAATTCGCCGACGAGTCGCTCGAACGGCTGGCCCGGCTCGACTGGCAGGGCAACGTGCGCGAGCTGCGCAACACGATCGAGCGGCTGTTGATCCTGGCCCGGGGCGAGCCGATCAGCGGATCCGAGGTCGCCCGGCTCGTGGCCGGAGCGGTGAGCGACGGCGGGGCATCCGCCGACCTGCTCGGCGCCATCACGTTCGCCGAGTTCAAGGACCGCGCCGAGCGGGCCTTCATCCTGGCCAAGCTGCGCGAACACGACTGGAACGTGAGCGAGACCGCGCGCGTCATCGAGATGCCGCGGTCCAACCTGTACAAGAAGATCGAGCGATACCACCTGACACGGGAAGAGGCGTGAGGGCGCGCCGCGCGAGCGCGCGACGAGGCCGCACCCCGGGAGGAAGAGGATGACGACGAGGTTCAGCAACTACATCGGCGGCCGTTGGGTCGAGCCGTCTACCGGACAGTACTTCGAGAACCACAACCCGGCCGACGCGCGCGACCTGATCGGCCTGTTCCCGCGCTCCGGCGACGCCGACGTCGAGCGCGCCGTGGAGTCGGCCACTCGCGGCTTCGAACTCTGGCGCCGGACGCCGGCCCCGCTCCGCGGCGAGGTGCTGCGCCGGGTCGGCGACCTGATGAGTGCGCGCAAGGAAGAGATCGCCAATGCCATGACGCGCGAGATGGGCAAGGTCCTCGCCGAAACGCGTGGCGACGTGCAGGAAGGCATCGACACCGCCTACTACGCCGCCTCCGAGACCCGACGCCTGTTCGGCCACACCGCGCCCAGCGAGCTGCGCGAGAAGTGGGCGCTCTCCTACCGGCGGCCCATCGGGGTGTGCGGCATGATCACGCCCTTCAACTTCCCCATGGCGATTCCCACGTGGAAGATCTTCCCGGCCCTCGCCTGCGGGAACGCCGTGATCTTCAAGCCGGCCAACGATGTGCCCCACACAGGCACGCTCCTCGTCGAGGTCCTGCTCGAGGCTGGCCTGCCGCCCGAGGTGATCCAGCTCGTGCACGGAAAGGGCAGCGAGGTCGGCCGGCGCATCGTCGAACACGAGGGCATCCCCGTCCTCTCTTTTACCGGCTCGACCGAGACCGGCTCCTGGCTCGGCGAGGTCGCCGGCCGAATGCACAAGCGGCTCTCCCTCGAGATGGGCGGCAAGAACGCCCAGATCGTGATGGACGACGCCAGCCTCGAGCTCGCCCTCGACGGTGTGCTCTGGGGCGCGTTCGGTACCACCGGCCAGCGCTGCACCGCCACCAGCCGGCTCCTCCTCCAGGACGGCATCCACGACGAGTTCCTCGACATGCTCGTCGAGCGCACCCGCGCCCTCCGCCTCGGCGATGGCCGCACCGCCGGCACCGACGTCGGCCCCATGATCAACGCCCCCGCCGTCGAGAAGACCGCCGAGTTCATCACCATTGCCCGGGACGAGGGCGACGAGGTCGTCACCGGCGGCAAGCCCGCCGAGGGGCCCGGCCTCGACAACGGCTACTTCTTCGAACCGACCATCCTGCGCGGCGTCCGGCCCGGAAGCCGGCTCGCCTGCGAGGAGGTCTTCGGACCCGTCCTCAGCGTGATCCGCTTCGGCGGGCTCGACGAAGCCGTCCGCATCAACAACGAGGTCGAGTACGGTCTCTCCAGCGCCATCTACACGAACGACATCCGCAACGCCTTCGTCGCGCTCGAGCAGCTCGACAACGGCATCACCTACGTCAACGCGCCTACCATCGGCGCCGAGGCGCACCTGCCGTTCGGCGGCGTCAAGAAGACGGGCAACGGACATCGGGAGGGCGGTTGGGAGGTCTACGACTTCTACAGTGAGACCAAGGTCTGTTACGTCGATTTCTCCGGCCGGCTGCAACGAGCCCAGATCGACACCTACGACGGTTGATGTCGCGACGGCCGGGCGCGCGAGTCGCGCCCGGCCGTCACATGGATGACGGATGAACTGTGTGCGCCGATTGACAACCGGCAACGTCTCCGACTAGGATGGCAGTTGTTCCGCGGATCGCCCGTGTCACGCCGGACGCTCTCGTCCGGCTACCCTCGATAGATCGATTCGCCCCACCGGGGCGACCAACGACGTGACACTCCTGTGCCCGGTGCCGATCCGGGCATCAACGCCGGAATTGCAGGACCGGGGGTCAATGCACGTGCCCAGAGTGCGCAGGTCATGCGGTTCAGAATGAAGGAACGGGGCGCGTTCGAAGAAAGCTCGCTCGACCAGTACCTGAAGGAGATCAGCGCGTACCCGCTGCTCTCCCGCGAACAGGAGGTCGAGCTGGCGACGAAGATCCGTGCGGGGGAGGAGGGCGCGCTCAACCAGCTCGTCCGCTCCAACCTCCGCTTCGTGGTGTCCGTCGCCAAGAAGTATCAGAACCAGGGCGTCGCCCTCGGCGACCTGATCAACGAGGGCAACCTCGGCCTCATCCGTGCCGCCCACAAGTTCGACGAGACCAAGGGCATCAAGTTCATCTCGTACGCCGTCTGGTGGATTCGCCAGGCCATCCTGCAGGCCCTCGCCGAACAGAGCCGCATCGTGCGTGTCCCGCTCAACCGCGCCGGCGCGCTGCACCGCATCGGTCGCCGCTCCTCCTCGCTCATTCAGGAGCTCGGCCGCGAGCCGACCGTCGAGGAGATCGCGCAGGAGCTCGAGCTCTCGCAGGACGAGATCCAGCGCACCCTCGCCATCTCGCAAACGCACCTCTCGCTTGACGCGCCGCTTTCGCCCGGCGAGGACAACCGCCTCCTCGACTACCTGCCCGACCAGGAATCGTCCGGTCCCGACATCGAGACCTGGGAGCGGGCCCGCGCCGTGTCCATCGAAGAGGCGCTCGGCTCGCTCAAGGAACGCGAGGCGAAAGTGCTGCGCCTCTACTACGGCCTCGAGGAAGGGAAAGACGCCATGACCCTCGAGGAGATCGGTGCCATGCTCGGCATCACCCGCGAGCGCGTTCGCCAGATCAAGGAAAAGGCACTCGTCCGCCTGCGTCACGCATCCCGCTCCCGTCTCCTCGAAAGCTTCGTCGGCGAGTAGCGACCCCAAAGGCGACGTCCGCCCGCCGCACCGGTCCAGCCCCGGGGACGCCGGATCGTCCGATTCCAGTGACGAACGTCGGACCGACCTCCTCGTCCAGCGTCCCGCAAACGCAAGCAGCTACAACGGATTGACGCTCGCGTCACGGGCGGCACCAACCCTGCCCTCCTGTTCACCGTGTACCGGCAGCACTTCACGCGTCGTGAGGAGGAACCCATGAGAGCGAGGATCGCCGTCAGCACCCTGGCCGCCGCCGCGGCCGTCGTCGCCGCGTTCACCACGCCCGTGGCGGCCCAGCGGATCCCCCGCTTCGAGGTCGCGCCCGCCGCCGGCTACCTCGTCCCCGGCGACATCGCCCGGGGTCCGCTCCGCACCGCGCTCCGGACCGCCGACGCAGCCATGTTCAGCGCCACCGCGGCGCTGCGGATCGCCGGACCCGCGTCCCTCTACGCGGGCGCCGCCTTCTCCGACTCCGACCTCGAGGTCGGAATCCCCATCATCGGCGGCGTCGCCCTCACTACGGCCCGCATGCTCGTGCTCGACGGCGGGATCCAGCTCCGCGGCTCCGGCGCCAATGCGCCTCTCGTCCAGCTCGGCGTCGGCTCCATGCGCTACCGCTTCGCGACCGGCCCCGTCGACGTCACCGCCGACAACGTCGTGGCCACCGCCGCCCTCGGCTACGACCTCGCGCTCGCGCCCGGATTCGGGATCCGCCTCCTTGCCAAGGACTGGGTCGGCCGTTTCGATTCGAGCGACGCGATCCTCATTGACGCTCCCGGCCGCACCGCCCACAACATCGCCTTCACCGCCGGGCTGCGCTTCGCGTTCTAGCCCTGAAGCCCGGGCCGGCGCCACCCCCGCCGGTCCGGGTCCGCGCCCACGCGAGCGCACGCCGCGGGCGAGCTTGACACGGGCCCCCACCGCCGATATCCTTCAAAGCTATTTCGCGTAACGCAGTACGTACCGGACAACGCATGAAGACATACACACCGAAGCCCGGCGAAATCACGCGCCGCTGGTGGATCGTCGATGCCGAGAACCAGACGCTCGGCCGGCTCGCCACCCGCATAGCGCGCGTCCTGCGCGGCAAGCACAAGCCGCAGTTCACGCCGCATCTCGACACGGGCGACTACGTCGTGGTCGTCAATGCCGAGAAGATCCGGCTGACGGGCCGCAAGGCGACGAACAAGACGTACTTCCGTCACAGCGGCTACATGGGCGGGGAGCGGCTGGTGCCGATCACCGAGGTCATGGCCAAGCGTCCGGAGCGCGTGATCGAGCTGGCAGTGAAGGGGATGCTGCCGAAGAACAATCTCGGCCGGCTGATGCGCAGGAAGCTCAAGGTCTACGCCGGTCCGATGCATCCGCACGTGGCGCAGCAGCCCGAGGTCCTGGAGATCTGAGATGGAAACAGCGATGCGGTATCACGGCCTCGGCCGTCGCAAGTCAAGCGTTGCGCGGGTCTTCATCCAGCCGGGTACGGGCCAGTGGCAGGTGAACGGCCGCTCCCTGCAGGACTACTTCCCGCGCCACTCGCTGCAGCAGCACGCCTCCGAGCCGCTGCTCGCGGTCGATCTGCAGAGCCAGCTCGACGTGAGGGTGAACGTAGATGGCGGCGGTACGACCGGCCAGGCCGGTGCGGTCCGTCTCGGGCTGGCGCGTGCGCTGATCCGTTACGACGCCGAGTTGCGTCCGAAGTTGCGCGAGAAGGAGTTGCTGACGCGCGATCCGCGGGAGGTGGAGCGGAAGAAGCCGGGCCAGCCGGGCGCCCGCAAGCGGTTCCAGTTCTCGAAGCGGTAGGAACGAGGCGGCCGTCACAACGGTCGCCCGCGAACAGAAAAACTCACGCCGCTGGACGCTCCGGCGGGGTCCCGCAAGGGTAGATCGGAGCGGAGGAAGGCGGCGGAAGCCGAACCCCGGGAGACGAGAGATGGTCGACGAGCTGGTCAGGAATCTGCTGGAAGCGGGCGTCCACTTCGGCCACCAGAGCAGCCGGTGGAACCCGAAGATGAAGCGCTTCATCTTCACCCGACGCAACGGCATCCACATCATCGATCTGCAGAAGACGGTGCAGGGTCTGCGCACGGCGCAGCAGGCCGTGCGGGACGTCACACTGCAGGGCGACCGCGTGCTGTTCGTCTGCACGAAGCGGCAGTTGCGCACGATCGTGGAGCAGGAGTCGGCGCGCAGCGGCTCGTTCTACGTGACGGAGCGCTGGCTGGGCGGCATGCTCACCAACTTCTCGACGATCAAGAAGCAGATCCGCCGGCTGAAGGAGCTGGAGCGCGGCATCGAGGAGAACGCGTACGAGTTCTACACGAAGAAGGAGAAGCTGCTGCTGCAGCGGGAGCGGGACAAGCTGGACAAGTACCTGGGTGGCGTGAAGGAAATGGGCCGGTTGCCGGGTGCGCTGTTCGTGGTCGACGCGAGGAAGGAGATGATCGCGGTGCGGGAGGCCAACAAACTGGGCCTGCCGGTGATCGCGATTGCCGATACCAACGCGGATCCGGACGTGATCGACTACCCGATCCCGGGCAACGACGATGCGATCCGGTCGGTCTCGCTGATCGTGGGCACGATGGCGGACGCGATCGAGCAGGCGCGCCGGGAGTTGCCGGCGGACGCGCGCCGTCGTTCGGATGAGATGGAAGCGGTGACGTACTCGACGGAGGGTGGTCTGGCGCAGGAGGTCGTGCCCGAGGAGAAGAAGCAGAAGCGGCGGCCGCGTCGTCGTCGCCGCCCGCGGGCGGACGCGATCGACAAGCTGCGGACCGGACCGGAGGAGGAGGGCGGCGAGGTGGAGGCCGGGGCCGCCCCGGAAGCGTGATCGACTGACCGTCGGGTGTGGCGCATAGGGGCGCCGCAGCGCTGCGGTCGGGCAGCCTGCGGCGCCCTTTTTGCACAGGGGCGGCGGCTGCACAAAGAGGAACGAGTGGCGGGCGAGCCCGGCCACTCTGTAGAAAGGAGTGAGCGATGACGATCAGTGCGGGGGTGGTGAAGGAGCTGCGGGAGCGCACGGGCGCCGGGATGATGGAGTGCAAGAAGGCGCTGCAGGATACAGCCGGGGACATGGAGAAGGCGATCGACCTGCTCCGTTCGCGGGGCGTGGCGAAGGTGGCGAAGCGGTCGGGCCGGGAGGCTCGCGAGGGTGCGGTGTCGAGCTACATCCACATGGGTGGCAAGGTCGGGGTCCTGATCGAAGTGAACTGCGAGACGGATTTCGTGGCGCGGAACGACGAGTTCCAGAGCCTGGTTCACGAGCTGGCGATGCATATCGCGGCGATGAACCCGCTCGCGGTTTCGGCGGACGAGATTCCGCAGGACGTGGCGGAGCGGGAGCGTGCGGTCTTCGTGGAGAAGGTGAAGAACGACGGCAAGCCGGAGCACCTGTGGGACAAGATCGTCGACGGGATGATGAAGAAGTTCTACCAGGACAGCACGCTGCTGAACCAGCCGTGGGTCCGGGACCCGGACAAGACGATCGCGCAGCTGGTGCAGGAGGCGGCGGTGAAGACGGGTGAGAACATCGTCGTACGCCGTTTCGCCCGCTACGCGCTCGGTGAGTGAGGGTGTGGGCGCCGCGGAGAAGGGAACGGGAGAAGGCCTGAAGTACCGACGGGTCCTGCTCAAGGTGAGCGGGGAAGCGCTGGCGGGGGAGCAGGGGTTCGGCATCTCGCCGCCGGTGGTGAACCGGTTGACGGATGAGCTGCGTGCCCTGCACGAGATGGGCGTCTCGATCGGGCTGGTGATCGGGGGCGGCAACATCGTGCGGGGCACGCAGGCCAGCGCGCAGGGGATGGACCGGGTGAGCGCCGACTACATGGGGATGCTCGCGACGATCATCAATGCGCTGGCGCTGCAGGACATGCTCGAGAAGAAGGGCGTGGATACCCGGGTGATGACGGCGATCCGGATGGAGGCGCTTGCCGAGCCGTACATCCGGCGGCGTGCGATCCGGCACATCGAGAAGGGCCGGGTCGTGATCTTCGCGGGTGGCACCGGCAACCCGTACTTCTCGACGGACACGGCGGCGGTACTGCGGGCGATCGAGATCCACGCCGAAGTGCTGATCAAGGCGACGAAGGTCCGGGGCGTGTTCACGTCGGACCCGGTGACGAATCCGGAGGCGGAGTTCATCGCGCACCTGCGCTTCCAGGACGTACTGACGCGGGAGCTCAAGGTGATGGATGCGCCGGCGGTCTCGCTCTGCAAGGACAACGGCCTGCCGATCATCGTGCTGAACATCAACGAGAGCGGGTCGGTCGCGGCGGCGGTCCGGGGCGTGCCGACGGGAACGCTGGTCAGCTAGATTGGGGACCCGTATCTTGCTCCGCTGAACACAGGTCCAGCGGTGGAGGATGAATGACGGAACATGCGGAAACCAGGAGCCTGATGGAGAAGGCGTTGGACGCGGTCCAGCGCGAGTTCGGCGGCGTGCGCACGGGCAAGGCGAGTCCGGCGCTCCTGGAGATGATCCGGGTTGACGCGTACGGCTCGAAGCTCCCCATCAACCAGGTCGCCACGATCAGCGTTCCGGAGCCCCGGATGCTCCTGGTCCAGACGTGGGACAAGGGGCTGATGCCGGTGGTCGAGAAGGCGATCCGGACCGCCGACCTCGGGCTCAATCCGGCGAATGACGGGAACGTGATCCGGGTCCCCATCCCGGCACTCAACGAGGAGCGGCGCCGCGAGATGGTGCGGTTGCTGCACAAGCTGGCGGAAGAAGGCCGGATCGCGATCCGGCATGCTCGCCACGAGGCGAACAAGCAGATCAAGGCGAACGAGCAGTCGCACGAGATCGGCGAGGACGTTGCGCGGCGCCAGGTGGACGAGGTCCAGAAGCTCACCGACGAATACATCGCCAGGGTCGACCACCTCCTCAAGGCGAAAGAGGAGGAGGTGATGGAGGTCTAGGTGTCAGCCGAGCCGGTCCCGCCGGTCGATGTCCACGCGCTACGGCTGACAGGCCGGGTCCCGGCACACGTCGCCGTCATCATGGACGGGAACGGCCGGTGGGCCCGAGCCCGCGGACTGCCGCGGTTCCGGGGCCACGCAGCCGGGATGCGGTCCGTTCGCGAGGTCATCGAAGGCGCGATCGAGGCCGGCGTCTTCTGGCTCACGCTGTTCGCCTTCTCCCAGGAGAACTGGAACCGGCCGGTCCGCGAGATCGGCTCGCTCATGCGGCTGCTCGAGCGCTACGTGTCGAAGGAACGCGATGAGCTGTGCCGGCAGGGTGTCCGGGTCCGGATCTTCGGCGACATCGACCGCCTCGGCGAATCGACGCGGCGGGCGATCGCCGAGATCCAGGGGGCGACGTCGGCCGGTACCGTGCTCGGGCTCAATCTGATGATCAGCTACGGGGGCAGGGCCGAACTCGCACGCGCATCGCGCCGGCTGGCGGAACGGGTCGCGGCCGGAACGCTCCGGCCCGATGCGATCGACGAGGCGGCCGTCGCCGGTGAGCTGTTCACGGCGGGGATGCCGGATCCCGACCTCCTGATCCGGACCTCGGGGGAGCAGCGGATCAGCAATTTCCTCCTCTGGCAGTTGGCCTACACGGAGATGTACATCACGCCGGTGCTGTGGCCGGACTTCCGACGCGAGCACCTCTTCGCCGCCATCCTCGACTATCAGAAACGGGATCGCCGGTTCGGCCGGGTGACGGCGAGCTGAGCGCGGTGGGCGAACTCGCCAGACGCGTGGCCGTCGCGGCCCTCGGTATTCCCTTCGCGATCCTGCTCATCTACGTGGGCGGCTGGCCGCTCGGCCTCGTGCTCGCGATGCTCGCGGCGCTCGGCGCGTCGGAGCTGTGCGACCTGGCCCGGGCCTGCGGCGTCCGCCCGTTCACCGGCCTGGCCGCCGCCGTGGCCGCGTCCATGATCGTGTTCGCGGTCAACCGTCCGGGTTGGGCCGCGGCCTCGCCCTGGTTCGCAGGTGTGGTGGTGGTGGCGGCCCTGCTCTCGGCCGCGAGCGCGGTCTGGCTTCGTGGCCCGGGCGGGCGGCCGATCGCGGCGAGCGGCGTGACGCTACAGGCCGGGGTGCTGGTCGGCGCGGGCTTCGCCTGCGGCCTGCTGCTCCGGAACCTCGACCCGGTGTCGGTGGGCGCCGCGTCGTGGCGGGGCGCGTCGCTGGTCGCGTATCCGCTGGCCATCACGTGGACGGGAGACACGACGGCGTATTTCTTCGGCACGCGATGGGGGCGGCACAAGCTCCTCCCGGCGGTGAGCCCGAAGAAGAGTGTCGAGGGCGCGTGGGCGGGGCTGGCGGGCAGCGTGATCGCCGGCATCGTCTTCAATGTGCTCGTGTTCGACCTCTGGTTCCACTTCTCGATCGGCGCATTTCCCGCGGCGCTGGGTGGGGCATTGATCGGGGCCGTCGGCCAGGTCGGCGACCTCGCGGAATCGGTCGCGAAGCGGGAAGCCGGCGTGAAGGACTCGGGCCGCATCTTTCCGGGTCACGGCGGCGTTCTGGACCGATTCGACTCCCTGCTGTTCGCGTTGCCCACGGCCTGGGCGTACCTCGCCTTCGTCGTGCCGCGGCTGGTCGGGGGCCTGCCATGGGCCTAGGCGTCGCCATCCTCGGCTGCACGGGGTCGATCGGCCGGAGCGCGCTGGCGGTCCTCGACCGACATCCGGATGCGTTCCGCGTCGTCGCGCTCGCCGCCCACAGGAACGAGGCCGGCCTCGCCGAGCTCGTCGCCCGCTATGGCCCGGACGTGGCCGTGATGGTCGATCCGCCGGGCCCCGTTTCGACTCCGACGAACGGAACGCGTTGGCACACGGGTGGGGACGGCCTGCTCGAGGCGGTGACGCATCCGTCCGTCGACATCGTGATCAACGCCATCGTGGGAGCCGCCGGACTGGAAGCGACGCTGGCCGCGCTCCGCGCCGGGAAACGGCTGGCACTGGCCAACAAGGAGTCGCTGGTGGCGGGCGGCCCGCTGGTCATGGAGGCGCTCGGCGCGGGTGGTGGCGAGCTCGTGCCGGTCGATAGCGAGCACAGCGCGATCCTGCAGTGTATGGCGGGCGCGGCGCGGCCCGCGGTCCGGCGGATCGTCCTTACGGCATCGGGCGGGCCGTTCCGGACCTGGCCGGTCGAGCGGCTCCGGGACGCGCGGCCGGAGGATGCGCTGCGCCACCCGACCTGGGACATGGGCGCCAAGATCACCGTCGATTCGGCCTCCCTCGCGAACAAGGCGCTCGAGGTGATCGAGGCCCATTTCCTGTTCGGACTCGGCTACGACGCCATCGACGCGGTCGTCCATCCGCAGTCCATCATCCACTCCATGGTCGAGTTCGTCGATGGATCCGTGGTGGCCCAAATGGGGTTTCCCAACATGGAGCTACCGATCCTTTATGCGTTGACGTATCCCGGGCGCCGGCACGATGAGGGAACGCGGCGCTTCGATCCGGTGGCGGGCGGTGACCTGACGTTCGAACCCATCGACCCCGGCCGGTTTCCCGCGTTCCGGCTCGGCGTCGAGGCGGGACGGATCGGGAACACCGCACCCGCGGTATTCAATGCCGCCAACGAAGTCGCCGTGGCGGGCTTTCTGGAGGGCCGGCTGCCGTTTCATGCGCTGGCCGCCGTGATCGAATCTGCTCTGGCCGCGCACCGTGCGGTGCCGGTCGACTGCCTGGAAACGGTGCTCGGCGCCGACCGCGAGGCGCGGGAGAGCGCCGCTCGTGCAATGAGGGCTCGTAAATGGTGACAACGATTCTGGCCGCGGCCGTCGTCCTCGGCGTGCTGATCTTCGTCCACGAGCTCGGTCATTTCCTGACCGCCAAGTGGGCGGACATCGAGGTGCCGCGCTTCTCCATCGGGTTCGGACCCAGGATTCTCGGATTCCGGCGCGGCGAGACCGAGTACGTGATCTCGCTGCTCCCCCTTGGCGGCTACGTGAAGATGGCCGGCATGGAGGAGATGGAGGACATTGAAGGCGGACCGTCCGAGTCGGGGACGACCACCGCCGGTCCGCGCGAGAAAGGTCCACGCGACTTCGATTCGAAGTCCCTGTTCGCCCGCACGGTCGTGATCTCTGCCGGCGTGATCATGAACCTGCTGTTCGCGTTCGCAGCGTTCTCCGCGATCGGCATGATCTGGGGCGTACCGGCGCCGATCCCGCCCGTGATCGGCAACGTCGTCGAGGAACGGTTGCCGCCGGGCACCGAGGCGCTGGCGAGCGTACCGCGCCTCTCGCACATCGACGCCGTTGGCAACGACACGATCCCCGACTTCGACGCCTTGCCGATCGCCTTCGGCACCGTCCGGGCCGGGCCCGTTGAAATCCGGTTCGCGAACGCGTCGCCCGTCACGATCGACGTCCCCGCGGCCGACTCCGAGCGCGCGCTTCTCGTCGCCTCGCTCGAGCCCGTCACCCAATCCGATCCCGTTCTCGATTCCATCCTGCCGGGCGAGGCTGCCGATCGTGCCGGCCTCGCGCCGGGAGACCGCGTCCTCGACGCCGGTGGCCGGCCCATAGGTTCCTGGCAGGAGCTCGGCGACGCCATCGAGAGGAGCGGAGGTGCGGCCCTGCCCCTCGTCGTGCAGCGCGGCAAGGACACGATCCGCGTCGCCGTGACGCCCGACCTGCGGTCGCTGCCCGGTGGCTACACGTACAGCCGGATCGGCGTCACGGGCCATATCGATCCCGTCGCGATCGAGCGGACCCGGCTGGGGCCCGTGCACGCCGTTGTCTGGGGCGCTTCCGAGACATGGCACTGGGTCCGGCTCACGGTCAATTTCCTCGGCGGCATGTTCTCCGGCCGCATCTCGCCCAAGAGCGTGGGCGGGCCGATCCTCATCACGCAGGTCAGCGGCGAGGCCGCCCGCGCCGGCCTCGAAGCGCTGCTCAACTTCATGGCTCTGCTGTCGGTGAACCTCGCCATCCTCAACCTGCTGCCCATTCCCGTACTCGACGGCGGCCACCTCCTGTTCCTGCTGATCGAAGGCGTCCGCGGACGGCCCGTCTCGCTCGAATCGCGCATTCGTCTCACCAAGGTCGGGTTCTTCCTGATCCTCGCGCTCATGACGTTCGCGATCGGGAACGATCTGGTGCGTTGGATCGGGAGCTGAACGGATTCGGTGGGGCGGGAGCGGCGGCGGAAGCGTTCGGGTTTGCGGGGGCGGGTGCGAAATCGGGCGGGTCAGAGGAGCGGGAGCTGCTCGGGGGCCGCGTGGTGGCGGAGGCGGGGGAGGTCGATGGGGTCGAGGGGTCTCGCCTGGGGCGCGACTTCGAGGAAGCCCCGATAGCCTCTCGTCGCGAGCGCGGCTTCGATGACGTCGCGGGCGAGGCTGGCATCGTTGCAGTGCTGGCTGAGATGGGCGAGCGCGACGCCGGCCAGACCGGGGTGATACAACTCGCCGAGCAGTTGGGCGGCGGCGCGATTCGAGAGGTGACCGTGGCTCGACGCGATCCGCTGCTTCACCGACCACGGGTAGGGTCCCCGCCAGAGCAGCGCGTCGTCGTGATTCGCCTCCAGCACCAGAAAATGTGAACCGCGAAGCGCGGCGCGGACCGCGGCCGTGGGTCGGCCCAGGTCGGTCGCGATCCCCATCTTCGAACCACTGACGACGTCGGTGATCGTGATCGCGATCGGGTCGGCGGCATCGTGCACGGTAAGGAAGGGAAGCACCTCGAGTGCGCCGATACGGAGCGGAACCGAGGATGCGTAGCGGCGGACCGTTTCCGTGCCGTTCAGCAGCGACGCGCACGCTCGCGCGGTCTTCTCCGTCAGGTAGAGCGGCAGTCCGAAGCGGCGGGCGAGCACGCCCATGCCCCGCGTATGGTCGGTGTGGTCGTGGGTGATGAGGATGCCCGCGAGCGCGGACGGTTCGACCCCCACGGACCGGAGCCGGTTCTCGACGTCACGCCCGCTGAAGCCGGCATCGATGAGGAGAGCGACGTCCCCCGACTCCACCAGCGTCGCGTTGCCTTCGCTGCCACTGCCCAGGACCGTGATTCTCACGGCTGCGCGCCGTGCAGCGCGGTGAACACGCCGCGCATTCCATCCGTGAGCACGACGCCCCGCCGCGCCATGACCGTGGCCGCCGTTTCCAGGAAGCGCTCCAACTCGTAGCGGGTGCGGCCGGCGCCGCCCCAGTCGAAGGGCGGCACGTGCTTCGGTGGCATCGCCTCGCCGAAGACCGTCGCACCCGGTCCCACCACGGTGCCCGTGTTGAAGAGCGTGCCGATGGCCGTGCGCACGTGATCGCCCAGGAAGCAGCCCACCTTGATCCGGCCCGTGTCGCGCTCGCCGGCGTGGGTCCGGACGCGAACGGGCCGGTAGTTGTTCTTCAGGTCACTGTTCGTGGTGAGCGCACCCAGGTTCACCCAGCGGCCGACATAGGCGTGCCCGAGAAAGCCGTCGTGCGCCTTGTTCGAGTAGCCGAGGATCACCGACGCCTCGACCTCACCCCGCACCTTGCAGAGAGGACCGACCGATGCGCCGGAGATCGAGCCGCCGAGCAGCGTCGTCTCCCGTCCGATGTACGCGGGCCCCGCGAGCCGCGTGAACGCCCGGATCCGGACGCCGGCGTCGAGCCGGACCGGGCCTTCGGTCACGTCGATGACGACGCCCGGCTCGATCACGACATCGGGCGCCGCCCGCACGTCCGAGGCAGGGCCGATGCAGTGGACGTGCGCGGGCAACGCCGCAGGTTCCGCGGCCGGCCCGCGCGCCAGGTCGGCCGCGAGCTGCGCGGCGTTGCCATCGACCAGGTCCCAGATCTCATCGACGAAGACGCCGCGCATCTCGACACCGTCCCGCACGGAGTCCGGTTCGAGATTGCCGGGATCCGGCGCCTCCGTGCCGGCGGGAGCGTACCAGCCGGCGACGCGGCCGTTCGCCACGATGGCCACCGCGCCGCGCGGCTCCGTGAAGCCGGCGGTCCAGTCGGGCACGAACCGCGAGTTGAGGAACAGGCGGGCCGCGTTTCGCGGCACGGATGCGGGCGCGAGAACCGGGGCACAACCGTACTCATCGAAGCCCCTGAGCCGGTCCGCCGCGACGTGCCCGATACAGCGGATCCCGAGTGCGGCCTCGACCCGTTCGCGCGCGGTGAACGCGCCGAAAAGGAGTTCGCCGGCCGGACGCGTGAGCGTGAACGGGTACCACTCCGCCGCCATTGCATCGTCGAACAGCACGCACACGAGGCTCACGGGGCCTCCGGCCGGGAAAGTCGCGAAGGAAGCTGCGCCAGCAGCGACTTCAGGTCGGGCGCCCGGTCCCGCGGCGCCACGAACGTGATGTCACCGGTCCGGACCACGACCAGGTCGTGCGCGCCGAACAGGACGACCGAGCCCGAGTCCGCCCACGCGATGCAGCCCTCCGACTCGACCAGGTGCGCATCGCCGACGCCCACGTTCCCCGCCGCGTCCCGAGCGCGCGTCCGGGCCACCGCATCCCAAGCGCCGATATCGTCCCACGAAAAGGCGGCCGCCGCGACGGCGACGCGCGCGCTCCGTTCCAGCAGCCCTTCGTCGATCGACAACGGCGGTACCCGCTCGAAGAACTCGGCGACGCGATCCTCCTCGAGCAACGCCATGTGCGCGGCGATCTCCGGCGTGTACCTCGCGAGCTCATCGAGCAGTAGCGCGACCGGCCAGACGAAGAGGCCCGTGTTCCACAGGTAGCCGTCCCGAAGGTACGTGGCGGCCGTCTCGCGATCCGGCTTCTCCACGAACCGTTCCACCGCGAACAGTGCGGAACCCGGCTGCAGGCGCGGGCCCGGCCGGATGTAGCCGAACCCGGTTTCCGGCCGGTCCGGCACCGCGCCGATCGTGAAAAGCCGGCCGTGGCGCACGCTCGCCGCCGCCACCTCCTCGAGCTGTTCGAGGAACGCGGCCGCCGGCTCGATCACGTGGTCCGCGTGCAACGACACCATGCAGGCCGACGGATCGGCCCGCGCAATCCGGTGCGCCGCCCACGCGAGCACCGGCGCCGTCCCCTTCGCCTGCGGCTCGAGCCAGAGATTCTCGGGTCTGAGAACCGGAACCGCGCCGAGGATCGGCGCCGCCAGCGACGCACCCGTCAGCACCCGGATCCGCCCGGGCGGGACGAGCGGCCCGATCCGTTCGACCACCTGGCCGATCAGCGAGCCATTTCCCGCCAGCGGCAGCAGCTGCTTCGGTCGCGACGGCGTCGATACCGGCCAGAATCGCGATCCGATCCCGCCCGCCAGCACTACCGCCCAGAGCTTCCCCTCACCCGCTGAAGACATCGTCCACCAGGGCTCTCAGTTTCCGGGGACTGAACGGCTTGGTCACCACGGCCAGCACGCCGAGCGCCTGCGCCTGCGCCCGGTCCGAATCGTCGCCCTTCGCGGTCAGCACGACCACCGGCGTGTCCCGCCGGTGCGCCAGCCGGCGGAGCTCCGACAGAACCTCGAGCCCCCCCACTTGCGGCAGCATCAGGTCCAGAAGCACCAGGTCGATCGTGTCCGACCGGCGCAGGCGCTCCAGTGCCGACAACCCGTCGTGACACACCGAGACCTCGTACGGACCCTGCTCGAGCTTGTACTGGATGATCCGGCAGATGTGCGGCTCGTCGTCGATCACGAGCACGTGACGGGGCCCGGCGGGAGAATCCGTGACCATGCTCCAGGAAGGACCCGATGCTGCGGTGCCGACCCGCCGACCACCGGGGTCGTTACACCTGCCGGCTCGCCGTCCGGCGAACCGGCCGCCCCCGCGTCCGCGGCCCGTTCCGGCCCGCGTGGACGGCCGCGGAAATGTTTACCACTCGACGGGTACAAAGTCAACGCGCGATAGCGGTTTGCGTCATCGCGGACCCATCGCGCCGGCTCGGGTTGACAGTGTGGAAGCGACCCGGGTACTCTTGCGCCGCCTGGCAGAAAAGGAATGGCCCCCGTGAATCGCCCACTCATCGTGAGTACGCTGCTGCTCGGCGCGGCACTCGGAACGTCCGCGTGCGACAGCGGATTCGGACCGATCGTCTGGGATGCGACGCCGGACACGTCGGTGCTCTACTCGTTGTCGCGGCCGGCCCTGCTGGGCGAGCCGTCGGCGTACGACTTCGCCTTCCTGCGCCGCGTGACGATCGAGTCCCCGGTCGAGACGGGTTCGTGGGACATGATCCTGGCGGAGGAGAACGGCGGTTTCGTGTTCATCCCGTCGAGCGCGTTCGCCGGCCTGTCGACGCGATCCGGCCTCGGCATCGTGGAGGGCACTACGCTGGATGACCTGACGAAGGCGCCGGGCGACACGGCGTTCTACCACCGGGATGCGGTCCCTGTGGTGGAGGGCGCGGTGTATGCGGTGCGGACGCGCACGACGAGTTGCAACCCGTACGGGTCGGGCGCGATGTACGGCAAGTTCGAGGTGCTGTCGATCGACGTGGCGGCGGGGGCGGTGAAGCTCTCGGCGATCCGCAACCCGTACTGCAACAATCGGTCACTGGTACCGGAGAGCTGAGGGCGTGCTCGATCTCAGGCTGGTGCGTGAAAACGCGCCTTTCGTGCTGGAGCGGCTCGCGGTGCGCGGCAACGACGCGCTGCGTGGGCAGGTCGAACAGCTGGTCGCGCTCGACGAGGAGCGGCGCTCGCTGATCTCGCAGATCGATGGGATGCGGGCTCGCCGCAACGAGGTCTCGCCGCGGGTCGGGCGGTTGAAGAAGGAAGGGCGCGACGCCGAGGCCGAACCGCTGGTGCTCGAGATGCGGGAGCTGGGCCAGCGCATGTCGGCGCTGGAGGCACGCGGTTCGGAGGTGGAAGCCGAGGTGCAGTCGCTGCTCCTCGGCATTCCCAACCTGCCGGAGCCCGCGGTGCCGCCGGGCGGCGAGGACTGCAACGTCGTGATCCGGGAGTGGGGCGAGACGCGTACCTTCGACGTCGCACCGAAGCCGCACTGGGAGATCGGCGAGGCGCTGGGCATCCTCGACCTGCCGCGTGGCACGAAGATCACGGGCAGCGGGTTCCCCATCTACACGGGCGGCGGCGCGCGTCTGGAGCGGGCGCTGATCAACCTGATGCTGGACATGCACACGCGGGAGCACGGCTACACGGAGATCTCGCCACCGTTCCTGGTGAACCCGGCGTCCGCGTTGGGTACGGGTCACCTGCCGAAGTACGGCGATGACATGTATCACGTGACGGGTGACGACCTGTATCTGATCCCGACGGCGGAAGTCCCGGTCACGAACCTCTACGCGGGCGAGATCCTCGCCGGAGAATCGCTGCCGCGCCGGTTCGTCGCGTACACGCCGTGCTTCCGGCGCGAGGCGGGCGCGCACGGCAAGGACACCCGCGGAATCCTGCGCGTCCACCAGTTCGACAAGGTCGAGCTGGTCCGCTTCGAGCGGCCGGAGAACGGGCGAGTGGCGCTGGAAGAGCTGACCGGTCACGCGGAAGCGGTGCTGCGTCGTCTCGGCCTGCGCTATCGCGTGCTGCTGCTCGCAGGCCAGGATCTCGGCTTCGCGAACGCGCAGACGTACGATCTCGAAGTCTGGGCGCCGGGCGTCGAGCGATGGCTCGAGGTGTCGAGCTGTTCGCTCTACAACGACTACCAGGCGCGCCGCGCCAACGTCCGCTACCGGCCGGCGCCCGGCCAGAAACCGGAATTCGTCACCACCCTGAACGGGTCCGGCCTCGGCCTGCCTCGCACCCTGATCGGCGTGCTCGAGACGTACCAGCAGTCCGATGGCACCGTGCGTGTGCCGGAGGCGCTGGTACCGTACACGGGAACCGATGTCATCGCGGCGTGAGCCGCGCCCATTGAGATGAGGCGCCGATACTGGCCGTTCCTGCTGGCGTTCTCCGCGATCCTCGTCTTCGCATCCTACATCGGCTACACGCAGTACCTGACTCGCGCGATCCGGGAGCAGGCCGAGGTCAACTCGCGCATCTACTCGTTGGTGCAGCGCGGCCTCGTCGCTCAGGACCAGGAGATCGCCTCGCTGCTCGACATCCAGCTGCGGCTCGACTCGCTCGGGCTGCCCATCATCCTGCTCAGCGGCGGCCAGCCCGTGGCCGGGGCGAACCTCGGCTTCCTTCCGGATTTCAACACCGAAGAGGGCCGTCGTGCTCTGCTGGACCACGCCAACGCGCTCGTGAAGCGGCACCCGGAGAACCGGGTGGCCGAGGTCCTGGCCGGGGACACCGTGACGGTCATCTTCGGCGACCCGCCGCTGCTCGCGTGGCTGCGCTGGGTGCCGGCGCTGCAGGTCACGGGCGGTGTGCTCCTGCTGATTGTCGCGCTCGCCGTGATCCGCGCCGACCTGCGGGCGGAGCGGGAACGGCTGTGGGCCGCGATGGCGCGCGAGACGGCGCACCAGATGGGGACACCGCTCTCCTCGCTCTCCGGCTGGGTCGAAGTGCTCGGCCTTCCCCACTCGGAACGGGAGGTATTCGCCGACGACGCGCACATCGCGACCGTGATGGCCGCCGACGTCGAGCGGCTCGAACGCGTGTCGCGCCGCTTCGAGCTGATCGGCAAGCCGCAGCCGCTCGACGACGTGCAGGTCACCGACGTCGTGCGCGAGCTGGAAACCTATTTCCGGCCCCGCCTGCCCAAGTTCGGCAAGGGCATCGCGTTCCGTTCACGGGTGCAGCCGGACCTGCCCCTGGTGCGCGGCAACCGTGTTCTGCTGGTGTGGGCGGTGGAGAACGTGGTGAAGAACGCGATCGATGCGCTGGGCGGCCGCGGCGGCCACATCCTGGTGATCGCGTATCGGGGCACCGACAGCGTGCACCTCAAGATCGCCGACGACGGGCCGGGCGTGCCCGCGGCCATCCGCGACCGCATCTTCGAGCCTGGCGTGAGCAGCAAGCAGGGCGGCTGGGGCGTCGGGCTCTCGCTGACGCAGCGCATCGTCCGTGACCTGCACCACGGCCAGGTCGCGGTCCGCGGCCGGCGGCGCGGCGGCACGGTCTTCGACATCATCCTGCCCGTCACCGCATGAACCGTGATTCCGCTCCCGCAACGGACACCGGCTACCTCGCGCGGCTCAACCCCGAGCAGCGCGAGGCCGTGGAGTACTTCGAGGGTCCGCTGCTCGTCCTCGCCGGCGCCGGCTCCGGCAAGACGCGCGTGCTCACCACGCGCATCACACACCTCATCCACGAGTTCGGCGTCGATCCAGCGTCGATCCTGGCGGTCACGTTCACCAACAAGGCGGCGGGCGAGATGCGCGAGCGGGTCCGCCGGCTGGTCGGCGAGGAGCCGTCCGGCATGTGGATCGGCACCTTCCACGCGATCGGAGCCCGGCTCCTGCGCCGTCACGCGGGCTCGCTGGGTTGGGCCTCGAACTTCACCATCGTAGACGCGGACCAGTCGTTGCGCGAGACCAGGCGGACCATGCAGCGGCTGAACATCTCCGAGAAGCGCTGGCATCCGCGAGCGGTGCACGCCGCGGTGTCGGCGGCGAAGAACCAGCTGGTCAGCCCGGAGGAATACGCCACGCTCGCCGCGGATGTGTTCTCCCGGATCGTGGCCGACGTCTACCCCGCCTACCAGGCGTCGCTCAAGGAGCAGAACGCGTTCGACTTCGACGACCTGCTGGTCATGCCGATCCGCCTGTTCGAAGTGCAAGAGGCGATCCTGCACCGCTATCGCGACCGCTTCCGGTTCCTGCTCGTGGACGAGTACCAGGACACGAACCGGGCGCAGTACCGATTCCTGCAGTTGCTGGCCGAAGGGCACGACAACCTGATGGTGGTAGGCGACGACGACCAGTCCATCTACGGGTGGCGCGGTGCCGACGTGCGCAACATCCTCGACTTCGAGAAAGACTTCCCCGCTGCGCACGTCGTGCGCCTGGAACAGAATTACCGTTCGACCGGCAACATTCTCAATGTCGCCAATCACGTGATCGCCGAGAATGCGCGGCGGAAGGGGAAGACGCTGCGCACGGACGCGGGTCCGGGCGACCGGATCACGCGGGTCGAAGCGATGGACGAGCGCGACGAGGCCGACTGGATCGGCGCGCGTATCCGGGCGTCATCGACCGGGCGGTTGCGCGACTTCGTCGTGCTCTACCGGACCAACGCGCAGTCGCGCGCCTTCGAGGAAGCGTTCCGCCGTATGGACCTGCCCTACCAGATCGTGGGCGGCACGCGCTTCTACGAGCGGCGCGAGATCATGGACGTGCTGGCGTACCTGCGGCTGCTGTCCAACCCGCGCGATGCGGGCGCGTTCGACCGGATCCTGAACTACCCGCGCCGCGGGATCGGGAACACGTCGCGGGCGCGGCTCCTCGAGTGGGCCGCCGGACTCGGGATCACGCCGCTCGAGGCCGCTGCCCGCGCTGGCGAATGTCCCGACCTGCGCACGGGCGCCTCGACCTCGATCGAGGATTTCGCCGGCATGATCCAGCGCTATTCCGCGCTGGCCCTGCACGTGTCCGTGGGCGAAGTGCTCGAGAAGGTGCTCGAGGAGACCGGCGTCATCGATGCGCTTCGTGACGAAGGCCCGGAGGGGCTCGACCGCATCGAGAACGTGCGCGAGCTGGTCGCGAGCGCGCACGAGTTCGGCGAGACCGACGCCGGCGAGGACGAGCCCGAGGATGACACGGGTACGAGCGCGCTCGACCGCTACCTGCAGAAGGTGTCGCTGCTCACCGACGTCGACCGCTACGATGCCGACGCCGACGCGGTCACGCTCATGACCCTGCACAACGCCAAGGGCCTCGAGTACCCGGTCGTGTTCATCGGCGGGCTCGAGGACGGCCTGTTTCCGCTGGCCCGCGCCTACGACGAGCCGGAGACGCTCGAGGAGGAACGGCGCCTCTTCTACGTAGGCATCACCCGGGCGCGACGGAAGCTGTACATGACGCACACCAGGAGCCGGCGCCGGGCCGGCGAGATCGTGAGCTGCATCCCGTCCAGCTTTCTGCGCCCGATCCCGCCCCACCTCGTCGACACGCTCGAGACCGACTCGCTCCGCCGCATCCGTTCACAGTGGGGCGCACCGCAGCGCGGCCGTTCTCGCGACCACGGCACCAGCCGGCGCTCCAACCCGTTCGGCGGGGAAGACAGTGGCGTGTACATCGACTTCAGCGAGGCGCAGGACGTGCCCCGCTTTGTGAAGGGCGAACGCGTCCGCCACCCGCAGTTCGGCCGGGGCACGATCCGCGAGCTCACCGGATTCGGCCAGGAGCTCAAGGCCGTCATCGACTTCGAAGGCGCCGGCCGGAAGAAGGTCGTGCTCAAGTACGCGAACCTGCAGAAGGAGCTGTGATCCGGTGCGCTTCGGCCGGGACGACGCGCGGCGCATCGCCGCCCTCGCGCGGCTCAGCCTGAACGACGACGAACTCGACCGCTTTACCGGTCAACTCGCCGCCGTGCTCGAACACGTTGCCTCCCTGGGCGGGGCCACGCCCGCCGATGCCGCGACCGACAAGGCCGCACCGACGCCGGCCCGCGACGATCGCGAGACGTTCGATGCGCTGGCCCGGCCGCCGGCCTCGTTCGCGCCGGCATTCGAGGATGGCTTCTTCGCCGTGCCCCGGCTCCCGGCATTCGACGCGGGGCGGGACGCGCCGCCCGGCGACGCCTGATGCCACTGCCCATTGCGGCGATCGCCGACGCCGTCGCGCGTGGCGGGCTGCGAAGCGAGGACGTTGCCGCTCGCACCCTCGACGCGACCCGGCGAAGGGAGGGCGGGACTGACCGCCTGAATGCGTTCCTGGCCGTCGCCGGCGAGTCGGCGCTCGCCGACGCGCGCACGCTCGACCGGCGTGTCGCGAGCGGACAACGTGTCGGTCCGCTCGCGGGCGTTCCCATCGCCATCAAGGACAATCTCTGCACGCTGGACCTGCCCACGACGTGCGGATCGCGGTTGCTGGAAGGCTACCGCTCGCCGTACGAGGCGACGGTGGTGCGGCGGTTGCGCGAGGCGGGCGCGATTCCGGTCGGCAAGACCAACCTCGACGAGTTCGCGATGGGCTCGTCGACGGAGTACTCCGCGTTCGGTTCGACCCGCAACCCGCATGACCTCGCTCGCGTCGCCGGCGGCTCTTCCGGTGGTTCGGCCGCGGCCGTCGCGGCCGGACTCGTCCCCGCCGCACTCGGCTCCGACACGGGCGGATCGGTCCGGCAGCCGGCCGCGTTCTGCGGCGTCGTCGGACTCAAGCCGACCTGGGGCCGGGTGAGCCGGTACGGCCTCGTCGCGTTCGCCTCCTCGCTCGACCAGGTCGGCACCATCGCGACTACCGTCGAGGATGCGGCGATCCTGTTGCAGACCATCGCGGGCCCGGACCCGTTCGATGCCACGGCGGCCCGGGAGCCGGTGCCTGACCTGCGCGCGGCGTGCGCCGGCGGGCTCGCCGGTCTCACCATCGGCGTGCTCGACGAGGCAGAGCTCGAGGGGGTCGAGGCCGGGGTGCTCGAGCGGTTCCACGCCGCGGCCGACGCGATGCGGTCCGCCGGTGCCCGCCTTCGCACCGTCTCGCTGCCCGCCTCGCATCAGGCGATCTCGGCGTACTACGTGATCGCGCCGGCCGAGGCGTCGAGCAACCTGGCGCGCTACGACGGCGTCCGCTTCGGCATGCGCGCGGCCGCCACCGGCGACGGCACGTTCGAGGCAACGCGCTCGGCCGGCTTCGGCCCGGAGGCAAAACGGCGGATCATGCTGGGCACGTTCGTCCTTTCGGAAGGCTACCACGAGCGCTTCTACGGGCAGGCGCTGAGGGCCCGGGACGCGATCATACGCGAACTGGGATCGCTGTTCGATGCCGGCGTCGATGCGCTGTTCACGCCGACCGCGCCAACCACCGCCTTCCGGCTCGGCGAGAAGGTGGACGACCCGTTGCGGATGTACCGCTCGGACCTGTTCACGGTGACGGCGAACCTGGCGCGGGTTCCGGCCATCTCCGTGCCGGTCGGCCGCGTGGACGGGCTGCCGGTCGGCGGGCAATTCGTCGCGGCCGCGTGGAACGAGTCGATGCTGGTGCGGGCGGCCGCCGGCCTGGAGCGGGAGCTCGCGGCATGAGCGGCGCGTACGAGCCCGTGATCGGTCTCGAAGTGCACGTCCAGCTCGCGACGCGGACCAAGCTCTTCTGCGGGAACACGGCGGAGTTCGGCGCGCCGCCCAACACGCATGTCTGCCCGGTGTGCCTCGGCCTGCCGGGCGCGCTGCCCGTGCTGAACGGCGCGGCCGTCGAGCTCGCGCTCCGGACTGCGCTCGGCCTCGGATGTCGCGTTCACGCGCGAAGCGAATTCGCCCGGAAGAACTACTTCTATCCCGACCTGCCCAAGGGATACCAGATCACGCAATACGAGCGGCCGGTCGCGACCGGCGGCCGTCTCGAGTCGGTAGACGGCGCGGGCGGCACACGCGTCGTCCGGATCCGCCGCGTCCACATCGAGGAGGATGCCGGCAAGCTGCTCCACGACCGGCTCGGGGAGCGGACCGCGGTGGACCTGAACCGCGCCGGCGTGCCGCTGGTCGAGATCGTGACCGAGCCGGAGGTGACGAGTCCGCTCCACGCGCGCCATTTCCTGCAGCGGCTGAAGCAGACGCTCGAGTACCTCCAGGTCAGCGACTGCGACATGGAGAAGGGAAGCCTCCGGGTCGATGCCAATGTGTCGCTCCGCGTGCCAGGGTCGGGCGAGCTGGGCACGAAGACGGAGCTGAAGAACCTGAACTCGTTCAGCCAGGTCGAACGGGCACTCGAGTTCGAGATCGGGCGGCAGGCGGAGCGGCTCGGTGGCGGCTTCCGGGTGCTCCGGCAGACGCTGCTCTGGGACGCTGCGGCCGGCGTGGCCCGGCCGCTCCGTGGCAAGGAACAGGAGCAGGACTACCGCTACTTCCCGGAACCGGACCTGCCGCTGCTGGTACTGGACGAACACGTGGTGGCGGCGGCGGTGCGGGCCCTGCCCGAGCTGCCGGCCGCGAAGGAAGCCCGTTTTCGAGAGGCGTGGGGACTGCCGGACTACGACGCCGCCGTGCTCGTGGCCGACCGTCGCGTCGCCGACTGGTTCGAGGCGGTCGCGGCCGGGGCCGGCAGCGCGAAGCTCGCCAGCAACTGGGTGATGACCGATGTCATGGGCTGGTCGAACCAGACGCAGCGGCCCGTGTCCGAGTTCCCGGTCGGTCCGGACCGACTCGCCGAACTGCTGCGGAGAATCGAAGACGGGACCATCTCGGGGACCGTCGCACGCCGGGTGCTGGCCATCATGATCGAGACCGGAGACACCGCGACCGCCATTATCGACGCCGCGGACCTGACCCAGATCCAGGACGAGGCCGCCGTGCTCGACTGGGTGGATTCCGTCATCGCCGAGCATCCCGCCGAGGCGGCGCGCATCGCGGCGGGCGATGCCAGGCTCACTGCCTTCCTGATGGGGCGCATCATGAAACGGTCGCGCGGTCGGGCCGACCCGCGCCTGGCTACCCGCCTGCTGCTCGAGCGGATCCGGGACCGCTTCGGAGACGGAGACGGCCCCTGATGCGCATGATCCTGGAACTCGCCTTCTGCGCGTTCGTCCTGTTCGGCACCAAGGTGATCCTCGGTGCCATCGTCGTCTGGTGGCTGATCCCGGCCGATTCGCGATGCCTGTCCTGCGACGCGCCCGTGATCCCGCTCGAACCGTGGCCGGGGTCGGCGTGGCTGCTCGGCGTCTTCGGGCTCACACGGCGCTGGTGCATGGAATGCGGCCGCGAATCGGTGGGGAGGCGCGAGCCCGTTCGAGGTGACGGCGCGCGCCGGACGCCGCTCACCGGATCGGTCAACCGCCGGGCGACCGGCTGACCCGCTCCCTCCAGAAGCCGAGGTCCGGGTCGGGCAGCGGGAAGAAGTCGTCGGCGAGCGTCTGCAGCGCGTCCGGCCGTGAGCCGGCATCTTCGCGCAGCGCCATGCGCCGGACCTTCTTCGCGAGCGAGAGGTTGAACTCGCCCGTCGGATCGAGCGCGGCCGCGTGCGATTCGCGCCGCCGAAGCAGGTAGTCGACGACGAAATCGAAGGCGATGCCGAGATAGGCCTGCACCGTGCCGTCGGACAGATCCCAGCGCGAGCTCTGCCGGACGCGCTCGAACGTGGCCCGCCAGCGGTCATTGTCCTGGATGCGGATCATGCCGCGGAAGATCCGGCGGTTCGTCTCGAAGGAGAAGATGGTGCCGCTCAGCACGCGGTCGAACAAGTTGTCCGCTTCCGAATGGTCGTATTCCATTACGACGTGGCGCGCGATCGCGGCGTACTCGTCCCCCAAATGCGTATCGAGCCGGTGTTCCCAGTAGCCGTGACCGAGCGCTTTCGTGCTCCGCGTCAGCAGCAGCTGGCGCGGGACGAAGAAATTGTGCGCGATCGTGTCCGCCGCCAGGTGCGTGAGGTAGCCGAAGGCGGCCGCGCGCAGCCGGTCGTTGCTCGCCTTCTCGAGGATCTCCTCGCCAACGTGCCAGAAATGACAGTGGCGACCTGCCGGCACGTACTTCTTGCCGAAGGAGATATCGGCCGCCATCGAGCCGTACAGGAAACTCTGCGGGTGGACGCGAACGAGGTCGGCCAGGCCTTCCGGTAGCAGATACAGCATGTCGAGGATCTGACGACCCAGGAACACGTGCGTCGCGGGTCCGAACGCGAACGCGCGGTCCGGGTGGACCAGCAGCAGCGCGACGGCCGTGATGACCACGACCGCGGGCGCCGGGAAACGGGGAAACCTGCGTCGCAACGGAGTCCTCAGTCGTCCCGGAGCGCCGCCAGTGCCGTCCGGATGTCGAGGTCGATGTCGCGCAGCCGGCGCAGGCGCCGCTCCAGGCCCCTGGGTTTGCGGGTGGGCGGGCCGGTGCGGAGCAACACGGTGGCCGCGACGCCGAGGCACGCGCCGATCAGGAACGCGGTCGTGACGTCTCCCATCTCGTCCCGGGACGGCTCTTTCAAGAGGCGACCTCCTCATCCACGTCCTCGCCCTCATCGTCCAGTCCCGGCGGTGCCGCCGGACGCGCCGGCGGGCGGCGCAGCGCTTCGGCCGCCGTGTGGATGCCGCGGGCAGTGGCCGCGGTGTCGAGCAGTACCTCCTCCGCCTCCTCCCGAACGACGTCGAGTACGGCCGCGAACTCGCGGAACCGCAGTTCCGTGACCTGGCCCGCCTTTCGCAGGCCGCGGTTCAGGTCGCCGACCGTGTCCATGAGTTCGTTCACGCGCCGGCGCACGGAATCGGTGATATCGCGCGAGTCGTCCGCCAGCCGGGTCACCTTCTCGATCAACGGCTCGACCCGGGGCGCGAGCCGGTCCACGTGCCGCTCCATGGTCGCTAATACCCGGTTGGCGGAACGCAGTGCGAAGAAGCTGGCAATGAGCGAGATGATGGCGAACAGCCCGACGATCGCACTCGCAATGGCGATGAACCGCAGGATGGACGCGATGCGGTCGAGCTGCGCCGCGACCGCAGCGGCGTCCGGCTGTTGTGCGATGAACAGAAGTTCCATCGACCCCATCTCCGGTAGCGGCAGTCCGGGCGCCATGGGCACGTTCCCGGCCGGGACGGCCGGCCGACCTCGTTTGCGGTCACGCCGGGCCCACGGGTAACTTGCGCATCCCGGTCCCAAGCGCAAGCGGTTCCACGACGTGGATGGCAGGAGACATGCCCGCATACGACGTAGACGGTGGGATCCCGCTGGGTGGCAGGGTGCGGCCGGCGGGCAACAAGAACGCGGCGTTGCCCGCGCTCGCCGCCGCGCTCCTGACGGACGAGGAGGTCATCCTCGACAATGTGCCGCGCATCGGCGATGTCGAGTCGATGCTCGAGCTGCTCCGCTCGCTCGGTGCGGAGGCCGGCTGGGACGGCGACAACCGCGTCCGCGTCCGAGCTCGCGATCTCGGACCCACGGAGGTCGAAGCGCCTCTCGCCAAGCGCATCCGCGCGTCCATCCTGCTGGCCGGACCGCTGCTCGCGCGCCTCGGCCGGATCGTCCTGCCGCCGCCGGGCGGTGATGTCATCGGCCGGCGCCGCCTCGACTCCCATGTACTCGCGTTGAGCCGCCTCGGCGCCGACGTCGAGACCGGCGCGCTCTACCGCATGCAGACCAAGGGACTGAGCGGCGCCGACATCTTCCTCGACGAACCCAGCGTGACCGCGACCGAGAACGCGATCAGTGCCGCCGTCACGGCCAACGGTCGGACCGTCCTCCGCAACGCGGCCGCCGAGCCCCACGTCCAGGACCTCTGCCACATGCTCGTCGGGATGGGCGCCCGGATTTCCGGCATCGGCAGGCACGTCCTCGAAATCGAGGGCGTGGACCGACTCGGCGGCGTGCAGCATACCCTCGGCAGCGATCACATCGAGGTCGGCTCCTTCATCGGCCTCGCCGCGGTCACGGGCGGCGAACTCATCATCGAGAACGCGGCCGTCGGGCATCTCGATTCCACCCTCATCGCCTTCGAACGGCTCGGCATCCAGTGCATTGTCGAAGGCGAGGACCTGCGCGTCCCGGCCGGCCAGGAACTGGTCGTGCGGGCCGACATCGGCGGGCACATCCCGAAGATCGACGACGGGCCATGGCCCGCGTTCCCGCCCGATCTCACCTCCATCGCGCTGGTCGTCGCCACCCAGTGCCGCGGTACCGTGCTCGTCTTCGAGAAGATGTTCGAGTCGCGCATGTTCTTCGCCGACAAGGTCATCTCCATGGGCGCCCGGATCGTGCTCTGCGACCCGCACCGCGCCGTGGTCGTCGGGCCGTCGAGACTGCGTGGCGGTACCGTCGAAAGCCCCGACATCCGGGCCGGCATGGCCCTGCTCATTGCGGCGCTCTGCGCGCACGGCCGCAGCCGGATTCACAACATCGGACAGATCGAGCGCGGGTACGAACGGATCGACGCGCGGCTGCGCTCTCTCGGCGCACGCATCGAACGCGTGGACTGAAGCGGAGGATCGAATGAGCGAGGAGAAGCGGAGCCGCGACGGCGGTGAGACTGTGCGCGAGGGCGTACGCAGCCTGGTCGGCCTGCTCGGCGCGCTGAAGGACGCGTTCGAGCAGTCCCTCGAGGACCTGCGCGAGGGCGTCGAGCGGAAAGGCGAGCGGAATCCGGATGCCGAGGAGGGCTCGGCCGACCCGTCGCGCGGCGCCAGTCCCGAGCCCGACGCTGCGCGCCCCATCCGCGATCCGGTCGAGGCCGCGAGGGAGACCGTCGAGGCGGTCCGCGACCGCCTCGACTTCGCGACCCGCAAGGACATCGCCGCGCTCCACGCCGCGCTCGACGCCGTCGATGCCCGCGTTCGCGCTCTCGAGGAGGCGGTCGGCCCGGCCGCCACGGCACCGCCGCCGCCGCCCGCGCCGGAACCTGCGGATCCACCGCCGGAGCCGGCGATTGAGCCCGAGGCGGCGCCGGGTGCACCGGAGGAGCGGCCGTTCCGGATCCACTCGGAATGATGCGGCCGGAGGAGCTTCCGGTTTTCCGGGGCGTCCGGTGGTAGCGCGGGCCGAGGCCCGTCCTGTCAGCGAGGTCGAGGCTGGCGACGGTCCACCGCGCCTCGTCCAGCCGGAGTGGGCGGAGCGCTGGCCGTGGCTTCGTCAGGGCATCACGTGGGCGGGGCCGGATGGCACGTTCGATCTCGGGCTCTCGGGTCGAGGTCCGGTCGGCGAGGTGCTTGCCCGGTGGCGCCGGCTCCGGGAAAGCCTCGGCTTCGCCTCCGCCGTCCACGCCCGCCAGGTCCACGGCGCGCGGGTCCTGGTTCACGATGTCGTCCAGACGGGGTTTCTCCTCGGCGATTCCGCCGACGCCCACGTCACCGCGCGGACCGGCCTGCTCCTGACCGTGTCCGTCGCCGACTGCGTTCCGGTCTTCGTCGCCGCGCCCGAGAACCGCGCGGTGGCGCTGCTGCACGCAGGCTGGCGGGGGACCGCGGCCGGCGTGCTCGAGGCGGGCATTCACGCGCTCGCGGCCGCGGCCGGCGCCCGGTCGACCGGATTCCACGTCCATTTCGGACCGGCGATCTGCGGCGACTGCTATGAGGTCGGGGCCGAGGTCCACGCGGCGCTCGGCCTCGCGCCGCCGGCGGCGCGCGCCCCCGTCGACCTGCGGCGCGCCCTCTTTGAACGGGCCGTTGCGGCGGGCGTCGACCCCTCCGCCATCACGCGGTCCACCGCGTGCACGCGCTGCGACGCCACCCGCTTCTTCTCACACCGCAATGGATCGGCCGGCCGCCAGGCGGCCTGGCTCGGACTGACCACCGCGTGAGCGGTCGCAGCGCCCGCGGCTGGACCGCCGCCGAGACCGGCCTATGTGCCGCCTGCCGGAATGCGCGCACCATCACCAGCCGGCGAGGCTCGCGGTTCCTGCGCTGCGACCTCTCGAGATCCGACCCCCGCTTCGACCGCTACCCACGTCTGCCCGTGCTCGACTGCACCGGCTTCGCACCGCTCTCGAAGGCGGAGGCCAGCCGCCCGCCCGATCCCGGAGCTCAACCTTGAGCGAACCCTCAACCGCGTGCCGGCAGCGCGCGGGATCCGCCTCGAACCGACCCCCATCCGGGCCCGGGTCGAAGGCACCAACCACCTGGTGGATGGTATCATCACGCTGACGCGGTTCGACTTCCACGACTCGCTCCGGATCCCACCGGGGTCTCGCAACGTCGCGGACAGGCCGCTCGCGCGCCCCGGGGACAAATGTCCGACCGACCGCGGTCCGGCTGCCGCCGTGGCGGTCCGACGGACGGCCGACGTCGTGGAAAGTGGCACTTCACCGGTTGCGGTGGAATCGCCGATTTGCTAGATTTTGCACCGATTTCCGGCTGGCAGGGGTTGGCCGCGAGAAGTGGGGGATGGACCCCCACTTTTTGTTTCAGATAAGGGGTATGCCCGACGACGCCCTGGTCCGATCGATCGAGGAGCGTGTGGATCGGCTCGGCTTCGAGTTCGTGGAACTCGAGCAGGCCGGCTCGCGGTCTCGGCCGGTGCTGCGCATCCGCATCGACCGGCCCGACTCGACGCCCGGCCACGGTGTGACGGTCGAGGACTGCGGGCTCGTCAGCCGCGAACTGGAGTCGTTTCTCGACTCCGATGAACGGCTCGGTGAGCGCTATGTCCTCGAGGTCTCGTCGCCCGGTATCGAGCGGCCGCTCGTCCGGGCGCGCGATTTCCGGCGCTTCGCCGGCCGCCCTGTGGCGGTCGTCGGGCACGATACGCTGGCCGGCCGGGCTCGCCGGCTGGAAGGTGAGCTGGTGGGGATCGAAGAAACGGATTCGGAGGAAACGGTGACTCTGCGCCTCGACGACGGCAGTGAGATCGGCATCGCGCGCCGCGACATCGCCAAGGCTCACCTTGTCTTTCGCTGGCCGGGTCAGTAGCCGCGAAGGCGAACGGACGCCATGGGAAACGCAATGCAAGTACTTGCCGCATTCCGCGAGATGATCGCCAACAAGAACATCTCGAAGGATGACCTGCAGGATCTGATCAAGGACGGAATCATGGCGGCGCTCGCGCGTCGCTACGGTCCGACCGTGGAGGCCGAGGTCCTCGTCGATGAAGAAGCCGGTGACATCAAGATCACCGTGCTGAAGGAGGTTGTCGCGGAGGTCGAGGACACGGCCCGCCAGGTCTCGCTCGAGGAGGCGCGGTGGGACGACGAGGACTTCGAGGTCGGCGACGTCCTCGAGATCCCGGTCGAGTTCGCGCAATTCGGCCGCAACGCGGTCATGGCCGCGAAGCAGCGCATCATCCAGCGAGTCCGCGAAGGCGAGCGCAACAAGATCCGCGAGGAGTTCGCCAGCAAGGTCGGCGACCTGCTCAGCGGCGAGGTCCAGCAGGTCGAGCGCGGCAAGATCGTCGTCATGCTGAACAAGGCGCGCGACGCCGAAGCGATCATCCCGTGGAAGGAGCAGAATCCGCGCGAGCGGTTCCGGCAGGGCGAGTCGATCCGGGCCGTGCTGAAGAAGGTCGAGGAAACGCCGAAAGGGCCGCGCCTCGTGCTTTCCCGCGCCGATCCGCTCTTCGTGGAAGCCCTGTTCAAGCTCGAGGTGCCCGAGATCTATCAGGGTATCGTGGAAGTGCGCGCAATCGCGCGCGAGGTCGGTGGCCGGACCAAGGTCGCCGTCTACTCGCGCGACGACTCCATCGATCCCGTCGGCGCGTGCGTCGGCCTGAAAGGCGCCCGCGTACAGGCGGTCGTGAGCGAGCTCGGCGGCGAGCGCATCGACATCGTGCCCTGGCATCCGGATCCCGAGATCTTCGCCCGCCGCGCCCTGGCACCGGCCCGCGTCGCCAAGGTGCTGAGCGACTCCGCGCGCCGCGTGATCACGGCCATCGTAGACGAGGACCAGCTTTCCCTCGCCATCGGCCGGAACGGACAGAACGTGCGCCTCGCGAGCCAGTTGATCGGCTGGCAGATCGACTTGTACGGCAGTCGCGAGTGGCTCGAGCGTGGCGCCGACGCCGCGCTGTTCGGCGGGCCCGAGCCCGAATACGAAGTCGCGGACTTCCCGCTGCGTGAACTCGACATCCCGCTGGGTACTCTGGCGGCCCTCGAGAGCGCCGGATATACTAGCTTTCTGGACATTATCGACCTTGACCAGGACGATCTGCTGCGCGTGCCGGGCCTGAACGCGGAGCAGTCGGAACAGGTGTTCCGACTCATCGAGTCGCTTACCGTCGAGGATGGCCAGGGAGAGGCGACTACGACCGGATCGGCCGAGATGGCCGAGGCCGAGCAGATCGCCGCGGACATTCTCGGGTTCGATCCCGGTACGTCCGAAGAAGTGCGGAGCAGTGAGGAGGGCCAGTCGCCGGATCCGTCGTGACGACGGAGCCCGGGCGGCGGGCCCTCGGCATTCTGGGCCTCGCGGCTCGCGCCGGCGCGGTCGTGGCGGGCACGGAGCGCGTCCGCGAGGCGGCCCGGGCGGGCCGCCTGCGATACGTTATTCTCGCGGCCGATGCTGCGGATAACGCGCGCTCGAAGTTGTTGCCGTTGCTCGCCGCGCTCGGCGTGCCGGTCGTCGAAGCGTTCGACCGCGCCGATCTCGGCGCGGCGGTCGGCCGGTCCGTGCTCAGTGCGGCGGGCCTGACCGACGCATCGTTTGCGGCCAGAGTCCGCGGACTGCTGGAACCGGTGGGGCCGGGTGGACGGACCCGTCCGGAAGGACGTTGACACGGAGTCTCATGCGCGTATTCGAAGTCGCACAGGAATTCAATATCGAGCCGGAGAAGCTGCTCCAGTTGCTCCACGCCATGAACGTGCGGGCGAAGAGCCAGGCATCCGCCGTACCTGATGCGACGATCGCGAAGCTTCGGGCCCGGTTCGAACGGGAACGGCGAGCGGGCCACGAGGCGCAGGAGACGATCGAGACGGTGATGGAGGACACGCTGTCGACCGCGCCCAAGCGGCGTCGGCGTCGGAAGGCCGACATCGAGCCGGAGCCGGAGCCCGAGGTCGAGGCCGAGGTCGAGATCGAAGTCGAAGCCGAGGCGGAGGTCGAGCCGATCGCGGCGGAGCGTGCGGAGGCGCCGGTCGCCGAGGTCGAGGAAGCCGAGCCGGAGCCGGTCGAGGAAGCGGTCGAGGCGGAGCCGGAAGCGGCCGAGGAAGAGGACGGGGTCGAGGTCCCGGTCGCGGAATCGGCGCCCGAGCCGGAAGCGGTCGAGCCCGAAGAAGCGGAATTGGAGGCGGCGGAGGAGGAAGCGGGCGTCGAGGTGCCCGCGGCGGAAACGGTGGCCGAAGCGCCGGAAGCGGAAGCGGCGCCACCGGAGGAATCGGCTCCGGCCCCGCGCGAGATCCCGGCGGAGACCCGTCCGCGGCTCCGTCGCGCAGCGGAAGTGCTCGGCAAGATCCCCGCTGCGCGCCAGGCGCCTCCGGCGCCGGCGGCGAGTGCCGGTCCTGGCGGCCAGGTCCGGATCCAGGCGGAGGGCTTCACGCCGGATGGCCGGAAGAAGAAGGACAAGCGGAAGAAGAAGGGCCGGGTCGACCAGGGAGCGGTCCAGGAGAACGTCGCGCGCGTCATGACGGAATTGCGGACGGCGGGCAAGAAGCGCCGTCACCGTCGGGAGGAGGCGCCGGGCCGGGTCGAGGTCGAGGCCGAGCGGAAGCGGCGCGCTGCGGAAGAGGCGACGACGGTCCGGGTCAACGAGTTCCTGACGGTGTCCGAGTTGTCCGAGTTGATCAACGTGGGTCCGACGGCGATCGTCGCCAGTGCGTTCAAGAACCTGGGCCTGATGGTGACGATCAACCAGCGGCTCGATTTCGACCAGATCGAGCTGCTGCTCGAGGAATTCGGTTTCCGCGCGGTTCGTGAAGAGGAGTACGCGGCGGACCTCGTCGAGGACGAGGTCGAGGACAGGCCGGAGGACATGCGCCCGCGCCCGCCGATCGTGACCGTGATGGGCCACGTCGACCACGGCAAGACGTCGCTGCTCGATCACATTCGCAAGACGAACGTGATCGCGGGCGAGTCGGGCGGCATCACGCAGCACATCGGCGCGTACAGCGTCGGCCTGCCGAACGGGCGCTCGATCACGTTCCTCGACACGCCGGGTCACGCTGCGTTTACCGCGATGCGTGCGCGCGGCGCGGAGTTGACCGATATCGTGATCCTCGTGGTCGCGGCGGACGACTCGGTCATGCCGCAAACGGTGGAGGCGATCAGCCACGCCCGCAATGCGGGTGTGCCCATGATCGTCGCGATCAACAAGACTGATCTGCCGGGCGCCGACCCGGGTCGCATCCGCCAGGACCTGCTGCAGCACGAAGTCGTGGTCGAGGAGTTCGGCGGCCAGGTGCTCAGCACCGAGGTCAGCGCAAAGAAGGGTACGGGTCTCGATGACCTGCTCGACAAGGTGCTGCTTCAGGCGGAGATGCTCGACCTGACCGCGAACCCCGATCGCGACGCGCACGGGGTCGTGGTCGAGGCGCAGCTCGACGTGGGCAAGGGCCCGGTCGCGACCGTGCTCGTGACCAATGGCACACTCAAGGTCGGCGACTCGTTCGTCTGCGGCCACCACGACGGCAAGGTCCGCGCGCTGCTCGACGAACGCGGCAACACGGTGGTCGAGGCCGGCCCCGGCGTTCCCGTCGTGATCCTGGGTATCGCGGGCGTCCCGCAGGCGGGTGACGCGCTGGTTGTGATGGACGCGGATCGCGCCTCGGAGATCGCGCAGCGGCGACAACGTCTCGAACGCGAGAAGCAGCTCCGCATCAAGGGCCGCGGCGTCAAGCTCACCGACATCAGCAAGCTGCTGGCTCAGGGCGAGCAGGCGCAGCTGAACCTCATCATCAAGGGCGACGTCGACGGTTCGGTGCAGGCGCTGGCGGACGCGCTCGGACAGCTGACGACTCGCGAGGTCGAGATCTCGGTCATCCACCGCGGCGTCGGCGCCATCAACGAGTCCGACATCCTGCTCGCGTCGACGTCGGGCGCGATCATCATCGGCTTCCACGTGCGCCCCGGTTCCGATGCCCGGACCCTGGCGGCGCGCGAAGGCGTCGACATTCGCCTCTACAGCATCATCTACGAGGCGATCGAGGACGTGCGCGCGGCGCTCGAGGGAATGCTGCAGCCGGAAGAGAAGGAAGTGCTGCTGGGCGAGGCGGAAGTTCGGCAGATCTTCCGGGTGCCCCGGATCGGCACGGTTGCCGGCTGCTACGTCTCGGAAGGCATCATCGACCGGCGCAGCCGGGTGCGACTGGTCCGCGACGGCGTGCAGGTCTACCAAGGCGAGCTGGGCAGCCTGAAGCGGTTCAAGGACGACGTGCGCGAAGTCCGCGAGGGCTTCGAGTGCGGCCTGAGCATCGACGGCTTCAATGACGTGAAGGTCGGCGACCGGATCGAGTGTTTCCGCATTGACAGCGTGGCGCGGACTCTGGCAGGGGCGGCGGCCGCCGAGTCGTCCTGACCCCTGCCCGGGTGACCCATGGTCGTCGGCATCATCGGCTGGGAGCTGGAGGTCTACGGCTGCCAGTCCCTCAAGGAGAAGCGGAGCGTGGTGCGCAGCCTGAAGCAGCGCCTGCGCAACCGCTTCAACATCTCCGTCGCGGAAACCGGGGCGAACGACCTCTGGCAGCGGGCCGAAATCACGGCGTGCATCGTGAGCACGGATCGCCGGCAGGCCGACTCGATCCTGGAAAGCGCCGACCACTTCGTCAACTCCGAACCGCGTGCCCGGATCATCCGGGCGGAACGGACCTTCGTCTGATGGTTCGCCCGCCGACCCGGTGCACGCGCCCCCGGTGCGAGTATGCATAGACGTCGCATTGAACGGCTGAACGAACAGATCAAGCGCGAGCTGATGGATCTGCTGCGCCACGATCTCGGCGATCCGCGCGTCGCGAACGTCACGCTCACGGCCGTCGAGACCACGCAGGACCTCTTCCACGCGCGGATCTACGTGACGACGCTGGGCGGGGAAGAGGACCGCGATGCGGCGCTGGCCGGGCTGCGTGCGGCTAGCCCGTTGCTGCGCGGCGAGCTCGGGCGACGGCTCCACATCCGGCGCGTGCCCGAGCTGGACTTCACGTGGGACGAGACGCTCGAGCAGGCCCGGCGCATCGAGTCGCTGCTGGCGCAGGTGCGGCCGCCGGAGGCGGAGGCCTCCGACGAGCCGGCCTCCGACGAGCCGGCCTCCGACGAGAAGGACGATGCCTGAGCGGGCCGGGGTTCTGCCGGTGGACAAGCCGGCGGGTCCCACGTCGCACGACATGGTCGCGGTGGCGCGCCGCGCCCTGCACACGCGCCGCGTCGGGCACACCGGCACGCTCGACCCGTTCGCATCGGGCCTGCTGCTCCTCTGTATCGGGCCGGCCACGCGACTCGCGTCCTGGGTCAGCGCGCTCGACAAGACGTACGTCGCGCGCATGCGGCTGGGCGCGAGCACGGACACTGATGACGCGACGGGCGCCGTGCTCGAACAGAACGACGGCTGGCAGCGGCTGGGGGAGGACGACGTGCGCCGCGCGCTGGCCGGCCAGGTCGGCGAGACCCTGCAGGTCCCCCCGCAGTACTCCGCGAAGAAGATCGCTGGCGAGCGGGCCTACCGCCTGGCCCGCGCTGGCCGGACGGCGGAGCTCCCGCCGGTTCGCGTACGCATCGCCTCGATCAGGCTCACCGCGTTCGACCCGCCCGACGCCGACTTCGAGATCACGTGCGGGAGCGGTACCTACATCCGCTCGGTCGCACGCGACGTGGGCCGCGAGCTGGGGACCGGCGCGCACCTGACGCGGCTGCGTCGCACCCGAATTGACCGGTTCCGTGTCGAGGATGCGGTGCCGCACGACCGGCTGGACGACGACGGCGCGGTGGCGGCCGCCTGGATCGAGCCGATCACCGCGCTCGCCCGCCTGCCGCGCATCGACCTGTCGGCCGGCGAGGCGGACATCGTCACGCACGGCGGCACCGTGGCCGCGCCGGCCGCCTCGCCCGACACGAATCCGGTCGTGCTGGCACGGGACGGCCGACTCCTCGCGATCGGCGAGGTCCGCGGCGGACGGGTCCAGCCTCGGAAGGTCCTCGCGTGAATCCGCTCGAGGCATCCGGCCCTCGCGACTTCGGCGGTGGGGCCGGCACTGTCATCACGGTTGGCACGTTCGACGGCGTCCACCGCGGGCACTGGCAACTGCTCGACGTGGTCCGGACCGCCGCCGCCCGGCTCGGCCGGCCCTCCATCCTCGTCACGTTCGTCCCGCACCCGCTCGCCATTGTGCGGCCCGACAGCGCGCCGCCGATGCTCTCGACGCCCACCGAGAAGATCGAGGTCCTCGCCGAGTCCGGCCTCGACTACGTCGTCTTCCTCCGCTTCGACAAGCGGCTCGCCGCCTACCCGCCCGAGCGGTTCGTCGACGAGTACCTCATCGAACGCTTCGGACTCAGCCACCTCGTGATCGGCTACGACCACGGCTTCGGGCGCGGCCGCAGCGGCGACGTCGAGACCCTCCGAGACATCGCCCGGCGCAGGGGTTTCGGCATCGACGTCATCGAAGCCGTCAACAACGACGAGCACCCGATCTCGTCCACCCGTATCCGGCGCGCCCTCCTCGAAGGCGATGTCCTCGCCGCCGCCCACGGACTCGGGCGACCGTACTCGATGCGCGGGACCGTCGTGCGAGGCGTCGGGCGCGGACGGCGTCTCGGATTCCCGACCGCCAACCTCCAGCTGCCCGTCCCGAGCAAGCTCGTTCCCATGCCCGGCGTGTACGTCGCCCGTGCCTGGCTGGGTCCCGGACTCGGCGTCGAGACCGCCGATGGCCTGCTCCACGTCGGACCCCGGCCCACGTTCCCCGGCGCCGGGCCCACCATCGAGCTGCACCTGCTCGACTTCGATGGCGACCTCTACGGCCGCTCCATCGTCGTCGCCTTCTGCGACCGCATCCGCGACGTCCTCCGCTTCGACTCCGAGGCGGCGCTCATCCGCGCCATGGAAGCCGATCGCGCCGTCGCGCGGGACCGGTTCCGGGCGGGCGGTTCGGCTTGCGCCACGAACTCGAACGGTATTATCCTTAACGGCTAGTTAATACGAGAAGCATCGCTTCCCGACCAGCGCAGACTCTCGAGGAGGCAGGACCCGTGGGGTTCGACAAGAACGACATCATCCGCAAGTACCAGATCAACGAAAACGATCGCGGCAGCGCCCCGGTCCAGGTCGCGCTGCTGACGGCGCGAATCAACCACCTCACCGACCATTTCCGTGCGCACAAGAAGGATCACCACAGCCGACGCGGACTGCTGAAGATGGTGGGCAAGCGGCGGCGGCTGCTGGAGTATCTGAAGCGGACGGACATCGAGCGATACCGCCATCTGATCGAAGACCTCGGACTGCGGCATTGACGGACGCCGGAAGCGGGGTCGGCGGAGGAACGCGGCTGCAG
The DNA here is from genome assembly GCA_963786235.1 of uncultured Gemmatimonadales bacterium. Taxonomy (GTDB): domain Bacteria; phylum Gemmatimonadota; class Gemmatimonadetes; order Longimicrobiales; family RSA9; genus CAWAYJ01. The sequence goes on from CAWAYJ010000033.1 coordinate 47,248, forward strand.
GGCCGGCACGCGAGTGCGGGCGGCTGCAGCCGTTCTCTTGAACAGGCGGGCGGACACGCCCCGGACGTGATGGACAGGAAATCATGAAGAAAATCGAACGGACATTCGCGGGACGCACGCTCTCGCTGGAAACGGGGCGGATGGCGCGCCAGGCGCACGGGGCCTGCCTGGTGCAATTCGGGGAGACCGTGGTGCTGTGCACGGCGGTGGCGCAGGACCACCCGACGCACCTGCCCTTCTTCCCCCTGACGGTGGAGTACCGGGAACGGAGCTACGCGGCGGGCAAGATCCCGGGTGGCTTCTTCAAGCGGGAGGGCCGGCCCGGGGAAGCGGAGATTCTCTCGGCGCGTGGCATCGACCGGCCGATCCGTCCGCTGTTTCCGGACGGATTCATGAACGAGACGCAGATCATGATCCACGTGATCTCCGCGGACCAGGAGAACGATGCGGACGTGCTGGCGGTGCTGGGCGCCTCGGCGGCGCTGTGCATGTCGAAGATCCCGTTCCATACGCCCATCGCGGCAGTGCGCGTGGGGCGGATCCAGGGCAACTGGATCCTGAACCCGACGTTCCAGCAGCTCGAGTTCAGCGATGTCGACATGGTGGTCGTGGGCAGTGAGGACGCGATCCTGATGGTGGAAGGCGGCGCGGTCGAGATCTCGGAAGAGGATGTTGTGGAGGCGCTGACCGCGGCGCACGAGGGGATCCGGGAGCTGGTCACGTTCCAGAAGGAGCTGCTCGATGGACTCGTGCAGCCGGAGATGGAATGGACGGCGGTCGAGCCGACGGCGGAGCTGGCGGGCCGGGTGCAGTCGCTGGTGGGTGAGCGTCACGACGAGATCATGGGGATCGCCGACAAGGCGGAGCGCTCGGCGACGCTCGCGTCGGTGCGGGATGAAGTGAAGGCGGCGCTGGCGGATGACTTCGCGGAAGACCAACCGATGATCGGCGAAGTGCTGTATCGGAGCGAGAAGGCCGCGATGCGGCGCATGATTCTGGACCGGGGCGTGCGCACGGACGGGCGCAAGCCGGACGAGGTCCGGCCGATCACGTGCGAGGTCGGGGTGCTGCCCCGGACCCACGGCTCGGCGCTGTTCACGCGCGGGCAGACGCAGTCGCTGGGGGTCGTGACGCTGGGTACGCCGAGGGACGAGCAGCGCATCGATTCGATCGACGTGCAGCAGGAGACGACGAAGTCGTTCATGCTGCACTACAACTTCCCGCCCTTCTGCACGGGCGAGGCGAAGCCGCTGCGTGGAACGTCGCGTCGGGAGCAGGGCCACGGCGCGCTGGCGGAGCGAGCGATCCAGCCGCTGCTGCCGCCCTACGACGAGTTCCCCTACACGATCCGGATCGTGTCGGAGGTCCTGGAGTCGAACGGTTCCTCGTCGATGGCGTCGGTCTGCTCCGCGTCGCTCTCGCTGATGGACGCGGGCGTGCCGATGCGCGCCGCTTGCGCGGGCGTCGCGATGGGGCTGATCAAGGAAGGCGACGAGGTCGTGATCCTGACCGACATCCTCGGGATGGAGGATGCGCTGGGTGACATGGACTTCAAGATCGCGGGCACGGCGCAGGGCGTGACGTCGATCCAGATGGACATCAAGATCGAGGGTCTCCCGGTCGATCTGATGCGGGAGGCGCTGGAACGTGCGCGGCTTGGCCGACTGCACATCCTGGGCGAGATGAACAAGGCGATGGCCACGCACCGGCCCGAGCTGTCGAAGTGGGCGCCCCGCATCATCACGGTGAAGATCAATCCGGAGAAGATCGGCGAGGTGATCGGGCCGAAGGGCAAGACGATCCGCGCGATCCAGGAGGAGACGGGCGCGCAGATCAACATCGAGGACTCGGGTGTGGTGACGATCTCCAGCGTGTCGGGCGAGGGTGGCGAGCGGGCGCGGGAGCGGGTGCTCGCGATCGCGGCGGACCCGGAAGTCGGGATCGTCTACGAAGGCGTGGTGAAGTCGACGACGACGTTCGGCGCGTTCGTCGAGATCATGCCGGGGACCGAGGGACTCTGCCACATCTCGGAGCTGCAGGAAGGCCGGACCGAGAAGACCGAAGACGTTGTGAAGAAGGGCGACGTGGTCCGGGTCAAGCTGCTGTCGATCGACGAGAAGGGCCGCATGCGGCTGTCTCGGAAGGCAGCGCTGGCGGAGGAGGCGTCCGGCGACGCGTCGTGAGCGACCGGTGTGAGCGAACGGACCTCGACGGAGGTCCAATAGTCCTGAGCGAGACCGTACCGGGTGTCCGGTCGGTCTCGTTCGGGATCTGGGTCCGGTCGGGCTCCGTCGATGAGAGGCTGGAGGATATGGGCGTGAGCCATCTCCTCGAGCACATGGTGTTCAAGGGGACGGCGCTCCGGACGGCCCGCGACATCGCCGTCTGCCTCGAACGACTGGGCGGCACGCTCGACGCGTACACGACGCGGGAGTACACGACCTACCACGCGCGCGTCCTCGACGAGCACGCCGACCTCGCTCTCGACGTGCTGGCCGACCTGGTGCTGAGCCCTCTGCTCCGGGACGTGGACCTCGCGCTGGAACGGGAGGTCGTCCTCGAGGAGATCTCGACCGTCGATGACACGCCCGACGACCTGATCTTCGAGATCAATGCCCGCCAGCTCTGGGACGAGCACCCCTACGGCTACAGCGTCCTCGGCACCCGCGAGAGCGTCACCGCCATGACCGCGTCCCGGCTGCGCGCCGCACATGAACGGGGCTACCGGCGTGACAGCCTGGTGGTCGCGGCGGCCGGCCATCTCGATCATGCGTGGCTCGTCGAGCGCGTGGCCGAACGGTTCGCGATCGCCCGGCCCGGCGGCGGAGTCCGGAACGGATTGCCGGAGCCGGGCCCGTTCCGGCCGGGTCGTAGGGAAATCCCCCGCCCGGGCGCCCAGACCCACCTGGTCCTGGGGACGCGCACGTTCGGCCATTCGGATCCCCGCCGCTATGCCATGATCCTGCTCTCGACCGTGCTGGGCGGCGGCATGAGCTCGCGCCTGTTCCAGCGGGTCCGTGAGGAGCTGGGCCTGGCCTACTCGGTGTTTTCCTTCCAGTCGTTCTACCGGCTCGCGGGGATCGCGGGGGTCTACGTGGGGACCCGGCCGGAGTGGGCGGAGCGGGCCGAGGCCGTGGTCCTGGAGGAGTACGAGCGGGTCGCGGAGGGTGGTCTGACGGCTTCCGAGCTGGCCGATGCGAAGGGCCAGCTCAAGGGTCAGCTTGTGCTCTCCCTCGAATCAGCCGGTACCCGCTTGCATCGGCTCGCAGGAACCGCATTGTACGATGAGCCGTTCCGGGCGGCCGAGCAGGTCATGGCCGAGGTGGACGCGGTGACGGGGCCGGACGTGGCGTCGCTGGCCGCGGAATACTACCGTCCCGGGCGGCAGTGTGTCACACGTTTGGGACCGGATTAACGAACACCAGGAGCGAGGGCGGGACAACATGATCATTGGCGTTCCGAAAGAGATCAAGTCGAACGAGAACCGGGTGGCCGTCGTGCCGGGTGGCGCCGAGGCGCTGGTGCATGCGGGTCACACCGTGCTGGTCGAGCATGGCGCGGGCATGGGCAGTGGCTTCGACGACGCCAGCTACACGCAGACGGGCGCGCAGATCGTGGAGACGGCGGCGGAAGTGTGGGCGCGTGCGGACATGATCGTGAAGGTGAAGGAGCCGATCGAGCGCGAGTGGCCGATGATGCGCCGCGACCAGGTGATCTTCACGTACTTCCATTTCGCCGCGGCGGAAGGCTTGACCCGCGCCGTGATGGATTCCGGCTGCATTGCGGTCGCGTACGAGACGGTGCAGCTGGCGTCGGGCGAACTGCCGCTGCTGACGCCGATGAGCGAGGTTGCGGGCCGGATGGCGATCCACGAGGGCGCGAAGTACCTCGAGAAGTTCTTCGGCGGGCGCGGCATCCTGGTGGGCGGCGTTCCGGGGGTGGAGCCGGCGACAGTCGTGATCCTGGGTGGCGGTATCGTGGGTTCGAACGCGGCGCGCATGGCGGCCGGTCTCGGCGCCCACGTCGTGATCCTGGATACGTCGCTCAACCGTCTGCGCTACCTGGCGGACGTGATGCCGGCGAACGTGACGATGCTTTACTCGAACCGGGTCAACATCCTGCAGCAGATCGCGAAGGCCGACATCGTGGTGGGCGCGGTCCTGCTGCCGGGCGCGAAGGCGCCGCACCTGATCCGGCGCGAGGACCTGAAGACGATGCGGCCGGGCTCGGTGATCGTGGATGTGGCGGTCGACCAGGGCGGCTGCGTCGAGACGATCCGCGCCACCACGCACGACGACCCGATCTACGTCGTGGACGGCGTGATCCATTACGGCGTGGCAAACATGCCGGGCGGCGTCTCGCGGACGTCGACGCTGGCGCTGACCAACGCCACGTTCCCCTACGCCCTCAAGCTGGCGAATGCCGGCTGGGCGCAAGCCTGCCGTGACGACCGGGCGCTCCTGCTCGGCCTGAACGTGGTCGGCGGCCAGGTCACCTATCCCGGTGTGGCGGAGGCGTTCGACCTCCCGCTCGTGCCGGTCCAGCAGGTCCTGTGACCGATTCCCCGGTTCCGGCCGGCCCCGCATCCGCGGAGCCGGCCGGCCGGGCGTCGGTGTCCGTCCGGATCCAGCGGCTGGACCACTACCCGACGGATTGGGCGCTGCCGGCCTACGGGACACCGGGGTCGGCGGCGGTCGACCTGCGGAATGCGGGTCCGGCGATCGAGCTCCCGCCCCTCGGGCGGGTGCTGGTCCCGACCGGTCTCGCGATCGCGTTGCCGCCGGGGATGGAGGCGCAGATCCGACCACGGTCCGGCCTCGCCTTCAAGCGGGGAATCGGGATCATCAACACGCCGTGCACGATCGACAGCGACTACCGCGGCGAGATCCGGATCCCGCTGATCAACTACGACGCCGGGCCCCAGCGGCTCGATCACGGCGAGCGCATCGCCCAGATGCTCGTGGCCCGGGTCCTGCAAATCGAGTGGCTGGCGGTCGATTCGCTGCCGCCGTCGGAACGCGGGGCAGGCGGTTTCGGCAGTACCGGCCGACACTGAATATCGGGATCCGGCCTCGCCGGAAACGTCCGTTGCCCGGCAACGGTGCGTTGCGCTAACTTGTCGATCCCAACACCACTTGCATGCGTCGCGGCGAAGCGCTGCCGCGACCGGACAGCCCGCGTCGGCCGCCGCGCCGTCGCAGGCGGGTCGGGTTCATGGATCTGAGGAGCATCTTCGGTTCCGGTCTGTTCGGCGTGAACGACATTGCCGTCGATCTCGGGACGGCGAACACACTCGTGTACGTGAAGGGCGAAGGCATCGTCCTGAACGAGCCGTCGGTCGTCGCGCTCGAACGCAGCACCGGCCGCCCGAAAGGAATCGGGCTCGAGGCGAAGCGGATGCTCGGGCGTACGCCCGACAGCATCATGGCCGTGCGTCCGCTCAAGGATGGCGTAATCGCGGATGTCGATCTCACCGAGATCATGCTCCGCCACTTCCTGCGCCAAGTCACCAACAAGAAGCTGTTCCGGATGAAACCGCGCGTGGTCGTGGGCGTGCCGTCCGGAATCACGGAGCTCGAACGACGCGCGGTCCGGCAGAGCGCGACGATCGCGGGCGCGAAGGAAGTGTACATGGTGGCGGAACCGATGGCCGCGGCCATTGGTGTCGGCCTGCCCGTGGACACGCCGACCGGGAACATGGTGATCGACATTGGCGGCGGTACGACGGAGATCGCGGTCATCGCGCTGAACGGGATCGTGTCGGACACGTCGATCCGCGTCGGTGGCGACGAGATCGACGCCGCGATCGTCACGTTCCTGCGCAAGAACTACAACCTGCTGATCGGCGAGCCGACGGCGGAAGCGATCAAGATCCAGATCGGCTCGGCGTTCAATACGGGCGACGAGCGCGAGATGGACGTAAAGGGTCGTGACCTCGTGAGCGGGATCCCGAAGACGGTGCGCGTGCACTCGCAGGAGATCCGCGAGTGCATCCAGGAGCCGATCCAGCAGATCGTCGATGCCGTGCGTCGCGCGCTCGAGATCACGCCGCCGGAGTTGGCGTCGGACATCGTCGACCGCGGCATCATCATGACGGGTGGCGGCGCATTGATCCGCGGACTCGACGCGTTGCTGACCCACGAGACGAACCTGCCCATCCACGTGGACGAGGAACCGCTCACCTGCGTGGTGCGGGGCGCCGGTCGCATTCTCGACGAGTTCGAGCGGTTCCGCAGCGTCCTGGTCGGTTGAGTGTCGGGCCTGATCGACTCCCGCAAGCGCCGCCGGCGTGACGCGGTCCTGGCGATCGTCGTCCTCGTCACCGCCTTCATCCTGCTGCTCGCCCCGATGCGCTGGAACGCGCCCATCCGCGGCGCGCTGCGCGGCACCATCCTGCGTCCGTTCTTTGCGCTGCAGGAACGCGCGGTCGGGTTCGTAGCGGGCCGTTCGGACGTCGCCGCGTTGCGAGCGCAGCGCGATTCGCTGCTCGCGGTGGCGACGGCGGAAACCGTGCTGGCCGAGGAGAACGAGCGGCTGCGCGCGCTACTCGACCTTGCGCCGCGGGTCGGTCCCGCCTTCCGCGCGACGGAACGACTGTCGCTGGGCACGGACGCTGCCGAGAGCACGTTCATGATCGGGCTCGGAGCACGCGATGGCGTGACCGTGGGCAGTCCGGTGTTCACGGCCGAGGGCCTGGTCGGCGTGGTGCTGGAGGTGGACGCGGAGCGGGCCCAGGCGATCGACTGGACGCGGCCGGAGTTCCGCGCGGGCGTGATGACGGCCGACGGACTGGTCTACGGCATCGTGGAACCGCTCCGGGGCTCGTTCCGTGAGGCGGACCTGCTGGTCATGACGGGCGCGCCGTTCCACTCCGACGTCCGGCCCGGGCGGCTGGTGGTCACGTCGGGTCGCGGCAACCTGTTCCCGCGCGGAATCCCGGTCGGCACGGTGGTCGGCATCCGCGATGCAGACACGGGCTGGCGGAAGAGCTACCTGATCCGGCCGGCGGTGCGGCCGGAAGCGGCGAGACAGGTGCTGGTGGCCGTCGCGCCGGCCGGCCGCCTCGATCTGACCACGGCCTGGTTGCCGGGCGCGGTCCGGATCCGGCCCGGCGTCGTCCCGGACACGATCGTGTCGCCGCCGGATACGGCCCTCTCGCTGGCGGGTCAGGAGCAGGAGTGACGGACCGCGGCGGGTCGCTCCTGCTGTTCACGCTGCTGCTCGTGGCGCTGCACCTCCTGCTGCGCGTTGGCCTCGGGCTGGGCCGCGTGGCGCCGGACCTGCTGGCGGTGGCGACGCTGCTCGTGGGACGCCGAACCACGGGCGCGAAGGCGACCCTGACCGGCACGTTGCTCGGGCTGATCGAGGACGCGACGGGCATACACAATCTGGGTGCGCGCGCGATCGGCCTCGGCGTCGCGGGTTTCGTGGCCTCGCGGTCGCACCGGGTGCTCACGGGCGAGGGGTTCGGCTTCACGCCGCTCTTCCTGTTCGTCGGGACGTGGGCCTCGCTCGTGCTGACCTGGCTGATCCGGCGACCGGTTATCGAGCCGGTCTCCCACCTGGTTCTCACGTATCCGGTCGACGCGGCCTGGGCCGCGGTCGCCGGCACCCTGTTGGCGCGGCTGCTGCCGCGGCGCGCGGGCGGCGAGCTGTGAGACGGTCGGGCGCCGGTACCCACCGCCGTAACGGCGGGAGTCGCTGAGGCCCGCCATGTCGTTCGCCCGCCGGTTCCGCTCGGTTTTCGGAGATCCCGCGCTGCTGTTCGCGGTGGTGGGGCTGTCGCTGTTCGGCGCGGCCATGATCTACTCGGCGGGGCAGGTGGACCAGCCGGTGAGCGGGTTGACCGAGTTGTGGCGGACGCAGCTCGCGTGGATCGGGATCTCGCTGGTCGCGCTCCTCGTGGTGGTCCGCATCCAGCTCCGCTGGCTGGAGTGGATCGCGCCGCTGGCATACGCGGCCGGCGTCGCTTCGCTGATCGCGACGCTCGTCATCGGGACGGGTGCGGGCACGGCGGCGAGCACAAAGAGCTGGCTCAACCTCGGCGTCGTGCGGGTGCAGCCGGCGCAGTTCGCGAACGTCGCGACGATCCTCATGCTGGGCCGGGTGATGGGCGGCTGGAAGGAGCCGCCGCGGTCGCTTCTCGGGCTCTGGCAGCCACTCGCGATCATCGCGGTGCCCATGCTCCTCGTGATGGCGCAGCCGGATCTGGGCACGGCCATGGTGTTCGGCGGAGTGGCGCTGGCGACGCTGTTCTGGGCCGGCACGCCGGGCGGCTTCATCTTCCTGCTCGTGAGCCCGCTCGCCGCCCTGTTCCTCTCGTTCCGCACGATGTGGTTTGCGGTATACATGGTCGCGTTGCTCGGGTTCCTCTACCTGTACCGGCTGCAGTTGCGGGAGGCGGTGCTGGTGATTTTCGCGAACCTCGCGGCGGGCACCATCGCGGTGCCGCTCTGGAACTCGCTCCAGCCGTACCAGCGGAACCGGTTCCTCGCCTTCCGCGATCCGTACATCGACCCGCGCGGCGCCGGCTACCACCATATCCAGTCGCGTATCGCGATCGGCAGCGGCGGCCTCTTCGGGAAGGGGTTCACGCTGGGCTCGCAGAAACGGCTGGCGTTCCTGCCCGAGCAGCACACGGACTTCATCTTCGCAGTGATCGGCGAGGAGCTGGGTTTCGTTGGCGCCGTGCTGGTCGTACTGCTATTCGGCGCCATTCTCTGGCGCCTGGCGCGCATCGCGGAACGGGCGCCCGACCCCTTTGCCGGGATCGCGGTGTTCGGTATCTTCGGCGCCTGGTTCACGCACATCCTGGTCAATGTCGGCATGACGGTCGGCGTGATGCCGATCACCGGGATCCCGCTTCCGTTCCTGAGTTACGGCGGCTCGTTCCTGCTTGCCACCTACGTCGCACTGGCCATCGCGGAGCGTGTGGCCACGGAGCAGGGGAGGATCTGAGCATGAGCTGGTTCCGGAAGCCCAAGCGCAAGCTGCGCGCCGAGGACCGGCGCGACCTGCCGAGCGACGTCTTCGACAAGTGTCCGTCCTGTTCCGCCATTCTGTACCGGGCCCGGCTCGAGCAGAACGCCTTCGTGTGCCCCGAATGCGGGCACCACCACCGCATCAACGCCGAGGACTACATCCAGCTCTTCCTCGACGAGGGCGAGTACGAGGAGTTGTTCGGCGACCTGCGCAGTGCGGACCCGCTCGGGTTCGTGGACCTGAAGCCGTACCGCGAACGGCTGCGCGCCGCGGAGGCCAAGACCGGAGGTGGCGATGCCGTACGCACGGTCGTCGGCCGGCTCGATACCATCCCGGTCGGCCTGGCGGTCATGGACTTCGAGTTCATCGGCGGGAGCATGGGCTCGGTGGTGGGGGAGAAGGTGGCACGTCTGGCGACCCGCTCGCTGGAGAAGCGCGAGCCGCTCATCATCGTGAGCGCGTCCGGCGGCGCGCGCATGATGGAAGGCATCCTGTCGCTCATGCAAATGGCGAAGACGTCGGCCGTGCTGGCGCTGCTGCACGAGGCATCGGTCCCGTTCATGTCGGTCCTGACGGACCCGACGACGGGCGGCGTCACGGCTTCGTACGCAATGCTGGGCGACGTGAACATCGGGGAGCCGGCTGCCCTGATCGGCTTCGCCGGCCCGCGTGTCATCGAACAGACCATCCGCCAGTCCCTGCCCGACGGGTTCCAGCGCGCGGAGTTCCTGCTCGAGCACGGCATGCTCGACGCGATCGTCGACCGGCGCGAGCTGAAGGCGCAGATCGCGCGGATCCTGCGTCACATGCTGGGTCTCCCCGCCCCGGAAACGCCCGGCGAGCCGGCGGGCAACGGCGACACCGCCAGCGGCGCTTGAGCTCGCTCACCTACGAAGACCTGGTCCGCGAGCTCTTTCCGCGCCTCACCGGCGGGATTCGCTGGGGGCTCGGGCGCACGGAACGGATGCTCGAGGCCGCAGGTCGGCCGCACGACCGGTTCCGGTCCGTGCACATCGGCGGGACCAACGGCAAGGGCTCGGTCGCCGTGATGATCGACACGGTGCTGCGGGCCGCCGGACTGCGGACCGGGCTCTACACGTCGCCGCACCTGTGCTCGTTCCGCGAGCGGGTGCAGATCGACGGGACCGCGATCGGCGAGACGGAGCTGGTCCGGGCGGCGGCGCGGCTCTGGCCGATGATCACGGCGGAGTCCGCGTCGTTCTTCGAGGCGACGACGGCGATCGCGTTCCTCGCCCTCGCGGAAGCGGAAGTGGACGTCGCCGTGATCGAGGTCGGCCTCGGCGGCCGGCTCGACTCGACGAACGTGATCCGGCCCGAGGTCACGGTGCTGACCAACGTCGCGCTCGATCACGTGCAACTGCTCGGCCCGACGGTCGAGTCGATCGCGCGCGAGAAGGCCGGCATCATCAAGCGGGACGTGCCCGTGGTGACGGGCGGAACGGATCCCATCCCGCTCGCCATCTTCCGGGCGGCGGCGGACGCGTGCGGCACGCGTCTGTTCGCCCTCGAACCGGGCGACGTGGAAGGGGTCCGGACGGACCGGTACGGCACCGAGCTCATCGTAGGGACGGACGCCTGGGGCCGCCTTCCGGTCCGGGTTCCGCTCGCGGGCAAGCACCAGGCGTTCAACGCGGCCCTGGCTGTGCGCGCGCTGGAACGGCTGCCCGCCGACCTGCGGCCCGGCGCCGACGTCGTGCGCGCGGGTCTCGAGCGCGTGCGCTGGGCCGGCCGCCTGCAGGTGGAAACGGCGTTGGGCCGCACGTGGGTCTTCGACGTCGCGCACAACCTCGCCGGCGTGCATGCGCTCACCGCCGCGATGGCGGACCTCGACCTGCCGCGTCCGCTCGTCGGTGTGGTTGGCGTCCTCGGGGACAAGGACTGGCGCGCGATGCTCGCGCCCGTCTACGGCCTGTGCGACACGGTCCTCCTCACGCTGCCGCCGACGGCGCCGGCCGACCGGTCGTGGGATCCGGCGGCCGTGCTGGCGGAGGTGCCGGCGCCGCATGCGCGCGCCGTTCCGGATTTCCACGAGGCGCTGGTCGCGGCCCGCGAGGCCTCGGCCGCGGATGGCGGCGGCACCATCCTCGTGACCGGTTCCTTCCACACGGTGGGTGATGCGCTGATCGCGCTCGATCGGACGCCGTCCGGCGCGGACGCAGGCCTGCCCGTGCGGAGGCTGGTGGCCTGAGTGCCGGGCCGGTCTGGAGATGTCGCAATTTCTCCGGGACGCCACTAGATTCGCGCGAATGCCGAAGCCTGCAAGTCTGCCCGGGTTCCGGGATTTCTACCCGCCTGACCTGGCCGTTCGAACGCACATCATGAGCGCGTGGCGTGAAGCCGCGCGCCGTCACGCGTTCGAGGAATACGACGGGCCTCCGCTGGAAGCGCTGGAGCTGTACACGGAGAAGAGCGGCGAGGAGATCGTCGGCCAGCTCTACGCCTTCGAGGACAAGGGCGGTCGCGCCGTCGCGCTGCGGCCGGAAATGACGCCGACCCTCGCGCGCATGGTGGGCGCCAGGGCCGGTGGCCTCAGGAAGCCGATCCGCTGGTCCACGATGCCGCAGCTGTTCCGCTACGAGCGGACCCAGCGCGGCCGCCTGCGCGAGCACTTCCAGTGGAACGTGGACGTCATCGGCGAGCCCGGTGTCAGCGCGGACGTGGAGATCGTCGCGGTCGGGCTCGATGCGCTCCGTCTGCTCGGCCTCGGCGCGGGCGACATCGTGGTCCGCTACAACGACCGTGGCCTGATGGAGAAACTGCTGCGCTCGGTCGGCGTCGATGCGGACCGCATGGCAGGCGCGTATGCGGCGATCGACAAGCTCAGCCGCGAGCCGCGCGATCGGACTCGCGAGCGGCTCGAATCGGCGGGAATCGACCGCGCCATCGCAGACCGCATGCTTTCCATCTTCGATGCCGCCGGACTGCGGGACCTCGGCCGCCGCTTCCCCGATGCGGCCATCGACGCGGAGGTCGGGCGGCTCGAAGACTACGAGCGGCAACTCGCGGAACTCGGCCACGCGGGCACCGCCCGCTTCGATCCCGGCATCGTGCGCGGACTCGCGTACTACACGGGCATCGTGTTCGAGATCTTCGACGCGGCCGGCGAGCTCCGCGCCATCTGCGGTGGCGGGCGCTACGACAACCTGCTTGCCGCCCTCGGTGGCGCCGACCTCCCGGCCGTCGGCTTCGGCATGGGCGACGTCGTCCTGCGAGAGCTCCTGGTCGAACGAGGCCTGTTGCCCGACCTCGATCCGGCCGTCGACTGGTTCGTCATCGCCGTTACGGCGGAGGAACGGCCGCTGCTGCGCCGGGTCGCGACCCGGCTGCGCGAGGCGGGCCGCACCGTCGCCTACACGTTCCACGACGCCAGTGTCGGCCGCCAGTTCAAGGAGGCCAACGCGCGCGGCGCCCGGCACGTCGCGATCATCGGGCCGGACGATGTGGCCCGAGGCGAAGTCGTGGTTCGGGAGATGGCGAGCGGCGCGGAGCGGCACGTGCCGCTCGAGGAGCTGGATGGTTCATGACCGAGCACGGGGACGCGATCGAACGCGAGGCCCGGGTCCGGCGGGACATTCTCCGCCGCGCCTCGTACTTCAGCTACGGGATGCTCGCGGTCACGCTCGCGGTCGCGCTCGGCGGTTCGGCGCTCATTGCGCTCGTCCTGAAGTCGGCCAGCGAATTGCCCTTCGGCAAGACCTGGTTCGTATTGACGGCGCTGGTGTTGGCGCCACCGCTCCTGCGCATCGCATACCGGGCTTTGCGCGGACGGAGTTGACAGGCGGCCGCCGTCCGGCGGGACGGAGGGCCGCGTTACCGGAACAGTGAGGCGAACGGGAGCATGGCGGAGGAGAAAGCACTGACCAGCCGGCAGGAGGATTTCTCCGCCTGGTACAATGAGGTGGTGCAGCGTGCGGAACTGGCGGACTACTCGCCCGTCCGGGGCTGCATGGTGATCCGGCCCAACGGCTACGCGATCTGGGAGAACATGCAGCGGGTGCTGGACGACATGTTCAAGGCGACCGGCCACCAGAACGCATACTTCCCGTTGCTCATCCCGCTGAGCTACATCGAGCGCGAGAAGGAGCACGTAAAGGGCTTCGCACCGGAGGTCGCGGTCGTCACGCACGCGGGCGGCAAGGAGCTGGAGGAGCCGCTGGTGATCCGGCCCACGTCGGAGACGATCATCTACTCGATGTTCGCGAAATGGGTGCAGAGCTACCGCGACCTGCCGCTGCTCATCAACCAGTGGTCGAACGTGGTGCGCTGGGAGTTGCGTACGCGTCTGTTTCTGCGCACCTCGGAGTTCCTCTGGCAGGAAGGCCACACGGCGCACGTCAGCGAAGGCGAGGCGGAAGAGGAGACGCTCCGCATCCTTGCCCTCTACCGCGCTTTCATGGAAGACTGGATGGCGATGCCTCCGCTGACCGGGAGGAAGACGGACTCGGAGCGGTTTGCGGGCGCACTCCGGACGTACGCCTGCGAGGCGCTCATGCAGGACAACCGCGCGCTGCAGGCGGGCACGTCGCACAACCTCGGCCAGAACTTCGCGCGCCAGTTCGACCTTCGCTTCCAGACCGAGACGGGGACCGAGGAGTACGCGTGGAACACGTCGTGGGGCGTGTCCACTCGCCTCGTCGGCGGGCTCATCATGACGCATGGCGACGACGCGGGCCTCATCGTGCCGCCGCGGCTGGCGCCGGTCCAGGTCGTGATCGTCCCCATTTACCGCTCCGACGATGACCGGGCGCGCGTACTCGAGAAGGCGGAGCGGGTCGAAGCGGAGCTGCGGGCTTCGCAGATCCGGACGAAGATCGATGCCCGGGACACCGTGAAGCCCGGCTCCAAGTACTACGAGTGGGAGCGCAAAGGCGTGCCGGCCCGCATCGAGATCGGTCCGCGCGACGTGGACCAGGGCAGCGTCATGGTGGTCATGCGCTCCACGCCGACGGCCGCGATCCAGCGCAAGGAACCGGTGCCCGACGCGGAGCTGGCCTCGCGGGTACGCGACAAGCTGGAAACCTACCAGGCGGCGTTGTTGGAGACGGCCCGGGAGCGGCGCGAGGCGAACTCGCACCGCGGCATCCACGACTACGGCGAGTTCAAGTCGGTGATCGAGGAGGCCGGTGGCTTCGTATACGCCGGCTGGTGCGGGTCGGAGGCCTGCGAGGAAAAGGTGAAGGAGGACACGAAGGCGACGATCCGCGTGCTCCCGTCCGAGGAGTTCGCCTCGGCGGAGAAGCCCGCGACATGCATGGTCTGCGGTTCCCCCGCGGTCACCGAGGCGGTGTGGGCCAGAGCGTACTGAGTTCCGGGTTCCGGGACCCGTTCCGGCGGGAAGGCGACCGGCTCTATTGCGAGTCGGTCCCCATCGCCGACCTCGCCACCGAGTTCGGGACGCCGCTCTACGTCTACAGCCGCAACGCGATCCGCGAGCGGTTCACGACGTTCGACGCCGCGTTCGCGCCGCTCGACCGGCTGATCGCGTACTCGGTCAAGGCCAACTCCAATCTCGCCGTGCTGCGCGAGCTGGCCGTGCTCGGCGCGGGCGCCGACATCGTGAGTGGCGGCGAGCTGCACCGCGCGCTGCTGGCCGGCATTCCGGCCGACCGGATCGTGTTCAGCGGGGTGGGCAAGACGGTGGCCGAGTTCGCGCTCGCGCTCGACGCCGGCGTGCACGGGTTCAACGTGGAGAGCGAGGGCGAGCTGCACGCGCTGGCCGTCGTGGCGGAGAGCTTCGGCCGGCCCGCACCGGTCGCGGTACGAGTCAATCCCGAAGTCGAGGCGGTGACTCCGCACCACTACACGCGGACCGGCCACCTGGCCACGAAATTCGGCGTACCGCTGGCCGATGCGCCGCGGCTCTACCGGTTCGCGGCAGCGCACGAGTTCCTGGAGCCGCGCGGCATCGACGTCCACATTGGCAGCCAGATCATGGAGCCGGGGCCGTACGAGGTGGCGGTGGCCCGCGTTCTCGAGTGCGTCGATGCGCTCGGCCGCGAGGGCATCACGCTCGAGTACATCGACGTAGGCGGCGGCTACGGCATCGCGTATGGCGATGAGCGGGAACCGCTGCCGGAGTCGTTCAGCCGGGTGCTCGTGCCGCGGCTGTCCGCGAGCGGCCTGCGCGTGATCCTCGAGCCCGGCCGCTACATCGTGGGCCCGGCGGGCGCGCTCGTGACGCGTGTGCTGTACGTGAAGCGGATGGGCGTGCGCACGTTCGTGGTGACGGATGCGGGCATGAACGACATGCTGCGCCCGAGCCACTACAACAGCTATCACGCGATCGAGCCCGTCGAGCGACGGCCGGACCGCGGCACCGAGACGGTCGATGTTGTCGGGCCGGTGTGCGAGAGTGGCGACTTCCTGGCGCTCGACCGCACGCTCGAAGTGCGGGAGCCGGGCGACCTGCTGCTGGTCCGCGACGCCGGCGCATACGGCTTCTCGATGGCGTCCAACTACAACTCGCGGCCGCGGCCCGCCGAGGTGCTGGTCGATGGAGACCGGGTCCGGCTGGTCCGGCGCCGCGAGACGCACGACGACCTCGTCCAGGCCGAGCTCGAACCGCTCGGCGTACCCTGAGACCGCGAACGATGCAGAACCGCATCCTGATTCTCGACTACGGCTCGCAATTCACGCAGCTGATCGCCCGCCGCATCCGCGAGGAGCGGGTCTACTGCGAGATCCACCCGCCCAACGTCAGCCTGGACTGGATCCGCGACTGGGATCCCGCCGGCATCGTGCTGTCGGGCGGACCGTCATCGGTGTACGACGATGACGTGCCGAGCGCCGAGCCGGCGCTGCTCGACATCGGGGTTCCGATCCTCGGCATCTGTTACGGGATGCAGGTGATCGCGCACATCAGCGGCGGCCGCGTCGTGCCCGGGCGTCGCGAGTACGGCCGCGCGGAGCTCGAGGTCGGGAAGGGCGGCGACCTGTTCGAAGGCTTCGACGAGGGCGAGCGCGCCACCGTCTGGGCCAGTCACGGCGACCACGTCGAGATCGCGCCGCCCGGCTTCACCGCGCTGGCCTCGACGGCGGACCTGCCCGTCGCGTCGTTCCGCGCCGACGACCGCCCCATCTTCGGCGTCCAGTTCCACCCGGAGGTCGCGCACACGCCGCGCGGCGACGAGATCGTCTCCAACTTCCTGTTCCGCATCTGCGGCTGTGAGCCCGACTGGACGGCGGGCTCCTTCATCGAGCAGTCGGTGTCGCGGATCCGGAGCGAGGTCGGCGCTGCGCACGTGATTTGCGGGCTCTCGGGTGGCGTCGACTCTTCGGTCGCCGCCGCGCTGGTCCACCGCGCGATCGGCGACCAGCTCACCTGCATCTTCGTCGATACCGGGCTGTTGCGGCAGAACGAGCGGGAGAGCGTCGAACGCACGTTCCGCCGTCACCTCGGCATCGAGCTCGTCGTCGTCGACGCGGCGGACCGGTTCCTCAACCGACTGAAGGGAGTCGAGGAGCCCGAGGAGAAGCGGCGCCGCATCGGCGAGACCTTCATCCGTGTCTTCGAGCAAGCGGCGACGGAGGCCGGCAAGGGCGCCCGTTTCCTCGTCCAGGGCACGCTCTACCCGGATGTCATCGAGTCCGTGTCCGTGCGCGGTCCGTCCGCCGTCATCAAGACGCACCACAACGTGGGCGGGTTGCCCGCCGACATGAGCTTCGCGCTGATCGAGCCGCTTCGCGAGCTGTTCAAGGACGAGGTCCGGCGGGTGGGGAGGGAGCTCGGCCTGCCCGAGGAGATGGTCGGACGCCACCCGTTCCCCGGTCCGGGCCTCGCGATCCGGGTTCTGGGCGACGTCACGCCCGAACGCCTGGCCGTGCTCCGCGAGGCCGACGCCATCTACCTCGAGGAGATCCACGCGGCCGGCCTCTACGCCGACATCTGGCAGGCCTTCGCCGTTCTGCTGCCCGTGCGCAGCGTCGGCGTCATGGGCGACGCGCGAACCTACGAGCACGTCGTCGCGCTGCGCGCGGTCACCAGCCGCGACGGCATGACCGCCGACTGGTTCCCCTATCCGCCCGACGTACTTGGCCGCATCTCCTCGCGCATCATCAACGAGGTCGCAGGCGTCAATCGCGTCTGCTACGACGTCAGCTCGAAGCCGCCCGCCACCATCGAATGGGAGTGAGCCGACGCCTGATTGCCCGCATAGCTCAACAGCCCTGCATCCCCGGCTCACACCGAACAACGATGATCGCGCTGGGATCCGACAGGCGCGCGAGCGTCCCCGGGCCGTAGGCGATTCCGAACACGTCGATCTCGGTGTTCTGCGGCAGGTCCGGTACCGCGAAAACGAACTCCTGCTCCAGCAACCGGCTCGTCGTGTCCGGACGGAGAGCGACCGAGTCAAGGGTCAGTGGGACGTTGCCGTTTCTCACCTGCCTCGCCACGAAGCCGACGCCGTGCAGTTGGTCGCCGCTCAGGTCGACGGCTTCGACCGACACGGTGGTCGTTCGGTCGCCGTAGACGGCCTGCCCGTTCAGCGGAGCGTTGAGCAGCACCGACAACCTGACCGGCTGCTCCGACTCCGTCGGCGACGGCCGCGACCGGTCCGAGTAGCACGCCGCCGCCACGAACAGCACGCCCAGCACCGCGCTACGCCCGCCCGACACCCGAGCCCCCGTCCTCAACGCCGGCTGACCGTGTCACTACCCACCCCCTCCGGCGGAACGTTCACGCGCAGGTCGATCGCCGTCCACACGTCGGACATGTACTTCGGATCCGTCGCGTGCGCCGCGACGAACGCGTACAGCATGGAGTCGGTGACCTCGAGCGAGTCGAGGATCTTCTGCCGGCGCACCCCGAACTCCGCCGAGTCGACGCCGGCCTCTGCCCGCCGGAGTTGCACCATCGCGTCCTCGAACACCTGCCGGTCGATCGGTGCCGTTGGACCGTTCCCGCACGACCACGCCACAACGGTCGCGATCGCGACCGCCACGATTCCCGCCAGTTTCCGCATGTCCCGAGACCGGTTTCGAAGATGAACGCGTCGAATCATGCTCAATACCCGCGCGGCCCCGTTCTCGTTCGCCCCGGCTGGCTGCCTTTTCGGCAGCCGGCGGGGGTACGGGCCTTGCGATCGTGAGGGCGGTTCCGAGTCGGAGCACGCATTGATTGCGGAGGGAAGGTACCGGTGCTGAACCACGAACGGTTGACGATCAAGGCGGCGGAGGCGATCCAGGCGGCTGCGGGCGAAGCGCAGAAGCGGGGGAACCCGTCGCTGGAAGACATGCATCTGCTGTTCGCCCTGCTGGACCAGGACGAGACGGTGGTCGTTCCCATCCTTCAGAAGGTGGGCGTGAACATCGCGCGTCTGACGGACGGTCTGGAGCGGGCGCTGGACCGACTTCCGAAGGTGAGCGGCGGGGCGTCGCCGACGATCAGCCGGGAGCTGAACCGGATCTTCGATGCGGCGGAGTCGGCGGCGCGGAAGCTGGGTGACGAGTACACGTCGACGGAGCACCTGCTGTTGGCGCTGGCGTCGGAGAAGGGTTCGACGACGCGGGAGCTGCTGAGCGAGCAGGACGCGGACCAGGCGGCGCTGGAGGCGGCGCTGGAGGCGGTACGCGGGCCTCACCGGGTGACGGACCAGGCGCCGGAGCAGAAGTACCGGGCGCTGGAGCGGTTCACGCGGGACCTGACGGAGGTGGCGCGACGGGGCAAGCTGGACCCGGTGATCGGCCGGGACGAGGAGATCCGGCGGGTGATCCAGGTCTTGTCGCGGCGGACCAAGAACAACCCGGTGCTGATCGGGGAGCCGGGCGTGGGCAAGACGGCGATCGTGGAGGGGCTGGCGCAGCGGATCGTGAGCGGCGATGTGCCGGAGACGCTGCGCGAGAAGCGGCTGGTGCAGCTGGACATCGCCTCGCTGATCGCGGGCTCGAAGTTCCGTGGCGAATTCGAGGAGCGCCTGAAGGCGGTGCTGAAGGAGCTGACGGAGGCGGAGGGCCGCTACATCCTGTTCATCGACGAGCTGCACACGATCGTGGGTGCGGGCGCGGCGGAGGGCGCCGTGGACGCGGGCAACATGCTGAAGCCGGCGCTGGCGCGCGGAGAGCTGAGGCTGGTGGGCGCGACGACGCTCGACGAGTACCGGAAGCACGTGGAGAAGGATCCGGCGCTCGAGCGGCGCTTCCAGACGGTATTCGTGGGCGAGCCGAGCGTGGAGGACGCGGTGGCGATCCTGCGCGGCCTGAAAGAGCGCTACGAGGTCCACCACGGTGTGAAGATCACGGACGGCGCGATCGTGGCGGCGGTCCGGCTCTCGAACCGCTACATCGGCGGCCGGTTCCTGCCGGACAAGGCGATCGACCTGATCGACGAGGCGGCGTCGCGGCTGCGGATCGAGATCGACTCGCTGCCGCAGGAGATCGACGAGGTCGAGCGGCGGATCATGCAGTTGGACATCGAGCGTACGGCGCTGGAGTCGGAGGAGGACCCGGAGGCCGTGGAGCGGCGCCGTCGCATCGAGGCCGAGCTCGCGGAGTTGCGCGAGCAGGCCAGCGGCATGAAGGCGGCCTGGCAGGCGGAGAAGGCGCAGATCCAGCGGATCCGCGACCTGAAGGCGAAGATCGAGACGTTGCGGGTCGAGGCGGAGCGGGCGACGCGGGTGGGCGACCTGGCGCGCGCGGCGGAGATCCAGTACGGCGAGGCGCCGCGGCTGGACCGGGAGGTGGAGCAGGCCGAGGCGCGGCTCCGCGAGCTGCAGAAGCACGGCAAGTTCCTGAAGGAGGAGGTCACGCCGGAAGACGTCGCGGAAATCGTGTCCGGCTGGACCGGCATCCCGGTGACGCGGATGCTGGAGACGGAGCGGAAGCGACTGGCGCGCCTGGAAGACGTCCTGTCGGCGCGCGTCGTGGGCCAGGCGGAGGCGCTGCGAGTGGTGGCGGACGCCGTGCGACGGAGCCGGTCCGGCCTCCAGGACCCGGATCGTCCGATCGGCAGCTTCATCTTCCTCGGCCCGACGGGGGTGGGCAAGACGGAGACGGCGCGTGCGCTGGCCGAGTTCCTGTTCGACGACGAGGACGCGATCGTGCGACTCGACATGTCCGAGTACATGGAGAAGCACTCGGTCGCGCGGCTGATCGGTGCACCGCCGGGCTACGTGGGGTATGAGGAGGGTGGCCAGCTCACCGAGCGCGTGCGGCGGCGCCCCTATTCGGTGGTCCTGTTCGACGAGATCGAGAAAGCGCACACGGAGGTGTTCAACATCTTCCTGCAGATCCTGGACGAGGGTCGGCTCACGGATTCGCAGGGGCGCACGGTCGATTTCCGGAATACGGTGATCATCATGACCTCGAACATTGGCGGCACGCTGATCCTGGAGCAGGCCGGGAGCGGCGACTGGGCCGCCGTCGAGAGTACGGTGCTCGCCGAAATGCGCCGATACTTTCGACCGGAGTTCCTCAACCGCGTGGACGACATCGTCGTGTACCGGCCGCTGGGGCGGATCGAGCTTCGCCGCATCGTCGAATTACAGCTCGATCGCGTCCGGGACCTGCTCGCGGAGCGGCGGATCCAGCTCGATGTGAGCGAGGCCGCGGAGGGCGTGGTGGCGGAGGCAGGGTTCGACCCGGCGTTCGGTGCGCGTCCCCTGAAGCGGGCCATCCAGCGCCTGATCCAGAACCCGCTCGCGCTGCGCCTGCTGGAAGGCGAGTTCGACGACGGCGACACCATCCGGGTCGACCGGAGCGCGTCCGGAGCGCTCGAATTCACGAGGGTCGGAGCCCAGCCCGACGTCGCTTGACACAGGGGAGACGGCTCCCGACCTTCAGTCCACTTCCGCGTAGCGGGAAGGAAACGAAGCGAATGCGGACCAACAGGATCGCTCCGATCGCAGGTCTGGCGCTGGCGGCCTCGATGGCCACGGGCTGTGCCTCGAAAAGGGTCGTGGAACGACCGGTCGGCCCACCGGCCAACGCGGAAGTCGCGGCACCGCTCGTCGTCGACCAGTTCCTACGGGCGGCCAACTCGAACGACCTCGACACGATGGCCCGGCTGTTCGGCAACCGGAACGGCCCCGTGGCGAACGACGAGAACCGGCAGGAGCTGGACCGGCGGCTGTTCGCGATCGCGTCCGTGCTGCGCCACGACAGCTACACGATCAAGGGCAGCCAGATCGTGCCCGGCCGGCGCAACGAGGCGACGCAGATCAACGTGCTCATGAAGTTCGGGACCCAGGAGATCGAAGTGCCCTGGGTCCTCGTCTACTCGAAGACCGGCAACTGGCTCGTCGAATCGATCGATCTCGAGAAGATCACTTCGCGTCGCTGACCGGCGCGGCTTCGACCAACTCGACGAGCACGCCGTTCGCCGCGCGCGGATGCAGGAACGCGATGCGGCCGCCATGGGCGCCCGGCCGCGGCTCGCGATCGATGAGCGGCAGACCGCGTTCGGCCAGGGCAGCGAGCGTCGCGGTAATGTCCGTGACCCGGATCGCGATGTGGTGCAGGCCCGGTCCGTGCTTCTCGACGAAGCGGGCCACACCGGTGTCCGGACGAGCGGGCTCGATCAACTCGAGCCGGGTCGCGCCGGTGCCGAGGAAGACGACGTTCACGCCCTGGTCCGGGACGGCAATCGCCTTGGAACCGGACGTGCCCAGAATGAGTTCGAATAGAGGCAGGGCGCTCGCGAGGGACGGGACCGCCACGGCGACGTGATCCAGCGGGTGCTCCACGCTCGACTCCATGGGATGGGGTTGAACGACCAAGATAGTCATACAGCGGCCGGCCGACCAAACGCGCTGGCGTGGAGGGAAGAGACATGGGTGAGAACGGCGGACCGATCGTCGTAACGGATTCGGACTTCGGCGATCTGGTCGAGTCGCGGGACGGGCTCACGATCGTGGACTTCTGGGCCGTCTGGTGCGGGCCGTGCCGCATGGTGGCACCGGTGATCGAGCAACTCGCGAAGGAGTACGAGGGCAAGGTCCAGATGGCCAAGCTGGACGTCGACTCCAACCAGGCGACGTCCATGAAATTCAACATCCGGTCCATTCCGAGCATCCTGTTCTTCAAGGACGGGAAGCACGTGGACACGGTCGTCGGCGCGGTGCCGAAGGCCTACCTGGAGCGGAAGATCCAGGAGCACATCCAGTAACGGATCGGGGGGCGGAGGCGGAAGCGTTTGCGGGTGGGGGAGCGGGTGCGGGAACGGATTGGGAGCGGGGCGGTGGCGAGAGCTGCCGCCCCGGTCTCGTAGGCGAGCGGGGATGGGGAAGCTGTACGTCGTGAGCACGCCGATCGGGAACCTGGGGGACATCACGTATCGGGCGGTGGAGGTGTTGGGGCGGGTGAGCCGGGTTCTGGCGGAGGACACGCGGCGGACGTCCATCCTGTTCCGACGGTACGGGATCCGGACTCCGCTGGTGTCGGCGCACGCGCACAACGAGGCGGCGCGGGCGCAGTTGTTGCTGACGTGGCTGGAGGCGGGCGAGGAGATCGCGGTGGTATCCGATGCGGGGACACCACTGCTCTCGGATCCGGGGCACCGCCTGGTGCGTGCGGCGCTGGACGGCGGGCACGCGGTCGAGCCGGTGCCGGGCGCGTCTGCGCTGCTCGCTTCACTGGTGGCATCGGGCGTGGATCCCGTGCCCTTCACGTTCGTCGGGTTTCCCGCGCGTTCGGGGCGCGAGCGGAAACGCGTTCTCGGGGCCGCGGCGGCGGCCTCGAGCGTGACCGTATTCTACGAGGCGCCGCCGCGACTGTTCCGCCTGCTCAGGGATCTCGAGGAGACGGCGGGTGGCGCCCGGCCGGTGGTGGTAGCGCGGGAAATGACGAAGCTGCACGAGGATTTCTTCCGCGGAACATTGGAGGAAGCGATCGCCTACTACGAAGGCCGCAAGGTCCGGGGCGAGATCGTCGTCATCCTGGGTCCGTTTGACGGGCCGGCTTCGACGGGTGACCTGGATGCGGCGGCGATCGCGCGGGCACTGGTGGCGGAAGGACGTTCGCCTACGGCGGTCGCGCGTGAGCTGACGCAGCGTCTCGGTATTCCTCGCGGACAGGCCTATCCGATCGCGCGTTCCGCGGCCGCGGAGCGGGAAGGAGACGTGTCGTGAAGTCGATCGCGATCGCGATCCTGCCGCTGCTTCTCGGCACGGGCGCCGCCGCGCAGACCTCGCCGCTCACCATCGCGCAGTTGCAGTACGACGGCGGTGGCGACTGGTACGCGAATCCGACGGGACTGCCGAACCTGATTGCCGCCATCCGCGCGCGGACGGGACTCGACGTCGCGGAGCGGCCCGGCGCCACGAAGCTCACGGATCCGTCGCTCTGGACCTCTCCGTACCTGTACATGACGGGGCACGGCAACGTCCGATTCAGCGACGCGGACATTGCGGCGCTGCGGCAGTACCTCGAGGACGGCGGCTTTCTGCACGCGGACGACAACTACGGGATGGACCCGAGCTTCCGACGCGAGATCGCGCGCATCTTCCCCGACGCGAAGCTGACGGAGTTGCCGGCCGACCATCCGGTGTTCCACGCGTTCTACGACTTCCCGCAGGGCCTGCCCAAGATCCACAAGCACGATGGCAAGCCGCCGCAGGCATTCGGCATCTTCCACCGCGGCCGGCTCGTCGTGTTCTACTCGTACGAATCGGACCTGGGGAACGGCTGGGAAGACGCGGATGTGTACCAGGTCCCGCCCCAACTGCGGGAGCAGGCGTTGCGCATGGGCGTCAACCTCTTCGTGTATGCCATGGCGCAGGCGGCCGAATGAGCCCGCTGCTGCCGCCGGTCACGGACCTTATCCGGGACGCGCGCCGCGCGGTGCGTCGAGAGGGTGGCGTGGCGATCGCGGCCGCGCTGCTCACGCTCGCGCCCGCCGTGCTCATCATCGCCTGGCTGCTCGCCGGCTGGCCCGGTTGGTTGTCGCCCAGCCCGGCGCCTCTGCTCGTCGACCTGCTGGTCGTGCTGATCGGCGCCGCGTTCTTCACGTTGGCCGTCCGCGAGCTCCGGCGACGGACCTCGGAGCGCGAGATCGCGGGCGCGGCGGAGGCGGGCGCGGATCTGCCGCGCGGCTCGGTGTCCGGCGTTCTCGAGCTGTCGCGCGGGGTTCCCCCGGGCACGTCGGTCGCGCTCTTCGAGCGGACGGAGCGGGCGTTGCGCGCGCGCTTCGCCGACCGGAGGGCGGTGGAGGTGAGTGGCGATGCGGGACGGATCGCGCGCAGCCAGCGGCGACGCGCCCTCGCCGGGCTGGCCATCGCGTGCGCGGCCGCCGTCGGACTCGCGCTGGTCTCACCCGAACGGAGCCGTGCCGGATGGCCGGCACTGTTCCAGCCACTCGCCCACCTGAGCGGACCGGTATTGCCGGCGTTGGCTGTCGAGCCGGGCGACGTCGATGTTCCGCGCGGCACGCCGGTCGAGGTCCGGGTCCGGGCCGCCGGCCGGTTCGCGGTCACGGTCCACCACCGCGCGGAAGGCGACGTCCCGCGCAGCGAGACCGTGGCGGTGATCGGAGATTCCGCGGCCGTCCAGTTCCCGGTCGATGCCCGCACCGTGTACTGGGTGGCGGCGCCGGACGGCGCGACGAGCCCGCAGTACGTCGCCACCCCGCTCGATCCGCTGCTCGTGTCGGAGCTGGTCGTCGAGGTGCGGTACCCGCCGCACGCCGGCCGCCTGCCGGAGCGCTACGAGACGGAGGTCCCGCCGATCGAAGTGCCGGAAGGCACGACACTCGCCGTGTCCGGGCGCGCCACGCTCCGACTCGACGAGGCGTCGCTCGTGGGGGCCGGCTCCTCGGTGCCGCTCGCCATCGACGGGGAACGGTTCGCGGCGACGTGGACGCCCACCGTCAGCGCGCTCTGGGAATGGCGGCTGGAGAGCCGCCTGGCGGGCGCACCCGGCACGTTGCCACCTCCACTCGACGTGACCGTCGTGCCCGACGCGCCGCCGCAGGTCGCGATGACCTTCCCGGCGCGCGACACGATCCTCGATGCGACGCGGATCCAGCCGCTCGCCGCCGATGCCGAGGACGACTTCGGCATCCGCGCGGCCGCGCTCGTCTGGCGCATCGTGCGTAACGGTGAAGCCGGCGCGCCGGTGGAGACGCCCGTGCCGTTCGACAGCACCGGGACCCGCGTCTTCATCCGTGGCGTCCTCGACGCGCGCGAGCTCGACCTGCTGCCGGGCGATACGATCCGCTACTTCGTCCGCGTCACGGACAACGGGCCGCGGGCGCAGACCGCGTCATCGGCGACCTGGTCGCTGTATCTGCCGGGCCGTCCGGAAATGCGGGAACGCGCGGAAGACGAGCTGGCCCGTGCCGTCGAGGAGACACGCAATCTCTCGCAGTCGGCGCGGGCCCTGCAGGATGCGACGCGCGACCTGCAGCGCCGAACGCAGGCCGCGCAGGCGCGGAACGAGGCGAACGCCTCGGGCGCGTCCCGGCAGGGCCAGGCCGGCCAGCAGGGCTCGCTCGGCTTCAAGGAAACGGAGCAGGCGCGGCAGGTCCTCGAGCAACAGAAGGAGCTGGCAGCCCGCCTCGACGAGATGCGGCAACGGCTCGAGGCGATGGAGAAGTCGCTCGAGAACGCGGCCCTGCGCGACCCGAAGCTGGAAGCGCAACTCCAGGAGCTGCGCAAGACGTACGACCAGATGCTGAATCCGGAGCTGCAGCAGCAGATGCAACAGCTCCAGGATGCGCTCGACACGCTCGACCCGCAGGAACTCGAGAAAGCGCTCGACGAGCTGGCCGCGCGCCAGCAGCAGATCCGCGAACAGCTGCAGCAGAGCCTCGACCAGCTGCGGCGCGCGGCGACCCGCGAGCAGATCAACGCGCTCGCCCAGGAAGCGCGCGAGCTGGCGACGCAGCAGGCGGCGCTCGCCGAGGCGCTCCAGAAAGACCGGGCGGGCGCCGATCAGGCGCAGCAGCAGAAGCAGCTCGAAACGCGCGCCGGCGACCTGCAGAAGTCGGTGTCGGAGCTGAGCGGCGACCTCGAGCGGCAGCAGGAGCAGCAGGCCGCGACCTCTTCCCGGGGCGCGAACGACGCGATCGAGCGGGCGCGGCAGCAGATGCAGACGGCCGCGCAGCAGGCGGCGAGCCGCGAGCAGGAAGCCGCCGCACAGGGCAAGCAGGCCGCGGAGAACCTCGAGCAGGCGGCAAAGAGCCTCGAGGCCGCCAGCACCGCGATGGCCGAGGGCGCCGAGCAGCGGGCCAACGAGGCCATGCAGCAGGCGCTCCAGGACGCCGAGCAGCTCGCGCGCAAGCAGGAGGAGCTGCGCAAGCAGATGGAGAAGGCGCAGCAACAGCAGCAGGGGCAACGTGGCCAGCAACAGGGCCAACAGGCGCAGGACACCCAGCAACAGGCGCAACGCGGCCAGCAGCAGGGCCAACAGGGGCAGCAAGGCCAGCAGGCGGGCGGTGGCGATCCGATGCAGCAGCTCCGCGACCAGCAGTCGGCGCTGCAGCAGGAGATGAGCCGGCTGAACCAGAGTCTGGCGCAGACGGCGGACCAGACGGGCCAGGTGAGCCGGGAGGTCGGCACGGAGATGGGCCGCGCGAACGCCAGCATGCAGCGCACGACGCAGGCGATGCAGCAGGCGGGCGACCAGCAGGGCATGCCGACGCGCGAGGCGGGACAGACGGTGGAATCGCTGCAGCGGCTGGCGCAGGCGCTGCAGCGGAACGTGCAGATGCTGCAGCAGGGGGACCCGACGTCGGCGTCGGAGCAGGTCCGCCAGCAGCTCGGCGACATCGCGCAACAGCAGGGGCAGCTCAACGGGCGCACGAACGCGCTGCTCCCCATGAAGCTGAACCCGCAGAGCCTGGGGCAGCAGGCGGGCCGGATGGCGCAGGACCAGCGGCAGATCGCGCAGCGCATCGAGCAGTTGGGCGAGAAGGGCGCGAGCAGGGATGACGTGCTGGGCCGGCTCGACGAGATGGCGCAGGAAGCGGAGCGGCTGGCGCGCGCGCTCGAGGGCGGCCATCCGCCGGCCGAAGTCCTGTCGCGCCAGGAGCGGCTGTTCCACCGGCTGCTCGACGCCGGCCGCTCGCTGGAGAAGGATGAGATGAGCGAGAAACGCGTCGGCGAGGCGCCGGGCGTGTGGACGCCGTCGTCGCCGAAGGCGCTCGATCCCACGCTGCTGCAGACCGGCGACCGGTACCGGCTCCCGACGGCGGAAGAGCTGCGGGCTCTGCCGCCCGCGTACCGCCGGATGGTGCTCGAGTACTTCGGGCGGATCAACCGGGCGGGCGGCGGCACCGGCGGGTCGGACGACCGTTGAGGGCGCGGCGCACGATCCGGCTCGCCGGTCCGCTCGCGGCGCTCGTCGCCCTGCTGTTGGCGGCGCTGCCCGTGTCCGCCCAGCATCTGCTGATCCCGATGGACATGGACCAGGCGGATCACCTGAAGGCCTACGGCCTGACGTTCTGGACGATCCGCCAGGGACTCACCGCCGAGTGGTTCCTGAATTACCGCGACGGCGCTTTCCTCCTTCCGGACGCGCCCGAAGTGCGGCGTGAGGCGACCTCGCGCGGCGTCACGTTCGAGCCCATCACGACGCTCGAGCTGGCTTCGATCCGCGGCGAGATCGAGGAGGGCAACATGGAGTCGATCGTGCTCGAGCGCGCGCCGAAGATCGCGGTCTACACGCCGGGCAACACGAACCCGTGGGACGACGCGGTCACTCTGGCGCTGACCTACGCCGACATCCCGTACGACGAGGTGTGGGACCCGGACGTGCTCGAGGGCAAGCTGCGCGACTACGAGTGGCTGCACCTGCACCACGAGGACTTCACCGGCCAGTACTCGAAGTTCTACATCAGCTACGCGGGCTCGTCCTGGCTACAGGACGCGGTGCAGCAGCAGCAGGCGATCGCGCGGCAGTTCGGCTATCCGGACGTGCCCGCGCTCAAGAAGGCGGTCGCGGAAAAGATCCGGAAATACGTCGAGAACGGCGGCTTCCTGTTCGCGATGTGCACGGCGACGGAGACCATCGATCTCGCACTGGCCGCGGTCGGCGTCGATATCGCGGCGCCGTTCAGCGATGGCACGGGCATCGATCCGGACGCGTCGCGCAAAATGCAGTGGGACCGCACGTTCGCGTTCCGTGATGCGGAGGTGCAGGTGAACCCGGGCGTCAGTGCGTTCAGCGACATCGACGGGCACCAGGTAAACACGCCGTGGCGGCAGCCGCTCGGCGCGTTCACGCTGTTCGACTTCAGCCCCAAGTTCGATCCCGTCCCCTCGATGCTGGTGCAGGACCACGAGCAGGTGATCGGCGATTTCTACGGCCTGACCACGAGCTTCCGGCGCGACCGGCTGAAGCCGGGCGTGACCGTGCTCGCGGAAGAGGAAGGGACGGGCTTCGTCAAGTACATCCACGGCAACTACGGCAAGGGCACGTTCACGTTCCTCGGCGGCCACGATCCCGAGGACCCGCAGCACCAGATCGGCGACCCGCCCACGGATCTCAGCCGGTACCCGCATTCGCCCGGCTACCGACTGATCCTGAACAACGTCCTGTTCCCGGCCGCACGGAAGAAGACGCTGAAGACGGACTAGCGTGGACGCCGAGCGCTCGCCCCACACGACACGCCCGCGTCACGAGACGGCATGGCCGGCCTGACCCGGGTCCTCGAGCTGACCGCGGAGTCGGCGCGCACGATCCGGGAGGAAGTGGCGCAGGCCCGCGGCAACGAGGTCTGTTTCATCGCCACGGTCGAGGATTCCGGCGCGATCCCCACCGTCCGCGCCGTGGCCCGCGGTCATGGCACGGCAGTGCTCGCCGCGGTCCGCGAAGCCGCGCCCGGCGATCTCGTCATTCACAACCATCCGTCCGGCGACCTCACGCCGTCCGAAGCGGACCTCCGGGTCGCGGCCGAACTGTATTCCAGCGGGATCGGTCTGGCCATCACCGACAGCACGGCGCTCGAGCTGTACGTGGTGGTCGAGCCCCCCGCCGCGAAGACGCTCGAGCTGCTCGATGAGAGCGAGATCGACCGTGTGCTCGCGCCGGGCGGGCCCGTGGCCGCCGCGCACCCGAACTACGAGGACCGGCCCGGCCAGCGCGAGATGGCCGGCTCCGTCGTGCGGGCGTACAACGACGGCGGCATTGCGCTGGTCGAGGCGGGGACCGGGACCGGGAAGTCGATCGCGTACCTCGTGCCGGCGTTGCTGTGGGCGGCGCGCAACCGCGAGCGCACCATCGTCTCGACCAACACGATCAACCTGCAGGAGCAGCTGGTCGCGAAGGACCTGCCGTTCCTGCGCCGCACGCTCGAGGTGCCGTTCCGCTTCGCGCTGGTCAAGGGCCGCCACAACTACATCTCGATCCGCCGGCTCCGGCTCGCGCTCGAGACGGCGCCCGTCCTCTTCGAGGATGAGAACCGGCGTGAGTTGGACGCGATCTCGAAATGGAGCGGCAGCACGCGCGACGGCTCGCTGCAGGACCTCGCGTTCGCGCCCGTCGAGGAGATCTGGGACGAGATCGTGTCCGACAGCGACGTCTGCCTGCGCGCACGCTGCCCGCACTTCGAGGCCTGCTTCTACCAGCGAGCGCGGCGCGACGCCGCGTCCGCCGACGTGCTCGTCGTCAATCACCACCTGCTGTTCAGCAATGTCGCCGTGCGCCGTGGCCAGGAGAACTGGACGGGGCCCGCGGTACTGCCACCCTACCGGCGCATCGTACTCGACGAGGCGCACAACCTCGAGGACGCTGCGACGGCGCATCTCGGCGTCAGTCTCACGCGCCGGTCACTGCTCCGCGTGCTCGGCCGAATCGACCGGCGCGGGCGCGGCATTCTCTCGACGTTCGAAGGCCGGCTCACCGGCGGCGACCTGATCGCGACGGAGGCGCTCGACTTCATTGCCGCGCTGCGGCCGCGCGTCGACCGTGTCCGCGACCAGGCGAGCGAGTTCTTCGGCCAGCTCGAGACGCTCTGCGCGCGTGCCGACGACGGCGTAGTCCGCCTGGCCGACGACTTCACGGGCGACCCGGCCTGGACGGACGGTGCGGCGGCCGGCCTGGAGAGCACGCTGCTTCTGCTCGAAGAGTTGAGCCGTGACCTGGCCCGCCTGCGCGAACGGATCGTCATCGACGAGCGTTGGGCGGAGGCGCTCGCCGAATCGCTGGTCGAGCTGGCGGGACTGCGCGCGCGCATCCAGGACGCGGCCGCCGGGCTCCGGCTCGCGCTGCAGCCCGGCTCCGAGCCGCTGCCGCTGGTGCGCTGGCTGGAGCGGCGCGGCACCGGCCGCGAACCGAACGTCGCCGTGCGCGCCTCGCCCGTCGACCTGGCGGAAGCGTTGCGCGAGGGCCTGTTCGAACGGCTCGACACGGCCGTGCTGACGTCGGCCACGCTGACCACGCGCGACGGCTTCGCGTTCCTGCGCTCCCGCCTCGGACTCGGCGCCGGCCTCCGCGTGGCGGAGTCCGTGCACGCGTCGCCGTTCGACTTCGAGACGCAGACCCGGGTCGCGGTGGTCACAGACCTGCCTGCGCCGGATGCGGTGGAAGGGCCGCAGCTGGAAGCGGCGATTGCGGTAGTGACGGAGGACATGGCCCGCCTGACGGACGGCGGCATCTTCGCGCTGTTCACGTCATACCGCTCGATGCGGGCGGTGGCCGCTGCGCTCCGGGTGCGCGGCGCCGAGGGCCGCTGGCCGCTATTCGTACAGGGCGAGGCGTCGCGGGCACGGTTGCTCGACCGGTTCGTGGATTCCGGGCGCGGCCTGCTGCTCGGCGTCGCGTCCTTCTGGGAGGGCGTGGACGTGCCGGGCGAGCCGCTACGCGGCCTCATCATCGCGCGGCTGCCGTTCAAGGTTCCGACGGAGCCGCTGACGGCGGCGCGGCTCGAGGCCATCGAGGCGGCCGG
The DNA here is from genome assembly GCA_963786235.1 of uncultured Gemmatimonadales bacterium. GTDB lineage: Bacteria > Gemmatimonadota > Gemmatimonadetes > Longimicrobiales > RSA9 > CAWAYJ01. Next base: position 78,071 of record CAWAYJ010000033.1, read on the forward strand.
CGGCAACGCGTTCCTCGAGTACATGCTGCCCCTGGCTGCGCTCCGCCTCAAGCAGGGGTTCGGCCGGCTGATCCGCTCGCGCTCCGATCGCGGTGCGGTCGTGATCCTGGACCGGCGCGCGGGCGAGCGAGGCTACGGCCGCTACCTGCTGGACAGCCTGCCCGCACCCGTCGAACTGGGGCCGTGGTCAGAGGTACGGGAGCGGCTCCGCGAGTTCTACTTGCGCGAGTCCGTGCGAGCGCGTTCATTCGAGCGAGGTGTCGCCGGAGACGGCGACTTCTGACGTTCACGAGAGGGACCGGACCACCGTGCATACGCCCGGGAAGATCGTCTGTATCGGCCGCAACTACGTGGCCCACGCGAAGGAACTCGGCAACGCGGTGCCGGAACGGCCGTTGCTCTTTCTGAAGCCGCCCTCCGCGGTCATCCGGGATGGCGACGCGATCCTGCTGCCCGCGCAATCCTCGCGAGTCGAGCACGAGGCCGAGATCGGCGTCGTGATCGGGCGGCGCGCACGCCACGTCGCGGAGAGCGAGGCAGTCGCGGTCGTCGCCGGCTACGCGGCGCTCAACGACGTGACGGCGCGCGACCTGCAACGGCTGGACGTGCAGTTCACGAGAGGCAAGGGCTTCGACACGTTCTGCCCGATCGGCCCAGCCGCGGATGGCGCCGGCATCGACTGGCGCGGGCTCGAGGTGATCTGCCGCGTTAACGGCGAGGTCCGGCAGCACGGCCTCGCGCGCGATATGGTGTTCGGCGTTCCCGCGCTGATCGCGTTCATCACGAGCGTGATGACGCTCGAGCCGGGCGATGTCATCGCGACCGGTACGCCCGAAGGCGTGGGCCCGCTCCTCGCCGGCGACACGGTCGAGGTCGAGCTGCCCGGACTTTCCCGGGTCTCGAATCCGGTACGCACGGACAGGGTGCAGGAGGAGATCGGATGAGCGACGTCGCGACAAGGGATTCCGTGGCGGTCCGTCTGGCCGACCGACTGCGCACCTTCCCGGCCTACCCCCTGGCGGACGTCCCGCAGATCAAGCGCGAGCTGATCGCGAAAGGCGTCGACGTCATCGACCTCGGCGCCGGCGACGCCGACCTCGCTCCGCCGCCCGCCGCCGTCACGGCGCTGAGGGAAGCCTCGGCCAACCCGCTGATGGGCCGCTACCCGTTCCAGCTCGGGCTGCCCGCGTTCCGCGAGGCGATCGCCGCGTGGATGCACCGGCGTTTCGGCGTCAAGCTCGATCCGTTCCGCGAGATCCTGCCGCTGATCGGCTCGAAGGAGGGGATCGCGCACCTCGCGTTCTGCTACGTGAATCCGGGCGACGCCACCATCGTCCCCGATCCCGGTTACCAGCCCTACGTCGGCGGCACGCTGCTGACCGGCGGCGAGCCGTGGCTCGTCCCGCTCCGCGCGGAGAACGATTTTCTGATCGTGCTCGGTGACCTGCCGGAGGAGATCGTGCGACGGGCGCGCGTTCTGTACCTGAACTATCCGAACAATCCGACGGCCGCCGTGGCGCCGCGGGAATACATGGAAGAGGCCGTCCGGTTCTGCCGCGAGCACGGCATCCTGCTGGCCTGGGACAACGCCTACAGCGAGATCGCGTTCGATGGCTATCGACCGCCGAGCATCCTGGAGATCGAGGGCGCGAAGGACGTGGCGGTCGAGTTCCATTCGTTCTCGAAGACGTACAACATGACGGGCTGGCGCATCGGCTGGGCCGCCGGTTCCGCGAGCGCGATCACGGCGCTGTCGCGCGTGAAGAACTTCGTGGACACGGGGCAGTTCCTGTGCGTCCAGGCCGCGGCGCGGGCGGCGCTCGAGAGCTACGACGCGTGGGTGCCCGGCAACGTGGACGCGTTCCGCGCCCGCCGCGACGCGGTCGTCGCGGCCTTGCGCGGAGCCGGCTTCGACGTGCCCATGCCGCGCGCGACCATGTACGCCTGGTTCCCGGTCCCGGATGGCTTCGATTCGCACACGTTCGCGCGGCGTGCGCTGCTCGAGCGGGGCGTGGTGCTGATGCCGGGCGCGGCGCTCGGGCCGGGTGGCGAGGGCTACCTGCGGGTAGCCCTCACGCAGCCGGCCGCCCGCCTCGAGGAAGCCGCGGACCGGCTCCGGTCGCTCCTCTGAAAGGGGAACCGCGAGCCCCCACGCCGGTTAGTACGGGGTTGATGCCCCCGACTGTGGTGGAACCGGGTCGGCCGCCGGCGGCGGTCTCTCCACGCCGGGCGGAGCGGCGAGCCATCCCGCCGCGGCCCCGGGGGCCGCGCTGGCTGTTCGCCGTTGCGCTGGCGCTCTCCGCGTTCATCCACCTGTTCTTCCTGCTGCTGCTTCGGGTGTCCGTAGTGAGCCCGGGCGAGGCGTGGCTGCTCGCTCGACCGCAGAACACGACCCCGGTCCCCGCCGGCATGCAGGTCGTCAACATCGCGCCCGTCCAGGCCGCGCCCGCGGCGCCGCCGACGCGGGTCGAAGCGCTGCCGCCGCCGCGCCCGGCGCCGACTCGGACGGTGACGGTGCCCAACCCCGTCACCGCCACGCCGCCCGAGGCGGGCGCGGGCGCCGTCGAGACTCCGCCGCGCTCGGTCATCGACCGGATCCTGCCGCGGACCACGGATCCGCGGCTCTGGACGCCGATCCTGCCTCCCGCAACCCGGGTGCTGACGCCGGACGAGGCGGTGCAGGCGCGGGTCACGGACCGGCTCGCGGCGTGGAACGACTCGATGGCCGCGGAAGCCGAGGCGGCGGCCCGCGCCCTCGACTGGACCACGACGGACGCCAACGGCAACAAGTGGGGCATCTCCCCGGGCAAGATCCACCTCGGCAAGATCACGTTGCCGCTGCCGTTCGGCTTCGGACCACCGCCCGCGGTGCGGGCCGAGATGGAGTCCTCGATCAACGGCTGGAACGCGATCGAGGCGCAGGCCAGACAGGGCAAGATCCGGAACGAGTTCAAGGACCGGGTCAAGGCGATCCGCGAGATGCGGAACGCCAAGCACGACACCACGGGCTCGAAGAAGAACTGACCTCCCTCCGCCCGCCCCCCGACGCGCATCCACGTTGACGGAACTCGTTGGAATACGATAACCTGTAGGATTCACGAGCACAGGACGCGAAATGCCGGAGCCGTTGCCGCCGCAGTACAGCCCCCTCGAAACCGAAGGGCCGCTCTACGAATCGTGGGAAGAACGGGGCTTCTTCCACGCCGACCCGGACCGGGTGCGCGCCGGTCGCGAGCCGTACGTCATCGTGATTCCGCCGCCCAACGTGACCGCTGTCCTGCACATGGGGCACGGCCTGAACAACACCATCCAGGACGTGCTCACGCGCTGGCGCCGGATGCAGGGCCGCGAGGCGTTGTACTTGCCGGGCACCGACCACGCGGGGATCGCGACCCAGAACGTGGTGGAACGGCAGCTCGCGGCGGAGGGGAAGACGCGCGACGACCTCGGCCGGGCGGCATTCGTCGATCGTGTCTGGCGGTTCGTGGACGAGACGGGCTCGACCATTCTGAAGCAGCTGCGCGCGATCGGTTGTTCCTGCGACTGGACACGCACGCGCTTCACGCTCGAGCCGGCGCTCTCGAGGGCCGTCCGCGAGGTGTTCGTCCGGCTCTACGAGAAGGACCTGATCTACCGCGGCAAGTACATCATCAACTGGTGCCCGCGCTGCCTCACTGCGCTGTCGGATGAGGAGGCGGAGCCGGAGGAGAGGGAGGGCAAGCTCTGGCACCTGCGCTATCCGCTGGCCGCGCCCGTGGACGCCGACCTGCCCCGGCTGCCCGACGGACGGCAGTACCTGGTGGTGGCGACGACGCGTCCCGAGACGATGCTGGGCGACACCGCGGTCGCCGTGCATCCCGCCGACGCGCGCTACCGCGCCCTCGTGGGCGCAACGGTGGACCTGCCGCTCACGGGCCGCCGCATCCCGGTCGTCGCGGACGAGTACGTCGATCCGGAATTCGGCAGCGGCGCCGTCAAGATCACACCCGCGCACGACCCGAACGACTTCGCCGTGGCGCAGCGTCACGGCATCGCGGCGCTGGACGTGATGACACCCGGCGCGACGATGAACGAGAACGCGCCGACCGCGTTCCGCGGCCTCGACCGGTTCGAGGCGCGGACGCGCGTGGTCGCGGCGTTCGACGAGGCGGGCCTGCTCGACCGGATCGAGGAGCACACGCACGCCGTGCCGCACTGCTACCGCTGCCACACGGTGGTCGAGCCACGGCTGTCGGAGCAGTGGTTCGTGCGCATGAAGCCGCTCGCCGAGCCGGCGCTGGCGGCCTCGCGCGAGGGCCGCGTCCGCTTCACGCCCGAACGGCACAAGAAGGTCTACGAGAACTGGCTCGAGAACATCCGCGACTGGTGCATCTCGCGCCAGCTCTGGTGGGGTCACCGCATCCCCGTCTGGTACTGCCAGGCGGACGGGTGCCGGCACACGTTCGCCGCCCGCGAAGACCCGGACCGTTGCCCCGCGTGCGGCGGGAGCGCCCTCGAGCAGGACCCGGACGTGCTCGATACATGGTTCTCGTCCTGGCTCTGGCCGTTCTCGACGCTCGGCTGGCCGGATGAGACCGAAGACCTCGCCGCGTTCTACCCGACGCACACGCTGGTCACGGCGCCCGAGATCCTCTTCTTCTGGGTCGCGCGCATGATCATGGCCGGCATCGAATTCATGGGCCGCGAGCCCTTCACCGATGTGTACCTGACCGGCACGGTGCGCGACACGCAGGGCCGCAAGATGTCGAAATCGCTGGGCAACGGCATCGACCCGCTCGAGGTCGTGCGCCTGTACGGCGCGGACGCGCTCCGCTACACCGTCGTGTCGGGCCAGGGCCTGGGCACCGACCTGTTCATGGATCCGGTGAACCTCGACGACACGTTCGCGCCCGGCCGCAATTTCGCGAACAAGATCTGGAACGCGGGCCGGTTCGCGCTCCTGAACCTGGAAGGCGGGCGGGTCCGGCGCGTCGAGGACGTGGCGGATGCCCTCGAGCTGACCGACCGCTGGATCCTGTCGCGGCTGGACGCGGCCGTCGAGGACGTGACCCGGCAGCTCGAGAGCCTGCGCTTCCACGAGGCGGCGGACGCGGCGTACCACTTCTTCTGGGGCGATGTCGCCGACTGGTACATCGAGCTGATCAAGGGCCGTCTGCGCGGCGATGCCGGCGCTGCGAGCGCCGACGCCGCACGGGCGGTGCTCGTCGCCACGCTGGACGGCGCGCTCCGCCTGCTGCACCCGGTGATGCCGTTCATCACGGAGTCGCTCTGGCTGCGCCTGCCCGTGCCCGAGGGTGCGGAGCGCGAGGCGTCGCTCGTTATCGCGGAATGGCCGGCCGGCGGCTCGCATCGCGACGCCGGCGCGGAGGCGCGCATGAGCGCGCTCATGGAGCTGATCGGGGCGGTCCGCACGCTGCGCTCCGAGTACAACGTGCCGGTGTCGTCGTCCGTCGAGCTCCGTCTCGGCAACGTGGCGCCGGACCTCGCGGCCGCGCTGGAAGAGGAGGGAAGGGCGCTGGAGCGGCTGGCTCGCGTGGGTGACATCGCGCTGGACGGCGCCGGCGGCACGCGCGGCACGGGCGCGCACGCCGTCCTCAAGGGCGGGACCGAGCTGTTCATGCCGCTCGAGGGACTGATCGACCTCGACCGCGAGCGGCAGCGCCTGCGGCAGGAGATGGAGCGGGTGGACGGACTGCTCGGCGGCGTGCTCTCGCGGCTCGGCAACGATGCGTTCGTGCAGCGTGCGCCCGCCGATGTCGTGGCTCGTGAACGTGAGAAGGCGGAGAATTTCCGCGACCAGCGCGACCGGCTGGCGAGAAAGCTGGAAGCCCTCGAGTGAGCCGTACCCGTTTTGTCCTGTTTCCGCTTGCGCCGTGCCTTGCCGCACTGGCGTGCGCGCAGGCCTCGCCACCGCCCGGCGGCGTGCAGGACCGGCTGCCGCCCCGTATCGTCGCGACGACGCCGGACACGCTCGCGGTCGTGCCCGGCTTCGACGGTCCGGTCGTGTTCCGCTTCGACGAGCGGATCAGCGAGCGTGGCATCACCAACATGTCGGCGCTGGTCTCGCCGCGCACGGGCGATGTGCGCGTGAAGCGGGGCAAGGACGAGATCCGCGTCGAGCTGAGCAGCGGATGGTTGCCCGGCCTGATCTATCGCGTGCTGCTCGTGCCCGGCGTCCGCGACTTGTTCGGCAACGAGCTGAAGGTACCATCAGAGCTGGTTTTCTCGACCGGACCCCAGGTCGCCGGCGCCGTGATCGCGGGGGTCGTGACCGACCGTATCACGGGGCGTCCCGCGCAACGGGTCTTCATTGACGCCACGCTGCGCTCGGACTCGATCACGTACGTAACGACGATCGATTCCGCGTCGTTCTACGCGTTCCGCTACATGGCCCCCGGCATCTACGACATGGTCGCCTGGGCGGACCAGAACGGCAACGGCAAACGCGATGCGAGCGAATCGGCATCGCGCAGGCAGGTGCTGCCGGTCAATCGCGATGGTGACACCGCGGTCGTCGAATTGGCCGTAATCCCCTTCGACACGACGCCCCCGCGCATCACGCGCGCCGAGTTCCGAGACTCGCTGCAGATCCGCGTGTTCAGCGACGACTACATCGATCCCGCGTCGCGACTCGATCAGGCACGGATCACGATCCTCCAGCTGCCCGACAGCACGGAAGTACCGGGTCCATACTCGCTCATGTCGCTCGATTCGTTCAACGCTCTGCCGAAGGCGCCGCCGGACTCGATGGGGAAGGACACGGCGGGCGTGGCCGACACGATCTCCGCCGACAGCCTTGCCGGGCGCGGACCGCCGCCGATCTCACAGGGCCGCGCGTCGGCGGGTCGCGGACCACCGCCGCGATCGACCAGTCCGTTCGGCGCGCCGACGGAGCCGCTCCCGTTCCAGGAGCTCGTCCTCGTGCCCGCCTCGCCGCTCGAGCCGGGCCGGACGTACCTGGTCGATATCCGCGGGCTGGTCAACATCGCGGGCCGACCGAATGGCGGGGGCGAGGTCGAAGTCACGGTGCCGGAGCCGAAGCCACCACCTCCGGATACGTCGGGCGCTTCGCCCCGACTGAGACGGCCCGGCCGATGACCGATCCGAGGCGCGCGATCCCGTCCGTGGAGCGCCTGCTTGGCAGCGCCGAGTTTCGCCCGTTGCTGGAGCGCGAGCCGCGTGACCTCGTGGTCGAGGCGCTGCATGGGCTGCAGGCGGAGTTGAGGGCGGAGTTTCCGAGCGGCGACGACGCGATCCGCGAGGTTTCCAATCCTGCGTGGTACGCCGCGCGTGCCGCCGCGATGCTCGATCGGATGCGGGACCCTTCGCTTCGGCCGGTGATCAACGCGTCGGGCGTCATTCTGCACACCAACCTGGGCCGGGCGCCCCTGTCGGACGCCGCGATCGCGGCGATGACGGCGGCCGCGCGCGGCTACTCGAACCTCGAGTTCGACCTCGAGCGTGGGGCGCGCGGCTCGCGCTACGTGCACTGCGTGGACGTGCTGGTGCGGCTCACGGGCGCGGAGGCGGCGCTCGTCGTGAACAACAACGCGGCCGCACTCGTGCTGGCGCTGAACACGCTGGCCCGCAATCGCGAGGCGGTGATCAGTCGCGGCGAGCTGGTCGAGATCGGCGGCTCGTTCCGCATTCCGGAGATCATGGCGCGGAGCGGAGCGCTCATGGTCGAGGTCGGCGCGACGAACCGGACCCGGGCGACCGACTACGAGGCGGCGCTCTCGGTGCGCACGGGCGTGATTCTGAAGGTCCACCGATCGAACTTCCGCATCGAAGGGTTCACGGAGGAGGTCGGTGTCGCACGGCTTGCGGAGCTGGCGCAGCCTGCCGGGATCCCGGTGCTGCACGATCTCGGCTCGGGACTGCTTCTCGATCCGGTGTCGCTCGGCCTGCCCGCGGAGCCGACGGCCGGGATGGCGGTGAGCGCTGGCGCGGACATCGTCACCATGAGCGGCGACAAGCTGCTCGGCGGGCCGCAGGCCGGCATCATCGTCGGGCGGTCTGACCTGGTCGAGCGCATGCGGCGGAACCCGCTCTGCCGGGCGCTCCGCGTCGACAAGCTGACGCTCGCTGCGCTCGAAGCCACGCTCGTCGAGTACCTCGATCCGGAACGGGCGCGGCAACGCGTTCCCGTGCTCCGCATGTTGACCGTTCCCGCGTCCGAGCTGGCGGAGCGGGCGGGCCGGATCGCCGGCCGGCTCCGCGAACACGGGATCGAGGCGGAGACGGCGGCGGGCGGATCGGCCGTCGGAGGCGGCGCGCTGCCCGGCTTCGAGTTGCCCACGACCGTCGTCTGCGTCACGCCGGCCCTGGGCACGGTCAACGAGCTGGAACGGCGGCTCCGGATGGGATGGCCGCCGGTCGTCGCGCGCGTCCAGTCGGACCGGCTGCAGCTCGACCCGCGCACCATACGCGACGCGGAGGAGGTGGACCTGGTCGCCGCGGTGGTTCGTGCGGCGGGCGTGGCATGATCGGGAGCGCGACGCGCCGGCGTGCCGTGTTCCTCGACCGCGATGGCACGATCCTCGTCGAGAAGAACTACCTCGCGGACCCCGACGACGTCGAGCTTCTGCCGGGCGCGGTGGACGCGCTGCGACGGCTCCGCGACGCCGGCTACGCCCTCGTCGTCATCACGAATCAGTCCGGCATCGCGCGCGGCTTCTTCGGCGAGACGGAGTACCGCGCGGTCGAGCGCCGGATGGAAGAACTGCTCGCGGCCGAGGGCGTGGTCCTCGATGGCTCCGAATTCTGCCCGCACCACCCGGATTTCACGGGGCCCTGCGAGTGCCGGAAGCCCGGCCTCGCCCTTTTCCGGCGGGCGGCCGAGACTCTGGGCATCGACCTCGCGACCTCGGCGTACATCGGCGACCGGCCGGGCGACGTCCTGCCCGCCGCCAGGCTTGGCGGCCTCGGCATCCTCGTCCGGACCGGCTATGGCGCCGAGCTCGTGGGGGATGTGCCGCCGGATGTGGGGGTTGCCGCCGACCTGTGTGAGGCAGCGGACCTCGTGCTACGTAAGGATTTCCCCGGTTGACCGTCCGAGCGGGCTCCGGTACGTTGGATGGGACGTTCCGGGACACGAACCCGGACGGCCCGAGGGGGTAGGTATCCTGAACCCGGGTGGTTCGGGGTGGAAGCAGGATGAACACGGAGGAGGAGTCGAATGACCATAACGGTCACGTCCACGGCCGCGGCCGAGGTCCAGCGGTTCATGGAGGAGCAGGGTGCGACGGCCACGGCCGGACTCCGCGTGGCGGTGCTTCCGGGCGGTTGCTCCGGCTTTCAGTACGGGTTGAACATCGAGGACGAGTCGCAGGACGACGACGAGATCTTCGAGTCGAACGGCATCCGCCTGTTCATCGACCCGTTCAGCGGCCAGTACCTGGATGGCGTGGAGATCGACTACGTCACGACGATGATGGGGTCGGGCTTCACGTTCAAGAACCCGAACGCTACGGGCGGCTGCGGCTGCGGCAGCTCGTTTACGGCCTGAGTCGCGCGATTCGCGACTGACGATTCGGTGGGCCCGCGGGGGGACTCCCGCGGGCCCGCGTCGTTCCCCCGTAAGATCCGGCCGTTCCCGAGGACGCGATGATCCTGACTTCCGACCGGCTGACTTCGCCGCTGCACTACGCGCGGCTTGACAACGCGACGCTGGCCGAGCGGATCGCGCGTCGCAAGCGCGAGTTGAACGCGGTCATCCTCGGACACAACTACCAGCGCGCGGACATCCAGGAAGTCAGCGACTACGTGGGCGACTCGCTCGGCCTCTCGCAGGAAGCCGCGCGCACGGCTGCCGACGTGATCGTGTTCTGCGGCGTGCACTTCATGGCGGAGACGGCGAAGATCCTCTCGCCCTCGAAGCGCGTGCTCATGCCCGACCTCCACGCCGGCTGCCCCATGGCCGACTTCGTGACGGGCGAGTCGCTGCGCCGGACCCGGGCCGAATTTCCGGACGCGGCCGTCGTCACGTACGTGAACTCGACGGCCGATGTGAAGGCCGAGTCGGACATCTGCTGCACCAGCTCGAACGCGGTGCGCGTGGTCGAGACCATCGCGCGGGACCGGCGCATCCTGTTCGTGCCCGACCGCAATCTCGCCCGCTACGTGGCGGGCCGGACGGGCCGCGCGCTGCGCACGCTCGGCGATGACAGGCGGCCGAGCGGCGATCCGGGCGAGATCGTCGCGTGGGACGGCTACTGCTACGTGCACGACGATCTCGTGCTGGAGGAGCTGGCGGCGGCGCGGGCGGCGCATCCGGGCGCGCGGGTCGTGATCCATCCGGAAGCGCGCCGCGACCTGCTGGAGGAGGCCGACTACGTGGTTTCGACGCAGGGCATGGTCGAGCTGGCGCGCGAGCACGACACGCTGATCATCGGGACGGAGCGCGGCCTGGTCGACCGGCTCCAGCAGCTCTACCCCGGGAAGACCCTGATCCCGCTCTCGCGCGCCGCGATCTGCGGCAACATGAAGGTCAATACGCTGGCCCGGCTGGCGTGGAGCCTCGACCACGAGCGGCACGAGGTCACGCTGGACGAGGACGTCCGGACGCGCGCCGAGACCGCGCTCCGTCGCATGCTCGAGCTTTCCGGCGGCTGGAAGGCGCCGACGGAGGAGGAGGAACGGCTCGAGGCGGCGGGTCTCCGGAAGACCGGCTGCGGCTGCGCATGAGGCCGGCCTAGCCCGCTCCCGCCTGCGTCCCCTACTTTGCCCGCCATGGGGGACGACATCCGCATTCGCAGCTTTGTCGCGCCGGGCTTCCAGGAAAACGCCTACCTCGTCTGGCGCGCGGGCACCGGCACCGCGGTCGCCATCGATCCGGGCGCCGATCCCGAAGCCATGCTCGGCGTGCTCCGGTCGGAGGACCTGCATCTCGAGGCTATCCTGCTCACCCACGCGCACGTTGACCACGTCGAGGGTGTGCCCGCCCTGCAGCGCGCGACCGGCGCGCCGGTCTGGTTGCACCCGGACGACCGCCCGCTCTACGACGGCGCCCAGGACCAGGCCGCGTGGTTCGGCATGAAGGTCGAGCCGCTGCCCGACATCAACCACGACCTCGCCCACGGCCAGACGCTTTCCCTCGCCGGCCTCGAGTTCGAGGTGCGGCACGTGCCGGGACACTCGCCCGGGCACGTGATCCTCTACTGCGCGGAGGCCGGTGCGGCGCTCGTGGGCGACGTCATCTTCTTCGGCTCCATCGGCCGGACCGACCTGCCGGGCGGCAACTTCACGCAGCTCGTGAAGGGGATCCGCGCCCACGTGTTCAGCCTGCCGGACGACACGGTGCTGCACACCGGACACGGACCGGCGACCGACGTGGGTCACGAGCGGGCGACCAACCCCTTCCTCGTGCCGCACTACGGCGGCGGGTTGGCCTGATGCAGCGCGTCGCGGTGTTCGCGTCCGGCGGCGGCACGAACCTGCAGTCCCTGCTGGACCACTTCAACGCCGGCGCCAGCGAGAGTGCGCGCGTAGCGCTCGTGGTGAGCGACCGTGACGACGCCGGCGCGCTCGGCCGGGCCGAGGCCGCGCGTGTCGCGAGGTGCGTGATCGCGGTCCGCGGCCGCGAGCCCGCCGACGTCGCGGCCGACACGATCGCGGCACTCGATGAGCACGCGATCGACGTCATCGCGCTCGCCGGCTACCTGAAGCTCGTGCCCGAGTCCGTGGTGCGCCGCTTTCGCGGCCGCATCGTCAACATCCATCCCGCGCTGCTGCCCGCGTTCGGCGGGCCCGGGATGTACGGGATCCGCGTGCACCGCGCCGTGCTCGCGGCCGGTTGCTTCCTGAGCGGCGTCACCGTGCACCGGGTCGACGAGCGGTACGACGAAGGGCGGCCCATCGCACAGTGGCCGGTCCCGGTGTCGCGCGGGGACACGCCGGAATCGCTCGCCGCCCGCGTGCTGCGCGTCGAGCACAAGCTGTACCCGCTCGCGCTCGAGGCGCTGTGCGTCGCGATCGAGCGCGGCGAATCACAACCGGATGCCGGGTCCCATCTCATCGATCCGGCCGCGTTCGAAACCACCGACGACACCGCCCCGTCCGACGCCGCGCTGCGCCGGATGCTCGGGCTCGACAGGGAGGCAAGGTGAAACGCAGGGCGTTGCTGAGCGTGTCGGACAAGACGGGAATCGCCGAATTCGCGCGCGGTCTCGCGGACCTCGGCTGGGAGCTGGTCTCGACCGGCGGCACCGCGCGCGCGTTGCGCGACGCCGGTCTCGACGTGCGTGACGTCAGCGAGATCACGGGTCATCCCGAGATGATGGACGGACGCGTGAAGACGCTGCACCCTGCCGTGCATGCCGGTCTGCTCGCGCGTCGCGACCGCCCGGACGACATCGCGGCAATGGGCGCGCAGGGCTACGAGCCGATCGACCTCGTGTGCGTCAATCTCTACCCGTTCCAGGAGGCGGCCGCGCGGCGTGCGCCGCGCGACGAGGCGCTCGAGCAAATCGACATCGGCGGGCCGACCATGCTCCGCTCCGCGGCGAAGAACCACCCGTTCGTGTGGGTCGTCGTCGATTCGGCCGATTACGCACGCGTGCTCGCCGCGATCGAGGCGGGCGAGGTGGACGATGGCCTGCGCTTCGAGCTGGGCGTCAAGGTGTTCGAGCACACGGCGGCGTACGACGCGGGTGTCGCCACGTACCTGGGACAGATCCGGGGGGGGAAGCGGAGGCGGGTGCGTTGGCGGATGAGGTGGCGGGTGAGGTAGCGGCGGGGTTGCTGCCGGAGCGGATGGTCCTGCCGCTGCACAAGGTGCAGGCGTTGCGGTACGGGGAGAATCCGGATCAGGTGGCGGCGTTCTATTCGGAGGCGGCGCCGCCGGAAGGTTCGCTGCCTGCGCTGGAGCAGCTGCACGGGAAGGAGCTCTCGTTCAACAATCTGCTCGACGTCGACGGGGCGGTGTCGGCGATCTCGGCGTGGGAGGGCGATGCGCGGGTGGCGTGCGCGGTGCTCAAGCACACGACGCCGTGCGGACTGGCGCTCGGCGACACGGCGGAGGAGGCCTACCGGCGTGCGCTCGCGACGGACCCGGTGTCGGCGTACGGCGGAATCGTGGCGTTCAACCGGCCGGTCGACGGCGCGGTTGCGGCGGCGATGGCGGAGCTGTTCCTCGAGATCATCGTGGCGCCGGGATTCGATGCGGCCGCGCTGGAAACGCTCACGCGCAAGAAGAACCTGCGCCTGCTGGTGCTGCCCAACGGCCGCGCCGGTCTCGATGAGCTCGACTTCAAGCGCGTGCGGGGCGGCTTCCTCGCCCAGCGTCGCATGAACATGTCGTTCCCCGAAGATGCGTGGAAGGTGGTCACGAAGCGGGCCCCGGACGCGCGCGAGATGGCCGACCTCCGCTTCGCCTGGCGCGCGGTCGCATCGGTCAAGTCGAACGCCATCGTGCTGGCGAAGGACGCGCGCACGGTCGGGATCGGCGCCGGCCAGATGAGCCGCGTCGACGCCTCGCGCATCGCGGTCATGAAGGCGCAGGACCAGAACGCGGTGATCGAGGGCGCGGTGCTCGCGTCCGACGCGTACTTCCCGTTCCGTGACGGCGTGGACGCCGCCGCGGAGCACGGCGTCACCGCCGTGATCGAGCCGGGCGGCTCGATCCGTGACGAGGAAGTCATCGGCGCGGCCGACGAGCATGGCATCGCCATGGTCTTCACCGGCCGCCGCGTCTTCCGGCACTGACGCGAATGCGCGACGACGGCCGCGCCCGTACTGTGGTACGCCGCGGCGTCGAGCGCAGCCGTCACGTCGCCCGGCGCGGCGTCGAACGCAGCCGGCACGCCGCCCGGAAGGTCCGCCACTGGTCCGCGACGCTTCACGGCCGGCTCATCATCGCGGGCTCGATCCTGCTCGGGTTCGTCCTCTTGCTCCTCGCCCTGATCGGCCTGCCGCACGTGTTTCGCGGTCCGACCGTCGAGTCGTGGGTCGGCCGGGTCGGCAGGGAGCCCGCAGAATTGCGCGAGGCGGCCGAAACAGCGACGGGTGTGCCGCTGCTGCCCGGCACCGGCGTCGAGATCCTGGCGGACGGTAACGCCCTGTTCCCGCGCCTTCGGGCCGACCTCCGGGCCGCGACCCGCTCGATCCGCATCGTCGAGTACTACTGGGGCGCCGGCGCCGTGCTCGACAGCATCGCGCGGATCCTCGGGGACCGGGCGCGGGCCGGCGTGTCCGTCGAGGTTGTGTACGACGCCTTCGGCGCGGGTGACCTGCCGCCGGAGGTCTTCGCCGGGCTCCGCGCGGCCGGCGCGCGCGTCGTGGAGTTCCGGCCGCTCCGCTGGTTCTCGCTGGACCGGGCGACACGCCGGACGCACGTGCGCGACATCGTGATCGACGACCGGGTCGGCTACACGGGCGGGTTCGGGCTGGACGACAAGTGGCTGGGGGACGGCCGGACCCGCGGCCACTGGCGGGACACGAACGTGCGCGTGACGGGCGCGGCCGTGCAGCAGTTCCGCGCCGCGTTCGTCGTGCACTGGGCGGAGGCCACGGGCGAGCTGCTCGTCGGATCCGGGGCCGCGGCACCCGGCGCGGCCCCGGATCCGGGCGGAGAAGGCGATGCCCGGCTGGCCGGCGTCATCCACAGTCCGGCGGGGATCGGGAGCAGCCCGGCGGAGCGGCTGCTGGCGTTGTCGATTGCGGTCGCGCGGCGGCGGCTCTGGATCACGAACGCGTACTTCGTGCCCGACGACGACTACGTGCGCATGCTCTGCGAGGCGGCGGAGCGGGGCGTGGACGTGCGCGTGCTGACGAACGGCGGCGGCACGGACGTGAAGTCGACGTGGTACGCGGGGCGGTACCGGTACGGCCAGCTGCTGGAGGCCGGCGTCCGCATCTGGGAGTACCAACCGGCGGTGATGCACGCGAAGACGCTGGTGGCCGACGACGAATGGGTCGAGATCGGGACCGTGAACTTCGACAACCGCTCCCTCGCGTACAACAACGAGGTCGCGCTGCTCGCCATCGATGCGGAACTCGGGATGCGGCTGGATTCGTTGTTCCGGGCGGACACCGGAAACTCGCGAGAGATCACTCTCGATGAGTTCCGGCGCCGCCCGGTACGGGAACGGCTGCTGGAATGGGCCTCGAGCCTCGTCGCTTCGCTACTCTGAGACGGGGCCGGGCCGCGTGGCCTACTTCGACGCCTGCTGCAGGTAGAGCGTGATCGCCTGGATCTGGTCGGCGTTCATTTCCTTGCCGAGGATCTCGAGCATGTGCTGGTTCATGCGGCGCACCACGACGTACCAGTCGCCGGGCGAGTGCTGGCGCGGATCCGCGAGCTCGTGGCACTGCGAGCAGGTCTTCTCGAACGTGTCACGGCCCGGGAAGTCCGGCAGGTTGACGTTGCTGACCTTGAGCGCGTTGTCCGTCAGGTACTGGAGGATCACGAGCTGGTCCGCGATCTCGGGCACCGGGACCGCGTACTTCGGGTCGATCCTCTCCATCCGCAGCCACATGCGGCGCGTGACGCCCGGCCAGTCGGTCGCCGAATGCATGAGCGGCGTCGGCACCGCATGGCACCGGGTGCAGAATTTGACCACGTACTGCGCGCCCTGCGACTCCGGGTCCGGCAGGTCCGCCGGCGTCACGCTGGTCGGCGGCAGCGCCACCTTCGCGGCCGCGAGGATCAGGTCGTCCTGCGTGTAGGAACCGGCGGCCTGGGCCGCTCCGGCGCCGGCAGCGGTGTCACCCGAGGTCGCCATGTCCAATGCCGGCTGCGTGCAGGCCGTCGGGAACGCCACCGCCAGGATCGCCAGCGGGAGCAGGACAGGATGCCGAATGCCGCGCCGTGAGCCCTTCGTCATGGATTGCCTCCGTTGGAGCCGAACTCTGAGATCCCCGTAAATATACGGGTGCGGAAAAGCGTTGGGCCAGAAGCGATTGCGGTCCGGCCCCTCTTGCGGTCCGCTGCACGCCGCCGCACCATGCCCGGCTCGGCGCGGTCGGGCGGGCGCGCCAGCGGGTGATGGAGGGGGAAACAGGCATGGCCGGACCGATCAAGCGACTGGAACGACGGGGCCGGGCGTTCCTGATCCGGACCCTGGCGCGAATTCTGTCCGAGAAGCCCGCCGCCGCCCCCGACTGGGACGCGCGTCCGTGGCGCGCCCTCTACCTGCGCTACGACCGGATCGGCGACATGATCCTCTCGTCCGGTCTGTTCCGCGCCCTCGTGACCGCCCACCCCATGATCCGGCTCAATGTGCTCGCATCCCCCGCGAACCGGTCCGTGCTCGACGTGAACCCGTACGTCGGCGAGACGATCACACTCGACAAGTGGGACCGGGTCGGGATCCCGGGCTTATTCCGCGAGCTTCGCCGCCGTCGCTACGACATCGTGATCGATCCGATGATCAGCAAGCCCTCGCTCAACGCGACGCTGATCATGCTGGCGACACGCGCGCCCTACCGGGTCGGACTGGGCGGACGGAGCAACGCGTTCGTCTACACGCTGCCTGTGGTCGCCGCGGACCCGGGTGCGCACCACATCGTGCAGGAAGCGGTGATGCTGGAAGCGTTCGGCATCGATCCTTCCACCCTCGACCTGCACCCGGAGATCTTCGTGCACGACGCCGCCCGCGAGAGCGCCGACGAGATCTGGCGCCGCGTCGGGGCGGAAACGGATCCCGCAGGCGACGTCGCGGCCGGGCGCGCGCGCCTCCTGGTCAACGTCTCGACGCACCACGAGACCCGGCTCTGGCCCGAGACCCGGTTCAGCGAAGTCATCCGCAGTGTGCGCGAAAGCCTGGGGGTGAACCCCGTCGCGCTGATCGGACTGCCCCGCGACCGCCCGCGGATCGAGCGCGTCGCGCGGGAGAGCGGCGCGCACGTGGTCCCGACGCCGAAGCTCGTGGACGCGCTCGCGCTCGTCGCCACCGCCGACCTCGTGTTCACGCCCGACACCAGCATCGCGCACGCGGCCTCGGCGTTCCGCAAGCCGGCCGTCGTCATGATCGGCCCGCACCGCGCGGACTTCGAGCCGTACGGCGACCAGGCACGTATCCTGACCGCGACGACGGACGACTTCGACTCCGTGCGGGCGGAGCACGTGGTGGCCGCGCTCGAGGCGGCGTTCGCGGAGTGGCGTCTCAGAGCCCGCGGAAGTACTCCGGCCTGAGCGGGAGCTCGCCCCGGAGCGCCGCATCGATGGCATCGACGATGCGATCGCGGTCGCGCGGCAGCTCACCCTGGACCGGCAGGTAGTTCGACGCGTGGTTCGTGCGGAAGAGCGCCGCGGTCGGGCGTGATTCGGCGACCATAGTGCGCAGCTCCCGCAGCAGGCCGGGAACCGATGGCAGTTCGAAGCGTCCATTCTCGACCATGCGGTGCAGCGGCGTGCCGGGAATGACCGTCAGCGTAAGGGCCGAGAGATACGCCGGGTCCATCTCCGTGATCAGCCGCGCCGACTCGCGGGCGTGCGTTTCGGATCGCTCCGCGCCGCCCGCGCCGAGCAGCAGGATCACGCTGAGCTTCATGCCGGCGGCGTGCGCCTTGCGCGCGGCCGCCGTGTGGTCCTCGAAGGTCGCGCCCTTCACGATGCGCCGGAGCGTTTCCGCATCGCCCGATTCCGGGCCGATGTAGAGCAGTTCGAGACCCGCCTCGCGAAGTTCGCGCAGCTGCTCGTCGCTCTTCTCCAGGATGTTCCCGGCCGTCGCGTAGCAGGCGATCCGGCGGAGCCGCGGGAACGACTCGCGCAGCGTCTCCAGGATCGTGAGCCAGCGCTCCGTATTCATGACGAGCGCGTCCCCGTCCATGACGAAGACCTTCTCCTGCTCCGGCCACGTCCCGCCCGCGATGCGGATGTCCTCGAGCACGCGCCGGAGCTCGCGCTCGTGAAAGCGCTTGTCCCGATACATGTCGCAGTACGTGCACAGGTTGTGCGAGCAGCCGATCGTCGCCTGCAGCAGCCAGGACCGGGCCTCGGACGGCGGGCGGTAGATCTTGCCTTCGTAGCGCATGGTTTCCGGAATGCGTTACCGTTCCTGGGAACATCACTTCTGGGGATTGTAATCTCTTCGGGCGAGGGATGGGAGGATAATCGGTGAGCGGGAAGCCGAAAGTCGTAGTTGTCGGCGGCGGAATCGCGGGAAGCGCGGTGGCCATCGAGCTGGCCGCGCGAGGCGTCGCCGTCACTCTCATCGAGAGGGACCAGCCGGGAACCGGCGCGACCGGCGCATCCGCCGGGATGCTCGCCCCCCAGTACGAGACGGCCGAACCGGACGCCGCCTTCCGCTTCGGCGTGGCCTGCAAGGAGGCGTATCCCGCATTCATCGAGCGGATCCAGGCCCTCGCCGCCTGGGATGTGGGCTTCCGGAGCGATGGAATGCTCGTGGCGAATCGGACCGCCTCGGAAGCGGAGGATGCGGCACGCACGCTGGCGCTCCAGCGGGCCGTGGGGCTGACCGGTGAGATCCTCTCGTGCGACGACGCCCGCCGCGTCCACCGCGCCGTTTCCGCCGACATCCACTCGTGGCTCTGGCTTCCGCACGAGGCACAGGTAGACACGCAACGGCTGGCGGTGGCGCTCGCCGACGCCGTGCAGGCGGCCGGCGTGACGCTCGTCCGGGGCCTGGAGGTCACGGCGCTCGATTCGGAGGGAGGCCGCGTCACCGGTGTCCGGCTCTCCGACGGACGCGGCATGGACGCGCCCATCGTCGTGATCGCGGCCGGCGCCTGGTCCCGGCGCATCGGAGGGTTGCCGCGCGATCTCCCGGTCCGCCCCGTGCGTGGCCAGATCCTGAGGCTCCTTCCGGTCGAACCGCTTCCCTGGACGCTCGTCTGCGACCACGACGGGCGCTACCTCGTACCCCGGGTCAACAACAACATCCTCGTTGGCAGCACGATGGAGGATGCGGGCTACGATGACCGGGTGACGGAAGACGGCCGCGAACTGCTGGCCTCCGCGGCCGCCTCGCTCATCCCGGCCCTCGAGGAGACGCGTATCGTGGAGTCGTGGGCGGGGCTCCGCCCGCTCAGCGCCGACGGCAGGCCCGTCCTGGGGCCGGATCCGGATGTCGACGGCCTGTTCTACGCCACGGGCCACGGCCGGAACGGGATCCTCTTCGCGCCGCTGACGGGACGCGCCGTTGCCGAGCTGGTATTGACTGGTACCACGGATGTGCGGTGGGAGGCGTTCGGAATCGAGAGATTCGGAGCGGCTTCCCGGTAGTCGTCAGGTGTGCGCGGGCCGGCCGTGGTTCGAGCCGGCCGCCCGTCGATCGGCGATGCTACAGGGCGACGCGCCCCGGGCCGGCCGGCCCGATGCTCACGTACGGCGTAAGGGCCCGGTACGCGACATTGTCCGCAGTGGCGCGGTGGTCGATGCCGATCCACTTGCGCCAACCGTCCGTGCGGCCGAGGCGCTTTGTTCCCAACTGAGCCCCCCCGCCACCGTGCCGTTCACACCCTCACCCGTGCGACTCGCGCGCGTAGTCTGGTAAGCGCGAGTAAGCGCGAGCCATTGGGCGACCTGCTCCGTGCCAACACGCGCACATCAGGCACGGGTCGGGCAGCGGGGCGGAACCCCTCGGTATGGAGTATGCCCCCGGTAGCTTGCGGGCGCGGTGCGACGGGTCGTAGTGTGAAAGAGCCGGGTGTATGTCCGCTCTGGGCCTTCCCGTGGGAGACGTATGCGATCCGCGCTTCGTTCATGGCTTCGGCCGTTTCTGAAGGGCCATCCGACTGTGTGGCGGTGGCTCGTAAAGGCAGACTCTCAAGCGACACGCTGTCGAGTCGCCGCCGCGCGCACGATTCCAACCCTGATTCAGCCGGAACTCAGGCAAGTCCACGTTGCGATCACCGCCTACTGCAACTTGCAATGCACCGGTTGTCGCTACGGGCGAGACTTCATGCCGAACAGCCAACTGGCCTGGCCAGTCGTCCGTCAGTTGCTCGATGATGCGAAGGATCTCGGGGCGTGGAATATCCGCTTCTACGGCGGTGAGCCGCTCCTGCACAGAGATCTCCCCAAGATGGTTCGTTACACCAAGGACATTGGGTTGCAGACCTACGTGACGACCAACGGCATACTCCTCGAAGAAAGATTCGATGAGCTGTTCGATGCCGGGCTCAGGCACCTCACCATCGGTTACTACGGGACAGGCGAAAAGTACGACACCTATGTGCAGAAGAAGCAGCGGTATCTGCGTTTGAAGTCTGGCGTCGAATACGTTCGGAAGCGTTATGGTAACGATGTGAATATCCGGATCAACTGGCTCTTGATGCGACCTTCCTGCAGTATCGAGGACCTGCGTGCCGCCTGGGACTTCGCGCGCATGTATCAGCTACGGATGGGTATCGACCTGATCCACTACTCGCTGCCCTATTTCACTGCAGGTCCCAAAGGCGAGTTGCGATTCCGGCCGGAAGACGGCGGAGCGATTCGTGAGGTTGTCGATGAGATCCTTCACCTGAAGGAGGAACTTCCGAACATCATAAGTCAGGACGTTCGCGCCCTCAGATCAATCCCGGACTGGCTACTCAAGGGTGCGGACATGAAGGTGCCCTGCAACGCGAATCAGGAACTATGGATCGGCCCGGACGGCAGCGTCCAACTGTGCTACGTGACCTTCAAACTCGGCAACCTCCATGCACAGAGCCTCAAGGAGATGTTGTTCGGGGAGGCGCATAAGAAAGCCGGGCAAGACGCGTGTTCTCTCAACTGCCCGACGTGCTTTTGCGGGTTCGACACCCGGGTCTTGAACCACGGACCCAGCTTCAGGCGCTACGCCAGGTAGCGGCGCCGACGACTACTGGCCGGACGTCACTTCGAGGACCTCGCTGCTCTCGCGGAACCGGCCGGCGAACCGCTTCGGAACTGTCCCGACATCTTCCAACGGCGCCCGCGCACTCGTTCCCACTACCTGCGCGCTCTTGGAGGAGAACAAACCACTATGCGTCGCAGAGTATCCAAAGCGGCTTCCCGTGGGCGGAATGGACGGTACCCGCCGAATGCGAACGCCAGCCAACTTGACTGAGCTGATTCAGACGGTTCGCGGAAACGGGTGAGTGAGGCGCGCGCAGGGCCTGACTGAATCGGTTCACGTGCGCCGCCCGCGGCCACCAGGGAAGAACCCGATCAACGTGGCAGTCGGTGTCCGTAGCGCGATGCTGGTGCGATGCAGTAGCTTGGCTGTTCCCTGGAGGGCTAGACCTAACTGGTAAGGCAGCGGTCTTGAAAACCGCCGGGCGCAAGCCCATCGGGGTTCGAATCCCCGGCCCTCCGTATTCTACGTCCAGCGCTGGCCCGCTACGGGGCGCGGGTGGCTTCGGAGGGAGGCGTCAGCGGGCGCAGTTCCTCCCCGGACTCGAGCAGCCGGACCCGTGGCGGCAGGGAGTCCTCCTGGAACTCGAGGCTCCCGTCGTTCAGCTGGTCCAGGAGCTTCCGGGGGCCGCGGAAGATCGCAGGCACTGTCGTTCCGTCGTGCTTCCGGACCGTGACTGCGTAACCCCGCACCTCGGTCGAGCCGTCGGGTGCGACGATCACCGCTTCCACCCCATTGGCCAGGGCGGGCACATCCGCTGCCGTTTCCTGCTCTGGAGTACCACCGGTGTCACCGGGCCCAGCGCAGGCCATGGCAGCAAGCGGAAGCGAGACCACGAGTACCGTCCAAACGCGTCGATGGGTATCGACCAGAGAGCTGCGCATTGACGACCTCCGGCGCTCTGTGTTCCCCTCCTGGTCCAAAGGTAACAACACTCACGGAAGAATGCTCCATTGTTGTGAAACGAGGGTGTCCTTCGTTCGCATTGCCGTCCGGGGTGGGCTCGCTTCTCAGCCCGGATCCCGTTCCCGCGCGACGAACCGAATGAGCCGGTACGTGCAGGCGGATCCGTCTGCGTGTGGGTCCGGTACCTCGCGACGGCCCACCTGCAGCGTGTACCCAACCCCCGCCTCGTGCTGGAAGCCTTCTATGGGGTCGTAGAAAGCGTCACGCCGGCGTCTGATCCTCGATCATGTCGATAGCGGTAGTGACCACCGTCGAAGCCGCGCCGTTGATCGTGTACGGAATCACACCGCCCGGCCAGCGGTTACTCCTGTTGTCGTTGACGACGACCCTCTGGACACGGTCACCGGACCGCGACGCTGCAAGTTTGGCCATGGAGGTGGCGACCTCGCCCGGCACCCCCGGCCTCCCGTTCCTTCCGTGAATCTGGTCACGGTTGGTTAACCCTCCTATCTTGCAGAATCTCGCCAGCGGGACGGGACGGACTACGGATTCGCTGGATCGCTTGCGTGCAGCCCTGGCGTTCGGGCAAATCCCGGGGATTGCCGGCGCTGGTGAGATTGCAGCAAGGAACGAAGTTGCCGGTCCGAGTTGAACAGTTGAGGCTGGAAGGAGCGCACGACCGAGAGCGCCCGCGGCCTCTCCGAAGTGGGGGTTGGAATCCCTGCTGTGAATTCATTTTCGGGCACATGGATCAAATCAGTCTGTGTGCCGACGGGGACTTTCCGAAGAGTCGGTTCGTGGCATCCGGGGCACACGGATGGGCAGTCGCAGCCCTGAGCGTGGAGAAGGAGACGGAATGCTCGACTATTCGAAGATTTCGCTAGGAGCCTTTGGTGGGCTCATGGAGGAGCTACCCATCGGAGCGATCCTGGTTGGCCAGCAACGCACAATCGTAATGGTCAACAGAATGATCGAGTCGATCTTCGGGCATGACCGGGACCAGTTGGTGGCGAGGACCTGCGAGTTCCTGATCGAGGACCGTCTTCGAGGGGAACACGAGCAGCTTTGTCATGACTTCATCGAGCACGACACCGAGCCTCGTCAAATGGGCGTGGGCCGGGACCTGTACGGTCTCCGGAAAGACGGCTCCGAGATACCTGTCGAGGTCGGAATCAACCCGGTCGTTGTCGGGGGTGGCCGCTACGTTCTGGTCTCGGTGCTTGATATTTCGCTCAGAAAGGCGCATGAAGAGCAGTTGCAGTCCCTCAAGGAAGAACTCCTCGAGAAGAACAGGCGCAATGAGGACCTGATTCGTCAGCTGGACAGGCAGACCATGACCGATCCTCTGACCGGAGTCCTGAATCGCCGCGGATTGCAGCACACCTTGTCAAGAGAGCTGGCGTGGGTCACTCGATACGATTCGAGCCTGCTCGCCATCCTCCTCGACATCGACGATTTCAAGCAGGTCAATGACACTCACGGACATGCCGTCGGGGACGAGGTGCTGAAAGAAGTCGTGAGACGACTTCGCATATCCCTGCGGTCAGTGGATTACATTGCGAGGATCGGGGGAGATGAGTTCATCGTTCTGTTGGCCCAGACCAGACTGGCGGATGGCTACGAGATTGCGGAGAAGATACGAGGCGTAGTTGCTGAGACCCGGTTTGCGGAAAGCGGTGCGGGGATCGGAGTGACGGCGAGCCTGGGGCTTGTTCAGGTCACCAGTGACTGTTCCACTGTCGAACAGGTGATTCGCAAGTGCCAGTTTGCGCTCAAGAGCAGCAAATCCGGGGGCAAGAACCGCGTGAGCCTGGCGGGCGAGGAAGTTGGCGAGGCGCAGCGCAGGCAAGAAGAGGTCCTCGAGGCCCTCGGACGGCGGGAATCCTACCGCGTTGTGAGACAGCCGATCTTCGGGCTGACGGACATGTCCGTCAAGGGATATGAATTCCTGAGCCGCCTGAATGATCCGGTCTTCGAGATGCCGGACGTCTTCTTCTCCTTGAGCCAGGCCAACGACCTTTTGAAGATCGTGGACCAGCAGTGCTTTCACAATTGCGTTGCCGCGGGTGAGAAGGTGGCCGACAATCGATGGAAGCACGTGAACCTCTATCCGACGACACTGCTCGAGACCCCGGTGGACGAGCTGTTCGCGGACTATTCCGGCGGTGGCGCCGACCAGTTCTGCATCGAGATCAACGAAAACCTGCTCAGCTCCGATCCCGGGATGCTGCGGCCGGCTGTCCGGGAACTGAGAAAGAAAGGCCTCCGCGTGGCAATCGATGATGTGGGATTCGGCCAGAGCGCCCTGGAGCATCTGGTGGTCCTGGAGCCGGACATCATCAAGATAGACCGGCACATCATTATCGGTCTGGCGAAGGACGAGGGGAGGAAGAGATCACTCGACCGGTTTCTGAGAGTTGTGCGCTCACTGAACGCCGAAGTGATCGTTGAAGGCATTGAATCGGAGGACGACCTCGACGCGATACGCTCCATGGGAGTGGAATTGGGTCAGGGGTTCCTGTTGGGTCGCCCGGAGTGATTCTTTTCAACGCGGGCGTAGACGGTACGCCGGGCAGTGGGTTCCGCGCGCGTCCAGAACGGATGCGGTACGCCGTGGGATCGCCGTGGCCGTACCATGACGGTATTCGGCGGACACCCGGCCCCGCCGGCGCGGCCAGCAAGGCCACTTGCCCGGCGGGGTGCGTCGGCGCCGCCACTGGATAGCGCCCGGGATCGCACCTATCTTGCAGGTGCTTCTCAGCCGGGAATCGCGCGCGCGATCCGATGCCCTTCCGCCCGTCGTGTCGGGTGGAGGATCGGGATGTCGGCATCTCGCGGTCCAGCGCCGGACCGTATCCCGAACGCGGCACTTCAATGACGTCTCCGGACGATGAACCATCGGGCGAAATCACACAGCTTGTCTCTCGCTGGAGCCAGGGCGACGAGGGTGCGTTCGAGCGTCTGATCGAGCTGGTCTACGACGACCTGCGCCGGATCGCGCACCGCCAACTCGCCCTCGGCGCGCCCGACGCGATCCTCGACACGACCGTGCTCGTCCACGAAGCCTATCTCCGCCTGGCCGGGACCGGCGAGGCGGTCTGGCCGGGCCGCGCCCAGTTCTTCGCGTTCTGTTCGAAGGCAATGCGGCACATTCTCATCGACTTCGCGCGGCGCCGGAAAGCGGAGAAGCGGGAGGGCACGCGAGTCCGTGTTCCGCTCGGGGACGATACGGCGTCCGTAGACGCGAACATCGAGGAGGTCCTGGTGGTGGAGGACGCCCTCGCGCGGCTCGAGCGGCGTAATACCCGCATGGCGCGCATCGTCGAATGTCGGTACTTCGGGGGCATGTCGACCCCGGAAACGGCAGAAGCGCTGGACCTCTCGGTCCGCACCGTCGAACGCGAGTGGGCTCGCGCGAAAGCGTATCTCCGGCAGGCTCTGGGCGCGCCGGGCTCCGGCCCTGATGGCGGTGGCGGTGGCGGTTGACCCCACGCGACAGTCGACATCATTCCCGCACACTGGCGGCCCCGCGGGCTCCTTTGCGTTCCATCAGGCGTGGCGGCCACCGATATGCTCGGCCCGGGTGAGCGGATGAGAACAACACAGTGAGCCAGGAATCCACGTGGGATCGCTGGGAGGAAGTCGATGCGCTCCTCGAGCGAGCGCTCGATATGCCGCCCGGCGATCGTGACGCGTTCCTTGCGGAGACGTGTCGGGACGATCCGGACCTGCTGGCGCGCGTTCGCGAGCTGGTCCGTCTCACCGGTGATGACGGCGAGGAACCGCTGGCGCCCGGCGCGGGACTTCTGCAGGCCGCGTTCACGGGAGGGGAGGCGGCCGAAGCGGACTCCCCGGCGGCGCTCGTCGGAACGACGGTCGGACCGTATCGCCTGACCCGCGTTCTCGGCGTCGGCGGCATGGGCGCGGTCTACCTGGCGGAGCGGACGGACGGCGCGTTCGAGCGAGAGGTCGCGGTCAAGGTCCTGCGCGCGGGGCTCGATGCGCAGGGCGTGCTGGATCGGTTCCGGCTCGAGCGTCAGATCCTCGCTTCGCTCAGCCACCCGGCCATCGCCCAGATGATCGATGGCGGGATCACGGAGGACGGGCGTCCCGCCCTCGTGATGGAGTATGTCGAAGGTGTCCCCATCAACCGCTTCGCCGATGAGCACGGTCTCGATGTCGAAGCGCGGATCCGGCTCATGCTCCCCGTCGCCAATGCGGTCGAGCACGCGCACCGCCATCTCGTCGTGCACCGCGACATCAAGCCGTCGAACATCCTGGTGACACGCGACGGCGCGGTGAAGCTGCTGGACTTCGGGACGGCGAAGATCCTCGAGGCGCCGGGAAGCGACGCACCCGTGCTGGCGACCCGGCCCGAGGCCCGCTTCGTCACCCCCGAATACGCGGCGCCCGAGCAGCTGCTGGGCGAGGCCGTAAGCACGCAGACCGACGTGTACGCTCTCGGCGGTCTGCTCTACGAGCTGCTCACCGGAGTCCGCCCGTACGTCCGCCGGGGATCGGAGACCGTCCTCGAGCGGATGATCCGGGGCGACGAGCCCACGGCCCCGTCCGCGGCGATCCTCCCCGGTGGTGACGATACCCGTGCCCGTGCGGGCCGGCGTCGCATGAACTCGGGACTCTCGGCGCTTCCCGGGATGACGCCCGACGCGTTGCGACGTCGCCTCAGCGGGGACATCGACGCGATCCTGCTGTGCGCGCTGCAGACGCGGCCGGAGTCGCGCTACGAGTCCGTCGTCGCGTTCCGCGAGGATCTCGAGCGGCACCTCTCCGGTCACCCGGTCGCGGCCCGCGGCGATTCCATCGCCTACCGCGCGCGCCGGTTCGTGCGCCGGCACCGCACGCTCATGATCGTGATCGCCGGCGCGTTCCTCATCGCGACGGGGTCGGCCATCGGGCTCCTGCTCCAGCGACGGGCGGTACTCAGGCAGTGGAACCGCGCGGAAGCGGCGGCGGAGTCGGCGAGCCGTCAGGCGGAAACCGCGCGCCAGGTGACGTCGTTCCTGGTCGACCTGTTCCGCGCCAGCGACCCGCTGGCGGCCCGGGGGGACACGATCACGGTGCGGAGCATCCTCGAGCGAGGCAGGACGCGCGTCGACACGGCGCTCGCGGACCAGCCGGCGGTCCGCGCGGAGCTGCTCGGCGCCCTCGCCCGGGTCTACGGGAACCTAGGATCGTACGACGACGCCATCGCGCTTCTCGAGCGGGACGTCGTGCTGAGGCGAGACTCGATCCCGGAACAGCCCGGTCTCACGGCGAGCCTTCTGCGGCTGGCACACACGGAGCGGGAGGCGCGCGAGTTCAGGACGTCGGTCGGACCGTATCGGGATGCGATCGAAGAGGCAACGGCGCGAGGCGACGACCGGTCCCTTGCCGAAGCGCGCATCGGGCTGGCGAGTTCCCTGATGTTCCTCGAACGGGTGGACTCCGCCGAGGTCCAGCTGCGCCTCGCGATCGACCAACGGGCAGAGTCGGGAAGCGCCGCGGACTCGTTGTACCGCGATGCGCAGAATAACCTCGCCGGTCTGCTTCGCCGGCGCGGCGACCTCGCCGGAGCCGACAGCCTGTACGTGCAACTCATCGCACAACAGCGGCGAACGCCGTGGATGGAGCCCATCGGCTTCGCTACCGCGCTGAACAACCTCGCCATCGTGCGCAGGATGCGCGGCGACCTCGAATCGTCACGCGAACTGTACGCGGAGGCGTACGACAGCCTCGTCACGATCCTCGGACCCGGGCATCCGACATCGCTCCTCGTTTCCGGCAACATGGCGACGGTCTACCATGATCGTCGGCCGCTTTGACGATGCCCTGCGCATCTACCGGGAACGCGTCGCCGCCGCCCGCGAGCGTTGGCCCGACGGAGACTGGCGGACGGCCGACGCCCTGATGAACCTCGGCGGCGAGCTCATCTGGGACGGGCACGCGGCGGACGCGATCAAGCCGCTTGCCGAGGCGCTCGACATGGCGATTGCGCAGCTGGGCAGCCACCACAGCTGGACCAACGTGTACCGCGGCTGGCTGGGCGCTGCGGCCGCGCTCAGCGATCACCAGCGGGAGTCCGAGCAGCTCTTCGGCTGGAGTCTCGACGGTCTCTCGCAATACGCGGGCCTGGCCAACGACAACCAGGTGAAGGGGATGCTCCGGTCTCTCGTCCGGGTCATGGAAGAAAAGGGCCTCACCGAACAGGCCGAGCGGTACCGCGCACTCGTCGATCTCTCCGAACCGGAACCAGCAGCGCCGGGTCGCTAGGGCCCGGATCGCCCCCGCCACGACGTCGCGATCCTCGACACCGACGTCCTTGTCCACGAGAATCTCCGTCGAACCGCCGAGGCGACGCTGTGGTCCTGGCCGCACTTGGCCGCCGGACGGAGGCGCTGAGCAAAGCGGATTGGCTCAAGCGGTCGAACACCTATCGCGGTGCGATCGTCGTCGCCCGCGGCCAGGAGGCGAGGGCCTATGAGCTCCTGGCGGGCACGAGCCTTGCCCGGCTACTCCGCGCACAGGGTCGGACCGTCGAAGCCCGCGACATGCTCGAAGAGATCTACGGATGGTTCACGGAAGGCTTCGACACCGAAATACTCAAGGAAGCGAAGACGCTCGTGTCGGAACTGGAGACATAGCCGGCATTGCCTCCCGGACCCCTGCCTGCGTCAGACTTGCCTTCACCGCCTCCGCTCGAGCCGCTGATCCCCGCCCTGGTACAGAATCATGTACGTGACCGGCCCGTTCGGATCGTCCCGGCCGAACGTGACTGATGCCTCCACCGCCCGCAGGAAGAAGTTGGTCTCACTGGACGCGAAGATCTCGAGACGCACCTGGTCCGTCGCCTGCAGGAAGAAGCGGTTGCCTTCGCGCGTGACCGTGATGACGAACGATGGGTTCAGCTCGTACTCGCCTACGTATTGATCGAAGATCGCGGGATCGATCTCGACCGCGACCTTCTCGACCGTCGCGAAGCTGGGCAGCGGGTCCGGGTTCTCTCCCCGCATCAGGCGCATCGCCAGGCCGGCGAGAGACTGGATCGCCCTGGCCGACTGTCCGGAGTTCGACATGACGTACACGCCTGACCGCGTGGCCGGCTCGCCGATCGAGAAGCTGTTGAAGCCGGGGATCGAGCCGCCGTGCTCGATGACCGTGTGGGCATCGGTGGTGACGATCCCGGTTCCGAGGCCGTACCCGTTGTCGTCGAACTGCTGCCGCCTCATCTCCGCGGCCGACGCCTCGCTCAGGATGCGCTTGCCGCGGAACACGCCGCCGCTCAGCTGCGCGGCGAGGAAGCGCGCCATGTCCTCGGCCCGGAGGTAGATGTCGCCGGCGGCGAAGACGTCGTAGCGGACCTGCGCGATGGCCACCGGCTTGTTGTCCACGAGGTTGTACGGCAGCGCCATCCGCTCGACCACGGCCGGGCTCGGCACCGATGGCGTCGCGACGTCGATACCGAGAGGCTTCAGAATGTGCTCCGCCACGTAGGCGTCGTACGGCTGCCCGGACAGCTTCTCGATGATCAGCGCCATGATGCCGAAGCACTCGTTGCAGTACCGGTAAGTCTGGCCGGGCGGGCCGGTGCGGCGCGTGCCCCAGAACGTGGACCCCGTGCTGAAGTACGTGTCCGGGGCTGCTGGTGTCCCGGCGGCGACGTTGGCGAGGCCCCAGGCGCCGGTCCAGGCGATGTCGCCATCGCGGACCAGCGCAATCGAGATGGCAGGTCCGGTCCGCCGGCGGTGCAAGGCGGCCTGCGGACCGGGCCGCGCTTGCCGGCCGGACACCCGAGGCCGGGCAGTTCTTCGATTGGAGCATCGAGGGCCTGTCCAGCTACACGGGTCTCGCCGGCGACAACCAGGTGAAAGGCATGCTCCGCTCTCTCGTCCGGGTCATGGAGGAGCAGGGCCTGACCGAGCAGGCCGCCCGGTATCGTGCCCTCGTCGACCTCTCCGAGCCGGAGCCGCAGACGGTGGGTCGCTGACACCCTGCTGCCGCTCCAGATGTTCTCATTGTGAGAAAAGGCAGCGATGCTTCGGACCGCAGTCGGGGCGGGGAACGGCAGACCGTCCGTTCCCCGCCTCCGTCCGTCAGGCGTGACTCAGGATCGAGCCCATGTCGGTCACGATCTTCTGGTAGGTCTCGAACACCTCGCTGCCCGCCTTCTCGCGAGCCCGGTCGAACTCCACCTGCAGCTGCGCCAGCTCGTCCTCCGTCAACTGTTCTTGCGCCATGGGGAAGAACAAGTGGTTTTCGGTGTGGATGTGGTCGCGGAGCAGGGGGACATAGTCGAGCAGGTTCCGCAGGATCTCATCGGCCTTGACCGGGTTGCCGGCAGCATACCCGTCGAGCGCCGCGCCGATCGCGGCGATGTGGTTGCGACCGGTTTCGTGTTGATGACGAAGCGCTTCGATCTGCCCGTCGTACTTTCCCTGCTGCTTCTGAGCCACGCGAACGAAGAGCATGTGCTCTTCCTTGATGTGATGGTAGTCGTCCGCGAAGTTCCGGGCGAAGATCAGTGCCTTGTCAAAGAACTCTCTGGGTACGCGGCCGCCGTTTTTCATGGTGAGAGCGGCCTGTTCCAGATCGTTGAGATATTGCCGGATCAAACCATGCTCGTTCTTGAGCGTTTCCAGCGGTTGCATGATTCCTTCACGATTCTCCCCCACGAAAATGGCTGGCGCCCGCATGTGCCCGGCGCCCCGGCAGGGGTATCGGGGCCTCTGAACTGTCAGCGAACACAGTGCCTGTCCCACGTCATGGCCAGCCGAGTGCCTGTCCGCAGCCGCCTCAGTTGTACGCCAGCCGCACGTCTTCCGTTGCCATCAGGTGTTCCGCCTGGTGCAGCACGGGCAGGGATGGCAACTGCTCGTGGCAACGCAGGTACTTCTCCGGGATCGGGTGTGTGCCGACCACGACTGGAACGCCGTAGCGTGCTTCCACGAAGTCCCGGAAATACTCCGTCCACGGACAGGGCGGGTATCCGACCACGAGCCCGGTGGCCAGGTGGATCGCCTCGGCGCCGTTCTTGAGCATCTCCTCCGGCGCGTACTCAATGTTACCGCCCGGGCAGCCCCCGCAGCTGGTGAATCCGACCACCTCGAGCGGCTCGTCCTCGAGATAGCGGGAGAAGGCGCCGGCCCGCTCGCGCATCGCGCGCAGGCACTTGCCACCGGCGCAACTCCGGTACCGGTCACATATGATGATCCCGATCTTCATCGTCGCACACTCCACGTTGTACGCGCTCACCGCGGCGCAGAATGGCCACGGCGCAGTTCCGGCACCGCCGCCGGCGTGGTGGCCAGCAGGACGAGGCCCGCGATAACGGCCGACGTCAGGCACCACGCGCAGGTGGCGCCGATCACGAACGGCTCCAGGAACGTCAGGTACATCGAAAACAGCGTCGCGCCCAGCGCCATCCCCCACGCGAGCATCCGCGCGACCCGGCGCGTACCGCCCTCGGCGCGGAGTGCGACCAGCCACGTCACCAGGATGGCCGCGTAGCCCGCGAGTCCGAGCAAACCCACTGGCAGCACCCCGAACAGGCGCGCGTATTCGCTCTGCTGGACCGTGTTGCAGTCTCCGACCGGACCGCAGATGGCTTCCGTGCCGGTGACCTCAATGAAGGCGAGGTAGGCCGCCACGGCCATGCCGGCGATCGCGAGAACCGGTACCAGCCAGCCGGGCGGCGGCGAGGGCCGGAAACGCGGCGAGCGGACACCAAACCCGACGAGGATCAGGATCCCCGTCATGACCAGAAGCACGGCGACCGCCGTCGCGTTGCCGACGGGATCGAGTCGGAACCGGTCCGCCATCGTGAGCGGAAGCGCATCCGTGTCCAGCACACGCGGGAGGCCGGGCACGACTTCCGGTACCGTATCCGCCGCCGCCGTTGCCGTCGCGGCCGGCGCGGCCGTGTCGACGCGGAGACCGGCGCTGCCCCGGTCCGCCACGGGCGCCGCCGCGGTGTCCGTGCCCGGCCGGGCCGCCGCCGCCGCAATCGCCGAGGAATCGGCCCGCGCCGCGCTGTCCCGGGCTGTTGCGCTGTCCCGTTGCGCCGAGTCGCGCGCCGGCTCCGCTCCGGGCGGTTGCATGCCGATCAGGCCGCTCGCCTGCAACGCCTGGCGGATGGCCGGCATCTCGGGCCAGTCGATCCCGCCACGCGCGAGTGCGCTGTCCACGATCTGCGGCAGGACCGCCGGGATCTCGACCTCGCCCACGAGGATGTGTGTGCCGACGATCAGCGTCGGCACGCCCTGCCGCGATGGCCCGATCAGGTACCAGTCGACGGCCGACTCGTAGAGCTTCAGCCCGCTCTGCGTCGCGACGTTGATGCCAACCACGTCCAGGCTCTTGCCGTACCGCTGCAGCAGCGGCGGTAACCGGTTGTTGATCAGCTCTTCGCAGTGGGGGCAGGTGGGCGAGTAGAACAACAGGGCGTGCACGACCGGGGACCGGTCCTGCGCACGAACTTTCTGGGCGGCCAGCAACGCCGGTACCAGCAGCAGCGCCAGCACGCCCGGACCACGGCGGATCATGGGTCCCCCACGTTGCGGCGGGGAGCGACCGCGTCCCTCGATCGGGCCGGACACGCGGCCTTCATCGCTTCCGTCGGAATGCCGCTCGATCACGGCTCCGATGCCGTCATGATACCGCCGCCCATCCGCCGGAATCAACAGGAGATCCTCTCCGCAACGGTCGGGAGCGCTACGCTTGCCGGACCGCGCACACCGCCCATCGACCGTCGCACGGTCCCCTTTGTTCGCCCGTCCCGCCACCGGTAGATTCTCCGCTCGGCGTTCCGGTGGGAGCGGGAAGGGACGTGGCAATGAGCGGCGACATTCTCGGCGCAATCGGCCAGGCGACGATGATCACGGCGTTCGTCGCCGTCATGATGATCGCCGTCGAATACGCCAACGTGCTCACCCGCGGAACCTTCGAGCGCGTCGTCCGCGGTTCGCCGCCGCTCCAGTACCTCGCCGCCGCGCTGCTCGGCGCGACACCCGGCTGCCTCGGCGCCTTCACCGTCGTAGCGCTCTACTCGCATCGCGTCGTCACCGTCGGTGCCGTGGTCGCCGCCATGATCGCGACCAGCGGCGACGAGGCCTTCGTCATGCTCGGGCTCTTTCCCATCACCGCGCTCTGGCTGATGCTCGGCCTCGCCGTGCTCGGCTTCGCCCTCGCGCCGCTCGTGGACCGCATCGCCGGCGCCAACCGCTTCGCACCCGAGTCCTGCACCCGCCTCACCGTCCACCTCGACGAATGCGAGTGCTTCCCCCGACACCTCCTCATCCAGCAGTGGCGCCGGCCGATCGGTTCGCGCATCCTGCTCACCCTCTCGCTCGCCGCCTTCTCCGCCTGGATCATCGCCGGCCTGCCCGGATCGCCCGAGACCTGGAACTGGGTCCGCTTCACCCTCGTCGGAGTCGGCGCCCTCGGCGCCTTCATCGTCGGCACCGTGCCCGACCACTTCCTGCACGAACACCTCTGGCGCCACGTCATCGTGCGGCACGTGCCGCGAACCTTCGTGTGGACCGCATCCGTCCTCGCCGGCGTCGCACTGCTCCAGCACTTCGTCGACCTCGACGTCCTCATCAGACAGAACCCATGGGCGACGCTCGCAGCCGCCGGCCTCATCGGCATCATCCCCGAGTCCGGGCCCCACCTCATCTTCGTCTCCCTCTTCGCCGCCGGCGGGCTGCCCCTCAGCATCCTCGTCGCCAGCTCCATCGTCCAGGACGGCCACGGCATGCTCCCGCTGCTCGCCCAGTCTCCCCGCGATTTCCTCCGCATCAAGGCCGTCAACCTCCTCGCCGGCCTCCTCGTCGGCGCCCTCCTCCTCGCCGCCGGCCTCTGACCCCGCCACTTCGCTCCGCGGCCGCAAGCCGCTCGCCCGCCCCCGGACCCCCCGCCTCCTTGCTGTCGCACCCGCGTCGTTGTATTGTGCATATGCACATAATAACGGGAGGGAGACCATGCGGCTATGCATACCGACCACGGAGGGCACGGGCCTGGAGGCCCGGTTGTCAGGCCATTTTGGAAGTGCGCCGTATTTCACGGTGATCGATAGCGAGACGGGGCGGACGGAGGTGATCGGGAACGCGCACGCGAGTCACGAGCACGGGCAGTGCCGGCCGACGGAGTCACTGGAGGGTCGCGGCGTGGAGGCGGTGGTGTGCCGGGGCCTGGGCCGCGGAGCGCTGGCGAAGTTGCGCGGGGTGGGAATCACGGTTCTCGTGACGGAAGCGCTGACGGTGGCGGAAGCGGTACGCGCGTTCGGGGCGGGGACACTGGTTCCGCTGGACGAGGCGGGCGCCTGCCAGGGTGGGCATTCGCACTCGATGCACTGAGGCGCCGGCGGTCGGGAAGGCCGGCCGCGAGGGAGACCGGGAAACTCCGCTGGAGGAACTGATGGCGGAACCGAGCTTTCGCGTCGCATGGGGTACGAGCGGCTCGGGCTCGCGCACTGCCGGGACCGGCGGCGGCAGGCGGATCTGGCGGCGCGGCACTTCCGTGAAGACGGTCTGGAGGTGGAGCTGCCCGCCGAGGCGGCGGCCTGCGATCCGGTCGGGCAGGCGCTCGAATTCGAGCGGGCCGGCACGGATCTGAACGTGATCGTCGGGATGTGCGTCGGTCACGACACGCTGTTCATGCGGCGGTCGTCGGCGCCGGTCACGTCGCTCGTGGTGCGCGACCTCCGTCTCCGCGACAATCCGGTGGCGGCGCTGTACCCGCGAGGCAGCTACCTGAAGAGCGCTCTGTACCGGCCGGGCGCGTCGTCGCGGCGCGGTCGGCGGCTGAAGCTGGATGACGCGACGATCGGGATGCTCGCCGCGGAGGTCCGCGATGCGGGTGTGTCGCGAGAGGACCCGCCCTGCCGGCTCGAGGAAGTGATGGAGTTCTCGTGGCGCGCGGGGGTGCGCCGGCTTGGCATCGCATACTGCGTCGGGTTCCGGGAGGAAGCGGCGGCGCTGCGCGCGGTGCTCCGCACGAACGGGTTCGAGGTGTCGTCGGTCTGGGCAAGACGGGTGCGATCCCGAAGGAGCAACTGGGTCTGGCGGACGCGGAGAAGGTGAGGCCGGGCCAGGCGGAGATGATCTGCAATCCACTCGCGCAAGCGGTACTGCTGAACGATTCGGCGGCGGAGCTGATCCTGCTGCTGGGCCAGTGCGTGGGTCACGATTCGGCGACGGTGGCGCAACTGCGGAAGCCGGCGGTGCTCCTGGCCGCGAAGGACCGGGTCACGGCGCACAACACGATAGCGACACTGTACGAGCCTCACGCCCCTTGACCGCGCTGTCGTCGCGGCTGATCGTACACATCCAATCGACAACGTGGTCGTCCGCGATCGACCCCGCGCGGCGGGGCTCGAGCGGCTCGTGGCGCGCGGACTGCCGGGGAACGGAGGCACAACGTGAGCAGGACCATCCGCGTACTCGCTCCAACGATGATTCTTTTCCTTGCTGCGTGCGGCGGTTCGCCGGACGCCGACGCGGCCGCCGCGGCGCCCGCGGAAAGCGCCGCGCCGGTGGAGCCGATGCGCAGCGTGATGATCTCGAGCCCTGCGGAGGGCGGCACGGTGGACGGCCCTTCGGTGACGGTCGACCTGATGGCGCACGGTTTCACGGTCGTACCGGCCGGTGACTCGACGCCCAACAGCGGGCACCTGCACCTGTTCCTGGATCGCGATCTTTCGCCGGCCGGGCAGCCGATCCCGAAGGAGCCGGGCTTCATCGTGCACATGGGAGATGGCGCGAGCACGTACACGTTCGACAGCGTGGCGCCGGGCGAGCACCGCCTGATCGCCGTGGTCGGCGACGCGTTGCATGTGCCGCTCCAGCCCTGGCTCGTCGACACGGTGCACTTCACGGTCCGCTGACCACCGATCTCGACCTCCCCCAGGCGACGTAGCTGTGGGGGGCGTCGCCGGTAGCGCCACACCGGTCCATCCGCAGGGAGGGGGTAGCCGGGGAACCCGCTCGGCGCCTGATGGGTTCTTTCCGGGTACCCACTCCCACGGAAGGAAGGCATGGAAGGCGCGACCGCAACGCAGCTGCTCACGCATCCGGTCCCTGGACAATCCCCCCTGCGTTACGCGGCCGGACGGTACGGGACCGTGCGCGCGTTCACGGAGTCGATCTGTGACGGTCTCGCCACGGAGGACTTCGTTGTCCAGTCGATGCCGGATGTGAGTCCGACGAAATGGCATCTCGCGCACACGAGCTGGTTCTTCGAGACCTTCCTGCTCCGGCCGCATCTCGCCGGGTACCGCCCGCTCGATCCGATGTACGCGTTCCTGTTCAACTCGTACTACGTTCACGCGGGCGAGCGGCACTGCCGCGCCCAGCGCGGCTACATCTCGCGGCCCACCGTCAAGGAAGTGTTCGCGTACCGCCGCTACGTGGACGAGCACGTGCACGAGCTGATCGAGCGTGCGGCGACGGATGAGTTCGCGGCGTTCGCCCCGATTCTCGAGCTCGGCCTGCACCACGAGCAGCAGCATCAGGAGCTGATGGTCACGGACCTCAAGCACGTGTTCTCCGTGAATCCGCTGCGGCCTGCGCTCCGCGTGCGCCCGACGGGTGCGGCCGCGGATCCCGGCCCCCTGCGCTGGCGCGAGTTCGACGGCGGCGTCGTGTACATCGGTCACAACGGTGAGGGTTTCGGCTACGACAACGAGGGGCCGCGCCACCGGCAGTTCGTCGAGCCGTTCGCGCTCGCGGACCGGCTGGTCACCAACGGCGAGTACCTCGCGTTCATGGCGGCTGGCGGATACAGCCGTCCGGAGCTCTGGCTCTCCATGGGTTGGGCGGCCGCGAAGGAAAACGAGTGGACCGAGCCGTTCTACTGGGAGAAGCGCGACGGCGACTGGTGGCTCTTCACGCTGGCCGGCATGCGCCCGCTCGATCCGCACGAGCCGGTTGTCCATCTCTCGTACTTCGAGGCGGACGCGTTCGCGCGCTGGGCCGGCGCGCGCCTGCCCACCGAGTTCGAGTGGGAGGTGGCCGCGGCGCCCACACCGGTCGCGGGCAACCTCGCCGAGAGCGGCCGCTTCCATGTCGCCGGCGCACCGGCCGGGGGCGGGCCGCTCCGCCAGCTCTGGGGCGATGCCTGGGAGTGGACGCGCAGCCAGTACTCGCCCTACCCCGGCTACGTGCCGGCGGAGGGTGCGCTGGGCGAGTACAACGGCAAGTTCATGTGCAACCAGTTCGTGTTGCGTGGAGGCAGCTGCGCGACGTCGGCGACGCACGTCCGGGCCAGCTACCGCAATTTCTTTCCGCCCGCCGCGACGTGGCAGTTCACCGGACTCCGCCTCGCGAAGGACACCCGATGAAGACCGTCCACATCGACCGGGCGCGCGGCGCCGTCGTGCTGTACGACCTGGAGCCGACGAGCGCGACGTTGCGGAGCGAAGTCCTTGCCGGTCTCGGCCGGACGCCCAGAACGCTGCCCTGCAAGTTCCTCTACGACGAGCGCGGGGCCGCGTTGTTCGAGGAGATCTGCCGGCTCGATGCCTACTACCAGACACGCACGGAAAGCGCGATTCTGCGCGACAACATCGCCGACATCGCGAGCGCGCTCGGACCCGGGCTCCGTCTCGTGGAGCCGGGAAGCGGTAGCGGGGAAAAGACGCGGCTGCTGCTCGATAGTCTCGACGACCCCGTCGCCTACGTCCCGGTCGATATCTCGCGCGCGCAGCTCGTCGAGTACGCGATCAGCGTCGCGGCCGCGCACCCGCACCTCGAAGTGCTGCCCGTGTGCGCCGACTACACCCGTCCGCTCGCGCTGCCCGCGCCGGCCCGCGAGCCACGGCGGACCGCCGTGTTCTTCCCGGGCTCCACGATCGGCAACTTCGAGCCCGCGGAGGCGCAGTCGTTCCTCGAGCGGCTCGCCGCCATGTGCGGACCGGGCGGCGCGATCCTGATCGGCCTGGACCTGAAGAAGGATCGCACCCGCCTCGAGCGGGCGTACGACGATCCCGAAGGCGTGACCGCAGCCTTCAACCTCAACCTGCTCGCCCGCGTCAACGCCGAGTGCGGCACCGACTTCGATCTCGATGCCTTCCAGCACCGCGCTGTCTACGATGAACGGCACGGCCGGATCGAGATGCATCTCGTCAGCCGCCGCGACCAGACCGTACGCTTCCCCCGCGGCAACGGCGATGAGGGACGCTCGGTGTCCTTCCGCGCCGGCGAGTTCATCGACACCGAACACTCCTACAAGTACGACCTTCCCGAATTCACCGCGCTCGCCCGGCGGGCCGGGCTCGACACGGAACGCGTCTGGACCGATCCGCAGCGATTGTTCAGCGTGTTCCTGCTGCGGGTCCCGATGCGCGTGAGGGCAGGGAGCTGGGCCGCGCCGCGGCTCGGCCGCTGAGCTTCCGCCCCGACCTGCGGCCGAACCGCCGCGGTTCGCGGAGAGCCGCGCGCGTGTCGACCGCGCCGGCCGGAATTACCACCGGGATTGTCCGGCCGGCTCAGCGCCGGAGCCGCCGCCACCCCAGGAAAACCAATCCGAGCATCGCGAACAGCAGACCCGCCTGGCCGACCACGTCGATCGGGGTCGTGGGCACGCCCAGGGAGGTGCCGCCGGCCACCACCAGGCGGCGCAGGCTGATCCAGCCGTAGGTAACAATCGCGCCGCTCGCGGCGGCCAGCGCGTGGACCGGGCCCCAACCGGCACGGCGTGACCACCGCGCGAACAGCACGACGGCGGCGGCCTCGAGGCCCAGCAGCACGGCCAGGCTCAACCCGGCATTCAACCCGTGGCCGGGCGCGTAGCCGAACCAGCGCTGGAACGCGCTCGACAGGACGAGCGCCACGCCCGCCACAAGCCAGAAGGAAGGGGCGCGCATGTCGCCGTCGGACGCACCGGGACCGGCTGACCTGCGCGCATCCGCCGCGCCATCGGCCGGTGCGACGCCTCCGTGCGGACCCGCGGCTGCCCCCGCCCCGGGGAATCCCGCGAACGCGACAACGATCACCCCCACCACGACGACCGCGACGGCGGCGAACTGGCTCACGGACGCGACGAAGGAAAACGTGCGCAGCGTGAAGACCGCGGTCGCCGTGCAGCCGAGCAGCAACAGCCCCGCGGTCACGAGAAGGCCGGGCAGACCCAGCCAGGGCTCGCGCCAGCGCGGACCCGCCAGTCCCTCGGCCAGCGCCACCGAGCTGCCTGCGCTCCACACCACGTGCAGCGTCAACACGTAGACCGTCCAGTTCAACGACGTGCCGAGCGCGGGGATGTAGCCATAGTCGAGCAGACGCTGACCGGCGTAGTCCGGATTGAACAGCGTCTGATTGACGATTCCTTCCAGCACCAGCGCATAGGCCAGCGCCAGCAGCAGCAGCGTCGGCCAGCCGCGGCCCGTGCGCCGCGTGACCTCACGCACCAGCAACGCGCCAGCGCCGTACACCGGAATGAACACGGCGATGAAGCCGATCTGCCGGATGTTGAAGTCGCCCAGCAGGAACTCCGCGATGAGCGGCGCAATGATCAGAAGCGCAAATGCGGGCGCGATTCTGCGCAATGTCGCTTGCGGGGTTTTCGTTGTCGTCATGCAATGTCCTCGTCTTCCGCAGCCGCGTGGAAGCTGCGCCGTATCCGGGACGGGCTCCACGTCAGACGTCCCGCATCCAGGTCGTCCGTGATGCCGCGCACCCACGCCAGCTCGGCCTCCGCAGCCGTCTTCAGGTACTCCACTTCCAGCAAGAAGAGGCGCGGCACCGAGTCCGCATGCTCCTCCAGCACGCCGGCCAGACGCCGCCGCTCGCCGTCCAGCGCCTCGGCCCTCCGCACCAGTTCCGCCCGTGCCGCGGCCGGCTCCAGCAGGTAGATGAACGAGAGCACGGCCGGGAACTCGGGGAACTCCGCCGCCGGCCGGGCGAGCATCTCCCGCAGCCGGGCGTGCACCGTCTCGCGCCCCGCCTCGGTGAGCCGGTACAGCGTCCGCTCCGGCCGCTTCTCGGTCCGGGCGGTGCCGTGGACCTCGACCAGACCTTCCCGCTCCAGGCGAGCGATCAACTGGTACAGGCTGGCCCGGTGCCGGACGTTCACGACCTCGTCAGTCCCCCGCTCGCGGATCAGCTGCTGCATGCGGTACGGGTGCATCGGCGCCTCGTCCAGCAGGGCCAGGACGACGAGCGCGAGTGGCGACAGACCGGTTCGTTTGCGAGGCCATGATAGTAATATCATTACTAATAGGGCTGCGACTGTCAAGGCGCGGAGGCGGCAAGGTGAGGCCTTGCGAGTCGCCTCCACACGCGGGGGCTCCGAGAACGCAGAGAGGATCCGCCAAACCCGCGTGTGGTTGGTGCTTGTTTTCGGTTTTTGTTCGGTATAGCTTGAGAGAGACTTCAGGCGTCCTCTTTCGAGCTTGCGTGAAACCGTGTCCTACGTCGAACTGCGCGCACATACGGCCTACTCGTTCGGAGATGGCGTCCTCTCACCGGAGGCGCTGGTGGCGCGTGCGGCGGAGCTGGGCTACCGGGCGCTGGGCCTGACGGACCACGTGGATGTGGGTGGTCTGATCCGGTTCACGCTGGCGGCGCGGGAGGCGGGGGTGAAGCCGGTGGCGGGCGTGGAGCTGGAGGTGGACGGGTATCCGGTGGCGTTTCTTGCCCGGAATGCGGTGGGCTATCGGAACCTGGCTGGGCTGGTGACTCGCGCGCGAATGGGCCGGGTGGAGCAGTGGGAGGTGGGAGCGGAGGCGGAGGCGTTTGCGGGACCGGGGGCGGGTGCGGCGGGAGCGGATGCGGAATCCGCTCCTGCGCCCGCCCGCTCCCTGTCCCAGTCCCGAGGACGCCTCCGCTTCCGCTCCCTGTCCCAACGCTATGCGGTCCCGCTTCCCGAGCGCGGCCGTCCCGCCCTGACGTTCGAGGACATCGTGGCACACAATGAGGGTCTCTGGTGCCTGACGGGGCCGGCGACGGGCGAGTTCGGGACGTACGTGCGGACGGGTCGTTCGGCAGAGGCGGTGTACCTGCTGGACCGTTGGCGGGAGGTGTTCGGCCCGCGTCTGGCGATCGAGGTGCAGCTGCATCACGTGGGGGGGCACGAATCGGCGCTGGCGGGCTCGCTGATCGAGCTGGCGGAGCGGGGCCGTGTGCGTTGGGCGGTGTCGAACGATCCGCGCTACCTGGATGGTGCGGGTCGGTCTGGCGCACGACCTGCTGACGGCGAACCGGGCGGGCGTGTGCGTGAACACGGCGGCGTCGTGGGGGCTGCTGCTGCCGAATGGCGAGTGGCGGCTGAAGTCGCCGGCGGAGATGCGGCGGTTGTGGCAGGGCCGGGAGTCGGGACTGGATGCGACGCTGGACATTGCGGACGACTGTGCGGCGTTCGACCTGCGCTGGCTGCGTCCGCCGCTGCCGACGTTCCCGGTGCCGGCGGGTCACGACGATGACACGTTCCTGCGCGAGATCGCGTTCGCGGGAGCGCGGGAGCGCTGGGGCGAGCTCGATGAGCGGCAGCGGGCACAGATGGAGCACGAGCTGGACGTGATCGGGCGACTCGGGTTCGCGGGTTTCTTCCTCGTGATGTGGGATGCGGTCCGCTACGCGCGCTCGCGCGGCATCCTGTGCCAGGGGCGGGGCAGCGCGGCGAACAGCGCGGTGGCGTACTGCCTGGGCATCACGGCGGTGGACCCGGTCCGCAACGGCCTGCTGTTCGAGCGGTTCCTCTCGGAGATCCGGACGGATGGGCAGAGCGAGCCGCCGGACATCGACGTCGATTTCGAGATGCACCGTCGCGAGGAGGTGCTCGACTACATGTACGACGCGTACCGTCGTCAGCACGCGGCGATCACGGCGGTGACGCAGGTGTTCCACGCGCCGACGGCGTTGCAGGACCTGATGC
This sequence comes from uncultured Gemmatimonadales bacterium, assembly GCA_963786235.1. Lineage (GTDB taxonomy): Bacteria > Gemmatimonadota > Gemmatimonadetes > Longimicrobiales > RSA9 > CAWAYJ01. The sequence goes on from CAWAYJ010000033.1 coordinate 119,620, forward strand.
GGGCGCTGGGCTACCCGGCGGAATTCGCGTTCACGTTCTCGAAGCGGCTGCACCGGCTGGAGCCGTCGGAGGGCGTGACCATGCTGCGCGAGGGTCTGGCGGCGGAGCGCGGCCTCGATCTGGAGGAGCCGCGCGGCCGGGCGCTGCTCTCGGCGATGAGCGTGCTGGACGACGTGCCGCGGTTGCGCTCGACGCATCCGGGCGGCTTCGTGCTCTCATCCCGGTCGCTGGGCGACTACCTGCCGATCGAGCACACGACGATGGGCCGGACCATCCTGCAGTTCGACAAGGACGACCTGGACGCGGCGGGCGTGCCCAAGTTCGACTTCCTCGGGCTGGGTGGGCTCTCGGTGATCCACATCGCGTTCGACGCCATCGAGGCGCGCACGGGCGAGAAGCTGGAACTGTACAAACTGCCGGTGGACGACGAGCGGACGTACGCGATGATCGCGGGCGGCGACACGGTCGGCACGTTCCAGATCGAGAGCCGCGCGCAGATCCAGTCGATCCTGGCGACGAAGCCGGACCGGCTCTACGACATCGTGGTGCAGGTCGCGCTGATCCGGCCGGGCCCGATCCAGGCGAAGTTCGTGCACCCGTACACGGAGCGACGGCGCGGCCGCGAGCCGGTGCGTTACGCGCATCCGCTGCTCGAGCCGATCCTGCGCCGCACGTACGGCGTGCCCATCTTCCAGGAGCAGGCGATGGCCATCTCGATGGCGCTGGCCGGCTTCAGCGCGAGCGAGGCGGACGAACTGCGCCGCGCGATGGGGCATCACCGCAAGCTGCCGCAGTTGCGCGCCGCGTTGCAGCGGATGCACGCACGCTGCGTCGAGCGCGGCGTGTCCGTGGAAGTCGCCAACGAGGTGGTGCATGACCTGCTCTCCTTCGCCAACTACGGCTTCCCCGAGTCGCACGCCTGGAGCTTCGCGCTCATCGCGTACGCCACCGCCTGGCTCAAGGCCCACTACCCGGCCGAGTTCTTCCTCGGCCTGCTCAACGCCTGGCCCATGGGGTTCTATCCGCCGGCCACACTGGTGCATGATGCGCGGCGGCATGGGGTGAAGGTGCTGGGGCCGTGCCTCAAGGACGGCGAATGGGAATGCGAGACGGTGGGGAACGGGATGCGGGAGCGGAGGCGGAAGCGTTTGCGGGAGAGTGTGCGGGAGCGGCGGGAGCGGGAAGGGAGCGGGAACCCCGCACCCGCCGCCCCCGGTCCCGGTCCCGCAAACGCCTCCGCCTCCGCTCCCGCCCTCCGCATCGGTTGGAAGCACATCCTCGGCCTCGGCGAGTCCGCCCGCGACTCGCTGCAGGAGGCGCGCGCGAACGGCCCCTTCATCTCGATCTCCGATGTAATCCGGCGGGCGAAGCTGACGCGGTCGGATGCGTTGCAGCTGGCGCGGGCGGGCGCGTTCGAGGCGTTCCAGCCGGGCCGGCGGAAGGCGGCGTGGGAGGCGTTGCGTGCGGCGGGCGACCTGCTGCCGCTGGCGCCCGCGCGTGTGCTGCCCTTCGACCCTCGTGAGCTGGAAGGCGAGGAGCGCGTGTTCCTCGACTATCTCGCGACCGGGATCTGTCCGGATGGCCATCCCATGGAATTCCTGCGCGAGCGGTTGTCGGCGGCGGGTGTGGCGTCGAGCCGTGAGCTTGCCTCGTACGCGTCGGGCGAGTCGATCGTGATCGCGGGACTGGTCGTCGCGCGCCAGCATCCGGAAACGGCGAAGGGGACCGTGTTCGTGCTGCTGGAGGACGAGTTCGGCTATCTCAACGTGATCGTTCCGCGCGAGACGTTCGCGCGGAACCGCGAGGTGGTGAAGTACTCGCCGTTCCTCGTGATCGAAGGGCGCTTCGAGCGGGAGGACCGGGTGATGAACGTGATCGGGCGGCGCTTCCGGGCACTGCGCACGGGCTCGGCGAAGACGGCGGCAGGAGTCCGCTACCGTTCGCGTGACTTTCATTGAAGGGATTCGGGAGGCGGGGGCGGAGGCGGAGGCGTTCGCGGGTGCGGGAGCGGGAGCGGGAACGGCGGGAACGGCGGGAACGGCGGGAACGGCGGGAACGGCGGGAAACGCGCGTACGGGCATGCCGCCTTGCAGGGTGGTGGAGGGAGGTGGATCTTGGGCGCGGCGTCAGTGCGGGAGCGGTCGGAGCTGAATCGATCGTCCCGGTCGCGCGGTGCAGGTGCACGAGTGAGGCGATGGATGGTCCGATCAGTGGGAGGCGAATGGAAGGGACGTCATTGACGTTCGAGGCGACTGCGAGCTCGGGCGGGGTCGGAGCGTTGTCGCTCCGGCCCGCGGACGCGTGGGCCGGGCTCGTGTTCGGGCACGGCGCCGGCGCAGGCATGCGGCATCCCTTCATGACGGCGTTGGCGGAGCGGCTCGCGTCGCGCGGCATTGCCACGTTCCGGTACCAGTTCCCCTACATGGAGGCCGGTTCCCGGCGGCCGGATCCGGCTGCCGTCCTGACGAAGACGGTGCGCAACGCGGTCGCGGCCGCGGCGCAGCTGTACGACGAGCTGCCGCTCGTCGCCGGCGGCAAGTCGATGGGCGGGCGGATGACCTCGAGCGCGTGCGCGGCCGACCCGCTGCCCGGCGTTCGGGGGCTCGTGTTCTTCGGATTTCCGCTGCACCCGGCGGGTCGGCCCTCGACCGGGCGCGCGGACCACCTCGCGTCGGTCCGCGTACCCATGCTTTTCCTGCAGGGCACGCGTGATGCACTCGCGGACCTCGAGCTGCTGAAGCCGGTCTGTGCCGCGCTCGCTCCACGCGCCTCGTTGCGCGTCATCGAAGGCGCGGACCACGGGTTCCGCGTGCTCAAGCGTTCGGGCCGTACGGATGCCGAGGTGCTCGACGAGCTCGCGGATGCGACGCGCGCCTGGGTGGAGAGCGTGGCCGGATGAGCGGGCGTACGCGGCCACGGATTCCCGCACGGATCGCCACCCGATTCATGCTCGCCGCGCAGGGCCTCGACCGGCGGCGGCAGCGCCGCGCCCGGAAGGAGGACGTGCTCGCGGCGATCCGGCGCATGGGCGCGCTCCAGATCGATACGATCCACGTCGTCGCGCGGAGCCCGTACCTCGTACTCTGGAGCCGGCTCGGCGATTACGACCCGTCGTGGCTGGACGAGCTGCTCGCCGAAGGTCGGCTCTTCGAGTACTGGGCGCACGAGGCCTGCTTCCTTCCGGTCGAGGCGTACCCACTGTTCCGCCACCGGATGATCGATCCCGCCAGCCTGGGCTGGAAGTACTCGCACGAGTGGATCGGCGAGAATGGCGACGTCGTCGAGCGAGTGCTGCGGCGGATCGAGCGGCAGGGTGCCGTGCGCTCGGCCGATTTCGCGCGAACGGATGGTGCGGGCGGCGGCTGGTGGGGCTGGAAGAAGGAGAAGCGGGCGCTCGAGTACCTGTTCAGCGAGGGCACGCTCATGGTCGCGCGGCGGGAGCGGTTCCAGCGCGTGTACGACCTGCGCGAGCGCGTCCTTCCGGAATGGAGCGATGCGCGGCTGCCGCCGGCGGCCGAGGCGGATCGTGCGCTGGTGCGGAGCGCGGTCGCCGCGCTCGGCATCGCGCAGGCCGGCTGGATCGCCGACTACTACCGGATGCCGAAGGCGGCGGCAGCGAAGGCGGTGGCGCATCTGCTCGCGAGCGGTGACCTTGCCGAGGTGGACGTCGAGGGGTGGGAAAGCCGTGCGCTCGTCGCGGCGGCGGCTGTCGAGCGGCTCGAGGCCATGACGGTCGCGGGCGTGGCGCCGTCGCATACCACGCTCCTCTCACCGTTCGATCCGCTGGTCTGGGATCGCGCCCGGGCGCGTGCCGTGTTCGGCTTCGACTACCGGCTGGAATGCTACACGCCGGAGCGAAAGCGCGTGTACGGATACTTCGTGCTGCCGATCCTCAGACGAGGTCGAATCGTCGGGCGGCTGGATGCCAAGGCGCACCGGCGGGAGGGGATGATGGAAGTGAAGTCGTTGTGGCTCGAGGACGGAGTGCGGCCGAGCGCGGCGCTGGCGGCCGACCTGGCGGGCGCGTTGAACCGCTTCGCGCGCTGGCACGGCACGCCGTCCGTCCGGATCCGCCGAACCGCGCCGGCCGGGTTCGGCCGGAGCCTGCGCTCCGCCGTTCGGGAATGCAGGTCCTCGCGATGAAGCCGGCGCACGCCTCTCTCCTGCTGCGCCTCGCGTACGTGTTCGTGATCGGCCTCGCGACCCTGGCGGAGCCGCACATGCAGATGGCAACGCACGCGCTCGCCCTGCGTCTCGAGGGAGCGATCGATCCGATGCTCACGAGGCACGATCTCGTGGACGCCGTCCGCAACGTCCTGCTGTTCGCGGGCTGGGGCGCCGTCTGGCTGATGACGTCACCGCGCGGCCCGGCCCGGCCGGTGCTCGCGCGCGCCACGCTGAGTGGCGCGCTGCTGAGCGTGTCGGTGGAGTTGTTCCAGTTGATGGTCCCGAGCCGTACGCCGAGCGTTGTCGATCTCCTGACCAATACCGCGGGCGCGTTTCTCGGCGCACTCGTCGCCGCCACCATGGTGCTGTTCGTGAAGGCCGGCCGCGGGGAACGCTCGTTCGTGGGCGTGCCGGCCGCCGTGTTCGCCGGCGCGTACGGCGGCGCCGTTCTGCTCGACGCGTTCAGTCCGCTGTTCCGGCAGGAGCATGTGCCGGGCGCATGGGGATCTCCGGTCGAGCGCTTCACTCAGGCGCTCCATTCGATCGACTGGTCTTCCACCGTGCGGATTCAGCCATCCGAGATCCTGCTTGTCGCGCCTGCCGCCCTCTTCGCGGTCGCCACGCTCGTCGAGATGGGGAAGTCGTACGAAGTGGCATGGCCGCGCGTCGCCGTTGTCGGCGCGATGGCGCTGGCCGTGACCGGCTTCGCGCGCGGCGCGCTCGGCTACGTAATCGCCCCGGGACTCATTGTGGCGGGCGGCCTCGGCATGCTGCTCGGCGCGTGGGCCGGCGCGCGGCTGCTCCCGGTCTTTTCCCGGAAATGGCGAGGTGCGGCGCGGCCCCGGTTGCTCTTGTGGTTCTACGCCGTGCTGCTGCTGCTGTGGGCGCTCCGTCCGTTCTACCCCGAGTTCGATCCCGGCATGCTGGCCCGGAAGCTGAGTCCGGAGTGGCTGATCCCGCTGCTCAGTTATCGCGAACGCGTCGATATCTTCACGGCCGTGGACGTCGGCGTCACGGGGTTGCTCGTGATGCCCGCCGGTGCGCTTCTCGCCGTGTGGCCGCTTCGCCGGCGCGGCTGGCTGGCCGGGCCGTTGCCGGTGATCTATCTGGCGCTGGTCACGGAGTGCGCGCAGATCTTCGTTGCGGGCCGCTGGTTCGATGCGACCGACCTGCTCGTCGAGGCCGCGGCCGCGCTGCTCGCCTGGGCGATGGTGCGGCGCGCGGGCTACCGCCCGTACGGCGAGGTGCTGGACGCGGGTGGCGGTGGAGCGGCCGGGCGCTGATGACCCGGTCAGCCGCCGCGCCTGTTGCCCGCACTGACCTCCGGTCCGTCGCCGGTGGACCGGCGCAGCACGATCAGCTTGTCCTGGTAGCGCGTTCCCGCGATGTCGAAGATCACGAGGTACACGCCGGGAGCGACAGCCGTGCCGTCGGCGTTGCGCAGGTCCCACTCGATCCGGCCGTCGCCGCTCATGCGCGACGTGAGATCGACGACGAGGCGGCCGTTCACAGTGTAGATCGCGGCGGTACGCGGGGTCTCCGCGAAATTCATGACCAACGAGGACGAACGGACCGGATTCTCGCTCAGGGAGAGCGCTTCACCGGCTTCCAGGAGCGTGGTGGCGATGAGCGCGGACGCGACCGGTCCGGCCGGCTGGTCGATCCGGTTCTGCAGCCCCGAACGCTGTCCGATGGTGGCCGTCTGCAAAGGCAGGAACCGGACCTGGAAGGTGGCGCCGTTCGGCGAGTTGCCGCTCAGGCGCAACGCGACGATGAGCGATGCCGCGCTGTCGCCCGCTATCGAGAAGCCGTTGGGCGAAAGCGTCACGGGGACGGATGCGCCCGGGCTCAGCGCGACCGGGAAGCTCGCGAGCAGCACGTCGGCCGGATCGATCACGCCGTTGTCGTCGAGATCCCGCATGAGCACCAGGCTGGCCCCGGGATCATTACCCGTCGCGTCGAAGCCGAGCCTCGTGATCTCGACCGGCTCGAAGCCGGACACGGAGAATCGCAGGCGGAGCAGCGGCAGTCGCGAACCGGCGGCGCTGCTCTGGGTGGAAGCGGCGGGCAATGGCGCAGCCTCGAGCGCGGTGGTCGAGGGCACGCCAACCTGCACGAGGGTGGAATCGGCGAGCGCGCCGAGCCGGACGTGGATGACGGCGCCGCCGGCCGAGATCGCGCGGACGCGGCCGCTCGCATCGACCGTGGCCGAGGCGGGGTCGGACGAGGTCCAGTCCAGGGCGGCGCCGGTGACCGGCCGGCCGTTCGAGTCGGCGGCCGTGGCCGCGAAGGTCCGCGACTCGCCTACCACGAGGAATGCGCTGTCAGGCAGGCCGGCAAGCGAGGCCGCGATCTGCTCGACCGTGACCGCGGTCGTGTCGGTCACGCCCGCCATCGCCGCGATGATCGTGGTCGCGCCATTGCCGTGGGAGCGGACCAGGCCGGCCGCATCGACGGTCACGACGGCGGGGTCGAGCGAACGCCACGAGACGAACGGCTGCGCGACGGGCGTGCCCGTGGAATCGAGCACGCTGGCGGCAAGGCGAACGGTGTCCTGGAGCGCGTTGAAGCGGATGCTGTCGCGGTCGACCGTGATGCTGGCGGCGGAGAGCGGCCGGATCGAGAACATGCCGCGGCCGTGTGTAGCGGCGAGTGCGAGGCCGGTCTCGTTCGAGTAGGCGAGGTCGAAGACGGCGACGTTGGGCAGACCGTCCATGAACGGCGTCCAGGTCGCGCCGTGGTTCTCGCTGCTGAAGATGCCGAGGTCGGTCCCGATGTAGAGTCGGTCGGCAATCTCGAGCACGGTGTTCACGGGCACATCCGGCAGATTGCCGCTGATGTTGCTCCACGACGCGCCGGAATCGACCGTGCGGAACACGTGGCCCGTGCCGAAGCCGGACACGGCGAGCGTCGCCGTGCCCGCCAGCAGCCGGTCGACCGCGATGTCCGTCACGTAGCGGTCGGGCAGCCCCGCCGTGCGGAGCTCCCACGACGCGCCCGTGTTCGTCGAGACCTGCAGATTGCCGTCGCTCGTGCCGACGTAGATCGTCGAGTTGTCGGAAGGTGCGGGCGCGATCGCGGAGATACGACCCGTGCCCTGCGTGAGATCGCCGCTGATCGTGGTCCAGCTCAGGGCCCGGTTCGACGTTCGATAGAGTCGGTAGGTGCCGAAGTAGAGCACGGTCGGGGTCACCGGTTCGATCACGAGCGGCGGGATGAAGAGGCCGCGGTCGGCCGTGTTGATCCCGTTCGCGAGAAGGACGAAGCTGCCCGGCGCGATGCGGCGGCGCGGTCCGGAGAACCCGGAGTTCTGCGTCCACTGCGTCTCCGCGTACGAGATACTGGGATCGATGGCGTCGACAGCCGTGAAGCCGCCGTCGCCGCCGAGCACGGAGGTCCACGTCGGGACACCGGCGTACTCGAGCGTGCCGTTGTCCTGCGTGCCGCCCAGCACGACCGCCGGGTCCCACGGATGCGGCGAGATTCCCGGATAGAACTGGGTGAGCGCGAGGTTGGAGTTGAGCGATTCCCAGGTAATGCCCGCGTTTCGCGTCCGGTAGATGCCGCCGTCGTTGCCGGCGTACACGGTCGCCGGATCCTGCGGGTCGAAGGCGAGCGCGTGCTGGTCCACGTGGATTCCGCCCAGCGCATTCCGGAAGGTGGCGGCCTCGTTGGTCGAGCGGAACATGAATACGCCTCCGAACCAGACGGTCGACGCATCGGTCGGATCCACCCGGATGACGAGGTCGTACCAGCATTGCGTGCTGCAATCGGCGTTGGTGGCCGTGGCCCGCACCCAGCTCCCGCCCGCGTCCGTCGTGCGGTAGATGCCGAGCAGCTCGCCCGCGCCCGAGCTGGCCTGGAAGGAACGCTGGATGGCCGCGTACAGCGTGGTGGGTGCGCTGGGCGCGATGGCGAGCGCAATCCGGCCCACGTCCTCCGACGGGAACGAAGTCTGCTGCGTCCACGAGATGCCGCCGTCGATGCTGCGGTACACGCCGTTGCGCACGTCGCCGTTGGGCGAGCCGATCGCGGCATAGAGCGTGGAAGGCGTCACCGGGTCGAGCACCAGATCGGTGGCAATGCCAACGAGCGTGCGCGTCCAGTCGAGCCCGCTGTCCATGGACCGGTATACGCCGACGCTCGTGGCGGCGTACACGGTCGTGGCGGTGGCGGAGCCGGCCGTAGGCGGATCGATCAGAATGGCGGAGATGCGAGCGCCGCCGATGTTGGTGTCGAAATGGGAGGATCCGAGCTGCGTCCAGGTCGAACCGCCATCGATGGAGCGCAGGACCCCGCAGCCGTAGTAGCTGTCGCCGGAGAAGTGCAGCTCGCCGGTACCCGCGTAGACGATGTCCGGTGTGCGCGGGTCGATCGCGATCGAACCCATCGCGAGCGAGCACTCGCCGTCGGTAAGCGGCGACCAGCTCGCGCCGCCGTCGACGCTCTTCCAGACGCCGCCCTGGGCACCGCCGATGTAGAGGACGGACGGGTCGGTGGGGTGGACCGCGATTGTCGAGAGGCGGCCGGTCGCCGCCGTTCCGATGGGGGCGGGCCCGATCGGCTGCCACGCGGTCTGCGCTCCCGCTGCCGCCGCGACGACGTCGAAAGGACCGCGCGGAGCGCGCCGCTGGAGGATGAACTGCGGCCAGCGGGCCTCCATCTGCGACCAACCGCGTTCCAGTGCGCCCAGCGGTATGTCGGCGAACGGGTAGGCGCGCGGCTCGCGCAGGTAGCGCATGCGGAGGAGCGGCTCGTCGGGCGCCTGCGCGGCGCCGGGCCGGCGGGCAGGCCCGGCGACAAGCGTGAGAGCGAACAGCAACGCGCGCCGGCCGGCACGCCACGGACGCACGCCGACGGCTGCCTCGCGGAGGCGCCGGCCGACGCGGGCAAAGTCCCGGCCGGAAACGTTCATCGACATGGCAGAAGCGTGCAGGTTCGTGCTTCGGTGGGAGCGGAGACCGATCCGGTACGAAGAGATTACGCTTCCACCCGCAGCTTCGAAGATGCCGCCGGATCGGGACCAGCGTCAACGGTTGACGGCTGGGTACATGGAAACGGGGGAGGTACGGCATGAACGGCCAGCAGATTCCCGCGGCAGCGCTGCGGATCGTGCGGCTCGCCCTGCTCAGCGGCGTGCTGCTGTTCGGCGTGGTGATCGCCTACCTGTCGAAGGGCGGCGGGATCACGCCGGATCCCGCGCTCGGCCCGGTCTTCCGAATCGTCTTTCTCGGGCTCGCCGTGATGTGCATCGTCGCCGTCTTCGCGATCCGCGGCGCCATGGGTCGCGTCGACGGCGGCCGCCGCGGCACGTTGGCGATCGTCGGCTGGGCGCTGGCCGAAGGCAGCGCGATCCTCGGCGGCGTATGCTGGCTCATCGCGGGCCAGCGCATGCTTTATTTTGTGGGTGTCGCGCTGCTGGTTGCGGCGATTCTGCTGTTGCCGGTCGCGGACGACGCGTGACGGGCGCTTCGATTCGCGGCCGCGGCGCGGCGGCCAACCCGAAGAACCGTTTCGAACCGCTCGAGGTCGTGCCGGACCCGCATGTGCGCGACCCGGATGACCCGGGCCCGCGCACGCGCTTCTACCGGGACGCGACGCGGACCATCATCGCCAGGAACGACAGTCCGGACATCGGCTTCGATTTCAGCATCAACCCGTACCGCGGATGCGAGCACGGCTGCATCTACTGCTACGCGAGGCCGTACCACGAGTATCTCGGGTTCTCCGCGGGCCTCGACTTCGAGACGAAGATTCTGGTGAAAGCCGATGCGCCCGAACTGCTGCGGAAGGCGCTGCTGGCGCGCTCGTGGCGGCCGGACGTTGTCGCGCTGAGCGGTGTGACCGACCCCTACCAGCCCGCCGAGCGCAGGCTCCGACTCACGCGGCGCTGTCTCGAGGTGCTCGCCGAGTTCCGCAACCCCGTTACGATCGTGACCAAGAACCACCTCGTGACGCGCGACGTCGACCTGCTCTCCGGACTCGCCATGCAGGACGCGGCGCGCGTCAACGTGTCCATCACGACACTCGATCCGACGCTGCACCGCATCATGGAGCCCCGGACCTCGTCACCCGCTCGTCGCCTGGCCGCCGTCGAGACGCTCGCCGCCGCAGGGATCCCCGTGCACGTGCTCGTCGCACCCGTGATTCCAGCGCTCAACGACGAGGAGATCCCGGCGATCCTCGCCGCCGCGGCCGGCGCCGGCGCGGGATCGGCCAGCCATGCGCCGATCCGCCTGCCGCACGGCGTGAAAGACCTGTTCGCCGATTGGCTGAGCCGACATTTCCCGGATCGGAAGGAGAAGGTCCTGAATCGGATCCGTGCGATGCGCGGCGGACGGCTGAACGAGCCGGAATTCGGCGCGCGCATGCGAGCCGAGGGGGAGATGGCGGCGCAGGTCCGGGCCCTGTTCGATGCCGCCGCGCGGAAGGCGGGGCTGGCGCCGCACCCGCCCGCGCTTTCGGTGGCCGCGTTCCGTCGGCCGGCCGCGAGCCGGGAGCAGCTCGCGCTGTTCCCCTGACCGACCTCAGTCGAAGTGGGCGTTGACGATCGGCAGCCAGCGCGTGCCGTGACCGTTGTTGCCCGCGTAGTTCAGCAGCCCGATCTGCACTCCGTGCAGTTCCTCTGCGCGGTTGACGAGACCGATCGCCAGGCCTCGCTGCACGCCGCGGAATTCCGTGTACGGCGCGATTACGAGCCCGGTCCCGTCGGTCGTCCGCGCCATGATCGCGGATGCGACGAGGCCCGTCAGCGTCTCCGCCTTCACCTGGTAGCCGGCCACGAGCAGGCCCCGCGCCGCGACGGTCTCCAGCTTCCCGGCCGTAACCGCGATCCCTTCCACGTCGCCTTCGTCCGCGACGATGCCGAGGCCCGCCGCAGTGATGCCGTGGATGGCGCGGTTGCCGACAACGGCGAGGCCGCCGACGGAGACACCGCGGACCGCTCCGCTCGAGACCACGGCGAGGCCGGAGACGGACAGGCCATCGATGCCGCGCTCGCCGACCAGACCGAGACCGGCCACGTTGAGGTACCCCATCCGGCCCTGTGACACGGTGCCGAGCCCACCGACGTTGACGCCGATCATGTCCTCGTTCGCCACGAGGCCGAGGCCGGCCGCGTTCAGGCCCATCATCGCGCCTTCGGCGACGGTGCCGAGGCCGGCCAGGTTGAGCCCGGTCATGTCGCCCTGACTCACGGTGCCGAGGCCGGCGAGGTTGACGCCGGTCATGTTCCGGTTGGCGACGAGGCCGAGGCCGGCGACGGACAGGCCGGTCACATCACCTTCGGCGACGACACCGAGCCCGGCGACGGAGAGTCCGGAGATCGTGTTCTGGGAGACGATGCCGAGGCCGGCCACGCTGAGCCCGGTGATGCTCTCGTTCGCGGTGACGCCGCCCAGCGCGACCGCGAAACCGTTGATGCGCGCCGCGTCGGCCGCGTACAGTCCGAGGGCAATGCCGTTCATGTCGAAGGCCGGGTTCGCGCCCGGCTTCCAGAGCGTGAGGTTGATGCCGTTGACGGCTTCCACACCGTCGTCGCGCAGGTTGATGCGGAGACCGTCCCAGCGTATGGAGTTGCCGATGCTCAGGCCGAATCCGCCCCCACCCAGGTTCAGGCTCTGGGCCCGGGCCGGCCCGCCCGCCGCGAACGCCAACAACGCGAAGATCAGCGCCCTTCGTCTCATTCCCGCCTCCCGGCTCGTTCCGATCCACCCCTGTCGCGCCGGTCTACACTACGCGCGTTGCCGGGTCCCGGATTCGCGCGGTGCGGCGCCTTGCGCCGGGCCGGATCCTGGACCAGCTTGCCAGCGACCGCCGAGCGGCGGTTCCCGGAACCGTAGCGGACGAGGAAGCGATGAGAAAGATCGGATTCGCGGCGGCGGCCGTCATGCTGGGCGTCGCCATGCCGTCGGCCGGACAGACTTTCCCGACGGATGATGCGGTGATCCGTCGCATCTGGCAGATGGGGATGGAGGAATCGCAGATCGAGAGCCTGGCGCAGACGCTGATGGACTCGATCGGGCCGCGCCTGGTCGGGTCGCCCGAAATCAAGGCCGGCAACGACTGGCTGGTCAGGATGTACACGGGCTGGGGCATCCCGGCACGCAACGAGCAATACGGCACGTGGACCGGCTGGCGCCGCGGCGTCTCGCACATCGACCTGCTCGCGCCGCGCGTGCGCTCGCTCGAGGGGACGATGCTCGCGTGGAGCCCGGGCACCAACGGCCGGCCCGCCGAGGGACCGGTCGCGATCCTGCCCGACGTGGCCAATGCCGCCGCGTTCCAGGCCTGGCTGCCGCAGGCGAAGGGCAAGTTCATCGCGATCGACTTCGCGCAGCCGACCTGCCGGCCCGATGCGCAGTGGCAGGAGTACGGCGCGGGTGGGGCCGGCGGCGGACGCGGTGGCCGTGGCGGGGGCGCCGCCCCGCAGAGTTCGTACGAGCGCATGGCGCAGGCCCGGGCCGAGGCGCGGTCCGCCTTTTCGCAGCGGATCGTGAAGGCCGGCTTCGCGAACAACGGCCGGGCCAACACGGCGGCGCTGCGGCTGAAGCTGGAGGAGGCCGGCGCGCTCGGCATCCTGCAGTCGTACTGGTCGAACGACATCGGCGTGAACAAGATCTTCAGCACGAATACGACGAAGATCCCGACCGTCGACATCAGCTGCGAGGACTACGGGCTCGTGTTCCGGCTCGCCGAGAACGGCCAGGGCCCGCGCCTGCGGGTCACGGCGGAATCGGAGTTCACGGGTGAAGTCCCGGCGCTCAACACCATCGCGGAGATCCGCGGCACCCAGCTGCCCAACGAGTACGTCGTGCTGTCGGCGCACTTCGATTCCTGGGACGGTGGCTCGGGCGCGACTGACAACGGCACCGGCACCGTCACGATGATGGAGGCGATGCGCATCCTGAAGGCCGTCTATCCGAACCCCAAGCGCACCATCCTCGTCGGACACTGGAACAGCGAGGAGGAAGGACTCAACGGGTCGCGCGCCTTCGCGCATGACCACCCGGACATCGTCAACGGGATCCAGGCGCTCTTCAACCAGGACAACGGCACCGGCCGCGTCGTCAACGTCTCAATGCAGGGGCTGACGGGCGCCGCCGCGCACTTCGGCGACTGGTTCTCGAAGATCCCGACCGAGATCACCGGCCAGATCAATCTCGGCATCCCGGGCTCGCCCGGCGGCGGCGGCAGCGACTACGCGTCCTTCATCTGTGCGGGCGCGCCGGCGTTCTCGCTGAGCTCGTTGAACTGGAACTACAGCGCCGACACCTGGCATACGAACCGGGACACGTTCGACAAGCTCGTGTTCGATGACCTGAAGAACAACGCAACGCTCACCGCGATGCTCGCGTACCTCGCCTCGGAGGATCCGGCGCGGGTGCCGCGTGACCGGCGCGTCATGCCCATGCGGGGTGGTCAGCCGCAGCCGTGGCCGACCTGCCAGGACGCGATGCGGAAAGCGGGCGGCTGAGGGCGGTCAGTAGCCGAGTCGTTTGTCGACGACGTTGCGGAGCCCGCGGCCGGCGAGGTAGCGGGCCACGTTGTCCCGGATGAGCTCGACCTCGCGCTCCCAGAACCGGGGCGTGGTCGCGCTGATGTGAGGCGTGATCAGCACGCCGGGCAGACGCCAGAGCGGGGAATCGGCGGGTAGCGGTTCCCGGTGGAACACGTCGAGGGCGGCGCCACGCAGGCGGCCGCCCTCGAGCGCTTCGGCGAGCGCCACCTCGTCCACGATGTCGCCGCGGGCGACGTTGATGAGGACGGCGCCCGGCTTCATCGCGGCGAGCTGCGCGCGGCCGATCAGGCCGCGTGTTTCGGGCGTGGCCGGCACCGCCACGAGCACGTAGTCGGCGCGGGAGAGCACGGTGGTGACCGCGTCCTTGCCGGTGAGCACCTCGACGCCGGTCGGACCGGGCACGTTCGAACGGCGAGTCGCGACCACGGCGACGCCGAGCGAGCGGACGCGGCGCACGACTTCCAGCCCGATGCCGCCGAGTCCGATGATGCCGAGCGTGGCGCCATCGATTTCCCTCACCGCGCCGGGCCGCTCCTCGAAGGGGCGGCTGTCCCAGCGCGCCGCGGCCTGGGCGCGCACGGCGAAGTCGATGCCGCGGGCGAAGTGCAGCATCATCGCGACCACGGTTTCCGCCATGGCTGGCGCATGCACGCCGCGGGAGTTCGTCAGGATGACGTCGGACTCGAGAAGCTCGGGGTAGAGCAGGGAGCCGACACCGGCGGTGCCCGTGTGAATCCAGCGCAGCGCCGGCCCGTTTGCGGTGGCCGCCAGGAAGAGAGAGCGTGGGGCGCCGAAGCCGATGTACACCTCCGCGCCGGCGATCGCGGCAAGCGCTTCCGGCGACACGCCGCCGCCGTCGCCGCGACCGTCCGCGGCCGCCTCAATGAACACGACCTCCCACGCCGCCGCGAACGAGGATGAGATCGCGTCCCGGGCCCAGTCCGGCATCTCCCAGACGGCCCGCGCCTCGCGGAGATTGATGACCGCCTTCGGCCGCGACTCAGCCACGGTAGTTCCCGAACTTCAGCTCGACTCCGAAATCCTGATCACGGAGCGCCTGCATGACGGCCTGCAGGTCGTCGCGCGACGGGCCCGAGACCCGCACCTCGTCGCCCTGGACTGCCACCTGCACCTTCTTCAGCCCCAGGCCCTTCACCGTCTTTACGATCTCGCGTGCCGTCTCGACCGGGATCCCCTGCATCAGCCCGACCGTCTGCCGGACTCGCCCGCCTGATGCCGGCTCCACCGGGTCCGGACGCAGGTTGCGGATCGATACCCCGCGACGGATGAGGCGGCCGAGCAGGACGTCGTACGCCGCCTTCAGCCGGAAGTCGGTGTCCGCGTTCAGACGGAATTCGCCTTTCGACCGGTCGAACTCGACGGTGGAGTTCGTTCCCTTGAAGTCGTAGCGCTGCACGATCTCCTTCATCGCCTGGTTTACGGCGTTATCGACTTCCTGGAGATCGGCGCCCGTCGTGATGTCGAAGGTCTGCGTACTCGCCATCGTGCCATCCGGAGCGTCGAGGAATGGATCGTCGCGAATCATGCCGCTACGTTGCGGGGTGCGCAAGCGAGGACAGCGTGGCGATACACTGGAGGCGCCACGTTGCCGCGGCCTTCGCCGCCGCGCTATATTGATACGGTTGCCGATCCGGCAACTTCTTTTCTTACATGATGTTCCGTGTCCGAAGGAGGTTGTGTGGCCGGACACAGCAAATGGGCGCAGATCAAGCGCAAGAAAGCCGTGAACGATACCAGGCGCGGACAGGCGTTCACCAAGCTGATCCGCGAGATCACGGTGGCGGCCCGCCACGGCGGCGATCCCGGCTTCAATCCGCGTCTCCGTCTGGCGGTCGATACCGCGAAAGCGGCGAACATGCCGGCGGAAAACATCGAGCGCGCCATCAAGAAGGGGACCGGCGAGCTCGAGGGCGTGAATTACGACGAAATCACGTACGAGGGATACGGTCCGGGCGGCGTGGCGCTGTTCATCGAGACGCTGACGGACAACTCGACGCGCACGGTGGCCGACATCCGGCACGCGTTGACGAAGCACGGCGGCAGTCTCGGGACGACGGGCTCGGTGGCCTGGCAGTTCGAGCGGCTGGGCCAGATCTACGTGGACGCCAGCCGCTACGACGAGATGTCAACGATGGAGGCGGCGCTGGAAGCGGGCGCGAGCGATCTCCGGCGCGAGGGCGACGAGTTCGTAGTGACGACGGACCTGAACACGTTCCACGAGGTGCAGGAGGGGATGCGCTCGCGGGGCATCGAGTTCGGTGAGGCGGAGCTCGCGATGGTGCCCAGGACGACGGTCGACATCGCGGGGGATGACGCGGCGAAGGTGATCCGGCTGCTGGAAGTGCTCGACGACCTCGACGACGTGCAGAAGGTCTGGTCCAATGCGGATGTCGATGATGCGGCGTTCGCGGAGGACGACGCGTGATCGTCGTCGGCGTCGACCCGGGCACCCGCACGACCGGCTACGGCGTCGTCGCCAGTGGTGGCGGCGGTTCCGTTTCCCTGCTGGAGTGCGGCGTGATCCGGACGGATCCGGCCACGCCGCTGGCGGAGCGGCTGCGCGTCATCCACGATGGCCTCGCCGAGGTATTCGAACGGCACGACACCAATGTCGTCGCGGTCGAGGGCGTCTTCTACAGCAAGAACGTGAGGACCACAGTGCTGCTCGGGCACGCGCGCGGCGCGGCGCTGCTGGCCGCCGCGCTGCGTGACCTGCCGGTGGCCGAGTATTCGCCCGCCGCGATCAAGAGCGCGGTCGCGGGCACCGGCCGTGCGACCAAGGAGCAGGTGCAGTACATGGTGCAGACGCTGCTCCGGCTGCGCCATCCGCCGGAGCCGGCGGATGCGGCCGACGGTGTGGCGGTCGCGCTCTGCCACTGCAACGCGGGCGGCCTCGCCGCCCGTCTCGCGGGACGGACCTTGTGATCAGCCGGATCCGCGGGCAGCTGATCCGCCGCGACCTCGGCATCGCGGAGGTGATGACGCCGGGCGGCGTCGCCTACGAAATCGAAGTTCCGCTCAGCGTGTACGAACGGCTGCCCCGTGAGGGCTCGGACGTCGAGTTGCGCACGACGCAGATCGTCCGCGAGGACGGCATTACGCTCTACGGCTTCCTCGACGCGGGCGAGCGCGCCGTGTTCGCGCGGCTGCTGACGGCGTCGGGCGTGGGGCCGCGGCTGGCGCTCAACATGCTCTCGACGCTGCCGCCAGACCGCCTGATTCACGCGATCCTGGACAAGGACATCGCGACACTGCGCCAGATCCCCGGCCTCGGCACCAAGAAGGCGGAACGGCTGGCGGTCGAGCTGGCCGACCGCGTCGATGACCTCGCCGCCGTCCGCTCGCCGGGCATGCCGGAAAGCCGGAGCGCGGAGGCGGCCGTGGCAGCACTGACGGCGCTCGGATTCTCCCATTCCGAAGCGGCGGCGGCCGTTCGCCGGGCCATGGACGCCGAGGGTCCAGCGGCGGAGACGGAGCGATTGATACGCGCCGCGCTCGGCGCCAGGGATGCGGGTGGAGCTTCAGAAACGGGAAGCCGGAAACGACGCTAAGAAGCAGGCTCCCCGGCCGCACCTGACGCCCACTCCCGCACGGGCCACATCCACGAGGGCACCGACGCCCATATGCCCGAACCGCCTCGACTGCCCAAGCGGCGGCTGCGCCTGTTCCTTCGCGATTTCCGGCTGGTCGAGGGCTACGCCCACATGCCGGATGGCATCACGCTGGCCGCCTTCCTCGCGAACCGGCGCGGCTACCTCCACCTGGTCGACTTGCGCTGGCAGCCGTCGGGCGAGGCGGCGCCGTTCGCCGTCGTGCGCGTGGGCCAGTTGCTCTACGTCGCCGCGGCGGACAACAGAGTCGCGCTCGTCGCGGCCACGTCCTTCACTTCGACGCACCCGGTCGAGTTGCTGCTCGAGGGCGGACTCTACGTCCGGGGCGGAGTGCAGCTCGGCCCGCGCCAGCGGCTGAGCGACTACCTGGAATCGACCGGCAGCTTCGTCCCCGTCACGGGAGCGGAGCTGATGCGAAGCGAACGGCCGCCCCGCTCGCGCAACGTGCTCTGGGGTGACATCGTCGTGAACCAGGACGCGATCCAGGCCGTGTGGGATGGCCCGCCGGCGGAAAACGGTGCGGGCGAGGGGGCCCGCGCGATCCGCGCCGCGGTGGACGACCCCCTCTGACGACGGCGCCGCCGTGAGGCGCGGCAGCGATCCGACCTCTCTCCCGCCCAGCGCCCGTTGCCGGGTCCCCGGGCGGCTGCGATAATGCAGCCACCCGAAGCCCGACGACGAGAGCGCGAATGCGATCCGAAATCACGACGCCGGAAGTCATATCCGAGGAGAGCGCGGTCGAGCTGTCGCTTCGGCCGTACCGCCTCGAGGAGTTCATCGGCCAGCCGAAGGTGAAGGAGAGCCTGCGCATCGCACTGGACGCGGCGCTCGCGCGACGGGAGACGCTCGATCACACGCTCTTCCACGGTCCGCCCGGGCTCGGCAAGACCACGCTGGCCGTGCTGCTGGCCCGCGAGCTGGGCGTCAACCTCAAGACCACGTCGGGCCCCGTCCTCGAGAAGCCCGGTGATCTGGTCGGCATCCTGACCAACCTGCGCGAGCGGGACGTCCTGTTCATCGACGAGATCCACCGGCTGCGGCCCGTGATCGAGGAGTATCTCTATCCGGCAATGGAGGACTACCGGATCGACATCCGGCTGTCGGACGGGCCGCGGGCACAGACGGTTCCCATCAACCTCGAGCAGTTCACGCTGGTGGGTGCGACGACGCGCTTCGGCCTGCTCACGCCGCCCATGCGCGCCCGCTTCGGCATCGTGCAGCGGCTCAACTTCTACACGCCCGACGAGCTCGGCGTGATCGTCAACCGCAGCGCCGACATCCTGAAGGTCGAATGCACGCAGGAGGGCACGACCGAGCTCGCGCGACGCTCGCGCGGCACGCCCCGCGTCGCCAACCGCCTGCTCCGGCGCGTGCGCGACTACGCCCAGGTCCGGGCTGCCGGCGTCATCACGGGACCGGTCGCGCTGGAGGCGCTGCAGCTGCTGGACGTGGACGAGTACGGGCTGGACGAGATGGACGGCAGCATCATCAAGACGCTGATCGAGCACTTCGATGGCGGGCCCGTCGGCCTCAACACGCTGGCGGTCGCGGTGGGGGAAGATGCGGGCACGCTCGAGGAGGTCTACGAGCCGTTCCTCATCCAGAACGGCTTTCTCATGCGCACCTCGCGCGGCCGCGTCGCCACCAACAACGCGTACCGGCGATTCGGTTATACCGTGCCCGCCGCGCGGCTCACGACGAATGGCCAGGCCAGTCTCTTCGAGGGCTGACGGGCAGGACGCCGGACTCCCCACGTCGGCGTTCGATTACGAGCTTCCCGCCGCGCTGATCGCGAGCGTCCCGGCCTCGCGTCGCGACGAGAGCCGGCTCCTGATCGTCGACCGTCGGACCGGATCCCTCGCCCACCGCCGGTTCCGCGACATTGCATCGCACTTCGAGAGCGGCGACGTGCTCGTGCTCAACGAGACGCGGGTCCTGCGCGCCCGCCTGCTCGGCCGCAAGCCGACGGGCGGCCGGGGCGAGGTCCTGTTGCTGCACCCGTTCGCCGATGACGCGGGAATGGACACCGACACGTGGACCGCGCTGGTCCGGCCGGGCGCGAAGCTGCGGCCGGGCACCGTGCTCGAGGTGGGGCCCGGGCTCTCGGTCGAGATCGGCGAGGGCGGGTCGGACGGCAGCCGGACGGTCCGGCTCCGGACGCCGCACGGCACCACCGCGGCGCTCGAGCGGTACGGTCGTGTTCCGTTGCCGCCCTACATCGCGCGGGAGCCGACGGCGGAGGACGCGGAGCGCTACCAGACGGTGTACGCCCGGGTGCCGGGCTCCGTTGCCGCGCCCACGGCCGGCCTCCATTTTTCGCCCGACCTGATTGCGACGCTCGAGCGGGCCGGCGTCCGCATCGCGCGTCTCGTCCTGCACGTGGGCGCCGGCACCTTCCGTCCGGTCGAGACCGAGGATCCGCGGCTCCACCCGATGCACGCCGAGTGGTACCGCGTCGAAACGGACGCGGTGCGGGCGATCAACGAAACGCGGGCCGCAGGCCGGCGCGTGTGGGCGGTGGGCACGACCGTGGTACGGACGCTCGAGACGGTCGCGGACGACGCGGGCGCGGTGGCGGCGGGTGAAGGCCGGACCCGGCTCTTCATTCGGCCGCCCTGGCGTTTCCGCGCGGTGGACCGCCTGCTCACGAACTTCCACCTGCCGCGATCGACGCTGCTCATGCTCGTGTCCGCGTTCGCCGGGCACGAGCTCGTGATGCGGGCCTACCGGGAGGCGATCGACGAGCGCTACCGGTTCTACTCCTACGGCGACGCGATGGCCATCCTCTGATGTTCGATTTCGAGATCGACGGCGTTTGCGGCGCCGCCCGGACAGGCCGGCTGCACCTGCCACACGGCGTCGTCGAGACGCCCGTGTTCATGCCGGTCGGCACGCAGGCGACGGTGAAGGCCCTGAACCGCGACGACCTGGTCGACGCCGGCGCTTCGATCGTGCTCGCCAATACCTACCACCTCTATCTCCGGCCCGGCCACGAGCTGATCCGCGAGCTGGGCGGGCTGCACCGGTTCGCCGCGTGGCCACGGCCACTGCTCACCGACTCCGGTGGATTCCAGGTCTTCAGCCTGAGCTCGCTCAACGAGATTTCGGACGAGGGCGTCGTCTTCCGCAGCCACATCGACGGCTCGCGGCACCTGTTCACGCCGGAGGGCGTGATCGATATCCAGCGAGCGCTGGGCGCGGACATCATCATGGCGTTCGACGAGTGCCCTCCCGCGGGCGTCGGACGCGAGCTCGCGGTCGCGGCGCACGAGCGGACGTTGCGGTGGCTGGCCCGTTGTCGGGAACGGATGCGGGAGGCGGAGGCGTTTGCGGGGGCAGGACCGGGAGTGGGGGAACGGCGGGAGCAGGCGCTGTTTCCGATTCTCCAGGGGTCCACCTTCGTCGATCTCCGCAGGGAAGCGGCGCGGCGGGTGCGGGAGATGGGGGAGTGGAGCGGGGTCGCGGTCGGGGGGCTCTCGGTGGGGGAATCGAAGGCCTCGATGTGGTCGGTGCTCGAGGCGCTGGAAGGGGAACTTCCGCCTGGCTGGCCCCGCTACCTGATGGGTGTAGGTTATCCCGAGGACATGATCGAGGCGATCCGGCGCGGGGTAGACCTGTTCGACTGCGTCGCACCGACCCGGAATGGCCGGAATGGAACGGCGTGGGTAGAAGCTGAAGGGCAGCTCAACCTGAAGGCGGCGCGGTTCCGGGATCGGGACGAGCCGCTGGACGCGAGTTGCGACTGCTGGGCGTGCCGGAATCACAGCCGCGCCTATCTCCGGCACCTGGTGAGCACCAACGAGCTGCTGGGCCTGCGCCTGCTGTCGCTGCACAACGTGCGGTTTCTCGTACGCCTGGCGGAACGGGCGCGGAACGAGATCCGGACGGGTACATTCGAGGCCTGGAGCGAAGCCTGGCTGGCGCGGTTCCGGGCGGGACGACGACAAGAGGAGAGGACGCGAAATTGAACACGATCCTGGCAGTCGCAGCCGTTCTTCAGGCCCAGCCGCCCGCCGCGGGCCGGACGGGCGCCGTGATGATGATCTACCTGGTGGCGTTCATCGCGATCATGTGGTTCCTGATTCTCGGGCCGCAGCGGAAGATGCAGAAGAAGCACCAGGAGATGATCAGCGCCGTGCAGAAAGGCGACGAGGTAATGACGGAAGGCGGGCTCATCGGTACCGTCGTGCACCTTGCCGATGACCGGCTGACGGTGAAAACAGGAGATAACACGCGGGTGATTGTGGCGCGGGCCAAGATCGCGCGTGTGTTCGGAGCCGCAACCGAGTAGGTACGATGGTGAGGGAAGTGCGTCTGCTGGGCGACCCCGTGCTCCGCACCCCCGCGGAGCCGGTCGAGGTGGTCACGGCCGAGATCCGCGCGCTCATCGACGACCTGTACGAGACGATGTACGCCGAGGACGGCGTCGGCCTGGCCGCACCGCAGGTCGGCCTGAGCGTGCGTGTGATCGTCGTCGATCCGCACGAGGACGGCGTGAAGCCGGTCGCGCTCGTGAACCCGACCATCGTCGAGCGGAGCGCCGAAACGGAGAAGGGGGAGGAGGGCTGCCTGAGCATCCCCGGCGTGAGGGACATCGTCGAGCGGCCAGCGCGCATCACGATCGAGGGACTCGATCGCGAGGGCAACATCGTTCGCTTCGACGCGGACGAGCTGCAGGCGCGCGTGCTGCAGCACGAAGTCGACCATCTCGACGGCGTCCTGTTCTTCGACCGGCTGAGCCCGCTCAAGCGCCGCATGCTCCTGCGCAAGTGGGAGAAGGTGAAGCCGGCGGAGGCGAAGGGCTGACCGTGCGCATCGTCTTCTGGGGAAGTCCGGAATTCGCCTTGCCCTCGTTCCGCGCCATCATCGGTGAGGGTCATGATGTGGTGGGCGTCGTGACGCAGCCGGACCGGCCGGTCGGAAGGCACCGCGAGTTGCGCGCGCCCCCCGTGAAGACGGCCGCGCTCGAAGAGGGCCTTCCCGTGGCGCAGCCGGAACGCGCGGCGGGCGCGGAATTCGGAACGTGGCTGGCCGACCGGGACCCGGAGCTGAACGTCGTCGTCGCCTACGGCCAGATCCTGCGCCGCGAGGTGCTCGACGCGCCGGAACGCGGATCCATCAACCTGCACGCATCCCTGTTGCCGGAGCTGCGCGGCGCGGCGCCGGTCCAGTGGGCGATCGCGCGCGGCCTGGACAGGACGGGCGTCTCGGTCATGCGGATGGTCGAGGCGCTGGACGCCGGTCCCATCCTCCTGCAGGTCACCGAACCGATCGGGCCGGAGGAGACCGGCACGGAGCTGTTATCGCGGTTGAGCGAGATCGGCGCGGAAGCGCTCGTCGAAGCCCTCGCGCTGATCGAGGCCGACGTCCTCGACGATGAGCCGCAGGACGACGCGGCCGTGAGCTACGCGCCCCGCCTCACCCGCGAACACGCGCACATCGACTGGAACCAGGACGCGCACGACGTCGGCTGCCACATCCGCGCCTTCGACGAGGTGCCCGGCGCGTGGGCGATCGGCCCGCACGAGGAACTGAAGCTGTTCCGTCCCGCCCTCGAACGGGGCGGCGTTGTTTCCGCGGAGCCGGGTACGATCATCGCCATCGCGCCCGACGATGCCGAGCGCGGGATACTGGTCGCCTGCGCGGCTGGAGCCCTCTGGATCCGCGAGGTGCAGCCGGCCGGACGGCGTCGTATGACCGTCCCGGATTGGCTGCGCGGCCGCGGCGTCGAAGTGGGCGCTCGCTTCACGTGAGCGTCGGCAGGCTGCACGTCGTGACGGACGACGGGATCCTGGCGCGGCCGGATTTCCCGGCCCTCGCCCGGACCGTCATCGAGGCGGCTGGCGCCGTCGCCACGCTGCACCTGCGCGGCCACGGCACCACCGGCGGGCGGCTCTTCGCCCTGGCCCGCGACCTGACTGGCCCGGTGCGGGCCGCGGGGGCGCGGCTGATGGTGAACGACCGGGTCGACGTCGCGCTGGCCGCCGGCGCCGACGGTGTGCAGCTCGGGCGCCGGTCATTGCCCGTCGCACGGGTGCGCGAACTGGTCGGATCGCGAACGGTCGGCTACTCGGCGCACGCCGCGGACGAGGCGGACGGCGCCGAGGCCGATGGCGCCGACTTCGTCGTCATCGGAACGATCTTCGAGACGCCGGCACACGCCGGACGCGCCGACGGCGTGCAGCTGATCGAGGCCGCGGCCCGGGCGACGACTCTGCCCCTGATCGCGATCGGCGGAGTCACGCCCGATCGGGTCGCCGCCGTGCTCGCGGCGGGCGCGGCCGGCGTGGCTGCTCGGGGTGGTGTCTGGAACACCGTGGATCCCGCGGCGGCGGCGGTGGCCTTCGCGCAGTCGCTGGCCGGGGACTGAAGAGGGAAGGACGAATGCAGTCGACGGATGTCGTACTCGTGACCGTGAACGGTGAGCCGCGCGAGTTGCGGGCAGGGCTCAGCGTCGCCGACCTGCTGAACGAGCTCGGGCTCCATCCAGGGCTCGTGGTCGTGGAACACAATCGCCAGATCCTCGAACGCGGCCACGTCCCGGACGTCCCTGTCCGGACCGGCGACGTCTTCGAGATCGTCCATTTTGTGGGAGGAGGATGATCGTGCGCGACGAACCGCTCGAGATCGCGGGACGCAAGTTCCGCTCGCGGCTCATCGTGGGCACCGGGAAGTACCGCGACAACCCATCGATGGTCCGCGCCATCGAGGCCTCCGGCGCCGAGATGGTCACGGTCGCCGTGCGGCGCGTGGACCTCGACCGGACCAGGGAGGAAGGGATCCTCTTTCACCTCGATCCGAAGCGCATCTTCCTGCTGCCCAACACCGCCGGTTGCTACAATGCCGAAGACGCCGTCCGCTACGCCCGGCTCGGACGCGCCGCCGGGATGAGCGACTGGGTCAAGCTCGAAGTCATCGGCGACCAGCGCACTTTGCTCCCCGATGTCTTCGCCACGCTCGAGGCCGCGAAGACTCTCGTCGCCGAGGGCTTCAAGGTGCTCGCCTACACCAACGAGGACGTCATCACCGCCCTCCGCCTCGAGGATGCCGGCTGCTCCGCCGTGATGCCGCTCGCCAGCCCGATCGGCAGCGGCCTCGGCCTCGTGAATCCATATTTTATCCGAGAGATAAAAACCCGGCTCTCCTGTCCGGTGATCGTGGACGCCGGGGTGGGGACGGCGTCGGACGCGTGCCTGACGATGGAACAGGGAGTGGACGGGATCCTGATGAACACGGCGATCGCGGAGGCGCGTGAGCCGGAGCGGATGGCGCGGGCGATGAAGCTCGGAGTGGAAGCGGGCCGCGAGGCGTACCTGGCCGGCCGGATGGCGCGTCGGGAGGTGGCGGTTCCGTCGTCGCCGGCCGCGGGAATGCTGGATTGACGGCCACGGCCTCGCGCGAGGCGGCGATGCGGGTACTGCGTGCGGTCCGCCGGGGTGTCCTGGCGGACCGCGCGCTGCATCAGGCGCAGTCGGGGTTGGCGGCGCGAGAGCGGGCGTGGTTGCACGAGCTGGCGTACGGGGTCCTGCGACTGCGTGGCCGGCTGGACCGGCGCATCGCGGAGGTGACACGGCGGCCGCTGGAAGCGGTGGAGGCCGAGCTACTCGACGTCCTTCGGCTGGGCGTGTACCAATTGACGGAGATGGGTGGCGTGCCGTCGTGGGCGGCGGTGAACGAGTCGGTCGAGCTGGCGAAGCCGCGGGGGAAGGCGGCAGCCGGATTCGTGAATGGCGTTCTGAAGGCGGTATCGCGGGCGGATCCGGAGGCGGGATTCCCCGACGCGGTCACGGACCCGGTGGGGTATCTCGTAGAGTGGGGCAGCCACCCGCGCTGGCTGGTCGAGCGCTGGGTGGAGCGGTGGGGTCTGGAGGGAACTCGCCGGCTCGTGGCAGCGAACAATGAGCGGGCCGACCTGTTCCTTCGTCCGTTGGGAGTGGCGGTGGAAGACGCGCTGGGACGGCTGGGCGCGGTGGGGCTCGAAGGGGAAGCGGTGGGCGGGCTGAACGCGATCCGGCTGGGGCCGGGCGCTTCTGTGGAAGCGGCGCTCGCAGCGGTGCCGGCGGTGGTCCAGGATCCGGCGGCGGGCCTGGTGGTCGATTGTGCGGGAGCGACGGACGGCGCAATCGTTGCGGACCTGTGCGCGGCGCCCGGGGGCAAGGCGATCGCGCTGGCGGTCGGGCGGGAAGGGAGCCGGCCTCGCCGGGTGTTGGCGGCGGACCTTTCGGCGCGCCGGTTGCGCCGGCTCCGGGAGAACGCGGCCCGCGTCGGCGGTCTCGACCTGGATGTGGTGGTGGCGGATGGGCGGGCGCCGGCGTTCGACCGTGCGGACGTCGTGCTGGTGGATGCGCCGTGTTCGGGAACGGGGACGCTGCGGCGGCATCCGGATGCGCGGTGGCGGATCAGCGCCGCGGACATCGAGTCGCTGGCGCGGCTGCAGGACGAGCTGCTGGCGGGCGCGGCGGCAGTCGTGGCACCGGGGGGACTTCTGGTGTATGCGACGTGCACGTTGGAGAGCGAAGAGAACGAGGAGCGCGTGACGGCGTTCCTGCGACGGCATCCGGATTTCGAGGCCGAAGCCTGCGTGGAAGTCGGGGCCGGGTTCCGTGATGCGAGCGGGTGGCTGCGCGTGCTGCCGCACGTGCATGGCTTCGATGGTGCGTTCGCGGCGCGCCTGCGCCGGAGGGGATGATGCTCGGGGACTCGGTACGTCGGAACGTGGAAGGACGGCGCCGCGGCAGGCGGAAGGCGGGCGGGTCCGGGCGTTCCCGCAAGTGGTATCGCCACGTGGCCTGGCTCTGGCTCGGCGCGCTGCTCGCCCCGTTCGGAATCGGCTACCTGATCGCGACGCAGGTTCTCTTCCCGAAGCCTCCCGTGGTGGCCGAGGGAACGGCGGTGCCGCAGCTGGTCGGCCACACGGTGACGGGCGCCGAACAGGAACTCGCCGCTGCCGGTCTCGGCTCGGTGATCACGACGCCGTTGCCGAACACGACGGTGCCCGAGGGGCTGATCACGGCCCAGTCGCCACTCGCGGGGCAGCAACTCCGTCCCGGTGCGCCGGTGCGCGTGGCCGTGAGCTCCGGCGTTCCGAGCGTGACGGTGCCGGACGTGCGCGGCTTCGCATCCGAACGCGCGGCGCTGCTGCTGCGGAGAATGGGCTTCGACGTCACCGACACACTCGAGACCGCCGATCTCCTTGCGGACCGCGTGATCCTGGTGGACCCGGCGCCCGGAACCGTCCTGGAACTGCCGGCGACGGTGCGACTTTTCGTGAGTTCCGGGCCGCCGCCCGACACATTGCTCGCCGATTCCCTGAGGCTGCCGCTCGACACGATCGGCAGGGTGCGGGCTCCGCTGGCCCGGGACTCGGGCCCGGCCTATTTTCGCGGGAGACGCCGGGAAGTCGGAGGGACACGGGAATGAGGACGGAAGCGGGCGGAGGGTGGCAGTGGAAGCTCGCGTTGCTGGTCGCGGTCGGTGGGTTCGCGCTCTTCGCCTGGATCGGCCGCACGCGGTATGCGCCGCTGGATGTGGGATCGCGCGCACCGAGCTACGCGGCGGCCACGCTCTCCGGTGACTCGCTCCGCCTGGAAGACCTGCGCGGCCATGTCGTGCTCGTCAACGTGTGGGCGACGTGGTGTCCGCCGTGCGTGCAGGAGATGCCGGCCTTGCAGCGGCTCTTCGACCGGTACCGCCAGCAGGGGCTGCGCGTCGTCGCGGTGAACGTGGACAACGCGATGTCGGGCCTCGATCCGGTACAGCTGGTGCGCGCGTTCGTCGATCAGAAGAGGCTTACCTTCGACGTCGTCCTCGATCCCGAGAATCGCATCGAGTCGGTGTTCCAGGTCCCCGGCCTGCCCATGACATTCGTGCTCGATGAGCGCGGCCGCATCCGCCAGAAGCTGCTGGGCGGCAGGAACTGGGACGCGGAAGCGTTGCAGGCGGAGATCCGCACGTTGCTGGAGGATTGACGTCGTGGGGCGCCTGGTCGAGCTGTTGACGAAGGACCCGCTGTTGAAGCTGACGGCGCTGGTGCTCGCGTTCCTGCTCTGGGCGCTCGTTGCGAGCGAACGGGGCGCAGCCCCGCCACCGCCGGCGCCCGACGCGAAAGGCGGAGACAGCGGGCAATTGCAGGCTGCCCCGGTCGACTCCTCGCGTTCCGTACCGGTCGCGGTGCGGCTGACGGGCGTGCCGATGGTTGGCTGGGAAGTCGCCGGGCCTCCGCGTGTGGAACCGACCCATGTCACGGCGACGGGACCGGCCTCCGTCCTCGCGCGGATCGACTCGATCCATGTGCCGGCGATCCGGCTGGACGGCCGCATGGCCAGCGCGACGCAGGACCTCGCGATCGACACCGCGGGACTCGGCGTCCGGATCGTGCCGTCCCGCGTACGCGTGACCATTCCGATCCGCCAGATTCCTCCCGACACCAGCGATGGCGGCGCGGCCGAGCGTCCGGAACCGGCGCTCGCGCCGGCCGGCGCGGTGCCGTGAGCGCGATCGTACTCGGCATCGAAACGTCCTGCGACGAAACGTCCGCGGCGGTCCTCGAAGCGCCCCGGACGCTTCTCGGTCACGTCGTCCTCTCCCAGGACGCGCACGCGGTATACGGCGGCGTCGTGCCGGAGATCGCGGCGCGCGCGCACCTGGCGGTGCTCGACGACGTCGTCGATGGCGCGCTCCGGCAGGCGGGCCTGTCGCTTGACCGCGTCGATTTGGTTGGCGCGACCGCGGGCCCCGGCCTGATCGGTGCGCTGCTGGTCGGCCTGACGTGGGGGCGGAGCGCGGCGTACGCGCTCGGCCGGCCGTTCGTGCCGGTGCACCACATGGAGGCGCACCTCTTCGCGACGACGCTCGAAGACGCGGAATCGGAGCCGCCCTTCGTCGCCCTGCTCGTGTCGGGCGGGCACACGCTGCTGCTGTGGGTGCCGGAGTGGGGTCGCTACGAACTGCTTGGCGAGACGCGGGACGACGCGGCGGGCGAGGCGTTCGACAAGGTGGCCCGGATCCTGGGGCTGGGGTATCCCGGGGGGCCGCACATCGAGCGGGCCGCGGTCTCGGGGAATGCACGAGCCCACCCGTTTCCGCGCCCGATGTTTGCGCGGCACCAGGCGGTGGGCGGACCGGACTGGTTCGATTTTTCGTTCAGCGGTCTCAAGACATCCGTTCTGACGCGGGTCCGCGATCTCGAGCGGCAGGGCCGGCTCGAGGCGGAAACGGAGAATCTGGCCGCCTCGTTCCAGCAGGCGGTGATCGAGGTGCTCGTCGGCAAGACCCTGCGCGCCGTCGAATGGACCGGCTGTGACCGCGTGGTGCTGGGCGGCGGCGTTTCGGCCAGCCGTGCGCTCCGCTCCGCGCTCGCCGATGGACTCGGTCCGGGCGGGCGCCTGTTCGCGCCCGGGCCGCGGCTGGCCACGGACAACGCGGCCATGGTGGCGCGGGCCGCGCACTACCACTTCGAACGGGAGGGCGGTGCCGCGCTCCACGTCGCGGCGCGCGCCGACCTGCCGTTCCCCGGTCTGGTGCGGACGGTCGCGGGCGGGGTCGGATGAGCGACGGCGGCCTGCATCCGGCGGTGCGTGCGCGAGCGTTCCGTTGCGCCGCCGGATCCCTGCGCCTGACCCTGACCCTGCTCGCGCTGGCCCCGGCGGCAGCGCGCGCGCAGGTCGCGATCGACTCGATGGAGATCGCGTCGGTATCATTCCCGGGCGCCAGCGCGCTCAGTCCCAAGTTGCTCGCCACGGCGGTGGTGACGGGCGCGTCCGAGTGTCTGGCGGTGAAGCCGCTGTGCTGGCTCGGGCTGGCCGTAGACCGCCAATACCTGGATCCGCGCGTGCTGCCCGTGGACTCGCTCCGCCTGTGGTTCGTCTACTACCAGCACGGGTATCGCGAGGCCACGATCGCGGTGGACACGATGCGGGAAGGCGAACGCGTGAGCGTCGCGTTCCACATCGTGGAAGGCACGCCCGTGCTCGTCGACTCGATCACGTTCGCCGGAGCCGACTCGCTGCCGCGCGAAATCACGCGTAACCTGCCGCTGCACCGCGGAGACCCGCTCGACTTCATCATCTACCAGGCGACGCGCGACACGATCACAGCGCGGTTGCGCAACCGCGGCTTCGCCGGCGCGGAAGTGCTGGCGGGCTACACGATCCTGAACGAACGACCGCACGAAGCGAGTGTCCAATACGAGATCGACCCGGGCCCGCGCATGCGGTTCGGCACGATCGAGGTCATTGGCGCGCAGAAGGTCGACAGCTCGGTCGTGCGCCGCATGCTGACATTCCGCACGGGTGACGTCTTCAGCTCTGCGGCGCTGCTCCAGAGCCAGCGCAATCTCTTCGCACAGGAAGTCTTCCGGCACGCGGACATCCGGGAGCTGCGCGACCCGTTCAGCACGGACACGCTGGTCGATGTCCGGGTCCAGGTCAACGAGGGCGACATACACCGGGTGCGGACCGGCGCCGGTGTGAGCACGGCGGAGTACCTGAATCTCGAGGGTCGCTGGACGAGCCGCAGCTTCAAGGGTGGCGCGCGCAAGCTGGAAGTGAGCGGCCGCGTCACCAACCTGTTCACCGCATCGCTCGCCGGGCTACCCGGGTTCGAGCCCGCGGGAGACTTCTACGGCAAGATCAGCGGCTCGCTCACCGCCGACTTCACGCAGCCCTGGTTCTTCGGCCCGCTCAACACGCTCGGCACCGGCCTGTTCATCGAGCGGCGCAGCATCCCGGACGTTTTCCGGCGCCAGGGCGGCGGCGGCTCCGTGACCTTTTCGCGGACTCTGGGGACGACGGGCTCGTTCACGATCGGGTTCCGGCCGGAGCTCACGCAGATCCAGGCGCCGGACGGCGACTTCATCTTCTGCGCCGGCTTCACGGCGTGCGGTCCGGACGACATCTCGGCGCTCAGCCAGAAACACTGGCTTTCGCCGATCACGTTTTCCGTGTCGCGCGACCGCAGCAACAGCATCTTCGCGCCCACGCGCGGCTACTCGTTCCGGGTGGACGCGGAATTCGCCTCGCGCGCGACGGGCTCCGACTTCGGCTACTCCCGGTTGGCCGCCGAGTACATCGACTACCACACGTTCACGCGCGGTCTGGTCGGCGCGTTCCGGCTGAAGCCCGGGATCGCGCTCGCGCTGACCAGCGAGAGTACGCTGGGCGTGCACCCGCAGAAGCGGTTCTTCGCGGGCGGTGCGAACAGCGTGCGTGGCTTCGCGCAGTACCGGCTCGGGCCCAAGCTGTTGATCGTGGATGCGCTCGACTGGCTGGCGAAGCCGGTCGCAGATGGCGGGGCGGGGTGCAGCGCGCTGACGATCAACGACGGGACCTGCGATGCCCGTTCGCTGGCGGCGTCGGATCCAGGGGCGTTCCAGGTGCAGCCGGTGGGCGGCGCGGTCGCGTTCGAAGGCAACATCGAGCTCCGGTTCCCGTTGTACGGCACCAACCTGCGTGGCGCTTCGTTCGTCGATTTCGGCCAGGTCTGGAGCGATCGCAGCGCGGTGGATCTGTCGCAGGTGGTGTGGACCCCCGGGCTCGGCGTCCGGTACTTCAGTCCGATCGGTCCGATCCGCATCGACATTGGCTATTACGGTGGCCGCGGCGAGACGGTGACCGCGGCGACCACGGAAGTCTGCGTGAAGACCGGCACCGACTGCGTCGAGCCGATGCCCGGCGTCGAGTACGATCCGACGTCGCTCTCCAAGACCCGCGTGCTGCGGACGCTCGACCTGCCCGTACTCTGGAATTCGCGCACTTCGTTCCTCGACCGCCTGCAGATCCACCTCTCCATCGGGCAGGCGTTCTGATGGGGCGCTCTCTGCGCGGACTGGCATGGATGGCGGCGGTCGTCGGTGGGCTCGCCATCGTCATCGTGCTGGCCGTGCGCGTGCTGGCGGGGACCTCGTTCGGCATGGAGCGCGCGCGCCGCTTCGCGGTCGGCTGGCTCAACGACCACGTCAGTGGCGAAGTGAAGCTGGGCCACTTCACCGGGACCGGTCTGCTCGGCGGCGTGATGATCCACGACGTCGAGATCCGCGGCGCGAACGGTCGCGACTTCGTCCGGGCCGACAGCATCTCCGCCCACTACGACTGGCTCCGCCTCGTGCGAGGCCGCATCGCCCTCGACCGGGTGGAGCTGTTCGGAGCGAACGTCCGGATCGAACGGCTGCCCGGCGACTCCGCCTGGAACTACCAGCACATTCTCGGGATCGGCGAAGGGGAAGGTGCACCGGGCCCGGCCCTGCTCATCCGCTTCGGCGAGGTCCGTACACACGACACACAGGTGACGGTCGCCCTGCCCGACGAGTCGCGCGGAAGCACGCAGTTCGTCACGGAGGAAACGGAGGGCGGCCGCCTTCGTCTGCTCCAGCTCACCGGCATCGAAGCCTGGCTCGGTCCGGTGCTGCTGCAATCGCCCGACGAATCCGACCGCCAGATCCGGATTCGTTCCTTCAGCGGCAAGGTCGGCATCTTCGCCGAGCCGGTCGTCGTCAAAGACGCGGAAGGCAAGGTCACGCTGCAGGACTCGGTGGTGAACCTTGATTTCGAAACGATCGAACTGCCAGCGAGCCGATTCGCGGTGTCCGGTCGCGTGATCGACGGCCAGGACGGACCTCGTCTCGACCTGCGCGCCGATGGCCATGCCGATGTCGCGGATTTCCGGTGGTTCGATGACCGGGTGCCGGGCGAGGGCAGTGCCGACCTCGACCTCCATGTCGAAACGCTCGCGGACGGCAGCCTGTCGTTCCGCTCCGAACGGCTCGACTTCAAGGCGCGGGGCGCCGACATCGATGGCGCCTTCGGACTGGTGCTGGCCCGGACCAACGTGCTGCAGGGCGTGGACCTGCGTATCGTCCGGGCGGAAACGGCGTGGCTCGACTCGATTCTGCCCGCAAAACTGGGCGTGACCGGCAGGCTGAGTGGGCGAATCCGGGCGGACGGCCCGCTGAACGGAATCCGGACGAACGGCAATCTGAGCCTGCAGCGGCCCGGCCACGAGCGCGTCGCGCAGGTGAGCTGGTCGGGCGCGCTCGCCGTGCAGCCCGATCTCGTCGCGCGCCAGCTGGACGCCGAGCTGCGCGATGTCGATCTCGACCTGATCGACGAGATCCGGCCGGGTACCGGATTGATCGGCCGCGCCGACGGCCGCGTGTCTCTCGACGGTCCGCTCCAGACCGGGATGGAGATGCGCGGCGTGCTGACGTTGCGCCAGCCGGCCGGCTCGAGCGTGCTCGACGGCGTGGTCACGATCGCCCGCGGCGAGACCGGCGTCACCACGAACGGGCGGTTTCTCGGGAACCCGCTGCGGCTCGAGGCGCTGAACGGCGTGGTGCCGGAACTGCCATGGCTGAAGGGCACGGCCCGCGGCGCCGTTGCGTTCGACACGAGAGGCGACTCGATCCGGGTCGGCGCCAACGTCGCGTTCACGACCGGGCGCGCCGACTTCGGCGTCGTCGTCGAGCTCGCCCCGGGCGGACCCGTGATCGACGGCTCCGGAACCGTGACCGGCTTCGCTCCCGCCGCCATCGGCGCGCCTCCGTTCGCCGGGAGCCTCAGCGGTGGGTTCGACTTCCGGATGGCGGCCGCCGACCTCGCCCACATGAGCGGATCGGTCCACGCCGCGCTGGACTCCGGCACCGTCCACGGGTTCCCCGTCGAACGCTCCACCGCGTGGCTCCGGTTCCGCGATGGCATGGTCACGGTCGATTCCGCGTTCGCTCGGGCACCCGGCGTGACCGGGCGGGCGGAGGGCCGGTTCGGCCTGGTCGGCGAGCGTACGGGCGAGCTTCACGCCCGCGTCACGAGCCGCTCGATCGAGCCGCTCGAGTCGTTCGTCCTGGGCGGGATCGAGGACCCGACGCAGCCGCGCCTGTCTGGCTCGCTCGAGGGGGAGGCGAGCCTGCGCGGCTCGCTCGCCTCGTTCGACGTCGACGCGACCGCCGGCATCGACCACCTCGTGCTTGGCTCCCGCTCCGCGGCGGCGTTGCGGATTGACCTGAACGCGGCCGGTGTCCGCTCGGACTCGCTGAGGTGGCGGCTGCACGCGCGCGGCGACACGGTCGCGGCGCTCGGGTCGGTGGCCGATTCACTCGAGTTCACGGTCGGGTTCACGGACGCGTTTGCGCAGATCGATGGCGAGACCTGGTCCGGCGGCGAGCGGACGGGGCTCCTCTCCGGCGTCTACCGCGATGCCCGCGGCGGCGCGGGCGCCGAGTTCGGGCTCGACAGCCTCACGCTCGAGTCGGGCACCAGCACGTGGTCACTGCGCCAGCCGACCCGGATCGCGCTGGGCAAGGGGTCGGCCCGGGTCGCCGACCTGAACCTGGTCGCGGACAGCGGCGGGGTCGCGCGGATCGCCGGCCAGATCGCGATCGCCAATACCGACCAGCCGGGTACGCGACCGCTCGATTTCACGCTGGACCTCGACGATGTCACGTTCGCTGCGCTGCCGCACCAGATCCGTCCCGTCGGCACGGTCAGCGGCCTCGCGAACGGCCAGCTCCGGCTGACGGGGACCGCGACCGAACCCGTGCTCGACGCGCGCTTCGAGGTCGTCGGCCTCAGCTACGAGGGTGCCCGGCTCGAACGACTCGGGCTCGACCTCCGCTACCGGGACGAGTTGCTCTCGGACTCGCTTTCCGCGACGATCGGCGGGCGGGAAGTGCTGCATGGGGTGGGAGCCATCCCCATCGACCTGCGTGTCGGGTCCGTCGACCGCCGAATCCTCGACCTGCCGGTCGACATGTCGGTCCAACTCGACAGCTTCCCGGCTGCCTTCGCATTCGGCCTGCTGCCCGGATTCTCCAATATCCGGGGCGCGTTCGACGGTCGGATGGTCGCGTCCGGATCCGCCCGGGATCCGAGCCTGACCGGCGCGCTCGCTCTCCGCGGCGGTGCACTTACCTGGGACGCGACCGGCGTCCGCTACGTGTCCGCCGAAGGCACGTTTCAGATGCAGCCGGACCTCATGGCGCGGGTCGACTTGACCGCCCAGACGGCCCAACCGCGCGACCGGACGCCGCTCGGCGGCCGCGGTGGCAGCGTCCGCGTGACCGGCACCGTAGACCTGACCCGGGCCAAGGATCCCGGATTCGCCCTCGTGTTGCAGGCGGACCGGATGCTGGCGACGCGCCGGCGCGAGGCCGAAATCGTGCTGAGCGGCAAGGCCACGCTCGACGGCCACTACCAGCGGCCGAAGGTCAGCGGCACACTGACGGTCGATGGCGGCAGCCTCTACCTCGACGAGATCTACCGCCAGTTCCTGATCGTCGGGCTCGAGGACCCGCTCTTCCTCGATGTCATCGACACCAGTCTGGTTTCGAGCCAGAGGGTGCTGCCGCCGACGGAGAACCCGTTCCTGCGAAACCTGCTCATCGAGAACCTGCAGATCTCGGTCGCGGCCGGTTCCTGGCTGAGGAGCCGGGAAATGGACGTCGAGGTTTCCGGCGATCTCGTCATCGACTTCGACCGGCTCCAGAGCGACCTGCGCATGTCGGGCACGCTCAACGCCCTGCGCGGCACCTATCGGCTCGAATACCCGCCGTTCGCACGCATCTTCGAGGTGCGGAGCGGCGCCGTAGAGTTCCCCGGTACGCCGGGCATCGACCCGAGTCTGAACATCGAGGCCGTCTATCGCGCGCGGACCAGCGGCGGCGAGCCGCTCGACATCTACGCCGTCGTGTCAGGCACGCTACAGTCGCCACGCGTCCACCTGCGGAGTGACACCGAACCGCCCATCAGCGAGTCCGACCTGGCGAGTTACCTCTTCCTCGGATTGCCGACCTACGCCTTCAACTTCGGCTCCGCCGCCAGCGGCGAGAGCGGTGTGTTCGGCGGCCTCGGCACCCGCGCCCTCACCGCGTCCGGCCTCGGCTACTTCGCCAGCGGACTCCAGACCCTCGCCCAGAACTTCAACCTCGTGGACTACGTCGGTCTCACCGCCGCGGGAGCTTCCGGCTCCAGCGCCACGCAGGCCGGCCTCGGCGGACTCCTCGCCGGCACCCGCATCGAGTTGGGCCGCTACATCACGCCCCGCATTTTCGTCGCCTACACGCAACGCCTCGCGTCCGAGAACCGCGGCGCCGGCGTCCGCATGGAGTGGCGGCTCACGCCGACCTACACGTTCGAGGGCTTCGCCGAGGACCGGTTCGCACGCGCGCCGAGCTTCACGCTCAGTCAACTCATCGCCTCGCGGAAAGTGTACGGGTTCTTCCTGTTCCGGGAGTGGGGGTACTGAGACGGATTCGGGAGGCGGGAGCGGAAGCGGAAGCGTTTGCGGGAGGGGGAGCGGGGGCGGCGGGCGCGGGGGTGACCGCTCCCGACCCGCTCCCGACCCGCTCCCGACCCGCTCCCGCACCCGCCGCTCCCACCCACGCCCCCGCAAACGCCTCCGCCTCCGCTCCCGCCCCCGATCCCCCCCGGGATCGGCCCCGACCCTGAAGTGTATTCTGCCACCGGACCCAGACCAACCCGGAAGGTGATCAAGCCATGCAGACGATGCGTGTCTTCATACTGATGGCCGGCCTGACCGCGCTGCTCGCGGGAATCGGCGGCATGGTGTACGGGCAGGGTGGCGCGATCCTGTTCTTCGTGTTCGCGGCCGTCATGAACTTCGGCATGTACTGGTTCAGCGACCGCATGGTGCTCCGGATGTACCGGGCCCGAATCATCGAGCGGAGCGACGCGCCGGACCTCTACGACATGATCGACCGCCTGCGGCAGCGGGCCAACCTGCCCATGCCGGTCGTGGCGATCGCGCCGTCGCAGCAGCCGAACGCGTTCGCCACCGGCCGGAACGCCGACCACGCGGTGATCTGCTGTACGGCCGGGCTGCTCCAGCTCGTCTCGAAGGACGAGCTCGAGGGCGTGCTGGCGCACGAGCTCGGGCACGTCCGCCACCACCACATGCTCATCGGCACTCTGGCCGCGACCATGGCTGGCGCCGTAGCCATGATCGGCCGCGTGATCGGCTGGGGCCTCATGTTCGGCATGGGCGGCGGCCGCGACCGCGACAACGGCGGCAACCTCGTAGGCATGCTGGCGGCGATCATCGTGGCGCCCATCGCCGCCATGATCCTGCAGATGGCGATCAGCCGGCAGAACGAGTTTCAGGCGGACCGCGCCGCGGCCGAGATTTGCGGCCGACCCCTTGCGCTCGCGAGCGCGCTCCGCAAACTGGAAGGGTACGCGCACCGGATCCCCATGCAGGTCAACCCGGCCGCGGCGCAGCTCGCGATCGTGAACCCGCTCGCCGGCGCCCGGGGGGGCGGCATGCTCCGGCTCTTCAGCACGCACCCGTCCACCGAGGACCGCGTTGCCCGCCTCGAAGAGATCGCTCGCGACCCCGGATTTGCCCGCATCGAGGGCTGACCGGCTCGTGTCCGAAGACGATCGTGCGACCGGCGCCTGGGCCGGCCGCACCTTCATCATTCTCAACCCCGCCGCCGGCCAGGAAGAGTCCGAACGGCTGCGCCGTCAGATCGGCGGCGCGTTTGCCGCCCGCGAGGCGGCTTTCGACCTCGCCACCACCACGCATGCCGGCCACGCCACCGAGCTTGCCGCCCACGCGGTCCGGCTCGGATACCGCGCCGTCTGCGTCGTCGGCGGCGACGGGACCCTCGCCGAGACGGCAGCCGGGCTCGCCGGCAGCACCGTGCCGCTCGCCATCATCCCGCGTGGTACTGGTAACCAGGTCGCGCAGAACCTCGGCATCCCGCTCGACCTCGAAGACGCCGTTCACACCGCCGTCCACGGCGTCGCCACCACCGTCGACCTCGGGCGCGTCAACGGACGCGCGTTCGCCCTCGTCGCCGGCGCCGGCTTCGACGCCGCCGTCATGGCTGCTGCCACCCGCGGCATGAAGGAACGCTGGGGGTTCGCCGCCTACGTCTTCGCCGCCGTCAGGGAAGCGCTCAACGCGACACCCACACGATTCCGCATCCAGGCCGACAACCGCGAGGTCGAGGTCGACGCCGTCTCCGTCATGGTCGCCAACGTCGGCGAGCTCTACTCCGCGTTCCTGCCCCTGCGCATCCCGCTCACGCCCCGGCCCACCAACTCCTGGCAGGACGGACTCCTCGACGTCGTCGTCGTCGCGCCACGCAAGATCCCCGAATTCGCCGCGCTCCTGTGGCGCGCCGCCCATTACAAATTCGGAGGCGACGACCGCCTCTTCCATTTCCAGGCCGAGAACATCCGCATCGACGCCGATCCCGCCATCGCCGTCCAGATCGACGGCGACCCCGCCGGCCAGACTCCCATGATCGCCGAATCCATTCCCGCCGCCATGCGCGTCCTCGTCCCCGAATCCTCCGCCCTCCTCGGCTGACCCCCCCGCTCCCCCCGCTCCCGCCGCTCCCGCAAACGCTCCCGCCGCTCCCGCAAACGCTCCCGCAAACGCCTCCGCCTCCGCCCCCGCTCCCCGAATCCGTTCCAGGAACGCCCGCCCTACCCCCGGGTACCGCTTGTTCTGCGACCCGGAATCGCCAACATTAAATGGCTTGGGGTCGCCCGGCCGCGTGCCGGCCACCCGCAGCAAGGTCCGAAGCCAAGGAGACGTGGCGATGGCAATGTCCGCCACCCAGATTCGCAAAGGCAACGTGATCATCTTCAACGGTGATCTCTGCCGTGTCGTCGATTTCCATCATCACACGCCGGGCAACCTGCGTGCGTTCGTGCAGACGAAGATGCGCAATCTGCGGAGCGGTTCGATGTTCGAACACCGGTTCCGGGCCGCGGACACGGTCGAGAGAGCGACGCTCGAGACGCACGAGCTGCAGTACCTCTACAGCGATTCGCACCACTACCATTTCATGAACAACGCCAGCTACGAGATGATCATGCTCGACGAGGAGGTGCTGGGTGAGGCGGCGCAGTGGCTCACGCCCAACATGGTCATCCTCGCGGAGTTCCACGAGGGCAACGCGATCGGCGTCGAGCTGCCGTCCTCGCTCGAGCTCGAGGTGGTGGAGACCGACCCGACCATGACCGGTGCGACGAAGACGGCGATCACGAAGCCGGCGAAGCTGTCGAACGGCGCCGTGGTGCAGGTTCCAGCGTTCGTGAACCAGGGCGAGATGGTCCGGGTCGACCCGCGCGAGGGCAAGTACCTGGAGCGCGCTCGCTGAGGCGGGCCGGACCGGGTGAAGTGGCAGAGGCGCGTTGCATGATCGATGCCTGAGGAAACGCTCGTCATCCGCGGTGCGCGCGAGCACAATCTCCGCAACATCGATGTAGAGATCCCGCGCAACCGGCTGGTCGTGATCACCGGTCTGTCGGGTTCGGGGAAGTCGTCCCTCGCGTTCGACACGATCTATGCGGAAGGTCAGCGCCGGTACGTCGAATCGCTCTCCGCGTACGCGCGTCAGTTCCTCGGCGTGATGGAGAAGCCGGACGTCGATGTGATCGAGGGTCTCTCGCCAGCCATCTCGATCGAGCAGAAGACGACCGGCCGGAACCCGCGCTCGACCGTCGGTACCGTCACCGAAATCTACGACTACCTGCGCCTGCTCTGGGCCCGGACCGGGACGCCGCATTGTCCCGGTTGCGGCCGGCCCGTCGAGCGACAGTCGGCGAGCCAGATCACGGACCGGCTGCTGCGCCTGCCGGAAGGGACTCGCGTGGAGGTGCTGGCGCCACTGGTGCGGGGCCGGAAGGGCGAGTTCCGTGACCTGTTCACGGATTCGAGGAAGCGCGGGTACGTCCGCGTCCGCGTCGACGGCGAACTGCACGACCTCGAGAAGCCGCCCCGGTTGAACCGCTACGAGAACCACGACATCTCGGTCGTGGTCGACCGGCTGGTGATCCGCGAGTCGGACCGGCAGCGGCTGGCCGATTCGGTCGAGACCGCGCTGGTCGCCGCCGACGGCATCGTCGAGATCCTGGAGCACGGTGATCCGGCGGTCACGCACGTCTACAGCGAGCGCTACGCCTGCCCCCACTGCGGGGTGGGCATGGCGGAACTGGAGCCGCGGCAGTTCTCGTTCAACTCGCCCTACGGGGCGTGCGAAGGGTGCGGCGGCCTGGGCACGCGCCGAGAGGTCAACCCGGAGCTCGTCGTCGGCGACCCGATCATCTCCGTCCTCGAGGGCGTGATCCTGCCCTGGGGCGAGCCTACGGGTCACCTGCGCCGCTCGATCCTGCCCGGCCTCGCCAAGCACTACCGTTTCGACGCGAACCAGCCCTGGGGCGAGCTGAGTGAGCGAGTCCGCGACTTCATCCTGAACGGCTCGAAGGGGAAGAAGATCACGTTCCCGTACAAGGCCGGCGGCGCCAGCGGGACGTACGCGGAGCCATGGGAAGGCGTGCTCGCCAACGTGATGCGACGGTACTCGGATACGACGTCGCAGGCGGTGCGCGACCAGCTCGACGCGTACATGACGACACAGCCGTGCACCGTGTGCCGCGGCACACGACTCCGCGCGGAGAGTCTCGGCGTGAAGGTCGGCGGTCTCTCGATCGGCGATGTCAGCGAAATGGCGGTGTCGGAGGCATCGGTCTTCTTCGATGCGCTGGGTCGCGACGGTGACCTGCCGGCCGAAGTAGCGGGCCCGATCCTGAAGGAGGTCGGCGAACGGCTCCGTTTCCTGGACGACGTCGGACTCGAGTACCTGACACTGGGGCGGAGCGCGGAGACCCTCTCGGGCGGTGAGGCGCAGCGGATCCGGTTGGCGACGCAGATCGGGAGCCGTCTCGTCGGTGTCCTCTACATCCTGGACGAGCCCTCGATCGGCCTGCACCATCGGGACAACGAACGGCTGCTCGCGACGCTGAAGCAGCTGCGCGACCTGGGCAACACGGTGCTCGTCGTGGAGCACGACCGGGACACGATCCTGGCGGCCGACTACGTCATCGACCTGGGCCCGGGCGCGGGTCGCCACGGGGGCGAGGTCGTGGCCGCGGGCGCGATCGACGAGGTGCTGGCGAGCCGGTCGTCGCTCACCGCGGCCTATCTGCGGGGCGATCGCGAGATCCCGGTGCCGCCCCGCCGCCGACCCGCCCGGAAGGCCGAGGTGCTCCGGGTGCGCGGCGCCCGGCAGCACAACCTGCAGGACCTGGACGTGGAATTCCCGCTCGGCCTCTTCACGTGTGTAACAGGGGTGAGCGGCTCGGGGAAGAGCACGCTGGTCAACGACATCCTCTACCAGGCGCTGGCTCGCCATTTCTTCCGGGCCCGCGTCCTGCCCGGGCCGCACGACGGAATCGACGGCCTCGACCGGATCGACAAGGTCGTCGACATCGACCAGTCGCCCATTGGCCGGACGCCGCGCTCCAACCCGGCCACCTACACGGGGGTGTTTTCGCCGATCCGCGATCTGTTCGCCGAACTGCCGGAGGCAAAGCTCCGCGGCTACGCGCCCGGCCGCTTCTCGTTCAACGTCAAGGGTGGCCGCTGCGAGACCTGCAACGGCGACGGCCTGATCAAGATCGAGATGCACTTTCTGCCGGACGTCTACGTCCCGTGCGATACCTGCCGGGGTCGGCGCTACAATCGGGAGACGCTGGAGGTGTTCTACCGGGGCCGGACCATCGCGGACGTACTGGACATGACGGTGAGCGAGGCGCTCGAGTTCTTCGACGCCATCCCGTCCATCCGGCGCAAGCTCCAGACGCTCGAGGACGTCGGGCTCGGCTACATCCACCTCGGGCAATCGGCCACGACCCTGTCGGGTGGGGAGGCGCAGCGGGTCAAATTGGCGACGGAGTTGTCCCGGCGGGACACGGGCCGCACATTCTACATCCTCGACGAGCCGACCACGGGGCTGCATTTTGAGGATGTCCGGATGCTGCTCGACGTGCTGCACCGCCTGGTGGACCGGGGCAACACGGTGGTCGTCATCGAGCACAACCTGGAAGTCGTAAAGACCGCGGACTGGGTGATCGACCTCGGTCCCGAAGGCGGAGCGGGCGGTGGCCGTATTGTAGCCACGGGGACGCCGGAGCAGGTCGCCGCGGATCCGGTCTCGCATACGGGCCGGTTCCTGGCGGAGTTTTTCGGTCTCGCGCCCGTCGGCTGACCACCGCCTGAAACAGGGCCGTCTCGGCCGCGTAGGGTAACGGGGCTTCGCATCCCACGAACGGAGCGTGTAATGATGACGCGCGAAGAAGTTGAAAGCTACCTGCTGCGCATGGGCGTGGACTTCGAGGAGGTCGAGGAAGGACTGTGGGTCATCCAGTCTTCCGGGGAAAGCGGCGTGACCGTGGTGGCAAACTACTCGCCACCCCTGCTGCTGCTCCGCTTGAAGGTGATGGACCTGCCGGAGGATCCCGGCGACGGCGGGTTCGCCGGCCTGTACCGCAAGATGCTCGAAATGAACGCCGGCGACATTCTGCACGGCAGCTACGGCATCGAGGCGAACGAGGTCCTGCTCTCCGACGCCCTGGAACTCGAGACAATGGACTTCGCGGAGCTGCGCAGCTCCTACGAGAGCATGGTGTACGCGGCGTCGAGCCACCTGCCGCAACTGATCGAGCTGCTTCACGCACCGCAACAGGGCTGAGGAACCCCATGGGGATCTTTTCACGACTGTCGCAACTGATCCGCTCCAACATCAACGACGCGATCGCGCGGGCGGAGAATCCGGAAAAGATGCTGACCCAGGTGCTGCTCGACATGCGCGAGCAGCTGGCCAAGGCGAAGCAGGAAGTCGCGATTGCGATCGCCGACGAGCGCAAGCTGCGGGCTCAGCTCGAAGACGAGCAGAAGCTGGCGAGCGACTGGGAGCACCGCGCGGTGCTCGCGGTGCGCGAAGGTCGCGATGACCTGGCCAAGCAGGCGCTTCTGCGTCAGCAGGAGCACGCCGAGCGTGCCGTCTCGCTGGAAGAGACCTGGCACAAGCAGCACGAGGAGACCGACCGGCTGAAGGACGCGCTCCGCCAGCTGAACGAGAAGATCGAGGAGGCGAAACGCAAGAAGAACCTCCTGGTCGCGAAGCAGAAGCGGGCGCAGGCGCAGAAGCGGATCCACGAGACGATGGCCGGTCTCAACGACCGGTCCGCCTTCCAGACGTTCGAACGGATGGCGGAGCGGATCGAGGAGACGGAGCGTCGCACGCTGGCCGCCGCCGAGGTCGCCGAGTCGCTTAATGCCGGCGATTCCCTCGAGCGCGAGTTCGCCGCACTCAAGCCGGCTACCGAAAGCGTCGAGTTCCGCCTGCTCCAGCTCAAGGAGCGGATGGGCATGATCGCCGCCGGCAGCGAGAAGCGTGCGGCCCTGCCCGGCGGCACCGAGCCGGCCGCGGCCGAGGGCGCCGTAAGCGACGGCGACGACGAAGGCATCGTCAAGGAAGCCGAGGTCGAAGACGAAGCCTGACGCGCAACGGAACAAACACCGGGCCGCTTCCGCGCGGCCCGGTGTCCGTTGATTCCTTCCCTGGTTTCCTGCCCGGATCGCGGGTCAAAGCCGGGCGGCGGCCCCGGCCCACCCGCACCGCACTTCACGCAATCACGGCCCCCATGATCGCGAATCCGACAATGGCGATGCCGCCGGCCAGCAGCGCGTAAGGCAACTGGGTCCGTACGTGATCAATGTGGTCGGTCGCCGCGGCCATCGACGAGATGATCGTAGTGTCGCTGATGGGCGAGGCGTGGTCACC
Organism: uncultured Gemmatimonadales bacterium; assembly: GCA_963786235.1. Lineage (GTDB taxonomy): Bacteria > Gemmatimonadota > Gemmatimonadetes > Longimicrobiales > RSA9 > CAWAYJ01. The sequence goes on from CAWAYJ010000033.1 coordinate 162,530, forward strand.
GAACACGCCGCCGGACAGCGACGCGGCGATGAAGGGCGCGACCGGGAGCCCGAGCGTCATCGCCGCCGGCACGGAGATGGGCAGCATGATCGCGAACGTGCCCCAGCTCGTCCCCGTCGAGAAGGCCGTGAACGCGGCCACGACGAAGGTCAGCGGCAGGAACAGCGGAGGGGGCAGGATGCCCGACGTGATTTCCGCGACGTATGCGCCCGTCCCGAGGCGGTTGGCCACCGCGGCGAGGGACAGGGCCAGCAGCAGCACGAGCGCCATGCTGACGAGTCCGCCCGCACCCTTGAGGCCGAGCCGTACGAGCTCATCGACCGTGTAGGCGCGCTGGAACCGGAGCAGCAGCCAAGCCACGATCAGTCCCATCATCACCGACCAGAGAACGCTGGTGGCGCCGGAGCCGGCCCGCATGTCGCCGTTGCCGGTGACGAACAGGGCGATGGGCATGGTCAGCACCATCGTACCGATGGGCAGCAGCATGTTCACGGCCCGGTCGGGGATCTTCTCGTTGGCCGGTGGGGCGAGAACTTCCGTGTCCACGAGCGGGATCGCACCATCCCACAGCAGCTTGCCCGCCTTCGTCCGCGCCTCGGCCTTCTTCATGGGGCCCATCTCGAAGCCCGTCATGATCGTGAACCCGGTGAGCGCGACGGCGGTCAGCGCGTACAGGTTGAGCGGGATCGTCTCGAGGAATGCCCCGAGCGGATGCTCCACGCCGAGGCTGCCGAGGATGCCGAGTACGTACGCGCCCCAGGCGTTGAGCGGAATCAGGATGCAGATGGGCGCGGAGGTGGAATCGATAATGTAGGCGAGCTTCTCGCGCGAGATACGGAGCCGGTCGAAGAGCGGGCGGCCGACCGCGCCCGCGACCAGCACCGTGATGTTCGACTCGATGAAGATGATGATGCCGGTCACGAAGGGAAGCAACTGCGCCTTGCGCGGTGTGTCGATGAAGCGGCGGTGCTCGAGCCACGAGACGAAGCCGCGTACCCCGTTCGACGCCTCAATGGTCGCGATCAGGGCGCCGATCACGAGCGTGAAGAGGATCACCTTCGCGTTGCTCTCGTCGGAGAGCACCGCGACCGTCCCGTCGATGGCGGCGCCGGCGCCGGTTATCGGGTTCCAGCCGCTCATCACGGTCCATCCCGCCCAGATCCCGGCGGCGAGCGACAGGTAGACCTGGCGCGTCGCGATCGCGAGACCGATCGCCAGCAGCGGCGGGATCAGCGAGACCCAGGTTGGATCCGTCATTCGTGGAGGCGCGGTGCCGAGGTGGTGTGGCCGCTCGGGGGGAGTCCGCCGGCGGGGATGCGACGCGCAAGGTAGGCCGGGAGGAACGGGATGGCAACGCGAGTGGCCGGACCCATCACGCGGCGCATGGCGCCGGTCGGACAGCCCGGAACGCTGGGCAACTCGCGGCGGATGTCCGGATCGTCGTCGATGAACGGGCCGGTGGCCGCGCCTCTCTAGCGGTAGAGCAGGTACTTCTCGCGCACGGCAAGGAACGCCTCCCGCGCCGGCCGCCACGACGCGACAATGTCGTCGAGTGAAGCGCCGCCCAGGACAGCGAGGCGGAGCGCATCCGTCCCCGCGAGCCGGTCGAAGTGCGACTCGCGGAATGCCAGGCTGTCCGCATGCAGCGCGCGAATCTCGAGCAGCGCGGCGACCGCGGCCACCGTCGGATCGTAGACCGTGGCATCCGTGACCCGGAACCGGATTCCCGCGATATCCTGCCCGCCGTACATGCCGTCACCGGGCTGGACCGGTGTGAAGCGAACGGCCTCGAAGCGGACGCCGGGCAGCGCGCGCGCTTCGAGGCGTCCGACGATCGTCCGCGCATCGAGCCAGGAGGCGCCGATCTGCGAGAACGCGTCGGGCGTGCCCCGACCGACGGAGAGATTCGTGCCTTCGAACAGGCAGGTGCCCGGATAGTGCGTCGCGCTCTCGACGGAGGGCATGTTGGGCGACGGGGGGCGCCAGGGCAGGCCGGTCGCGTCGAACATCACGTCCCGTGTCCAGCCCCGGACCGGAACGACCGCGAGGTCGGCGCCAATACGGTATTCGACGTTGAGCATGCGCGCCAGCTCGCCGACGGTCATGCCGTAGCGCATGGGTACCGGATACAGCCCGACGAAGGACGCGAACGCGGTGTCGAGCACGTTGCCCTGAACGAGCACGCCGCCGATCGGGTCCGGCCGGTCGAGCACCACGAACTTCTTGCCGGTCTCCGCCGCCGCCTGCAGCGCGAGCGCCATGGTCCACTCGTACGTGTAGTAGCGGGTCCCCACGTCCTGGATGTCGAAGACGAGCGCGTCGAGGTCGGCCAGCATCTCCGGCGTCGGCTTCCGCGTCTCCCCGTACAGGGAGCGGAAGGGAAGACCGGTCACCGTGTCCCTCCCGCTCGCGATCTCGCTGCCGCCCTCCGCCTGTCCGCGGAGCCCGTGCTCGGGACCGAACAGCGCGACGAGGCGGACGCCGGGCGCCGCCGCGAGGGCGTCGATCGTGCTGCGACCGGCGCGCGTGATCCCGGTGTGGTTCGTGATCAGGCCGACGCGCAGACCGGCGAGGAACGCGGCGCTGTCCTCGAGCAGGACGTCAATGCCCGGCAGCACTCCGCCGACCGGTCCGTCGGGGGGCGGCGGGGCCGTGCAGGCGGCGAACGCGACCACGCTCGTAGCAAGCAACCACGCGTATTGCCCGCCCCGGAATGCGCGGGTACCTTCGCTCGTTCCGTCTGAACGCCTGCGATCGGCCGACATGCTCGAACCTCGATTCCGGTTCCCATCGATACGACGTCGCGGATTCCGCGCGACGTCGGCGCTTCCGATCCCGCTCGCGCTGCTGGCCGGTGCCTGCGCCTCGGCCCCGTACGCACCGCCCGCCTCGCCACTGGGCAGCCGCCTGGACACGACCGACCGTGCCTGGGTCGAGCAAACGTTGGCCGGCCTCGACCTGCGGCACAAGGTCGCGCAACTGGTCGTGCCCCGCGTCAGCGGGGCCTTTCTCGCCGAGGGCAGCGCGGAGGACGTGCGCGTCCGGACATGGGTCTCGGAGCTCGGCGTCGGCGGCCTGATCGAGACGCTCGGCCCCCCCATGGAAGCCGCCGTCAAGTTCAACGCGTTGCAGCGGCTCGCCGACATACCACTGCTGATCACGGCGGACATGGAGAGCGGGCCCGGGCAGTTGTTGAACGGCGGGACCGTGCTGCCGTACGGCCTCGAGAATGGCGGCGGCACCCGCTTCCCGCCCGCCATGGGCATGGCCGCCACCGGCGACGAGGCGCTGGCGTACGCAATGGGCCGCATCACCGCACTGGAGGGCCGGGCGGCGGGCGTGCACATGGATTTCGCGCCGGTCGTCGATGTCAACAACAACCCGGCCAACCCCATCATCAACACGCGCAGCTTCAGCGCCGATCCCGCGCTCGTCGGTCGGTTCGCGACCGCCTGGATCCGCGGTCTGCAGGAAAACGGGATGCTGGCGACCGCGAAGCATTTCCCCGGCCACGGTGACACGGGCACCGACTCCCACGTCGACCTGCCCATCATCACGGCGGACTCCGCGCGCGCCGATTCCGTCGAGCTCGCGCCGTACCGCGACGCGATCGCGGCAGGCGTGGCCGCGGTCATGAGTGCGCACATCGCGTTTCCCGCGCTCACCGGGGACTCGACGCCGGCGACGCTCAATCCGCGCCTGCTCACGGGACTTCTGCGCGACCGCCTCGGCTTCGAGGGACTGGCCGTGACCGACGCGCTCGACATGGGCGCCATCGTCGCGCACTACGGCGCCACGGAGGCACCCATCCTCGCGCTGGAGGCGGGAGCCGACCTGCTGCTCCAGGTCGAGCCGGACGATGTCGGCCGGGTCATCGAAGCGATCGTCGATGCGGTCCGCGCCGACCGCCTCGACGAAGCGCGCATCGACCGGTCCGTGCGCCGCGTCCTCGAGGCGAAGGCCTCGCTCGGCCTGCACACACACCGGCTCGTCGATCTCGACCGGATTCCGGCCGTCGTCGGCGTGCCCGACCACGTCGCCACGGCACGCCTCGCCGCCGAACGGTCCATAACCCTCGTCCGCGATCGCGACGTGATACTGCCGCTCCGCGGACGGCGCGTGTTCTGCCTGGTCTACCGCGACCCCGTCGAGCCCTTCGCGGGACGCGCGTTCCTCGCCGGACTCCGCCCGTTCGCCGCTTCACTGTCCAGCATCGTGATCGATGCCGGCGCCGATCCGCGCGCGCTCGACGCCGCCCTGCGCGCCGCCGACTCCGCCGACGTCGTCGTGTTCGCGCCGTTCATCCGCGTGGGCGCGTACCGCGGTGGGCTCGGCCTTCCCGACTCCATTGCGGCGGCCGTGAACGCGATCGCGCGCAGCCGGCCAACCATCACCGTCTCGTTCGGCAATCCGTACCTGCTCGACCAGCTGCCGGACGTCGGGACCTACGCGCTCGCCTGGGCCGGTTGGGACCCGATGGAGCGGGCGGCCGCACGCGCCCTCACCGGCAGCGCGCCCATCACCGGACGGCTGCCGATCCCACTGCCGCCCCACTACGCCATCGGCGATGGCATCACGGTCCTCGACAGCGCCGGTGCGCCACCGGTGGCGGCGCCCGTCAGGCCGGTGGCGGTGAGCCCGGGCGCCGAGTCACCGGCCGCGTACGGACTGGATCCGCGCCTGCCGGCCCTCGTCGACAGCGTGATGCGTGAAGGGATCGCGGAAGGCGCCGCGCCCGGTGCTGCCGTTGCGATCGGGCGGCGCGACCACATCGTGCTTCTGCGCGGGTACGGTTTCGTCGATGGCGCGGCAGGTGCCGAGCCGGTCACGGACTCGACGCTCTACGACCTCGCCTCGCTCACCAAGGTGCTCGCCACGACCTCGGCCGCGATGGTCCTCGTCGACGACGGGCGGCTCGACCTCGACGCGCCCGTTTCGCGGTACCTGCGCGAATGGCCGGCCGGCGGGGCGCGCGGGCGCGTCACCCTCCGCAATCTGCTCAGGCACAACGCGGGCCTGCCCGCGAGCGCCTCGCTCTGGCGCCGCGCCCGGGGACGGGAGGCGTTCCTGGACGGCATCGTGAACTTGCCGCTCGCGTACGAGCCCGGCACGCGCACGGTCTACAGTGACCTCGGCCTGATCCTGCTCGGGTTCGTCGTCGAGCGCGTTTCCGGCATGCCGCTCGACGCGTTCGTGCAGCAACGCGTGTACGGCCCGCTCGGCCTCCGCGAGACAGGGTTCAACCCGTTCGATTGGCTGCCATCGGAAGCGCCATCTCCGGGCGGCGCGGTGCGGCTCGCCGCGAGGCGGATCGCGCCCACGGAGATCGACACGGTGTTCCGCATGCGCCACGTCGTCGGTCGGGTCCACGACGAGAACGCGTACGCGCTGGGTGGCGTTTCCGGACATGCCGGTCTCTTCTCCTCGGCTCGCGACATGGCCGTGATGGCGCAGATGCTGCTCGGCGGCGGCACGTACCACGGCCGTGTCGTCATCCGGGAAGAGACGGTGCGGGAATTCACGCGGCGGCAGAGCGAGGAATCGAGCCGGGCTCTCGGCTGGGACACGCCGTCCGAGGGATCGTCCGCCGGCGACCTCTTCTCCCCGCGATCGTTCGGGCATACCGGGTTCACGGGAACGAGCATCTCGGATGGATCCGGAGCGTGACGTGTTCGTGGTGCTGCTGACGAACCGTGTGGATCCGACGCGGGCGAACCAGCGCCACGTCAAGCTGCGGCGCGATCTGGCCGACCTCGTGCAGCGCGCCGTGCTTGATCCGCCGCTCCGCGCGAAGGACTGAAGGAAGCAAGCAGGGAAGGAGGCGCCATGTCCGCGAGCCAGGAAAGGGTGCCGGTCATTGTCGTCGAGGACTACGACGACATCGCCCGGCTCATCGCGCGCCGGATCGAGGCGCTGATTCGCACGCGCCAAACAGCCGGCGAGCCCGCCGTTCTCGGTCTCGCCACCGGCTCCACGCCGATCGGCGTCTACCGCGAGCTCATCCGCCTGCACCAGGAAGAGGGCCTCGACTTCTCAAACGTCGTGACCTTCAATCTCGACGAGTACTATCCCATGCCGCCCGGCAGCATCCACAGCTACCGGCGCTACATGTACGAGAATTTCTTCGACCACGTGAACATCCCGCGGTCCTCGATCCATCTTCTGCCGGGCGACCTGCCGCGCGACCGCGTCGAGACGGTGTGCCGCGAATACGAGACCGCCATCCAGCGGGTGGGCGGCATCGATTTCCAGGTGCTGGGCATCGGCAAGACCGGCCACATCGGGTTCAACGAGCCGGGCTCGGCGCGCGGCTCGCGAACCCGGCTCGTGCATCTCGACACGATCACACGGAAAGATGCGGCCGCCGACTTCTTTGGCGAGGAGAACGTTCCGCGCGAGGCGATCACCATGGGCGTCGGCACGATCCTCGAGGCGGAAGAGATCGCCCTCATCGCGACCGGCGAGCACAAGTCGCGCATCGTGCGCCGCGCCGCCGAGGGTGACGTCTCGCACGAGGTCGCCGCGACCTACCTGCAGAACCACCCCAACGCACGGTTCTACGTCGATGCCGCGGCCGCCGCCGAACTCACGCGCATCGCCACGCCGTGGCTGGTGCGCGACGTGGACTGGACGCCCGCTCTCGCCGAGCGCGCCGTGATCTGGCTCTCGCGCGTGACCGGCACACCCGTCCTCAAGCTCTCCTCGGTCGAGTACCGGGAGAACCACCTGAGTGCGCTGCTCGCCCGCCACCCGTCGGTCGACGCCTTGAACCGCTCCGTCTTCGAACGCCTCGCTACCCGCCTCGCCGCCGGCGGCAGGCTACCGCGCGGCCGCCGCATCGTCGTCTTCAGCCCACACCCCGATGACGACGTGATCAGCATGGGCGCGACGCTCCGCAAGCTGAACGAGAACGGCAACGACATCGCGGTCGCCTACATGACGTCCGGCAACATCGCGGTCTTCGACCACGAGGTGCGCCGCTACCTCGACGTCATGCAACGCCTCGACCGCGACCTGGGCGTGCTCGGCGGCGAGCGGCTGGCCGGCTTCGCGGGCGAGGTGGAGCGGGCGCTCGCCGGCAAGCAGCCCGGCGACGTCGATATCAATGAAGTGCAGGAGCTGAAGCGCGAGATCCGGGAGGCGGAAGCGGTGAGCGCGGTGGAGTCACTGGGTATCCGGCGCCAGGCCTGCCACTTCCTCAATCTGCCGTTCTACCGCACGGGCAAGGTGCGGAAGGACGCGATCTCCGAGGCGGACACCGGTATCGTGCTGCGGCTACTGCGGGAGATCCGGCCGGAGGTCGTGTTCGTGGCCGGCGACCTCTCCGACCCGCACGGCACGCACCGCCAGTGCAAGCAGGCGGTCGAGGCCGCGTTGCGCGCGTACGAGGGCCCGGCCCCCGAGATCTGGCTGTACCGCGGCGCGTGGCAGGAATGGTCGGTCGAGGAAGCGGATGTGTTCGTGCCCATCTCGCGCGACGAGCTCAAGCAGAAGATCCTCGCCATCTTCAAGCACCAGTCGCAGAAGGACGTGGCGCCGTTCCCGGGCCCTTACGACGACCGCGAGTTCTGGCAGCGCGTGGAAGCGCGTAACACGGGCACCGCGGCCGCGCTCGACCGTCTCGGATTGCCCGAGTATCATGCGCTCGAGGCCTTCGTGGTGCGCCGACCCGAAGAAGGGGACGGCGGGGGCGCCGCCGGATGAACGGCCGCTTCGGCGCGATCGACATTGTCGTCCTGATCGCGTACCTCGTGTTCGTGGTCGGACTCGGCGCCACCTTCGCCGGGGGCCAGAAGAGCACGCGGGACTACTTCCTGGGCGGGCGCGGCCTGCCCTGGTGGGCGATCTGCTTCTCCGTCGTCGCCACCGAGACCAGCGCGCTCACCTTCATCAGCCTGCCCGCCACCGCCTACCAGTCTGACTTCTGGTTCCTGCAGCTCGCGCTGGGCTACATCGTCGGACGGTTCGCCGTGGCGGCACTGCTTCTGCCGCGCTACTTCGCGGGCGAGATGGTCACCGTCTACGCGTACCTGGAGCAGCGCTTCGGTGGCACGACCCGCCGCTTCGCATCCATCATCTTCATGGTCACGCGCGTCCTCGCCGACAGCGTGCGCATGTTCGCCGCCGCGATTCCGATCAAGCTGGTTACCGGCATACCGTACGGCGAAGCCATCCTCGCCGCCGGCGTCGTCACCGTGTTGTACACGTGGCTCGGCGGGCTCAAGGCCGTCGTCTGGATCGACGTCGCCCAGATGTTCGTCTACATCGTGGGCGGCGGCGCCGCGCTGGTGGTGCTGCTGCACGCCGTGCCCGGCGGGTGGGCCGGTATCGCCACAGCCGCCGAAGCCGGCGACAAGTTCCGCGTGTTCCACGCCGGCGGCGGTCTGGCCGGCTTCGCCGACGCGCGCTGGCTCTTCACCGGGCTGATCGGCGGCGCCTTCCTCTCGATGGCGTCGCACGGCGTGGATTTCCTGATCGTGCAGCGCCTGCTCGCCGCGCGCTCGCTCGCCGACGGGCGCAAGGCGATCATCGCGAGTGGCTTCGTGGTGGCCGCCCAGTTCGCTCTCTTCCTTTTCGTCGGCGTAGGTCTATTCGCGTACTACGGCGGTCGCACGTTCGCGACGCCGGACGAGATCTTCCCGACGTTCATCCTCGAGGCGATGCCGCCCGGCCTCACCGGCCTGATCGTGGCGGGCATCGTCGCCGCCATGATGTCGACCGTCTCGTCCTCGCTCAATTCGCTGGCCAGCGCCGCCGCCAACGACATCATCGGACCACTCACCGGGCGCACCGGCGACGACGCCTTCATGCTCCGGCTCGGCCGCCGCCTCACCCTGGTCTGGGCGCTCGTGCTGGTCGGCGGCGCCATGCTGTTCCAGTACCTGCAGCAGGGAACGCCCGTGGTCGTGGTCGCGCTCCAGATCGCGTCCTTTACCTACGGCGGCCTGCTGGGCGGGTTCCTGCTCGGCGTGCTGTCGCGGAACGCGAACGAGCGCGATGCCATCATCGGAATGGCCACGGCGATCGTCGTCATGGGGGCCGTCTGGGCCAGTCAGCAGTTCGGGCTCATGGGCAAGTTCATCGATTCGCTATGGTTCTCGCTGCTCGGCTCCGCGATCACGGTGGGCGCGGGCTGGATTTCCTCCCGCATGCGGAGGCGCCCATGAGATGGGTTGCCGGTGTTGACGGCGGCGGTACGCGCGCGTCGGTCGTCGTGCTCGATGAGGACGGACAGGAGGCCGCGCGCGCCAGCGGCGGCTCGGGCATCGTGGAGGCGCCCCTGATCAGCCAGGTCGCCGACCGGCTCGCTTCGCTCGTTCGCACCGCGCTGAAGCAGGCGGGGCAGGGGACGCCGTGCGATGCGGCCGTTTTCGCCCTTGCCGGAGCCGGACGTGAGCCGCAACGCACGGAGGTCGAGAAACGACTCGCGGCCGCCGACGTCGCCCGCGCGGTTGCCGTCGTCACCGATGCCGAGGCCGCATTCCACGACGCGCTCGGCGTTGAGCCCGGCATCCTGCTCGTCGCCGGAACCGGCTCGATCGCATGGGGCCGCGGGCCCGGCGGCGAGGAGACCCGGACGGGCGGCTGGGGCATGCGCATCGGCGATGAGGGGTCCGGCTACGCCATCGCGCTCGCCGGGCTGCGGGCGGTCGTCCGGGCCATCGATGGCCGCGACCCGCCGACCGCGCTCACTGACGGCCTTCTGCTCGAGCCCGGCCTGCAGGATCCGACCGCCCTCGTGCGCTGGGCGGAGGCCGCACCGAAGAAGGAGATCGCGGCGCTCGCACCCATCGTTCTGCGCGTCGCCGAGGCCGACCCGACCGCGCAACGGATCGTCGAGGACGCCGCCGGGCAGCTCGTCCTGCACGTCGAGACGCTCGAGCGGAAGCTCGGGCCATGGCCGGACGGAGCGCCCGTCGCGCTGGCCGGCGGCCTGGTCGAGGCCGGGTCGCCCTTCCGGGCCCTGCTCGAGGGCGCGATCCACGAACGGTTGCCCGGCGTGCGCGTCCTCGAGACCGTCGTGGACGGCGCCCGCGGCGCCGCCCGGCTCGCGCTGCTCAAGCTCGACTGAACGCGGCCCCTCGCGTGCCGCATCGCTCCGCCCCTATCATTCGCGCCATGACGAGATTCCCGACCGTCACCGAGCAGATGGATGCGATCCGCGACGGCGCCGTCGAGATCATCCCGGAGGATGCCCTCGCCGCAAAGCTCGAGCGCAGCCGTAAGGAAGACCGGCCCCTCGTCGTCAAACAGGGGTTCGATCCGACGAGGCCCGACCTGCACATCGGGCACGCCGTGTCCCTGCGCAAGCTCCGCACGTTCGTCGAGCTCGGCCACGACGTCGTCTTCGTAGTCGGCGACTACACCGCGCGAATCGGCGATCCGAGCGGTCGCAGCGAGACCCGGCCCCGCCTCTCGCCCGAGGAGATCGAGGCCAACGCCGCCACCTACGCCCAGCAGGTCGGCCGCTTGCTGGACACCTCCAGGGTCCGCGTCGAGTTCAACTCGAAATGGCTCGCACCCCTCGACCTCGCCCGTGTCCTCGAGCTCACCGCCACCTACACCGTCGCCCGGATGCTCGAACGCGACGAATTCGCCAAACGCCACGCCGAGGGCCGGCCCATCTCCATCGTCGAGTTCATGTACCCGCTCATGCAGGCCTACGACTCCGTCGCCCTGCGCGCCGACGTCGAGCTGGGCGGCACCGACCAGACGTTCAACCTCCTCGTCGGACGGACCGTCCAGGAGCGTTACGGCCAGGAGCCGCAGGTCTGCCTGATCATGCCACTCCTCCGCGGCACGGACGGAGTGGCCAAGATGTCGAAGTCCTACGACAACTACATTGGGATCGCGGAGCCCGCCGAGGAACAGTTCGGCAAGACCATGTCCATCCCGGACGACCTTCTCGACGAGTGGTTCCGGCTCGCGCTGCCGCTGTCCGACACCGAGCTCTCCGCCGCCCTCCGCCTCTGCGAGGACGACCCGTACCGCGCTAAACGCGACCTCGGGCGCCGCATCGTCAACCTCTTTCACGGGCCCGGCGCAGCGGACGCCGCCGAGGCCCATTTCGACCGCCTCTTCCGGGAGCGCGCCGCTCCCGACGACGTGCCCGGAATCCGCGTCCCGGTCTCTGATCCCCGCCTCCGCTTCGAACCCGGCACGGGTGTCTGGTTGGCCGGGCTTCTCGTCGCAACCGGCCTGGCCGCCTCCAACGGCGAGGCGCTTCGCCTGATCGACCAGGGTGCGGTCTCCGTCGATGACGAGCGCATCACGGACCGGAACGCGGTGGTGTCCATGGCGGTCGGGGAAACTCGCCTGCTCAGGCGAGGCAAGCGCAAGTACGTTCGGGTCACTCTGGCCTAGACAAAGGGCGGCGAGGGATCGGCCGACGCGTTCCCGGATCGCACGACGGCAGTCGGCGCTCCCGTCCGGCCCGGGTTTTCGGGGGGGGGCATCGGGAGGGTATCCTGTCGGAACCGGGGGGGCACGGGTTACTCTCGGTGGGTTCGGCACCGTGGTGTGCGGACCCGGGATCATGGAGGAGGAGGGGCGTTGAAGCCGAGGCGAGTGGACAAGCCGTGGGGGTACGAGCTGATCTGGGCGGAGACGGATCGGTACGTGGGCAAAGTGCTGCACGTGACAGCGGGACAGGCATTGTCGCTGCAGTACCACGAGCGGAAGGACGAGACCATCCACCTGCTCACGGGCCGGATGCGGTTCTTCGCGGGCCCGTCGGTGGAAGCGCTCCGGGAAGTCGATCTCGAACAGGGTGAGAGCTATCGCATCGTGCCGGGCACGGTGCATCGCATGGAGGCGGTGACGGACGTGGACATTCTGGAAGCCTCGACACCGGACCTTGACGATGTCGTACGGCTCGAAGACCGGTACGGCCGGACCTGAGGGCGCCATGGTCTGGCTCGGCCTCGGGACGAATCTCGGCGACCCGGGGCGCAACCTCACGTCCGCACTCCGCGGCCTTTCCGACGCGGGTACCATTGAAGCGGTCTCCTCAGTCTGGGCATCGGAACCCGTAGGGTACCGGAATCAGCCGGGATTCTGGAACCTCGTGGTGCGGCTCCGGACCGCGCTGATCCCGGGGGCGCTGTTGGCGGCGACGCAACGGATCGAGGCCGACGTCGGGCGCCGTCCCACATTCCCGCAGGGCCCTCGCATCATCGACATCGACATCCTCCTGTACGACGCGGTCGTGATCGACGAACCGGACCTGCACATCCCGCATCTGCGATTGCTGGAACGCGGGTTCGTGTTGCGCCCGTTGCTCGAGCTGGATCCGGACCTGGTGGACCCGCGGTCGGGGGCGCGGTTGAAGGAACGGCTCGAGGCCGGCACATTCGAGCGGACCCAACCCCTGTTTCCCGGATCGGAGCTGCTGAGCGGACGTTGAACACGGAAACGCAGGCAGGGCGCGCCAGGAAAGTGCGGGACATCGTCTGGATGGTGCTGCCGCTGCTGCTCCTGGCAGGCGGCTGTCGTGGCGCCGACGGACCGGGCGCGGCGGACCCGGCCGTGGTGGCCATGGTCGACTCGCTGTTGCCCGAGGTTCAGCGGGTGTCACTGCTCCCGGAGATGTCGCCCGTGCGAGTGGCGGAACGAACGCCGGCGCAGGTGCGCGAGTTCGTCGAGCGGAAGCTGGATGAGGAGATGCCCGCGGCCGAGCTGGAGGGGATGCGACGGGCATACGTCCGGCTCGGCCTGCTCGCTGCGGACCTCGACCTGCGTCAGCTCCTGCTCGACCTCTACAGCGAGCAGATCGCCGGCTACTACGATCCGCACGAGAAGACGCTGTTCGTCCTGCGCGGCGCGTCGGCGGCGTCGCTCCGGCCCGTGGTCGCGCACGAGCTGGTGCACGCACTGCAGGACCAGCACGCGAACATCGATTCGCTGATCTCTCGCCGGCGCGGCAACGACCACCAGACGGCAGCCCAGGCCGCGCTCGAGGGGCACGCGACGCTCGTCATGTTCACGATCCTCGCGGAGGATGCCGCGGGCGGACCGGTCGATCCCGTGACGCTGCCCGACCCGGCGAGCCAGCTGCGGCCCGCGTTCGAGGACCCGTCCGGCCAGTTTCCCGTGTTCCGCAACGCGCCGCGCGTGATTCGGGAAACGCTCGTCTTCCCGTACGCCGCCGGCGCGTCGTTCGTGCAGCAGCTCTGGCGCGCCGCGGGGCCGCTCGCCAACCGGCGTGCCCCGCTCGGCGATTTTCTGCCGCAGTCCACCGAGCAGGTGCTGTATCCGCTCCAGAAATTCGTCCCGGTGCGGGATGCGCCGACGGAGCTGAAGCTCGACGGGTTCGGCGACTGGAGCCCGGTGTACTCGAACACGCTCGGTGCGCTCGAGACCGGGATCCTGCTGGAGGAGCATCTCGGCCGGCTGGAGGCGCCCGCGTGGGGCTGGGACGGCGACCGGTACACGTTGCTCGATCGACCGGACGGCGCCGAGGCGGTCCTCTGGCTCAGCGTGTGGGACGACACGGCCTCCGCCGACACGTTCGCCGCGCGCATGCGCGACGTGCTTGCGGACGAGTCGGTGGACCGCGCGGGCGTGGTCGAGCGGTTCTCGCTCGAGGGCCGGCCCGCGGTGCGGGTTCGCATCACGGACGGCTCGGTTCCGCCGGACGACGTGCCGGCGGGGGAGGTCACGTGCGTGGACGAGGCGGCGAAGCCGGTGTCCTGTTCGGCTCGCTGAAATGACGTCGCCAGAGGCTGCCGTGCCACCCGGCGAAGCGTCCGTGGTCCGCGTCGAGCCCGGCCGTGGTGGGTACGAGGTCCGGATCGGGGCAGGCCTGCTCGACCGCCTCGCGGACCTCGTAGCCCCGGTCGTCGATGCGCGACGCTGGGCGATCCTCACTGACGAGACCGTCGGCCGGCTCCATGGTGTGGCGGCCACCGCGAGTTTCGTACGGGCCGGACTCGCGGCGGACCTCGTCGCCTTCACCCCCGGAGAAGCCAGCAAGACCCGGGAGATGTGGGCCTCCCTCTCCGACACGTTGTTCGAGCGGGGCTTCGGCCGCGACGCCGCGATCGTCGCGCTCGGCGGCGGTGTCGTGGGTGACCTTGCGGGGTTCGTCGCGGCCACCTGGATGCGAGGCGTGCCCTTGGTCCAGGTCCCGACCACGGTGCTCGCGATGGTCGACGCGTCGGTCGGCGGCAAGACGGGAGTCGACGTGCCCGCGGGGAAGAACCTGGTAGGCGCATTCAAGTGGCCGGCGATCGTGGTGGCCGATCCCGCCGTGTTGCGCACTCTGCCGGGCGACGTGTTCCGGGCGGGTATGGCGGAAGCCGTGAAGCACGGCGCGGTCGCGGACGGCGCGCACTTCGACTGGCTGGGCGAGCGGGCGGATGCGCTGCTCCACCACGATGTCACGTCGCTGGAGGCGCTCGTGCGCAGGTCGGTCGAGATCAAGGCGGCGGTCGTGAGCGAGGATCCGCTCGAATCCGGGCGGCGTGCCATCCTCAACTTCGGGCACACGGTCGCGCACGCCATCGAGCGCGCCTCCGACTACGCCGTGGCGCACGGCCGGGCGGTCGCCATGGGCATGGTGGCGGAAGCGTACGTCGGCGAACGGCTGGGCATCACGGAGCGCGGGTCCGCTCGAGCGCTCGCCAGCGCGCTCGCCCGCTTCGATCTGCCGGTCGCCGTGCCCGACGATCTCGCCCCGGCCCGGGTTCTCGAGCACGCCCGCCACGACAAGAAGAACCGCGCGTCGAGGATCCACTGCGCGCTGATCGCCGGAGTCGGTGAAGCCGCCCGCAACCCGGACGGCGGCTGGACGTTCGCGGTGTCCGGGGAGGCGCTTCTCGACGGCATCGCGGCCGGTCGAGACGCTTCGAACGCGCGCTGATTCGCCTTTGACGTCCGTTCGGACCGCCGCTATCTTGCCCACGCTCCGCGCCGAGTCGAGACGACCCCGAACGTGCCGGGTGCGTCCGGATGCGGTGCACGTCCGCGGCCCTGCGGCCGCGTTCCCGGGAGGATCTGGCGGATGGCTTTGAGCGGACGCATTGCCGGTCGGTCAGTGGCGGATGTCGTCCGTCCCTGGGCAGACGAGCATCGCGACCGCATCTTCCTCGTCTCGGGCGACCGGCGGCTGACCTACGGCCAGGTCGAGCAGCAGGCCAACGCCCTCGCCGCCGCGCTCCACCATCTGGGCATTGGGCGAGGTGACCGTATCGCGCTCGACCTGCCCAACTGGCCCGAGTTCATCATCGCGATGCTCGCGGCGGCCCGCCTCGGCGCCATCATGGTGCCGCTCAATCCGCGCTACACGGTTCCCGAATTGCAGTACATGCTGCGGCACTCGGAAGTGGCCGTGGTCGTGAGCGCGGAGGATTTCGGCGGCACGGACTACCTCCAGCTCTTCGAAGGGCTGCTCACGTCGCTGCCCGACCTGCAGTACGTGGTGACGGTGGGCGAGGAAGATCTCTGGTACGACGATCGCATCTACCAGTTCGAGGACCTCGTCTCGAGCGGCGCCGGCCGCCCGTTGCCGCCCGATGAGGTCGATCCGGCGGAAGACGTCTTCGCCATCCTGTACACGTCGGGAACCACGGGCAAGCCGAAGGGCGTGCAGCTGACGCATTCCGCGCTGCTGGCCGCGGCGGACGCGACGGTGGACGCGATCGGACTCAATGCCGACAATGTCGTGTTCGGCATTTCGACCGTTTTCCACGTGTTCGGACTCGGGCCCGGAATCCTCGGAACGGCACTCGCCGGCGCCTCGCTGGTACTACAGGAGCAGTTCGATCCCGCCGAAGCTCTGGAGTTGATTGAACGACACAAGGTTACTGTTCATTATGGCGTACCGACATCGTACGTCATGGAGATTCGCGAAGCCGAGCGGAGCCGCCGCGACCTGTCTTCCCTGCGTGCGGGCGTGGTAGCCGGCGCACCGATCGGCGATGACCTCGTGCGGCGCATCCGCCAGGAGTTCTGCCCCAATCTGTGCGTGGCGTATTCCCTGACCGAGACCGCGTCCGCGATCGCCATGACCCGGCCCGACGATCCGCTCGAGAAACAGTTCTTCACGGTAGGACGGCCGTTCCCCGGCACGACCATGCGCACGCTGGACCTGGATGGCACGGTCCTGCCCGAGGAGAGCCTCGGCGAGCTGGCCGTGCGCGGGCCGAGCGTAATGCGCGGCTACTACCGTCAGCCGGGCGAAACCGCATCGGCACTGGACGCGGATGGCTTCTTCCTCACCGGCGACCTCGGCATGATCGATGACGAGGGCTACGTGCACATCGTCGGCCGCCGCAAGGAGCTCATCATCCGGGGCGGCTTCAATGTTCACCCGCGGGAGGTCGAAGACCGGTTGCAGGCGCATCCCGCGGTGATGGAGGCAGTGGTGGTCGGGCTGCCGGACGACGTGCTCGGCGAGCGCGTCTGCGCCTGCATCAATCCGGTCGAAGGGGCGATCATCACGGGCCACGAAATCAAGGAATGGTGCCGCGGATCGCTCGCGGACTACAAGGTCCCGGACCTGGTCCGTTTCTTCGACCGATTTCCGCTCACGGGGAGCGGGAAGATCCGGCGCGTCGAACTCGCGCGCATGGTGAGCGCCGAGGAATCGAGCCGCCGGACCTGACATCGTGCGAGACTCCTCCGCTCATCCTGCGGACGCGAGTCCTGCCCGGACCCTGTACCGGAGCCGCCGACCCACGGCGCCTCCGGTCCCGGCCCGGACCGGACACCCGCGCCGCGGCGAGAGGGAGGGGCCTCGCGTGCAACGACACCGGACAAAGCGAGGTCCATGAACGTCTCATTCGCACGGGCTCCCCACGTGGGCCAGCCCGCGGCGCCGACTCTCAACGCGCCGAACGCCGCTCTCCTCATCGATTTCGACAACGTGACGATGGGGATCCGGAGCGATATCACGAAGGAACTCAAGAACCTCTTCAACAGCGCCATCATCAAGGGCAAGGTCGCGGTGCAGCGGGCGTACGCCGACTGGCGCCGCTACCCGCAATACGTGGTCCCCCTCGCGGAGGCGTCGGTCGACCTGATCTTCGCGCCGGCGTACGGCAGCTCGAAGAAGAACGCGACGGACATCCGTCTCGCGATCGACGCTCTGGAGCTGGTGTTCACACGGCCGGAGATCGGCGTCTACATCCTGTTGTCGGGCGACTCGGACTTCAGCAGCCTGGTGCTGAAGCTGAAGGAGTACGGCAAGTACGTAATCGGCGTCGGCATCCGCGAGTCGGCGTCCGACCTGCTGGTGCAGAACTGCGACGAATACTACTCGTACTCGGCACTCACCGGCCTCACGCGGGCCGGCGAGGAAGGCCAGCCGGTGAGCCGGGACCCGTGGGAGCTGGTCGAAGCGGCCGTCCGCCAAATGGCGAACGACGGCGACGTCATGCGGTCGGACCGTCTGAAGCAGGTCCTCATCGATCTCGATCCGAACTTCGACGAGAAGACGCTGGGCTTCTCGAAGTTCAACCGCTTCGTGGCGGAGGCCGCGAACCGCGGCGTTCTCCGTCTGCAGAAGATGGAGAACGGCCAGTTCGAGATCGGCCTGCCCGGTCCGGGCGATGGCGAATCGGCGGCGTCCGCATCGGAATCGCGGCGGAGCCGCGGCCGCGGGCGGCGTGAGCGCGGCACCGCTTCGGCGGAGAAGGAAGCGGAGTCGCGGAAGCCCGAGAAGGAACCGGGTCCGGCCCCGGCCGCGGCGAAGGCGGAGCGGGAGACGAAGTCGGAGCGGGAGACGAAACCGGAGCGGGCGGCGAAACCGGAGCGGACGGCGAAGCCGGGGCGCGCCGGAAGCGACGAGGAGAAGCTGCACGCCTCATACGACCTTCTGCGCAAGGCGGCGACGGAGCTCGGTGCGAGCGCGGAACGCGCGGTGCGCGATTCGGATGTCAAGCGCCGCATCCTCGATCTGGCACCGGAATGGGACGAGTCGGAGCTCGGCTTCGGCAAGTTCAGCCGGTTCCTGCGCCAGGCGCACGATGCGGAGGCGATCAACCTGCGCAAACTCGAGAACGGCAGCTACGAGATGACGCTGCCGGGACCGGAAGACGCGGAGGAAGTCGAGGCGGAGCCGAAGCCCGCGTCTCGCAGGAGGGGCAGGGAGCGACGCGAGCGGAAGCGCGAGAAGGAGAAGCCGTTGGAGTCCGCTGCGCTGGCCGCGGAGAAGCAGCCGGACCCGGCCCCGGTATCGACGGAGAAGCGGCCGAAGGGGAAGCCGGAGGCTACGGCCGTGCTGCCCGCGGAAGCCGCGAAGAAGGAACCGGCGTCCGTGGCGAAGGGGGTCGAACCGACGCGGGAACAGGACGTAAAGCCGCGGGCATCGGGGCTTACGCTCGGGCGGCGCGGCTCGCGCGGGCGTCTGCTCTCGGAGCCGCCGCCGTTGCTCGAGGGCCAGCTCGTCGGGGCACGGCCGAAGGTTGCGCCCGCCACGCAGATCGAAGCGGATCTCGAAGGGGACAAGCCCGGCTTCGACCCGGCCGCGCTCGGCCTGCCCGTCGAACCGGCGGCGGTGCTCGCGCACATCGGCTCGTACCACGGGATCGGCCCACGGTCGGCCGAGACATTCGCGAACGCGGTGGGCGCCGGGAACGTGTTCGCCGTGCTCCACGGCGATGCGGACCGCGTGCGCGAGGTCCTTGGCGCGCGGCGCGGCGAGAAGCTGCTCGCCGCGTGGCGCGAGGACGAGGCCACCCGTCGGAGCGGCGCCGCGGCGCCGGCCGTGACGAGTGAGAAGAAGGACGAGAAGAAACCGACGAGCGAGGCGCGCGCGCGGGGTCGCAGGGGTGGCCGCGGGAGGAAGGCGAAGAAGTCGCCATCCGACCGCACGGAGTGAGCGCCGGAGGCGAGGCGGACACGGTTCTGGCCGCCGGGTTCTACGAGCGACCGGCGGAGACCGTCGCACGAGAGCTGCTCGGAACGTTCCTGTTGTCGACGGTCGGGGGGGAGCGTGCCGTCGGCCGGATCGTCGAGACGGAGGCCTACACGGGACCGGACGATCCGGCGTCGCACGCGGCCCGCCGGATCGGCCGGACCCGGCGGAACGCCGCGATGTTCGGGACGCCGGGGACGGCGTACGTTTACCGGATCTACGGGATCCACTGGTGCCTGAACATCGTGACGGATGTCGAGGACTTTCCGTCCGCGGTTCTGATCCGCGCCATCGAAGGGGTTGAGGGATTGCAGATCATGCGAACGCGCAGGACGAAGCGGGCGCCGGTTCTCGATGCCGCCCTCGGCAGCGGCCCGGGCAACGTCGCGGCCGCGCTCGGCGTGACCGGGGGCCTCGACGCGCACTCGCTCGACCAGCCGCCCCTTCGTCTCCTTCACGGCCCGGCCGTTGCCGATCGCGATGTCGAACGGAGCCCGCGCGTCGGCGTCACGCGCGCCGTCGACTGGCCGCTCCGCTTCTTCGTGCGGGGGCACCCCGCGGTTTCCCGCCGATGAGCCGCGCCACCGCTTCGCGCGCCTGCGGACGCCGCGCCAATGCCGACGCACGGAGTCTCGCCGTTTTGCTTCTTTTCCTGCTCGCCTCGCTGGTACCCGGCGAGGCGAGCGCTCAAAACGAGGGAACGCTGGTCGGTCGCGTGACGGCGGTGAAAACGCTGGAACCGGTTGCGGGTGCGACAATCACGGTGGTGGGCACGTCGGTGACCGCGGTAACGGGCGACGACGGACGCTTTGTGCTCGGCAACGTGCCGGTGGGAGAACAGAGCGTGCGGGCGGAGCGGCTCGGTTACAAGCCGATCGTCGTGGAGAACGTCCTGGTGTCGCTGGACCGTCCGACCGTGGTCCGGGTCGAGATGGAGCCGGAGCCCGTGACCGTCGAGGGCGTGACCGTGGACGCGCGCCGGGTACGACTGATCGAGCCCGAGATCGCGACGTCGCGGTCGATCACGCTCGGCCGCGAAGTGCGTAGCCTGCCGGTCGACCGGATCGAGGAGGTCGTCGAACTCACTCCGGGCGTTTCCGGCGGCCACTTCCGCGGCGGGCGTGTCGGGCAGGAAGTGACCCTCATCGACGGTCTCGAGCTCAAGAACCCGCTCGAAGCGTCGCGGGCCGGATCCGGTCTCGAACTACCGCCCACGGCGCTCGATCAGGTCGAGGTGCAGACGGGCGGTCTCGGCGCGGCGACCGGATCCGCGCTCTCGGGCGCGGTCAGCTACGTGACGCGGCACGGCAACCGGGACGGCTGGCGCGGTGCGGTCAGTGCGAGCACGGACGAGTGGGCGCCGGCTTCGCTGTTCCACGGATTCACGGCGTTGACCCTGTCGGGAGACGGACCGGTCTCCTTCCTGGGTGAAACGGCGACGCTCGCCGTCGACGTGCAGGGGCAGGGCATGCTCGATGCCGATCCGCGGGCGCGCGGCCGGACGTGCGTCGAGCCGGGCGATGCCGCGGCGGACCTGGCCGCGGAGATCCGTCAGCTGGGCATGACCGCACCGGGTCTTCGCTGCCCGTATAGCGCCGACAACCTGCCCAACCAGCAGGGTGACCGGCTTCTCGCGTTCGCCCGTTTCGACGCCGACCTGGCGCGCGACGTGGCGCTCACGCTGTCCTTCGTGGGGAACCGGCTGCAGCGCGAGCTCTTCACGCCCGAGTACAGCTACAGCCCGGGCTCGCAGCTGGGCCAACGCTCGCGCTCCAGCCTGACGAGCGCGGCGCTCGCGTGGAGCGGCATCAACCAGGCGACCGTGCGGCGCCTGACGCTGCGGCTGTCATGGCTCCACCTGGACCGCTATCTCGGCGCGCTCGACCCCGCGAGCGTGAGCGGTGGCGACATCGCCGGCTTCCAGTTCTCGTCCTTCCGGTTCCTCGGCGAGGACTACGTCACAGCGCCGATCGAGGACCAACTCGCCTCGCTTGGGGCGGTGCCCGGCTACACCGCGCCGGCCGGCATCGGATCCCCGTTCGGGCTCGCGGGTGCGGGCCTGTTCTACACGGACGGCACGCCGGGCATCGCGAACTGGACGCGGTCGGACGTGTTCTCCGCGGACCTGACCGGCGAACTGCACAACACGCGCGGCACG
The DNA here is from genome assembly GCA_963786235.1 of uncultured Gemmatimonadales bacterium. Lineage (GTDB taxonomy): Bacteria > Gemmatimonadota > Gemmatimonadetes > Longimicrobiales > RSA9 > CAWAYJ01. Next base: position 183,547 of record CAWAYJ010000033.1, read on the forward strand.
TCGCTCCGCACGGGCGCTGGGACGCGTCTGAACCGGCTCGAGACGTACGAGCGGACCGGTGCCTGGCTGGCGGGCTCGTCGCCGAACTACGCGCGCTTCTATCCGAGCTCCGTCGATGGCTGGATCGACTTGCGCGTGGCGGACGAGCAGGGCCTGTACCTGACGGCCGGTCTACGCTTCGACGGGTTCCGGAGCGGCATCCGGTTCCAGCGCGACCGCACCGACTTCCTCGCTCCGGTGCTCGATGCCGGCTGGCAGTTCGCGCTGACGCCGCGCCTCTCACTCACACTTCCGATCCCCGGCAGCGAGGGCCGCACGTCGGTCCGCCTCAACTACGGCCGCGTGGCGCAGGCGCCGGACTTCCGGTTCCTGCTCGACCGCACGATCGGCGACTCGCTGCGCGCCGAGATCCAGTACCAGGGGAACCCGGAGCTCTCGTTCGAACGGGCGCGCACGTACGAGGTCGGTGTGAGCCAGATCCTGGGCGAGAACATCGGCGTCTCGGTCACGCTGTTCAAGAAGGACCTGGAGGAGTTGGCGAGCGGCGCGCTGCAAACGGGATCGCTTGGCATCCCGCAATATTCGACGTCGGATTTCGGCACCGTGAAGGGCGCCGAGCTCACGGTGCGGGGCGAGTGGGCGGGCGTGGTACTACGCGGCGGCTATTCACTGCAGAAGGCGGTCGGCGTCGGATCCGGAACCGATGCCGATTCGCTGGTGCAGGGCGACATGACGGTGGTCGAGCGTCCCCTCGCCTTCGACCAGCGCCACGCCATCGACCTCGCGGTCCTCGTCGGCGAGTCCGCGGGCCGCACGGCCGCGCGTTGGTCCGGCGCACTCACCGGCGCGATCCGGAGCGGTTACCCGATCGACCGTCGCGCTGCCGCCGGCGACACCCTGGTCCCGGAGAGTAACGGCTACCTGCCGTGGACCGCGACGGTGAACCTGCGGCTCAGCCGCGACCTGGGCGGCGTGCCCGGCTGCGAGCGCTGCCGCTGGCGGGTCCTGGCCGATGCGCGCAACCTGCTCGGCCGCGACAACATTCTCGGGCTCCGCAGGGAGTCGGGCCGCATCGCGCCGTCGCTCGCGGCCGTGAACGCGCTGGCGGAGTCGGTGCCGATGCCGTCCGGCCCGATCCCGCGCGAGTCGCCGCTCTACGTTCGCACGATCGACCTCGATGCCAACGGCATCATCAGCCTCGACGAATTCCGGACGGCGCGCTTCGCGGCCGCGCTCGACCGGTTCGATCCATCGCTCTACTTCGGTGAGCCTCGACAGGTGCGGCTGGGCGTCGAGGTCCGGTTCTGATGCGACGTCTCCTGCTCGGCCCCGTCGCGCTGATCTTCGGCCTCGCCGGTTGCCGCGATGCCGTCGCACCGTGGACGCCGCCGAGCGAGCCCGCCGACACGTCCGGTCCGTTCCGCCTGACGTGGAGCGCGGGGCACGACCGCGATCCGGTCTGGTCCGTCAATGGCGACAGCGTGCTCTACGCGGGCGACGGGTTCGCGGGGCTTCCGCCGGCCACGGGGCTGCTGCTCCGCGTGCCGCGTGCGGGCGGCGCGGCCAGCCTCGTCATCCCCGCGCTCCAGACGAACGCCTTCGGGAACCAGCACCGCTTCGCGCAACCCGCGCTGTCGAGGGATGGACAGCGGATCGCATTCGTCGAGCTGGCCGGGATCCGCACTCCGGCGCCCGAGCTGCCCGACCAGGTCTGCCCGCCGGAACCGGTTCTCGACTCGCTCGTGCTGCGTGTCCGATCGCCCGTCGCGGAGGCGTCATCCGAGAGCCACGTTTCCATCCGGCTCGCCGGAATCGACTCGCTTCAGCGGATCACCGCGCCCGGGCCGTACGTGGTCCGCCAGTTTCCCTTCCAGCGCGAATGGACCGGCCTCGGCGATCTGGTCGTCCGCCCGACATGGGCACCGGACGGGACACGTCTCGCGTTCAGCGACGGGCTGCGCCTGCTCTCGTGGACGCCGGGGGGCGGAGCGCCGGAGCCGGTCCCGGGGACCGACGACGGCGTCAGCCCGGCGTGGAGCCCCGATGGACAGTGGATCGCATACACCCGCTATCCCCGGCCCGACTCCGTGTCCAGGGTGTGCTACATCCGCGTCGGCAACGGCGCGGAGGCGCAGACCCGTTGGACGTACACACCCGCCGATCCGCACGTGATCCTCGTGCACCCGGACGGCAGCGGGTCCGTGGACATCGGCATGGGCCGCGACCCCGCGTGGGGACCGGACGGCTCGCTGTACTTCGGCGACCCGAACGTTCCCAACATCGCGAACGGGTGGCTCCGGGTACGCTCGGCGACAGGAACGGTGAGCGACGTGGCGCCGGCGGTGCAGGGCCGTTGGCCCGCGCTCGCGCCGGACGGCACGCACATCGCCTACCGCCGCATCGACTCCGACGGAAGCGCCAACATATGGGTCGCACGTCTCGTTCGCTGATCGCGCTTCTCGCGCTGATCACCGCCGCGCTCGCGGGCGCGTGCGGCGACCCGCTCGTCGTCCTCGGCGATGCGCCCGGGATCGCGCGCGTCGTCGCCGGGATCGGCGATTCGATCGGGACGCGCGTGGACAGCCTCGCGACGCGGAGCCGCTTCACGACGCCGGGCGCGGTCGCTTTCGACGAGACGACGCAGTTGCTCTTCTTCGCGGACCGCGGCTCGACCCTCACGCAGAACGGCATCACCCGTCACGTCGGGCGGATCTTCTCGGTCCGGTCCGACGGCCGCCTCGTCCGCATCATCGACCGGGGCGGTTGCACGGCCGGCGTCTGCCTCGAGTCGGCGCACTCGATGACGGCGACGCCGGAAGGCGACATCTACATCTCGGACGACATCGGCCACCGCATCTTCCGGCTGCGGCCGGCGTCTGCGTCGCTCGAGCCGGTCGCGGGGTCGGGCGTGCCCGGCGCCTCGCCGGACGGCGTCACCGCGCTCGGCTCGCCGATCGGTGGCCCCTCCGGGCTCGCCTGGGTGGGCGGGCGTCTGCTTTTCGCCGAGCACGGCGGGCACCGCGTGCGGAGCCTCGAGGCGGACGGCACGCTTCGCACCGTCGCGGGCACCGGCGAGTCCGGGTACGGCGGCGACGGCGGACCGGCGACCGCGGCGCAACTCATGGGTCCGGTCGCAATCGCTTCAGACGGGACTCACCTGTTTATCGCCGAACGGGAAGGGAACCGCATCCGTCGTGTCGATCTCGCGACCGGCGTCATCACGACGATCGCTGGCGACGGCACCGCAGGCTTCAGCGGTGATGGCGGACCCGCGGCTGCGGCCCGGATCGGTCGGCCATCGGGCCTGGCCGTGACCGCGGACGGCACCACCCTGTTCATCGCCGATCAGAACAACGCCCGCATCCGCGCCCTCGACCTGGGCACCGGCACGATCGTCACGTTCGCGGGGACCGGCGACCTTTCCTTCGTGCCCGGTCCCCGGCAGGCCGGCGACATCTCCCTGTACATGCCGGCTGCGCTCTCCGCATCGAGCGCCGGCTTCCTCTTCTTCGCCGATACCGGCCATTCGGTCATCTGGCGTTGCACCCTCCGCTTCTGAGCCGTTTTCGCTGGACAGCCCCGCGGGTCGGCCCTACCTTGTCGCCGTTCGATTCTGACTCTGAAGGAGACGGACCTTGAGGATCGTGGTCTGCATCAAACGCGTGCCCGACACCGAGTCGAAGATCAAGATCGCGGCCGACGCGAAGTCGATCGACGGATCGGGCATCAAGTTCGTGATGAGCCCCTACGACGAATTCGCGGTCGAGGCCGCGTTGCGTCTGAAGGAAGCCGCCGGGGACGGCGAGGTCGTTGCCGTGTCCGTCGGCGAGGCGGTGTCCGCCGAGCAGTTGCGCACCGCCCTCGCCATGGGCGTCGATCGCGCTATCCTGCTCGAGGGCGAGCCCACCATGGACGGTCTCGCCACCGCGCGTGCTCTCGCCGCGGAGATCGGCGGCATGGAGGCCGACCTCATCCTGCTCGGCATGAAGGCGGCCGACGACGACCAGCAGCAGGTCGGGCCCATGCTCGCCGAGTTGCTCGACCGGCCCTGCATCACTGTCGCCAGCGGCCTCGAAGGGGCTGGCACCAGTGTGGTGGCCCGTCGCGAGGTCGAGGGCGGCGTCGAGACCGTCGAGGCCCCGCTGCCCGCGGTCGTGACCATCACCAAGGGCGACTTCGAGCCGCGCTATCCCTCGCTCAAGGGAATCATGGCGGCGAAGAGGAAGCCGCTCGAGCAGAAGCCCGCCCAGCTCGCCGCCTCACGCGTCCGGGTGCTCGGGCTCAGCTATCCGCCGGAGCGGCCGCCGGGCAAGATGGTCGGGGAAGGCCCCGACGCAGTGCCCGAGTTGGTCCGCCTGTTGAAAGACGAAGCCAAGGTCCTGTAGGAGCGGACATGCCAAAGATCTTTGCCATCGCCGAGACCCGGGACGGCCAGGTCCGTCCCGTCTCACGCCAGGTCGTTTCCGCGGCCCGCGCCCTCGCCGACGAGGTCGGAGCCGAGGTCCATGTCCTCATCCTCGGGGCCGGAGGGGTCGCCGATGGGGCGCCGGCACTCGCCGCGGTCGGCGGCGACACGATGCACGTCGCGGCCGGCGACGGCTTCGCCCGCTACGACGGCGAGACGGCGAGCAAGGCCATCGCCGGCCACATCCAGGCGGCCGGCGATGCCTGGGCCGTCCTCTTCGCGGCGTCCGCGATCGGGAAGGACCTCGCTCCTCGCGTCGCCGCGCGGCTCGACCGGCCGCTCGCTTCCGATGTCACCGAGCTCGCCGTCGAGAGCGGTGAGCTCGTCATCACCCGGCCCATCCTGGCCGGCCGCGCATTCGCCCGCATCGCAGTCGATGCCGAGCCCCGCCTCGTCTCGATCCGGCCCAATGTTTTCCCGGTTCTGGAAAAGGCGGGCGCCGGCAACGTCGCCGACCTCCAGGCCGACGCAGTCCCCGGCCGCGTCGTGCTCAAGGAGGTTTCCGCCGCGTCCGCCGGCAAGGTGGATGTCGCCGAGGCCTCGATCATCGTCAGCGGCGGGCGCGGCATGAAGGGGCCCGAGAACTGGCCCCTGCTCGAGCAGCTCCGCGACGCCCTCGGTGGCTCCGCGGCGCTCGGCGCGTCACGCGCCGTCGTCGATGCGGGATGGCGGCCCCATTCCGAGCAGGTCGGCCAGACCGGCAAGACCGTTTCGCCGAAGCTCTACGTCGCGGTCGCCATCAGCGGCGCGATGCAGCACCTCGCGGGCATGCGCAGCTCCGGCACCATCGTCGCCATCAACAAGGACCCCGACGCCCCGATCTTCAAGGTCGCGGACTACGGTGTCGTGGGGGACGCGATGGAGATTCTGCCCCGGCTGACCGCGGAGATCCAGAAGGCGCGTGGAGGTTGATGTGACAGTGTCTATACGATTGTAAAATCAATACGATCGCATAGTTCACTTGACAATTCACATGGGGCTCCGGATCCCGGTTCGAGAATCCCGCCGCTCATTGGCCGTAGCGGGCGCGGACAAGGGTCGGAGCCCTCCCTTCCTGAAGCGTAACCACGAAGAGGTTGTCGTAGTCGGACTCGGCAATGGGGCCGGGATCAGGCGCGCCGAGCGCCCGGATGATGGCGGGGATGGTATTGCTGTGTCCGACAACGAGGGCGTTCTTCCCGGGGTTGGCCCGGATCCGTTCAGCGGTGGCGCGGACATTGGCATCAACGGCGGCGGCGGGGCTCATCGCATTCGACTGGATGGAGACGACTGTAAGGTCGACGCCGGCGCGCCGGGCCGTCGGGGTGGCGGTGAGCTGGGTCCGGGCGTATTGCGTGACGTAGACGGCCTGGACGCCGGCATCGCGGAGGACGTCAGCGAGGGCGCGGGCGCGGGCTTCGCCGTCCGCGGTGAGGAATGGGTCGTCGGCCGGAGCATCGGCCTTCTCGGCGTGGCGGACGAGGTAGACGCTGGTCGCGGGTCCGGTCTGGGCCGCGGCCGGGCCGGCGAGGGCGAGGAACAGCGCGGCGAGCAGGGGTGCGGAATGGCGCATGGGATCACCTCGGGCTGGGTTTGGCCGATGGAGGCGAGCGCAGGATATCGAGGGACGCGGCACATCGCCAGCGGGCGCGGTGCGCGGGTGTGCGGACGGAGGCCCTCGTGAAGCCGGCGCTGGTGATCCTGGCGGCGGGTGCGTCGCGGCGGTACGGCCGGTTGAAGCAGGTGGAGCCGGTCGGGCCGGGCGGCGAGGCCGTGCTGGATTTCGGGATCCATGATGCGCTGGTGTCGGGCTTCGGCCGGATCGTGCTGGTGGTGCGGGCGGAGATCGAGGCGGTACTGCGGGATCACCTGGCCCGGGTGTGGCCGGACAGGTCGTTCGAGTTCGCGTACCAGGAAGTCGATGCGGCGAGTGGTCGCCGGAAGCCGTGGGGCACGGGACACGCGGTCCTGGCGGCGGCGCCGGCGATCACGGAACCGTTCGCGGTGATGAATGCGGACGACATCTACGGGCGTCGCTCCTTCGAGGCTCTGGCGGGCTCGCTCGCGGACGCGGCGGGTCCCTCGTTTTCCGTGGTGTCCTGGGAGTTGCGCAAGACGTTGTCGCAGCACGGTGGCGTCGCGCGGGCCTGGCTGGTGAGGGACCGGTCCGGTGGCCTCGAGCGCATCACGGAGCTGCTGGACGTGCGCGAGCGGGACGGTCGGATCGAGGGCCGTTCGGTGGGTGGTCCGGTCCGGGCGCTGAGCGGACGGGAACGGGTGTCGATGAACCTGTGGGGCTTCACGCCGGCGTTGTTCCCGCTCCTGCGGGAACTGTTCGAGGCGTTCGTTGCGGAGCACGGGGCGGACCCGGACGCGGAGTTCCTGCTGAGCGACTCGATCAACGTGCTGATCGAGCGCGGTGCCGCGCGAGTCGCGGTTCTGGCGACGGACGAAGAGTGGATGGGTGTGACGTGGGCAGAGGACAGGCCGAGGGTGGCGCGCCGGCTGGCGGAGATCGCGGCGGCGGGCCGGTACCCCGTTCCCCTGGGTGGCGCGGGTCGCCGCGGAGGATGAGCCGATGCATCTGAACGGGTCGGACTGGCTGGTTGTCGGGTTCTACGGCCTCATCACGCTGATCGTGGGTGTGATCTTCAGCCGGCGGGCGGGGCAGGGAACGACGGAGTTCTTCCTGTCGGGTCGCCGGCTGCCGTGGTGGTTGCTGGGCACCTCGATGGTCGCGACCACGTTCTCGACCGACACGCCGAACCTGGTGACCGATCTCGTCCGCACGGGCGGCGTCAGCCAGAACTGGGTGTGGTGGGCGTTCCTGATCACCGGCATGTGCACGGTCTTCTTTTACGCCCGCCTCTGGCGCCGGTCCGGCGTGTTCACGGACATGGGGTTCTACGAGTTGCGCTACGCGGGAAAGCCGGCGGCGTTCCTGCGCGGGTTCCGCGCGATCTACCTCGGCGTCTTCTTCAACGTCATGATCATGGCCACAGTGACGCTGGCCGCGATCAAGATCGGCGCCGTGCTGCTCGGGCTCGACAAGTTCACGACCGTTGCGGTTGCCGGCGGCGTGACCGTCCTGTACTCGGCGGGCGCCGGTCTCTGGGGCGTCGTGGTCACCGACCTGTTGCTCTTCGTCGTGGCGATGGTCGGCTCCGTCGCGGCCGCGTACTACGCCGTCGCACAGCCCCAGGTGGGCGGGTTGGCCGGCCTGTTCTCGCATCCGGACGTGGTCGGACGCCTGAGCCTGCTCCCCGACTTCTCCGACTGGCGCACGGCGGCCGCGGTCTTCGTGATCCCGATCGCCGTGCAGTGGTGGAGCACGTGGTACCCGGGCGCGGAGCCGGGTGGCGGTGGATACGTGGCGCAGCGCATGCTGGCCGCGCGCACCGAGAAGGACGCCATGAAGGCGACGCTCTGGTTCAACATCGCGCACTACGCGTTACGGCCCTGGCCGTGGATCATCGTGGCGCTGGCGTCGATCGTCGTGTACCCGTCGCTCGACTCGCTGGCTCTGCGCTTCCCCAACATCGATCCCAGCATCCTGCGGAACGACCTCGCGTATCCGGCGATGCTCGTGCTCGTGCCCCACGGCATCCTCGGCCTGATCGTGGCTTCTCTCGCCGCCGCCTACATGTCCACGATCAGCACGCACCTGAACTGGGGCGCAAGCTATTTCGTCGACGACTTCTACCGCCGCTTCATCTCGCGCGACCGCGATGAGCGCCACTACGTGACGGTAGGCCGGGTCGCGACGTTCGGCTTGATCCTGCTCAGCTCGGCGGTGTCACTCTGGCTCCAGAACGCGTTCCAGGCCTTCCAGATCCTGTTGCAAGTGGGGGCCGGAACCGGGCTCATTTTCCTGCTGCGCTGGTTCTGGTGGCGGATCAACGCCTGGAGCGAGATCTCGGCGATGATCGTGTCGTTTGCCGTCGCGCTCTACTTCCAGTTCGGGCACGCCGCGCTCGGGTTCACGCCGCCGAGCGCGTCCCTCGCACTCGTCCTCGGCGTCGCGATCACGACCGTGGGCTGGCTGTCCGTGACGTTCCTGACGCCGCCGACCGAACGCGCGGCGCTGCAACGCTTCTACGATACGATCCGGCCGCCCGGCCGGTCGTGGCAGCGCATCGTGGACACCGGCGGGCGCACACCCGACAAGGGCATCGCCGTCGCGTTCCTGTGCTGGTTCCTGGGCTGCATGGCGGTGTACACCGCGCTCTTCGGCACCGGCTACCTGCTGTACGGTCGCGCCGCGATCAGTGCGGTGTGCTTCGCGGGGACGATCGTTTCCGGCTGGTGGCTGTTCCGGTTGCTGCCGCGGGTCCGGTTCGACTGATGCGCCGGTGGATCGTCACCGCCAGCGGGCGCGTGATCAGAGCGGCGTGACGCGCGCGCCGTCGCCGGGCAGCGCGACGAAGAGACCCGCGTCGGCGGTGGCGTCGAGTCGGCGCGGCGCGTACCAGGTCTCGCGCAGCGTCCGCTCCACGTCCCCGGCGTTCTCTACTGCGCAGAGTGCGACGATGCAGCCGCCGAAGCCGGCGCCGGTGAGCCGGGCGCCCGCTGCGCCGGCATCGCGGGCGAGCTCGACGAGCTGATCGAGCGCGGGGATCGAGACGTCGTAATCGCGGGCGAGGCTCTGGTGCGACGCGTCGAGGCTCGCGCCGAACACTTCCATCGACCCCTGCCGCAGTGCCCGTTCCGCCTCCCTGACCCGGTTCGCCTCGGTGAGCAGGTGGCGGAACCGCCGGAAGCGGACGTCGCCCAGAACTTCTCCGGCGACCGAGAGCATGACCTCGTCGCTCCGCACGGCGAGCAGCTGGCGCCAGGACGTGTCGGGCTCGAGTCCAAGCGCGGCCGTCATGGTGGCCCGCGCCCCGGAGAGGTCGGCCGTCCGGGCATTATACGCCTCGCGAGCGGCCCCGCTCTTTTCCGCCCGCACCCCAGAATCCGCGACCACGAACGCCCAGCCCCGCGGGATCCCGATGCACTCGAGCTGCAGCGGTTCGAAGTCGATGCGGCAGGCGGCGCCCTCGCGGCCGCCGAGGCAGATGGCCTGATCCATGCCACCGCCGCGGGTTCCGACGAAGCGCTCCGCATCGGCCATGCGCGCCGCGAGCTCGAGAGCCGGCAGCTCGCGTCCGTTCGCGTGCAGGAACGCCAGCGCGGAGGCGACGACGAGTGCGGAAGACGAGCTGAGGCCGGCGGCGATGGGCAGCGTCGATTGGACGAGCGCGTCGAAGCCGGCGCAGCCGCCGTCACGGGCGAGCTCCCGCACGGCGGCCTTCACGTAGTTGCCCCAGTCGCCGCCGGCGAACGGCTGGATGGCGGAGTCCGCCTCGAACGTGCGCGGCTCGAACGCGCCATCCGCGGCCGCGATACGGACCGTGCGGTCGGTGCGCGGCCGCACGAACATCGTGACCCGCCGGCGAAGCGCCATGGGCAGCACGGAAAGGCCGGCGTAATCAATGTGGTCGCCCATCAGGTTCACGCGTCCGGGCGCGTCGATGCGCGCGGTTGGCGGCGCACCGAACGCGGAACGGAACCTGTCCGTCGACTCAGCCACCGGGCGGTTTCACGATGAAGCGGTAGCCCGGGTAGTCTGCTGCGAGCCGTGCGATGCCACCCGAGTCGAGCAGTGTGGCGGCGGTGGCGAGGGCGTCGGCGCGGGCGCCGTCGGGCCCGATGACGGTCGCGGTGACGCCGCGGCTGGTGGCGCCACCGGACGCCGGTTCGACGACGTGGGAGTAGCGCACGCCGTCGATCTCGACGTTCTGCTCGGCGGGGCCCGAGGTCGAGACGACAACGGCCTCGAGCGTGAGCATACGGTTGCCGTCGGCGGTCTCGACATCGACGCTCCAGCCGGGCGTTCCGGGCGGTGCCATGCCGAGCGCGATCTCTCCGCCGATGGCGACGAGGCAACTCGGGATCCCGTACCGGACGAGCACGGCGCGGGCGGCCCCGGCCGCGTAGCCCTTGCCGACGCCGCCGAGGTCGAGCCGCATGCCCGGCCGCAGGAGCCGGACGATCCGGGTCGCGGGATCGAGCCGGACCTGTCGCCAGTCCACGAGCGAGCGGGCGTGCTCGATGGCCGCCGCGTCGGGGTAGCTGCCGTTCTCGCGGGCCGACCGCCAGAGCGCGACGAGCGGGCCGACCGTGACGTCGAACGCGCCGCCAGAGCGGCTCGAGACCTCGAGCGCGGCGGCCAGGACGCGCGTGAGGTCCGCGCTCACCACGCGCGCGTCGCTTCCGGCGGCGGCGTTCAACGCGTTGAGCTCGCTGTCGACGCGGTAGTCGCTGAGCAGGCTGTCCAGCTCCGCGATCCGGTCGAAGGCGGCGTTGGCCGCGGCGAGCCCGGCCGCGGAGTCGGGAGCGAAGAGCACGAGACGTGTTTCCACGCCCATGTGCCGCGCCCTATATTCGAGCCTCGTGGCGGGTGCGGGCGCCGCGCACGAGAGCGCCGCCAGCGGGCCTGCCATCAACCCGAGCACCATGAAGAACTCTCGCGCTGCCGTTATCGCCCGCCGCGGGCTACGCCGCCTGCCCGCACTGTCCGTCTTCCTCGTATCGAGCACGATTCCCGCCTTCCGTTCGTCATCGGTCCACCCGGGTCCCGACTCGCCGCGCCAGGCGGCGGAGCCGTACACGGAAAAGATCGCGGGCACGACCATTTCCCTGGAGATGATGCCGGTCCCGGCCGGCACAGTCCAGATGCCGTCCGGCCGGCAACGCGTGGCCGCGTTCTGGATCATGAAGACGGAGCTCGTCTGGGAAGCGTACGACGTCTACGTGTTCGGCCTCGACCGGCCGCAACAGAACGGACCCGCGGATGCGATGGCACGGCCCAGCAAGCCGTACGTTCTGCCCGGCGACCAGTTCGGCCACTCGGGCCACCCGGCGCTCGGCATGACGTACCAGGCGGCCCAGCAGTTCGCGGCTTGGATCTCGGCGAAGACCGGCCACACCTACCGGCTTCCCACGGAAGCGGAATGGGAGCGCGCCTGCCAGGCGGGCGGCAGCAAGGCTGCCTCGCCCGAAAACGCCTGGTACCGCGACAACTCCGGCGCGCGAACGCACAAGGTGGGGACGCGACCCGCCGATTCGCTCGGTATCACCGACCTGCTCGGCAATGCCGGCGAATGGGCCACCGGAACGGACGGGCCCGTGATGAAGGGCGGCGCATGGAACAGCCCCCCCGATGAGGTCGGCTGTGCGGCGCGGCGCAAGCAGACGCCGGCTTGGCAGGTCACGGATCCGAACGATCCGAAGAGCAGCTGGTGGTTCTCTGATGCACCGTTCGTCGGGTTGCGGCTGGTTCGCGTGAACTGATACGGACGCGGGTGGCGGGAGCGGAGGCGGAAGCGTTTGCGGGGCAGGGTGCGGGAGCGGCGGGGGCGGCGGTCTCCCGCTCTCGCCGCTCCCGCCAACGCGCCCGCAAACGCCTCCGCCTCCGCCCCCGCCCAACGCCTCCGTTACGCGGGCTCCCCGGACGATTCCGCGGGCACGACCAGCGCGTCCGCGACAATCTCGGCAATGTCGCGTGTCTCGATCTGTTCGGTCAGATCCTTCCCGGCCACCGCGTCGTTCATCATGGTGAGGCAGAACGGGCACGCCGAGGCGATGGTCGAGGGCTGCTCCGCTAGCGCGAGGGCATCGCCGAGCCGGATGTCGCTCACCTTCGTGCCCTGCTCCTCCATCCACATGCGTCCACCACCCGCGCCGCAGCAGCGCCCGCGCTCGCGCGACATCGCCATCTCGGAGACCTTGAAGCCGACCGCGGCGAGTGCGGAGCGCGGCTCCTCGTAGATCTCGTTGTAGCGGCCGAGGTAACAGGAGTCGTGGTAGGTGAGCGCGTCCCGCGCGCTGGTGTTGACGCGGATCCGGCCGGTGCGCAGCAGGTCCGCGATCATCTCCGAATGGTGGACCACATCGTACTCACCACCGAACTGCGGATACTCGTTCCTGAGCGTATTGAAGCAATGCGGGCAGGCGGTGACGATGCGGCGCACACCGTAGCCACCCAGCGTCTCGATGTTGTTCTTCGCCAGCATCTGGAACAGGTACTCGTTGCCGATGCGGCGGGCCGGGTCGCCCGTGCAGCCTTCCTCCTGGCCGAGAATCGCGAAGCGGATGCCGGCCGCCTGCATGATGCGGACGAGTGCCCGAGCCACGCGCTTGTTGCGCTCGTCGAAGGAGCCGGCGCAGCCGACCCAGTAGAGCACCTCGATGTCGCCCGGCCCCTCGGACATGAGCGGGACGCCCAGGTCGGCGGCCCAGTCGCCGCGCGTGGAGAAGCCGATGCCCCACGGGTTCGAGTTGCGCTCCATGTTCGTGAACGCGCGGGCGACTTCCTCCGGCATGCGGTTGTCGACCTGCACGAGGTAGCGGCGCATGTCGACAATTTCCTGCACGTACTCGATGAACACGGGACAGGCCTGCTCGCACGCGCGGCAGGTGGTGCAGGCGTACAGCGCCTCGTCGGAGACCGCCGGCACGTTGTCCATGAGGTGGCGGAGCGGACTGTTCTCCTCGTCGATGGTCTCGCCCGCCGCCCGCCGCGCCGCCATCTGCACGAGCAGGTCGCCGCCGCCGTGTGCGACCAGCTCGTCGCGCAACGATTCCGAGATCTTCTTCGGGTGGAGCGGCTTGCCGCTCGCGTACGCGGGGCACACCGAGGTACAGCGGCCGCACTCCGTGCAGGAGTACCAGTCCAGCATGTTCTTCCATGTGAACGCGGACAGGTCACGCGCGCCGAACTCGAGGTTCTCCTCGTCGTCCAGCTCGAGCTTCGTCAGGGCGCCCGCCGGGCTCCGCCGCCGCAGGAAGACGTTGGGGATCCCGGTGATCACGTGGAGGTGCTTGGAGTAGGGCAGGTACGCCCCGAAGCTGAGCACGAGGATGTAGTTGATCCACCAGGCCGCGCCCTTCACCGTCTCCAGCGTGGCGGGCCGCCCGCCCAGCCAGTCACCCAGTCCCGCGCTCACGAAGGCGGTCGCGGGGAAGCGCGGCCAGAGGTCGTTCAGGCCCGGCTGTCCGGCAATGCGTTCGAGCGCGAGCTCGGAGCCGCCCCAGAGCAGCTCGACGACCATGAGCGAGCCGATCAACGCGAGGATGATGAGCGCGTCGGTCGAGCGTTCGGGGAACTGCGGCTTCCAGATGAGCCGGCGGTAGAACGCCATCAGCACGCCGACCAGCACCAGGATGATGAAGATCTCCTTCACGAAGTTGTACGCCAGCCCGGCCGGCTGATCGATGGCGAGGAAGGGCAGGTTGAAATCGGACCCGAAGAAGCCGCGCAGGATGAGCGTGAGGTTGGCGATGAGCAGCACGCAAAAGCCCCAGAAGATCATGGCGTGCAACGTGCCGCCGTACGCCCGGTTCAGCAGGCGCCGCTGCCCGATGGCGTAGAACAGGACATCACCCAGGCGGGCGCCTTTCCCATCGGTCCGGTGGGCGGGATTCCCGGTGCGCATGTAGCCGAAGAGTTTCGCGGCGCGGTGCAGGAACGCGAAGGCCGCAATGGCCAAGACGATCAGGGCGAGCACGACGTGGATCATTGTCGACCTCGTTCACGTTTGTCGGGTAGCGGCGGGCCACGCATCAGAAGCCGGACGTGGCTTGCGCCGGGTCGGGTGGATCGAGCGCGAGGACCACTGCGAACTCACCCACATCGTAGCCGGCCGCGTCGAGCGGCACCACGAGCAGGGCGTCGGCCCGCGCCACCGAGGTGAGCATGCCGGAGCCCTGCCCTCCGGTCAAGCGCGCGGACCAGCCGCCTTCGCCATCGGGGTCGAGCCGGACGCGCAGGAAGCGGATCAGCCCGGCGTTCGACCGAATCCGCTCTCCGATGCGGACGATCCTTGTCGACGCGTGCACGGCCGCGCGCCCGCACATGCGGCGGACCGCGGGTTTGCCGAGCACTTCGAAGGTGACGACGGCCGACACGGGATTGCCGGGCAGGCCGAACACGGGAAGCGACGCCGCGCCTTCGCGCGGAATCAGTCCGAAGGAGAAGGGGCTGCCCGGCCGCATGAGCACGCGCCAGAACAGGGTGCGCATGCCGATCCGTTCGAGCGCCTCCTTGACCAGGTCGTGCTCGCCCATGCTTGCGCCCGCGGTCGTGACCAGCACATCGAGCGCGTCGATGCCATCGAGACGCGCCCGCACGCTCTCCAGATCGTCCCTCGCGATGCCGAGTGGCACGGGCACACCACCGACGGCGCGCACGGAGGCCGCCAGCGCGTACGAGTTCGAGTTGACGATGCGACGGCCGGCCTCCACTTCGGCAAAGGCGTCCACGTCGACGAGCTCGTCGCCGGTCGCGAGGATGCCGACGCGCGGCCTGCGGTGGACGGGCGCAACACCGTGCCCGAGCATCGCGAGTACGCCGATCTCGCCCGGACGCAGCGCGCGGCCCGGCTCGAGGACGGTCTCGCCGCGGCGCACGTCTTCGGCCTTCGGCCGGATGTTTCGTTCCGTATCGCCGTCATCGATGATCTCGATGTGGTCCATGCCGGCCGGTCGCGTGTGCTCGACCCGGACCACGCAATCGGCGCCCTGTGGGATGGGTGCGCCCGTCATGATCCGGATCGCGTGACCCGGTTCCACGCGCTGCGTCGGGAACTCGCCGGCCGGGACGGACTCGGTGACCCGGAAGCGCCGGGGCGCCCGGGCGGAAGCGCCGGCGACGTCCTCGCCCCGGACGGCGAACCCGTCCATCGCGCTGTTGTCCCAGGCCGGTTGGTCGATGGTCGAGACGATGGGGCGGGCGAGGATGCGGCCGAGCGCGCCGTCGAGCGGGACCTCCTCAATGTCGAGTGGCGCGACCGTGTCGAGGATCCGCTCGATCGCGTCGTGCACGGTCAGCCAGTCGGCCGGGCGGTCAGTGCGTTCCGCCAGAATCCACCTCCAGGGCGATGCGTTCGGCGCGGTCCCGGTCCGCGGGCGTGTTGACGTTGAGGAACAGCCGGTCCGCCGGTCCGAACGACGTGACTTCAGCGAGCGGGATGCGGCCGACGCGGACCTCGTCGTGGAATCCGATCATGCGCCGGTCGCCGCGCGCGAGGGCGGCCTCGATCGCGGGCAGGCAGGCCACGCCGTACCACGCGCAGAGCGGCTCGATGAGGCGCGGCCCGCCGCCTTCGGGCGCGACCACGTCCCACCGGTCCGCAGCGTGCGCGAGCTCGAGGATCCGTTGCAGCAGCGGCACGGAGAGGAACGGCATGTCGCAGGCGACGGCAAGCGCGCCGGCCCGTCGTTCCTCGACGGCCCAGCGGAGCGCGGTGTGGATCCCGCCGAGCGCGCCGAGGTCCGGAATCTCGTCCGGGCGGGCGCGCAGGTTCGCGATGCGGGCGACATCCTCATCGGCCGTGATGCCGACGGGCTCCGTGCCGGCCGCCGTGAGCGCGCGCACGACACGCAACACGATTGGCGCGCCGCCGACCTCGGCCAGCGCCTTCGAACTGCCGTAGCGCGTGCTTCGTCCACCCGCGATGATGGCGCCGAAATCGGCGTCGT
This sequence comes from uncultured Gemmatimonadales bacterium, assembly GCA_963786235.1. Classification (GTDB taxonomy): domain Bacteria; phylum Gemmatimonadota; class Gemmatimonadetes; order Longimicrobiales; family RSA9; genus CAWAYJ01. The sequence continues at coordinate 199,514 of CAWAYJ010000033.1, forward strand.
TCATCCGGCCCATCCGACGCGGTGCGCATCCCGGCCGGCGCGCGCAATGATCGGGAGGCGTGCGGCCCGCGCAATGTCGACGGCCAGGCGGGTGGGGACCGAGCGGCTCGCGATCCAGGCGAGGCCGGCGCGGGCCGCGACCATCGCCATTTGACCGCTGACGCGGGCGCTCAGCACGAGGCCCAGCCCGTACGGACCCTCGCCCGAGAGGAACGCGGCGCCCAGTGCGCGGTCGACCGCGTTGTGCCGACCGACATCCTCGGACTGGTAGCGCAGGGCGCTGCCGTCCCAGAGTGCGGCCGCGTGCACGCCTCCGCCGGGGAAGCGGGCATCGCAGGTGGCGAACAGTTCGCGCAGGATCGCGGGGAAGTCCACGGCCGGCGGAATGTCCGATCGCGGCGCGGGCCCGAGCGCGGCGTCGTCGCACACCACGAAATGCAGGAGGCCGCAGCCGTGTTCGGAACGATGTCGCCGTTCGGCGCGGGCGCGCGTCTCGCGCTCCGGATCCATGGTCGCCTCAATGCGGACGGCGCCAGACGGGAGGGTGGTGTCTTCGATGTGGTGGAGATCGGCGCGTTCGGCGACGAAGCCCTCACCCAGCAGCCGGCCGGCCGCGAGGTCGTGCGGGCGCTCCGGCGTGAACGTGCCGGCGAACGTGCGCGAACCGTTCACGTCGAGGTGCCACGGCACTTCCTCGATGGGGCGCGTCGACTCCATGATCCGGGAATATACGGCGCGCCCCGGTCGGAGCCAGCACCGACGGCATCGCTCAGCCGGTGGGCATGGGCAGCCCGAGCGCGTACGCTTCGAGGAACGCGAGCGAGACGTAGGCGATGAAACCGAGCACGGCGGTGAGCAATGCCCGATCGGTTCCGAAATCGAGCGCCTGCCGGATCGCGACGATCACGGCGATCAGCTTCCACGTGCCGACGAGGTACATGACGGGGTTCGTGAGGTGGGGAATCGCCGCGAGCGCGTAGAGGAAGCCGGGCCCCATGGCGAACCCGATCGTGCGTTGCAGCTCGCCCCACGTCGCGGTGCCCTTGAGCAGCTTGTCGCCGATCAGGTACGTGATTCCTGACCAGAGCACCCAGCCGATCATCTCGCGGAGGATGCTCGCCGTGATCGGAACGAATCCCGCCGTGGACTGGCCGATCGCGAGCGACACGGCGGAAAGGCACACCACGAGCGCCGCCTGCAATGTTGCACTCGTGTCGGCCTCCACCTCCTCGTACACGTCGATGTCGAGTCGGGCCGCACCGATCAGGCGCGCGGTGAAGGAACGGCGCGTGGGGACCGGGTTCCTGGGTTCCGTCATCGCGTCCCGCCTCTCGGGGGCCGGTGACCCGGCCATGGTGTCCGTCAGAGCGCCGCGTACGCGTGCAGCGCGGTCGCCTTGATCTGGGCGATCACTTCCGTGCCGGGCTCGAGCTTCAGCGCCTCCGTGCTGCGACGCGTGAGCGTCGCGGTCAACGGCGGGTCCCCGTCCAGGCGGATGCGGACCAGCGAGCCGGAAGGCACGACCCCGCTGACCCGGAGCCGGAACCGGTTGATCGCGCTGGTCCGCCCTTCCTGCTCGGGCGGCGCCAGCACCACGTCCTCCGGCCGGTACGTCACGTGCACCAACGTGCCCTCACCGAACCGATCCGGCGGGCCCGTGCTCGCCGCCATCACGGTGACGTCACCCGCGAGCCGGACGGCGACGAGCCCATCGTCGACGCCCGTCACGCGCCCGTCCAGCAGCAGCTCGGCGCCGGACAGTGCGGCGACGAACGTGGTGCTGGGCGCCGAAACGATGTCCGTCGGCGTCCCCGATTGCACGACGTGGCCGCCCTCCATTACGGCGACGCGGTCGGCCAGCCAGAAGGCCTCCGACGGGTCATGCGTGATCAGGATCGCGGCGGCCGTTCGTGTCCGCACCAGCCGCTCGAGGTCCTGGCGGAACTGCCGGCGCACGGCAATGTCGAGATTGGCGGTCGGCTCATCGAGCAGCAGGACATCGGGTCGCGTGACCAGAGCCCGCGCGATCGCAACCCGCTGCGCCTCGCCGCCCGAGAGCTGGCGCACGTCCGTTCCCGCCAGGCCTCCGATCCCGAGCCAGTCCAGTGATTCGCGAACCTGATCCCTCCGCTCCGCCCGGCGCACGCCGCGTACGCGCAGGCCGTACCCCACGTTCGCCGCGACCGTCCCATCGAACAGGTACGGCCGCTGGAACACGGCGCCGATCCGGCGCGCGGCGCCGGTGTCGCCCGGCCGGACGGCGGCGCCCTCCCAGAGCACCTGTCCCTCATCCGGCTTCTCCAGCAGGCCGAGGATACGGAAGAGCGTGGACTTGCCGGCGCCGTTCGGGCCGAGCACGGCGAGAACCTCCCGGCGGCACACGCCGATCACGGGGACATCGACCACGGTCCGGGCGCCATAGCGCCGGACCAGGTCCCGGCCCGCGAGAACGGTATCGCTCAGCTCCACGGCTGCCGGTCCGCGAGCACGGGCCAGGCGGAGCGGCCCTGTTGGAAGCGAGTGAGGAGCAGATTGACCGTGAACGCGAGCAGGAGCAGGACGAGTCCGAGCGCGAGCGCGACCGCGAAATTGCCACGCCGTGTCTCCAGCACGATCGCCGTCGTGATCACCCGTGTCTCGCCCCGGATGTTGCCGCCCACCATGAGCACGGCGCCGACCTCCGAGATTACCGCGCCGAACCCCGCGATGACCGCGGCTACCACCCCGAGCCGCGCCTCTCGCACGTGCGCGACCAGCGACTGCCATCGCGTGGCGCCGAGCGCCCTCGCCTGGAGCCGCGCATCGGGCGATACCGCCTGCACGGCCGCGAGCGTGATCCCGGCGACGTACGGCATGGCGAGCAGCGACTGCGCGAACACCATCGCGGCCGGCGTGAAGAGCAGGTCGAGACCACCCGCGGGCCCGCTCCGCGAAAGCAGCAGGTACACGAAAAGGCCGACTACGACGGGGGGCAGGGCGAAGCCGGTGTGGATCAGCGCGACGACCAGTCCGCGGCCGGGGAAGCGGCCGAGCGCGACCGTCACACCGACCGGAATCCCGATCAGGATGCCGAGACCCACGGCCAGGCCCGAGACTTCGAGCGAAAGGCCGAGGATGCCGCGCACGTACGCGTCGCCGCTGGCCAGGAGCCGGACGGCTTCGCGCAGGCTATCGACGAGAAGGTCCATGACCGGGTCCGGCAGCGCCGGTTCGAGCCGGCGCGCCGGATGACGCCTAGAACCGCACGCTCAGGCCCGCCGTGAACGCGACGTTCTGCGTCCACTGGCTGCTGGGCAGCGAAAGGGCGCGGTCGCCGAACAGGAACGCGTTCGGCGACTTCAGTTTCCAGAGCATGTTGCGCACATCGAAGCGCAGCCCCAGGCGCGAGGTGGGCAGCCATTCGATGCCACCACCCATGCTCGCCGTGAACCGGGTACCGAAATTGAACCGGACATCGGCGGGCAGCGCCTGCTGCGTGTCCGACTCCGCGGCCACGTCGCTGGTGAAGCCGCCGCCGAACAGGACATAGGGAAGCAGGCCGTGCCAGGTGCGTGGACCGGTGATGTCGAAGCGGAGCGCGACGTCAGCCGTGACGGCACGGAAATCGACGTCGCCCACGGTCATCCGGGTGGTGTCACCCGGCACCGTGTCCTGCAGGGCGCGCGTGGAGGTGAACCAGCCGAGGGTGGCCTCCAGCACGAACGGACCGCTGAGGCCGAGGTCGTAGCGGAGCCCCAGCATCGTGCCGGGCTTCGGCCCGAGCTCGAGCGCTCCGGCGTTCGTCGCCACGTGCCCGCCAAACACTGACAGGGACTGGCGGGTATCGAGGAACCGGTACGCGGATTCGATCGTCTGGGCTGCGACCAGGCGCGGCAGGATCACCATCGCGAGCAGGAGCCCGCTCGACACACTCAGTATTCTTCGTCCCATGTATCCCGCAATTGGTGAATCCGTCCCGCCCCGGCCCCGCCGGCCGTTTCGGCCGGCCTTTCCGCCCACGCTCCCGGTGCGCCGCGTACGAGCGACGGGGCGGCAAGCTAGGCCGCGCCGACACGACGATGCAAGCGACATCCGCGCTGCGGCTCGTCGCATTTGACCCCGCCTTCCGCGCCCGGCATCATCCTGCGGTGCCGGCGGTCGTTCCGCCCGGGCACAGCTTTGGCGTGAAGGCGGCTCGATGACCAGACGTCCATGTACCTCCCGACCGGGTGCGAAGGTCCGCGCCGGGTGCCGGCTCCCGGCAAGGGGCGTCGGGGCCGCGTTCATGGTGGTATCCGCCCTCGCCGCCTGCGGCCGTGATTCCACGGCACCCGCCAACCCGGACCTGCGCCTGGCGGTCGCGGCCGGCGGGGGACAGTACGTGCAGCCCGGGCTGGTGGCGGAGCTGCCGCTCACCGTGCAGGTCACCCGTGCGGATGATGGCAAGCCGGTCGCGGACACCGATGTCGAATGGCGAATCGCGTCGGGGTCGGGGGCTGCCCTGCTCGGCGCAACCGCGTCCGATGTCATCGGCATGGCAACGGTCCAGCTCCGCGCGGGCCCGGACACGGGTATGGTACGGGTCGAGGCGCGGGCGAGCCGGCTGGTCGGTCCGCCCGCATCATTCGACGTCCAGGTCGTGCGCCCGCCCACGATCACGGCGGTGGCCCCCACTTCCGCCGCGGCCGGCACCGACGTCACGATCACGGGCACGGGCTTCAGTGTGGTCACCGCGGAGAATTCCGTGCTGTTCGGTGGCCTGCGCGCGACCGTGCGCTCCGCGACGGCCACGGCGGTCGTGGCCGAGGTGCCGCGCTGCGTTCTCGACCGCAACACGGACGTCCGCGTCTCCCTGGGTGGCGTGGCCAGCAACGCGGTCGCCGTGCGCACGACCGGTGGCACTGCCACCATGGTGCAGCTCGCCCGCGGTGAGAGCGCGCGTTTCGACGCGCCCGCTGATCTTGCGTGCCTCGACCTGAGCGGCGCGCCCGCCGGTGCGGAGTACCTAATCGTCGCCGGGGACATGTCCCGCATGCGCGGGCTGCCGCTCCGCTACGAGCTGCTGGGTATCACCGGAGGCGTCCCGTCCGCGCTGGCCGGCCGGGAACGTCCGGCGCCGACCCGTGACATCGCGTCACGGTGGGAGATGGGCCTCCGGGCGATGGAGCGAACACTCGGTCCGCCGGTCGCGGTCGAGGGCGGTATCGCCGCGCAATCGGCGGCGGCGATTCCCGCGATCGGTGACTCGCGCGAGTTCAATGTGCTGGAGCCGGACCAGAAGACGACGCGCAAGACGAAGGCGACGGTGCGCGCGATCAGCGAACGCGCCATCATCTATGTCGCCGACGACGCGCCCTCCGGCGGCTTCTCGACGGCCGACCTCGAGAGCTTCGGCGCGGTCTTCGACGATCCCATCTACGCGACCGACGTCGCCACGTTCGGCAACCCTTCCGACATCGACCAGAACGGACGCATTGTCATCCTGTTCACGCCGGCCGTGAACGGGCTCACGGCCCGGGGCGAGAGCGGTTTCATCGCCGGCTACTTCTACGGCTGTGACCTGGTTTCGGCCGACCGCTGCAAGTCGACCAATCTGGGCGAGATCTTCTACGCGGTCGTGCCGGACCCGAACGCGAAGTTCGGCGATGCGCGCGCCAAGAGCACGGTCCTCAGGACCGTGCCGGGCGTGCTGGCGCACGAGTTCCAGCACATGATCAGCTTCGCCCGACGGGACGGGAGCCTGAACGTGGTCTGGTTGTCGGAGGGGCTGGCGCACGCGGCGGAAGACATCGTGGGCGAGGTGTTCGCGGCTCGCGGCGACACGCAGACAGCCCAGGACTTCCGCCACTCGAACTTCGTCCGCGCCCAGCTGTACCTGCGGGCGGTCGAGAGCACGAGCCGGATCGACCTCGAGTCGCCCGGCAGCCTCGAGATGCGAGGCGGCGCGTGGCTGTTCGTGAAGTACCTTGCCGGCCAGTTCGGGGGGGCGTCACTGCTCGACCGCCTGACCGGCTCCACTCTCAACGGCGCAGCCAGCGTCGAGGCGGTCGCCGGCCGTCCGTGGGAGAACATCGCGTCCGACTTCGCCGTTGCCCTCTACGCGGATGGCGCACCCGAGCTCTTGGCTGTGAACGTGGACCCCCGTCTCTCCATCCCCGATCTCGACATGCGCACGGCGTTCTCGACGTTGGCCGGCGGATTCCCGGCGCTGGCCCCCACGGTGACCTTCGGCGATTTCCTGTTCTCCGGCACGCTCGCTTCGGCGGCCCAGACCTACGTCATCCTCCGGGCGCCCGCAGGAAGCACGCGCTTCCGGCTCGCGTACACGGGACCGTGGGGCGGCGAGCTGGCGGCCGGCTCGGCCGCACTATCCGTGCTCCGGCTTCACTGAGGCGGGTGAAGCGCGCGCTCCCGTCCGCGAGCGGAGGGCGCGTGGCGTTCAGGGAACGCGCTCCAACCGGTCGCTGGGCGTGAACGAGCGGCCCACCTTGGCCAGGTCCTGACCTTCGACCCGGACCACGTCCGCCGTGAAGTCGTAGCGGTCCGTGAACAGGGTAGAGCCGACGCCGTAGCCATCGACCGGCACGTGCAGCCTCTCGAACTCGCGGATCTTGTCGGCGTCGAACCCGCCGGACACGATGATGCGGACGTCCCGGTAGCCCTCGCGGTCCAGCGCGTGGCGCACGTTCCAGACGAGCTTCGGGTTCACACCGGTGGGGCGGAACGTGCCCATCTGCCCGAGGATCGACCGGTCGACGAGCGTCTCGGAGGTGTCGAGTCGCACGCCCCAGAGCCGTTCCCCCAACCTGCGCGCCACGGCGAGCGAGGTCCCGACACAGTCGTTCTCGAAGTCGACCAGGCTGATCACGTGCACCGACTCGTCGGTGTGCTGCGCGAAGGCCTCCGAGGCGCGCACGGTGTCGCCCGAGTAGCAGGCGATCAGCGAATGCGGCACCGTGCCGATCCCGCGCGAGCCCCACCAGGACGCCTGCGCATCCGTGGATACGCCGATCGCGCCCGCCACGTGCGCCGCGTAGCCGTCGCCCGTCTGTACGAGCCAGTGGTCGTGCCGGGCGGGGAAGAAAATGATCGGCTTCGGCCAGGCGGCCTCGACCACGCGCCGCGTGTTGGTTGCGACTTTGGTTCTCCGCGCGAGCACCCCGAGGTACACCGTCTCCAGGTGCGCGAACGCGGCGTATGGCCCGGAGATGTGCATCACCGGCTCCCAGGGTCCGATATCGTCGCCATCGCACAGCGCCCATACGTCGAGGTCCGTCCAGTCGTACGCCTCGCTCAGGCACGTGCGCAGGATCGCGATCGCCTCGTCCACGCCGCCCAGCCATGCGTGCTTCTTCTGGAAGACCTGCAGCGTGACCACCGGGTCGCAGCCGTCGGCGACCAGCACGTCCCGGGCGTACAGGAAGTACTTGTCGGAGTAGTAGCCCTCCCGCATCCGCTCCACCGGAAGCTGGAAGATCGATGGATCGAGCCGCCGCTCGGGACGGAGTGGTGGCGGAGGGCCGTCGGGCCTCGCGTTTCGCTCAGGGCTCATTCGGGGAAGGTCCCGGTTGTGGGATGCGCGGAAGGTAGGATCGTTGCCCGGAGGCCGCAATCAGAAGTCCGCCCCCCGGCTCTGGGCGACGCTCACGCCGCCGATGATCACGAGCGCGCCGACGATCTGGGCGGCGGTCGGCCGGTCCGCGAGGAACAGCCACGCGGCCAGCAGCGCGAGCACGGGCGTCACGTTCGAGAAGGCCGACGTGCGGGTGGCGCCGAGATGACGCACGCCGTATGACCACAGCATGTAGGCGACGCCGATGCTCATCATTCCCGCGTACAGGATGGCGCCCCAGTCGCGGATCGCGAGCGCACCGAAGTCGAGCGAGGCGAGGGAAGGCACGCCCGCGATCACGATGGCAAGCGTGCCCGACCACAGCGTCCAGGCCGTGACGGGCAGCGAGCCGTAGCGGCGGATCAGGTCGCGGCTTCCCAGGCTGTACACCGACCACGCCAGCGTGGCGGCGAACATGAGGAATGCGCCGAGCCGGCTGTTGCCGGCGCCCGGCTCGGGCGAGATGCGGGCCACCACGAGCCCGATGCCGACCACGGTCGCGGCGATCCCCCACCAGACGCGGCGCGTCACGTGCTCGCGGCCGCTCGCGGCCCCGAGCAGCGCGGTCACCATCGGCGTGCCCGCCAGGATCAGGCTGGCCGTGCCCGCCCGCGAGCGAGAGAGCCCGAACACGAAGAAGAACTGGTAGATCAGGTTGCCCAGGAAGCCGAGCAGCACGATGCGTAGCCGATCCTCCCGCGCGGGTAGCCGGAACCCGCCCCGCCGCCACAGCGCCAAGGTCACGACCAGCGCGGCGAACGGGAACCGCAGCGCGTTGAACGCGAGCGGCGGAACGCGGAACAGCGCATCCTTCGAGACCGAGAAGTTGATGGCCCAGATGAGGGCCATCGAGAGCAGGGCGACGTTGGCCCGTTGCCGGGGCAGCGGCTGGCTCGCGTCGTCCGTCGGGCCGGGCGTCATGGGCGCGGAAGATCAGGGGCGGCCCCAACCGGCGCAAGGGACGCGACGCCGGGTTGCGGTCCCCGCTCGGCCCGCGGTACCTTCGCCCGCACGGAGCCGGGGACCCCGACATCCGCAGGACTTGGCTTCAGCGCACGGAGGTGGGGGCATGGTCGCAGCCGTCGTTCTGATCCGGGCCGGACGCGAACACATCGGGAGCGTTGCCCGCGAGGCGGCCGGCATTGACGGTGTGGCGGAAGTGTACTCCGTTTCCGGCGACTGGGATCTCGTGGCCATTGTTCGCGTCCCGGAGTGGGAGCGCATCGCGGATGTCGTTTCCGAGCAGATCGCGGCGTTGCCGGGCATCGAACGGACCTACACCCTCGTCGCCTTCCGCGTGTATTCCCGCCAGGACATTGCGGGCGCCTTCGACATGTTCGAGTAGATCGCCGTACCGTCCCGAAACCAGCGAGAGGAATCGGCATGAACAGCGCGCAGCCGTTCGAGGGCAAGCGTGCGCTCGTTTTCGGCGTGGCCAACGAGCGCAGCATCGCATGGGGCATCACCCGCGCTCTGCACGAGCAGGGGTGCCGCGACTTCGCGTTCACCTACGCCGGCGAAGCGTTCGAGAAGCGCATGCGTCCGCTCGCGGAGTCGATCGATGCGCGCATCATCCTGCCCTGCGACGTCGGCGATGACGCGCAGATCGATCACGTCTTCGACGAGGTCGTCCGGCGCTGGGACGGCCTCGACGTGCTCGTCCATTCGATCGCCTTCGCCGAGCGCGAAGACCTCGACGGCCGCTTCATCGACACCTCGCGCGCCGGCTTCCTCAAGGCGATCGAGATCAGCGCCTACTCGCTCGTCCACCTCGCGCGCAAGGCCGAGCCCCTGCTCGCCGCCCGCAAGGGCAGCATCGTCACCCTCACCTACTACGGCTCCGAGAAGGTCGTCCCGAACTACAATGTGATGGGAGTCGCCAAGGCGACGCTCGAGGCCAGCGTCCGCTACCTCGCGGCCGACCTCGGCGGGGCCGGGATCCGGGTGAACGCGATCAGCGCGGGCGCCATCAAGACGCTCGCGGCCACGGGCGTCCGCGGGTTCCGCGGCCTGCTCGGCCTGGCCGAAGAGCGGGCGCCGCTGCGGCGCACGGTGTCGCAGGAGGAAGTGGGCCGGACCGCCGCGTTCCTCTGCAGCGATGCGGGTGCCGGCATCACCGGCGAGACGCTGCACGTCGACGCCGGCTACAACATCATGGGCGTGTAGCCGAACGGTCAGCCGGCTTCGTCGCCGGGGGCGGGGTCCGGTTCCGCCCGTTCCGCCGTGCGCTTCGAGCGGCGGTGCCAGTCGCGCACGATCTCGGCCGCCACCTCGCGGCCGCCGATGCCGAACGCGATCCCCGTCGCCAGCGCCGCCGCGCCGACCACCGCGATGAAGAATACGAGCACGATGTCCTGCGCGACGTCGAGTTGCTCGAGCGCCATGAAGCCGGCCAGCAGGATCACCGCGATCTTGGCGCCGCGCGCCAGGGCAGGCGCGCCGGCGAGACTGCCCGCCGAGGCCAGCACGAGATCCTTCATGAACTCGCCGAGCAGAATGCCGAGCACGAGAACGATCACGGCCGCGACGACGTTCGGGATGTATGCGAGCAGTTCGCCGAACAGCACGCTCACGGCGGAAACCCCGAGCGCGTTCGCGCCCAGGATGATGACGAGGAGCATGAGGGCCCAGAACACGAGCTTGGCCGTCACGCCCGACGGGTCGAGCGCGGTGCCGGCGCGCGCGAGCGCTTCGGTGACGCCGCCTTCGCGCATGAGCCGGTCGAATCCGATCCTGCGCAGCGTCCAGGCGGTGCCGCGCTCGATCATCTTCGCGATGACGAAACCGACCATCAGGATGCCGATCGCGGCCGCCAGGCGCGGCACGAACTCGCCGATTTCGGCAAAGCCCTGATTCAACTGGTCGCCGAGGTTCTGGACCACGTATCTTCTCCAGGGGAGGACGGATGAAGGCTGGGGCCACGGACGGGCGGCCGCAAGGCCGGAGGTGAGGCGATGAAACGGTTCAGCGACCGGGAGGGAAGGACGTGGGAGGTCGTTCCCGGGCGCGGCTCCTGGGGCATGCACGTCGCGCTCTTCGTGCCGTCGGGTCATGAGGCGCCCATCCGCCAGGCCGAACTGGCCGTGTCCGCCATGGACGAGGCCATGGACGAGATCGAGCGGGCCGATGACGCCCGACTCCAGCAAATGCTCGACGGATCCAGACACCGGGATGAATGAGAATGCGCACGTTCAAGGACGAATCAGGACGGGAGTGGGTGGCCACCACCCGGGAGGAGCAGACGCCGCGTCACCACGGCCGCTGGTACCTCGTGTTCCAGCCGGCGGACCGCTCGTCGGTGGCGCTGCCCATGCCGGAAGTCCGCTGGCAGACCGCGGCGACGGGGGACCGGACGCTCCGCACGATGTCGGAGTTCGAGTTGCAGAAGCGGCTCGCGACGGTGCTCGGCCGGGCCGGCGCCGTCCCGGTCAGTGACTGACGAGGTTCCGGTCGAACGAGGCGAGGCGCGCGCCGATCCGGTCTTCGATCGTCTTGGCCCGGCCGGCCGAGCGCGCATTGTTGTTGACGATCGAGAACACGAGCCACTCGCCACCCTCGCTCTGGACGTAGCCCGAGAGTGCCGAGACGTCGCGGATGGTGCCCGTCTTGGCCCAGAGCCGGCCGGCCGCCGGCGTGCGGTACATGCGGCGCAGGCCGCTCGGCGAACCGGCCTCGGGGAGGGTCCCGAGGTAGGCCTGCCAGAACGGTGACCCGGCGGCGAACTCGAGAAGCCGGACGGTCCCGCCCGACGTGACGCGGTTGAGCGGGGAAAGCCCCGAACCGTCGTACGCCGTGAACGTGGTGTCCTCCAGTCCCAGCACTTCGTGGCCGAAACGGTTGAGCGTGGCCATCCCGCCCTCGATCGACCCGTCTCCCGCCACCATCCGGCCAACAGTCCGGAGCACCTGTTCGGCCATGAAGTTGTGGCTCTTCTTGTTGACCACCTCCAGAACGTCGATGAGCGGTGGCGACGTGTGCACCGCCAGGACGTGGATGACGGGCGAAGCGCCGGACGTTGCCGGCGCGAACAGGCTTCCGCCCTGGACCGGCGAGTTGGCCGAATCGTGGACGGCGCGGATGCCGCCGGCGATCGTGATACCGCGGCTCTCGAGCGCTTCCTTCAGCGCGGCCGCGGCGAACAGGGGCGGGTCGGAGACCGGAACCCAGCGCCGCCACGTACCCGATCGACGCGAGACCCGGCCGCGCAGCGTGAGCGGGCCCTCGTAGCCGTTCCTCGCCAACGACACGCTCGACCGGCCGCTGCTCACCGTGTTGACCTGGTTCACGAAATCGATGCCGCCCCCGCCCGGCACCAGCCGGACCTGGGGCCGGCCGCCCGCCGCCGAGGGCTGGATCTCGAGCAGGGCCACGTTCTCCGCGAAGGAGAGCGCACTGGCCGGGGCCGCGTAGGTCGCGTTCGAGTAGTCCGGATCCCAGCCGATGCCGACGCCGGTTCCGCCGAAGTAGGAGGCGTCGCCTACCACGTCGCCATGGACCTCGCGAATCCCGCGTGCGACCAGCGTGTCGGCGAATTCCTCGAGCACCCGGCTGCCGAACCGTTCCGACAGTGTCGGGTCACCCGTGCCGTACAGCACCAGATCGCCCTCGAGCACACCGGCGCGGACCGCGCCGGTGGCGAGAAGGTAAGTGTTGAAACGAAAGGACGGGCCGAGGTAGTGCAGCGCGGCGGCCGTTGTGTAGAGTTTCAGGTTGGATGCGGGCGCCAGCGGCTCGTCCGGGTTCTGGGAGAACAGCGTGTCGCCCCGGTCCAGCGACATCACGACCAGCCCCATTCCGGGACCCGTCAGCCGCGCGTTGCGAAGAATACGTTCGAGGTCATCGTGGAGCGTAGCAGCGGCCGACACCGATTCCGGTCGCGCGAAATTCGATGCGCGAACCGCCGCGGCCGTGGGAGTGGGGCCCTGGCCGGACAGCAGCACTACGAGCAGGATCGCATTCGTCATCGAATTCGTGGCCTCTTCACCACTCTGGTGCTTCCCCCGGGGGCAGACCGGCAATTGGAGCCGTCCCTCGTCCAACACGGTTCCCGATCCGGGCTGGCCGCCGGCGGTGCACACATTTCTTTCCAGGGGCCGCTACGTGCATCGGGCGTTCTCAACCCGACATCGGAATGAACACCGCCGAGGGGTGCCCTGTTCCCGAGGGGGACTTGCCCGATCGGGCGCTTCCGGCCCAATTTTCGCATCGCGCATTTCGACAACTTAAGCTTCGGGTCGCGAGCGCCTGCCCTGAATGGGTTCAGGCGTTCTCTTTTGCGGCTTCTCCCCGGCCGGAAGGAAAACCCGCGACTGGTGTATCCCTGGCAGCAAGGAGACGCCCATGCCGGAATCTCTGCGGGTCCTGATCGCCGATGACGAGGCGATCCACAATCTGGCGCTCACTACCCAGCTCGAAACGCTCGGCCACGAGGTGGTCGGCACGGCCACGAACGGCCAGCAAGCGGTCGAGCTCGCGCGGAGCGAACGCCCCGACCTGATCTTCCTCGACATCCGCATGCCGGTCATGACCGGGCCGGAAGCGGCCGAGCAGATCGCCGCGGAATACCCGGTGCCGATGATCATCCTGTCCGCGTACAGCGACGCGCGCACCGTCCAACAGGCCGTCCGCGCCCCCATCTTCCACTACCTCGTGAAGCCGGTCGATCCCGACGACCTGGCCCCCGCTATCGCGGTTGCCCGCGCGCGGTTCGGCGAGTGGCTGAACACGCGCAATGACCGCGACAGACTGGAGGCGAAGCTCGAAGAGCGCAAGCTGGTCGAAAGGGCCAAGGGGCTGCTCATGGAATCACGCGGGCTCTCCGAGCGGGAAGCCTACCGATTCCTCCAGAAAATGAGCCAGGACAAGAACACGCCGATGGTCGACCTGGCCCGGAAGATCCTGCTCGCGGCTCCACTGCTCAACAAGGACTGACCGTTCGCCATGCGTGACGCCACGGCGGCGGCCAGGCCGGCCCCGGCAGGGCGTTCGAAGCCCGGCCATCCGGCGCCGGAACCCGAGCGTCCCGGGGTCCGGGATTCCCGTCCCATTCCCATCCTCGTCGTTGATGACGAACCCCTCGCGCGGCGGATGTTCACGGACCTGCTCGAGGCGCAGGGCTTCGAGGTCATCGCCGTCGCCCGCGGCGAGGAGGCCGCTTCCTTCCTGCCGGAGGTCGAGCTGGTCCTGCTCGATGCGATGCTGCCCGGTCGCGACGGCTGGTCGATCTGCCGCGAGATCAAGGAGACGAACCCGCTGCTGCCCGTCATCATGGTCACGGCGCGGACCGCGCCCGAGGACGTGGTCCGTACCTTCGATGCGGGCGCGGACGACTACGTCGCCAAGCCCTTCCACATCGCCGAGTTGACCGCCCGCATCGAGAGCCGGCTCCGGGTCCGGCGCGCCGAAGTCGCCATCCAGCGCGCGAATCGCCAGCTGCGCGAGCTGGCCGACCAGAACTACGACCTCTACGAACAGGCCCGCCACGATGCGGAGGAGCGCGCCCTGCTCCTGCGCGAGCTCGACCACCGGGTCCGCAACAACCTTTCCGTCATGCTCGGGCTGCTCAGCATGGAACGGAGCCGGCGTCCGCCCCGGCCCTCGGCCGAGGCGCTCGCCAGCCTCGAGAGCCGGCTCCGCTCGTTCCTGCTCGTGCACGAGGCGCTCCGCCGGAAGAACTACCGTGGCGTCCCCGTGAACGAGATCGCCGAAAAGCTGGCGCAGCGCCTGCACAACGCGTGGGACGCCGAGCGCCGGATCACCCTCGAGTTCTCGGGCGAGGACATCACGCTCGGCGAGCGCCAGGGGTTCGCCCTCGCGCTCGTGCTCAACGAGCTGCTCACCAACGCGTTCCGCCACGCCTTCCCCGGTGGCGCGGGCGGCACGATCCGGATCCGCTTCGCCGCCGTCAACGGCGAGTTCCGGCTCGAAGTTTCCGACGACGGCGTGGGTAGCCGGCAGGAGACTGCGAGCCCGCTCGTCGGCAGCGGCCGCTCCATCGTGACCGCGCTCGCCCGCGACGAGCTGGGCGGCCGCGTCGACGCGACCTCGAACGACGAAGGCACGCTCGTCACACTCGCGTTCCCCATCAACCGCTGACCGGAACCCCGACGACATGGCCGAGCCCGAGTCCGTACCCGGCGGCGAGCCGCCTCACATCGCCGTATTCGCCGACCTCCTGTTCGGCGCCCGCGTCCGCGCCGCCGCCGACACGATCGGCGCCGCCACCGTCCTGTCCACGCGCCCCGACCGGATCGTGGAAGCGGTGGCGGCCGGAGCCGGTACCGTGTTCATCGACCTCGACACCCGCGCCGCCGATCCGGTCGCCCTCATCGGCCGGCTCCGGGACGGGGCCGATACCCGCGGCGCGCGCATCGTCGCGTTCGCTTCGCACGTTCGCACCGACCTGATCGAAGCCGCCCGCAACGCCGGCGCCGACCGGGTGCTGGCCCGAGGCGCCTTCGCCCGCTCGCTGCCCGCACTCGTCCGCGACCCGCTCTCCGGGGCCGGATGACGAAGCGCCCCGGGGCACGAGACCCCGGGGCGCTTCCTCCGTTCGCGGTTCCGGCTCAGGCGGCATCCGCCTCTTCTTTAAGCTTGCAGTCAATGCAGTAGCGGGCGTGGGGCAGGGCATCGAGCCGCTCGAAGTCGATCAGCTTCTTGCAACTGTGGCAGAAACCGAAATTGTCCGGGTTCTTGTACAGCCGCCGCAACGCCTCCTCGATCCGGTACAGGTAACGGCCTTCCTTGCTCGCGAAGAGCAGCATCTTTTCCCGCTCCATCGCGTCCGTGCCGAGGTCCGCCATGTGGTCCGAGTACGAGTAGGAGTCGGAATCCCCCTGTTCGGCGGACTCCTTCGCCGCTTCGTCGAACTGACCGAGCGAGCGCAGCGCCCGCTCCCGTTCGCGGATCAGCCGCTGCTGCAAATGCTCGACCTGTTTTTTCGTCAGTTTCCTGGCCATCCGCTCCTCGCCTCCGTCTGACTTCCGGTCGCATCGTGCTCGCGGGACCCGACGTCACAGGGGTCGTGCGCCGTCGTGGAGGAATATCAGCCTTGAAAGCTAGTCGCACGGGACCTTTCTGACAACCCGA
Source organism: uncultured Gemmatimonadales bacterium (assembly GCA_963786235.1). Classification (GTDB taxonomy): domain Bacteria; phylum Gemmatimonadota; class Gemmatimonadetes; order Longimicrobiales; family RSA9; genus CAWAYJ01. The sequence continues at coordinate 215,193 of CAWAYJ010000033.1, forward strand.
TGCTACAAGGCGATGTGGGGGTCCGCTTCGACGCCACCGTCGGCGCGACGGCCTTCCGTTGCATGGGCGTCGGAGGGCCGTCTATCATGCGCGGCTGAACGTCCATCAAGGGGGGAATGGATGACCGGAAAAGAGACTCCGCTCGAGGCGTTGCTCCACGAGGACCGGCGCTTCGAGCCGCCCGCCGGATTCCGGGCGCAGGCGAACGTGTCGGACCCGGAGATCTACGCGCGAGCGGAGGCGGACCCGGAGGCGTACTGGGCGGGCTTCGCGTCGGAGCTCGAGTGGTTCGAGCCGTGGACGAAGGTCCTGGAGTGGAACCCACCGCACGCGCAGTGGTTCGTGGGCGGCCGTCTGAACGCGGCGTACAACTGTCTCGACCGGCACCTGGCGGGCCCGCTCCGGGACAAGGCCGCGCTGATCTGGGAGGGTGAGCCGGGCGACAGGCGCGTGCTGACGTACGCGGAGCTTCACGAGGAGGTGTCGCGGTTCGCGAACGCGCTGAAGGGACTGGGCGTGGTTAAGGGGGATCGCGTGGCGATCTACATGCCGATGATTCCGGAGGCGGCGGTCGCCATGCTGGCTTGCGCGCGGATCGGTGCGCCGCACTCGGTAGTGTTCGGCGGGTTCTCCGCGGAGAGCCTGCGCGACCGGATCCTCGATGCGTCGGCGAAGTGCGTGATCACGGCGGATGGCGGGTTCCGGCGAGGGAAGGTGGTGCCGCTGAAGGCGAGCGCGGACGAGGCGCTGGAGCAGGCGTCTTCGGTGGAATCGGTGGTGGTGGTGCGGCGCGGGGGTGGGTTGGAGACGCCGGTCGAGATGAAGGCGGGCCGGGACCACTGGTACCACGAACTGATCGAGGGCGCGTCGGTGGAGTGCCCGGCGGAGTCGATGGACGCGGAGGACATGCTGTTCATCCTCTACACGTCGGGCACGACGGGGAAGCCGAAGGGCGTGGTACACACGACCGGCGGCTACCTGACGCAGGCGTACGCGACGACGAAGCTGGTGTTCGATCTCAAGGACGACGACGTCTTCTGGTGCACGGCCGACGTCGGCTGGGTCACGGGCCACAGCTACATCGTCTATGGTCCGCTGATGAACGGCACGACGGCGATCATGTACGAGGGTGCGCCCGACTGGCCGGACCGCGGCCGCTTCTGGGACATGGTGGCGCGCTACGGCGTGACCGTGTTCTACACCGCACCGACGGCGATCCGCGCCTTCATGCGCTGGGGCGCGGAGTGGCCCGCGAAGCATGACCTCTCCTCGCTGCGCCTGCTGGGCACGGTCGGCGAGCCGATCAACCCGGAAGCATGGATGTGGTACCATCAGAACATCGGGGCGACGCGCTGCCCGATCGTGGACACCTGGTGGCAGACGGAGACGGGCGGGATCATGATCACGCCGTTGCCCGGAGTCACGACGGCGAAACCGGGCAGTGCGACGGTCGCGTTTCCTGGTATCTCGGCGGCCGTCCTGAATCCGGAAGGCAACGAGGTGCCGGCCGGCTACCTCGCCATCACGAAGCCGTGGCCGGGGATGCTGCGCACGATCTACGGCGACGACGAGCGCTACCGCCGCACGTACTGGTCGCGCTGGGACGGCATCTACTTCCCGGGCGACGGCGCGAAGCGGGACGAGGACGGCAGCTTCTGGGTGCTCGGCCGGGTGGACGACGTATTGAACGTGGCAGGCCACCGGATCGGCACCATGGAGGTCGAGAGCGCGCTCGTGGACCACGCCTCGGTGGCGGAAGCGGCCGTCGTGGGCCGCCACGACGAGGTAAAGGGGCAGGCGATCGCGGCGTTCGTCACGCTCAGGGAAGGCATCGAGCCCTCCGACGCGCTCAAGGCCGCGCTCCGTGCCCACGTCGCACAGAAGATCGGCGCCATCGCGCGGCCGGACGACGTGCTGTTCGCGGCCGACCTGCCCAAGACCCGCTCGGGCAAGATCATGCGGAGGCTGCTGCGCGACATTGCGGAGGGCCGCGCGCTCGGCGACACCACGACCCTCGCCGATCCCGCCGTCGTCTCGCGTCTCAAGTCGGACTACGAGGACAAGGAAGGCTGACCGGCGGTCCCGGGCGGGGCCGGCGGCGGGTCAGCCCGCCCGCTCCGCCCGCTCCGCGACCTCCGGGTCGGCGAGCGGGTCGCTCGTCTCCGGCAGCACCGGCCGCTTCTCCTTGGGCGGTTTCGTTGTCTTCACCTGGGCCGGGATGCCGAGCGCGAGCTGGCTTTCGGGCACGTCCTTCGTCGCCAGCCCGAGCGCGCCGAGCATGGAGTCATCGGCGAAGCGCGCACCTGCGAGCACCGTCGTGTGGTACGCCAGCCGGACGCCATCGCCCAGGACCGTGATCGGCGTGATGACGAGGCGCTGGTCGGCGAGGTCGTGCGTGTGGCTGTAGATGTTGGTGAAGTCGGCCACAGAAGTCCGGTTCCCGAGCACGATCCCGCCGCGGTCGTCGAGCAGCACGTGGCGGTGCACCACCACGTCGTCGCCCACTTCAATGTTGTACCCGAAGGAAACCTTGACGTGCTGGAAGCACTTGAAATTCCGTCCGCAGCGCCGGAAGATGTGGCGCGCGAGGATGCGCCGGAAGCGGACACCGAGGTCGATGTTCTCGCCGGCCGCGCTCTTGTCGAACATCTCCCAGAGCCAGATCAGCGGCTTGACCCGTGCGAACTTCTCCGGATCGATGTCGGAGTAGTATTCCGGCTCGAGCGTGGCGTTGCGCGGATCCATCTGGGCGAGTGCGACGCGGGCGCCCGTCGACATGCCGTCCGTCTTGCGAGCGTCGAGCCCGGGGAAGTACAGGTCGGTGAGGATCTCGCGGCAGAGCGCGATGCGATCGCAGTCGGGCCGGTCGAGGCGGCCGGCGATCTCACCGAGCCACGCATCGTAGAGCCCCCGTGTCGCGAACGGAAGCTCGACCGGCCGCAGCGGCAGAAAGGGCACCTCGTCCTCCTCGTGTCGGGGTTCTGGACCGATTGCACCCGCCGGGTTCCGGGCGCCTGGCACGCGAGCGGCACCGGACGGCCCGGCTGCAACTGCGGCGGGCGGGTATCCGTACATAGAAACGCGGAAGCCGGCGATTCGTTCCCCGCAGCGGTCCGGCGTATTATCATGAATCGGGTGGCAACAGCCCGGGAGGCGGCGCGCCATGCACGATATCCTTCGCGATCGGATCCTGCGCAAGCTCGAGGTTCTGCCCGAGTCGCAGATCTACGAGGTGCTCGACTACATCGAGTTCCTCGAGGCGCGCTATGCCCGGGCGGCCGCGGCGCGGCCGGACGCGCTGCAGCGGTTCGCGGAGCGGCTCGAGGACAGCATGCGCATGCGGTCGGTGGCGCCCAAGGTGATCAGCGGCACGGTCGGTCTGGTGGGCACGGCCCGCCGGGTCCTGCAGGGCGTGGCCGACGCGGGCCGCGAGATCCTCGGCTCGGGGGAGGCGGCAGGCACGGACTCCGGCTCCCGGCCGTTGCCCGCGCGGCGTACGGACGTGACGCCGCCGTCGAACAACACTCCACCCACGGATCGCGATTGAAGCTCGGCAGCCGACGCCGGAAGGGGAAATCGGCCCGCAGGCTCGCGCGGACCTTCATCGCGAACATCCCGGCGTTCCTGAAGCTGATCGTCGGACTGATCCGTGACCGCCGGGTCTCGGGCGTGGACAAGGCGATCTTCGCCTTCGTCCTCTTCTACGTGCTCGCGCCCGTCGACCTGATCCCCGACTTCTTCTGGTTCCTCGGCCTGGTCGACAATGTCTACCTGATCGGCATGGCGCTCAGTCGGCTGCTGGTCCGCGCGGGCCCCGACATCCTGCTCGAGCACTGGAGCGGCGATCCGCACGAATTGGGCTTTCTGATCGAGCAGGTCGAGGATGTCGGCGCGCTGCTGCCGCAGTCGATCCGGGGCGCGCTCGCCCGCGCGGTCGGCGGGGCCTGAGCCGACTTGACGCGAATCCGCGCGGCCGTCTACCTTCCCGCATGGTGAAGGGGACATCGAACAGCGATCCCTCGAGACGACGACAAAGCGCCCGCGGTCCGCGGCTTGGGAAGCCGCCGGTCGGCGGGCGTCCGACATCCAACCCGCGAATCCGATGACCGACAACGTGGCTGCCCGCTTCCGCGAACCGGGCCTGACCTTCGATGACGTGCTGCTGGTGCCGGCGTACTCGGAGGTCCATCCGAAGGACACCGACGTGGCGACGCGCCTCACGGCGCGCATCGCCCTCTCGATTCCGCTCGTCGCCGCCGCCATGGACACGGTGACGGAATCGCGGATGGCGATCGCGATCGCACGGGAAGGCGGGATCGGCATCATCCACAAGAACATGCCGATCGACCGACAGGCCGGAGAGGTGGACCGGGTCAAGCGCTCGGAGAGCGGCATGATCCTGAACCCGATCACGCTCTCGCCCGAGGGCTCGCTCCGCGACGCGCTCAACCTGATGGAGCGGTTCTCGATCAGCGGCGTGCCGATCGTCGGCCCGGACGGCCTGCTGGAAGGCATCCTCACGAACCGCGACCTGCAGTTCGAGACGACGCTCGACCGCCCGATCCGCGAAGTCATGACCCGCGATGGCCTCGTCACAGTGCCGGTCGGCACCTCGCTCGACGAGGCCGAGCGCATCCTGCACCGCGAGCGCATCGAGAAGCTGCCCGTTGTCGACGCCGACGGGAAGCTCCGCGGCCTGATCACGGTCAAGGACATCTTCAAGCGCCGCCAGTTCCCGAACGCGTGCAAGGATGCCCATGGCCGGCTGCGGGTCGGTGCGGCCATCGGCACGCTGGCCCGCGACCTCGACCGCGCCGCCGCGCTGCTCGACGCCGGTTGCGACGTGCTCGTGATCGACACCGCCCACGGCCACTCCGTCGGCGTGCTCGAGAGCCTCGAGCAGACCCGCGAACGGTTCCCCGACGCCGATATCATTGCCGGCAACGTGGCCACGGCCGATGGCGCCCGTGCCCTGGCCGAGCGTGGGGCGAACGCGGTCAAGGTCGGGATCGGGCCTGGCAGCATCTGCACGACCCGCGTGGTCACGGGCGTGGGGGTCCCGCAGCTCACGGCCGTCCTCGATTCGGTACAGGGGGTCGGCTCCGAAATCGCCGTGATCGCAGACGGCGGGATCCGCTACTCGGGCGATATCGTGAAGGCGCTTGCGGCCGGGGCCTCGGCGGTCATGATGGGGTCGCTGCTGGCCGGGACCGAGGAAAGTCCGGGAGAAAGCTTCCTCCTGGAGGGGCGCCGCTTCAAGACCGTCCGGGGCATGGGATCGCTATCTGCAATGGAACAGGGCTCGGCCGACCGATACTTCCAGGAAGAGACCCGTGAGGCGCGGAAGTTCGTGCCCGAGGGGATCGAGGCGCGAGTGCCCTACAAGGGCCCGGCCTCGGATGTGGTGTTCCAGCTCGTCGGCGGGCTGCGTAGCGGCATGGGCTACGTCGGCTGCCGCACGATGGCCGAGTTGCAGACACGTGTGCGTTTCATGCCGATCACATCGGTCGGGTTGCGCGAGTCGCACCCGCACGACGTCACGATCACGCGCGAGGCGCCGAACTACCACCTTTGAGGGGCGACGCGCCGCTTGACAACCGGAGACACCCGGGTTTTTGTTCGAGGCCCCCGGTTCTCCCCATTGTGGTCGCCCAGGAAACCAGACGTTCGCCGGAATGCCGATGCCGCTTTCCACATTCGATGCAGAATCGCTCGTCCCGATCCGTCGGGATCTCGAGGCATTGCCCGGCGTCAAGCGTGCCCTCGTGGACGAGTCGGGCGTCGTCCTGCTCTGCGAGTCGCCGGCCAGTGCGGAGAGCGCGCTTGCCGAGGCCCGGAAGAAGGCTGCCGCCGCGGGGTGGGACCAGAACCGGATCGCGACGGCCGTGCACCCGGATACCGGCACGCGCAACCGAGTTCGTTTCGAAGGCGTCGAACGGATCGAGGAGCCCGATATGCGGGTGCGGGTCCGCGTTTCGCTGGAATGGCGCGGCCGCACGATCTCCGGGGAGGCCATCGGCGAGAAGGGCGAGAACCTCGAGTTGCGAACGGCGGCGGCGGCCGCGCTCGACGCCATCGCGGAGGTGGCGGACCCGCCGATCGATTTGCGCCTCGCGGGAATCAAGCCGATCCGCGCGTTCGACGCCGAGCTGATGGTCGTTTCGCTCTACCGTCCCGCGAGCGCTCGCAACCTGCTCGGCGCCGTCCTCGTCGTCGGCGATCCACGGCGTGCCGCGGCCCTCGCGGTGCTGCACGCGCTGAACCGTGTCCTTGGCAACTACCTGGCAATCTGATATGCGACTTTTCGCGTGGACCGCGTGCCTGCCTTTCGTGTTCCTCGCCGGGTGTTTCCGGTCCGCGCCTCCCGCGCCGCCGATTCCGAGCCCCGTCGTGGACGAGATCGATCTGGGATCGTCGACGACGGCCGCGGTCCCCGACCTCGATGACCTCGATCTTTCCGCGCTGGAGCCGGCTCCGTTCCAGGAGGCGCCGGACTCGCTGCCTCCCGTGGAGGGTGATCTGCCCGGCGGCCTCGATCTGACGAGCAACGGGATCCCGCTCGAGCTGAACGACCGGGTCCAGGTCTGGATCGACCTGTTCACCGGCCGGGAGCGCGATCGCTTCGCGCTCTACCTGACCCGGGAGGGCCGGTACGAGAGCATGATCTACGGCAAGCTGGACGAGCGGGGCATGCCGCGCGACCTGCTTTATCTTGCCCTCATCGAGAGCGGCTTCTCGCCGATCGCGAGATCGCGCGCGCGTGCCGTCGGGATGTGGCAGTTCATCGCCTCGACCGCCAGGAGCGAGGGCCTCACCGTGTCCGAGCTGCTCGATGAGCGCCGCAGCGTCGAGCGTTCGACGGATGCCGCGCTCAACCACCTGACGAAACTCCACGACAGGTACGGCAGCTGGTACCTCGCCGCCGCCGCCTACAACAGCGGCGCCGGCCGGGTCGACCGGGCACTTCGTATCCGGGCCGGCAGCGCGACCGGCGCCGATTCGCTTTTCTGGCAGATTCACCCGTCGCTTCCCCGTGAGACGCGCGACTATGTGCCCAAGCTCGTGGCCGCCGCCATCATCGCGAAGAATCGCGACGCGTTCGGATTCGGTGACGTCGTCCCGGAGGAACCTCCGGATCTCGACCGCGTGCTGATTCCGGACGCAACGGATTTCGACGTGATCGCCGAAGCGGCGGGCGTATCGACGGATGTCGTTACCCAGCTCAACCCGCATCTGCCCCGAGGGGTCACGCCCCCGGGCAAGCCGGTCGAGATCAACCTGCCGGCGGGAACGGCAGACGCCTTCCAGACCGCGTATGCCCAGATCCCGCCCGCCGAACGGGTCCGCTTCAAGATCCACATCGTCCGCAAGGGCGAGACGCTGGGCGGAATCGCGGCGCGCTATGGTTCCAGCGTGCGCCTGCTCCAGGAGGCGAGCGGGATCCGCAACGCGGGCCGGATCAGCATCGGCCAGGAAATCCGGATCCCGAGCGCGGGCGCGGTGCCGCGCTCCATCAGCACCGCGGCGGCCCGGCCATCCGCGAGCGCGTCCGTGGCGGCGGCGTCCGGTGCGACGACCGAGACCTACCGGGTCCGGGCGGGAGACTCGATCTGGACGATCGCGCGCCGAGCGGGAGTGTCGTGGAAGGACCTGATGCGCTGGAACAAGCTGACGGAACGGAGCATCATCCGGCCGGGCGACCGGCTGATCATTCGCCCCAGTTCCTGATCCGCACCAGACGGACGAGGCGGGTCAACCCTGCGGGCCCGCCTCCCATTCGCCGCTCCGGCCGCCCGCCTTGCGGAGCAGTCTCACGCCCTCGATCACCATCCCGCGATCCACGGCCTTGAGCATGTCGTAGACGGTCAGGAGCGCCACAGACACTGCGGTCAGCGCCTCCATCTCCACACCGGTCCGGCCGGTAACGCGGACCGTGGCCGTGACCCGGATGCCGGGAATTGACGGATCCGGCTCCGGCACAACGTCGACGTGGTCGAGCGGGAGCGTGTGACACAAGGGGATGAGGGCGGCCGTCTGCTTGGCGGCGCCGATCCCCGCGAGCCGTGCGACGACAAGCGGATCGCCCTTGGCGCCGCCTCCCCGGCCAAGCAGATCGAACGCCTCGCCGGAGAGGCGAATCGTGCCTTCCGCGACCGCGACCCGCGCGGTTACCGGCTTCCCGCCGACATCGACCATGACGGGCCGACCCGAGGCATCGACGTGCGTCAGTCGAGCGGGCGCCCGCTCGTTCCCGCTTCCGGCATCCGTGTCCGGCATCCGCCTCATGGCTCCCGGGTTCAGCGCGTGGCTCTCGCGGGGCGGCGGCGCGATGCGGCGCCGTCGTCCCGGCCCAGGCGCTTCGAGAGCGTTCCGAGCAAGGTGGCCAACGCGAGCTGTGGATTGATGTTGAAGGTCACGAGTTGAAGCAGTTTCTCGACCTCGGGAATGGCTTCGGTAACGCGGTGTCCGGCGTTCGGTATCGAGGCCGCGCGGCGGCGCAGTTCCTCCGCGTAGTCCACGTTGACGACCGTGTCCTCGGCGCCGACGGCAACGGCCGCGAGGTCGCGGAGCCAGACGATGAGCATCGCGAGCACGGTCGCGAATTCGCCGCGGGCTCCCGCCGGGGCCTGCTCGAGGGCGCGGACGTACCGAGCGTGGCCGCCATCGAGGGCGGCATCGAGCATGGAGAGCGCCTGCAGCCGCGCCGCCTCGAGCGGACCGGGTTCGCCGTCGGCCGGCAGGAATGCCAGCGCCCTGCCGATCGAGCCCTCCGCCAGACGCGCGACTCGCGCCGCGAGATCCGGTTCGATTCCGCGGTCATCGCGCAGGAACCGTTCGAGCCGTGCGATCGGCAGTGGGACGGCGCGTACGGACAGCAGCCGGGAGCGGATCGTGGGCAGGAGCGCGTCGACATCGTTCGCGGTCAGGATCACCGTCGTGTCGGGCGGCGGCTCCTCCAGTAGTTTGAGCAGCGCGTTCGCTGCTTCCGGGCTCGCTTCCTGCGGCACGAGCGCTTCCGCGTTTCCGATGACGAAGACCTTGTGCCGGCCCATCGCGGGACGGGCGCCGGCGAGGCGCCGGATCACCTGAACGTGCGCGACGTAGATGCCGGCCGGCTCGTTCGGATGGGTCGGGTACCAGGGATCGGTGCGGCGCGCTTCGAGTTCCGCCGCCCGCGCCTCCTCCAGGGCTTCGCCCAATCGCTCGGCGCCGCCACTCGTGCGGGGGCGGGGCAGGGGAAAGAACCAGTGGACGTCCGGGTGCTCGAGGCGGACAGCGAGGTGGCAGGAATGGCACGTGCCGCAGGGTTCATCGGTGCTCGGGTTCTCGCACACGAGGCGCTGCGCGAGCCACAGCGCCAGGCGCTGCTTGCCGATGCCCGGCGGCCCGTGGAGCAGCAACGCGGACGGGAGTTCGCCCCGGGTTGCGGCAGCCGCGAGCGTCTCGCGGATGTGCTCATGCCCGAGCAGCGGGCCGAGACCGGTCAACTGCCACTCCGTCGTTTGAGCCAGTCCAGCGGATCCACCGGCTCGGGGACACCGCCGCGGATCGGCGCCCGGACCTGGAACTCAATGTGCGCACCCTCCGGCGTCTGCTCGCCGCCGACGGTGCCGATCACATCCCCCGCCCTGATGGTCTGGTCTTCCCGGACGGACACCGATTTCAGGTACATGTACAGAGTGTAGTACCCGCCTCCGTGGTTTACCATGACCATCGAGCCGTAGCCTTCGAACGGGCCCGCGTGCGAGACACGGCCTCCTTCGACCGCCTTCACGGACGTCCCCGCCGGCGCGCCGATCCCGATGCCGTTGTTCACGAGCGTGATGCCATTCGGCTTTCGCTCCGGACCGAACCGGTACACGACTCGACCCTCCACCGGCCAGTTGAGGCTGCCCAGGTCGCGCGTCGTGATGGTCGCTGGCGCGGTCGCCGTGCCCCGTCGCTCCGCTTCCAGCCGCTCGCGCTCGAGTTGGTCGATCAGCGTCGACAGTCGCTTCTCGTCTTCCGCCGCCTTGTTCAGTCGGTTCGACGTTGCCGACTCCGTGCGTTTCACGTTGTCGAGCGCGCGCTTGCTCTGCGCCTCGAGGCGACGCAGCTGGGAGACCTCGCTGCTCTGCTCCGTACGCAGGTGATCCATCTGCGTGAGGCCGTCGTGCAACTCGGCCTCCTTGCGCCGCAACTCCTTCTCGAGGCCCTTCACGTCGTCGATGATGCGGCGGTCGGAGAGCGTAACGAGGTGCAGGTACTTGTACCGATTGAGCAGGTCGGCAAAGCTCTCCGCGCTGAGCAGCACGCGCACCGTGTGCAGCGGGCCGCGCTCGTAGATCGAGCGCAGCCGCCGGCGCAGCGCTTCCGTCTGGTTGTCGAGCCGGCCGCGGGCCGCCTCCAGCTCCGCCTGCGTTTGCTCGACCTGCGTCTGCAGCACGGCCGACTGGAAGTCGAGTTCCTGCAGCGCGCTGACGGAAGCCGCGCGTTGGCGGCCAATGTTGACGAGGTCACGCGACGCGTCCTGGACCCGGGACCGGATCGACTCGAGCTCCTTCTGCAGCCGGGCGCGTTCCTGGCGGATCGAGTCGAGCCGCATCTGGCTCTCGCGGATGTCGCGACGGGCGTCCTGCGCGGAAACGCGTGCCGGCAGCGTCAGGACGAGGAGTGCGCACAGGCCCAGGCACAGGGCCGGCCATACGCGGTGGCGGGAGTCGGAGCGGCGACGGGGCGGGTCGGTCCGCACCGTCATATCTCGCGCAGGTGGCGCCGCACCGCAATGGCGCTCGCGAGCACGCCCACGAGCGAGCCGGCGGTCACTCCCGCAGCCGTCCATTCCAGGGGAAGCCATGCCAACTGGAACACGGAGCGGGACACGAGCGAGTAGGCGATGAAGAGGGCGAGCAGCGCGAGCAGTCCGCCGCCGATCCCGGTGATCAGCCCTTCGACGAGGAACGGCCGGCGCACGAACGGCTCGGTGGCGCCGACCAGCCGCATGATGTCGATCTCGTCCCGCCGTGCGTAGATGGCCATCCGGATCGCGGCCCCGATGATCAGGGAAGCGACGATGGCGAACGCCGCGCCCAGGATGATGGTCGCCGTGCCGGCGACACGCCGCAGCAGGAACACCTTGTCGAGCCACTCGCTGCCGAACCGCACATCCTCGACCACGGGAAACGCGCTGATGCGATCGGCCACGGACCGGACGACTTCGGGCCCGGTCTGGTTCGGCTTGAACATCACCTCGAGCGATGCGGGCAGTGGGTTCGAATCGAGGCTGCCGATGACCGACTCGATCTCGGGCAGCTCGAGGCGCGCCCGTTGCAGCGCCTGCTCCTTCGTGATGTAGAGGACCTCGCGGACCTCGCTGTAGGCTCCGATCTCTTTCTGCACCACGTTCACGACCGCCGGATCCGCATCGTCGCGCAGGTAGGCCACCACCTCGACGCGCGATTCAACGCGGTCGAGCACGAGCCGGATGTTGTAGGCGACGAGCGCGAACAGCCCGACGAGGAACAGGGACAGCGCGATCATGCCGGCCGAGAGGCCGGTCAGGAGTGGCGTTCGCCGGAACGCGCGGAGCGCTTCTCGCAGCATGTACGGCATGTCAGTCGCGCTTTTCCGTGGTCGAGTCGAACACGATCTTGCCGTGCTCGAGCTCGATCACCCGGAATCCGGGGTTGCGGCGGACCAGCTCGAGGTTGTGCGTGGCGAAGATCACGGCCGTGCCGTTGGTGTTGATTTCGCGGAAGAGATCGAAGATGCCCCACGCCGCACGCTCGTCGAGATTGCCGGTCGGCTCGTCCGCCAGCAGCACCAGCGGGTCGTGCGCGAGCGCACGGGCCACCGCTACGCGCTGCTGCTCGCCGCCCGACAGCTCGGACGGCAGTGATTCGGCCTTGGCCGCCAGCCCGACCTGGGAGAGCAGGCGTCCGACCTTCGAGCGGATCACGGTCTTGCGTGCGCCGGTCACTTCCATCGCGAACGCGATGTTGGCGGATGCGCTCCGGTCCTGGAGCAAGCGGAAGTCCTGGAACACGAATCCGATCTTGCGGCGCAGCATGGCGATCTCGCGGGGCCGGATCGTCTCGCTCGAGTGTCCCGCCACCCGCACTTCGCCGCGCGTCGGCCGCTCGGCCATGTGGATCAGGCGCATGACCGTCGACTTGCCCGCGCCGCTGTGGCCGGTCAGGAAGCAGAACTCGCCCTTCGTCAACTCGAACGTAACGCCGTTCAGCGCGGAGCCGCCCCTGCTGTATTCCTTGTGTACGCCCTGCAGTCGGATCATCGGATCATCGGCCCGGCTTCACCAGGCTCCGGTTCCTCGCCAGACGGTCGGCCAGCCGCAACGCCTCGAGCATCGACCCCGCATCGGCACGGCCGCTGCCCGCGATGTCGAGCGCGGTGCCGTGATCCGGCGACGTCCGTACGAACGGCAGGCCGAGCGTGACGTTCACGCCGCCGCCAAAGCACGCCGTCTTGAAGGCGGCCATGCCGACATCGTGGTACGGCGCGACCACGACATCGAATTCGCCGCGTCCGGCGCGAAGGAACACCGTGTCGGCGGGGATGGGTCCGTTCACCCGGATGCCATCCGCGCGGAGCCGGTCGATCACGGGACCGTACACCGTCTCCTCCTCGTCGCCGAACAGGCCCCCGTCGGACGCGTGCGGGTTGAACGCGCAGAGGGCGACCCGCGGCTCGGTGAGTCCCCAACCCTCGCGGAGTCCGTCCACGACGAGGCGCGTCTGCGCTTCCAGTACGGACTGCGTGAACCGGAACGGCACCTCGGAAAGCGGCATGTGTGTCGTCGCCAGAACCACCCGGAGCGGACCGCCGAAAAGGCTTCGCTCGGCACTCATCAGCATCGACACCTCGGCGGTGCCGCTCAAGAAAGCGAGCATCTCGGTGTGACCGGGGAAGTCGTAGCCGGCGGCGTGCAGTGCGGCCTTGTCGATGGGGGCCGTCACGATACCCGCGACGTCGCCGGCGAGCGCGAACCGGACCGCGGTCTCGATGGCGAGACCGGCAAGACGTCCGGCCTCGGCGGGGCTGCCGGCGCCGCGCCACTCACCGATCGGCTCGAAGGCGTCGGCCGCCGCCTCCGCGCCCGTGCCTGTCGGTCCGATGAAAAGCAGGGAAGGGCGGTCGGGACCGTCGAACGCGCGTGCCGCCCGGATGGCGACTTCCGGACCCACGCCGCGAGGATCGCCCAGCGTCACGGCCAGGGTCAGCCCGTCGGTCGGAGCCCGCGGAGGGGTCAACGGTTCTGACCGCTGGCCGGCTTGCGGATCTCGATTCGAGTCCGGCGGCGCAGCTCCGCGACGATTTCCTCGTTGAGCTTCCGGTTCGCGATGAGGTTCTCGATCGTCGGTCGGTAGTCTTCGACCGTCGCCGGCCTCGCTGCCGAGATTTCCATCACGTGCGCCACCACGAACTTCGGCGTCGAACCCTCCGCGCCCACCTCGAACGGCCCGACGAACTGGCCTTCCGTGACGTCGCTCAACGCTTCCTTGTAGCCGGCCTGCAGGCTGTCGCGCGGATACGGGCCGATCCGGGAGAGCTCATCCCGGTCGCCATACGCGCGGCGCAGCGAGTCGAGCGGCGTGCCCGCCATCCACTTCGCCTCCGCTTCGGCCGCTTTCGCCTCGGCCCGGGCCGAGTCGGCGGGCGTCAGTACGGGACGGATCAGGATGTGGCTGGCGGAGCGTTCCGGACCGCGGATCCGCTCCAGCTTGATGATGTGGAATCCGAACGGTGTTTCGACCGGCTCGCTGATCTCGCCCGCCTTGAGCGAATAGGCCGCGCGCTCGAACTCGGGGACCATCTGGCCGAGCCGGAACCAGCCCAGGTCGCCGCCGTACGGTGCGCTGCCGTCCTCCGAAAAGCGCTTCGCCATGTCGGCGAAGTCGGCGCCTCCCCGGATCGCCGTGAGGATCGAGTCTGCCTTTGCCCGAGCGGTCGCGCGCGCCGAGTCGGACGCAAGGATCGGCACCACGACCTGCTCGAACACGATGCTGGGCGGGATCATCGGTATATTCCCCGCCTCCTGGTCGAACATCTCGCGGATCTCCGCGTCGGTCACGGGCGGCGGCTTCCGGTCCCGCCGGACCTGGTTCAGGTACGCACCTGCCAGCATCGTGCGCCGGAGCTGTGCCTTCAGATTCGTCCTGTAGCTGTCGAGCGTCAGGTTCTCGTTCTTGAGCGCGGCGTCGAACTCGGCCTGGCTGGTGAACTGGCTTTGTACCGTGTCGATCCGCTCCTGAACGGCGCGGTCGATATCCTCGTTCGTGACGTGCACGGTCGTGTCGCGGAGCGCGGCCTGGAGGAGCAGTAGTGTCGTGACGCGGTCCTGGAGGAGTCCGTCGTACAGCTGCTGGTACTCCGGCGTGCCTTCCTCGGGCGGCGTGCGGCGCTGCTCGCTCTGCCAGAGCTGGAAGGATTCCGACATGTCGAGATCGGTGACCACGCTGTCTCCGACCACCGCCACGATGCCCGCGAGCCGGACCGTGCGAGGCGCGGTCTCCTGGGCGCGGACCGCGGCGCTCGTCAGCGCGACGAGCAGGACGGCGATTGCGTTGATGCGTATGGACATTCGGACCTGGCGGCTGTCGGCTCCCACGACGGAGAACCGGGTTCGCGCATAATACCCCGTGCGCGGCTCATGTTCCTGCCGGAAGCGGCCTTCGGCGACAGCCGAAAACGTGAGCGGCGCGGAACCCCGGGGCTTCCGCGCCGCTCCTCTTTTCAGCTGCCGCTTCCGGTGTCGGGCGGCGGCGCGGGTGGCGCCGGCGGTTGGGACCCGGGCACTGGCATCGGCATCGGCTGGCCGGACCCACCCGCCGGTCGCCGCGCCTCGATGCTCTGCACGGCCGCATCGAAGGAGCGCGGGAAGATCTCGCCCTTGAACTGCTTGCGCAGCGAGTACGAGACCGGGCCGATCTGGTATGCGTTCTGTTGGCCGCTGAGAATCCCTTCCAGGTAGGCCGTCACACGCCGGTCCACGGCTTCCGGCATCGTCTCGCCATCCTGCGGCTGGATCGACATCAGGCCCGCGTTGACCGCGGCCATCCGCAGCTGGTAGCGGCGCATCGACTTCAGCGAGTCCGCTTCCTCCGGAGTCGCCTCCACGCCCAGCTTCTTCGCCTCCGCCACGAGGATCTCGTTCCGCGTCATGCCCTCGAGCACCTGCGTGATCTGGTCGTCGTTCGCGGCGATCAGCTGGCTCAGGAATGTCGCCGGCCACGTCTGGATCACTGCCACGAACTCGGCCGCTGTCAGGTCACCGCCCTTGTACTGGACCATCGCCCGCGAGGCCGCGCGACCGCGCAGTTCGACCGACGGATTGGCCGCCAACTCGCGCGCGTTCTCCACGGCGCCATCCTGAACCGTGATCTCGAGAGGCTTCGTCAGACCCTCGATGTAGTTGCGCTCCGCGTCCAGCCCGCGTTGTAGCAGGACGGTGTCCCGGAACTCTACGCGGACCGAGTCGAACGGCGGCTGCCTCCGTTCCTCGACCTTGATCACGTGCAGGCCGAATGGTGTCACCACCACGTCGCTCACCTCGCCTACGCCGAGCTTGAACGCCGCATCCTCGAACGGCGCCACCATCGCGCCCCGCCCGAAGAACCCGAGGTCGCCGCCCTGCTGCGCGCTGCCGTCCTGGCTGAAGGCACGCGCAAGCAGCGCGAAATCCTCACCCGACTTGGCGCGCTGATCGAGCTCCTCGGCGAGCTTCGCCACGCTGTCGCGAGCCTCGTTGGTGGCATCGGGCATGAGCCGCAACAGGATGTGCCGGGCCCGGACCTGCAGTCCGAACTGTCTGTCGGTGTACTCCTTCAGCAGTTCCTCGTCGCTGATCGCGCTGTCCACCGTGATGACCTTGTCACGGAGCTTGAAGACCATCTCCTGTTCCACGTCGCTCTTCAGGAGGGGCTCCAGGTTGACCGTGGTCAGGTTCGAATCCTGCGCGGCCGCCGTCGCCAGGAGCGTGTAGTCGACCCACAGATTCGCGAGTGCCTCCACGACTTCCTTCTGGGCGGGGATCTGCGCATGCGGCGCGACCATGGCCGCGACCTGATCGACGGTCAGCTCGTGGCCGGCGGCGCGCGCGACCGTATCCGTATGCGAGCCGACTGCCCGGCCGAAGCTGTCACAGGCGGCCAGCATGACCGCCATGGCCGCCAGCAGGGTGAACGTTTTCCTCATTCCTGTCTCCTGTCGGCCCGTGGGCCGATACTGTGTTCCCTTGGGGCAAAGACCTGCAAAGCTATTGGATACCGGCGGGACGCGCCAGCGGTTCCCGGTGCCGGCCGCTTGCGTGACGCGGGTGGGCAGGCTCACGCGGCCCGCGAGGCCGGCGCGTCGAGGCGGGACAGGGCGGCCACGAGCGTTTCGAGCACGGGATGCGCGCCGCGGGCACGCAGGATGATCGACAGCGGCTGAGCGCGCGCGACTTCGACGTCGACCTGGCGGTCCGTGAACGTGTCCTGGAGCCCGGTGAGGCGGGGCACCGCGTCGGGCCCGAAGTTGATGCGTGCGGTTTCGCCACGAACGAGAATCCGCTCGATGCCGAGGCGGGATCCGAGCAGGCGGAGCGTGGCCGCGCGGAGGAGGCGCAGCACCTCGACGGGCGGTGCGCCGTAGCGATCGCGGATCTCGCGTTCGAGGGAATCGACGGCGGCGGTGGTCTCGAGTCGGGCGAGGCGACGATAGAGGTGCAGCTTCTGCGCGCTCTCGGGAACGTAGGGATCGGGGATGAGCGCGGCGCCGTCCATGGAGACCTCGCAGGGCACGGGCTCGCGCTCGTCGCCCTGGCGCAGTCGCTGGACGGTCTTCTCGAGCAGCCTGCCGTAGGTGTCGAGGCCAATGGCATGGACGAAGCCGGACTGCTCGGCGCCGAGGATGTTGCCGGCGCCGCGCAGTTCGAGATCCTTGAGCGCGATGGCGTACCCGCTGCCGAGGTCGGTGAAGTGCTCGAGGATGCGAAGCCGTTTCTCGGCCTCCTCGGTGAGCGTCTCCGGCAGGATCAGGTAGCAGTACGCGCGGTGGTGCGAGCGGCCGACGCGGCCGCGCAACTGGTAGAGCTGGGCGAGGCCGAACTGGTCGGAACGATCCACGATGAGCGTGTTGGCGGATCCGACGTCGAGGCCGTTCTCGATGATGGCGGTGGAAACGAGGACGCGGGCCTCGCCGTCGAGGAAGCGGCGCATGGCGCGCTCGAGGGCGGCGGGCGGCATCTGCCCGTGCGCGACCTCGACGCCGACGTCGGGCACGAGTCGGCGGACGCGGGCGGCCGCGCCCGGAATCGAGTGGACGCGGTTGTGGACGACGAAGACCTGGCCGCCGCGGTCGAACTCGCGCCGCATCGCGTCTTCGAGGACCTCGTCGTTCCAGGGCAGGACGTGCGTGATGATGGGCATGCGGTCGCGCGGCGGCGTGCGCAGCATGGAGAGGTCGCGCAGTCCGGCGAGCGAGAGGTGCAGCGTTCGCGGAATCGGCGTCGCCGTGAGCGAGAGCACGTCGAGCTGATGCTTGTACTTCTTGAAGCGTTCCTTCTGCTTGACGCCGAAGCGCTGTTCCTCGTCCACGATGAGCAGGCCGAGGTTGCGGAAGACGACGTCGTCCTCGAGCAGGCGGTGCGTGCCGAGCACGATGTCGACGGTACCGCGGGCAAGGCCGGCGAGCACCTCCTGCTGCTCGCGGGCGGGCCGGAACCGCGACAGGGACTCGACCCGGACGGGGTAGCCGGCAAGACGCTCGCGAAACGTGCGCACGTGCTGCTCGACGAGGATCGTGGTGGGAGCGAGCATGGCGACCTGGCGGCCGTCGATCGCGGCCTTGAACGCGGCCCGCACCGCGACTTCCGTCTTGCCGTAGCCGACGTCGCCGCAGAGCAGCCGGTCCATCGGGATGCGCGATTCCATGTCCCGTTTCAGGTCGGCCGTCGCCTCTCTCTGATCCGGCGTGTCCTCGTAGAGGAATGCCGACTCCATCTCCTGCTGCCAGCGCCCGTCCGGGCCATAGGGCGGCCGCTCGGCCATCTGGCGCGCGGCGTAGAGCTCGAGCAGAGCCGCGGCCATCTCCTGGATGGCGGCCTCCGTCTTCTGTCGCAGCCGTCTCCAGGTGCGGCCGCCGATGCGGTGCAGCTTCGGCACGGGCGTGGCATCGGAATCGGGGACCCAGCGCTCGATGAGATCGAGTCGGTACACGGGCACGCGCAACACTTCCTCATTGGCGTACTCGATGGCGAGCGCCTCGATAACCTCGTCGCCGACGACGACCTGTTCCAGCGCGCGGAACCGGCCGATGCCGTGGTCGAGGTGGACCACGAAGTCGCCTGGCCGGAGCTGCGCCATGTTCTCGAGTGCGACGGCGCCGCGGAACCGGCGGGCGCGGCGCAGGCGCCGGTCGCGCTGGAAGATCTCGTGGTCGGTCAGGATGCGGATGGGCGGGCTCGCGCTCTCCACGACGAAGCCGGCCTGCACGGAGCCGAGCGCGAGCGTGGCGCCCGGCGTCAGGCCGCCGGACGATCCGCCGAGAAGCGCCTCGAGTCGTTCGATCTGGCCTTCGTTGTCGCAGAGGATGTACGTGCGTTCGCCGCGCGCTTCGCCGGCCCGCAGCAGGGCGCCCAGCCGGTCCATGTCCCGCTCCACCGGCTCGGCAGCGCGGATCCCGGCGCGGACGTGGAACGGTGGCTCGTGAGCGACGTGGACGCGGGCGAAGGTGGCGATCAGGGCGCGCGCCTCGGCGGGCCGGAGGAACAGGGTCTCGGGCGGTTCGGGGTCCCCCCCGTGGCGGCGTTCCACCTCGTGCAGGTGAACGACCTGGTCCCAGGTCCGGCCGAGCGTGGCGCCGTCGTCGTCGGCGATGAGGTCCCAGAGCACGGCGTCGGTGGGGATGAGGTCGAGTAGCGAGCGGCGCTCCATGGACCCGTCGCCCTCCGCCATGTCGAGCCGCACGGGCAGTACCTCGACCGAGGGCCGTTCGTCCGTCGAGAGCTGATCGAGGATGTCGAACGACCGGATCGAGGCGATCTCATCGCCCCAGAACTCGATGCGCACCGGATCCGGGGAGCCGAACCCGAACAGGTCGAGGATTCCGCCCCGAAGCGCATACTCGCCGACGCCCTCGACCAGCGGGTTCTTCTCGAAGCCCATCGATTCGAGCTGGTCGGCGAGGTCGGCCGGGCGCAGGATCTGGCCGGTCGCAAGCGTGACGCGCAGGTCGGAAAGCGAGGTGGGCAGGGGCGCCTTCTCCTGGAGTGCCCGTGGCGTCGTGACCAGGATCCGGACCCGGCCGCCGAGCAGGGACTCGACCGCCTCGACGCGGAGCCCGCTCACCTCGACGTGGTGCTGTTCCGTCTCGTACGGTAGCGTCTCCAGCTGCGGGTACACGAGGGCGATGTCCTCGCCCGTGAACGTGTGCAGGTCGGCGACGAAGGTCTCGGCGTCGGCGGGCGTCGGCGCGAGGACGACCCAGATACGCCGGGGCCGGGCCTCGGCGAGCGCGCCGAGCAGCAGAGCGGACGAGGAACCGGCGAGCCCGCCCACGCGGACCGTCGAGCCGCGCGGTGGCAGGTTCTCGAGCAGGAGGGCCCATGCCGGGTCGGTCCGGATCGCGTCGATGAAGGGGCGGTGCAACGGAGCCGTCATGGGTCGGTTCAGGCGGGCGGAACGGCCGGTTCCGGCACTGCGGCCGGCCCGCCGGCAAGGCGGGCGCCGGCGCGGGCGCCTGCGGCGGCGACGAAAGACTCGACGAGCAGGACGAGCAGGGCCAGCCCGGCGACCGCCCGCCACGTCTCGCTTCCGAGGCGGGACCGGAAGACGGTTCGGCTCCAGTCTGCGGGGTGCACTCGCGTCAGGTCGAACCCGCCGAACACTTCGTCGAGCCGTGCACGGTCCGCCCGGCGCAGATCCGATTCGCGGGCGGGCGGGTTCACGGCGAGCACGGCCAGGGTCTCGCCGTTCGCACGGAACTGGTACACTCCCGATTCGGGGCCGAGTCGGTAGATCGAGCCGGGGGCAACGGTCTCGAGGGTGCCATCCGGCTGTTCGACTTCGGAGATGTCGGCCGCGAGGGTGATCTCCTGTCCCGGCTCCGCGGACGCGGGTGTTCCGCCCGACGTGGCCCACACCCCGATCATGCGGTCGAGCAGTGGCACGAGCGCGGCCGACGCCGGCAGCGTCGAGGCCTCCTCCGACAGGGATGAGGCGAGGAGCAGGTAGCGGCCGCCGCCGCGTCGCTCGCCGCGGACGATCCAGGGGGCGCCGTCGTCGAGCCGCAGCAGTGCGGAATCGGCACCGGGCCTTGGATCACCGACCGGCGCGAGACGGAACGCTTCGAAGACGCGGATCCCGGCGAGCTGGGGCCGCAACGGATCCGACTCGGCCACCTCCAGCCGGTTCTCGCCGGGTCCGGCGCCGGCCGTGTACACCCAGGCGATGCCGGCGTCGGCGAGCCGCCGGTTGACGGCCGGCAACTCCGCTTCGCTCCGGGGTGGCAGCACGATGGCGGTCGCGCCGGCCGGGATCGACGACAGCGCGGACGCGCCCGGTGTCAGCACGACGTCGGCCGAGGCCGGTGTGCCGGTCCGGATCCGGCCCGATCCGGCGAGGACGTCGAGCGCGCTCTGCGCCATCCCGATGTCGCCGCTCACGGCGACCGCGGGTGGGTCCGGAACCCGCATCGCGAAGAACCGGCGGTCGTCGGCCCGCAGTGCGTCGGGGTCCGTCTCCGCCCAACCCCAGAGCGGACCCGCGGGCAGGGCAGGCAACGCGAGCAGCGCGGCGGATCCGCCGGCCGGGGTGGCGGCCCCGACCACGCGACCCTCGAGCGCGAGCCGGATCGTGACCGTCGAATCGGGTGCGCCCGAAACCGCAACGGCCGCGGTCGTGCGGACACCGGCCGGCGGCGCCGCGCCGCCGCCGATCTCCACGTCCGACACCGCGTGGTTCGGCGGAGCCGGTTCTTCGGGCGCGGTCACGAGCAGCGGCATGGAGGCCGCGGCCTCGGGCGGGGTCGACGCGAGCCCCGTCGCCTGGAGATCCGTCAGCAGTTGGATCTCCGTCGCCCGGCCCGCGGCACCGGCCTCGAGGATCGCGCGGGCCTGCTCGACCGCCGCCGGCAGATCCGCGCCGGCCCAGGTCGCTTCCGTCGCGCGAACACGGTCGGCCGTCTCGCTCGCGTCGCCCGGCCACGCCGGCTCCCACGGCGAGCCCGCGCGGATCAGCCAGAAGCGGTCCTGTGACGTGGCCCGGCCGAGCGTCTCGAGCGCGCGCGCCTTCAACCCGTCCAGGACGCGGTCGTCGCCGCTGACCACGCCGGTGCTCATGGAGTTGTCGAGCACGATCGCGACTGCCGTCGGCGCGTGGCTGCCGCCGCCGGCGCGCAGGAACGGACGCGCCGCCGCGCTCGCGAGGAGCGCGATCGCCGCGATGCGGAGCAGCATGAGCAGCAGTTGCCGGAGCCGGATTCGGCGCGCGTGCTCCCGCTCCGCCCGCCGGAGGTAGCGCAGGGCGGGGAACACGACCCGGGGTCCCTGGTGGCGCTGCAGCAGGTGCAGCAGGATTGGCACCGCGGTGGCGACGCCAAGACCGAGAAGCAGGGGGTGGAGAAATCCCATCAGCCGAGGCGCTCCCGCTTGTGCAGGTAGGCCCGGAGCGCGAGCGCCATCGGCTGATCGGTCTCGACCAGCTCGTAGTCGATCGTCTGCGGAACGAGCGTGTCGCGCCATTCACGGATCGCGTCGTCCACGGCCTGCCGGTACTCCGTCCGCAGGTCGGCCACGCTGATGGGGACCTCCTCGCCAGTCTCCGGATCCACGAAGCGGGCGTCGCCGATGCCCGGGAGTTCCCGTTCACCCGGGTCGAGCAGGTGGAAGACCAGCACCTCGTGACCCATGTGACGCAGGAAGCGGAGCGCGACCCGCGTCCCTTCCGCGTCGACGAGCAGGTCGGAGAGCAGGATCACCAGACCGCGACGTCGCAGCCGCATCGCCACGTCGCGGAGCGCGGGACCGGTATCGGTCCGGCCACCGCCCTCCGCGGCCATGAGGTTCCGGGTCAGCTCGTACCAGTGGCGGCGGCCACCGCGCGGCGCGAGGCGGGCGCGGATCGCCTGGTCGAATGCGATCATGCCGACGGTGTCGCCCTGGCGCAGGAGCAGCAGCGCGATGCTCGCCGCCAGTTGCTTGGCGTACCACAGCTTCGAAGGCAGCCGGTCCTGGGCCGACGTCCAGTCCATCGACGCGCTCACGTCGAGAAGCAGGTACGCCCGGAGGTTGGTCTCTTCCTCGAACTGCTTGATGTAGTAGCGGTCGGAGCGGCCGAAGACGCGCCAGTCGATGTGGCGAAGGTCGTCGCCCGGCTGGTACATCCGGTGCTCCGCGAATTCGACCGAGAAGCCGCGGTGCGGCGACCGGTGGAGCCCCGCGATGAATCCTTCCACGATCTGCCGTGCGACGAACTCGATTCCGCCCAGCGCGGCGAGGTCGCCCGGCTCGAGCAGATCGGCCCGCATGCGGGGCGCTTTCACCGGACGAGTCAGATCCATGACGCGGAACGTAGCGGAGACTTCGGGATATGGTCAATTTCGTTTCCGCCCGCGCGCCGCAGGGGTGCGCGTCGGCTCCCGGCGAAGGACGGCCGTCCCGGGGTCCCGGTGCGAGCGAATGCCCGGATCGACGATGGAATTTCACGCATGATGTTCTCCCGACTGACCGGCGGCCGACTGACCGGCGGCGCGATCACTCTCCTGTCCGTGCTTGCCACCACGGGCTGCGGGTTCGATCACTCCGCGCGCGCCGCGGAGGTGGCCGGAGCGGTGTCGGTCCGCGCTCCCGCCGGTGGACTGGACTCGGCCGCGATCGCGGCGCACGTCGCGTTCCTCGCGGCCGACCGCCTCGCCGGAAGGGCGACACCGAGCGAGGGGCTCGAGCTGGCGGCGCGCTACGTCGCGGACCGTTTCGCGGACGCCGGCCTCGAGCCCGCCCCCGGGGCCGACTCGCTCATCCAGCGCTACACGTTCCGGGGCCCGGCGGGTCCCGTCCGGGCCCCCAACGTGGTGGGCGTCGTGCGGGGTACGGACGCGGTGCTGCGGGACACGTGGGTCGTGTTCAGCGCACACATGGACCACGTCGGAACGGGTCCGCCGGACGCGTCGGGCGACACGATCTACAACGGCGCCGATGATGATGCGTCGGGAACGGCGGCGGTGCTGGAGATCGCCAGGACGTTCGCGGCGCTGCCGGAACGGCCGAGCCGCTCGATCGCGTTCGTGGTCGTGAGCGGCGAGGAGCTGGGATTGTTCGGCTCGCAGGCGTTCGTGCGCGCCGGCGGCATCCCGGCGCCCTCCATGGTCGCGGATGTGAACATCGACATGATAGGCCGGAACGCGCCCGATACGGTGGTCGCGATCGGCATGCCGTACACGGACCTCGGCGACCGGATCGAACGGGTCGCGCGTGAGAACCCGGGGCTCGGTCTTACGGTGGCCGCCGATCCCTGGCCGGAAGAGCGGTTCTTCTTCCGGAGCGACCACTACAACTTTGCGATCGCGGGCGTTCCCGCCATCTTTCTGTTCGCCGGCGTCCACCCCGACTACCACCGGCCGTCCGACGAGGCGGCCCGGATCGACGCGGGGAAGATCGCGCGCGTCGGAACCGTGGCGTTCCTGCTCGGACTCGACGTCGCGCGGGATGCGGAGCCCCCGCGCTGGACCGCCGAAGGACGCAAGGCGGTTCGCCCGGTGTCGCGCTGAGGCCGGGCGGACGTTTCCTCAACGGGAGGGAAGGTACATGGGTGTGATCCGTTCGATTCTGCTGCTGGCGGGCGCTGCCTGCTCGATTGTCTTCGCCTACTTCGTCGGGCACGCGCTGTCCGTCGGCGGCAGCAAGCCGTATCTCACCGCCGTGGCCCTGCTCGCCGTGGGTGTGATCCTGCTCACCATCTACAACAAGTCGGCGCCCGTGGAACCGCACGGCGGTGCGCACGATTGAGCGGACATCCGCCGCGGGGAGCGGGACGATGAGCACAGGAGCGAGAACCCGGGCGGATGCGTGGGCACGGGCCGCCGTGGCCGCCGTCGCGCTCGTGACCGTGCTCGCCGGGGCCGGCTGCGACCGTTCACCGCTCGGCGACGCCGACATCGATCTGCAGGCGCTCGAAACGCTCGGGGGGGCCACTGCCGCGGGTCGGTCCGTCGTCTCCGACCTGATCAATGTCGCAACGCGATTGCAGAGCGACGACGGCTCCGTCCCCGATGTCTCCCTTCCTACGCTCGCGCAACTCTTCGAGGGTGCACTCGCGGCGGACGCGGAGGGTCGAGGGCCGGAATCGGCGCTCGCGCTGAAGTCCGCGCACGACGTGCTGCTGGACTCGGCCTGGACCCGCATCGGGAAGGGCGACGAAGGCGACGCGATCCTCGACGAGGCGCGTGGCTTCCAGGCGGCGGCCGCCGCCCGCATCCTTGGCCGGTCCACGTCAATGGCGTACGTGTTCCTCGTCGGCCGCACCCTCGAACAGGTGAACGCGGGACTGATCGCATTGCACCGGCAGGGTGAGGACGTGCGCCGGTTCCAGCGCATGACCGCGTCGGCGCGCGAACTCGTGCTGGATGCGCGGCGGTCACTGGGCAGGGGCGAGACCGGCCTCGCTCTCGACATCGGTGGCCACGCCGCCGACCTCGTCAATACCGTGATCCGGGAGATCCACGCGCGCTGATTTGTTCATGTCCTGCCTTCGACTCCTGGCTTCCGACCTTCGATTTCGAGAGCGTACGCGCGCCGCCCGGCGCGGCTTGCCGGGGCCTGTGGGCTCCGATATACTCCGCCGAGCGGATGGCAATCTGTGCCAGTCGGGGCGGGAACGCTCGCCGGATCCCAGCGGCGACGGGTCGCCCCGTTTGACATCCGGCGCCGCTACCCGACCGGCTCATTCGCACCGGTGCCACGTTTGTCGGTCCCGAACCTCGGCCGACCGGGCGCGGCCCGCAGGCCTGACGACGAGGAACCATGGCGGATATCAGGATACGCGTCGAAACCGCGCCGGCCGGAGCCGGACACGCTGACTTGCTCCTGCTTCCACTCTGTGAGGGCGTCTCGCTCGCGGGCGCCCTCGCCGACATCGACCGCGCGGCCGGTGGCGTGATCGCCGCCGCTCTCACTCGCGGCGACTTCCACGGCCGCAAGGACGAGGTGCTCCCCGTGTTCCCGGCCGGCGACGCGCCGGCCGCGCGGCTGTGCCTCGTCGGGGCTGGGAAGCGCGATGCATTCGGCCGCGACGCGCTCCGCCGTGCCGTCGGTCACGGCGTCCGGCAGGCGGAGAAGCTCGGCGTCGGCTCGGTCGCCGTTCCCATGGCGCACGTCGCGAGCCTGCTTCCCGACGCGGAGGTCGCCGCGCACGTCGTCGCGGAAGCCGCCGTGCTCGCCGCCTGGGACTATCGGGACCTGAAGACGGTGACCGAGGATCCGCCCCGCACCGTCGTGACCGCGGTTACGCTCTTCGTGTCCGACGCGGAGGCCGCACGCGCCGCCGAGTCGGGCGCGGCCTCTGGCAGGATCACGGGAAACGCGGCCAACCTGGCGCGTGGCCTCGCCATCCGCCCCGGCAACGTGGCGACGCCCGAGTTCCTCGCCGCCACCGCCCGCGAAATCGCTGCCCGCACCGGCATGGACTGCACGGTTCTCGACCGCGCCGATCTTCAGCGCGAGGGCATGCACGCGCTGCTCGCGGTCGCGGCCGGCAGCGAGCAGGAACCCCGCTTCATCGCCCTGGAGTATCACGGCGGGAGAAAAGGGGATGCCCCGCTCGTGCTGATCGGGAAGGGCGTGACGTTCGATTCCGGCGGGATCTCGATCAAGCCCGCCGACCGCATGGAAGAGATGAAGTACGACATGTCGGGCGGCGCCGCCGTGCTGGGCGCGATGCAGGGAATCGCCGAACTGGCGCTCCCCATCAACGTCGCAGGCCTGGTGCCGGCCACCGAGAACCTGCCCTCCGGCACCGCCGTGAAGCCGGGCGACATCATCGGCTCCCATCTCGGCAAGACCATCGAGGTGATCAACACGGATGCCGAGGGTCGCCTCATCCTCGTCGATGCGCTGTCGTGGGCGCGCCGCTACGAGCCCGCGGCCATTGTGGATGCCGCGACGCTCACCGGCGCCATCGTCGTCGCGCTCGGCAACCACGCCATCGGGCTCATGGGCAACGACGACGGCCTCGTCGACGAGCTGCGGCGCGCGGGCGAGACGGTGGGCGAACGCTGCTGGCCGATGCCGCTCTGGGACGCCTACCGCGAGCAGCTCGACAGCCCCGTCGCCGACATCAAGAACACGGGCGGCCGCGCTGCCGGATCCCTGACCGCGGGCTGGTTCCTGCGCGAGTTCGCCGGCACCACGCCGTGGGCGCACCTCGACGTCGCCGGCACCGCCTGGCGCGACGATGCGGCGCCATGGCTCCGCAAGGGCCCGACCGGGGTGCCGACCCGGCTCTTCATCGAATGGGTCCGGTCGAGGGCCAAGGCATGAACCTCGGGCTGCGCGCGCCGGCGTGGGCGTTCCTCCTGGCCATCTCCGGTGCCGCTGCCGCCGCTCGTCCCCTCGCCGCCCGGCAACAGGACACCCTCCCGCCGCCGCCCGACACCACAGGAGCGGCGCAGGACACGGCGCTGCCGCCTCCGCTCCTCGTGCCCTGGCCGGCGCGGCGAGGCGCGGGCGACGAGGTCGGGGTCTGGACCTGGGATCGCGACGCCCTTGCACGCGAGGCTGCCTACTCGCTCCTCGACCTGCTGAACGGCGTCCCCGGAATCGCCACCTTCCGGGGCGGCGTGTTCCTGCAGCCGGAAGCCGCGACGTTCGACGGCGGCGGCGCGGGCCGGACCGAGATCGATATCGACGGCTACGTGCTCGACCCGCTCACGGCTGCGTCCCTCGACCTGTCTCTGGTCTCGCTCGGCACCCTCGACCACGTCCGCGTCGAGCGACGCATGGACCGGCTCCGAATCAGCCTCAGCACCGTCGAGCCGGAGGACGCCCGGCCGTTCTCCCGGATCGAGGCGGCCGTCGGCCAGCCGCGCGCCAACCTGTTCCGCGGCGGGCTGCTTTCGCCCCGCGTCCTCCTCGGACCGTTCGGCTTTGCCGTCGAACGGATCGAGAGCCAGGGGTCCGGCCAGATCCGACCCGCCGATGACTTCGATACCTGGCTGAAATGGGGACTGCTGCGTGAAGACCGCGGGGTGCAGCTGGAATGGCGCGGCAACTCGCTCAACCGCGACCCCGATTCCGAGATCCCGCTCAAACGGAGCCGCGGCGACCTCGTGCTGCGCGCCCGCAACCGCTTCGCCCCCGACCTCGTCGGAGAGGCCTACTACGCCTCATCGAACGAGTCCGTCGAACCGACCGATCCCGCCATTCCGGATTCGCTGCGAAGCACGCGCAAGGAATCGTCACGCCAGATCGGGCTCCGCGGCGCGCTCGAGCGCGATCGGTTCGGCGCCGACGCCGCCCTTCGCCTCCGCGACAACGACGCGCTCGCCCGCTGGCAGGCCGAATTCACGGCACACGGCGCACCCATCGACCGGGCCAATGTCTCCGCCCGGGCGACGCTCGCCGACTGGCGGACACGCCGCACCCACGAGTTCGCCGCTTCCGCGGCCTTCCAGCCTCTCCTCGGGATCCGGCTCTTCGGCGAGATCTCGTCCGGAGTCGCCGGTACGCCCGTCCGGGGGGACACGGCGAGGCCCGGTCCGGCGTTCAGTGACCGCTCCGCTTGGCGGGCCGGCCTCGAGGTCCGACGCCGCGGGATTGAAGCCGGAGCCGCCGGCGTCCACGTCGAGATGGACTCCGTCGCCGCCTTCGGCTTCCCGGGCGACACCGCCAACCCCGTCGTTCGGGGCGGCACCGTCACCGGCTGGGAGGCCTGGGCACGGGTGCCGCTCGGTCCCGACTGGCTCTCGGGCTCCCTCACCTACTCGAACTGGACGAGCGGCACCCGCTGGGCGTACCTGCCCGCCTCGACGCTCCGCGCGACCGTTGACCTGCACGCGATCCCGCTCGAATCCGGCAACCTCGAACTGACCGGGAACCTCGAAGTCCTCCAGCGAGGCGTCCTCGCGGCGCCGCCCGCTGTGCCGGGCGATCCGCTTATCGATGTCCGGGCCCGGACGCGGATCAACGTCTATCTCCAGATCCGCATTATCGAGATTCGGCTCTTCATTCGCTGGGAGGACCTCGAGGCCGGCGATATCGTCGATCTGCCCGGCTTCGCGATCCGCGGCCCGCGCATCGTCTACGGCGTCAAATGGACTTTCTGGAACTGAACCGCCCCGGTCTCGATCCCACCTGCGCTCACTGGCGCGGCGTCGGCAACGTCGTTGACCGGCATGGTACTTTACTCTAAAATAAAGGGCTACGGGAGAGTCTATGATCCGCAGCATGACGGGGTTCGGCGAAGGGTCGGCCGACGTCGCGGCCGGACGTGTCCGGGCCGAGATCCGGACGGTCAACCACCGCTTCTTCAGCGTCAACCTCCGGTTCGGCCGGGGCCTCGAGCGCTTCGAGCCCCAGCTCCGGGAATGGCTGCGGGAGTACATCTCGCGCGGTCACGTGAATTTTTCGCTCCAGCTGGAGCGGGACGGCCCGGTCGTTCCCGAGGGCACGCTCGACGTGGATCTGGGGCGGGCCCGGCGCTACGCCGATGCGCTCCGCACCCTGCAGTCCGAGCTCGGGCTGGGTGGCGACATCGACGTCGCGTTGGTCGCCCGGTTCCCGGACGTGGTGACGTGGAGCGCGGAAGGGCCCGAGCCCGAGATCGATCCCGACGCGGTCCGGACGGCGGTCGAGGGCGCGGCCCGGGCCACGGTGGCGATGCGCGAGGATGAGGGGCGCCGGTTGGCCGCGGACATTGAGGAGCGGCTGGCCGCCATCGAGGTCGCGGTCGGCGCGGTCGAAGCGAGAGCGCCGGAGCGTCTGGTGCTCGAGCGTGACCGGTTGCGCCGGGTGGTCGCGGAGCTGCTCGACGGGGCGACGCTGGATGAAGACCGGGTCGCGCGCGAGATCGCGATGCTCGCGGAGCGGTGGGACGTGAGCGAAGAGACGGTGCGTCTCCGGTCGCACGTGGCCGCGTTCCGCGAGGCGACGGCGGCGTCCGGGCCGGTGGGCAAACGGCTCGGGTTCCTGGGCCAGGAAATGAACCGGGAAGCGAACACGATCGGTTCGAAGGCGAACGACGCGGTGCTGGAGCATCACGTGATCGCGATCAAGGAAGAAATCGAACGGCTGCGCGAGCAGATCGAGAACGTCGAATGAAGTCGGAGCGACATCCGTTTCCGGTGGTGCTGGCGGCACCGAGCGGGGCAGGCAAGACCACGCTGGCGCGGGCGCTGGTCGCACGCCGCGGGGATGTGGTGTTCGCGCTGTCGGCGACCACCCGTCCGCCGCGCGAGGGCGAGGCGAACGAGGTCGACTACCGGTTCGTGACGGAGGCGGAGTTCGAGGTGCTGCGCAGCTCCGGCGAGCTGCTGGAGAGCGCGCACGTTCACGAACACTGGTACGGCACGCTGAGGGCGAGCGTGACGCGGGCGCTGGATTCGGGCAAGGCCGTGGTGCTGGACATCGACGTTCAGGGCGCACGCCGGATCCGTGATCTCTTCCCGGAATCGGTGTTCATTTTTCTGTTGCCGCCATCGCCACAGATCTGGCGCGAACGGCTGGTGGGCCGCGGCAGCGAGGATGAAACGGAACGGCGAGTGCGCATGGGCTCCGCGCTCAAGGAACTGCGCGCGGTGTCCGAGTTCGACTACGTCGTCGTGAACGACGATCTCGAGGAATCGCTCGAAGCGATCGAGTCGATCGTCGCTGGGGAGCGCTGGCGCCGCAGCCGATGGCACGGACTCGACGCCCGGATCGGTGAGCTGGAACGGATACTCGAACAATACAGCGGAGGGTGAGACGGAGATGAGAGTGTTCACGCCGAACGAAGTCGCGCGCGGCGACAACAGCAAGTACCTGGGCGTGCTGGTGGCGGCGAAGTACGCGCGGGAACTGAACGCGCTTCCGCGCGACACGATGCCTACGACCGCGCAGAAGAAGCTGACGACGAAGGCCCTCGAGGCGCTGTCGGCGGACGAGCTCGACTTCGAGCTGATCAAGCGGCGGCGGAAGGGAGTCTGACCCCGTGACGGCCGGTGCGGACCGTCCGTCCGCGGCGGTCGCGCCGGGCGCCCGGCGCCCGTGGTCCGGGCGGCGGGTCGTGCTCGGCGTTGCCGGCGGCATCGCCGCGTACAAGTCGGTGCAACTTGCGCGTGACCTCACGCTGCTCGGCGCGGAAGTCAATGTCGTGCTCACCCACAGTGCCCGTTCCTTCGTAGGTCCCATCACGTTCGAGGCGTTGACCGGCCGGCCGGTGGCCGGTGACCTGATCGAGACGGGTCGCGCACTCGACCACATCCGGCTCGCGCGGGAAGCCGACGTGGTCTGCATCGCGCCGGCCACCGCCGACACCATGGCGCGCGCTGCCACCGGCCGTGCCGATGACATGCTCACCGCCATCCTGCTGGCGACGCGTGCCCCCGTCGTGCTCTGCCCGGCCATGAACGACGCCATGTGGGCCCATCCGGCAACGCGCTCGAACGCGAAGCGAATCGAGGAACTGGGCTACCGGCTGGCCGGTCCGGCCACGGGCCCGCTCGCGTACGGGGAGGGGGAGGGCGCAGGCCGGATGCTCGAGCCCGGCGCGATCGTGGAGCACATCGGCAGGGCGCTGGAGCCCGGGGGCGCGCTCAGCGGCCGTCGCGTACTGGTGACGGCCGGCCCGACCCGCGAGCCGGTGGACCCGGTCCGCGTTCTGAGCAACCGCTCCTCGGGCCGCATGGGGTTCGCCATCGCCGCGTCCGCATGGCGTCGCGGCGCCGACGTGGTCGTGGTCGCGGGCCCGGCGACGGTACCCGTGCCGCCCGGCCCGCGCATCGTTGGCGTCGAGACCGCAACGGAGATGGCAGAAGCGGTGCGCGCCGAGCTGCCCGCGGCCGACGTCCTGATCATGGCCGCGGCCGTCGCCGATTTCCGGCCGGCCGGTCCGGCGCGGCAGAAGATCCGCCGGGCGAGCGCGCCGGACTCGATTGCGCTCGAGCCGGCGCCCGACATCCTCCTCGAGAGCCGTGGCCTGAATCCGGACCGTCGCGTCACCATCGGGTTCGCGCTCGAGACCGGGGATGGCCGCGAGTCGGCGCGTCGGAAGCTCGCGGAGAAGGGGCTCGACCTGATCGTTCTGAATCGGGTCGGCGAGGGCGCCGGGTTCGAGGTGGACACCAATCGCGTCGTGCTCATCGACCGCGCTGGCGGCGAGGAGGAGATCGCGCTGATGGCCAAGACCGCGGTCGCCGAGATCCTGCTCGACCGGGTCGAGGCGCTGCTGGCCGGCGGCTCATGAGCCGCGGTGACCTGGCCCGCTACCTTCGGCAACTCGGTGAGATCGGCGGACCCGAGCTGTTCCTCGACGATCTGACCGCCGCGGAAGTCCGCGCGGCCGGACGGAGCGGCGGACCGTCCCGGGCGCGGAAGCCGGCGGCTCCACGGAAGGACGCGCGCGCCGGTCTACGCGCCGCACCGGGCGCCGCCGAGCCCCCGGTGGTGGTGAGCGCAGCGTCGGGGCCCCTGGTGGAACTGGGCGCCGTCGCGGCCGGTTGCACGCTGTGCCGCCTCCACGAAACGCGGAGCCGAGTTGTGTTCGGCGAGGGCAACCCGGCGGCCGACCTCGTGATCGTCGGAGAGGCGCCGGGGCAGGAAGAGGACCGGACCGGGCGACCGTTCGTCGGCCGGGCGGGCCGGCTGCTCGATCTGCTGCTCATGGCGGCCGGCTTTCCGCGCTCGAGCGTGTACATCTGCAACGTCCTGAAATGCCGGCCGCCGAACAACCGGAACCCGCTCGCGGACGAGGTCGACGCCTGCACATCGAACTACCTGCACAGGCAGCTCGAGCTGATCGCACCGCGCGTGCTGCTGGCGGTGGGCAAGTTCGCGGCCCAGGCGCTGGCCGGTTCCGACGACGCGATCGGCCGGCTGCGTGGACGCGTGCACGTTTACCGGGGCACGCCGCTCGTGGTCGGCTATCACCCGGCGTACCTGCTGCGCAGCCCGAACATGATGCGCGAGGCGTGGCAGGACCTCCAGCTGGCTCGCACGGTGCTCGATGAGCAGGCCTGAATCCCTGAACCCGCGCTCGTTGGAGCGACAGGCGCCCTACGCGGCGGAGGCGGAGATCAGCGTCATCGGCGGAATGCTGATCGACAACGATGCGGTGGCGAAGGCGATCGAGATCGTCGACGATACCATGTTCTACCGGGAGGCGAACCGGCGCGTCTTCCGGGGCATGGGCCGGCTCTTCCAGCGCGGACAGGTGATCGACCCGGTCACGCTGGGTGAGGAGCTGAAGAAGACCGACGAGCTCGATGCGATCGGCGGTATGGCCTACATCGCCGAGCTGCTCGACACGGTGCCCACCGCCGCGAATATCGAGTACCACGCGCGCATCGTCCGGGAGCGTGCACTGCTTCGCCGGCTGATCGAGGCCTCCAGCGCGATCATCCGCGACGCCTACGAGAGCGGGGAGCGGACGGTCGAGGAAGTTCTCGACGAAGCCGAGCAGCGCATCTTCCAGGTCGCCCAGTCGCACGAGCGGGGCGGCTTCGTCTGGATCAAGAAGATCCTGTATCCCACGTTCGAGAAGATCGAACAGCTGCAGGCGGCGAAGGGTGGGATCACCGGCGTGCCCACGGGCTTTGTCGATCTCGACGAGTTGACGGGTGGCTTCCAGCGGGGCGATCTCGTGATCGTCGCCGCGCGGCCGAGCATGGGCAAGACCGCGTGGGTGACGGGCGTCGCGTTGCAGTCGGCCATCGCGCACCGGGTCCCCGTCGCGCTTTTCTCGCTCGAGATGTCGAAGGAGCAGCTGGTGCAGCGCATGCTCTGCTCGGAAGCGCTGGTGGATCTCGGCCGGCTTTTGCGCGGACGCCTGACGGATGATGACTATGTCCAGCTAGCCCAGGCCGCCGGTCACCTCAACACGGCACCCATCTGGGTGGACGATTCCGGTACGCTGTCCGTACTCGAGATGAGGGCGAAGGCACGCCGGCTCAAGGCGGACCAGCCCGACCTCGGCCTCATCATCGTGGACTACATCCAGCTGATGACCGCGACCGGAAACGCGGAGAACCGGCAGCAGGAAGTCAGCGCGATCAGCCGTGGCCTCAAGGCGCTCGCCAAGGAGCTGGGCACGCCGATCATCGCGCTGTCACAGCTCTCGCGGGCTCCCGAACAGCGCTCCGACCACCGGCCCCAGCTCTCGGACCTGCGCGAGTCCGGCTCGCTCGAGCAGGATGCCGACCTCGTCATGTTCCTCTACCGCCCCGAGTACTACGTGACCAGCCAGGAAGCGCGGGAAAAGGACATCCAGGGCAAGGCGGAGCTGATCATCAGCAAGCAGCGCAACGGTCCCACCGGTAGTATCGATCTCTTCTTCCGCAAGGAATGCACGCGCTTCGAACCGCTGTCGGAGCGGGAGGGCCCGTGATGCGGACAAGCCGGCCGGCGTCATGAGCGGCCGGACACGCACGCTCTTCTTCTGCACCGAGTGCGGCAACGAAACCGCGCGCTGGGAAGGGCAATGTCCCGCGTGCGGCGTGTGGAACACACTCACCGAAGCGCCGCACCCGGCCGGCGGGCGTCGTCGCTCCATGCCGTCGAGCAGGACGCCGCCCGCGGTGCGGCCGCTGCACGAGGCGGCGGGGGAGTCGAACGCCGATCGGCTGCGCACCGGGATCGGCGAGTTCGACTTCGTGATCGGCGACGGGCTCGTGCCCGGCTCTCTGCTGCTGGTCGGCGGCGAGCCCGGCATCGGCAAGAGCACACTGTTGCTGCAGGCGGCGGCCGGGTTCCGCGCGCGCGGTGTCCCCACGCTCTACGTCTCGGGTGAGGAATCGGCGGCACAGGTCCGGCTCCGTGCCGAGCGCGTCGGACACGACGCGAGCGCGGTGCCATTCCTCGCCGAAACCGACCTCGACGTGATCCTCGAATGTGCCGCCGCGGTTCCGGGCGGCGTCGTGTTCATCGATTCCATCCAGACGATGAACGCGGCCGGCACGGAAGGCGCGCCTGGCAACGTCACGCAGATCCGCGAATGCGCGGCGCGCTTCCAGCGCCTCGCCAAGGAGAGCGGGACGGCGATCGTGCTGGTCGGCCACGTGACCAAGGACGGGGTGGTCGCGGGCCCGAAGATGCTCGAGCACATGGTGGACACCGTGCTCTACTTCGAGGGCGCCGCCGGCCTCGACCACCGCGTGCTGCGCGCCACCAAGAACCGCTTCGGCGGCGTCGACGAGATCGGCGTGTTCCGCATGACGCCCGCCGGACTGCTCGCCGCGGAGAACCCTTCCGCCGTCTTCCTCTCGAGCCGTGCCGAAGAGGTGAGCGGCAGCGCGGTGCTCGCCGGCATCGAGGGGACGCGCCCGATGCTGGTCGAGATCCAGGCGCTCTGCACGCGTTCCAGCTACGGCGCTCCGCAGCGCGTGGCCGACGGCTTCGACCGCCAGCGCCTCGCCCTCCTGCTCGCCGTGCTCGAACGGCGCGCCGGCATCGCCTTCGGCACCTTCAATGTCTTCCTCAACGTGGCCGGCGGCGTGCGCGTGTCGGAGCCCGCCGCGGACCTGGCGGTAGCGGCCGCGCTCGTCTCCGCCGCGCGCGACCTGCGCGTGCCGAGCGGCGCCGTGTTCGCGGGCGAGGTCGGCCTGGGCGGCGAGGTCCGTCCGGTCGGCCAACTCGCGCGCCGGCTCGCCGAAGCGGGACGGCTCGGCTTCACGCGCGGCTTCGTGCCCGTCTCCGCGGAGCACCCGCGTGTGAAGGGGCTGCGCGTCGTGCCCATCGCCGATCTCGCATCGTTCGTCGGCGAGGCGTTCGGATGAGCCCGAACGTCGGCGTCGTCATCCCCGCGGCCGGCGTCGGACGCCGGATGGGCGGACGGCCCAAGGCGCTGCTCGAGCTCGGCGGCCAGCCGCTGCTCCGGCGCACGTTGGCGCCGTTCCTCGCGGACTCGCGGGTTCGCCGCGTCGCGGTCGCCCTCGGCGCGGACCTGCACGGCTCGCCGCCCGAGTGGCTCGCGGCCGCCGCGCCGCGCATCCGCGTCGTCGCGGGAGGCGAGCGGCGCGGTGATTCCGTTCACGCGGGACTCCTCGCGCTCGATCCGGACACCGAGGTCGTGCTCGTGCACGATGCCGCGCGCCCGCTCGTAACGGGCGCGGTGATCGATCGCACCATCGCGGCCGCCGCGGAGGGCCGCTGCGTGATTGCGGCCGTGCCCGCCGTGGATACGGTGCAGGAAGTGGACGATGACCGGCGCATCGTGCGCACGCCCGATCGCAGCAGGCTCTGGCTGGCGCAGACGCCGCAGGCATTCCCGTACGGCGTCCTCATCGACGCGTATGAGAGAGCGGCCCGGGACGGTTTCTTCGCGACCGACGACGCCGCACTGGTCGCGCGCTACGGCGCGGCCGTTCACGTCGTGGAGGGCGACGCCGCCAACTTGAAAATCACGGTGCCCGCCGATTTCGTGCTGGCGGAGGCCCTGCTGGCGATGTCGTGACGCGTACCGCCGTCCCGTTCCGTGACGAAGCCGCGTGGCGGCGTGCCGCCTCGCCCGTTGCCGGGTACCTTGCCGCTGGCGGACTGCTGGCGCACCCGACGGAAACGGTGTACGGTCTCGGTTGCGCGCTGCAGGACGGTGCCCTCGCCCGGCTCGCGGCGCTGAAGCGGCGCGAGCAGGGCCCGTTCCTGGTGCTGCTCGAGCGCGCGGAGCCGCTGGAGGGCGTCGACTGGCCGGGAGCGGCGGCGCGCCTCGCGGCGGCGTTCTGGCCCGGTCCGCTCACGCTCGTCGTGCGGGCTCGCCCGGGCGCGTTCCCGGACCGTGTCCTCGGCGTCGGGGGCACGCTGGCGATGCGGGCAACGTCGCACCCGGGTATCGCGATGCTCGTTCGCGAGCTGGGTGCGCCGATGACGTCGACCAGCGCGAACGAGCCCGGGGAAGCGCCGCCGGTTGTGCTATCGGGTGTGCACGATGCGTTGGATCGGCTCGATCCGGGCGGCGCGGTGTGGCTCCTCGACGGCGGAGATCTCCCGCCGTCACCGCCGTCCACGCTGGTGGACTGCAGCGGCGAAGTGGCGCGCGTCCTGCGAACCGGCGCCATCGATCTCGCGACGCTCCGGGAGGTGTCCGATGACATCCGAACGTCCTGATCCGACGGTGGATCCGGCCAACCGGCCGACGACGTTCAATCTGCTGTTCGTGTGCAGCGGTAACACCTGCCGGAGCCCGATGGCCGCGGCCATCGCGCGGCGTCTGCTCGGCGAGCGCGGCTGGGCGCATGTGCGGGTCGAGTCGGCCGGTACCTCGGCGATCGCCGGTGCGCCCGCGTCCGCCAACGCGATCGCGGTCGCTGGCGAACACGGACTCGATCTCTCCGCGCACCGCTCGCAGCCGCTCACGCTCGAAAAGCTCGAGTGGGCCGACGTCATCCTGGCGATGGGACCGGGCCACCTCGCTCACATCGCGGGACTCGGCGCCGGGCATCGCGTATCGCTCGTTACCGACTTCGTTGACGGTCCGGACGCCGGTACCCCCGTCGCCGATCCGTTCGGCGGCGATCTCGATGAATACCGCCACACGTTCGAGCAGCTGTTCGACGCCGTGTCCTCGGTCGTGCGACGCCTCGAGCGGATCCTCGCGCCGTGAGCGTGTCTTCCGCCACGCGTCTTTTCGCCCTGCTCGGCGATCCCGTGCGCCACTCACTTTCGCCGCCCATGCACAACGCCGCCTTCCGAGTGGCCGGCATCGACGCCGTGTACGTCGCGCTGCGTTGCGATGAGAACGCGGTGTCCGGCCTGATCCGTGGCATCGCCGGCGGCGGCGGCGGCGGCAACATCACCGTCCCCCACAAGGCGGCCGCGGTGGCCGCGCTCGACGACGCCAGCGCCGCCGTGATCGCGACGGGCGCGTGCAACACTTTCTGGCTCGACGGCGACCGTGTCCGCGGCGACAACACGGATGTCGAAGGATTCGCGCACGCCGCGCTTTCCGTCGTACCGGCGCTTGCGGGCCTGGACGTCCTGCTGCTCGGCGCGGGCGGCGGGGCGGCCGCCGCGGTACGGGCACTTCTCGACCACGGTGCCGCGCGCATCACGATCCTCTCGCGGACGCCGGACCGCGCGGTGCGCCTCGCGTCCCGCCAGGATCCCGCAGGCGCCGTCGTCTCCGTGGCCGGCTCCGAGGAGTCCCTGCGCGACGCGAGCTTCGGCCTCGTCGTGAACGCGACGCCGCTCGGACTCCGTCCGGAGGATCCCCGCCCCATCGAACTCGACCGGCTCCGCTTCGCGGGCGCGGTCGTCGACATGACCTACCGGCCGGGCGGGACGGAATGGGTGCGGCAGGCGCACGCGCTCGGGCTGCCCGCCTGTGATGGCACGCGCATGCTGGTGGAGCAGGGCGCTGCGGCTTTCCGCGATTGGTTCGGCGTCGAGCCACCGGCCGCGTCCATGCGGTCCGCCATCCCGGGACTCTGACCGGGACCGGCCGGCCGGTCTCGTGCCGCCATTCCGGCGCCCGGTGCCGCGCGCGATGATCCGGCCATGCGCGGACTTGCCACCTTCTTCGAGGCTCTGGCCGATCTCGTCTTTCCGCCGGTGTGTCTCGGCTGTGATACGCCCTTGCAACCCGCGGACCCGGTGCGCTTCATTTGCCGGCCTTGTCGCGCGCGGCTCCGGCCGCTACCGCACCCTTGCTGTCCACGCTGCACCGCGCCGGACCTGGCGACGGGCCGGAGAGACGGCATCTGCCCCGAGTGCGAGCCGTGGCCGGCGGAGCTCGAGGCCGCGCGCGCGGCCTGTCTCATGGTGCCGCCGGCCGACCGGCTCGTCCACCAGCTCAAGTACCGCGCGTGGCCCGGCCTTGCGGTACCGCTCGCCGAATTCATGGCGAGGACGGCTCTGCCGCCGGCGATGACGCTGGCCCGGATCGTCGTGCCGGTGCCCACCACGGCCCGGCGTCGCCGCGAGCGCGGCTACAACCAGGCCGGGCTGCTCGCCACCGAGTACGCCCGCCTCACCGGGAGAACCGTCACCGACGCGCTCGCCCGAACGCGCGGCCGTTCCACGCAGACCACCTTGCAACCCCTGGCGCGTGCGGCTAACGTGGCAGAGGCGTTCCGCATCACCGACGAAGGCACCGGACTGCGGAACGCCAGCGTCGTTCTGGTCGATGATGTGCTGACGACCGGGGCGACTGCGGCCGCCTGCGCTCTCGCGCTGCGAGGCGCCGGCGTCCGTTGCGCGGGCCTCATCACCTTCGCGCGGGCGCTCGGTTCACGCAGGCTGACCTGAACTCGAACGGAGTCTCTCCATGACGGTTTCGGAACGGAACGCGGGGTCCGGCAAGGACGGCCAGAAGCTTCGCGTCGCGATCAACGGGTTCGGCCGGATCGGGCGCAACGTCCTGCGCGCCGCCAAGCGTCACGGCGCCAACATCGATTTCGTCGCGGTCAACGACCTGACCGACAACGGGACGCTGGCCCACCTGCTGCGCTACGATTCCGTCCACGGGCGTTACCCCGGCGAGGTCGCGGTCACGGACAAGGGCCTCACGGTCGATGGCGACCCGCTCATCGTCCTAAGCGAAAAGGACCCCGCGAATCTGCCCTGGAAGGACCTCGGCGTGGACGTCGTCTTCGAGGCGACGGGTCGCTTCACCAAACGCGATGACGCGGCCAAGCACCTCGCCGGTGGCGCACGCAAGGTGATCATCACGGCGCCCGGGAAGCAGGAAGACATTACCATCGTGATGGGCGTGAATCACGACCGTTACGATCCGGCGGCCCACCACATCATCAGCAACGCCAGCTGCACCACCAACTGCCTCGCTCCCGTGCTCAAGGTGCTGCTCGACAACTTCGGGTTCCGGCGCGGCCTGATGACGACCGTGCACTCCTACACCAACGACCAGAACATCCTCGACCTGCCGCACAAGGATCTGCGGCGTGCACGGGCCGCGGCCATGTCGATCATCCCCACGACGACAGGCGCTGCACGTGCCAGCGGGATCGTCATTCCGGAGCTCAAGGGCAAGATCGACGGCCTCGCAATCCGCGTCCCGACAGCCGACGTGTCCGTCGTCGATCTGACGGCGGAGCTGGAAGAGGCGGTGACGGTTGACGGTCTGCAGGACGCCTTCCGCGCCGCGTCGAAGACGGGCCCGCTCGCCGGATTCCTGGCTGTTTCGGACGAACCACTGGTGAGTGTGGATTACATCGGCAATCCGGCCAGCTCGATCGTCGACCTGCCCTCCACGTTCGTCATCGAGGATCGCATGGTGAAGGTGATGGCCTGGTACGACAACGAGTGGGGTTACTCCTGCCGTTGCGTGGACCTCGCCGCGTTCGTCGCCGCTTCGCTCTGAGCATACGCAATCGCTTGAACCGTTGCTTCTTGCGGCATCGGGCGGGATCGGGAAGGCACCGGTCCCGCCCGGTCCTCCATTGACCCGCCAGCCGCGGCCGTATTACCCTGTAAACGGGGTTTGTTCGGTGTCCGGGCCGATGTCTCCTCTACCGACTGGCACGCAACTCGCCTTTGCCGGTCGAAGCGGGAGGTGCGCATGAAGAAAGCAGAGCCGGACTCGTTCGGTACCTACCGATGCCCCGTTTGCGGCCACGGTGACAGCATCGAATTCGATGAATCCGTGCCCGTTCTTCGCATCGAGTGCAGCTATTGCGGCGCGCCGCTCGAGATTTCTGGCCGTGACCGCACGGCCGGTCGCCTCGACGTTCGCCTGGCCGACGCACCGATCGGCGGCTGACACGAAGCCGGAACGGTGATGCGGCCGCGGCACTCGAGTGCCGCGGCCGCTCTTCGTTGCCGCGCTTGATCCCGGCCCGCCCGTCCGCGTAGCTTCCTGCCGCAGATCCGACACCCGAAACGAGACCGGACCATGGCGAAACGCACGCTCGAAGACCTGCCGGCGGATGCGATAAACGACCGCCGCGTGCTGGTACGCGTCGACTACAACGTCCCACTCGACGGCGATGCGGTCGCCGACGACACGCGGATCACGGCCACGATTCCCACGCTGCGCCACCTTATTGATGGCGGCGCCCGCGTCATTCTCGTTTCCCATCTGGGCCGGCCGAAGGGGAAGCGGAAGCCCGAGCTGAGTCTCGCACCTGTCGCGCGGCGCCTCGCCGCGCTGCTGGAGCGGCCGGTGCGGTTCGTCGGCGACACGTTCGGCAGCGAGGCGGCGCAGGCCGTTGCCGCGCTCGGGCCCGGCGATGTGCTGCTGCTCGAGAACGTGCGCTTCGACCCGGGCGAGGAAGCGGACGATCCCGCGTTGGGCGAGGCGCTCGCGAGACTCGCTGACGTGTACGTGAACGACGCCTTCGGCGCCGCGCACCGGGCACACGCTTCGACCGCGGCGACGCCGCGTGCGATGCGGGAGGCGGGCAAGCCGGCGGTCGCCGGCTATCTCATGGAGAAGGAACTCCGCTTCCTCGGGAAAGCGCTGGAGAATCCGCGCCACCCGTTCGTCGCGATCCTCGGTGGCGCCAAGATCTCCGGCAAGATCGACGTCGTCGAAGCGTTGCTGCCTCGCGTCGACGCGTTGCTCATCGGCGGCGCGATGGCCAACACGTTCTTCCGCGCGCTGGGGCTGGAGACCGGCACGTCGCTCGTGGAGCCCGATCGCGTCGCGATGGCCGCCGACCTGTTGAAGCGCGCCGGCGAGAAGCTCGTGCTGCCCGTCGACTGCGTGATCGCGGAGCGGGCTGAGGCCGGTTCGCCGTCGAGCGTGTGCGCACGCGACGCCGTTCCCGCCGGGCACACCATTCTCGATATCGGTCCCGCGTCCGTCGAAGCGTTCGCCCAACGCATCGCGGGAACAGGCACCGTGCTCTGGAATGGACCCATGGGACTGTTCGAGATCGACGACTTCGCGGCCGGCACGCTGGGCGTGGCGCGCGCCGTCGCGGCCGCGACCGCGAGTGGCGCCACGACCGTTGCCGGCGGTGGCGACACCGCGGCCGCGCTCGACCGGGCCGGCCTCTCCGGCAGTTTGTCCCACGTTTCCACCGGTGGCGGCGCGTCCCTCGAATTCCTCGAGGGCCGGACCCTGCCGGGCGTTGCCGCGCTCGACGATGCCTGAGGACACGCACATGGAACCGATGAACTGGCCGGTCCCCGTCATCGCCGGCAACTGGAAGATGCACAAGGGACCCGACGAGACGCGCGCCTTCTTCGAGACTTTCTGCCGGCTGTACGCGCCTCGTGATGACCGGAGCGTGTGGTTCTTTCCGCCCGCGCTCTCGCTGTACGCCGCGCTCGAGGCCACCGCGTCGCGACCCGACCTGCGTATGGGCGTCCAGCACATCCACTGGGAGGACAGCGGTGCGTTCACGGGCGAGATCAGTGCCAGCATGGCGTACCAGGCCGGCGCGCGGCTCACGCTGGTCGGCCATTCCGAGCGCCGCCAGCTCTTCGGCGATACCGATGAGGCGGTCGCGGCCCGGACCGTAGCCGCGCTCGAAGCCGGACTCACCCCCATCGTCTGCGTTGGCGAAACGCTCGACCAGCGGAAGGGTGGAGCCCTCGAGGCCGTTCTCCGCCGCCAGCTCGACGCCGTCCTTGCCGCGCTCCCGGAAGGCAAGGTCCAGGACCTGCTCCTCGCCTACGAGCCCGTCTGGGCCATCGGCACCGGCGTCAACGCCACGCCGGATGACGCCGCTGCCGCCCACGGGTTCCTCCGGGACCGGCTCCGCGAACGTACCCCACGCGCCGACACGATCCCGATCCTGTACGGCGGGTCCGCCAAGCCCGCCAACGCCGCCGCGCTCCTCGCCGCCTCCGACGTCGACGGCCTGCTCGTCGGCGGGGCCAGCCTGGATCCAGGATCGTTCGCCCGGCTGGCCGATACACCGACGACGTAGCCCGACGCCGCCCCTTCGACACCCGGGTGCCCGGACCCGGTCCCGGGTTCGCCGGGTCGCCCGCCGCGCCCGGGGCGCCCCGCCCAGGCGCCCGGAACCCGCGGCCGCGTTGACAGGGCGGGCATGATTGGCGAAACTGAATAGCTCGGGTTCAAGCCTATCTTTGGAGTCGACAACGTGTTCGGATTCCTGCTTGCGATACTGATCCTGGACGGATTTCTGCTCGGCCTGGTCGTCCTGATGCAGTCGGGAAAGGGCGATGGCCTGGCCGCCATGGGCGGGTCCGGCAGCACGATGGCGGACAGCGTCCTCGGAGGCCGGCAGGCGGTGACGCTGCTGACCAAGACGACGTGGGTCACGGGCGCCATCTTCCTCGGGCTCTCGCTGGTGCTCTCGGTGATGTCGTCGCGCGCGACCAATGCGACGTCGATCCTCCAGGACACGTTCAACGACGCCCCGACTCCCGGCCAGCCCCTGTTGCCGACCGTGCCCGGTGCGACCGGCGCAGGCGCGGGATCGGGCGGCGCGGCCGCGAATCCGGACACGTCGAAGTAGGTCGATCCAGTCGTGAAGCACGGCTCCGGGGGCGCCCCACTGTCGTGGGCCCCGGGGCCTTTCGCGTTTTCGCGAGCCCGCGCGGCCGCCCGGACGATAGGGCGCGCCGGGACGTGCAGCCCTCAGGCCTGACGAGAATGGCGGAAACCGCGTCCCGCGAAAAACCCGATCACGTCCGGCACACCGAGATGGGTCGTCCCGTCACGATGCTGGAGGCGATCCGTGAAGCGCTCTGGGAGGAGATGGAGCGCGATCCGTCGGTGTTCCTGCTGGGCGAGGACATCGGCGCGTACGGCGGCGCGTTCAAGATGACGGAAGGCTTCGTCGAGTACTTCGGCGCCGGACGGGTGGTGGATACGCCCATCAGCGAGGGCGGATTCACGGGGCTCGCGGCCGGCGCGGCGCATGGTGGGCTCCGGCCGGTCGTCGAGATGCAGTTCATGGACTTCGTTTCGTGCGCGTACGAGCCGCTCACCAACTACATCGCCACCTCACGCTGGCGCGGCGGCGGACCCCTGCCACTGGTCGTGCGTGGGCCGGTCGGGGGCGGTGTGAGGGGCGGGCCGTTCCATTCGCAGAATCCCGAGATGGCGTTCTTCCACACGCCCGGCCTCAAGATCGCGTACCCGGCGACGGCGGCGGACGCGAAGGGCCTGCTCAAGGCCGCGATCCGCGATCCGGACCCGGTTCTGTTCTTCGAGCACAAGAAGCTGTACCGGGCGCCGTTCCTGCGGGAGACGCTGTCGCCGGACGACCCCGTTGTGGAGCTGGGCAGTGCTCGCGTGCACCGGCCCGGCCGTGACCTCACGATCGTGACGTACGGCGCGATGGTGCACGAGAGCCGGAAGGCCGCCGACACACTGTCGGCGCAAGGCATCGAGGTCGAGATCCTCGACCTCCGCACGCTGTTGCCGCTCGACGAAGCGGCGGTCGTGGAAAGCGTGAAGCGGACCCACCGGCTGCTGATCGTGCACGAGGACACGCGGACCGGCGGTATCGCGGGCGAGATCGGGATGCGGGTTAGCGAGACGGCGTTCGAATGGCTCGACGCCCCCATGCTCCGTGTTACCGCGATCGACACGCCGGTCCCGTACTCCGGTCCGCTGGAGGACTATTTTCTGCCGGGCGAGGCTGACATCGTGGTGGCGGCCCGCTACCTGTGCGAGTATTGACGCGACCCATTCCGAGTCGAGTTCGAACATGGCGCGAATCGA
Source organism: uncultured Gemmatimonadales bacterium (assembly GCA_963786235.1). GTDB lineage: Bacteria > Gemmatimonadota > Gemmatimonadetes > Longimicrobiales > RSA9 > CAWAYJ01. Next base: position 258,956 of record CAWAYJ010000033.1, read on the forward strand.
AGTCCCGATGCCCCAGATGGGCGAGTCCATCGCCGAGGGCACGGTTTCGAAATGGTTGAAGGCAGTCGGGGACGAGGTGGCCCGCGACGAGCCGCTGCTCGAGATCTCGACCGACAAGGTCGATGCCGAGATCCCCGCGCCCGCGGCTGGCACGCTCGCCGAGATCGCCGTCGCCGAGGGTCAGACCGTCGAAGTCGGTACGATCGTGGCCTGGCTCGAAACGGAGAAGGGCGCCGTCGCCGCGAGCCCCGCCCCCGTGGCGACGGCACCGGCGGCCGGTGCTCCGGATGCGAAGCCCGCCGCGCCGCCGGCGTCCGCACCTTCGACCGCGGAGCGACGCGTCGAGCCCGCGCCCGAGCCCGGCACCGCCGAGGAACGGCTCCGCCAGAAGTCCACGCCACTCGTCCGGAAGATCGCCGCAGAGCACGACATCGACATCGGCCAGGTGCCCGGCACCGGACACGCCGGACGCGTCACGAAGCAGGACATTCTCTCCTTCATCGATAGCCGCGGCGCGGAACCGTCCGTTCCCGCCGTGCCCGCTCCCGCCGTGCCGTCGCCCGCCATTACTGGTGTTGACGACTTCTGGTCCACGTTCTACGGCCAGGTCCGCCACCCCGAGTTCCCGGTGCGTGCCGGCGACCGCGTCGAGCCGATGGACCGGATCCGCCGGTTGACGGCCGAGCACATGGTGCGCGCAAAGCGGATCGCGCCACACGTGCATTCGTTCATCGAGATCGACTTCACACAGATCGACCGCGTGCGTTCGGGCGGCCGCGCCCGCTGGGAGCAGCAGGGCGTGAAGGTGAGCTACACGGCGTTCGTCGCGTGGGCGGTGGCACGGCTGCTGCGCGATTTCCCCATGGTGAACGCGACCATCTCGGGAGAGAGCGTATTGTACCGCGGCGAGGTGAACATCGGCATCGCCGTCGATCTGAATCCGGGCCTGATCGTGCCGGTCGTGCGCAACGCGGACGAGCTGAACCTGCTCGGCGTGGCGCGCCGAATCGCCGACCTGGCCGGACGGGCCCGCGACCGCAAGCTCAAGCCGGAAGAGATCCAGGGTGCGACGTTCTCGATCACGAATCCGGGCGTGCTCGGCACGCTCGTCGGGTTGCCGATCATTCCGGAGGGTACGTCGGCGATCCTCGGCACCGGTGCGATCGAGAAGCGGACCGTCGTGATCGAGGCCGATGGCGGCGACGCCATCGCCATCCGTAAGCGCTCCCTGTTTTCGCTCGGTTACGACCATCGCATCGTGGACGGGGCCGACGCGGCCCGCTTCCTCGCCCGCCTCAAGGAGTTGATGGAGCGGTTCCCGGAGGATGCCTGAGCGCGCGCAGGTCCCCGTAGCGGACTCCGCGCCGGCGCCCGCGTCCCGGCGAAGGGTGCTCGACGCGAGCTGGCTGGGCCGTGTTCCGTACGCGGAGGCGCTGGCGCTGCAGGATGCGCTCGTGCGGCGCCGCCGGCTGGGCGAGATCGCCGACCGCTTGTTGCTGCTCGAACACCCGCACGTGATCACGTTGGGCACGGCATCGAGCGGCGAGCACGTGCTGCTCGGGCGGGAGGAACGGGAGCTGCTCGGCATCGAGCTGTTCGAGACCGGCCGCGGCGGCGACGTGACCTACCACGGGCCTGGGCAGCTCGTCGGTTATCCCATCCTCGATCTGAAGCCCGATCGGCGCGACCTCCATGCCTACATCCGCGATCTCGAGGAAGTGCTGATCCGGACCGTCGCCACGTACGGCATCCGCGGTGCGCGACGGAAGGGAATGAGTGGGGTCTGGGTGGACCGTGACAAGGTCGCGGCGATCGGAGTGCGGGTGTCGAGCGGCTGGATCACATCGCACGGCTTCGCGCTGAACGTCGGCACCGACCTGCGCTACTTCGAGAGCATCGTTCCCTGTGGCATCCGCGATGGCGGCGTCACGTCGATCGAACGGCTGACCGGCCGGGTGTTTCCTCTCGAAGAATTCGTGGACTCGGTGACGCGCGAGTTCCGCATCGTGTTCGAGAGGGCCGCGCCGTCCTGAGCCGGACCGCAGCCGCTCACGGCTCGACGGCTTTCGCGGGGCGGAAGGCGCGCTCGTCGGCGGGCGCCCATTCCATGAAGTCGAGGTAGCGATCCTTCTCGCGTTCCGACTCCAGCCATTCGAGGAAGCCGGAGGGCCGGAGCCCGCGGGTCGCATCCTGCTGGCGGGCCGCGCGGGTCGCCAGGTGGTTCGCGTACTCGTTCTGCGGGTGCCCGGCATGGCCGCGGACCCAGACCCACTGGACCTGATGGCGCCGTGCCTCGGGCAGCAGCGCTTTCCACAGGTCGGCGTTGCTGACGGGGCCTTCCTTCCGCTTCCAATTGCGGCGAACCCACCCCGCGATCCACTCGTTCATGCCGCGCACGAGATACTGCGAGTCGGACGTGAACACCACGCGGCACGGGTGGCGCAGCAGGCGCAATCCCTCGCTGGCGCTGCGGATTGCCATCCGGTTGTTGGTGGTGGCGGGCTCACTCACCCAGTAGTCCTTCCGCAGCCACTCCCGACCGTTCCAGTGCTCGACCAGGCCGGCGGCGCCGCCGGGCGAGTCGCGGTCGGTGAACTGCACCCCGAGGCAGGACTCGTCCGCGTAGATGTGCACGAGATGGTTCATGGCGGCGAAGTGTCGGGGGCTCCGCGTGGCGCCGCAACCCCGGCGCCGCGTGGCTTGACAGGGCGGAGGGCCATGGTAACTTCGCGCGGACTCGTTCCCGCCCATGCGGAGTGCCACATTGGATCGTCCCGGCTACCTGCTCCTCGAAGACGGCCGCCGCTTCGACGGCGATCTCGTCGGTCATCCAGGCGAGACGCTCGGTGAGGCCGTCTTCAACACGTCGATGACGGGCTACCAGGAGGTCCTCACCGATCCGTCCTACGCGGGGCAGATCGTGGTGATGACCTACCCGCTCATCGGGAACTACGGCGTCACCCGGGCGGATGCGGAGTCCGGCGATGTCCAGGTCGCCGGCTTCGTCATGCGCGAGATCGCCCGCTCCTTCAGCAACTGGCGCGCCGAAGGTTCGCTCGACGCCTATCTGCACGATCATGGCGTCGTCGGCATCACCGGTGTCGATACGCGGGCGCTCACGATCCACCTGCGTTCGGTCGGTGCGATGCGCGCCGCGATCGCGGCCGCCGACGTCGCGACCGCCGACCTCATGGCCCGCATCCAGGCGCACCCGCGCATGGAAGGGCTGGACCTGACCTGCGCGGTGTCGACGGCCGAGCCGTACGACACGACACCGGTCGGGGAGCAGCGCTTCCACGTCCTCGCCTACGATTTCGGCATCAAGCGGAACTCGCTCCGGTTGCTGGCCGAGCGCGGCTGCCGCGTTACGACGCTGCCGTCCGCAACGACCGCCGGCGAGATCCTCGAGCAGGCCCCCGACGGGTTCTTCCTCTCGAACGGGCCGGGCGACCCGGAAGCGGTCGAGCATGCACTCGAGACGATCCGCCGCCTGGCCGGACGGGGAACGCCCGTCTTCGGCATCTGTCTCGGTCATCAGCTTCTCGGACGCGCGTTCGGCGGCCGCACCTTCAAGCTGCTCTACGGTCACCGCGCGGGGAACCACCCGGTGCGACGGCTTTCGGACGGTGCGGTCGAGATCACGTCGCAGAACCATGGCTTCGCGGTCCGGCGCGGCACGGACGACGAGGTCGAGGGGGCGCCCTCGCTGCGCATGACGCACGTGAACCTGAACGACCAGACAATGGAAGGGCTCGAGCACCGCGAGCTCCCGGCTTTCAGCGTGCAGTATCATCCGGAGGCCGCGCCGGGGCCGCACGACTCCCGGTATCTCTTCGATCGTTTCGTTGCGGAAATGCTGCGAAGCCAAGCCGGCACTTGACTTTAGGACGCCTCGACCCTAACCTGGCAGGGCGCCCCCGCGCACGGGGATTGTCCGGTTTCCCTCCGAATCGCGGGCGTGACCGGATGTTCGACGCCTTCCTGAGACCTCGAGTCCGATTGCAGGGTGGCCGGCGCTCGCGAATTCGAGCCGACGGGTTGCCGGCCGCGTACGAATACACCTGATGCTGGAGGAACAATGACCAAAGCGGACCTGGTCGAGCAGGTAGCCGAGGCGATCGGACCCGGAATCACGAAGAAGGACTGCGCCCTGGTCGTGGACGGGCTGCTCAATGCGATCAAGAACGCGATGGCGGATCACGCCCACATCGAGATCCGGGGATTCGGCACGTTCAAGGTCCGCAAGCGCCGCTCGCGCCTGGCCCGCAACCCGCGCACCGGCGAGCCGGTCGAAGTCCCCGCGCGCGCGGTCCCGATCTTCAAGCCGTCGAAGGATCTCCGCGTCCAGGTCTCGGAGGGGATCCATATCCCGGTCTGAAGCGTTGGTCAGTTCCGAACCGCCTGTGCGCCCCGGCCGTCGAATGAGCGGCCGGGGCGTCCGTGCTTAACGGTCCGCCGGATTCCGGCGTCTAGACAACAGTGAACCGCATGGGCGTGCATTCCGGCCCGCGGACTCAGATCGATGAGGCCGCGCTGATCGGCAGAGCGCGGGCTGGAGACCTCGACGCACAGGACGTGCTGGTCCGCAGATATCTGGCCGACGTGTACGGCCTTGCGTTCCGGATGCTGCGCGACGAGGACCTGGCGCAGGACGCCGCGCAGGATGCGATGGTCAACGCGATGCGGGCGCTGGACCGATTCCGCGGCGATGCGAGCTTCAGGACCTGGGTCCTGCGGATCGCGGCGAACTCGGCGAAGTCGCTGGCCCGGCGCCGAGGCCGGAAGCGGGAGGTCTCGCTCACGGCGGTCGAGGGCCTGGCGGGCGATACCGTGGATGCGGCGGCGGTGGTGGAATTGAAGGACGAAGCGGACCGGATCCGGGCGCAGGTTGCGAAGTTGCCCGGGAAGCAGAGGATGGCTGTGGAACTGCGTGTGAATCAAGGACTTGATTACCAGGATATCGCGCGGATCCTGAAGTGTTCGACGGGGGCTGCCCGGGTCAATTACCACCTCGGGATCAAGCGGCTCCGGGAGTGGATGCGATGAACGAAATGAACTGCGATCGGGTGCGAGACGCCCTGCCGGACCGCCTCGACGGGCGGCTGGATGACATCGCCGATTCCCGCCTCGCGCGTCACCTCGCGGAATGCGAGGACTGCCGTGCCGAGGCGACTCTGCTCGAGCACCTTCGCCAACCGGTGTCCGTGCCGTTCGGTCTGGAGACCCGCGTCCTCGCCGCCGTCCGGAGCGGACGCAGGTCAGCGCTTCCGTTCCGCTTCCCCGCGACTCGTCACTTCGCCATGGCCGCGACCGTGGTGTTCGCGCTGGTAACGGCATCGCTGGTGGCCAGGCGAGGCGATTCGGCGCCGGCGGACGATTCGTTCTGGGCGGACACGACGGAAGACGCGACCCTGGTCTGGTCGGCGTACGATGACCCCCTGGTTCCGGGCTCGGTCGGCCTGAACGCCCTCTCGGTCGACGAGCTGGAGCAGGTCCTGAAGGAGATGGAGCGGTGAGATACGCAATCGCACTCGCGGTTCTGCTGGCGCTGCCGTCGCCGGTCGCGGCGCAACGCGGTGGGCGGGTGGGTGGCCCACCCGGAATGGGGCAGGGCGCCCAAATGCGGAATCGCGTCATGCTCGAGCGCCAGATCGTGAGCCGCTTCGTAGAGCAGAGCGGCCGGGAGATGGGACTCAGCGCGGAGCAGCGGGACCGACTGGAGACGATCCTGCGCGCCGGCAACGACCGGCGCCGCGACCTGGCGGAGCGGGGCGTCGAGCTTCGTCGCAACCTGATGATGGCGATCCGGAACCCGGCCACGCCTGATTCGACGTATGTCGGCATCCTGGACTCGATCGAACGGCTGCGCGATCAGGAAAACGCGCAATGGAAGGCGGACCAGGATTCCATCCGCGACATGTTCTCGCCCCGCCAGCGCGCGTTGTTCACCGCCGGCTGGCTGCGGCTGCAGGAGACGATCCGGGATGTGATCAGCCAGCGGCCGCTCGGCGCGGGCAGGGCCGGTGTCGCGCGCGACACCCTCCCGCCACGATCGCTGCCCGATCCCGCGCTGGACCGGGTCGGGAACGGCGGGGTATCCACGTCCGGCACGCGATCCGGCGGTGCCCCGCGCTGAGGGTGGTCGACCGCGCCTCGCTGAAGGGGTTCCGGGCTCGTGCCGGAGCCCCTTCGCCATTTCGTAACGGCGGAGGCACGCGGGACCGGCCGCCCGCGCTTGTTGTCGCCCGTGAACGCCGCTACCATGATCGATATGAACGTACGAATCCTCCTCTTTGCACTCTACCGCGACTGGGCCGGTACGGACGAGCTGGTGCTTTCGCTGCCAGCCGGCGCCACCGCTGGAGCCGCCGTGGCTGCGGCCCGTGACCGGAACCCCGGACTGGCGTCGCTTCCGGAGCGGCCCGTCGTCGCTCTCAACTCCGTCTATTCCGCACTCGACGCGCCGCTCCATGACGGGGACGAGCTCGCCTTCCTCCCCCCGGTGGCCGGCGGCTGATGTCGCGTACCTGGCTGACCGATTCGGCGATCGACGTGGGCGCCGTGCTGCGCGTGGTCGAAGCACCGGGAACGGGCGCTGCTGTCGCCTTCGTGGGGACGGTCCGCGATGAGAACCGGGGCCGGACGGTGGTGGGAATGCGATACGAGGCCTACCCGGCGATGGCCGGCCAGGAGCTCGCGGCGATCGTGTCGGAGGCGGAAGCACGGTGGGCTGGCTGCGCCGTCGCAGCCGTCCACCGAACCGGCGACCTCGCGGTCGGCGAGGCGAGCGTCGTGATCGCCGTGGCCGCGGCCCACCGCGCGCAGGCGTACGACGCCAGCCGGTACGTCATCGAGGCCATCAAGGAGCGGCTGCCTGTCTGGAAGAAGGAACGCTACGCCGATGGGACCGAGGCCTGGCTCGAGGGTGCCGTGCCGCCGGGACCGGAGAACGCCCGTGTCTGACCTGATCGATTCCGCCGCCGACGTGCGCCGCGCCGTGGAAGCGGAACGGGCGGGGGAGGGCATGCGCGACGGGTTCGGCCGGCGCATCGAGTACCTCCGCATCTCGGTGACGGACAAGTGCAACCTTCGCTGCGTCTACTGCATGCCGGAGGAAGGGCTGCCGTGGCTGCGTCGCGCCGAGCTGCTCCGTTACGAGGAGATCGAAGAGATCGTCTCCGTGATGGCCGGCATGGGGCTCCGGCGGATCCGCATCACGGGCGGCGAGCCGCTCATCCGGCGCGACATTGCTGTGCTGGTGCGGGGCATCGCGGCCATTCCCGGGATCGAGGACATCGCCCTTTCCACAAACGCCGTGCTGCTGCCGCTGATGGCGGACGAGCTCCACGCGGCCGGCGTGACCCGCATCAACGTGTCGCTCGACTCGCTCCGGCCCGACCGGATCGACGCCATCGCCCGCCGGCCCGGCTCGCACCGCCAGATCCTCGACGGCCTCGCCGCCGCCGAACGCGTCGGCTTCGAGCCCATCAAGATCAACACGGTCATCATGCGCGGCCGCAACGACGACGAGATCGAGGACTTCGCGCGCGCGATCCTCGAACGGCCCTGGCACGTCCGCTTCATCGAGGTCATGCCGGTCGGCGAGAACCTTGCGGTGTCCGCTGACGAGTACGTGCCCGCGCTCGAGATGCTCGGCCGGCTCCGCTCCATCGGCGAGCTCGAGCCCGTCGCCGGGCCCGCCGGCAACGGGCCCGCCACCTACTTCACGTTCCCCGGCGCCGCCGGCACCGTGGGCGTCATCACGCCCATGAGCCACAACTACTGCGACCGCTGCAACCGCATGCGGCTCACCGCCGACGGCAAGCTCCGCCCCTGTCTGTTCGGCGACATCGAGACCAACCTGCGCGACCCGCTCCGCAAGGGCGAGCCGCTCGCTCCGCTCGTCGAGCACACCCTCCGGATCAAGCCCGAACGGCACTTCCTCGTGCGAGGCAGCGCCGCCGGCTCCGGCGGGCTCCTCGCCCTTTCCCAGGTCGGTGGTTGACACAGTTGTAATCCGTACGCCGACGCCGTTCGTCAGGAGTTGGCTGAGCCGTCGTTTCCCACCCGTCCATCGCGTTGACATCCCCGTTCCGACCGGCCTACTTTGGCCGGGCCATATGGCAACAGTCCTCCAACGAAAAAACGATCATGGTGAACAAGATCACCGTAGTAGGCGCCGGCCACGTGGGAGCGAGCGCTTCCTTGCTGCTCGCCCAGCGGCGGCTCGCCCGCAACGTCGTGCTCATCGACATCATCGAAGGCGTGCCTCAGGGAAAGGGCCTCGATCAGTGGGAGTCGGCACCGATCGAGGGCTTTGATGCGCGCGTAATTGGAACCAACGACTACGCCGATACCGCCAATTCCGACATCGTGATCCTGACCGCCGGTGTCGCACGCAAGCCCGGCATGAGTCGGGAAGACCTGCTCAACACCAACGCGACCATCGTGAAGACGGTGTCCGAGCAGATCAAGAAGATGTCGCCCAACGCCATCATCATCGTCGTCTCCAACCCGCTCGACGTGATGTCGTACGTCTGCATGAAGACGACCGGCTTCCCGCGCGAGCGCGTCATCGGCATGGCCGGCGTGCTCGACTCGGCCCGCTACCGCTCGTTCATCGCGCTCGAGCTGGGCGTCAGCGTCGCGGACATCCAGGCCCTGGTCCTGGGCGGCCACGGCGACACCATGGTGCCGCTGGCCTCGTACGCCAGCGTGAGCGGGATCCCGCTCACCCAGATGCTTCCGGCCGATCGCATCGAAGCGCTCGTGCAACGGACGCGGAAGGGGGGCGGCGAGATCGTCGGCCTGCTCAAGACCGGCAGCGCGTACTACGCGCCGGCCGCTGCCGCCGTGCAGATGGCGGAAGCGATCGCGCACGACAAGAAGCGCATCCTTCCGGCCTCCGTCTGGCTCAAGGGCGAATACGGCCTGAAGGACCTGTTCCTCGGCGTACCCTGCCAGCTGGGAAGCAAGGGCCTCGAGAAGGTCATCGAGGTCGTGCTTACCGACGACGAGAAGGCCATGCTCCAGAAGTCGGCGGATGCGACCTTCGAGACGATGGCGCTCCTCTCGTGAGCACTCAGATGGCCCGGGCACCGAAACGGGCGCGGCCCGCCGGCTTCTACGGTGCATCGGTCGGGAAAAAGATCACGATGGCCGTCACCGGCGCCATCCTGGTCCTCTTCGTGATCGGGCATTTTGCCGGCAACCTCAAGGTCTATCTCGGCCCCGAGGAGTTCAACCACTACGCAGAAGGGCTGCGCTCGCTCGGTGCCCCCATCTTCCCGCACGGCAGCCTGCTCTGGATCATCCGGGTCGTGCTGCTCGCCTGCGTGCTCACACACATCGTCTCCGCGGCCCAGCTCTGGCTGCAGTCGAAGCGGGCTCGGCCGGTCGGGTACCGGAAGGTGGAATCGCTGGCCATCGCATACGCGTCCCGCACCATGGTGTGGGGCGGCCTGACGATCCTCGCGTTCGTCGTATTCCACATTCTCAACCTGACGACCGGGAACATCCACCCGGACTTCGTGCCGGGCGACGCCTATCACAATTTCGTGACCGGCTTCCAGGTCGTGCCCGTTTCGGTCGCGTACATCCTCGCCATGATCCCGCTGGGGTTCCACCTCTATCACGGGATCTGGAGCGCGTTCCAGACGCTGGGCGCCGCCGATGTCCGCTACCGCGACTGGCGGCGTCCGCTGGCGCTCGTCATCGCGCTGGTCGTGGTGCTCGGTAACATGTCCTTCCCGGTGGCCGTGCTCGCCGGGATCGTGCGGTAGGGGAGGCGGGAGGATGGAACTCAACGCGAAGGTCCCGGACGGCCCGATCGAGAAGAAGTGGGACGACCACCTCTTCCATCTCAAGCTGGTCAACCCGTCCAACAAGCGGAAATACCGCGTCATCATCGTGGGCTCGGGTCTGGCCGGCGCCGCGGCGGCCGCGAGCATGGCCGAGCTCGGCTACGTCGTCGACTGCTTCTGTTTCCAGGACAGCCCTCGCCGCGCGCACTCGATCGCGGCGCAGGGCGGAATCAATGCGGCCAAGAACTACCAGAACGACGGCGACAGCGTTTACCGCTTGTTCTACGATACGGTCAAGGGCGGGGACTACCGCTCTCGTGAGGGCAACGTCTACCGGCTCGCGCAGGTCAGCCTCAACATCATCGACCAATGCGTGGCCCAGGGCGTGCCCTTCGCCCGCGAGTACGGCGGATACCTGGCCAACCGGTCCTTCGGCGGGGCGCAGGTCTCGCGAACGTTCTACGCCCGCGGCCAGACCGGCCAGCAGCTCCTGCTCGGCGCCTACCAGGCCCTGCAGAAGGAGATCGCGGTCGGTCACGTCAACATGCACACGCGTCACGAGCTGCTCGACGTGGTCGTGATCGATGGTCACGCCCGGGGCATCGTCGTGCGCGACCTGATCACGGGCGAGATCGAGTCGCACGCCGCGCACGCCGTGGTCCTGGCGACGGGCGGCTACAGCAACGTCTTTTTCCTCTCGACCAACGCCCAGGGCTGCAACGTCACGGCCAACTGGCGCGCGTACAAGCGCGGTGCGGGCTTCGCCAACCCCTGCTTCACCCAGATCCACCCGACCTGCATTCCGGCGGCGGGCGAGCACCAGTCGAAGCTCACGCTGATGAGCGAGTCGCTGCGCAACGATGGCCGCATCTGGGTGCCGAAGAAGCAGGCCGATCGTCGCGCGCCGGGGCAGATCCCCGAGGATGAGCGCGACTACTACCTCGAGCGCATCTATCCCAGCTTCGGCAACCTCGCGCCCCGCGACGTCTCGTCGCGCCGCGCCAAGGAAGCCGTCGACGAGGGCCGCGGCGTGGGCGAGACCGGCGTCGGCGTCTACCTCGACTTCCGGGATTCCATCGACCGGCTCGGCAAGAAGGTCATCGAGGAGCGCTACGGCAACCTCTTCGAGATGTACGAGAACATCACGGGCGAGGACCCGTACACCGTACCGATGCGGATCTACCCGGCGCCGCACTACACGATGGGCGGGCTCTGGGTGGACTACAACCTCATGAGCACGGTGCCCGGGCTGCATGTGATCGGCGAGGCCAACTTCTCCGACCACGGCGCCAACCGGCTCGGCGCCAGCGCCCTCATGCAGGGACTGGCCGACGGCTATTTCGTGATCCCGCTGACCATCGGCGACTACCTCGCGCAGACGAAGTTCGGCCCGCTCGATCCGGAGCATGCCGCCTTCAAGGACGCCGAGGCCGCCGTCCGCCAGAAGCTGGACCGCCTGCTCGCCGTGAACGGAAAGCAGACCGTGCGCGACTTCCACAAGGAGCTGGGCCTGATCCTGTGGGAGAACTGCGGCATGGCGCGAAGCGAGGAAGGTCTGAAGGACGCGCTCCGCCGCATCCCCGAGCTGCGTGAGCGGTTCTGGGCCGACGTCCAGGTTCCCGGCAGTGCCGCGACCCTCAACCAGGCCCTGGAGTACGCCGGCCGCGTCGCCGACTACCTCGAGTTCGCCGAGCTCATGTGCCACGACGCGCTGGACCGCAACGAGTCGTGCGGCGGCCACTTCCGCGTCGAGCACCAGACCCCGGACGGTGAAGCGCTCCGCGACGACGAGAACTACGCCTACTCGGCGGTCTGGGAGTACGCCGGTGACGGGAACGCGCCGCGGCTGAACAAGGAGCCGCTCGAGTTCGAGTACGTGCACCTGTCGCAACGGAGCTACAAATAGCATGAATCTGACGCTCCATGTATGGCGCCAGGCCGGCGCCACGGCGCCCGGCAGCTTCGAAACGCACCGGGTTGAGGACATCAGCGAGCACAGCTCGTTCCTCGAGATGCTCGACGTGCTCAACGAAGGCCTGCTCCGGGAGGGCAAGGAGCCGATCGCCTTCGATCACGACTGCCGCGAGGGCATCTGCGGCATGTGCGGCCTCGTGATCAATGGCGAGCCCCACGGGCCCAAATCGAAGACGACCGTGTGCCAGTTGCACATGCGGAACTACAAGGACGGCGACGAGATCTGGATCGAGCCGTGGCGCGCCTCAGCCTTCCCGGTCGTCAGGGACCTGGTCGTGGACCGCTCCGCGTTGGACCGCATTATTCAGGCGGGCGGCTTCATTTCGGTCCGCACGGGGAGTGCGCCGGACGCCCACGTCGTGCCTGTCCCGAAGCGGGATGCCGACCTGTCCATGGATGCCGCCGCCTGCATCGGCTGTGGCGCCTGCGTCGCCGCCTGTCCGAACGCATCCGCCATGCTCTTCACGGCGGCCAAGGTGACGCACCTCGGCTATCTGCCTCAGGGCCAGCCCGAGCGCTACGCCCGGGCCAACGCAATGGTCGCCACGCACGACGAGGAAGGGTTCGGCCACTGCACCAACCACGGCGCCTGCCAGGCCGCGTGTCCCAAGGACATCAGCATCGACACCATCGCGCGGCTGAACCGTGACTTCCTGAAGGCGCCCAGAAAGGCCCTGGCGGTGAAGTAGGCGGAACGGCAGGAACAGCGGGCGACGAACGGCGGGCGACCCACGGCGGGGGACGAAGGGCGGGCGACGAAGGGCGGGTCGTGAGACGGGCGACGAGGGGCGGGATCCTGCCGCACGGCTGATCCCGCCCCTCGTCGCCCGCCTCACGTCGCCCGCCGTCAGAGCTTCGGCAGGGTCACCCCCCTCTGATCCTGGTACTTCCCGCCGCGCTGTGCGTAGGTGGTCTCCGGCACCTCGTCGCCCTGGAAGAAGAGCAGTTGCGCGAGGCCCTCGCGGCTGTAGATCTTGGCGGGCAGAGGCGTCGTGTTGGAGATCTCGAGCGTGAGATGGCCGCACCACTCGGGCTCGAGGGGCGTGACGTTGACGATGATCCCGCAGCGGGCGTAGGTGGATTTCCCCACACAGATCACGAGCACGTCCCGCGGAATCCGGAAGTACTCCATGGTCGAGGCGAGGGCGAAGGAATGCGGCGGGATGATACAGTGGTCGGCCTGGATGTCGACGAAGGAGAGCGGGTCGAAGTTCTTCGGATCGACGACCACGCTGTGCACGTTGGTGAATACCTTGTAGGTATCCCCGACGCGGATGTCGTAGCCGAAGGATGAGACGCCGTAGCTGATCACGCCATCGCGGACCTGCCGGGGCTCGAACGGCTCGATCATGCGGTACTCTTCCGCCATCCGGCGGATCCACCGGTCGCTTCGGATTGTCATGCTTTTCCCCCCGTTGGGCCGCCGAAAAGTAGGGGGCCTGAAGGGTACGGCAAGGCGGCAAGACCCCGCTTGACCGGGGTGGGACCATGCCGTACTTTCGGTCGGTTTTCAAGTAGATGTTTTCACAAGCCTTTAGGACGGCCTGCTCATGCACGATGCGTACGTGCCGGTCCTGTTGCTCTTCGGCGTTTCGCTGCTGAACGCGGTGGCGCTGGTCGTGCTCTCGCATCTCGTCAGCCCGATGCGGCCGACACCGGCGAAACTCGAGCCGTACGAGTCGGGTATGACCCCGCTCGGAGACACACGCGAGCGGTTCTCGGTGAAGTTCTACCTGGTTGCGATCCTGTTCATCATCTTCGACATCGAAACCATCTTCCTGATCCCCTGGGGCGTGTTGTTCCGCGACCTGGGGGTTTTCGGTTTCGTCGAGATGCTGATCTTCATGGGAGTGCTGCTCGTCGGGTACGTGTATGTGTGGAAGAAAGGAGCGCTCCAATGGGATTGAACCTCCCCACCATGCCGAGTGGCGAGGCGAGCTTCATCACCACCAAGCTCGATTTCCTCGTGAACTGGGCCCGGCGCAATTCGCTCTGGCCGATGCCGTTCGGCACCGCCTGCTGCGCGATCGAGATGATGGCGACGTACGCGTCGCGGTTCGACCTGGCCCGTTTCGGGATGGAGCGCATGTCGTTCTCGCCGAGACAGGCGGACCTGCTTATCTGCGCCGGTCGCGTGACCTACAAGATGGCGCCGGTGCTGCGCCGGATCTGGGACCAGATGCCACAGCCGAAGTGGGCCGTCTCGATGGGTGCCTGCGCGTCGTCGGGCGGGGTGTTCGACGTCTACTCGATGGTGCAGGGAATCGACACGATCATCCCGGTCGACATCTACGTACCGGGCTGCCCGCCGCGGCCCGACGCCCTGATGTACGGCCTGCTGCTGCTGCAGGAGAAGATCAAGGGCGAGACGCTGGCGAACCCGCGGCTGCGTGAAGAGAACCCCGACCGGGCCGGCCGTCCCAACCTGCCGCCCGGCGTGATCGAGCAGGTGGCGCTGCCGTTCGGCAATTCGACGGAGCAGGACCGGGTGAGTGGACTGGTTTCGCAGGCCGCGCTTCCGCGACCGAAGGAGCGATAGAGGACGATGGGGGAGCAGCCGTTCGATGAAGCGCTCGCCGGGCTCGAGCAGGGTCCGGCGGGTGCGGGAGATGCGGCGACTGCCGGGGGCGCCCCGGCGGACGCCGCATCGCACGTATCGGTGGCCGCGTTGCGGGCCCGCTACGGCGAGGCGATCGGCCACCACACCGTGATGGGTGGGGACGAGCACGTCGTGTACGTGGACGCGGCGAGCGTGCGCGAGATCCTGCAATGGCTTCGCGACGACGCCGACCAGCGCTACGACCTGCTGGCCGACCTGACCGCGGTGGACTGGGGCGGGGACCGGCCGCTGGAGGTGGTCTACCAGCTCTGGTCGATCCCGCACCGGCGGGCCCTGCGCGTGAAAGCGGTGCTGCCCGTGAGCGCGCTGGAAATCGACTCGGTGGTGGAGCTCTGGGCCACCGCGAACTGGCTCGAGCGCGAGGTCTGGGACCTGTTCGGGATCCGTTTCACCGGACACCCGGACCTCCGCCGCATCATGATGCCGGACAACTACGACGAAGGGCATCCGTTGCGGAAGGACTTCCCGTTGCGCGGCCGCTTCAGCCGGGCGGAACAGACGCGGCGCGCCCTGGCCCAGTCGGTCGAGGACGTCTACACGCCGCAGGAGTTGTCGGTGCGGGAGGAAGTCCAGGCCGATGTCCGCCAGAGGGCCGGGGAGGAGCAGGGATGAGCACCCGGACGATGGAATACCTGGTCACGCGGACGCCGGAAATGGCGGCCGGCGGCCGGCTCGTGCATATGCCGGTGATGCCTTCGGGCGTCGAACCGGAGCTGCACGGCGAGCACATGCTGATCAACATGGGCCCGCAGCATCCGGCGACGCACGGCGTGCTGCGGCTCGTGCTCGAACTGGACGGCGAGACGATCGTGAAGTGTACGCCGCACATCGGCTACCTGCACTCGAGCTTCGAGAAGCTGGGCGAGTACCGGACCTGGAACCAGATCATCCCGCTGACCGACCGCATGGACTACCTGGCGCCGCTGATCTACAACTGCGCGTACGCCATGGCGGTCGAGAAGATGATGGGGATCGAGGTGACGGAGCGGTGCAAGGTCGTGCGCGTGATCTGTATGGAGCTCGACCGCATCTTCAGCCACCTGCTCTGGATCGGTACCACCGCCATCGACATCGGCGCCTTCACCGTGTTCCTGTGGACGTTCCAGGACCGGGAGAAGATCTACGACCTGCACGAGTCGCTGACGGGAGCGCGCATCACCACCTCCGCGACGCGGATCGGCGGCATGATGGCCGACCTGCCGGAGACCTGGATCGACCAGCTCAAGAGCTTCATGGGCGGTCTCACGCGCACGCTCGACGAGACGGAGACGCTGCTGACCCGGAACCAGATCTGGATCGGCCGTAACCGCGACGTCGGCTTCATCAGCGCGGAGGACGCGGTGAGCTACGGCCTGACCGGCCCGAACCTGCGCGGCTCCGGCGTCGCCTACGACGTGCGCAAGGACCGGCCGTACTACGACTACGAGACGTACGACTTCGACGTCGTGATCGGCGAGAACTGCGACAACTACGACCGCTACCTCGTGCGCATGGAAGAGATGCGGCAGAGCCTGCGCATTCTCGAGCAGGCCGTGCAGCGGCTGCCGGGCGGCCCCATCAACGTGGAGGACCCGCGTCTGATCCTGCCGGGCAAGACGGACGGCATGACGGATATGGAATCCATGATCCACCACTTCAAGGTGGTGATGGAGGGCGTGAAGGCGCCGCCGGGGGAGAGCTGGTTCAGCGTGGAGAGCTCGAAAGGCGAACTCGGGATGTACGTGGTGAGCGACGGTGGCTCGAAGCCGGTCCGCTGGCATGTGCGCGGCCCCAGCTTCATCAACCTGTCGGCGTTGCCTCGCATGGTCGAGGGACGTCTGATCGCCGACGTGATCGCGACGAACGCGAGTCTGGACATCGTGTTGGGGGAAATCGACCGATGAGTGGGGCGGACGACGTGCGGACGCCGCTGGGCCCGAATCCGGGCTGGGCCGGCGAAACGGGGGAATTCGGACAGCTGTCCGAGGCCGATGTGCGGGGCACGACCTACGTGGGAGAGCGCGACCTGGCGGGCGGGCATCCGGGCGCGAGTTGCTCGCTGCCGTTCCAGGTCGCGGCCCGCGATCCGGAGGCGCCGCTGTTCGAAGGGCCGTATGCCGAGCGTTTGGCCAGGATCCTCACGCGCTACCCGAATCCGCGAGGCGCGCTGCTGCCCGTCCTGGCGATGGCGCAGGAGGTCCGCGGCCACCTCTCCGAAGCGACCATGGCGCGCGTGGCCGGGATCCTCGGCCTCACCCCCGCCGTGGTCCGCGGCGTGGCCACGTTCTACACGATGTACAACAAGCGACCGGTCGGGCGACACCTGATCCAGGTCTGCACGAACGTGTCCTGCAACGTGTGCGGCGGAGACGACGTGATGCAGGCCTTCGTGGACGCGCTCGGTGTCGAGCCGGGCGAGGTCACGGACGACGGGCAGTTCACCGTGATCGAGGCCGAGTGTCTCGGTGCCTGCGGCTTCCCGACCGCGGTCCAGATCAACGAGCGCTACTACGAGAACGTGGAGCCGGGCGACGTGGCGGCGATCCTCGACCGGTTGCGGGCGGAGCACGCGGCGGGCGCCGGCGAGGCGGGGGAGGGCTGATGGCATACCCGTACCGGCACGAGAAAGAGACGCGGGTCCTGAGCGAGCATTTCGGGGACCCGGCGGCCCGCACGCTCGAAGGCTGGCGTACGCGCGGCGGATACGAGGCGCTCAAACGCGCACTCGAGCTCGGTCCTGCGGCGGTCATCGACATCGTCAAGGGCAGCGGGCTCCGCGGGCGCGGCGGCGCGGGCTTCCCGACCGGGCTCAAGTGGTCCTTCATGCCGAAGGACGACAGCCGGCAGCCGCACTACCTGCTGATCAACGCGGACGAGTCGGAGCCGGGCGCGTTCAAGGACCGTGAGCTCCTCCGCTGGACTCCGCACCAGGTGATCGAGGGCGCGCTCATCGGCGCGGCCGCGATCCGGGCCCGCCACGTCTACATCTACATGCGCGGCGAGTTCTTCGAGCCGGCCCAGATCGTGGCGCGGGCGATCGAGGAGGTGTACGCGGCCGGCATCGCTGGCGACGACGTGCTCGGCTCGGGCATCGCGATCGACGTCACGCTGCACCTCGGCGGCGGCGCCTACATCTGCGGCGAAGAGACCGCGCTCATGAACTCGCTCGAGGGGCGCCGCGGCCAGCCGCGTATCAAGCCGCCGTTCCCGGCGGCGGTCGGCGCGTTCGGCCGGCCTACGACGATCAACAACGTCGAGACCATGGCCGCGGTGCCGCACATCGTCAACAAGGGCGCCGACTGGTACCGCTCGTTCGGTACCGAGAAGAGCCCGGGCACCAAACTCTTCAACATGTCGGGCACGCTCGTCCGGCGCGGCAACTTCGAGCTGCCCCTCGGCTTCAACCTGAGGGAGCTGCTGTACGACGTGTGCGGCGGGATCCGCGATGACCGGAAGCTGAAGGCGGTGATTCCGGGTGGCAGCTCGGTGCCCATCCTGAGCGCGGACGAGATCGACATCGCGATGGACTACGAGAGCGTGGCGAAGGCCGGTAGCCAACTGGGCACGGCCTCGGTCATCGTGATGGACGATCGCACCAGCATCGTGAAGCAGGTCCGTCGCATGGTCGATTTCTACGCGCACGAGTCGTGTGGCCAGTGCACGCCCTGCCGCGAGGGCACGAGCTGGCTCGGCCGCATCCTGCTTCGCATCGAGAAGGGGCAGGGCACCGAGGCCGATCTCGAGACGCTGAAGTCGCTCAGCCACAACATGATCGGCACCACCATCTGCGTGCTGAGCGATTCCGCGGCCGCGCCCGTGCTCAGCTCGCTCGAGAAGTTCCCGGAAGAGTATCGCGCGCTGATCGCGCCGTCGGCGCCGGCGATGGCCGGCGCCTGAGGCCACCCAGTCAGGCTCGAGAAGAAGAGGGCGACGAACTTGATGGAAACGGTCACCTGTACGATCAACGGGATCAGGACGACGGTCCCGCGCGGCACCCGCATCATCGAGGCGGCGGAGCAGATCGGTGTCGGCATCGCGCACTACTGTTACCACCCCGGTCTTTCGGCGCCCGCCATGTGCCGCATGTGCCTGGTCGAGGTGGAGGGCGCGCCCAAGCTGGCGCCCGCCTGCGTCACGGCCGTCGCCGACGGGCAGGTCATCCTGACCGAGAGTGAGAAGGCCCGCGAGGCCCGGACCGGCACGCTCGAGTTCTACCTCGCCAACCACCCGCTCGACTGTCCGGTCTGCGACAAGTCCGGCGAGTGCAAGCTGCAGGACTTCACGCACGCGGAAGGCCGCAAGCACGGCCGCTCGGTGGAGCCCAAGCGCGTACTGGGTCAGGATGACTTCGGCGGCGACATTCTCTACGACGGCGACCGCTGCATCATGTGCACGCGTTGCGTCCGCTTCATGCGCGAGATTTCGCAATCGGAGCGGCTCTGCGTGGTGCAGCGCGGCAACCGGTCGGTCATCGACACGTTCTTCGAGAACGGCGTCGAGGGTGACCTGTTTGCCGGCAACATCGTCGACATCTGTCCGGTCGGCGCGCTGCTCTCGAAGGACTTCCTGCACAAGGCGCGGGTCTGGGACCTGACCGGCACCGCTTCGATCTGCCCGAACTGCTCGCAGGGCTGCAACGTCCGGATCGAGACCCGTGATAACCTCGTCATGCGCATGAAGCCGCGGGCGAACCCGGAGGTCAACTCGTACTGGATGTGCGACCATGGCCGGCACGGCTACGAGTGGATGAACGAGACGGGCCGGGTCGAGACGCCCCACGTTCGCGAGGCGGATGGGGGCCAGGCGGAAGCGGGCTGGCAGGGGGCCATGCGTAGCCTGGTCGACCGGAGCAGCGCTCTGGGCGAGGGCGTGGACGTCGTCGTGATCGGATCGCCGATGCTCGGTAACGAAGCCAACGGCTGGGCGCTCCAGGCGGCGCGTGCGCTGGGCACGGTGCGGGCGATCTACCGGTCGGCGCGCGCCGAGGACGACGTCGTCTGCCCCGGTTTTCCCAAACTCGCGCGCCGGCGCGACCTGAGCTCGAACGCGACCGGCCTCGAGGCCATGGGTTTCACTCGCATCGGTGACGACGAGGGACGGGGCGGTCTGCCGGACGTCGCCGGCAAGGTCGTGATCGTGCTCGGCGATCCGCTCGCCGATGCGGATGCGGGCTGGGGCCGCGACGCGGCGCTCTTCGTTGCCCTGGCGCACATCGCCGGACCGGCGCACGCCAACGCGCACTTCCTGCTGCCCATCGCGACGTTCGCCGAAGAGCACGGGACGTTCACGAATTTCGAGGGCCGGGTGCAGCGCGCCCGGCCCGCCCTGCAGGCGCCCGGGCAGGCCCGGCCGTCCTGGCAGGTCACGGCGGTCTGGCTCGCCGGGCTGGAGCGGGAGCCCGCGCCGGCGGACGCGGCGGGCGCGTTCCTGCGGCTCGGCGACTGGCACACCGCGTTCGCAGGTCTGTCCTATGACGTGATCGGCCCGCGGGGCGCGCCCATGAGCGGCGTCGCTCGCCAGCTGGCTGCCTCGGAGGCCGGGTGATGCACGAGATCGGAACGCTTTCGCCCACGTGGCAGTTGATCGTCGATGCGGTCAAGGTCGTGGTCGTGTTCGTCGTGACCTTGCTCACGGTGGCGCTGCTGACGCTCGCCGAGCGACGTGTCTCGGCCTGGATCCAGGACCGGCTCGGCCCCAACCGCGTCGGGCCGCAGGGAATCCTGCAGCCGATCGCGGACGGGCTGAAGAACTTCCTGAAGGAAGAGACCTATCCGCGACGGGCGTCGATGGTGTTCTTCCTGCTCGCGCCCGCGCTCGCCATCGGGCCGGCGTTCGTCACGTTCGCGGTCGTGCCGTTCGCCGCGCCGCTGCCGACGCGGTGGGGCCTCATCGACATGATCGTTGCCGACCTGCCCATCGGCATCCTGTACGTGCTGGCCATCTCCAGCCTGGGCGTGTACGGCATCGTGATGGCCGGCTGGTCGTCGAACAACAAGTACTCGTTCCTCGGCAGCCTGCGCGCCAGCGCACAGCTGGTCAGCTACGAGGTCGGGCTCGGCATGAGCCTGATCCCCGTCTTCATGCTGGCCGGGAACGTGACGCTGACACACATCATCTGGACGCAACAGCAGGAGCTCGGGCTCTGGCTCGCGTTCCCGCTCGGGCTCTCCTTCCTGCTGTTCGTGATTTCCGCCTTCGCGGAGACGAACCGGCTGCCCTTCGACATGGCCGAGGCGGAGTCCGAGCTGGTCGCCGGGTTCCATACCGAGTACTCGTCGATGAAGTTCGCGATGTTCTTCATGGCCGAGTACGCCAACATGATCACGGCTGCCGCGCTCATGGCCACGCTCTTCCTCGGCGGCTGGGACATCCCGTTCTGGGCCGGCGACAACATGCGCGTCATCGCGCCCGGCATCGTGCAGGGCGCCGACCCGGCCTGGTGGAAGACGGTCCTCACACTGATCGCCTTCAGCGTCAAGACCTTCTTCTTCCTGTTCCTGTTCATGTGGGTACGCTGGACGGTGCCCCGGTTCCGTTACGACCAGGTCATGCAGCTCGGCTGGAAGGTGCTGCTGCCGACCGCACTCGCGTACATCGCACTCATGGGCGCGTCGATTCTCGTGCTCGATCGCACCGGCCTCGAGTTTGGATTCGTGTACGGCCTGATCCTGACGGCCGTGAACGTGGTGGCGACGGCCGTGTTCCTGTGGCTTGTCGACCGGAACCGGGAAATGACCGGCTCGGCCGGACCGCGACGGCTCGGGGTGCTGCCCCGCGGCGTCACGGCGACGCGGCTGTCGACGGCCGGCGCGGGCGTCACGGGCGCCCAGGAGGGTTGATGTCGATCGGAGTCAAGACAGTCCGGCCTCCGGAGACGGAGACGTCGTACCTGCGAGCGGTGCTCAAGGGTATGGCGCTGACGTTCCGGCACCTGGTCGATCCCGACAAGGTGACGGAGCTGTACCCGGAAGAGAAGCCGCCGCTGGCCACGCGCTGGCGCGGGACGCACCGGATGGAGGTGCACGCGGACGGTCGGCCGAAATGCGTGGCCTGCGGCCTCTGTCCGACGATCTGCCCGGCCAACTGCATCCGGCTCGTGCCGGGCGAGGACGACCAGGGCAACCGCTATCCGGTAGTCTACGAGATCGACGAATTCCGCTGCATCTTCTGCGGCATGTGTCAGGAAGTCTGCCCGGTCGAGGCCATCCACGTCGGGCAGGACTTCGAGAATGCCGAATACACGCGAGAGCGTTTCATTTACGACCTGGACCGGCTCATGGCGCAGGACCACGCGGTCACCGCGCTCTGGGACCCGGGGGATCCGCTTGGCCAATGACTGATCTGCTCTGGTGGGTTTTTGCCTCGCTTGCCATCGGCGGAGGCATCGGGACGGTCACCCGGAGGAATCCGGTGGCCAGCCTGCTCTATCTCGTGACGAGCCTCTTCAGCCTGGCTGCGATCTACGTGCTGCTCGGCGCCCATTTCATCGCGGCCGTGCAGGTGATCGTCTACGCCGGCGCGATCCTGGTGCTGTTCCTGTTCGTGATCATGCTGCTCAACCTGGGGCACGACTACCAACCCGACGCGCGGAGCGGAACCTGGGTGTTGATGGGCTCGCTGGTCGCCGGCATCGTGGGCTGGGTGCTTTCCACCACGTTCGAAGGCGGGACCGAGGGAGCCGTGCCCGGCGCGGGCGCGGCGATCGACGCCTCCGTGCAGGAACTCAACGCCGTCGGTGCCATCGCGCAGCCCCTGTTCCGTGATTTCCTGGTAGCGTTCGAGCTGACGTCGATCCTGCTCCTCGTGGCGATCGTCGGGGCGGTGATCCTGGCGAAGCGGAGGGTGTGATACCGTGGTCACCCATTCCCTGATCCTGGCGGCGATCCTCTTCTCGATCGGCGCCGCCGGCGTGGTCTTCCGCCGGAACGCGATCATCCTGTTCCTCTGCATCGAGCTGATGCTGAACGCCGCGAACCTCGCGTTCGTCGCCTTCTCGCGCGTGGTCGGCATCAACGGGCAGGTCTTCGTCTTCTTCGTGATGACGGTCGCCGCGGCGGAAGCCGCCGTCGGCCTGGCCATCATCATCTCGATCTTCCGTCTGACCGAGACGGTTGACATGAAGAACTTCAACTTCCTGCGGTGGTAGCGTGCACGAGTTCGAACCGACCCTGCTCTGGGCGATCGCGGCGCTGCCCCTGCTCGGTTTCCTGATCAACGGCGCGGCCGCGTTCGCCGCGCCCGGACGGAAATCGATTCCCACGTTCGTGGGACCGGGCGTCGTCGGGCTCGCCTTCCTGATCGCGGCGTTCAACTTCCTGGGACTCCGCGGAGCCGAGCTGCACGAGCCGATTGTTCAGCGCTACTGGCAATGGATGGTGATGGGCGGTCTGCAGATCGACGTCGCCTTCCAGTTGGACGCGCTGTCCATGCTCATGACTCTCGTGGTCACGGGTGTGAGCTTCGTGATCCACATCTTCAGCATCGGCTACATGGGGGACGACCCCGGCTATACCCGGTACTTCTCGTACCTGAACCTGTTCGTCTTCTTCATGCTGGTGCTGGTGCTGGGCTCGAGCTTCCCGCTCATGTTCGTGGGCTGGGAAGGTGTCGGGCTGTGCAGCTACCTGCTGATCGGATTCTGGTTCACCGACCGGGAAAAGGCGAATGCCGGCAAGAAGGCGTTCATTGTCAACCGGATCGGGGACTTCGGCTTCCTGATCGCCATGCTCATGCTTTACGCGAACACCGGCCGGCTCGATTTCGCCGGCGTGTTCGAGGCGGCGCCCGCCACCTTCGCGTTCGGCGGCGCTACCATCACGGCGATCACGCTGTTCCTGTTCCTCGGTGCCACCGGCAAGAGCGCCCAGATCCCGCTCTACGTCTGGCTGCCGGACGCGATGGCGGGCCCCACGCCGGTCAGCGCCCTGATCCACGCCGCTACCATGGTGACGGCGGGTGTGTACCTGGTGGCGCGTGCCGGGATCCTGTTCTCGCTGGCGCCGGTCTCGGGCATCGTGGTCACGGGGGTGGGCGCGCTGACCGCGCTGTTCGCCGCGACCATCGGGCTCATGCAGTACGACATCAAGAAGGTGCTCGCGTATTCGACCGTCTCGCAGCTCGGCTACATGTTCGTCGGTGTGGGTGCCGGTGCCTACGCCGCGGGCATCTTCCATCTCATGACGCACGCGTTCTTCAAGGCGCTGCTGTTCCTCGGCTCGGGCGCGGTAATCCACGCCATGCACGAGGCCTACCACCACACGCACAGCCACGAGGACGCCCAGGACATGCGCAACATGGGCGGCCTGCGCCGGCACCTGCCCATCACGTGGGCGACCATGTGGATCGGCACACTGGCGATCTCGGGGGTGTGGCCCTTCGCCGGCTTCTTCTCCAAGGACGAGATCATCTGGCAGGTCGGCGCGCGCGCGGTCGGACCGTTCGCCGGCTGGTTCCGGCTCTACTGGGTCATGGTCGTGGTGGCGGCGCTGCTGACCGCCTTCTACATGGCGCGCCTCATGATCATGACGTTCCACGGGCAGAACCGTACGGGTGAGGCCGAACGGAAGCACCTGCACGAAGTCTCGCCCGTGATGTGGGTGCCGCTCGCCGTGCTCGCCGGCCTGTCCATCGTGGGCGGCTGGCTCAACGTGCCGGAAGCGATCGCGAACACGCCGCTGCTCGGCTGGCTGCCCTCGTCGGAATGGGCGCACGAGTGGCTGCACCCGGTGATGGAGTCGGCGGACGCGATCGCGGCCGCCCACCTTCCGGAGTTCCTGCACCACGCGCCCGTCGGAGGCGGAGAAGTGCTCTGGGCGGTCCTGTCCTTCGCCTTCGCGGTGGGCGTGATCGCGCTGGCCTTCGCCGTGCTGGGCCGGCGCGCGTACCGGCCGGCGGCCCAGTCCGAGGAGCCGCGCGGCTTCGCCGGTGTCCTGCTGCACAAGTACTACGTGGATGAGTTCTACGATGCCGTGATCATCCGGCCCGTGATGGCCGTGTCCCGTGGCCTGTGGCGCTTCGTCGACCAGGGGATCATCGACGGGCTGGCGAACGGTGCGGGCTACGCCTCGCGCGCGTTCGGTTGGGTCGGGTCCCGGCTCCAGACCGGCCAGGTCAACACCTATGCCTTCGCGGTGCTGGCCGGCGCCCTCTTCCTCATCGCTCTGGTAATGCTCTGATGACCGGGTTGCTCGAAGCCATCGGCTACTCCCGGTGGGTGATCCACTTCCTGCTGGCGTTCCCCGTGCTGGGGATGGCGCTGATCGCGGCCGGCGTTGGCCGGGAAGTGAAGCGTTTCGCCCTGGGCGTGGCGCTCATCGAGTTCGTGGTCTCGCTCCCGCTCTGGTTCGTGTTCAACGCGGGTGCGAGCGGCATGCAGTTCACGGCGGACATACCGTGGATCTCGCAGTGGGGCATCCACTACCGCGTCGGCATCGACGGGATCAGCCTGCTGCTCGTGCTGCTCACCACCTTCCTGGTGCCGATCACGCTGCTGGGTTCGTTCAACTACATCAAGCAGCGGCAGCGCACCTTCTACGCGATGATGCTGCTGCTCGAGGCGGGTGTGCTGGGCGTGTTTGTCTCGCTCGACCTCTTCCTCTTCTTCATGTTCTGGGAGATCATGCTGGTGCCGATGTACTTCATCATCGGCATCTGGGGCGGAGAGCGCCGCATCTACGCGGCCATCAAATTCTTCCTGTTCACCGCGTTCGGGTCGCTGCTCATGCTGGTCGCGATCCTGTACCTGTACTTCAAGTACCGGGCGCTGACCGGGACCGCGTCGTTCGCCTACTTCGACCTGCTCCGCGTGCAGCTCACGTTCGGCGAGCAGTACTGGCTCTTCGGCGCGTTCGCCCTGGCGTTCGCGATCAAGATCCCGCTGTTCCCGTTCCATACCTGGCTGCCGGATGCGCACGTGGAGGCGCCCACGCCCGGGTCCGTGATCCTGGCGGCGGTGCTGCTGAAGCTGGGCGCGTACGGCTTCCTGCGATTCCTGCTGCCCTTCTTCCCGCAGGCGGCGACCCAGCCGGCGATCGTGGGGACCATGCTGGTCCTCGGCCTGCTCGGGATCACGTACGCGGCCTGGGTCGCGGCCGTGCAGCCGGACGCGAAGAAGCTGGTCGCGTACACCTCGGTCGCGCACATGGGTTTCGTCGTGCTCGGCATTTTCGCGCTCACGTTGCGCGGACTGCAGGGCGCGATGGTCGTGATGCTGTCCCACGGCCTCTCGACGGGGGCCATGTTCCTCCTGCTCGGCATGCTGTACGAGCGGCGGCACACGCGGCAGATCTCCGATTTCGGCGGCCTGGCATCGGTGGCGCCGGCGTTCGCGACCGTGTTCATCGTGACTGCGCTGGCGAGCATCGGGTTGCCCGGGACGAGCGGCTTCATCGGAGAGTTTCTGGCGCTGGTCGGCACCTACGAGACGCATCCGTGGGTGGCGATCGTCGCGGCCAGCGGCGTGATCTTCGCCGCGTACTACATGCTGCCCATGGTGCAGAAGATCTGGTTCAACAAGCTGGACAAGCCGGAGAACGAGAAGCTCGTCGACCTGAGCCGGCGTGAGATCGTCGTGCTGGCGCCACTGGTGGCGGGCATGATCTGGCTGGGCTTCTTCCCGAAGCCCTTCCTCGAACGGATGGAGCCGTCGCTGACCGAGCTGATCCAGACCGTTGAGCGCCGGACCGGGTCGGGTATGGCCGTCGTGGCCGAGCCGGACAGCGCGGGTGTGGTGGTGATCGAGGCGGAGCGGACCAACCCATGATGATCGATCTTACGAATCCGGCGGACTACGCGCTGGCGCTGCTGCCGGAGATCGTCCTCTCCGTCTGGGCCATGTTGATCCTGCTGGTCGACGTCTTCCAACGGGAAGACCGGGGCGGACTCGCCAGCGTCCTGATCCCGCGGCTCACGATCCTCGGGATCCTGTTGGCAGGCGCGGCCAACTTCTGGCTGGCTGGGGCAACCGCATCGCAGGGCGGCGCCATCGCGGTGGACGGCTTCCGCGTGTTCACGAACACAGTGTTCCTCGTGGCGGCGCTGTTCTTCATGCTCACCTCAGGGCGCTACATGTCGGACGAGCACCTGCGGACGGGCGAGCTCTACGTGCTGGTGCTGTTCGCCACCGTCGGCATGATGGTGTTCGCGGGGGCGGCGGACCTGCTCATCGTGTTTATCGGCCTCGAGCTGATGTCGGTGCCCATCTACGTGCTCACGGGTGTGAACCGGCTGGACGAGAAGTCGGCGGAGGGCGCGCTCAAGTACTTCCTGCTGGGCGCCTTCTCGAGCGCGTTCTTCCTGTTCGGTATCGCCCTGATCTACGGCGCGACGGGTACCACCAACCTGGGCCTGATCGCGCTCTCCGTGGGCGTCGACGGGATCGGGGCCAGCCCGCTGCTGCTCGCGGGCATGGCGCTGCTCTCGGTCGGCTTCGGTTTCAAGATCGCGGCCGTCCCGTTCCACATGTGGACGCCGGATGCGTACGAGGGGGCGCCCGCCCCCATCTCGGGATTCATGGCGGCGGCGGTGAAGGCGGCCGCCTTCGCGGCGTTCCTGCGCGTGTTCCTGACCGCGTTCCCGGGACTGTACGATACATGGGACGCGATCGCGATCTGGCTCGCCGTCATCACGATGCTGACCGCCAACCTGGTGGCGCTGGTCCAGGGCAACGTGAAACGGATGCTCGCCTATTCGAGCATCGCCCACGCGGGTTACCTGCTGGTCGCGATGGCGGCTGCGAGCGTGCTGGGGGCGGCTTCGTTCCTGTTCTACGCGCTGGCCTACACGCTGATGACGATGGGCGCGTTCGCCGTGGTCGTCGTTGTGGGCGGCAAGGGTGAGGCGCACCTGAATCTGGAAGACTACGCGGGTCTCGGTTGGCGGCGGCCTCTGCTGGGTATCGCGATGACCGTGTTCCTGCTCTCCCTCGCCGGGTTCCCGTTCACCGCGGGCTTCATCGGCAAGGTGTTCATTCTGCAGGCGGCGGTCGAGCGCGGTCTGGTCCTGCTCGCGGTCGTGCTGGTAATGGCCTCGCTGGTCTCGTACTACTACTACCTGCGGGTGGCGTGGTACATGTGGTTCCGGGAGCCGGCCGCGGATGCGCCGGAATACGGACTCTCGCTCTCACCGGGCATCACGGCGGGCCTGGCGATCGCGGCGGTCCTGATCATCCTGATCGGTGTGTTCCCGGGCGTTCTGCTCTCGGCGGCGGAGCGGGGCGCCGCGGATCTGTTGCGGGTACCCGCGATGGGTCTGCGGCCGTGAGGCGGGAGAACGCCGGCGCCGGCCCCTGCCCAGCGGGCGGGCCGGCGCCTTTTTGTTTTCGGTCCGTGCCGATCCGGACGAGGGTTTGACGCTCCCGGCCGGGGGCTCCAGTTTTTTGGAGACGAGAGAAGGGAACGAGAGGGAAACGGATGGGGCCGAATCCACAGATCTTCCGGGAATACGACATCCGGGGAATCGTCGAGCGCGATCTCTCCGGGGATGTGCCGGAGTCGATCGGGCGCGCCTTCGCGAGTGAGATCCGGTCGCTTCTGCCCGGTGAGGGCCGACGTCGGGTGGCCGTCGGGTGCGACAACCGGCCCAGCTCGCCCACGCTGACTGCGGGCGTGATCGCGGGAATCCGGAAGGCGGGCGTGGATGTCGTGGACGTCGGCACCGTTCCGACGCCCGCCCTCTACTACGCGACGGAGCGCCTGGGCGTCGACGGCGGCGTGCAGATCACCGGCTCGCACAATCCGCCGGAGTACAACGGCTTCAAGATGCTGGTGCGGGGCGGGCCGCTGTACGGCGAGGCGATCCAGCGGCTGCGGCGTCGCATCGAGACCGGCGACGTGGCGTCGGGCGACGGCGCGGTCGAGACGCGACCGATCCTGCCGGAATACGTGGAGGATCTGAGCGGCCGGTTCCGGCTGCAACGCCCGATGCGCCTCGTCGCGGACTGCGGCAACGGCACGGGCAGCCTGATCGCCGTGGATCTGCTCCGCCGGCTCGGGGCGGAGGTGATCCCGCTGTTCTGCGAGTCCGACGGCACGTTCCCGAACCACCATCCGGACCCGACGGTGGACGAGAACCTGGCCGACCTGATCCGGACGGTCCGGGAGACGAGCGCGGACCTCGGCGTGGCGTTTGACGGCGATGCCGACCGCCTGGGGGCCGTGGATGCGAACGGCGGGATCGTGCGTGGCGACATTCTCGTACTCCTGTTCGGACTGGACGCGATGGCGCGCCTCGGCGCGCCCCAGACGCTCGTCTTCGACGTGAAGTGCTCGCAGGCGGTGCCGGAGGTGTTCGCGGCACGCGGCGGGACGCCGGTGATGTGGAAGACGGGCCATTCGCTGATCAAGGAGAAGATGAAGGAGACCGGTGCACCGATCGCGGGCGAGCTCTCCGGCCACATCTGCTTCGGCGAGGACTACTTCGGCTTCGATGACGCGCTCTTTGCCGCCTGCCGTCTGACCGAGCTGGTGTCGCGGTCGGAAACCGGGTTGGCCGGGATGGTGGCGGAGTTCCCGCAGTATGTCGCCACGCCGGAGATCCGCGTCGAGGTGACGGAGGAAACGAAGTTCGACATCGTGCGCCGCGCGGTGGAGGCGTTCAGCCGGACGCACGACGTTACGGCGGTGGACGGCGCGCGGATCCAGTTCGAAGGTGGCTGGGGCCTTCTGCGGGCGTCGAACACGCAGCCGGTCCTCGTGCTCCGCTACGAGGCGCGGACCGAGCCCGAGCTCGGGCGGATCCGGAGCACCATGGAGGACTGGCTGAGCCAGCAGGGCGTGAGCGTCGGACCATGAACCGACGACCAGCGCGACTCCTGCTCCTTGCCGGACTCATCGCGCTCGTCGCGCTGATCGTGGGGAGACTGGCGGCCGACTGGTACACCGAACTTCTCTGGTTCGACCAGCTCGGCTACGCGGGCTCCTGGTGGAGACGGATCGGAGCGGGGGCCGCGCTCCGCCTCTTCACGAGCGCGGCGGGCGCAGCGGCCGTCCTGCTCAGCCTCAGCCGGGTCGTGCGCTACCTGGGCCCCGTCCAGCTACGCCGGCGCTATGGCAACATCGAGATCGCGGAGCGAATCCCGCGTCTCTACATCCGGATCGGCCTCGTGGTGGTCTCGATCCTGGCCGGCTGGTGGCTGTCCGCGCTCAGCTTCCGTGCGGGTTCGGGCACGCAGCTGCTGGCCTGGCTGAACCGGGGTACCTGGGGTGTCGCGGATCCGGTCTTCGGCCGGGACCTCGCCTTCTACATCTTCACGTTGCCTGTTCTCCAGCAAAGCCTCGCGTTCCTGCTGCTGATCGTGGTCTGGAGCACCCTGCTCGTGGCCGTGGGCTACGCCCTGGTCGGAGCGATCCGGCTCCAGCAGTCGCGGCTGGCCATCGATCCGCTCCCGCGCACCCACCTCGCCACGCTGGGCGCCGTCCTTCTCGTCCTGCTCGCCGCCCGGTTCTGGCTGGCCCGCTTCGAGATGCTCACCCACGGCAGCGGCTTCGGCGGCGTCGTCGGATTCACGGATGTCAACGCACGGCTACTGGCGCACGGCGTCATGGCGGTCGCCTGCCTGGTGGCGGCGGCCGTCGTGGGCTGGTCGGCATCGCGTGGGCGCTGGAGCGCGGCGCTTGTCGCGCTGCCCGCGCTCGTGCTGATCGGTCTGGGGGTCGGCGTCGGGTATCCGAACCTGATCCAGCGGCTCCGCGTCGTCCCCAACGAGCTGGCGCGCGAGTCGCCGTACCTGGCGGAGAACCTCGAGTTCACGCGCATGGCGTTCGGCGTGGCCGGTATGGGCCGGGAGCCGCTGGTGGTGCGCGACGACGCGAGCAGCTCGCGCGTGCTCCAGCCGTGGACGGTGCGGCAACCGCTCTGGGACGAAGGGCCGCTGCAGACGGCGTACAACCAGATGCAGGCGCTGCGCGGCTACTACCAGTTCCCGAGTGTTCACTTCGACCGCTACGGTGTGTCCGGGGAGGAGATGCCCGCCGCCATTTCCGTGCGCGAGTTCACGCCGGGCGGGTTGCCTCCCGACGCACGGACCTGGCGCACGCTGCACCTGGACGTGGACCGGGTGCGGGGCAACGGCGCGGTGGTTTCGCCCATCGCGACGAAGACCCAGGAAGGGAATCCGGTGTTCTGGCTCCGCGGCGTCGACCCCGTGCAGCGTGCGCCGGACGCGCCGCCCGATGTCGAACTCGTGGATCCTACGGTGCTGTTCGGGGAGACGACTACCGACTGGATCGTCGTGTCCGATTCGACGCGGATCGCCGCCGGCGCGGGCGGCATCCGGGTCGGATCGTTCTTCCGACTGTTCGCGTTCGCGTTGCGCCTCGGGGACCAGAACATGCTCTTCTCCGGCGAGCTCACGCACGACAGCCGGATCCTGTTGCGGCGACGCGTCCGCGATCGGGTCGCGGCGCTCGTTCCGTTCCTCGCGTGGAGCACCTCCCCCCACCCGGTGCTGGCGGATGGCCGCATCGTGTGGGTACTGGACGGCTTCTCGATCGCCACGAATTTCCCGCTGGCCCGGCCCTTCGTGCTCGATGGCTTCGGCGCCACGCGCTACATCCGCAACAGTGTGAAGGCGACCGTCGATGCGCTCACCGGACAGGTCCACTTCTATGTCCTCGACGCGGCCGAGCCGATCCTGGCCGCGTGGTCGCGGGCGTTCCCCGAACTGTTCGCGAGCTTCGACGCGATGCCCGACGCCGTCCGCCGCCACCTCGTATACCCGCGCCCGCTGCTGAACCTGCAGGCGAACGTGCTCGAGGAGTATCACGTCAAGGAGCCCGCGGCCTTCTTCTCCGGCGTGAACGCGTGGCAGATCCCCATCGAGCCCGGACCCACGGGCGCCGGACGCGAATACATGCCGCTCTACGTCCTCGGCCGGGCTTCCGACAGCGATCACGCTTCCTTCCAGCTCGTCGTCCCGTTCATCGCCCGTGAACGGCAGAACATGACGGCGATATTGAGCGTGGAGAACGATCCCGGCGCCTATGGCCGGCTTACGCTCCGTGAACTCCCACCCGAGGCGCAGGTCACGGGCCCCCGCCAGGTCCGGACCCTGATCGAGCAGGACCCGTCCATTTCCAGCCAGCTCACGCTCTGGCGGCAGGGGGGAAGCGACGTCGAGCTCGGCCGCCTGCGCGTCCTGCCCATGGACGGCTGGATCCTCTACGTCCAGCCGGTGTTCCTGCTTGGGTCGGGCGGGTCGATCCCCCAACTGCAGAGGGTCGTCGCCAGCGATGGTACGATCGTCGCCATGGGCCAGACCTTGAGCGAGGCCACTTCCGGCCTCGTCCGCGGCACACCTCCGGCGCCAGCGCCCGGGACACCCCCGCCCGCGACGCCGGATGCCACGAGGCGGGCCTGGGATCTATTCCAGAACGCCGAAAAGGCGCTTCGGGCGGGCGACTGGTCGGAATTCGGGCGTTTGTGGCAGGAGATGGGGACTCTTCTGGAGCGGGCGGCGCAGGCCGGCCCGGGCCGGTGAATGTCTTGCCGGGTCAGGTGGGTAATCCTATGATCTCGCGATCCCGGTCAGACAACGGCCGCACCGTCGTGATTGCGCTGGGCGGGAACGCACTCCAGCCGCCCGGGGAGCGCGGCGATATCCACCAACAGTTCGCGCACACGAGGGAGAGCCTCGGCGCCATCGCGGCACTGGCCGAGGCCGGCTGGCGAATCGCGATCGTGCACGGCAACGGCCCCCAGATCGGGGACGAGCTGCTGCGCAACGAGCTCGCGCGGAGCCGTCGGCCACCGCTGCCGCTCGGAGTTCTCGTTGCCGCCACCGCAGGGTGGATCGGGTACATGATCCAGCAGTCGCTGCAGAACGCGCTCGCGCGCCGCGCCCTCGAGCGATCCGTCGTAACCCTGGTCACACAGGCCCTGGTCCACCACGAGGACCCGGCCATGCACGACGCATCGAAGCCGATCGGCCATACCATGTCGGAGGACGCGGCCCGGAGCCTCGCCGCCGAGATGGGATTCCGCGTGGCCCACGTCGAAGGCGGCTGGCGCCGCGTCGTGCCTTCGCCCCGTCCCATCGCGCTGGTCGAGTCGGACGAGGTCGCGCAACTCGTCGCGGCGGGCACGATCGTGATCGCCGGCGGCGGTGGTGGGACGCCCGTCTATCGTGATCCCTCACTCGGGCTCGAGGGCATCGACGCCGTCGTCGACAAGGACCATGCAGCCGCCGTCCTGGCGCGGAGCGTTGATGCCGAGCTCCTGCTCATCCTCACCAACGTGGACGGCGTGTACCGGAACTACGAGGACCCGGAGGCGCGCGAACTGCTACGCGTCCTGCACGTGGAAGAGGCGGAACGGCTGAACGAGTCCGGCGAGTTCGGCAGGGGCAGCATGGGACCCAAGGTGGAAGCCGCCGTGGCCTTCGTGCGCGGCGGCGGAAGGCGGGCGTGCATCGCCCGGCTCGACCACGGCATCGAGGCCGTGGCCGGGAGCGCAGGAACATCAATCGTCCGTTAGACGTGAACCTTCGGCCGGCCGGCTCTCCGGCCGGGTGGACAGTGGATCATGAACATCCATGAATATCAGGCGCGGGAGATCCTGGCCCGGCACGGCGTGCCCGTGCCGCCCGGAATCGTCGCGTCGACTCCGGAAGAAGCGGAAGCGGCGGCCGCGCAGTTCGGCGGAACCGTCGTGGTGAAGGCCCAGGTGCACGCGGGCGGACGCGGCAAGGCGGGCGGCGTGAAGCTCGCGAAGACCGCAGCGGAAGCGAAGGAGCACGCCGGCCGCATCCTGGGCATGACGATCAAGGGCCTCACGGTGCGCAAAGTGCTGGTCGCACCGGCGGAGGACATCGCGAGCGAGTCGTACGTCGGCATCATCGTGGACCGGAAATCGAAGCGACCCGTCTTCATGGTCAGCCGCGAGGGCGGTGTGGACATCGAGGAAGTCGCGGCTACCAAGCCGGACGCGATCCGTCGGCACGGTGTCGATCCGCGCTATGGCCTTCTCCCCTTCGAAGCGTACACACTCGCCACCGCGCTCTACGACGACATCAAGCAGCAGCGCGCCTGCGCGAAGATCCTGCGGCAGCTCTACGAGGCGTTCATCGGGAGTGGCGCGTCGCTGGCCGAGATCAACCCACTGGTGACGACACCGGCGGGCGAGGTCAAGGCGCTCGACGCGAAGTTCAACATCGACGACAACGAGCTCGACCGGCGCAAGGACATCGCGGGCCTGCGCGACACGAGCGCGGAACCGGAGTCGGAGCGGCTCGCTCGCGAGGCGGGACTCTCCTTCATCAAGCTCGATGGCGACATCGGCGCCGTCGTGAACGGCGCCGGCCTGGCCATGGCGACGATGGACCTGATCAAGTTCTACGGCGGCGAGCCGGCGAACTTCCTCGACATCGGCGGCTCGTCGAACCCGGAGAAGGTGGTCAACGCGCTGCGTATCGTGACGTCCGATCCGGCGGTCCGGGTCATCTGCTTCAACATTTTCGGCGGCATTACGCGTTGTGACGACGTCGCCAACGGCATCGTCACCGCGATGGGCCAGATCGACATCAACGTGCCTCTCGTGATCCGGTTGACGGGAACGAACGAGGCCGCGGCGCTCGAGATTCTCGGCAAGGCCGGCTACAGCGCGACGACGTCGATGGACGAAGTCGTCCAGAAGGCGGTCGAGCTGGCACGCGCCGGCGGGGAGGGGAGGTAATCATGGCCATTTTCATCGATCGGAATACCCGGCTCGTGGTGCAGGGCATTACCGGCCGCGACGGCTCGTTCCACACCCAGCAGATGATCGACTACGGCACGCAGGTGGTGGCCGGCGTGACCCCGGGCAAGGGCGGCCAGTCCTTCCAGGGACCAGGCGGACGCTCCGTTCCCATCTTTGACACCGTCGATGACGCGGTCGCGAAGACCGGCGCCAATACGACCGTCGTCTACGTCCCGCCGGTTTTCGCGGCGGACGCGATCATGGAAGGCGCGGCCGCGGGCGTCGACCTGATCGTCGGTATCACGGAAGGCATCCCGGTGCTCGACATGGCCCGGACCTGCGGCTACGTGGCCGACCGGGGCGTGCGGCTCATCGGCGCCAACTGTCCGGGCATCCTCTCGCCCGGCAAGTCGAAGGTCGGCATCCTGCCTGGCCAGATCACGATTCCCGGCAACGTCGGCGTCGTGTCGCGCTCCGGCACGCTCACGTACGAGGTCGTCTACCAGCTCACCCGCGCCGGGATCGGGCAGAGCACGTGTGTCGGCATCGGCGGCGACCCCATCAACGGCACTAACTTCATCGATTGCCTGGCCGCCTTCGAAGCGGATCCCGAGACCGCCGCCGTCGTCATGATCGGCGAGATCGGCGGCACCGACGAGCAGGAAGCCGCCGCCTTCGTACGCGCCAATATGAGCAAGCCCGTGGTCGGCTTCATTGCCGGACAGACCGCGCCGCCGGGACGCCGCATGGGCCACGCCGGCGCCATCATCAGCGGATCCGCCGGAACCGCCGCCGAAAAGATCGAGGCGTTCAAGAGCAACGGCATCGCGGTCGCCGTGCGGCCGTCCGATCTCGTCGGCCTGATCCAGGCGGTGCTGTGAGTTCCCGACCGGGGCGAGTCGTCTGAGGCGCGCGACATGAAACGCTCTGCTCTGCTTCAGCGCGATCACATCGTGGTCCCTCTCGAGCGCGAGACGCTCTCGGCCGCGATCACCGAGTTGATCGCGACCCTCGTGCGATCCGGTGCCATCACGGACCGGGCCGCCGTGAGCGGATCGATCGATGCCGACACCATTCGCTCGACCGTGCCCATCAGTCCCCGCATCGTACTGCCCCATTTCCGCACCGATGCGGTCCGCGAACCGGTCCTCGCGCTCGGCGTCACGCCCCATCCGCTCCCTCCCCGCGATGATGGCGGGGAGGGAGCACGGATCGTCGCTCTCATCCTCGCCCCGGTCGACGCCCCGACCCTCTACCTCCGCGCCGTCTCCGGCCTCGCCGGTGCACTGCGCAAGGCGACCGTCACCGACCGCCTGCTCACGGCCCTCGACGCCGACGACGTGATCGCCATCGACGAGCTCACCGCGCTCGAGGTCGAGGCCACCGTCCTCGCCCGCGACATCATGATCCGCACCGACGCCGCCCGCCCCGAAGACACGCTCCGCACCGCCGTAGAGACCATGGTCCGCAACGACGCCGGCGGACTCCCCGTCGTCGGCGACAAGGATGAGATCCTCGGTCTCGTCACCGAGGCCGACGTGCTTCGCGGACTGCTACAGTCCCGGCCGCGACAGGCCGCCGACGAACACCCCGGACTCATGCCGCCGCTCCGCGTCCGCGACGTCATGGAACGGTCCGTCATGTGCATCCCCGACGGCGCCGACCTCGATGACATCGCGAACCTGCTCATCAGCAAGGACGCCGAGCTCTTTCCCGTCGTCGCGGAGGGCCGCCTCATCGGCCTCGTCCGACGCGTCGACATCCTCAGAAAACTCTACGGACGCTGACCCGACATGAGCCTGACGCTCGCCATCATCAAGCCCGATGCCGTCCAGAACGGCCGCGCCGGACGCATCCTCGCGCACCTCGAGGAGGTGGGCTTCCGGATCCGCGCCATCCGCGCTCTCCGCCTCTCCGGACTGCAGGCCGGCGAGTTCTACGCCGTGCACCGCGAGCGTCCCTTCTACGACTCCCTCGTCCGCTTCATGACCTCGGGACCCTGCTTCCCGCTCGTGCTCGAGCAGGACGACGCCGTCGCCACGCTCCGCACCGTCATCGGCGCCACCGACCCGGCCGAGGCCGACCCCGGTACCGTCCGCGCCCTGTTCGCCGAATCCAAGGAACGGAATGCGATCCATGCCTCCGATTCCGACGAGAACGCCCGCCGCGAGATCGCTTTCTTCTTTGCCGAGGCCGATTTCCTTGGCGTCGCCATGGCCTCCGGATCCTGACTCGATCCGTTGACGGGAAGCCCGATCCTTCGCATTTTTCAAAGCTATGCTACGAGTCGATCTCGGCCGGCTGGAGCGGACGAAGCGGCTCCGCATCGATGAGGTGGTTGCGCTCGACGATCCGAGGTGGGCGGAAATCGGCGTCCGGCCGGCCGTGCCGCTCGAGGTCGGCCTGGACGTGACGGTGAGCGGGCACGACGTTCTGGTGCGCGGACGGTTCCGGGGGGAAGCGGCCGGCGAGTGCCGGCGGTGCCTGCGGCCGACGCGGTCCGCGCTCGAGTCGGAACTGACGCTCTTGTTCCGCCCGGGCGTGGCGGGGGCGGATGCGGAGGCCCAGGAAGTGTATCCGTTGCCGGCACGGGAGCGGGAGCTGGACCTCTGGCCGGCGCTCCGCGAGCATCTGATCCTTGCCCAGCCGGAGTACATGGAATGCGGGCCAGACTGCCACGGGCTGTGTCCGTGGTGCGGCACCGATCTGAACGAAGGGTCGTGCGGGTGCGGCGAACCGGAGCCGGACCAGCGGTGGGCCAGGCTACGCGGGCTGAAGCCCTGAACGAAGGAGGGGACGGTGGCGGTACCGAAGAAGCGGGTTTCGAAGCAGCGCAAGCGCAAGCGCCGCGGCGCGCACAAGGCGGCGGTGCCGCCGGTACAGGCGTGCCCGAAGTGTGGCGATCCACGGCTCCCGCACCGGGTCTGCCCGTCCTGCGGGACGTATCGCGGCGAGCAGGTTGTCGAGGTCGAGGAGATCTGAGGAGACAGCGTTGCGCATAGCGCTGGACGCCATGGGCACGGACCGTCATCCGGCCGTGGAAGTCGAAGGCGCGGTGCAGGCGATCCGGGAGCTGCCCCCGGATTTCGACATCGTGCTGGTGGGGGATCGTGCGCTCCTGGAATCGGAGCTGTCGCGCTGGCCGGACGTACCCGAGGGCCGCCTGACGGTGCACCACGCGTCGCAGCGGATCGAGGCCGGCGAGGCCGCGGCGACGGCGATCCGGCGGAAACCGGACTCGTCGATCGCGGTGGGCCTCGGCCTGCAGCGGGACGGTGAGGCGGACGCCTTCATCAGCGCGGGTTCGACGGGCGCCGTGATGGCGGGATCGCTTTTCCTGCTGCGCCGGTTGCCGGGCGTTGATCGGCCCGCGGTGGCGACGGTCCTGCCGACGGCGGCCCACCCGTGCCTGCTTCTCGATGCGGGCGCGAACGTCGATTGCAAGCCGTCGCACCTGCTGCAGTTCGCCCGTCTGGGCGCGGTGTACGTGGAGGACGCGTGGGAGCGGCCGCAACCGCGAGTCGGTCTGCTGAACATTGGCGAGGAGCCGGAGAAGGGTGATGAGCGGACGCTGGAGGCATACGGCCTGCTCAAGTCCAGCGGCCTCAACTTCGTGGGGAACGTGGAAGGCCGCGACATCATCCGCGGCGCGTGCGACGTGCTGGTGACGGACGGCTTCGCGGGCAACGTACTCCTCAAGTTCTACGAGTCCGTCACCGCCTTTTTCCACGGCCTGCTTCGCGAGCAGCTCGGCCACGGCGTGGAGCGGTCAGTCCTGGACGGGGTCTTCCAGGTCTTCGACTGGACGGAATACGGCGGGGCTCCGTTACTCGGGGTGAGAGGTGTTTCGATCATCTGTCATGGCGGCTCCCCGCCGCGGGCGATCCGGAACGCGATCCGGGTGGCGCGGCAGGCGATCGAAACGCGGATGCTCGGCCACATCGAGCGCGCCGTCGCGCCACCCTCTTCCGGCCCCGTCACCGCCTGAACGGCACTCGGCCCGGGACCCCGGGCCGCTTCACCGAGGAGAGTGGATGAGATCCCCCAAACCCATCGTCGAATTCGCATCGACCGGCCGGTACCTCCCCGAGCGGCGGCTGACGAACCGCGAGTTGGAGACCATGGTTGATACGTCCGACGAGTGGATCCGGGAGCGGACCGGGATCCGGGAGCGGCGGATCGCATCGGCCGACACGGGTGCGGCGGTGATGGGCACGGAATCGGCGCGGATCGCGATGGAGCGGGCGGGGGTGCATGCGGGCGAGGTGGACCTGATCGTGGTGTCGACGGCGACGCCGGACCGGCTGCTGCCGGCGACGGCGTGCGACATTCAGGCGAGGCTCGGGGCGACGCACGCGGCGGCGTTCGATATCGCTGCGGCGTGTTCCGGCTTCATCTACGGGGTCTCCATGGCGGAGGGCTATCTCGCGGCCGGCCGGGGTGATATCGCGCTGGTCATCTCGACGGAGAAGATGAGCGGGATCGTGGATTGGGGAGACCGTTCGACCTGTGTGTTGTTCGGTGACGGCTCGGGCTCGGTCGTGGTGAAGCGGAGCCAGAACGGACGGGGCGTGCTGTCCAGCTTCCTCCGCAGCGATGGCAACCTGGCCGAACTGCTGTGGCGGCCCGCGGGCGGCGTGCTCGACCCGATCACGGCGGAGACGCTGCTCACCAAGAACCACCTGATCAAGATGGCGGGCCGCGAAGTGTTCAAGGCGGCGGTCCGTTCGATGGCGGAAGCGGCGGACCAGGCGCTGGCCCGGGCGGGGCTCACGGGTGAGGACATCGACCTCTTCATCCCGCACCAGGCGAACATGCGGATCATCGAGGCGACCGCGCGTTACGCCAACGTCCCGATGGAGAAGGTATTCGTCAATGTGGACCGGTACGGCAACATGAGTTCGGCCACGATCCCGGTGGCGCTCGACGAGGCCGTCGAGATGAAGCTGCTCAAGCCCGGCTCGAACGTGCTGATGGTCGCGTTCGGCGCCGGGTTCACGTGGGCCTCGGCGGTGATCCGTTGGTAGGCCTCCTGTTCCCGGGCCAGGGCTCGCAGTTTCCCGGCATGGGATTCGACCTCTGCTCCGAGTACCCCGAGGCGCGCCGCACCTTCGAAGAGGCGGACGATGCGCTCGGCTCCGCGCTCTCCCGGCTCTGCTTCGAAGGTCCGGAAGCCGAGCTCACACGGACGCACAACGCGCAGCCCGCGATCCTCGCGCATTCCGTCGCCGTGCTCCGCATCCTCGGTGCCCGCCTGCCCTCACCCCGCTGCGCCGCCGGGCACTCGCTCGGCGAGTACAGCGCCTACGTCGCGGCAGGCGCGCTCGACTTCGGTGCCGCCGTCCGCGCCGTTCGCCGTCGCGGCGAGCT
Organism: uncultured Gemmatimonadales bacterium; assembly: GCA_963786235.1. Classification (GTDB taxonomy): domain Bacteria; phylum Gemmatimonadota; class Gemmatimonadetes; order Longimicrobiales; family RSA9; genus CAWAYJ01. The sequence goes on from CAWAYJ010000033.1 coordinate 298,373, forward strand.
GATGCTGGGCAGCGGCGACGAGCGACCCGGCGCGATGGCGGCCGTCCTCGGACTGGATGACGAGGCCGCCGAGGCAGCCTGCCGCGAAGCGGTCGCCGAGGTGGGTGGCGACTGCGTCCCGGCTAACTACAATTCACCGGGCCAACTGGTGATCAGTGGGGACGTGGCGACCGTGGACCGGGCGCTTGACCTCGTCCGGACCGCGGGTGCGCGCCGGGCCGTCCGGCTCAACGTGTCGGGCGCTTTCCACTCGCCGCTGATGAAGGTGGCGGAGGCCGGGCTTGCCGAAGCCCTCGCGGCCGTGGAATTTCGCGACCCTTCCTTCGCCGTCGTTTCGAATGTAACGGCGGAGCCGGTCGGGGATGCGGACCGGGCCCGCAAACTGCTGACCCGGCAGCTCACGGCGCCGGTTCGCTGGACGACCGTAATGCGGACGATGATCGAACAGGGCGCTCGGGTGTTTTACGAGGTGGGACCCGGCAATGTGCTCACGGGCCTGCTCCGGCGCATCGACCGGGGTATGGAAGCAAGCGCGGTCGGAACCGTGCAGGATGTCGCGGCATTCCGCGCCGGATGAGGATGGGTCGATGAGCGAACTTGCCGGGCAGGTCGCGCTCGTGACGGGTGCCAATCGCGGCATCGGCCGGGCCATCGCGAGCGAGCTGGCGCGCGCCGGTGCACGAGTGGCGGTCACAGCGCGAGCGGAAGAGCGGGCAGCAGCGGCGGCGGCGACGCTGCCGGGCAGCGGGCACGCCGGCTTCGCCTGCGATGTGGCCGACGAAGCGGCGGTCGACTCGCTCGTCAAGGCCGTCGAGTCCGGCATGGGCCCACTCGACGTCGTGGTCAACAACGCGGGCGTTACTGACGACAACATCGTGCTGCGCCTGACGGACGAGGCCTGGGACCGTGTCCTCGACACCAATCTCAAGGGCTCGTTCCACGTGATCCGGGCCGTCGCGCGGGGCATGATTCGGCGGCGGAGCGGCCGCATCATCAACATTACGAGCGTGGTCGGCATCACGGGCAATCGCGGCCAGGCGAACTACGCGGCCTCGAAGGCCGGGCTCATCGGCCTTACCCGCACCGTCGCCCGCGAGCTGGCGGCGCGGGGCGTGTTGTGCAATGCTGTCGCGCCCGGCTTCATCGAAACGGAAATGACCGACCAGCTGCCGGTGGACGTGCGCCAGGCTATGGCGGGCCAGATTGCGCTGGGCCGCTTCGGTCGTCCGGAAGACGTGGCGGGCGCCGTTCGGTTTCTGGTGGGTCCGGCAGCCGCGTATATTACCGGCCAGGTCATCGTCGTCGATGGCGGAATGGTCATCTGAACACCCCTAACCGTGAGGACGGAATGGCGGACAACGCCGAGGCGAAGGTCAAGGAGATCATCATCAACGAGCTGGGCGTCGAGCCCGAAAAGGTCACGCTGGAGGCGTCGTTCGTGGAGGATCTCGGAGCCGATTCGCTCGATACGGTAGAGCTGGTCATGGCCTTCGAGGAGGAGTTCGGCATCGAGATTCCCGACGAGGACGCCGAGGGCCTGCAGACGGTCGGTGACGCCATCCGCTACCTTCAGGGCAAAGGCGTGGAGTAACGGCCGGCGTTGCGTTCAAAGCCTGATATGGAAACACTGACGCGACACGGCCACCGCGTCGTGGTGACCGGCGCAGGACTGGTCACGCCGATCGGCCTCGACGTGCCGTCCACGTGGGCGGCGCTGCTGGCCGGCACCAACGGCGTGGGCCCCATCACGCACTTCGACCCGAGCGCGTTCTCCGTCCGCTTCGCGGCCGAGGTGAAGGGCTTCGAGCCGGGGCGCTTCCTCGACCGCAAGGAAGTGCGGCGGACGGACCGCTTCGCCCAGTTCGCGATGGCGGCGGCCTACGAGGCCGTGCTCGGGGCCGGTCTCGATCCTCTGCCCGCGGGCATCGATCGGGACCGGATCGGCGTCGTGATCGGCAGCGGGATCGGCGGCATTGCCACGTTCGAGGACCAGGCCCGTGTGATGGTCGAGCGCGGGCCCTCCCGCATCAGCCCTTTCTTCGTACCCATGTTCATCCCGGACATCGCGGCGGGCCACGTCTCCATACGCTACGGTTTCCGCGGGCCCAACTACGCCACGGTCTCGGCCTGCGCGTCGAGCGCGCACGCGATCGGCGATGCGTACCACGTCGTGGAACGCGGCGACGCGGAGATCATGATCGCGGGCGGCGCGGAGGCCTCGGTGACGCCGCTCGCGGTCGCCGGCTTCGCCAACATGAAGGCGTTGTCCTCGCGCAACGACTCACCGGAGACGGCGAGCCGGCCGTTCGACGGATCGCGCGACGGCTTCGTGCTCGGGGAAGGGGCCGGCATCCTGGTCCTGGAGAAACTGTCCCACGCGCTCGAGCGCGGCGCGCCCATCCTGGGCGAGCTGCTAGGCTTCGGGCAGAGCGCGGATGCCTACCACCTGACGGCACCGGCGCCGGAGGGTGCGGGCGCGCAGATCGCCATGCGCAAGGTGCTGCGCGACGCCGGGCTGCGGCCGTCCGACGTGCAGTACATCAACGCGCACGGCACGTCGACGGTTCCGAACGATCGGAACGAGACACTGGCGATCAAGGCGGTGTTCGGCGAGTACGCGAAGGACCTGATCGTCGGCTCGACGAAGTCGATGACCGGCCACCTGCTGGGCGCGGCCGGCGGCGTCGAGGCCGTCATCTCCCTGCTCGTCTGCCGGGAAGGCAAGATCCCGCCCACGACCAATTTCAGCACTCCGGATCCGGAGTGCGACCTGGATTACGCCCACAACCGGCGCGCGGATCGCCCGGTGGACGTCGCGCTTTCGAATTCGTTCGGGTTCGGCGGCCACAACGTGACGCTCGCGGTGCGACGCTGGCAGGAGGAATGAGCTGATGATCGGAGTCGTATCCCCGGAGCTCACCGTACAGCCACGAGATCCCGCACTGCTTCCGGTCGCGGACAAGGTTCTGGAGGGACGCCGTCTCACGAAAGAGGACGGCGTCCGTCTGTTCGAGTCCCCCGATCTCCTCGCGGTCGGCGCCCTGGCCGACTGGGTGAACCGGCAGAAGAACGGCGATCGCGTCTTCCTCGCCGCCAACCAGCACCTGAACCCGACCAACGTCTGCGTGCTGCGCGCCAATTGCGTCTTCTGCTCGTACGCGCGCCGGCCGAAGGAGGAGGGTGCCTATACGATGACGCTCGAGCAGGCGCTCGCGGAGGCGGCGCCCGCGCACGACACGCCGGTCCGCGAGTTCCACATCGTGGGCGGCCTGCATCCGAAGCTGCGCGTCTCGTACTACGAGGACCTGATCCGCGGACTCCGGGCCCAGCACCCGGGGGTCGAGATCAAGGCGCTTACGGCGGTCGAGATCGCACACCTCGCCCGCATCGAGAAGACCACGGTCGACAATGTCCTGATCCGGCTCCGCGACGCGGGGCTCGACACGCTGCCGGGCGGCGGCGCCGAGGTGTTCTCGCTCGACGTGCGGGCCACCATCGCGGACCGCAAGCTGGCAGCGGCCGAGTGGCTGGACGTGCACCGGCGCGCCCACGCGCTCGACATCCGGACCAACTGTACGCTGCTCTACGGCCACGTGGAGACGTACGCCGACCGTATGGACCACCTGGAGCAGCTGCGCGCCCTGCAGGACGAGACGGGCGGGTTCCTGACGTACATCCCGCTCGCCTACCATCCGGACAACAACGAGCTGGGCGAGAAGCTGGGCCGGCAGGGCACGGCGACGACCGGGTTCGATGACCTGAAGAACCTGGCGATCGGCCGGCTGTTCCTCGACAACTTCGACCACATCAAGACGCACTGGATCATGAACACGGCCAAGGTCAGCCAGATCTCGCTGCACTTCGGGGTGGATGATCTGGAAGGCACGGTGCGCAGGGAACGGATCTACCACGATGCCGGGGCCAGCACCCCGGAGGGCATGACCTTCGCCGAGATCGTGCGGCTCATCAAGGACGCGGGAAAACGGCCGGTGGAACGCAACGTACACTACGGGGAGGTGCGCGAGTGGTGAACGGAGCGAACGGCAGGACGGGAAGGGAGTCGGCGGGGCCGCGGGCACTGCCCATCCTCGGCAAGGTGGCGCCGCGCGTGCGCGAACCGACGCCACAGGGGTCGGTGGGAGAAGCCCTGCGCACGGAGCAGCCCGTGTACGTGCCGCCGCCGCTCGCGACGCGTCCGTTCGCCGCGGAGATCGGCGAGTGGCTGGAGCGGCTGCGCACGCGACCGTTCCTGCAGCTCGTGGACGACGCGGATGCGGTGCGGCGCGAGAAGCATCCGGAGGACGTGGTCAGCTACATCGTGGACCGCAACATCAACTACACCAACCTGTGTGTGACGGACTGCCGGTTCTGCGCCTTCTACCGCCGGCCGAAGGATGACGAAGCGTACGTGCTGGAGTACGCGGAGATCGGCCGCAAGATCGATGAGGTCCGCGAGGTCGGCGGGGTGCAGATCCTGATGCAGGGCGGCCACAACCCGTACCTGCCACTGGACTGGTACCTGGGCCTGCTGCGCTACATAAAGGAGCACCACCCCATCCACGTGCACGGCTTCAGCGCTTCCGAGATCGAGATGATGATGAAGGTCTCGAAGCTGCCACTTGACGAAGTGCTGCGGCAGCTGCGCGACGCGGGGCTCGACTCGATCCCGGGCGCGGGCGCGGAAGTGCTGGTGGACGCCGTGCGCGATGTCATCGCGCCGAAGAAGATCGACGCCTCGCGCTGGCTCGAAATCCACGAGGCGGCGCACGATCTGGGGCTCAATACGACGGCCACGCTGATGTACGGCGTCGGCGAGGTGTGGGAGGACCGGCTCGAGCACCTGCTCAGGCTGCGCGCGTCGCAGGCGCGCAGCCTCGCGCGAACGGGTGGAGGCCGGTACACGGCGTTCATCCCCTGGTCGTTCCAGCCGCTGCACACGGAGATGCAGAACTGGAGCCTGCCGCACGGCACGGGCATGGACTACCTGCGCACGACGGCGCTGGCCCGCCTGGTGCTCGACAATTTCGACAACGTGCAGGTCTCGTACGTCACGCAGGGTCCGAAGATGGCGCAGATCGCGCTGCGCGCCGGCGCGAACGATTTCGGTTCGCTCATGCTCGAGGAGAACGTGGTGAGTGCGGCCGGTATCGACTTCATCATGCCGGAATCGGAGATGCGCCGGATCATCGAGGATGCGGGGTTCACGCCCCGGCGCCGCTACCAGAATTACCGGCTCGCGGAAGCCGGCGAACGGTCCTGCCCGTGTTGCGACTGGCGCGAACCTGCTCTCGCGGCGGAAGCGGGGAGGGCCGCCCGATGAAGAAGGTGCTCATCCTGATGGGATCGGAGTCGGATCGCGAGAAGATGGAGAAGGCGATCCCGATCCTGAGCGAGGCGGGGGTGGAGACCGACGTGCAGGTTTCGAGCGCCCACCGCGAGCCCGACCGGACGGCGGAGCTGGCCCGGGAAGCGGCCGGGCGCGGGTTCGGCGTGGTCATCTGCGGGGCCGGCCTTTCGGCCGCGCTGCCGGGGGTGGTCGCGGCGCACACCGCGCTGCCCGTGATCGGCGTGCCGTTGTCCGCCGCGCTGGGCGGGCTCGATGCGCTGCTCTCGGTGGTGCAGATGCCGCCCGGGGTGCCGGTTGCGTGCGTCGGGATCGACAATGCGCGTAACGCGGCCCACCTCGCGCTCCGGATCCTCACCTTGACCGCCTGAGCGGGACCGGCCGCGCATGCGCGTCGGGATCGGCTACGACTCTCACCGCTTCGAGGAAGGCCGGCGCCTCGTGCTTGGCGGGGTCGAGATCCCGGGCGAGACCGGGCTCCTCGGCCATTCCGATGCCGATGCCGTCGCCCACGCCGTCACGGATGCGATTCTCGGTGCGGTCGGTCTCGGCGACATTGGAACGCACTTTCCACCGACCGACGAGCGGTGGCGGGGGGTCGACTCGCTCCGCCTTCTGCGTGACGCGGTGGACCTCGCCGGCGCCGAGAACTACCAGGTCGTGAACGTGGATGTGACCGTGGTGTGCGAGCGGCCGCGGATCGGGGCACACGCGCAGGCGATGAAAGAGCGGCTCGGCGCCGTGATCGGGATCGGCCCGGGGCACGTGTCGGTCAAGGGTAAATCGAACGAGGGGATGGGCTGGATCGGGCGGGGTGAGGGCGTGGCGGTGATCGCCGTCGCGCTGGTCGATTCGATCGACTGAAGCCCGCGCACCGGATCCGGGCCGGCGAGGCTGATGGACCGGTTCCTGCAATTGCTGGGAGGGCTGTCGCCCGCGCTCATCTACGTCGTCCTCGGCGCCGGCGCCGCCGTCGAGAACGTGTTCCCCCCGATTCCCGCCGACACCTTCGTCCTCGTGGGCGCATTCCTCGCCGAACGCGGCAGTGCCAACGTGTGGGCCGTGTTCCTCGTGACGTGGCTGTCCAACGTCGCCTCCGCCCTCGCCGTCTACGCCCTCGCCCGCCGCTACGGCAACGACTTCTTCTCGACGGCGCTGGGGCGGCGTCTGCTGCGCCCGCGCCAGATGGACCGCATCTCCCGCTTCTACCACCACTGGGGGACGCCCGCGATCCTGGTCAGCCGCTTCCTGCCGGCGTTCCGCTCGATCGTGCCGGTCTTCGCGGGGATCGTTCGGCTCGGGCCCTTGCGCGTCGCCGTCCCGCTGGCGGCGGCCTCCGGCCTGTGGTACGGGGCGCTGGTCGTGGCCGGCCGTTTCGCGGAACGGAACTTCGGCGCGATCGTGCGCGTGTTCAACAGCACGAGCGCGGTCCTGCTCGCGCTCGCGATCGTGCTGCTGGCCGCTGCCGCGATCTGGTGGTGGCGCACCCGTCACGAAGATGAGTGAGGCGTACCATCTCACCCGGTTCCTCGACCACCTTTCGGTGGAGCGAGGCCTCTCTCCGCGCACGCTCGACGCGTACCGTCGGGACGTGAAGCGGCTGATCGAGTTCCTCGAGGCGCGTGGCGTTTCCTCGCCGGGCCGGGTCGGGGCGGGCGACCTGCGCGAGTTCGTGTACGCGCTCAAGGACCGCGGCCTGGAGGCGTCGTCCATCCGACGGAACCTGTCAGCGGTCCGCACGTATTTCGCGTTCCTCGTCAACGAGGGGATCACGGCGACGGACCCGACCGACCGGGTCGAGCTGCCGCGGGCGTGGCGGCGGTTACCGAACGCGTTGAGCAGGGCGGACGTGGAGCGGCTGCTGGAAGCGCCCGACCCGTCGGACCGCCTGTACTGGCGGGACCGCGCGCTGCTGGAAACGGCGTACGCGTCGGGCATGCGAGTGAGCGAGCTCACGGGTCTCAAGGTGCGCGATGTGGACCTCGGCGAGGGCCTGGCTGTCGTGGTGGGGAAGGGGTCGAAGGAGCGGGTAGTTCCGCTCGGCCGGGCCGCGCTCCGGGCGATCGACGTCTACCAGCGCGAGATCCGGCCCCGCCTGCTCCGGGGCCGAACCGAGGCCGCGCTGTTTCTGAACGCGCGCGGCCGGTCGCTATCCCGCATGGGCGTCTGGAAGATCCTTCGCCGGCACGTCGAGCGGGCGGGAATCCGGAAACGAGTGACGCCGCATACGCTGCGGCACTCGTTCGCCACGCACCTGCTCGAAGGAGGCGCCGACCTCGCCGCGGTGCAGGAGATGCTCGGCCACGCGGACATCGCGACCACCCAGATCTACACGCACGTCGAACGCGAATACCTGCGGGATGTGCACCGCCGCTTCCACCCGCGCGCCTGAGCCCCGATCTTGTTGACGTGCGTCCGGCGGCCTAACCTTCCCCAACCGAACGAGCGCGGGTGCGTGTGCTGCTGATCATAGACAACTACGACTCCTTCACCTGGAACCTCGTGCAGCTGATCGGCGAGCTGGGGGTCGAGCCGGTCGTGCGCCGGAACGACGAGGTCACGCTCGACGAGATCGCCCGCATGGAGCCGCGCTGGATCGTGATCTCACCCGGGCCGTGCACACCGGCCGAGGCCGGCATCAGCGTCGCGTGCGTCCAGCGCTTCGGGCCGGACGTCCCCATCCTCGGCGTGTGCCTCGGACACCAGGCGATCGGCGCGGCGTACGGCGGGCTCGTCACTCGCTCCGAACGGCCGATGCACGGCAAGGTCACGCTGGTCGAGCACACCGGAGCCGCCATGTTCCGTGACCTGCCATCGCCGCTGCTCGTCGCCCGCTACCATTCGCTCCAGATCGAGGCGACATCGCTGCCCGCAGATCTCGAGCTGCTCGCCTGGACCGCCGGACGGCCCGCCCGCGACGAGGTGCAGGCGGTCCGCCACCGCACGCATCCGGTCTGGGGCGTGCAGTTCCACCCGGAGTCGATCGCGAGCGAGGGCGGACGCGTCGTGCTCGGCAACTTCCTGGGCCTCGCATGATGCGCGTCCGGTCGATCTCCATGGGCGGTGCTCTGCTGTGCCTGGCCTTCCTCCTGCCGCAGGCCGGCTCGGCACAGACAGTGCGCTTCGGCGGGCGCGGCGACCTGCGGACGGACGCGCTGATCAAGCGTCTCCTCGCGCGACCCGGCCAGCACCTGTTCGCGAGCGACACGGTCGTCACTCCCGCGGACACGATCAATGGCGACGTCCTCGTGGTGGGCGCCACGGTCAAGTTCGAGAACCTGATCCGCGGCGACCTCACCATCATCGACGCCAACGTGTTTCTGCGTCCCGGCTCGCACGTGACGGGCGCCGTCACGAGCATCGCGGCCGGCTTCTTCCCGGCACCGTCGGCTGCCGTCGATGGCGAGGTCACCGAGCTGAAGGACGCGCCCTACCGCGCACAGGTACGAAGCGACGGCGTGCGCGTGATCGGCACCCGCGCCCCTTCACTCGTGGATCCCGACGGATTGCGCGGCCTGCGCGCTCCCTCCTACGACCGCGTGAATGGAGCCGGTCTGCACGCGGGCGCACTGTTCCTGCTCCCGCGCATCGGGACGCTCGAACCGGAGCTCCACCTGCGAGGCGACTACTACGTGGCCCGCGAACGCGGCGGCGGCAGCGCCGAGCTGGGACTTCGCTCCGCCGCTGGTCTGCACGCGCGCGTCGGAATGGAACGCGTCGCCGTCACCAACGACGAGTGGCTCCGCGGCGATTTCCCGAATAGCGTGTCGTTCCTCGCGCTCGGCGAGGACCTGCACGACTGGTACGATGCCCGGCGCGGGTGGGCCGCGATCGGCCACGCGTTCCCGCGCGACGACGGCTCCGCGGCCATCACCGTCCGCGCGCAGGTCGAGGACGCCCGATCCCTCGTCGCCCGCAATCCCTGGCACGCCCTGGGCGACGACACGGCACGCGCCAACCCGGCCATCGACGACGGACGCATCACCAGCATCGCGTTGCTCGCCCATGCGGAATGGCGACGCCCGACCTTCGTCGCATCCCTCGACGGGTCGGTCGAGCGCGGACTCACCGCCATCAACGGCGACTTCACGTTCACCGCCTTCGACCTCGCCGGCACATGGTCCATGAAGGCGCTGGCCGATCACAGCTACATGCTCTCGGCTCGAGTCCGTGGGCCCTTCCGCGGCGACGAGGTCCTGCCCCGGCAACGGTGGAGCGGGATCGGCGGACGCGGCACGCTCCCGACCCTGGACGACCTCGAGCGCACCGGTGATCGTCTGGTCTTCGTCTCCAACGTATACTCGATCCCCGTTCCGGGCGTCGAACTGCCGGTCCTCGGAGAGCCCGCTGTCGAGCTCGTGCACTTCTTCGGTTCTGCCTGGTCCCGGGATTCCGTGCGCGGGGACGGTTCCCGGACCCTCACCCAGAACCTCGGCCTGCGGCTCCGCTTCCACTTCATTTCCTTCATGGGTGTCACGGATCCGGCGGATTCCGGCTCGTTCGCGTTCATCGTCGGGCTCGGCCGACCCACCGTCTTTCCGTGGACGCCGCCGGAGGCCCGCTGACGCGTGCCGCGCGGCTCCGTTTTCCTTTGACACTGTGGCGTGCAGCGGGTTACATTCGGGGATCGAGTTCGGCGTGAATCTTGCGTCGCGGCGCGCCCCTTCTCGGAGACCCGACCGCTTTGCCTGAGGCCAGGGTGCTCGGCGTGATCCCCGCCCGCTGGGGGTCGGAACGGCTGCCTGGAAAGCCGCTCCGGGAGATTGCCGGCCGCAGCCTCGTCGAATGGGTCTGGCGGCGCGTGTCGGGCTTTGGCGTTCTGGACGCGTGCGTTGTCGCGACCAATGCGGAGGTGGTGGCGGCGGCGTGTCGCGGGTTCGGCGCGGTCGTCGAGATGACGTCGGCGGCACACGTGTCGGGAACGGACCGGGTCGCGGAAGTGGCGGCCTTGCCGGCGTATGGCGGGTACGACGTGATCGTGAACGTGCAGGGTGATGAGCCTCTGATCACGGAAGCGGAGGTCCGGATCGCGATCGACCAGGTGACGGGCGGAATGGACGTGGGTACGGTGGCAGCCCCGCTGGAAAGCTTGACAGCCTGGCGGGATCCCGCGGTGGTGAAGGTGACGCGGCGCCGAGATGGCGCCGCTCTGTATTTTTCGCGGGCTCCGATCCCGCACCGCCGCGACGGTCCGCCGGACGAGGAGGCGCTTGCCGGGGAACCGTGGCTCCGGCACGTTGGCGTGTACGCGTTCCGCCGCAGTGCGCTGGCGCGCTGGGTGGAGCTACCGCCCTCGGCGCTGGAACAGGCGGAGCGGCTGGAGCAGTTGCGGGCGCTGGAGGCGGGCCTGCGTATCGGTGTGGGCGTGGTGCCGTTCGCGGAGGGCGGTGTCGACACCCCGGCGGACCTGCAGCGGGTGGAACGGCGACTTCGAGAGATCGTGCAACAGGAACTTCTCACCAGCAAGGAACGATGAGCGAGCAGACCCGACCCCCAACCAAGTACATCTTCGTCACGGGCGGTGTGGTATCGTCCCTGGGCAAAGGCATCGCTGCGGCATCGATCGGTCGTCTTCTGGTGGAGCGCGGCCAGCGGGTCACGATCCAGAAGTTCGATCCCTATATCAACGTCGATCCGGGCACGTTGTCGCCGTTCCAGCACGGCGAGGTGTTCGTGACGGACGACGGTGCGGAGACGGACCTCGACCTCGGTCACTACGAACGATTCATCGACGAGTCGGTCTCGCAGGCGAACAACGTCACGACGGGACGCATCTACCTGGACGTGATCACCAAGGAGCGGCGGGGCGACTATCTGGGCGCGACGGTCCAGGTGATCCCGCACATCACGGAAGAGATCAAGAGCGCGATCCGGCGGCTGGCGCCCAACCATGACGTCGTGATCACGGAGATCGGCGGTACGGTCGGCGACATCGAGTCACTGCCGTTCCTGGAAGCGATCCGGCAGTTCCGCCAGGACGTGGGCCGCGAGCACACACTCTTCGTGCACCTGACGCTGATCCCGTACATCGCGGCGTCGGGCGAGCTGAAGACGAAGCCGACGCAGCACTCGGTGCGGGAGTTGATGCAGATCGGGATCCAGCCGGACGTGCTGATCTGCCGGGCGGAGCGGCCGCTGACGGACTCGCTCAAACGGAAGATCGCGCTGTTCACGAACGTGGACCCCGCGGCGGTGATCGAGGCACGTGACGTGGACACGATCTACGACGTGCCGCTCGCGTTCCACGCGCAGAAGCTGGACGACCTGATCGTGGAGAAGCTGGGCCTGCCGGTCGAGGCGGCGGACCTGAAGCGTTGGGAGTCGATGGTGGAGCGGGTCCGGCATCCGGGCGACGGCACGGTCCGCATCGCGGTGGTGGGGAAGTACACGTCGCTGGTGGACTCCTACAAGTCGGTGCACGAGGCGCTGATCCACGGCGGCATCGCGAACAACGTGCGCGTCGACATCTCGTGGCTCTCGAGCGAGGACTTCGAGAACGGCCGGCCGGCGGAAGTGTTGTGCGACTATGACGGGCTGCTGATTCCGGGCGGGTTCGGCGTGCGTGGCGTGGAGGGGATGCTGGACGCGGTGCGCTGGGCGCGCGAGAACGAGCTGCCGTTCTTCGGCATCTGTCTCGGGTTGCAGGTGGCGGTCATCGAGTACGCGCGCAACGTCTGCGAGATGACGGAATCGCATTCCGCGGAATTCCAGGTCGACGCCGACCAGGCCGTGATCTGCCTGATGGACTCGCAGCGCCAGGTGACCGACATGGGCGGCACCATGCGTCTGGGTGCGTACCCGGCGCGCCTGCGTCCCGGCTCGCGGGCGAACCAGGCGTACGGCACGCTGGAGATCAGCGAGCGCCACCGCCATCGCTACGAGGTCAACAACGCGTACCGCGACATTCTCGCCGAGAACGGTATGCGTTTCTCGGGCCTCTCGCCGGACAACAACCTGGTCGAGATCATCGAAGTGCAGGAACATCCGTGGTACGTCGGCTGCCAGTTCCATCCGGAGTTGAAGTCGCGGCCGATGCGGCCGCACCCGTTGTTCGCCGCGTTCATCGCGGCTGCGAAGGCGCGCGTTGCGGCGCGGCAGCCCGCCGTCGAGCACGAGCCGAACGGCGCGAGCGCGCCGGCCGCGAACAGCACCGCGACCGCGACCGTGGACGCCTGAATGTCGGGTGCCGGAGCTGTGGCGGCGTGGTTCCGCGGGGAGGCGTTCTTCGTCATTGCCGGTCCGTGCGTTCTGGAGGACGATGACCTGAACCTGCGGGTCGCGGACTCGCTGGCCGGTACCGCCACCGCGCTGGGTGTGCCGATCGTCTTCAAGGCGTCGTTCGACAAGGCGAACCGGAGTAAGGCCGGCGCGGCTCGCGGCCCCGGCCTGGAAGGGGGTCTGCGCCGGCTGGAGCGGGTTCGGGCGGCGTCAGGCCTGCCGATCCTGACGGACGTCCACGAGGCCGTCCAGGCGGATGCGGCCGCGGCGGTCTGCGATGTCCTCCAGATCCCGGCCTTCCTCTGCCGGCAGACCGACCTGGTCGTCGCCGCGGCGCGGACCGGCCGCCCGCTCAACATCAAGAAGGGACAGTGGCTGGCCCCCGAGGAGATGGCGGGGGCCGTGGGCAAGGCGCGGGCCGCGGGCGCGGAGGCGGTCGCCGTGACCGAACGGGGCACCTTCTTCGGCTACGGCGATCTCGTGGTGGACATGCGAAGCTTCACGCGGCTGAAGCGTGCGACAGGGGCGCCGACGGTGTTCGACGGCACGCACTCGGTGCAGCGGCCTGGCCGGGCCGATGGCGCGAGCGGCGGCGACCCGGAATTCACCCGGCCTCTGGTCCGGGCCGCGATCGCAGCGGGCGCGGACGCCCTGTTCCTGGAGGTCCACCCCGATCCGCGAAATGCGCCTTCCGACGGCGCGAACATGCTCAGACTCGAAGCGTTCCGGCCTCTTCTCGAGGAAGTTCTGGCCGTGCGCGAGGCGCTCGGGCTCCGGGCCGCCACGCCGGCCGCGACGGCATCATGAGCCGGGCCCTGCCGCGCGACGCCGCCCGACGGATCCGGTTCGTCGTCCTCGATGTGGACGGGGTGCTGACCGACGGCGGCGTGTACACGGGGGCGACGGCGGACGGCCGTCCGGTCGAGATGAAACGGTTCGAGATCACGGACACGCTCGGTATCAAGATGCTGGTCTGGGCGGGGATCCGCGTCGTCCTGATCAGCGGTCGCCTCTCGGCCGCCAACCGGCTCCGGGCCGAGGAGCTCGAGATCCCCTGCTACGAGGGTGGCGGCGGTTTCAAGCTGCAGATTCTCGCCGGCCTGCTCGCCGAGGACAAGATCGGCTGGGAGGAAACGGCCTGTGTCTGCGACGACCTGGCCGACATCCCGATCCTCCGCCGCGCCGGCCTCGCGGTCGCCGTCGCCAACGCCACGCCGGAAGTCCGCGCGATCGCGCACTGGGTCACCACCCGGAGCGGCGGGACGGGCGCCGTGCGCGAGTTCGCCGAGGCGCTGCTCCGCGCTCGTGGCGAATGGGAGGCCCGGGTCGAGCGGTACCTGCGGGAGCGGGACCCCGACTGGGCGGGATGATGATGTCGACGACCCGGACCCCGGATACGCCGGTGGTGAACGAGGCGGCGGTGCTGAATGCGGCCCGGCGCGTGCTCCGCCAGGAGGCCGCCGCCGTTGGCGCGCTCGAGGAACGGCTCGGGCCCGCCTTCGTGGATGCCGTCCGGCTCGTGACCGGGGCCCAGGGCCGGGTGATCGTAAGCGGCATCGGCAAGAGCGGGATCGTCGGACGCAAGCTGGCGGCGACGCTCACCTCGACCGGCACGCCCGCGACCTTCCTGCACCCGGTCGAGGGCCTCCATGGCGACCTCGGCATCGTCGGCGAGGGTGACGTCGCCGTCCTGATCTCGAAGAGCGGAGAGTCCGGGGAGCTGAGTGGCCTCATCGCGCATCTCGGCCGCTACGGCGTCGCCATGATCGCGCTCACCGGAGAACCCCGCTCCTCGCTCGCCCGGTCCGCCGACGTCGTGCTCGATGCATCGGTCGCCGAGGAGGCCTGCCCCTTCGACCTCGCGCCCACCACCTCGACCACGGCCGCCATGGCCATGGGTGATGCGCTCGCCGTCGCCCTGCTGCTCGTGCGCGGATTCTCGCGCGAGGACTTCGCCCGGCTCCATCCGGGCGGGAGCCTGGGCCGGAAGCTCACGCTCCGCGTGCGCGACGTCATGCTGACCGACGACCTGCCGACACTCGGGCCCGACGACCCGATGCGACGGTGCGTCGTCCTGCTGGCCGAGAAACGGGGGACCGTCGCCGTCCTGGACGGGAAGGGCAGGGTGGCCGGCGTGGTGACCGCGGGAGACCTCACCCGGCTGCTCGAACGGACCGAGGACATCTTCGATCTGCCGGTCTCGTCGGTCATGAATCGGACCCCGCGTACCACCGATCCTGAAACGTTTGCGGCCGCCGCGATTTACAAGATGGAAACCAATGGCATCATGGCGATGCCGGTGACCGATGCCGACGGCGTCCTCGTGGGTATCGTCCATCTTCATGATCTGCTGCGATCGGGTGTGATATGAAGTCCTGGAACGTGCTGCTTCTCGTGACCGCCGTGGCCGCATGCGGCGGCAACATGTCCGAGCCGACCGGTGAGGGATACCGCGACCTCGAGGCCGACCGGATCATAGTCGGCGTCCACTATATGCCCACGGAGGACGGAGTCCGAAAGGCGGTCGGCGTCTTCGACACGGTGTTCGTCTACACCGACTCGTCCATCTACCACCTGAAGGGCGTGAGCCTCGACATCTACAGCTCGGATGGGAAGCCGGCGGCGAAGGTAACCTCGGAGACGGGTCGGCTGAATATCTCGACCGACGCGATGACGGCGACCGGGCACGTGGTGCTGGTGACTCCGGATAGCGTCCGGATCGAGACGGAGGAACTGCACTACGACCCGTCGACGCACCGGATCTGGAGCGATGTCGAGACGCACCGGCTCAAGGACGGCAAGGAGCTGATTGCGGACAGCTTCTCGGCGGACGACCAGTTCACGCGTGTCGACTACATGCATCCGCGGGGCGACCTGTCCGGCATGAAGATGAACTTCCGATGAGACGGGGCACATTCTTCATTCTCTGTCTCGTGGTCGCCGTACCCGTCTCGGGGCAGGAGCAGACGTGCCAGCTCGTACGGACCGGTGGCGGCGGCACCACGATAGGCACGGAAGGCAATACGGTGTCGTTCCTCGGCGGGGGCGTGAGCTTTCGCTGCCCCAACGGAGTGACGATCCTTTCAGACAGCGTGGCATTCTACGAGGCCGCCAGCATGGCGGAGTTCGTGGGGCGCGTCCGGTTCACGGATCCCGAGAACCGGCTTACGGCGGGCTACGTGCGATACCTCGGAAAGGAGCGCAAGGCGATCGCCCAGACGGATGTCGTGTTGACGGATCGGGAAACCGGCTCGACGATCCGGGCACCCGCCATGGACTACTATCAGCGATCGGACGAGCGGCCCGAGCCGCTCATCCGAGATGTTCAACGGCCGGCCGCACGCCGTGCTGGTCTCGATACCGGCCGCTGATTCCGTCCGGCGCGACACGACGATCGTGGACGCGGACGCGATGGACATCACGGGCCGAACGCGGTTCGCCGCCCGCGGCAACGTCGAGCTGCAGCAAGGCGACATGCGTGGGTACGGTCAGTCCGGGGAGATGGACCGCGAGGCGGGCAGGCTGCGGCTCACGGTGAAAGCGCGGCTGGAAGGCGCCGATTACCAGCTACAGGGAGACACGATCGTAGCCGAGACCACGGACACCGAGGACTTGCGTGAGGTCACGGCGATCCGTGATGCGCGCTTGAACGCCGCCGACGTGGACGTCGACGCCCGTTCGATCCGTGTCTTCTTCGAGGAAGGCGAAGTGAACCGGCTGGTCGCACGCGGCGAGACGCCCGACACGGGCGCGACGGACATGAGACGGCAGGCGTCGGCCGTGTCCGTGGATTTCCAGTTGACGGCGGACTCGCTCGACGTGATTGCGCCCGGCCGCCAACTGGATACGGTGAAGGCGGTGGGTCACGCCCTCGGGCAGCGCCTGGGCGAGGATCTGGGCGACGCGACCGTGCCGACCATCGCGGCGCACGACTGGATGCGCGGAGACACGATCCTGGCGACGTTCCGCGCGGCGGAGCTGACGCCGGACGACACCGCGTCGCAACCGAAACGCGAACTCGACACCGTGACCTCGCTCGGGAACCCGGCGACCTCCGCGTACCGGATCGCCGACGAGCAGGATTCGACGGCCGTGCCCGGCATCAACTACCTGCGGGCCGGACGCATCCTGGTGTCGATGCTGGAGGGGAAAGTCTCGACCGTGGAAGCGGAAGGCAATGTCCAGGGCGTGTACCTGCAACCGGTTCGGCGAGGCGAGGTCGCGACGGACGCGGGGAAGGGGGCGCGATGACGCTCGACGAGTTCCTGGATGCGCTGCGCCGCCACGATTCGTCGATCGCGCTGGGCATCCTCGAGCTGTTCCAGCGGGCGGACGACGCCGGCCGGCTGGACCGCGGGGCCTGGATCGCCGGAATCCGCAGCGCGCACGGCAGGGAGCAGTCGATCAATGCGCGGGCACTGACGATCGAGGGCGATGACTCGCCCGGCGACGGCAGCTACCTCGAGGACCATATCCTGGCCCGGCTGGCGGCGGAGGGCATCGCGCACGGCGAGCCTTCGGGGCCCGGCTGGGAGGAAGTCTGCGTCCTGCCGGAGGTGTGGGCGCCGTTCGCCGCCGACCGGGACGCGGCGACGGCCCGCCTGGAGGAAACGCTCGACCACGTGTTGCACGACGGACGGCCCGACGCGGCCGCGGTGCCGACACAGGGCAGCACGCTGAGCACGCAGGGCCTGGCCAAGGCATACCGGAAACGGCGTGTCGTCGCCGACGTCGACCTGTGCGTTTCACAGGGCGAGATCGTAGGCCTGCTGGGTCCGAACGGCGCCGGCAAGACGACCACGTTCTACATGATCGTGGGCCTGATTTCGCCGGACGCCGGTCAGGTGTTCCTGGACGGGGACAATCTGACCCGGGTCCCGATGTACAGGCGCGCGCGGCGGGGTATCGGCTATCTTGCGCAGGAGCCGTCGGTCTTTCGCAAGTTGAGCGTCGAGGACAACATCATGGCGATCCTCGAGACGCTCGGCCTGTCGCGGAGCGAGCGGAAGTCGCGACTGGAGTCGCTGCTCGACGAGCTGGGGCTGAAGCATCTGCGGAAGGCGAAGGCGTACTCCCTCTCGGGCGGCGAGCGCAGACGGCTCGAGATCACGCGGGCCCTGGTCAGCCGGCCGAAGTTCATGCTGCTGGACGAGCCGTTCGCCGGGATCGATCCGATCGCGGTGCACGACATCCAGCAGATCGTGGCTGACCTGCGACTGCGCGGGATCGGGGTCGTGATAACGGATCACAACGTGGAGCAGACACTGGACATCGTGGATCGGGCGTACATCATGTACGATGGCAGGGTCAGGGTATCGGGCACCGTGGCGGAGCTCGTCTGGAACGACGAGGTCGCCGAGATCTACTTCGGCCCGACGCTCACGGCCCGCATGAGGGATCGCTACGGCCGACCGGAAGCGGCAGAATGACGCCCATCAAGACCGGACTCTATCAGGGAACACAGCTCCGGCAGGAGCTCAAGATCAATCCTCGCCTGTACCAGGCGATGGATCTGCTGTACATGCCGCTGCTCGACCTGCAGCAGCACATCAAGCAGGAGATGCTGAACAACCCCTTCCTCGATCTCGAGGACCCGGTCGTCTCCGAGGAGACGCCCACGACCGAGGCCCAGAAGGAACAGGAAAAGGAGGAGCGGGAGAAGGCAGAGGGTGAGATCGACTGGGAAGAGATCCTGCTGGATGGCTTCGAGACGGGCGGGCGCCGAGCGGAGTACGAGAACCGCGAGTACTACGAACCCGTGACGGTGGACACGCGGGACTTGTACGACCACCTGCACGACCAGCTGGTGCTGCTCCGCCTTTCCGCCCGCCAGATCCTCGTCGGCGAGGAGTTGATCGGAAACATCGATGAGGGCGGCTACCTGACGTGTGAGCTGCAGGACGTGGTTGACAGTCTCAACCAGTGGGCGATGGAGGAGGGCGGCGAGTGGTCCACCTCCGAGGAGGAAGCGGAGCCGTTCACGTTGCCCGAGATGGGGGAGATGCTCGGCATCCTCCAGGGCTTTGACCCGCCGGGCATCGGCGCGCGCAACCTGCGGGAATGTCTCCTGTTGCAGTTGCGCGACTCCGACCAAGAGGACACGCTCGCGCACCGGATCGTCGAACGCCACTTCGAGCAGCTGATCGCGCACCGCTGGTCGGAGATCAGCAAGGACATCGGCATCACGCCGCAGGCGGTGCAGGCCGCGGCGGACGAGATCGCCAAGATGGACCCCAAGCCCGGCCTCAAGTACGGCGGCCCGGCGGACAATTACATCGTCCCCGACCTGATCGTCGAGAAGATCGACGGCGAATACCTGGTGTTTCTGAACGACACGAGCCTGCCGCGGCTCAAGCTGTCGCGGACCTATCGCGACATCGCGCGTGACAAGAGCAAGTTCAAGGGCGAGAACAAGGAGTTCATATCGTCCAAGCTGAACAGCGCGAACTGGATGATCCAGGCCATCGAGCAGCGGCGGCAGACCATGCTCAAGGTGATGAACTTCATCGTGGACCGGCAGCGCGAGTTCTTCGAGAAGGGCGTACAGTTCCTGCGCCCGCTCACACTTCGCGAGGTGGCGGAAGTCATCAACATGCACGAGTCGACCGTGTCACGCGTCACGAACGAGAAGTTCGTGCAGACGCCGCGCGGTGTGCTGCCCCTGAAGTTCTTCTTCTCCAGTGGCCTGTCGACGACGTCGGGCGAGGACGTGAGCGCCCGCGGCATCAAGGCCCGCATCCGCAAGCTGGTGGACGATGAGAACCCGCGGCGCCCACTCACGGACCAGGCGATCGTCAACCTCCTGCGGGAAGAGGGCGTCCAGATCGCGCGCCGGACGGTCGCCAAGTACCGCGACCAGCTCGGCATTCTGTCGGCCCGGATGCGGAAACGCGTCTGACGCGCCGTGAGCCCGGAACGGAGCTCGCGATGATGGATCCGACCCGCGCCGACGGCGGCGCTGACCTGCCCGCGGCCGCGCGCCGCGACTTCGCGGTCATCATCCCCGCGTACAACGAAGTCGAGAATGTCGACGATCTGGTCACGGAGCTGCGGGCACTGTTCCAGCGCTTCGAACTCGACGGCGAGGTCGTGCTCGTCGACGACGGCTCCACGGACGGGACGGCGGAGCGGGCCACGGCGACCGCCGCGAACTGGGACCGGCTGAGAGTGGTCCGGCACCGGCGCAATTTCGGCAAGACGGAGGCGTTGGTCACGGGTGCGGCGGCGACTCGGGCGAAGTGGCTGGTTCTGTTCGACGCGGACCTGCAGCACTCGGTAGACGAGATCCCGCGCTTCCTGGCGCGCCTGAACGAAGGCTGGGACATCGTGACGGGCCGCAAGGTTGGTCGCTACCAGAAGCGCGTAGTGTCGTCGATCTACAACCGGCTGTCCCGCTGGATCTTCCGCGTGCCCGTGAGCGATACCAACTCCATGAAGGCGTTCCGGCACGAGATCCTCGACAGTGTACGCCTGCGCCACGACTGGCACCGGTTCTTCGTCGTGCTCGCGTACGCGCGGGGATACACGATCACCGAGATCGACATCGCGCTCCTGCCGCGCCGGCACGGCACCTCGAAGTACTCGGGCCGCACGCGCATTCTCGTCGGCCTGCTCGACCTCGTGTCGGTCGCGTTCTTCCTGTTCTTCTCGCGCAAGCCGCTGATCCTGTTCGGCATGACGGGGTTGGTCACGGCCGGCACCGGCGTACTGGTCGGGCTGGTCACGATCGTGCTCCGTATCCTGCATGCGATGCCGCCGTTCGGGTTCCGGCCACTGCTCTACCTGGTCATCCTGCTCGAGGTGCTGGGCTTCCTGATGTTCGGGTTCGGGATCATGGCCGAAATGGTCGCGCAACTGCGCTCCGAGCTGGACGCGATCGAGCGCCGGCTCGCCGGGATCGAACCGGGCGCCGGAGAACGGGACGGCCGGACCCGCCCATGAGTCCGAGGAAGCCGGCGGTCCTGGTCGTGATCGGCACGCGGCCGGAGGGCATCAAGCTCGCGCCGGTGATCGAGGCGTTGGCTCGCCGTTCGGATGCCATCGAGTGCCGTGTTGCGTTGACCGGCCAGCACTCCGATCTCATGGACCAGGTGATCGCCGCGTTCGGGATCCGGCCGGACTGGGACCTCGGCGTCATGCGCGAAGGTCAGAGCCTGTACAATGTGGTGGGCGAGTGTCTGACCGGCCTGCGTGGCGTTCTCACCGAGTACCGGCCGGATATGGTACTCGCCCAGGGCGACACCGCGTCGGTCTTCACCACGGGGCTCGTCACCTTCTTCGAGCGGGCCCGCCTCGGCCACGTCGAAGCAGGGCTGCGGAGCCGCGACAAGTGGCGGCCCTGGCCGGAGGAGATATTCCGCCGGCTGACGGGCGTCGTCGCCGACGTGCACTTCGCACCAACGCCGGGCGCGGCCGCGAACCTGCGGGCGGAAGGCGTGCCGTCCGCTTCGATCCATGTCACGGGCAACACGGTGGTCGACGCGTTGCTGCTGGCGGCGTCCCGGCCGCACGAGGCGGAGGATCCCGCCCTGCGTGCGGCGCTGGCGAGCGGCAGGCGCCTGGTTCTGGTGACCGCGCATCGGCGCGAGTCGTTTGGCGCGCCGCTCCGTGAAGCGCTCGGGGCGATCCGCGAGCTCGCCGATCGCTACCCGGACACCGAGGTGCTCTACCCGGTGCACCCCAACCCGAACGTGACGGCGGCGGCCGCGGCCGTGCTGAGCGAGCACCCGCGCATTCGCCTGACCCGGCCGCTCGGCTATCTCGATCTGGTGACCGCGCTGCGCCACGCCTCGCTCGTGATCACCGACTCGGGCGGGATCCAGGAGGAGGCGCCCACTTTCGAGAAGCCCGTGCTCGTGCTCCGCGACGTGACCGAGCGCCCGGAGGGCGTCGCCGCGGGCATCGCCGCGGTGGTCGGCACCGACCGCGATCGCATCCTGAACCACGCCATGGCGATCCTCGACGCCGCGCCGGGCGAGGGCTGGAAGTCGCTGCGTTGGGCAGGCGCGGCGGCGGATGGCGCTACCTCGGAAACGTACCCCAACCCGTACGGGGACGGACGCGCCGGCGAGCGGATCGCCGACATCATCGTGCACCGGTTGACGGGCGCGCCGCGCGGTACGGAGGACTGGGCCGGTCCGGAATGAAGGTCGTGCAGCAGTGCATCTATTTTCCGCCGGAGGTGGGCGGCCTCGAGAGCCACGCATTCACCCTCTGCCGCTCGCTCGTCGCCATGGGCCACGAGGTGACGATGGTCACGTCGCGTTCGCTGCCCGACGTACCGCGGATCGAGGTGATGGACGGCGTTCGTGTCGTCCGGACGTGGTTTCCGTCCCGGGACACGGTGGGCTGGACGGCCCACACGCTGGGCTCGATCCCGTCGTACCTGCGCGAGGCGGCGGGCGCTGACATTCTGCACGCGCAGACGTTCGCATCGGCCCCGCCCGGCATGATCGCGCGTCGCCGCGGCGGTCAGCCGTTCGTGCTCACCCTGCACACGTCGCACTTCCTGCGGCTGGCGCGAAAGCGGGCGTGGCGGGGCGTGCTGCGCCGGATCATCCGGTCGGCGGACTGGCTGCTGGCGGCGAGCGAGGAGATTCGCGACGTCGCACTCGATCTGTACCCGCACCCGCGGGCCGAAGCGTTGACCAACGGGGTGGACACCGATCAGTTCCGGCCGGCCCCGGCGAGTGCGCATCCGGCCGGCGGGTTCCGCCTGATCGTGCCGCGCCGGCTTTTCGAGAAGAACGGCGTCGAGTTCTTCATCCGGGCGATGCCGCTGCTGCGCGCCCGGCTCGACGTGGAGGGCGTGCTGGTGGGGGATGGTCCGGAGCGGACCCGCCTCGAGGCACTGGCGCGTGAACTCGCCGTGCACGAACATGTGCAGTTCCTGGGGTCACGGCCGAACGCCGAGATGCCGGGCCTGCTCGCGGGGGCCGACGCCGTGGTGATCCCGTCGCTGATGGAAGCGACGAGCGTGGCGGCGCTCGAAGCGATGAGCTGCGCAGTGCCGGTCGCGGCCTCGCGCGTGGGCGGGTTGCCGGAGATCATCGACGAGGAGGTCGGGACGCTGTTCGAGCCAGCCGACCCGGCGAACCTGGCGGAGCGCGTCACCGCCTTGCTCGAGCGCCCAGACCGGGAGGCCGCCGGCGCACGGGGACGCGAACGGGTCGTGGCGCGCTGGAGCCTGGAGCGCCTGGCCCGACGTCACGTGGAGATCTACGAAACGCTTCTCGGCGAACGAGGTCGTTGAGTGAAGACAAAAGCGAAGAAGCGCGCCGCGGCGACCGCGCCGGCCAGGGCACAGGTACCGGCGTGGGTGCCGGTCACCGTCTTCGCGTCGGTCACCGTTCTGCTGTTTCCCGAGTTCTTCTTCGGCGGCGGCCTGCTGCTGGGCACGGACACGTACGCGCTCAGCTATTTCGCCCGCCACTTCTACACGACCTTCGTGCACCAGACCGGCCACTTTCCGCTCTGGCAGCCGTACCTGTTCGGCGGCATGCCGTTCGTGGACGGCATGCACGGCGACATCTTCTACCCACCCTCGCTCGCGCTCTTCTTCCTGGGCACGCGCGCGATGTGGGGCTGGAAGATGGTGCTGCACGTGTTCATGGCGGGCGTCTTCACCTACCTGTTTCTGCGTCGCATCGGGCTACGGCGAGGTCCCGCACTCTTCGGCGGTCTCGTCTACATGATGGGTGCCGACCTCGTCAGCCTCGTCTTTCCGGGCGGCGACGGCAAGCTGTTCGTGTCCGCGCTCGCGCCGCTGGCGTTCCTGCTGACGGATCGGGCGGCGCGGCGCGGCCGGCTGAGCGACTACGCCTTCTTCGCACTCGGGCTCGCGCTCGTGATGCTGACCTCGCACATGCAGTGCGCGTATTTCACGGTGTGGGGCGTTTCGCTCTTCTTCTTCTTCCGTGTCGGACAGCGTTACCGGAAGGACCACAAGGCGGGCGAACTCGCGGGTCGGCTCGGCATGTTCGCGCTCGCCGGCGCACTCGGCGTAGGGGCCGCGGCCGTCCAGTTCCTGCCGCCGCTCGGCTACCTGCGCGAGTGGTCGCAACGCGCGGGACGGACTGTGCAGGCGGAGAGCGAGGCCGCCTACCAGTACTCCACGCAGTACGCTCTGCATCCCGAGGAGGCGGTTTCGCTCGTCGTCCCCGAGTTCGTCGGCGACAACGTCCCGACCGAGACCCGGGGGGGCGACACGTACTGGGGCCGGAACATCTTCAAGATCAACAGCGAGTACGCCGGTCTCCTGCCGTTCCTGCTGCTGCCACTGCTCTTTTTCCGGCGACGCAGTGCCGAGACCTGGTTCTTCGCCGCGCTCGGGCTCCTCGCGCTCTTCTATGCGCTGGGCGACACGACGCCGCTTTTCCGGCTGTTCTACCTGATCCCGGGCGTGGGCCTTTTCCGCGCGCCATCGATCATCATCTTCCTCTTCGGCCTCAGCCTCGCGACGCTCGGCGCCATGGGGCTGCAGCGCATGCTGGACGAGGACCGCGGCCCGGACGGGCCGCCGGCGCCTCGGGCGCACTGGGTCGTGGCGGCCATTTTCCTGCTGCTCGCGCTGGCGCAGTCGGGAAACGCCATTACGAACGCCTGGCAGTCGTTCGTCGCGCTGGATCCGCGGCAGGTCCAGGGGCTGAACGCGGACCTGCCGTACATCCGCACCGGGTTCTGGCTCGCGTTCGCGTTCGCACTCGGCTTCGCAGCCGTCCGGGAAGGGTACCAGCGGAAGTGGATCGGTGCGCGCGCGGTCGTGCTCCTCCTCTGCCTGCTTGCTGCGGTGGACGAGTTCCGCGTGGACCGGCCCTTCGTCCGCGGGACCGTGCTCCAGGGTCGCGCGCGGGAGGGGACGCCCGGCACCATCTTCCGCACGGATGACACGATCGACTTCCTGCGCCAGCGAGTCGCTGCGGGCGAGGTGTTCCGGACGTACGACCTCGGCCTGATCCTGCAGAACACCGGTGCAGCGCACGAACCCAACGTTCTCGCGACGTGGGGGATCGAACAGCTTACGGGCCACCACGGCAACGAGCCGGGTTACTATGATGATCTAATGGGTGGCGACGACGCGGCGAGCAACGTGGCACGGTCCGGACTTCGACTTCTCAACCTGGCCAACGTGTCGTACGTGGTTAGCCCCGCGCGCGTGAACGTGCCCGGTTGGGAGGAGGCCTTCACGGGCAGTCGTGCCGTCGTCTACCGGAACGGGAACGCGCTCCCCCGCGCCTACCTCGCCGGCAATATCGAGGTGGTGCCCGACTCGAACGCTGTCGACACGCTGCTCGCCGAGGATTTCGACGCGCAGCGGACCGTGCTGCTTCCGGAGCCGTTGCCACCCGGTGTGAGTGCGGAGCCCGATCCGGAAGGCAGCGTCGAATGGGTCACGCGGGAGATGGACGCCTCGACGCTCAGGGTCACGACCGACCGTCCCGCGCTGCTCGTGGTCAGCGAAAACTACTACCCGGCGTGGCGGGCGACCGTCGACGGCCAGCCGGCCGGCATCCTGCGCGCGAACTACACGTTCCGCGCCGTGCCGGTGCCGGCGGGCGAGCACGAGGTGCGCTTCGACTATGATACATCGTCCTTGAAGGAACCGGTCCTGGCGTCGGTCGCGATTCTCGTGCTGTTGCTCGGCGTCGGCCTCGGCGGCGCACTCGGCGGAGGAAGCGGGGAAGGGGAGGCGTGAAGACGAAGACGGACCGGACGGCGTACGACGTCGCCGACCACTACGATGATCGGTACTACGCGGATCTTTCCGAGCGGTACCGCAAGCGCAACCGGTTCGCGAGGAAGAGGATCGAGAATGTCTTCGCGCTGCTGCCGGCGGTGGACGGGAGCACCGTGATCGACCTCGGCTGCGGGATGGGCACGTTCACGATCGAGACGGCGCGATCGGGCGCGCGGGCGATCGGCATCGACCCCGCCCGACCCGCGCTCGATGCGGCGCGCCGGGTGGCGGCAGCGGAGGGCGTGGGTGCGGCGTTCGTGCTCGCCGACGCGGTGGCGCTCCCGTTCGGACCGGACACGGCCGACGTGGTGCTGGCGGCGGACCTCGTCGAACACCTCGACGACGTCACACTGGCCCGCATTCTCGCCGAGGCGAGGCGCGTCCTCGGGGAAGGGGGCCGGCTGGTGGTGTACACCCCGAGCCGGACCCATTTCCTGGAGAAGTTGCGGCTGGCGGGCGTGATGTCGGAGGATCCTTCACATATCGGGCTGCGTACCGAAGCTGAATTGACTGCGGCACTCGCTGCGGCCGGATTCGAAGTGGAATCGTCCCGATTTCTGCCGTCTCATCTGCCCGGCCTGAACCTGCTCGAGCAGCTGTTCTCGACATGGGTACCGCTGCTGCGGCGGCGCATCGGCCTGGTGGCGCGGGAGGTACCGAGTGCCTGAGTCGCGGAACATTGCCTGGCGCATCCTGAAAGTCGTCCTGTTCCTCGTCATCCTGTTCGGTATCGGGCGGGCGCTTCTGCCGGACCTCCGGACCATGGACTGGAGCCAGGTCCGGAACTACCGGCCCGAGGCCGGACGCCTCGTCCTCTCCCTCGTCGTCCTCGTCGGCGTCTACCTCGCGCACGCCTTCCTCTGGCGGCGTATCGTCACAGACCTCGGACTCGGACAGCCAACGGCCCGCAA
The DNA here is from genome assembly GCA_963786235.1 of uncultured Gemmatimonadales bacterium. Taxonomy (GTDB): domain Bacteria; phylum Gemmatimonadota; class Gemmatimonadetes; order Longimicrobiales; family RSA9; genus CAWAYJ01. The sequence continues at coordinate 324,582 of CAWAYJ010000033.1, forward strand.
CACGATTCGCATCGTCTTCCTGTCCAGCCTGGGCCGCTACATTCCCGGCAAGTTCTGGCAGCTCGCCGGCATCGCCGCACTCGCCGGCCGGGCCGGGCTCTCGCCGGGCGGTGCGGCCGCCGCGTCGCTTCTCGGTCAGTTCGCGTTCCTGGCCAGCGGGCTTCTGTTCCTCGCCATCCAGATCCCGGACTTCGGGCGCGGCGCACCCCTGCGCTTCGCCGGAATCCTGCTCGTGCTCGCGGCCGGTCTGCTCTGGCTCCTCACGGAGACGCCGACGGGACGGAGGGGGAGAGAGTGGGTACGCACCCGTCTCGGCAGCCGGCTCGGCGACCGGCTGGCCGCGGCCTTCGACCTGGCCGAGCGGATCCGTGGCCGCGATGCGATCCTGTGGGGCGTCGGCTACGGCCTGACCTGGATCGCGCTCGGCTTCGCGTTCTCGCTATTCGTCACCGCGTTCGTACCCGAAGCCACCGAGGTCTCGCGCCGCCTCGCCGGCACGGTCGCCGCTTCCTACCTGGCCGGGTACCTCGTCCTCGTCGCGCCCGCCGGGATCGGTGTCCGGGAAGGCACCATGACCGGTCTGCTCGCCACGGTGCCAGGTATCCCGATCGAGGCCGCGGTCGTCATCGCGATCCTGTCCCGGATCTGGTTCACGATCGCCGAGATCGGGCCGCTCGCGCTCATTCCGCTGATGCCCGACCGATCGCCGGGCTCCTCGCCGCCCAGCGCGCCGGGACCCACCGACCCGGTCGACGACGGGGCGACGGGAGGAGCAGGGGAGTGACTGAGGGCACGGGATCGGGCCGAGGGTTGGTCATCACACCGACCTATGACGAGCTCGAAAACCTCGAGAGGCTCGTGCCGGCGATCCTCGTCCAGGACCCGTGCCTCGACCTCCTGATCATCGACGACGCCTCCCCCGATGGGACCGGCGATATCGCGGACCGGATCGCGGCTGCGGAGCCCCGCGTCCACGTGCTGCACCGGCCGTCCAAGCTCGGCCTCGGCACCGCATACCTCGACGGTTTCCGCTGGGGGCTCGAACGCGACTACGACTGGCTCTTCGAGATGGATGCCGATTTCTCCCACGATCCGGCCCATCTGCCGCAATTCCTCGACGCGCTCAAACGGCACGACGTCGTCCTCGGGTCCCGGTACCTGCGCGGTCGCGTCACCGTCGTCAACTGGCCGATGATGCGGCTGCTCCTCTCGTACGCCGCCAACATCTACGCCCGCTGGGTCACCGGCCTGCCCGTCGCCGACGCGACCGGTGGATTCAAGGCCTTCCGCCGCAACGTCCTCGAGAACCTCGAGCTCGATCGCGTCGAGTCGGAGGGCTACGCCTTCCAGATCGAAATTACCATGCGCGCATGGAAGCGCGGATTCCGCATTGTCGAGATCCCCATCGTCTTCGTCGACCGCACCTCCGGCGAGTCCAAGATGTCCAAACACATCATCCGTGAGGCCATCTGGCGCGTCTGGAAACTGCGATTGCTCGCCCTCTTCGGGCGCCTCTGATCGCACATGGCCATTCGCGACGCTCTCTGGGCGTGCCCGTTCTGCCGCGCGATCGACTCGATCCGGCCCGCCGGCGACGACGAGGCCTGCTCCGCCTGCGGGGCCACGTTCCGGCCTGCGCCCCGGGCGATGATTGCCGCCGGACCTCCCGCGTCTCCGCCTGAGACCCGTTCCGTCGAGGACTGGGAGGCACGGCTGCCCAGCCTCGATCAAGCCGCAGAAGGGCCTCCCGGACGCGCCAGCGCCATTCTCAGAACTGCCACCGCGCCCAGACCCGTCCGATTCCGGGAAGGGCTGCTCGGATGGGCAGAGCGCTTCGGGCCGAAAACACCCGCCACCGTCGAGATCGACGAAGACTTTCTCCGCCTTCGGACCGACGCCCGGGAACAGACCTGGGAGCTCACCACCGTCACGGCCGTCCAGCCGAGCTCGAGCGCCGTGCAGCTTCACCGGCGCGACGGCGCACTCATCTCCCTCGCGTTTCCGGAGGCAAGCGTGCGGCTCTGGGAGGCCCGCTTGCAGGCGGCCGTCCGCCGCGCATACCGGAATGCCGGCAGGGGAGAGATCACCGACTTCCACCCGACCATCCGGACCCGGACCGCGTGACCAACCCCCGGCGCCCGCCTGCCGAAAAGGCACCTGCGATCTACCGCCTCGCACAGGCTCTCGTACCCCGGCTCTGGCGCTGGAAAGGCGGATCCGTAACCGTACTCGGCGGGGAGAACCTCCCGCAATCGGGGCCCGGCCTGATCCTCAGCAACCACCTGAGCTACCTCGACCCCATCCTGCTCCAGGCCCACGTCCGAAGGCCCATCTACGCCCTCGCCAAGAGCACCAGCTTCTCCGCTCCCATCACCGGTCCCCTGATGCACCGTGTATGCTCATTTCCGGTGCGACGATACCAGGTCGACCCCCAGAGCGTCCGCATCGCTCTCCGACACCTCCGGGCCGGACGCCTCGTCGGCATCTACATCGAGGGCGAGCGCTCGTGGAACGGCCGCATCCAGGAACCCAAGAAGGGAACCGTCCGCCTCGCTCTGAAGGCAGGCGTTCCCGTCATCCCGTGCGCCATCTCCGGCACCTACGAGGTCATGCCCCGGTGGACCAGAGCCATCCGCCCTGGACCCGTCACCATCCATTTCCTACCGCCAGTGCCGCTTCCGACGCTCCACGGGCGGGTCAATCGCGAACCCATGGTCCCCGACGCCACGCGCCTCATCATGGAGGCGCTTCGCGCTCATCTTCCCGCCGAACAGCCCTGATTCGCTCCGCGGCCCGGCCGGTCGGGGGGAAGGGCACCTTGTCCGCCTGCGCCGTGGCTTGTAGCGTCTCGTTCTCTTTGCAAGTTTACATAATGCTTATTATGCGCAGTACGACAATTCGATACCACGGACACCCGCATGGATCCGCCAGTCAACGACCGGCGGGTCTCCAGGAGTGCAAATACATCACTTTATGTGGATCGACTACGCCGGTTGAAATACATAGCGTTAGATACATGTACATGAAGTGATGTGACATGTTGAAAAGGTCGTTGTCCGGGAATGTCGATGCGGGGTCCATGGCTTCTCGGGACGCGGTGGGTCTTGCGCTTCCCTGTTGATAACTCAGGCCGCCTTGCTGGGGGGGGCGGCTCGGGAGGGCGTGAGATCGCGTGAGACGTGGCCAGACGGGTCGCGAGTGGCCGGAGCCCGGGGCCGGGGGGGGTTGTCACGCGTCGGGATGGCGGCTTGCGTGTGCCCGGCCCGGATCCAGGGTTCGGAGTCGGTTCGGAGTTGGTCGAGGGCGTAGCCGAACGGTAGTCCGGGGATCGCGGGGTCGGTATGGGTTGGAGGCGGTCGCGGACGTGCTTAGAATTGAAGTTCGAATCATCCCCCCCGGTGGAGAGACTGCTCATGGCACGCGCGCTCTGGAAAGGCAGCATCAGCTTCGGGCTGGTGAACATCCCGGTCGGGCTGTACTCGGCGGAGCAGCGGGACGAGGGACTGTCGTTCGCGCAGTTGGACAAGCGGTCGATGTCTCCGATCGGGTATCGGCGTTACAACAAGAGCACGGGCGAGGAAGTCCCCTGGGAGGAGATTGTCCGGGGGTATGAGTACGAGTCGGGCCGGTACGTGGTGCTGTCGGAGGAGGATTTCCAGCGTGCGAATCCGAAGGCATCGCGGACGGTCGAGATCATGGACTTCGTAGATGGTTCGGAGATCGAAACGCTGTATTTCGATAAGCCGTATTATCTTGCGCCGCCCACTGGGGGAGCGGCCGCGAAGGGTTACGCCCTTCTGCGAGAGACGCTGAGGCGTACGGGCAAGGTCGGGATCGCGCGGGTGGTGATCCGGACGCGGGAATACCTTGCGGCGGTGATCGCGCGAGGTCCGATGCTGGTGCTCGAGGTGCTGCGCTACCCGTACGAGATCCGGTCAGCCGACGATCTGGAAGTCCCGGGAGATGACCTGGACGAGCTGGGTGTTTCGGAGAAGGAGCTGAAGATGGCCGAGATGCTCGTGGACCAGATGGTGGAATCGTGGGAGCCGTCGAAATACAAGGACCGGTACCGTGACGATCTGCTGGCGAGAATCCAGGAGAAGATCGCGGCGGGAGAGACGGAGGCGGCGGCCGGCGCGGAGGTGGAGGAGGAGCCGGAGGCGGGCGCCGGCGTGGTGGACATCATGAGCCTGCTGAAGCGGAGCGTGGAGCGGGTCGGCAAGGCGCGGGAGGCGGACGAATCGGGTGGCGAGGAGAAAGCGGCGAAGCCGTCGAAGGGATCGGGTTCCGGCCGGAAGGGCCGGAAGACGGCCTGAGGCCGGGAAACGATGTCGGAGCCGGCCGGTGCCGCTGCCCTTCCGCGTGTGTTCGAGCCCCAGCTCGCGACACCGGCCGTAGCCGCTCCGGACGGGGACGACTGGCTTCACGAGATCAAGTATGACGGGTACCGCCTGCTCTGCCGGGTGGAGGCTGGCGGGGTCCGGCTGATCAGCCGGAACGGCAAGGACTGGTCGTCGAGGTTTCCCGGCGTAGTGTCCGCGATCGCGGCGCTGCGGTTGGAAACGGCCCTTCTCGACGGCGAGGTCGCCGTTGTCCGTCGGGATGGCCGGACCGGGTTCCAGGACCTGCAGCAGGCGTTGGGTGGCAGCCTCCCCGCGGGCACCGTCCTGAGGTATTTCCTGTTCGATGCGATCCATCTGAACGGGGCCGATCTTTCTTCCCTGCCGTTGCTCGAGCGGAAGTCGCGGCTGGCGTCCCTGCTATCCGAAGGCCCGGAAACGAACGCGCTCGCGTACGGCGATCACGTCGAGGGGCACGGGCGCGCGTTCCACGCGCAGGCGTGCGAGCACGGTCTCGAGGGCACGGTCTCGAAGCGGAAATCCGCGCCCTACCGTCAGGGCCGACACCGGGACTGGCTGAAGGTCAAGTGCCTGGCGGTCGAGGACTTCGTCGTGGGCGGGTACACGGAGCCGGGCGGTTCGCGGCACGGCTTCGGCGCCCTTCTGGTGGGTGGGCACGACGGCACCGGGACGCTGCGCTTCGCGGGGCGGGTCGGCACGGGCTTCCGGGACCGGCAACTCACGTCGATCGCTAACACGCTGCGTTCGCTGGAGGTGGATCGCTCGCCGTTCGCGGACGGGCCGTCCGGAAGCGGACTGCACTGGGTTCGACCGGCACTCGTGGTGCGCGTGGCGTATGCGGAGATGACGTCGGAAGGCGTGCTCCGCCATCCGTCGTTCCAGGGGCTGCTCGAGGATCGCGACGCGGACGCGGTCGGGCTGCCCGCCGACCACCGGGCCGCAGCGGTGGACGTTCCCGCGCCGAACGCCGCATCGCCCGGTCCCGGAAGCCGCGCCCCCGTCCGGGCCGGGCCGCCGGAGCCATCGAAGGGCGGACCGGTGGTGGTCGGCATCGCGATCAGCAATCCCGACAAGGTGATGTACCCGGGTGAAGCGATCACGAAGCTCGAGATCGCTCGCCATTACGAACGGGTCGCGGAGTGGATGTTGCCGTACGCGGCGGAGCGGCCACTGACGCTGGTGCGCTGCCCCGGCGGAATCGGGGACTGCTTCTACCAGAAACACCTGGAAGGCACGACCCCGGATGCGCTGGGCACGGTTCAGACCCGTGATGATGGGAGTGCCGAGGGCGTGTACGCGTACGTGGATTCCGCCGCCGCCCTCGTCGCACTGGCCCAGCTCGGGGTTCTCGAGATCCACACGTGGGGCGCGACGCGACGCGATCTGGAGCGACCGGACCGCTTCACGCTGGACCTCGACCCGGACCCGGGTGTGCCCTGGATCCGGGTGGCGGAGGCGGCACTGGAGCTGCGCGGGTTCCTCGGCGAGCTGGGGCTGCTCAGCTTTCTGAAGACGACGGGCGGCAAGGGCCTGCACGTGGTGGTTCCGGTCGAGCCGGACCCGGGCTGGGCCGAGGTCAAGGAATTCAGCCGGCTGGTGGCGGCGGCGGTTGCCGCCGACTGGCCGGGCCGCTACACGCTGAACATCTCGAAGGCGAAGCGGAAGGGCCGGATCCTGATCGACTACCTGCGGAACGGGCGAGAGGCCACGGCGATCGAGGTCTGGTCGACTCGGTCCCGGCCGGGCGCGCCCGTGGCCGTTCCGGTGCGCTGGGAGGAGCTGGCCGAAGGGATTACGCCGGATCGGTTCAACGTACGCAACGTCGGCGACCGGCTCGACCGGCTCGACGCCGACCCCTGGGAGGAGTACCGTGAGCTTCGCCAGCGGATCACGCCGGCGATGATGCGTAAGCTCGGCGCGGAGTGAGGCCCCGTGCGCGCGCCCTCAGTTACCGGCCGCCCGGGCGGCCGCCTCGGCTTTGCGCAGCTCGATGACCTGGCGATCCGGGCTGTCCGCGGGCAGGATCTGGAGAATCCGGTCGTAGATTTCGACGGCGCCGGCCGCATCGCCCTGCTCGAACCGAACTCGTGCCGCATCCTCGAGCGCGCTGGCCTTCTGGTAGTCGGCGGGCGCGCGGTCCCCGACCCGCACGTATGTCGCGATCGCCTGCTCCGCCTCCCCCGCCGCTTCCTGCGCCGCACCCATCAGCATCGCGGCCTCGACGCCCGTCGCGCTGGTGAGGTCCGTCGCCTGCTCCTTGAGCAGGTCCACGGCCTTTGCGGCCTCACCGGTTTCCAGGTACGCTTTCGCGAGCAGAAGTCGCGCCTCGGGCGCGGTGGCAGTGTTGCCGAACCGCTGCAGGTACGCCTCGAGATCGCGCACCGCGAGCGCCGCGTTACCCGACAGCGCCGACGTCCGGACCTGCGAAAGCTCCGTCTCGGCGCGGTCGCGCAACCTCACGCTCTGATTCCGGTAGTACAGGAAGCCGACGACGACGATCGCGACCACGATCAACGTGATCGTGATCAGGCGGGAATGCTCACGCGCCCACGACGAGGTTTCGAGGACTTTGGCGACAAACGCGTCTTCCTCGGGAGGGGCTTCGCGTTGTACGCGGCGCGACGTGGGATGGCGCGGTGTCATCAGCGTTTCGGTCCTGATTGTGTCAGCCGCCCGCGACCAGCATCCTGGTGCGGGCGGATCGGTTGCGGAACAGAAATGAAGAATACCCGTTGCGGCCGGGACCGTCAACGGTACGAGCCCGGGCAGATCCTCGCGCCGCGCCCTCGCGAGGCCGCGCAATGACCGCACTGGTCCTCGCGCTGGCCGCCCTGTCCGTCCAGGCGGTGGCCCGTGAGCCCGCGTCACGGGCGGATTCCGCGGCCGCGGTGCGCGGCGCGGCACGGCACGCGGAGGTCCGCTACGAGCGCCTGGTCCGGCGCACGGCGCCGGTCCGCATGGGTGGATTCGACGGATCCGCGTGCGACGAGATCGTTGGCCGGTTCTGTGTCCGCTACGACGCGCCCGGCGACCCGCCGGTGCCATCGGGCCCCGAGCCGGCGGAATTGACGGACGCGAGGCGTTCTGCGATCGAGGCGCTGCGGGCCGCCTTCTCGCTCCTGCCAGGCGACTTCGATACGGCCGCCCCGCTGGTCCGCTACCTGATCGAGGATCGGCGCGCGGAAGAGGCGATCCCGGCGGCCCGGCTGTACGCGGCGGTGTCGGCGGACTCGGTCCGCGGTCCGCTTCTCGAAGGGTTCGCTCTGCACGCTGCGGCCAGGACCGAGGACGCGCTGGCTGCGTTCGAGGCGGCGCTGGCCCGGATGCCGGAAGCCGAACGCGAGCGCTACGACCGGCTCGACTGGATCCTGGAGCGGGACGACAGGAAGCTGTACTCCGATCTCGATGCGGCCGGCCGGCGTCGCTTCGAGCAGCGCTTCTGGCAGCTCTCCGATCCGCTCTACCTGACGCCCGGCAACGAGGCGCGGGCGGAGCACCTGGCGCGGCACGTCTGGTCCAGGATCCTCGAGGACGCCCCCGTCGTCTACGGCATGCAGTCCTGGGGCTCCGACCTGGACCAACTGACCGTCCGGTTCGGCATGCCGGTTGCCCGCACCCGGATTCCCGGGCGGCCCGGCGCCGACGAATCGATCGTCGATCATTTCGACCCGAACCAGCTCGCCTACACGCCCGAGTCGGTTTCGGACGGGGTGCCGCCGACGCCCCTGCCCGGCCAGCCATGGGAGCTCGATCGGAAGAGGACGCGAGCGGGTTACCAGGCACGGATCGCTACCGCCGTCCACTATCTGCCGCACCAGGTGTCGCGGTTTCCGGGCCCAGACGGAACCCGGGTCCGGTTCGATGCGGCTTTCGCCGACTCGCTGTTCGATGGCGACAACCCGGTCGAGACCGGATTCTGGCTGTTCGACTCGCTCGGCTCCGAGCTGGACCACCGGATCCGCCGCATCCCGGCCGGGGCCGACACCGTTCGCTTCTCCTTCGAAGCCGATCCGGGCCCGGGCGTTTGGGTCTACTCCCTCGAGGCCCTCGATTCCGCCGACGCCGTGGCCGGCCGCGCACGATACTCCCTCGACATCGACTCCCTCAGGTCCGGACCGGAGCTCTCCGACCCCGTCATCCTCCGGCCCTTCCGCGGAGCGCCGCGGCCCGCGACTCGCTACGACCCCGCCTTCCGACCCGTCGCCGACCTGACCTTCGCGCTCCGCGATACCATCGGCGTGTGGGTCGAGGCCGCCGGACTCACCCCCGGCAACGAGGCCACCCTCCGCCTCTCGCTTCAGCCCGCCAGTCGCGGCAACCTGCCCTCCCGCCTACTCGGCTGGATCGGCCGCAGGGTCGGCCTCGCTTCACCGCGCGAACCCGTGTTCGTCGAGTGGACCGCTGTCGCCGGCGAGGATGGCGGCATCCGCTTCGCGTTCGAGCTTCCGCCCCAGGAGATCGACGCCGGCAACCACGTCCTCACGGCACGTCTGACCGAGGCCGGCCACGACGATGCGGTCGAGAGCCGCCGCATCATCCGCTACGTCGATCGTGCCCGCTGAGCCCGGTTTCTTCCACATCCGCACGGGGTTATACAGCGAACATGCGACATCAGCTCATCGTACGTTATCGATTGTAATGATTGGTCTTGGGTCCGCCCGACGAGAGCGTATCCGACGTTGGAAAAATTCCTTGTCCACAGGCCTGGCCCGGCCGGGCGGCCGGGCCAACGATCGTGACTGCAGCCCTCTACGAGGTCCGGCCCCCTGCCCCGCTCCCCTTCCCCTTTGCGGCCGGAGGAGGACTGGTGGCGGGTGCCGGGTCGGGGGCGAGGGGTCCCTTGCGGGCGCGCATGAAGACGAAGGCGCCGAGGATGACGAGGATGACGCTTGCGGCCTGCGCGGTGGAGAGGCCGAGCACGATGCGGTCGCCCTTGGCGCGGACGATCTCGATGAAGAAGCGCTCGACGGCGTACATCATCATGAAGAGCGCGAACATCTGGCCGCGGTGGTGTCGCTTCCGGCTCCAGCGTATCAGCAGGGCGAACATGACGAGTGCGATGCCGACCTCGTAGAGCTGGGTCGGGTGTACGGCGACGAGCTGGGAGTCGGGGATCGCGGCCGGCAGGTTGGCGCCGACGGAGCGGAGGTAGCCGGCGGTGGACGGCGGCGACGCGCCTTCCGGGAACACGACGCCAACCCAGCTGTTCGTGGGCAGGCCGTAGTCGTCGCCGACGAGGAAACAGCCTACGCGCCCGATCGCGATCGCGATGGCGAGGGCGGGCGCGGTGGCATCAAACATCGTGGACAGGGGCAGTTTCCTGCCCCGGATCTGGAGCCAGTATGCGACGACGCCACCGACGAACCCGCCGTACCAGACGAGGCCACCGCGGCTGAAGGTCTCGCCGATGGGGTTGGCCATCCAGGCGGACCAGTGGAGCGCGAGGTACCAGAGCTTGGCGCCGATGATCCCGCCGACAGCGATCCAGGCGAGCAGGTCCCAGGCGAGCTGGGGGTTGATGGCATAGCGTTCGAGCTGGCGGCCGAGAATCCAGGCGCCGACGACGAACGAGAAGAACATCATCACGCCGAAGCTCGTGATGGCGAAGCTGCCGATACGGAAGACGACCGGGAACATGCGGGCTCCGGTTCAGTTGTGCCGGGCGCGAACGGGCCGGCGTCCGGGAAGCCGGGGATGCGGCAAGATACCGAGTGCCGGGCTCGTGCTCAATGCGCATCGTCCCGGGTGTACCGGCGCGGTCGGCCGGGAGTTCCTCGGAGGGCGAGAATGTCTCGTTCCGTCGCGGCTGTGGTCGAATCCCGCTTGCGGGCGAGTCGAGACGCTGCTGATCTTGACGCCGGGGAACGAAGGGAGCGGGCATGAGCAGATTCCGGATCGGCCTCGCGCAGATCAACGCCACGGTGGGCGACTTCGCGAGCAACGTCGAGAAGATCGTGGCGTCGCTCCGGGCGGCGCGGGACGCGGGTGCGGACGTGGTCGCCTTCCCGGAGCTGGCGGTGTGTGGCTATCCGCCGGAGGATCTGCTGCTGAAGCCGGATTTCGTCGCGGCCGGGCGAGGCGCGGTGGAGCGGATCACGAAGGAGACGGCGGGGATCATTGCAGTGGTCGGCTTTCCGGAACGCGATGTCGATCTGTTCAACTCGGCGGCGATCCTGCACGACGGCCGCTGGGTGGGCACCTACCGGAAGCAGCGGTTGCCGAACTACGGCGTATTCGACGAAGTCCGCTACTTCAAGCCGGGTCGGGAGGAGGCGCTGTATCATGTTTCGGGCGCGTGGGTGGGGGTGAGCGTTTGCGAGGACCTGTGGCTGCCGGGCGGCCCGATCCGGAAGCAGGCGCAGGCGGGCGCGGACGTGATGCTGAACATCAACGCGTCACCGTTCCACTCCGGGAAGTGGCGGGAACGGCACCACCTGCTGGCGACGCGGGCGCAGGACCACGGCATCTTCATCGCGTACGTGAACCAGGTCGGCGGGCAGGACGAGCTGGTGTTCGACGGCGGCAGTTGCGTGTTCGGTCCCGATGGGGACCTGCTCGTGGAGGCGAGCTCGTTCGAGGAGGACCTGCTTCTTCACGACATCGAGATCGACGACTCGTTCCGCGCCCGGATGCATGGCCCACGTCAGCGGGGGGGACCCGGATCAGGTCCGCCCACGGTGCGCCACGTGGAGTTGTCGACCCCGGCGGTGCGGCCGCATCCGCCGGTGGCGGCGCGTCCGCCGGCCATCCACGATGACGTGGCCGACGTGTACCGCGCGCTCGTGCTGGGAACGCGTGACTACGTGCGGAAGAACGGATTCGAGCGGGTGCTGTTGGGGCTGTCGGGCGGGATCGACTCGAGCCTGGTCGCGGCGATCGCCGCGGACGCGCTCGGCGCAGAGAACGTGACGGGCGTGATCATGCCCTCGCGGTATTCCTCCGAGGGGAGCCGGGCCGACGCCGACGAACTGGTGCGCAGAACCGGAATCGAGCGGCTCGAACTGCCCATCGAGCCGGTGCACGCCGCGTTCCTCGATACACTGGCCGAGCCGTTCGCGGACCGGGCGCCGGAGGTCACTGAGGAGAACATCCAGGCGCGCGTGCGGGGTACGCTGCTGATGGCGTTGTCGAACAAGTTCAACTGGCTGCTGCTGACGACGGGCAACAAGAGCGAGCTGGCCACGGGTTACGCCACGCTGTACGGCGACATGGCGGGCGGTTTCGCCGTGATCAAGGACGTGCCGAAGACGCTGGTGTTCGCGCTGTCACGCTGGCGGAACGAGCAGCCGGGCGGGCCGCCAATCCCGGAGGCGGTCATCGCGAAGCCGCCCTCGGCCGAGTTGCGGCCGGACCAGAAGGACACCGACTCCCTGCCCCCCTACGACGTGCTCGACCCCATTCTGCTCATGTACGTCGAAGAGGATCGTGGCGTCCACGAAATCGTCGAGGCGGGCCACGACGAGGCGCTGGTGCGCCGCGTCGCGCGCATGGTCGATTCCAGCGAGTACAAGCGGCGCCAGGCGGCGCCCGGCGTGAAGATCACGCCGCGCGCGTTCGGCAAGGACCGTCGCGTTCCGATTACGAACGGATGGCATGACGGCTGACGCCTGCCGGCTCGAGCCATCAATCGCGACGTGATCCTGCCGGCAGATCGTACCGGACGATCCGGCTTCCGATCACGCGCCGGGCGGAGTACGCCAGCCAGTTGCCGTCCGGGGACAGGTCCGCGTCGAACGAGGTCAGAGATTCTGGCGTGAGCCGGATCGGGACTGCGCCGGGCCGCACCGGAATCCGGTAGAACGAATCATCGTTCAGGGACTGATTGCCTTCCCCCAGGAAAACCAATGTCTGGTCATCGGCGGCCCAACCTTCGAGAGAAGCCAAGGCCTTCATGCCCGTGTCCAGGATCATAGGTGGGCCGGCGCTTCCGCCATCACCGTCGAGCTCGAACACGAAGAACGTCTGCCGACTCCCACTCGGAGGATCGTAGTCCAGGGCGACCCTCCTCCCGTCGCGTGCCCATATCGGGAAGCTGAGCTGGCCAGCGACGCTCCCGATCTCCCGGGTCCGGCCCGTGACTGCATCCGTGACGAACAGCGTCGAGCGTGTCGCGGTGCTGTCCGCTTCGTCCTTGACGATTCGAACCCAGGCGACGCTCGTTTCGTGGATTGCGACCGACGGTGCGCGGAGGCGAGGCGAGCCGTCCCGCGGTTCCACCAGCTCGGACGGGAGGGTCCAGAAGAGTTCCGGGTCTTCTCCAGGTATGACGGACATGAGCCGGGTCCGGCCACCCTCGACGTCCGGATAAATGAATCGGTCGCCGAACAGGTGCACCTCTCCCGCGTAGCTTCTATCGTGTCCAGAAATGACGATCATACGCCCCCCGTTGCCGCTGGTGGACAGCAGCTGCACGGCCCCGCTGGCCACGTCGATGATCACGACCGACGTCCTGCGGTCACCGCCCGTCACGGAACCCGTGTTTATCCAACCGAGGACGTGTCTCCCGTCCGGGTGGATGGCGGAGATCATTCCGTGCTCCAGCATGTCGCGGAGGGGTTCCGAGATGCTCTCTACGGTTCCGTCTCGCGCGTTCACGAGTGACGCCCCGTCGAGACGCCGATTCTCGCCCCATTCCTCCACGAGAAGCCTTCCGTCGCCCGTCCAGCCGAGCTCCTCCAGATATCGCGAGCTCTGGAGGAGTCTGGTGGGCGGTCCGGCGTCGACCGGTACGACCTCGACAGACATCTGGATCACCCTGCCCACGGCCACGAACGAAGTTCCGTCGAACCCTGACTGGAGAGACCCTGATGCTCCTTTCGGGAGCGTGAACGTCAGGGTGGAATCGCCGGATGGACCGGTAACGACGTATCTCGCCCCCGAAGCGGAGCCCGGCAAGCTGTTACGGCTCCAGAGGAGGTGACGGCCGTCGCCGCTGAACGCGGTTGGGTAGCGCTCGACGGGCACAACCTGCTCGGGCGCTCCGCCATCTAGTGCCACCCTGTGCAGCCTGTGATCCCGTCCAATGGCGCCTCCGTACCAGAGCACGAACCGGCTGTCCGGGGTCCACCCCAGTCGTGAGGAACGGACGAACCCGGTCCGCGCCAATTCGCGGGCGACGCCGCCGTTCGCGGGGAGGACCTTTATCCTGAATTCGAAACGGGGGACGGGTCCCTCCTGGACGGCGTATGCAACCCATCGGCCGTCCGGCGAGACCACGATCTTTGCTTCTATCGAGCCAGGCGCGAGAGCACTGACCGGGTACGCCTCCTCGAGCGATAGCGGCCGCGGCAACCCTGCCGGCTTGCCGGCCTGCGGATCGAACGGCACCCGCATCGGGTTGACGAGCCCGCTTCCGGCACTGGCCCGGTCCGAGAAGAAGTAGATGAACCGCCCGTCGGGGGACCAGCTCGGGTTGCCGTCGCTGAACGCGCCCTGTGTCACCTGGACCATATCGTCTTCGGTTCCGCCCTCCGCGGGGATCACGTAGATCGAGCTGCGGTCCGGCGACGGCTGGCCCGTGAACGCGATCCACCGGCCGTCGGGAGACAGAGAGGGGCTGAGCATGCCGATCTCGAGCGCGCTCGAGGTGAAGACGTCCCTCGGCACCAGCTCGGGAACATCCTGGGCCCGGGTCCGGACCGGAGCCATAAATGTGAGTCCGAGAACAGCCCCGAAAACCACTCCCAACGCGCGTGCGGACATCGATCCTCCATGGCCTCGACAGGAACAAGAACCCGAGGCCGCCAATGACACGAATCGTGCCGGATCGAAGGGCACACCGTGCACGCCGCCGGACCCGATGCACCAACGCCGCTTCTCGGAGGAGGACCGGGGCCTGCTGACACCACGAAAGCGGGAGGTCAACCGGCCAGGCTCGAGGCCGGTGGCATCGATTCGGGACCCCACCGCGGTGCCGAAACGATGCCGGGGAGTGGATTGGCCGGCACCCAGACTCGTCAGGCGTCCTGACCGGGAACCGTCAGCCCGTGCCGCTGGATGATCCGCTCCAGGCGGGCGCGGGTGATGGCGAGCTCCCTGGCGGTCTTCCTCTTGTTGCCGTCGCAGCGGTCGAGAACGGACTGGACGTGACGCGCTTCGGCGGCCGCCAGCGTGTCGCCTCGTGGTTCACCCGCCTGCTCCGGGCGCGTGGCCGGCCGAGCCACGCGTCCGGCCAGGCCGCGCCGCGACGCGTGCGCAGGCGCTTCCAGCATCACGTCGCGCTCGCGGATGACGGATCCCCGGCTCAGCACCACCGCGCGGGTGAGGACGTTCTCCAGCTCCCGGACGTTTCCGGGCCAGGCGTACCGACGCAGCGTGTTCAATGCCTCCGGCGAGACCACCGCGGCCGGCTGGTGGAGCCGGCGCGACAGGCGGTCGAGAAAGTGGTCGACGAGCAACGGGATGTCGCCGGAGCGTTCGCGGAGCGGCGGGACGTTGATCTCCATCACGCGGAGCCGGAAGTACAGGTCCTCGCGAAACGCGCCCTCTTCGATGAGCCGCTCGAGCGGCCGGTGCGTCGCCGCCATGATGCGCGCATCCGTCCGCATCGTCTGCTCGCTTCCGACGGGGTGGTACTCGCCGTTCTCGAGCACTCTGAGCAGCTTGGCCTGGAAGTCGGGCGAGGTGTCGCCGATCTCGTCGAGGAAGACGGTGCCGGACCCGCCGAGCTCGAAAATGCCGCGGCGATTGGACACGGCACCCGTGAACGCGCCGCGCATGTGCCCGAAGAGCTCCGATTCGAGCAGTGAATCGGTGAGCGCCGTGCAGTTGACGGCGAGAAAGGGCTCACCCGCGGAAGGCGACTCCGCGTGGATCGCGCGTGCAACGCGCTCCTTCCCCGTGCCCGTCTCTCCGCGGATGAGCACGGTCTCGCGGTTCCCGGCAACGACCCCGATGAGCTTGTAGATCTCGATCATCGCGGGGTCCCGCCCGATCAGTGCGTCGACGCCCTCTTCCTTCGCCGAGTCTTCGCGCTCCCGTTCCGCGCGGGCGGCGATGACCCGGTCGCGGACGGCGCGGTCGAGAAGAATCTCCAGCGCGTCCAGGTCCACGGGCTTCACGAGGAAGTCGAGCGCGCCCTCCTTCATCGCGCCGACCGCCGTCTTCATGTCCTCGTGCGCCGTCATGACGAGGACCGGGAGCTGGGGGTCGTGCTGCCGGAGTCGACGCAGGAGGTCGAGCCCATCCAGGCCGTCCATTCGCACGTCCGTAACGACGACGTCGGGACGGAAGGCATCGAAGACCGCCAGCGCCTCCTCGCCGCTCGCCACGGTCCGCGTGTCGAACCCGCCCCGGGAGAGATTCCAGTCGAAGGCCTCCCGGATGGACGCCTCGTCGTCCACGACCAGGATCCGTCCCCTCATTCCTCCCTCACCGGGTGGTGGATCGGGAGCTCGAGCACGAAGTGAGCGCCGGAACCCGGCTCCCCTCGCTCGAGTCGAATCGTTCCCCCGTTCGCTTCGGCAGCCCGGAGAGCCAGTGCAAGACCGAAGCCGTTGCCGCGGGCCTTCGTCGTAACGAACGGATCGAAGATCCTCGTGGCGATGGCGTCCGCGACACCGGGACCCTGATCGACGACGTGGACCTGCACGACGCCGGAATCGTCACGGACACCGGACGCGGGGCCCGGCACCGGCCTGTTCTCCGCTGCGGCCACGCCAATGGTGACGCGGATCTCACCGCCTTCCGGCATGGCCTCCGCTCCGTTGCGGAAGAGGTTGATGAGGGCGCCGCGAAGCGCCTCCTCGTCGGCCTCGACCCGCTGCTCGACGGTGCTCCCGTCCACGCGGATCGACACGCGCCGGTCCCGCATCTCGGACGCGACCGAATCGACGGCGCCCCGGACCAGCGCCGCCACCGGGATCGGGGCGGCAGCACGCGTCGCTTTCCGCCCGAGGCTCAGAACGCCGCCGGCGACTCGGTCGAGCCGCTCGGTCTCCTGCAGCGCGACCTCCAGCGGCCTTGCGAGCTCCGTCTCCGACAGTCGCCTGTGGAGCCCCTGCAGGTTCATGCGGATGGCGGTCAGAGGGTTCCGGAGCTCGTGCGCGATCTGGGCCGAGAACTCGCCCACCGCCGCGAGCTGCCGGCTCTCCTCCACCTGCCGGAGCATGTCCCGGATCCGGCCCAGCATGAGCACGAACGCGGCGGCGAGCGTTCCGGCCTCGTCGCCTCCGGCCGGCGGCAGGTCGGGCTCGAGATCGCCGATCGCCACCCGGCGGGCGGCGCCGGTGAGCCGGACGAGGGAGCGCGTGGTGCGAAGCGTGATGAAGAGGAACGCCGCCGAGGCGAGGAGCGTGATGAAGACGACGAGGGCCAGATTGGCGCGCGCGGCGCTCACGAACGGCCTCGTGAACCCGTCGAGCGGCGAGGCGCTCACGGCGGCGAGCGAAGTACCGGCAATGGGCGCGCTGGAGGCCACCCACAGCCGGTCGCCGTCCCTGTAGCGGAAGCTCTGCCCGGCACCGGACCCTGTTTCCCGTCCGTCGACGTCTGCGGCCACGCGCGACCCGGCGGGCGCATGGACGGGAACCCGAGGCGCAGCGGAGCCGGATGGCTGGCGCGTTCCGGACCGGGCAACGGGCCAGCCGGTGACCGTGTCCAGAACGGCCACCAATCCGTCATCGCCGAATCCGCGTTCCTCCAGGTCGACGGCCAGCAGCCCGGCCGCCTCGACCGCTCCATGGACACTCCCGAGCACGCGTCCGTCCCGTTGATCGCGGATGACTTCCTCGAGCAGAGCGACCGGCCCGCCCATGGATTCGAGGCGGCCGGACGCATCCTCGCTGGCCTCGATGCCCGCTTGCGGGCTCTGCCCATTGGCAAGGGTGAGAACCGCAGTGCCGGCCGTGTCCTCGATGCGGATCCAGCGGAAGCGGCCGGAGAGTCTCGCCCAGGCCCGCGAGAGGAAACGCTCCGGTCCGTCGGCGGCGAGCGCGAAGGAGGGGATTGCATGGCTGCCGAGAAGGGCCTGCGTCTCCGCGTTCTCCGCGAGGAAGAGGAGCTCGGCGGTCCTCTCGTCCCGCTTCGTCCCGATCTCCTCGGCGATCCGCTCCGCGGTCACGAGCGTCTCCCCGGCGACCAGGGCTTCGACCGCTCTCAGGTTTCGACGGCTGGTGACCAGGCTCACGCCGACGAGCGGCACGGCGCCCAGGACCAGGAAGGCAGCAAGGAGCCTAGTTCGGAGCGTCATCGCGCTGCATGCATCCAAGTGGGCTGACGTCGCGGCTGACCGAGCCGCGGATCACCGGTGAGGATACGGCTTCTTCATCAGCGTCGCGAGTCGGCCCTCCGGGCCTGCGGGCGTCAGCTTCCGGTATCCCGAGCCCCGCCCCCGAACTGGACCTTCGGCGCGGCCATGGCGGATTCCGGCGCCTCGAAGGGCGTCTTCCGTTCGGCGCGCACGACCTTCGCGGTGAGCGCCTGCGGGAACTGCCGGATGTAGGTGTTGTACGTCTGGACCGCTTCGTTGTAGTCGCGCCGGGCCACGGCGATCCGGTTCTCCGTCTCGGTCAGCTCGTCCTGCAGGCGCGTGAAGTTCTGGTTGGCGGTGAGATCGGGATAGGCCTCGACGGCGACATTCACGAACAGACGCAGGTTGTCGCTGACGGCCGCGTTGGCCGCGGCAAGATCCTCGGGGGTGGCGCCCGACTGCACGGCGCTCGCCATCTGCTCGCGCGCGGCGGTGAGGCCGGAGCGGGCTTCCGCCACGTTGGTGAAGGTCTCTTGCTGGAAGCGGGCGGCCTCGTCGACGGTGGCGACGAGGTTCGGAATCAGGTCGTTCCGCCGCATGAGCTCGGCGTCAATGTTGCCGCGGTTGGCGGTGACCTGCTCGTCCAGCGCCTGGATCCGGTTGTAGCCGCATCCGGAAACGACGACGAGGAGGCCGAGCAGGAACAGGGTCCGTGGTCGTGCGTTGATCGTCATGGATTCGATTCCCCGGTTTCAATGGCGTCGACGAATGCGGCGGTTCGGCGGCACGCGTCACGGAAGCTGCCGGCCACGGCGTCGCTCAATTCCACGTTCCAGCGGCGGGCCTCGCGCCGGGCCGCCTCGGCCGCGAGCAGGCCACCCGGTTCGGCGCCGACGAGGGCGCACGCCGCTTCGATGACGGCCGGCGAGGCCGCGGGCACCGGCCGGCTCTCCAGTCGAAGGGCCGCTCGCAGGTACGTTACGAATGCGGGCAGCGCCGTCATCAGCAGCATACCGGTCTGCTCCGCGCTTTCCGAGCGCAGCAGCCGGGCGTCGAGCGCGACGAGGCGGGCGCGCAGCTCGCGCTCGGCCTGCAAGCGGAGCGCGCTCCGCGGCACGTGCAGGTCGCGAAACGGGTTGTCGCCGGTCAGCGTCTCGTGCGCGTCGACCATGTCGAGCAGCTCGATGCCGAAGCTGTCGGCGGCGCGGTCGCGGTCGTCCCAGTCGAAGGGCACGATCGCGAGGCCTTCGCCGGCAGACTTCCGGACGAGGGCCGCGGTCTTCTCGAGCAGCGGCATGTCGATCTCATCGAAGAGCAGCGCGAGGTTGATGTCGCTCGCGCCGCGAACGTACTCGCCCCGCGGGACCGAGCCGTACAGGACCACGCTGCGCAGGCGGTCACCGAGCGCCTGTTCGAGTCGGGTCGCCCAGCTTCGTGCCGTCGTTTCCGGTGTCGTCTTCGCCATGCCGTTACCAGCTCCTTCCCGCGCCACCACCGCCGAACCCGCCGCCACCACCGAACCCGCCGAAGCCGCCACCGCCTCCGCCACCACCGAACGGTCCGCCGAATCCACCGCCGCGGTGGCGTCCGCCGGACATGAGGAGGGGGAGAAGATACCAGAGAGCCGAGCCGCCTCGTCGCATGCCGCGTCCGCCACCGCCGCCACCGGAAACTGCGGCCAGGATCGCGAGGATCACGATGACGGCGAGGATGAGGCGGAGTGGCGAGGTCGCGGGCGCCGGTTGTGGCGTGGGCAGCTGCGGGACATCGCCGGTGAGCTCGAAGCCGAACCGGTCCGCGTACTCGGTCGCGATCGCCGTGACGCCCATCAGGATGCCGCGACCGTAATCGCCCTCGCGGAATGCGGGCACCATCCAGCGATCGGCGATCTGCCCGGCCTCGGCCGCCGTCAGGAACGTGCTCGTGCCCAGCCCGGTCTCGATCTTCAGGTGGCCGCTGCCGTCCGGCGAAGTCTCCTTCGGAACGACGAGGATGACGAGTCCGGTGTTGCGCGCCGGATCGCCGGGATTGCCCTTCTTCCCGATGCCCCAGTCCCGACCGATCTGGAGCGCGACCTCATCGATCGGTCGGCCTTCGAGCGAGCGCAACGTCACGACGACGATCTCGCCGCCCGACTTGGCCCGGACCTCATCGATGATCCGCTGCATTGTCGTCGCGCTGGAATCGTCGATCACCCCCGCAAAGTCGTTGACGTAGCCAACGGGCTGCGGGATCTGCAACCGCTGCTGCGCACGCACCGGTGAGGCCGCGAGCACGAAAGGCACGAGCAGTGGGACGAGTCGTACGATCCGGAGCGGGCGACGTCGCATGGACACGTCAGTGCGAACCGGAATCCGGCGACGCATCGAGCAACCCGAGGGATTCCGCGAGCGCGCGAACGGAGTCGGCGAGCGCCATGTGCGCCGCGATCCGCGCCCGGCAGGCATCGCGGCTCGCGGCCAGCGAGTCCGCAGACGGTTGCCAGTCCGGGACGGCCGCGTTGAAGGAATCGACGGTTGCGAGGTAGGTCGGGTAGCTATCACCGGGGACGCCTTGCGGGACAATGTCCTCGAGGGCGTCGATCCGTTCGCGGAGCGAGTCGACGTGGGCCTGGTAGCGCGAGAACTTCGTCTGGTCGACCGCGAGCGCCGCGCTGCAGGCTTCCGCGCTGTCCTTCAGCGCGCGGAGCTCCACCCTGAGCGAGCGGAGCCGTTCCTGCGGCGACGGCGGCCTGAACGCGACCGACACGGCTCCGCCGACCACCATCACCCCGGCCAGGGCAAGAAGCACTTTGAGGCGTCCGGACAATGGCTTATCCCGTTTCCCGTTCCATCCCTTTCAAACCACCAATGTAGTGATTCCGTTCCACGCCGGGCACGGCGAGCTCCGCGGACCCGGAGGCAGGCATGACTCCACGGACAACGATACGAGTGACGGGTAGAGATCGAGTGCATCGCCGCGGCGCCGGCCCGCCCGAGTTGATCGGTCAGGGGGGAATCGTGTAGAACGCGCCCAGCAGAGCGCCGTAGGCGGCATGCGCGAGAAGCGTGATCACAGGTGTGCCGCGACCGTAGTTCAGGGCGAGGAAGCCGGGCGGCTCGAGCTGGCGCGTGGGTGTGGGACCGTGGTGGCGGCTGGCCATGCGCGGGTGGATCGCGGCGAGGAACTCCATGCCGACGACCAGTACGAACAGGCCGTGGAACACGCCCAGACCCGCGCCGAGCAGAGCACCGCTCCGGCCCCATCCCTCGAACACGAGTGCGTAGAGAAGCGCAAAGCCGAGACCGAGGACCCAGTGCACGACGAAACCGACCGTCATCGCGCGGCTGCGGTCCGAGGCGAACATCGTGCCGATGATGTACGGCAGGCTGATGCGTGACCAGCCCAGTCCCTGGCTTGCGGTCAGCACGAGCGTCAGAACGGCCGTCGCCAGCGCGCCCCAACCAATGGCGCCTCCGAGGTGGATCATCGTTGCCTCCGCCGATTACAGGTCACCCGTCTTCTCCCGTCCGCCGGGGGCGCCACCCCGTGGCGTCAGAGGTCCGCTCCTGCCGAGCCCGGCCGGCGACCGGCTACCGCGCGCCTCGTCAATGGCAAGGGCCGCACTGACCATGCCGACGTGGGTGAAAGCCTGCGGGAAATTGCCCAGCGCGCTCCCATCGCGGGGATCGATCTCCTCGGAGAACAGCCCGACATCGTTGGCATGGTCACAGACGTGCGCGAATTGCCGTTCGGCCTCATCGACCTGTCCGGTGCGGGCGAGGTACTCCGCAGCCCAGAACGAGCAGATGCCGAATGCGCCTTCGCCTGCCGGCAGGCCATCGTCCGCGCCGTGGACGTACCGGCGAAGCAACCCGCCATCGCCGAGTTCCGTCCGGATCCGTTCCCACGTCGCGCGCATGCCGGGATCGTCCGGCTCAACATAGCCGTAAAGCGCGAGCAGCAGCAGCGAGGCATCCACGTCGCGTCCGTCGAAGACCGCGGTGAAGCTGCCGTCCAGTTTCCCGTGCGCATCGATGTCGGCGCGGATCTCGTCGCGAACGCGAGTGAACCGATCGACCGGGATCCGGATGTGGCCGTCCTCCGCCAGCGCGAGGAGCCGGTCGAGCGCGACCCAGCACATTGCCACCGAGTAGACGTGGCGCCGGGCGTCCGATCGGATCTCCCAGATGCCCTGGTCCGGTTCCCTCCACAGACGGCAAACCCGCTCGCCGAGGCGCCGCAGCAGGCGGCCGGACCAGGTGCTGAGCTGGCCGCCGCGGCGTACGTATTCGTACGCGGCCGCGGCGATCTCGCCGTACAGGTCGAGTTGCAGCTGGTTCTCCGCCGCGTTTCCGATGCGGACGGGTTTCGAACCTTCGTAGCCCGTCAGGTGATCGAGTTCGCGCTCCGACACGGGCGGCCCGCCCATCAGGCTGTACAAGACCCGCAACTCGGTCCGGCTCTCGTGCGCCGTGTAGAGGAGCCACGAGAAGAAGGCCGCGCCTTCCTCCATGTAGCCGAGCTCGAACAGCGCGCGCAGCGTGAAGCACGCGTCGCGCAACCAGCAATAGCGATAATCCCAGTTGCGAACGCCGCCGATCCGCTCCGGAAGCGAGGTCGTGGGCGCCGCCACGACCGCGCCGAATGCGGCCGCGGCCATCAGCTTGAGCGTCACCGCGCTGCGCACCACGGCCTCGCGGAACGGTCCCCGGTAGTCGCAGCGGGCCGACCAGTCGCGCCAGTACGCTATCGTGTCGCGCAGGCGGCGGTCGGCTTCGTCTCCGAGCGGTGGGATGGTCGCGGGCTCCCCCTGGTCGAACGTGAGCAGCACGTATCGCCGTTCACCGGCCCGGAGCCGCTCGCCTCCGTGCGCGAGGTTGCCGGCAACCGTCAGCGGCAGATCGCTGCGCAGCAACGCGACCGCACCCCGGTGCTGGAAGAAGATGCCCAGCCGGCCGCGCGCCTCCGCGCGCACCGGGCTGCGCCCGTAGTCGAAGCGCGGCTCACAGCGCACGACCACGGACACCTCCCCCTCGAGGCATGAGACTTCCCGCAGGATCTGGTGCTCCGGCCAGAGTGCGCCGATTTCCGCGACGCCGGGCGCCACCACCATGCAATCACGCACGCGGAGCGTGCCGTCCGCCGTCCGGAAGATGGTGTCGAGGACCGCGGTATCGCCGACGTAGTGCCGCTCGGCCGTGGCCGTGGCCGCGGGTGCGACCCGGAACCGGCCGCCTCGCTCGCGGTCGAGGATGGCGGCGAACATCGACGGGCTGTGGAAGTGGGGCCAACAGAGCCACTCGATCGAGCCGGCACGCGAGACGAGCGCGGCGCTGCCGCAATCGCCAATCAGCGCGTAGTCACCAATCGGCGGAAAGCCGTCACCGGCGATCGCCATGCCCGATTCGTTTCTCCGGTCGTTCACGCCTGGCCGCTCAGAGCACGAGTGCGAGGATTACCGCGACGAGCAATGCAGTGAATCGAAAATCGAAGCCCGTTCGCCCAAGGTACGAGTCGCCATCTCCGGGCGCGAACCCCGGCCTCACGCCCGCGCGGAACATCGGCGCGCTCGCCGGCATACCATCGCGCTCAACCGATCCGGAGGTGTCAATGTCGTGGTACCCGTCGGGCACCGGCCTGCTGGCCGTCGCCATGCTGTTTCCGTTCGCCGTTCGCATCACCACGACGCACGGCGTCGCCCGGGACGCCACGATTCCCGAGACCGTCGCGACGGCCGCCGCGCCCGCCCCGAAAAAGGCAGTGCGACTGGTCGTCGCCGATTCCGGCAACGAGGCCCGCTACCGCGTGCGCGAACAGCTCGCCCGCATCGATTTCCCCACTGACGCCATCGGGACCACCCGCGCGGTCACAGGCGCCATCACCATCGCCGATGACGGGTCCATCGTGAAGGACGCATCGAAGTTCACCGTCGATCTCACCACGCTGAAGAGCGACAGCGACCGGCGCGACGGCTTCATCCAGCGCCGCACCCTCCAGACCGCCGACTTCCCCACCGCCGAGTTCGTACCCACAGCCGTCGCTGGCCTGCCCTCGCCGCTCCCGGCCACCGGAAGCCTGCAGTTCAAAGTCGCAGGCGACCTCACCGTCCACGGCGTCACCCGGCCCGTCACCTGGACTGTCACCGGAAACGCGACCGATCACGGCTACACCGGCTCCGCCGCCACCGCCTTCACCTTCGCCGACTTCGGCATGGATGTCCCGCGTGTCCCCGTCCTGCTCAGCGTGAAGGACACCATCCGCCTCGAGTACGACTTCCTTCTCGTACCCGCCCGCTGAACCCTTCTCCCCGGACGTGCCGCCCACCCGGGGTTGACGCAGTCCGGCCCTTCATGGTAGATGTTACAGGGAAGACGGTACACTGACGACCGCCGACGGGCCCGCGACCGAGAGGACGGATCGATGCCGAACGAAGAGCTGCAGGTATTGCAGGGGACGCTGGATGTGCTGGTGCTGCAGGCGCTGAGCGGCGGAGCGAATCACGGGTACGCGATCACGCGCTGGATCCGGGGCGTAACGGAGGACGCGCTGCAGGTGGAGGACCGGGCGTTGTACCTGGCGTTGCACCGGATGGAGGCGCGGGGGTGGGTGGAATCGGACTGGGGCCTGACGGAGAACAATCGTCGTGCGAAGTACTACGGGTTGACGAAGGAAGGCCGGCAGGCGCTGGTGCGTGAAGCGCGCTGGTGGCGGCAGTACGCGGCGGCGGTGGGCAAGGTACTATCGACCCAGCCGGTGGGTTGAGCGGCATGGGCAGGATTGCGGGAATCCGTCGGTTGTTCCGGTTGAGCGGAGCGGGCCGTGAAGTGGAGCGGGACGTGGAAGCGGAGCTGTCGTTCCACGTAGAGACGCGAGTGGAGGCGCTGGTGGCGTCGGGCATGGATCGGGAGTCGGCGCGGAGGCAGGCGCGGTCGGAATTCGGGGATCTCTCGGCGTCGCGGACGGAGTTGACGGCGATCGACCGGCGGCGGCTTCGTCGGGATCGACGGCGGAGCGTGCGGGAGGATCTCGTGCAGGACGTGCGGCTGGGTTGGCGCTCTCTGGTGAGACGGCCGGGGTACATGGCGGTGGCGGTGGCGACGCTGATGCTCGGGATCGGAGCGGCGACGTCGATCTTCGCGGTGGTGGATGCGGTGGTGCTTCGTCCGCTTCCCTTCCCGGCGGCGGAGCGGCTGGGCCTGGTGTGGGGCGTGGCGGGTCCGGAGCGTGACATCCGGGGCGCGTCGTACTCGGAGATCGGGGACTGGCGGGAGCGAACGCACAGCTTCACGCGCGTCTCGATCTATGACGAGACGACGCTGAACCTGAGTGGCACGGGTCCAGCGGAGCAGCTGGAAGCGGAGACGGTGTCGCCGGGCTACTTCGAGATGCTCGGCGCGCAGCCGGAGAGAGGGCGGCTGTTCCTGCCGGAGGATGACCGGCCCGGCATCACGGCACCGGTTGTGATCTCGCACGACCTGTGGCAGGACCGGTTCGGCGGGGATCCGGCCATCGTGGGCCGCACGCTCACGCTGGATGGCCGTCAGGCGATCGTTGTGGGCGTGACGCGTCCCGGCTTCCACGGACTGTCGTTCGACACCGACATCTGGTCGACGCTGCTTCCGTTCAGTCCGGGCAGTGCGACGGACCGGGGTAGCCGCTGGCTGGCGGCGCTCGTGCGCCTTGCGCCCGGCGTCTCGCGGGAGAGCGCGCAAGGCGACCTGGAGCGGACCACGTCCGCGCTGGAGGCGGAGTACCCGGAGACGAACACGGAACGGCGCGCAGACATCACCACACTGCACGACTATTTCCTGGGATCCTCGCGGGTGCTGATGCTGGCGTTGCTGGGCGCGGTGGCAGTGCTGCTCGTGATCGCGTGCGTGAACGTGTTGAACCTGCAGCTCGTGCGCAGCCTTGCGCGCGGCGCGGAAATCGCCGTCCGCTATTCGCTGGGAGCGCGGCGCGCGCGGGTGGTGCGCCAACTGCTTACGGAGTCGCTGGTGCTGTCGTTGCTCGGGGGTGTCGCGGGTGTGATCGCGGCGTGGTGGGGCACGCGTCTGCTGGTCGCAGGCGTACCGCCAGGCGTGATACCGGCGTACGCGCACGTGCATCTCGATATGCGCGTTCTCGGCGTGGCCGCGCTGATGGTGGTACTCGCGGGCCTGCTTTCCGGCCTGCTGCCCGCCTTGCGCAGCTCCAAGAGCGGTCTCGCGACGGCGTTGCGAAGCGCGGATCGCGGCGGCGCGGAAGGTATGGGTGCGCGATCGTTCGGCGTGCAGCAGACGCTGGTCGCGGTCGAGGTCGGGCTCGCCGTGGCGCTCATGCTCGCGGCGGTGGTGATGGTCCGGAGCCTGCGCGCGCAGCTCGGCGTCGATCCCGGCTTCCGGCCGGATGACGTCGTCGCGGCACGCGTGTTCCTCCCCCGTGAGGGCTATCCGGATGCGGACGCGCGGAGACTGTTCGTGCGCAACGTGCTCGACGGTGTCGGCGGACTGGCCGGTGTCGAGCGGGTCGCGGTCGGATCAGACGCGCCGCTCCGGGGCAACAACGCGGCGGCGATCCTGCGGGTGCCGGATGCGCGAGGCGATGAGGGAGTCCGTTTCTACCGGCACATGGTGACACCCGGCTTCTTCGACGCGCTCGGCATCCGCATGATCCGCGGGCGTGGCCTCGAGCCGACGGATGTCGATGGCGCGGCGCCGGTCGTGGTCGTGAGCCGGGCGTTCGCGGACAAGCTCTGGCCGGGGCGTGACGGTGTGGGCGAATCGATCGCCGTCCTCGGCACCGAGGCGCGTGTCGTCGGCATCACGGGCGATCCGCGCTACCGCGACCTGACGACGAACCTCATGGATCCGGGCGAAGACCCGGACGTGTGGTTCGCCTACCAACAGATCCCCTCCAGCTCGTTCGACATCATCGTGAAATACCGGGCGGGCACGGCCCCGGACATCGAGGCGATCCGGAGCGTCGTCGCGGGCATCGACCCCTCCATCCCACTCTTCCAGGTCGCACGCCTGCAGGATGCGCTCGACCGGCAGACCGCGAACGACCGCTTCGGCTCCGCGCTGCTCGCGCTGTTCGGCGTGGCCGCACTCGCACTCGCCGCGATCGGACTGTTCGGGGTAATGTCGTTCGTCGTTTCCATGCGACGTCGCGAGATCGCGATCCGGATCGCACTCGGCTCCTCGCCCGGGTCCGTGCTCGCGCGCGTGCTGCGGCAGGGCCTGCTGGTCGTGGCCATCGGCGTCGGCGCCGGTCTTCTGGCGTCGGTCGCGGCCGGCCGCCTGATTCGCGGGATCCTCTTCGGCGTGTCACCGATGGATCCGCTCAGCGTCGGCCTGGTCATCGCCGTCCTCGGCGGTACGGCCGTGCTGGCCAACGTCGTGCCCGCAACGCGCGCGGCGCGGACGGACCCGCAGGCGGTGCTGCGCGGAGACTGACGGCCGCTCAGTCCGCGCGGATCGCGCGCATCGGGTCCACACGGGCCGCGCGCTGCACGGGACGGTAGAGCGCAACCAGCGAGATGGTGGCGAGCACCGCCGCCGCGACCGCCCAGGCCAGCGGCTGGCGCGCGGACAGTCCGAAGACGTGCGTGCCGAGCAGGCGGATGCCGGCACCGGCGAGCAGGCCGCCGGCGCCGAGGCCGCAGGCGATTGCCACCATTCCGGAACGAAGCACGAGACGGCGGATGCTCGCCGCGTCCGCGCCCAGAGAGACGCGCACGCCGATCTCGTGCGTCCGCCGCGAGACGACCTCGCTCAGCACACTGTACAGCCCGATCGCCGCCAGCAGCAGCGCGAGCCCCGCGAACCCGGCCAACAGCGCCGTGGTGAACCGTTCCCGCGCCAGCGTGAGCCCGAGCAGGTCGCTCCCCCGCGCGACGTCCACGATCGCCAGTGGTTCCACCGCGCGCACCGCCTGGCGCAACGAGCTCGCCAGCCCCGCCGCCTCGCCGCCGCCCGTTCGCACCAGCACGTGCGTGTCGGCGGCGACCTCCGTCTGCGGCCAGTAGGCGATCGGGATGTCCGTGCCGGCCGACGGGCCGAGCAGCGCGGCATCGCGCACGATACCGACGACCGTGTTCATCGTCTCATCGGAGAAGCCGAACCGCCCTCCGAGCGCGTTGCCGTCCGGAAATAGCTGGCGTGCCGCCGTCTCGCCGAGCAGAACGGCGGGAACGTCTCCCGCCAGCTCCGCCGCATTGAAGGTGCGGCCCGCCACGAGCGGCTCGCCGATCACGCGCAGGTAGTTGCCGTCCACGGACATGCCGTGAAAGCGCGAGGGTTTCGGATCCGCCGCTCCCC
Source organism: uncultured Gemmatimonadales bacterium (assembly GCA_963786235.1). Taxonomy (GTDB): domain Bacteria; phylum Gemmatimonadota; class Gemmatimonadetes; order Longimicrobiales; family RSA9; genus CAWAYJ01. Next base: position 352,415 of record CAWAYJ010000033.1, read on the forward strand.
CCTCGACGCGCGCCTGCCCGAAGTAGATGCCGGCCCTGGGCGGCACGCCGCCCGCGAGCGATACCGCCTCGATGTCGGGAATTCGCGTCACGCGCTCGACGATCCGGTCGTACGCGAGACGTCGTGCCGGTTCCTCGCCGTAGCGCCAGCGTGGCAGGCGCACGCTTACGTCGATGAGGCCCTCCGGCCGGTAGCCGGGGTCGCGAGTCGCGTACTCGTGCAGCGTGCGGATGACCAGCGAGGCGCCCACGAGGAGCGCGAACGACAGCGCGATCTCGGACCCGACCAGCAGCCAGCGGACGCGGCCGCTTTGCTCATCTTCGGAGCGCGATCCGCGCGCCAGCGTCGCACCCGCATCGGCACGCGCGGCACGCAGGGCGGGCGCCAGACCGAACGCCAGCCCGGCCCCCGTACAGATGGCGAGCGCGAAGAGCAGTACTCCGCCGTCCAGCCGGACACCCACGAGCATCGGCAGCTCCGCCGGCCGCAGCGCGACCAGCCCGCGCACCAACACCCACGCAATCGCCACTCCCGCGACGCCGCCCGCGAGAGCGAGCAACAGGCTCTCCAGCAGGAACTGCCGGACCAGCCGGGCACGTCCGGCGCCCAGCGCGGCCAGCAACGCCGTCTCCCGACGTCGCGCCGAAGCCCGGGTGACGAGCAGGTTCGATACGTTCACGCATGTGATCAGCAGGAGCAGCGTGACGGCCACCATCAGCACGCGCAACGGGTCGTGGAGCCCGCCTTCCCGCATGGCGGTGGCCCTCGTCACCCGACCGCCGTACGTCTCCGACTTCGACGTGCGCTTCACCACCTCGTCCACGGTGCGCGACGCCTGCTCGATCGTCACGCCCGGCCGCAGTCGCGCCACCATTTCCGCGTATGGCGCGTTCGCTGGCAGAGGCAGCCATACATCCACGGGTGTCGGCACTCCATTCGGCCGGACCACGCCCGGCGACATCACTCCGACCACCGTCCACGGCTCGCCGTTCAGCGTCACCTCCCGGCCCAGGACCCCGCGATCTCCGCCGTACTGCCCCCGCCACAGCGCGTGAGACAGGACCACCACATGCGCGCCATCGCCGGCGAATTCCTTCTCGGAGAAGAACCGGCCGAGGAACGGATGGATGCCGAGAAACCCGGCGAGATGTGGCCCCATGGTCACCGATTCCAGTGGCGTCGACGCCTCCGCGTCCGAGATCACCACGCCGAACCAGCCGAACGTCGCGGCATCCTCGAAGACCGACCGCTCCGACAGCAGCGCCTCCACCTGCGAACGATCGGGGGAGAACATGCTCTCACCGATCGTGCGCCACGGGATCACCATTCGTTCCGCGTCCGGGAACGGCAGCGGCTCCAGGACCACCGACTTCAGAACGCTGAACGTCGCCGTCGTCGCACCCACACCGAGCGCGAACGTCAACGCGGCGAACGCGAAGAATGCCCTGTGTCGCGTCGCCGACCGCACCGTCAGCCTGAACTCATCCCCCAGCGCCGTCCGCACGCGGCCACGCCCTCCGACCCCGGACGCTTCGACCGACTCGGCCGTCCGTCTCGTCCGCACCCGCAGCACCACCGCCGTCCGCACCACGTCCCACGACTCCATCACGTACACGCCCGCAAGCGCCCGCCAGCCTCGTGCCCGCGACGCCGAACGCAACGAGCAGAAGGCCTGCTCCATCGCCGCACCATGCCGCTCCCGGAAACGCGCGGGGAGCAGGCACAGCAGCCCCCGGTACAGCCGGCTCCCTTCCCGCTCCGCCATCAACGCGTCTCCCGCCGCAGCTCCGCAAGGCTCCCGATCACCGATGCCTCTCGCGCGATGTCCAGAACCCGCAGCAGACGTGCCGATTCCGCGCGCGCGCACTCACGACCCACTCGCGTGATCCGGTAGTACCGCCTCCGCTGATCCTCACGCGGTCCCGGACCCTCCGGCGATTCCTCGATCAATCCCGATTCCTCGAGACGGTCGAGCGCCGCGTACAGCGTCCCCGTCCCCGGTCGCCTTCCCATCTGCCCGGCCACGTCCGACATCAGCCCGTACCCGTGACGGTCCTCCCGAGCCAGCGACAGCAGGATCGCCATGCTCAACGGAGTGAGAGGCAGGTCCACGGATCCCCCCTGCGGTTCTTGTGACTGATACGTTGATCGGAATATTAGTCCGATGGACGGAATAAGGCAAGGAGATTGCGGGTGGCGGGAGCGGAGGCGGAGGCGTTTGCGGGAGAGGGGGCGGGTGCGGTGGGGATACGACTGGCGAATGACGGGAGCGGACCCTAAGGTTCGGGTGCTGGCGGGCCGGCGGCCGGCGTCATCGGCCGTGCTTCTCTCCCGTTCCGGAGGTGGGCATGACCTTCCGAGTAGCGCGTGGTCCGCGGATCCGGACCTTCCTGGCGCGGATCCCTGTTTCCTTTTGGTGCCTTCCTCGTGGTTTGCCACTCGTTCGCGCAACTCCGCCGGTTCTGCTGATCGGCATGTTGGCTGCGGGGTCGTGCACGAACGGCGGGGCGTCGGCAAGCGGGAGCGATCTGGACGCGATCCCGCGCCTGGCGATGGAAGAGGATGCCCGGATCGGCAGTATGGATGATCCGGACTACGGCTTCACGGGGATTGCGGGGGTGGACGTCGACCGGGACGGGAACGTGTACGTGTTCGAGTCGACGGACATGCAGATCCGGGTGTATTCGCCGGAAGGCCGCCTGATTCGGCGCCTGGGTGGGCGAGGCGAAGGGCCGGGCGAATTCCAGATGTGGCCGCGTTTCGGCGTGCTCGGCGACACGGTATGGGCGGTGGAGACGTCGAGCCGTCGGGTCTCGCTATTCCTGCGCGACGGGACGGTGCTCTCGACGGCGCCGATCCATAGTGTGAGCGTGCCCCTGCAGACGAACATCGGCATCGTGATGCCGGTGGCGATGCGGTCGGATGGCCTGTTCACGAGTGACCTCGCGGTGTACACGTACTCTCGTGACATGAAGCTGGACGTGGGCGAGAACGACACGGTCCAGATCCCGCGCATACTCTTCGATGCGACGGGGGCGGTGGTGGACACCGTCGGCTGGATGCCGCACCCGCCCCGGCACTCCACGATGGGCGAGCGGCTCGAGATGGGCAGCAACCGCTACTACGTGCCACCGGCTCCGTCGGACGATCCCCTGCTCATTGCGCTGCCGGACGGCATGATCCGCATCGAGCGTCCGGCCGCGGCATCGGCGGACCCGGCGACGCTCACCATCACGCGTTTCGACCTCGCGGGAGACACCGTGTACCGGCGCGAGTGGCGCTACCTCCCGCGCCCGTTCGACGATGCCGCGCTCGACACCGTTGCGTGGCGCGCGGCGCGCACGCCCGGGGGAGGTATCCCGATCATCAACGGGGTGCCGACTCCGCCGCCCGTGCCGGATGATTCGATGGAGGTATTCCGCGAGATCCGCGGCAGACTCGACTTCCCCGCCTTCCAGTCGCCGGTACCGCGGGAGCGGGAGGGGCGGGACGGCACGCTCTGGCTGATGCGCGAGGAGGAGGGCGGGCCGGTGCAGCGGTGGACCATCCTGGACACCGCCACGGGCGACATGGTCGGGGACATGGAACTGCCGCGCACGCTGCAGCCGGTGCGGATGAGCGCGGACGGCTTCTGGGCCATCGAGCGGGACGAGATGGACGTGCCCTGGCTGGCTCACTATCGCCTGCGGGTGGAATAGACGTTCCCCGCCGCCGCCGGACGGCGTCACCGAGATCGCCACTTCTTTGCCGCGGCCGCGACCTTGCCCGGCATCGCGGCCACGAGGAGTGCCCCGTCCGACCTCCTGTTACGGACAGGGCCGGGGAGCGATCTTTCACGACATGAGGCGACCGGGAGGGCACTCCCGGGCCGGCCTCCAATCCGCCAACAACAAGGTGCCGCGTTGTCTCTGCGCGAAAGTGTCGGCCGTATCTGGGTCCGGCATCGGTCCCTGTTCTGGATGCTGCACTCGGCATGGGCGCTGACCACGGGAACCGTGGTCGTGCTGCTCGCGCGGGAGCGCTACCACCTCGTGCTATGGGTGGTTCTATTTCTGGTCCTGACCTGGACGTCCACACTGTACTTCGGCCGGGTCGTCGGCGTCGGAGAGACGGGGCCACCGGGGCTCCTGCACGAAGTGACGTCCTACCTCACGCGCCATCTGTACCAGGACACGCTCTTCTTCCTGCTGCCGTTCTACGCATACTCCACGGTGATCGGGTCGCCCAACGTCCTGTTTCTGGTGGTCCTCGGAGGGCTGGCCCTGTTCTCGTGCATCGACCTGCTCTTCGACCGGCTGCTCCGCACCCGGCCCGTGTTCGCGCTCATGTTCTTCGCGATCGTCGCGTTCTCGGCCCTCAACCTGCTGCTCCCCCTCCTGGTGGGGCTCCGGCCCCGCTTCGCCGCCCCGGTAGCTGCGCTGCTGGCGGTCGGCGGCGCCGTGCCGCTGGCGCTGCGCACGACGGAGCACGGGCGGGGAGTCCGAGTTCGTCTCGTGGCGGCCGCCGTGGTCCTGCTGGGCGTGGCGGTGGGCTTGCCGGGGCTGATCCCTCCGGTGCCGCTCCGGTTGGAGCGCGCAACCTTCGCCTCCGGGATCGACTCCCAAACGCTCGTGCTGGCGGATTCCCTGCCCGAGCAGGTGAAGGCGGCGGACGTGGGCGGCGAACTCTTCGTGATCGTCGAGGTCTTCGCGCCCGTGGCCTTGCCCGCCCACGTCCGGCTCGAGTGGTGGAAGGACGGCGAGCTCCTGCGCCTGTCCCGTGACGTCAGCATCACCGCGCACGCGTCGGGCTTCCGCGTCTGGGACGGCTGGCACTCTCCGTCCATCCCGGTCCCCCCGGGACGGTACCGTGTCGTGCTTCGCACCAGCGGACGGCGGGTGTTCGGCGTCGCAAGGCTGACGATCGACAGGTAGGCGGCCGGGTTCGGGGAGTCAGTCTCCCGGCCGTTGCGCCACATGACAACCATACTGCAACCATTCCCAGAACAGGTCACAGCTTCCATTGATCCGGAACTCCACGGATTGGATCTCCGTGAACTGAAACACCGTGCCCTCCAATTCCTGCAACAGCATCGCGCTCCCGGCCGAACTCGAGGCATTGGGGATGAGCAGGCGCAGGTCCTGAAAGTCGACCGTCGCGCGTCCCGTCGAGTCCATCTCGACGGACTTCAGTGCCCCGGCGGTTTCGTCCGAGAACCAGGACTGGATCCCCGTGGCCTGCTCCTCCGACGTCGGACCCCGGACAAGCCACTCCAACGCCGTTCGTACCCCGGGGGAAGCGTTGGTCCCGGGCCGGCGAACAGGAGCGGGCATTCTCGTTCCGCGTAAAGATGACAATGACCGAATCAGCAGGCCCTTGCGCCCGCTGTCGCTCCGCGGACTTCCCGCACGCCCCCAATGCGGCGAGCGCGACAACACATGCCCCGGCGCGCGCCATGGTCATTGAGCCTTTCACGGAGTTCTCCATCAAGTCACCCGGCACCGGTCTCAGGGCACGAGGTTGCAGCCCTCGAGCGTGCCGCGCCACGCCTGCTCGTCGGCGCGGGTGACGGTGCGGTTCGCCCGCCCGAGCAACGCCGTCACTCCGGGCGAGTACGTCTCGAGCCTGCGCAGCGCGGTCTGGTGTTGCGGAGAGTTGAAGGCCTGCTGCCACTCGAACGGCGGCAGCCCCGACCGGAAGCAGAGGGCGTAGAGGCTCGGGTAGTGGCGTTCGAAGAGCGCCTCGTGGTGGATGTTGACCATGGATTCGCCCTCGTCACTCACCTGTTCGACGGCGAGGTTGCGTTCCTTGAAGGCGCCGCCACCCTTGATGACGTTCATCAGTCCCGTGCTCTTGTTGGTCCATCCCTTCGTCTGTTTGGCCTTGCTTCCGGAGAGGATGCGGGTCCCGATCTTCTTCGAGCCGAGTGTCATGTTGAAGTAGCATTGCAGCAGGCGATCGGCCTGCGAGGTGAACCCGTCGTGGGACGGGACGAGCGTGCCGCAATGACTGAGGAAGCGGGCGCACATGTCGAATACGACGATGCCCGGCTCGCCGTTGATCTTGGCGACATCGCTGTGGATACCCGGGAAGTGGACGAACGCCGTGCGGGTCGCCGAGTTGCTGGCGACGGTCAGAGACTGTTGCGTCTTCGGGTAGAACGCCCGCCGCCGTTCGCCGGTCGCCAGGATGACGATCACGTTGCGAACGTTCGGGTAGAGTACGCTTCCCTGACGTTCCGCGTCCGCCGATCCGCCCGCCACGGGATCGACCGCAAAGATGTTGACCGGAATGTTCGCGACGCCGAGGTCCGTATTGTGCCAGAGCTCGTACGCCTGGCGGAAGCACGTCACCCCGCCGCGGCTCCAGCCGATCATGTTGATGGCGTCGGGCAGCCGGTTCCCGGCCTTCAGGTGCTTCAGGACGGCGACGAGGTTCTGCACGTTGTCCTGCACTCCGGCGCCGACGATCTGGTGCCACAGTTTCTTGGCGCCCGACACCCCGCCGCTTTTCGAAACGCGGAGCGAGCCCGACGCCGCGTCGAACTCGAGCAGCTTCCGGTTGGCCGGGTCGAGCGTCGAACCGACACCCTCGGTGATCAGCCAGCGCTTGTTCAGACCCGCCGGGTCACTCGCCGCGTGCAGATTCCCGAAACAGTTCACGATCTCGAGCTTGTCGTATCCCTTGGTCGAGGAGCCACCAGTACCGTGGTTGTAGACGGTAAGGACAGCCATGGACGAACCTCCGGCGTGCGGGCATGGACGTGAACCAACAACCCGCCGCCCGATGCGGCGGGTGTAGGCATTGCGCTCTGGGTGTGGAACGAGCCGGCTGGACGTGGCGCTCCTCGCCTGTCGGCGGGGAAGCCTATGAAGACTCGCGCCAGGGTGGCACGCGCGCAAGCGGACGTCGGGATCCAGCCACGCGTCGGGGCCCCGGCACCGCGCGCCTCGTTTTCGGCGTCGCGAAGCTGACGATCGACGGGTAGCACTGGCGCCACCCGCCGCGTGGTCAACGGCCGGGGTCCGGATACCAGCCGGCCGTGCTCTCCAGGTCGGGCTGCAGGGCGGCGGGAGCGCGGCGCAGCACCGCGGGAAGGGATGCCGGCGCCCGGATCGCGAATCCGTCAATCCAGTCCACGCGACCGGTGAGCTCGACGGCATCGGCCGTGCGCAGCAGCGCGTCTGTCGCGATGCCAGCGGCCATCCGGACCAGCCGCGCCCCGGAACACGCGTGGAGCCCTCCGCCGAATACGAAGTGCTCTCCGGAGGCGCGCTGGAAATCGACGTCGTCGGGGCCGTCGAACCGTTCCGGATCGTGGTTGGCGGCCGCGAGCATGAGGATCACGCGGTCGCCGCTGGCGATCCGGGCTTCCCCGACCCGGAGATCGGCAAGCGCAATCCGGAAGATTGCGCGCGAGGGACCGGCGTGACGGAGCAGTTCCTCCATCGCTACCGGCAGCAGATCGGGCTCAACCCGCAGGCGCAGCGCCGCCTCCTGATCCGAGAAGAGCGCTAGCCAGGTGCCCGCGAGGAGTTGTGGCAGAGTCTGGGAGAGTGCGACGAAGGCCTGCACGTTGATCGTCGCATCCGCGGCCGGCAGGCGCCGCGCGAGTTCGGCGGCGGCCAATCCGGCCGCGGGACCGGGGTCGACCTTCGTGCGGGCGGCGGACCAGAGGAAGACCTCGCGCGCCAGACTGGCGAGCGCTTCGCCATCCGTCGGGTCCGCACCCGTGACCGTGACGGCGAGCGAGAGCGACCATGGAGCGGCGAACGATGCCAACAGATCGACGGTTCGGTCGGCGGGCAGACGGGCGGCCATCTCGTGGGCCGATCGCTCGAAATCCGGTCGCCACGCGCTGAGGCGCCCGGCCGAAAGTGATTGTGCGACGGCCCCCCGGACCGCGCGATGCGCTCCACTTCCTTCCCTGCCGTCGTCCGCCACCAGTCGCGCCTCGCGCAGGGCCGCGCTGACGTCCTCGTGGCGGCTCAGGATCCAGGCGCGCAGATCCGGGTCGAAGCGGGCCCTGCCGGCCGGCACGTCAGTCTCCGGACGGTGCCTGCTTGAACATCTCTGCGCACGAGGGTCGGAGCAGCCACGGCGAGTCCTCGTGGAGCACGAAACGCAGATCTTCCGCGCGCGACGCGCCCCAGTGCCCGTCGTTGAGCGTTGCGTCTGCGTTGAAGGCATGGGCAATCGTCGCGTGGTCGTCGACGGTCAGCACCCGGTCGCCGAAGGAGCCATACAGATCGATGTGCGGCCTGGTATCACCGCTCAATTGCGCCGAGGCCGTGTACCGGGAGATGTACAGGTGCAGAGGGACGCCGGTGAGATCCCTGCCGGTGTTGGGCGGCATCGACCCGCCCATGCGGAGCGTGAAGCGTTCGCCACGAGGCGTGCACAGGTACACATCGCCGCGGAGTGGCGATTTCCTGTAGCCCGGTATGGTCGGGTTGAACCGGATCAAGATCACGTAGTCGCCGCCCGAGGTAGCCGTACGAAAACGGGCAAGCCCTTGCCATTGCGGCAGCCAGTGGAAATGTCCGCCCAGGTAGAAGTTGTAGGGGGCGAGCAGGGCGTTGAGTCCCATCCCCCCGACGATGACGAGCGCCGCCAGGGCGACGAGGGAGCCCAGGCATCCGAGACATCCCCGTCGGCGTCGCCGCGGACGTCCCGATCGTGACCGGAGGTCGGGACCGGGCTCGCGCATCATGCTCCAGTGCGTGAACGCCCCCGGGAGGACTCGAACCTCCGGCTGACGCGGTTTAGGAAACCGCCGCTCTATCCACCTGAGCTACGGGGGCCTTGCTTCGGGGGAAAATGTAACCGCGCCCGTTCCGGCGTCGCCACCCTCTGGCGAGCGCGTCACGGGGACACGCTCCTGGGAGCTTCCGCGTGGTCTTCGCGACGACGGCTCGAACGGAGCGCCTCGCTCAGTGCGCCCGACGCTCGAGGAGGCTGGCGAGGGCGGCCGCGAGCGCGGCTTCCATGGGATCGCTGGCGTTGAGCGACTCGTCGAGGGCGTCGCTGCCGTGCATCCGGAGCTTGTCGGCCAGGCGCTCGAGGCGACTGGCGAGGGCCGTCGGATCGGTGGTCTCGGGAGGCGACGTCGCCTCCGGCTCGAGCGTCGTATCGAGAATCCCGGGCTCATCCGTGGCAGCGGGTTCGGGCGCGGGTTCCTCGCCGGGTACGGACGCGAGCATCGATTCGGAGAAGGCGCGACTGAGCACCTCCCAGCCGCTCCGTTCCCACGCCTGCTGCTCGTCCTCCTCCGCTCCGGTCGCTGCCCGCGGGCTGGTGAGGTCCCAGGCGTTGATCGCTGGCTCGTCGAGCGATGGTTCCGGTTCGGTGCCCGCGACATCGCCGGTGACGGTGAGCCCTTCGATGGGCTCGATCGCTTCGCCGTGGGCGAGCGCGTCGAGCACCGCGTCGGGATCATCGACCCAGAAGACTTCATCCTCGAGCACCAGCTCGGTCTCGGCGCTCTCGGGCCCGACATCGCTCCACGTCCCGACCGGAAGCGACGTCTCCTCGCTCGTCAGCGGCTGCGCGATCGGCTGCAGGCCCGGAACCGCTTCCCAAGAGGGCTCCACGTTCGGCTCGACCGGGACGACGGGGGGCCTCACGATGCCGGAACGCACGGGCGTGATCCATTCGCCCTTCGGGGCGGGCGACGCGTGGATGTCGCCGCGAAGTGTTCGGATTGGAGGCAGCGGCCGGGCGGCCGGGTGACGCTTCGTGCGCGATTGATCCGGATTCATCTCCGACTCCCGTACGGGCGAACGACGTGCTGTGCGGCGAATATCTGTGTTGCGGGCCGGTCGCTGCAAGCCCGCTACCGGGCCCACGTTCCGGTTCCCACGGAAACGCCGAGGTCGAAGTTCCTTCCGGGCGCGGGTTCGAAGTAGCGCCCGCCGACCGCGTTCACGACGACCGAACTGTTGTACCGCGCATTCGCCAGATTGTTGGCCGTGAGAAATGGGGTGAGGCGAAAGCGGGCGGTCCGGAGGTCGCAGGCGACGCGCAGGTCGGCGACGGTCGCCGCATCGTTCAGCGACGCGGCGTCGTTGCCATCATCGGCGAAATAGCTGCCCGTGTGCTCGACCTCGAGGTCGATGCGGAGGCCGTCGCGCGGGCGCAGGGCGAGACCGGCGAACACGTGCTGACGGGGAACGCCGGGAAGACGGTTCCCTTCCCATGCCGCGCCGGGATCGCCGTCGTCGATGAAAGTGAAGTCGTTGAACGTATATGCGAGCGTCGCGCGGTGCGGGCCGAGATCGGTGGCCAACGTCGCCTCGATACCGCGGTGTCGAGTCCGTCCCGCATTCCGGAAGAAGTCGCGGCCGTCGACGCCCGCCACCTGGAAGGGCACGATCGCGTTGCGGACGTCCATGCGGTACGCGGCGGCCTCGAACCGGAACCGGCCGGCGGATCCGCGCAGGCCAGCCTCGACGCTGGTCGCCCGCTGCGGCTCGAGCGTGGTGTTGAATCCGGTCGGGCAGCACGGCTGGCCGGCCGCCGGCGGGGCGTTGATCAGCTCGGTCGTGGTCGGCGTCTGAAATCCGGTCGCCAGGTTCGCCCAGATGCGCAGGTTCGGCCGCAGGCGCCTCGAGATCCCGAGCATGGGGCTCACCGCCGAGAGCGTGCGGGACCCCGAGTCGTCGCGTCCGTCCGCGAGGAGATGATCGGTCGTCTCGAAGCGGACCGCGTCATAACGGACGGCGCCGGTCAGGTCGGTCCGGCCGTCGAGCGCAAACGTCGCCTGGGCGAACGGGCCCAGCGAGCGGACCCGGTCGGTCTGGTCCCGTCGCAACTCGGTCCCCGGGCGGCCATCGACGTTGTCCGTCTCGCGACGCCCGTCGCGCATCCATTCGGCATCGACGCCGGCCTCGAGTACGACGCGCGAGTCGGCGGGTGTCAACGTGAACGTCGCGCGGGTGCCCGCCGAGCGCCGGTCGAGTTCGATGTAGCCGTACGGCAGCGCGTTGTCGAGCGCGCGGCCGAGGCCGTACACCGAGACCTCGCTCCGCGGGCCGCGGCCCTCGTGCGTCCAGGCGAGGCCCATCTGTACCTGCCGCGCCGCCTCGCCGCTGCCGGTGCGCACGCTCGCCGGCCAGGCCATGCGCCGGTCGCGGAGCACCGAATCGCGAGGCAGAGCGCCCGCGCTCTGCGCGACCGGCTCATCGACCGCGTTCAGCACGAAGGACAAGCGATCGGCGTTCGAGAGGCTCTGGTGCGCGCGCACATCGACGAGCGTCTGCTCCGCCCGCGAGAAGGCGCGGTACCCGTCGGTCTCGAGGCGCGACACACCCGCGATCCAGCCACCCGAGCCGAGCGGCCCGCCGGCCCGCGCCTCGACCCGTGCGGTGCTTGCGAGTCCCGTGCCGTGGTCGGCGTCGCCCGCGAGGACCCGTGACTCGGTCGAGAACGCCGGAGGCGGCGCACGTCCGGTCACGCTGATCACGCCGCCCGCGGCGTTGCCGTACAGCGTCGAGGCGGGACCGCGGATTACCTCGATCCGGTCCGCCCCACCGAGGTCGAGGTTGGTCAGGTTGCTCTGGCCGTCCGGCATGGTGAGCGGGATGCCGTCCGCGATGATGCGCACGCCGCGCACGCCGAACGCGGCCCTCGCGCCGAGGCCGCGGATCGAGATGCGGGTGCCGAGCGAGTAGTTGTAGCGGTTGTTGACGACGAGGCCAGGCACGCGATCCAGCGATTCCTCCAGCCCGAGGCCGTTCCGGCCTTCGCGGACCTCGTCCGCGCCGAGCACCGAGAGCGCGACCGGCAGTCGGCTCGCCGCCACTGGAGTCCGCATGACCGTGACGCTCAGGCTGTCGAGCCGGATGACGCGCGTGGTGTCCGTTTGCGCCGCGACCGGGACCGTCAGGAGGACGGCCACGGCGAACGCGGCCGCTGACGTCCGGAACGCGCGCCTCATCGCTTCAGGACTGGATTGCGCGGCGCGGCCGCAGACGGTGCCGCAGGAACTCGACGGCGGCGGGGATGAGCGACACGATGATGATGCCCATGATCACGAACGTGAAGTTCTTCTCGACGGCCGGGATGTTGCCGAAGAAGTACCCCGCGAAAACGAAGCCCGCGATCCAGGCGACGCCGCCCGTGACGTTGAACATTGTGAAACGGCGGAAGCCCATGTTGCCTACGCCCGCGACAAAGGGCGCAATGGTGCGGAGGATGGGCATGAAGCGCGTGATCACGATGGTCTTGCCGCCGTGCTTCTCGTAGAACGCGTGGGTCCGATCGAGGTAGTCCTGCTTGATGAAGCGAAAGCCTCGCTCGGCGCGCGGGGCGAGGTAGCGCCCCACACCAAAGTTGACGGTGTTGCCCAGAATGGCGGCGATGGCGAGCAGCACGAACAGCACGGCCGGGCTCAGCGAACCGCGCGCGGCGAACGCGCCGGCGGCGAAGAGCAGTGAGTCGCCCGGCAGGATGGGCGTCACGACCAGGCCGGTCTCCGCGAAGATGATGAGGAACAGGATCGCGTAGGTCCACGTGCCGTAGTCGCGGATGATGGCGTCGAGATGGACGTCGATGTGGAGGACGAAGTCCACGAGCTGGAGCAGCAGATCCATTCTTCCGTTTCCTGCCTGATTCGCGTGGGGTCCGGTGCCGGATTCAGCCCGCCGGCCAGCCGAACCGGCCGATGAGCGGAACGAAGGTACATGCGGTGACGTCCTCAGTCTCGACTGCCGCCCCGGCTTTCCGCACCAGTGTGAGTTGCTGTTCTGCGCGGTCCCCGAGCGGGATCAGCATCCGGCCTTCGGGGGAGAGCTGCTCGACGAGCGCGGGCGGCACGGCGGGTGCCGCGGCGCCGACCAGTATCGCGTCGTAGGGTGCGTACCGGCTCCAGCCGACGGTCCCATCCCCGACCAGCAGCGCCACGTTGTTCAGGCGGAGCGAGTCGAGGGCGGTGCGCGCCCGCGCCGAGAGCTCATTGATCCGCTCGATCGAGTAGACGTGCTCGACCAGCTGGGCCAGGATGGCCGTCTGGAAGCCGCTGCCGGTACCGATCTCGAGGACACGATCGGTCGGCCGCAGGGCGAGCACCTGCATGTAGAGCGCCTGCAGCGAGGGTTGCGATGCCGTCTGGCCGAAGCCGATCGGGATGGCGACATCCTCGTAGGCGCGGTGCCCCGCCGACTCCGGCAGGAACAGGTGGCGCGGGACCGTGTCGAAGGCGCGCAGCACTCCGAGGTCGTCGATCCCCCGGTCGGCGAGGGTCTCGACGAGGCGGCGGCGCTGGCGCGTGAAGCGCGCGTCCGTCAGAGGTCCAGCTTCCATTGTCCGATTTCTTCGAGCAGCTGGTAGTTCGTCAGATCGAGATGGAGGGGCGTGACGGAAACGTAGCCCTCGTGAATGGCGCGGAAGTCCGAATCCTCGCCGCCCCACCATGTGCTCTCCCCGCCCCCGATCCAGAAGTACTCGCGCCCGTTCGGATCGGCGGCGCGCGTCAGCGATCCAACGTAGGCCCGGCGGCCGAGCGTCGTGATCTTGATGCCGGCGACTTCCGACGGCGGCACCGCCGGCAGGTTCACATTGAAGAGAGTCTCGCGTGGCAGGTCGCTCCGTGTGAGCAGCTGATCGAGCAACCGGGAGAGGATGTCGAACCATTTCTCGATGGACTCCGCGTCGCGGCCGGTGTAGGAGATCGCCAGCGCCGGGATCCCGAGGATCGTCGCCTCCATGGCGGCCGCCACCGTGCCCGAATAGAGCACGTCGTCGCCCAGATTGGGGCCGTGGTTCACGCCGGACAGCACGAAGTCCGGACGCTCGGGCAGCAGCTCGCCGATGGCGAGGACCACGCAGTCCGTGGGCGTGCCATCGACGACGTGCACGCCCTCGTCGGTCTGCCGCACGCGCAGCGGGTTGTGCAGGGTCAGCGAATGGCTGGTCGCGCTCTGCTCGCGGTCGGGCGCGACGATGGAGACGGAGCCGAGTCGGCGGGCGGCGTCCGCAAGGATGCGGAGGCCGCCCGCCAGGTAACCGTCGTCGTTGGTGACCAGGATCCGCATCAGCCGGCGTGGTCGCCGCTCAGGATGCGGTGCAGGCTATCCAGCTCCGTCCGCAGCATCTCTACCGCATCGGCGCGCAGGGCGCGGCCGGTCGTTTCCTTCATTCGTCCCGAGCGTCGCAGCTGATCGAGCTTCGCCCGCGCCCCCTCCACCGTGTACCTCTCCTGGTAGAGCAGCTTCTTCACCAGCATGATCAGCTTGATCTCCTTGCGCTGGTAGACCCTGTTCCCGGACCGGTTCTTCGACGGGCTGAGCGGCGGGAACTGCGTCTCCCAGTAGCGGAGCACGTGCGGCTTGAGGCCGACGATCTCGCACACCTCGCTGATCGAGTAGTACTCGCGCGGCACGATCGAACGGTCCCGCGAGGCCGCGTTGCTCCGCGAGCGAGCGCCGCCCGTCCGCGATTCGCCGTCGCGGTCGTCGACTCGCGAATCGGCGCCGCGACGCCGCTTCGCCGACACCTCCTCCGCGACGGACTCCTCGCGTGCCGCGGGGAGCGAAGCCGGTGCGGCATCCATGCCGTCGTCCTCGGAAACTTCCCAGGGAAAGAGGTCGCCGTTGCGGGACTCGGGACTCATGCCTCGAACTCCGGTTTGGGTTCACGCAACATGAGGGTTTCGAGAGCGTCGGCAGCGTTCGCGCCTTCGAACAGCACGGCGTGTACCTGCTCGACGATCGGCATCTCGATGCCTTCCCGGCGGGCGAGCGCGAGCGCGGCGCGCGCGGTGTCGATGCCCTCGGCCACCATCGTCATCTCGGACAGGATCGAGCCGAGCCGCCGCCCCAGCCCCAGTTCCACGCCCACGTGCCGGTTGCGGCTCAACTCGCCCGTGCAGGTCAGGATCAGGTCGCCCATTCCCGAGAGACCTGACAGCGTACGGACAGCAGCGCCCCGCGCCATGCCGAGTCGCGTGATCTCGGCAAGGCCGCGCGTCATCAACGCGGCCGTCGCGTTGTTGCCGAGCCCGAGCCCGACGGCCATGCCGGCCGCGATCGCGATCACGTTCTTGAGCGCACCGCCGAGCTCGACACCGACCACGTCCGTGCTCGTGTACACCCGGAAATACGGCGTCTGGAACAGCTGCTGCGCGCGGACCGCCGCGTCGTGATCCACGCAGGCGACCGTGACGGCCGTCGCCAGACCGCGCGCGACCTCGAGCGCGAAGCTCGGTCCCGAGAGAAACGCCGCCGATTCCGCGGCCGACGCCGGCAGCACGTCTCGCAGCACCTCGGCCATCGTCTTGAGCGAGCCCTTCTCGATGCCCTTCGACGCGTTCACCACGAGTGCGCCCGGCTCGATCGAGGGCGCGGCCGCCGTCATCACATCGCGCACATACTGCGCCGGACTCACGGAGAGCACGCATTCCGCGCCACGCACCGCCTCCGCGATGTCGTCGGTCGCGGAAAGCGTGGGTCCGAGCTGGATGCCCGGCAGGTAGAGCGTGTTCTGCCGGTACTGGTTCACGCTCTCGACGACCATCGACTCGAACGCCCAGAGCCGTACGTCGAACCCCTTCCGGGCCAGCAGGCCGGCCAGGGCGGTGCCCCAGCTGCCCGCACCGACCACCGCGACGGTCGTGCTCATGCAGGCTCCCGCCGGCGCCGCCCGAACCGGTTCTCCGTCCCCGCCCGCAGTCGCCCGATGTTCGAGCGGTGGGCCCAGACGATGAACGTGGCCAGCGCGAGACACAGCCAGAACACGGGACCGATCCCTTGCTGCAGCGCGACCACGGCTGGAACGATGACCGCGGCCGCGATCGAGCCCAGCGAGACGTAGCCCGTGAGGTACAGCACCAGGCTCCAGACCAGCAGCCCCGTGACCATCGCGATCGGCGCGAGGGCGAGCAGAACGCCCGCGCTCGTCGCCACGCCCTTTCCGCCGCGGAACCGGACGAACACCGAGTAGACATGCCCGACGATGGCCACCGCGCCGTACGCCAACGCCCAGTGCGGCGAGCCCTGGCCGTCCCAGAGCGGGAACAGCGCGGCCGGCGTCCAACCCTTGGCGATGTCGAACAGGAACACGGGCAACGCCGCCTTCCAGCCCAGCACGCGGTACGTGTTGGTGGCGCCGAGGTTGCCACTGCCGTGCTCCCGCAGGTCGATGCCGTGCGAGACGCGCGCCACCACGTAGCTCGTGGGTATCGCGCCCAGCAGGTAGGCGCCGACAAGAAGCACGAGTGTCATGCCCGCTTCTTCTCCGAACGTGAGCGCAGGCGGATCCGGATCGGACTGCCCTCAAAACCCCACCGTTGCCGGAACCCGTTGCGCAGGTAGCGTACGTAGTGCTCGGGCACCTCTTTCGGATAGTTCGCGAAGATCACGATCGTCGGCGGTGCCGTGGCCGCCTGGGTGGCGTACAGGAAACGGACGGGTGCGCCCCGATAATGGGGAGGCGGGACACGCGCCGCCAGTTCCGCGACGACCTCGTTGACATGCCGTGTCGCGACCCGGTGCATCCGGGCATCGGCGACCCGGAGCACGAGGTCGAGCACCCGGTGGACCCGCTGCCCGGTGAGCGCCGACGCGAACAGGACCGGCACGCTCTGCAGCGACGGCACACGCCGTTTCAGCGCACGCTCCCACTCGACGGCCGTCTGCGTCTCCTTCTTGACCAGATCCCACTTGTTGGCGACGACGATCAGGGCGCAGCCCGCGCGCCACGCCTTCTCCGCTATGCGCAGGTCCTGGACCGGCGCTTCCTCCGTCGCATCGATGAGCAACAGGCACACGTCGGCCCGCGCGATGGCGCGCTCCGAGCGCAAGGCGCTGTAGTACTCGAGGCCTCTCTCGATCCGGGCCTGGCGGCGCAGGCCGGCCGTGTCGACGAACACCAGCTGCCGGCCGTGGTAGAGCAGCGGCGTGTCGATCGAGTCGCGGGTCGTGCCCGGCTCCTCGCTCACCACCAGCCGGTCCTCGCCCAGCAGCCGGTTGATGAAGCTCGACTTGCCGACGTTCGGGCGACCGACCACGGCGACGTGCAGCGGCCCGTCCTCCGCTTCGCCCGGCTGAACCGGCGGCAGTCCCGCGATCACCGCGTCGAGCAGGTCGCCGGACGCCTTCCCGATCATCGCGCTCACCGGCATGGGCTCGCCCAGGCCCAACTCCCAGAAATCGTAGTGCGCGATATCGTTGGGCAGGTCGTCCACCTTGTTGACGACCAGCAGCACGGGCCGGTCGGCGCGGCGCAGCACCTCGGCGATCCGGAAATCGACCGGGTGCGGCCCCGTCTTCCCATCCACCACGAACAGGAGCAGGTCCGACTCGACGATCGCGGCTTCGACCTGGCGCCGGATCGCACTGCTCATCAACTCGCCGGAATCGGGCTCGAGCCCGCCCGTGTCCACGAGGAAGAAGGAGCGGCCGGTCCAGTCCGCACGCGCGAAGTTGCGGTCCCGCGTCACGCCCGGACGGTCATCCACGATGGCGCGCCGCTCGCCCAGCAGGCGGTTGAAAAGCGTGGACTTCCCCACGTTCGGCCGGCCGACGATCGCGACTGTCGGAATTCCTGCTCTCATGGTGCCATCAGGCCTTCGAAGATCTCGTGCGCCGCTATCACCCGGGCCGGCGCGAGCGCGCTCACCACGTCGTCCCGGGCGACGTCGTCGATGAAGCGCAGGTCATCGTTCAATGATTCCGCCGGGATCAGTATCCGGTCCCACTCGCCGCCGTCCAGCGCGTCCAGGATGTCGAAGCCGGGCAGCAGTCCCGCGGTCGTGACGGTCGGGCCGAAGAACGTGTTGGGCACGGCGATCACGTCCACTCGCTCGGCCGCCGTCACTCGTTGCAGACGGGGCGCGAGCGGCGCCAGCAGCTCCGCCATGCGCGCCCCCGTGACGAGGGCGATCCTGGCGCCCCGCTGCGGCGCGGCCCGCGTCGCCCCTTCTTCGAACGCGTCGAGCAGCCGCCGCACCGCGCCAACGCCGTTCTCCGTGAGCGGCCAGTCGTCGTAATAGTCGCCGCCCGGCACGGGCCGTCCGGCCAGCAGGAACGTCTCGTCCGCGGCGTAGGCCCAGCCGGTCCCCCGTTCGACGATGGCCCGGGCCCTCCCCCGCTCGACCTGCGCCAGCGCCGCCTCCGCCTCCGCCGGCGTGAGCAGCCGGATCGGCCGGTTCAGATTGTACTTCGTCAGTCCGACGGGAACCACCGAGAGCGAGAGCACGCCCGGACCCAGCGCCCACAGATCGTCCACGGTGCGGTCGAGGTGCGGGCCGTCATTCAGATCCGGACAGAGCACGACCTGCGTGTGAACCTCGAGTCCGCCTTCGATCAGGAAACGCAGGTCGTCGAGGATGTCGCCGCCGCGCGGCACGCCCAGCGCACGCATGCGAACGTCCGGTTCCGTCGCGTGCACGCTCACGTAGAGCGGCGAGAGCCGCTGCTCGATCAGCCGGTCCCGGCCGCGCGGGCCGAGATTCGTGAGCGTCACGTAGCTGCCGTACGTGAACGAGAGCCGGAAATCGTCGTCCTTCAAGAACAGCGTGCTGCGCGCGCCCGCCGGATTCCCGTCCACGAAGCAGAACGCGCATTGGTTCGCGCACTGGCGGACCGCGTCCGGTTCGGGCACGATGCCGAGCGTCTCACCCGCGGCCTTCTCGATCTCGAAAACCGTGCGCCCGCCATCGCCGCCCGCGATCTCCAGCTCGACATGTTCGTCGATCTCGCGGAAACGCAGATCGACGACATCCCGGACCGGCGCGCCGTTGATGCGCACGATCCGGCTCCCGGACTCCAGACCCAGCTCGTCCGCGATGCTGTCCGGCAGTGTCGTCGAGATTCGTACCATGATCCTGCGATTCGGGGCAGCCGGCCGGCCGCCCCGAACGCTTCCTTCGAAAATGTATGGTCGAGGCGACGGCCGTCAGCCGACCGGTGCGCCCGCCCGCTCAGCCGGCGATCTTGTACCGCCAGCCCAGCAGGGTCTTGTCCGTGTCCACCGTGAAGGTGAACGGCGTCTTGGCGTCAGCCGCCGGCAGGGTCACCGACACCGACTGCGTCGCCACCGCCTCACCGCCCTCGCCGAGCAGCGAGAAATCCAGGGTGACGTTCTGCCCTTCCGTGCCCTTCAGGTTCGTGATCGCGCCCGTCACGGCGACCTTGCCATCCTCGGGCTGCTGCAGGTTGATCGAGCTGACCTCGAACGGCATGTCCTCGGCCGTCTGCAGCGAGGCCAGCACCTTCTCCTGCCAAGCGCGGGTCGTCTCCCGATCCGCGGCCAGCTCGCTCATGCCGCGTTGCCCCTGCGCCAGCATCATCAGGGGGCTCTTCTGGCTCGGGTCCATGTCCCGGAGCCGGTTGGCCGTGTCCATCAGCTTCTCGTAGAGCGGCCTGAGCTGCTCGCCGAGCGCCGCCTTTTCCGCGTCCGTGGCGTCCGACCGCTTCTGCTCGAGCTCCGCCGTCACACCGACGATTGCCTGGCCGAGATTGTAGTTCGCGTCCCGCGAATACGGGTTCTCTTCCACCGACTTTTCGAACGCCTTCATCGCCAGTGTGTAGTTGTTGGCGGTGTAGAGCCCTACGCCAGCGTTGAACCACTCGATGTCGGAAAGGTCGTCCCGGGTCAGCAGCTTCTCGTAGATCGCCGCGGCCTCTTCGCTCTTGCCCGACCTCGCGAGCGCCGCGGCCAGCGCGCTCTGCGCCATCGCGTTGTCCGGCTGGTTCTTGACCAGATCGCGGTACACCGTGATCGCTTCGTCGGTACGGCCCAGTTGCGACAGCATGTCGCCGAGGCGCTCCGCGGCGATCGCATCCTGCGCCAGCCACTGCTCCTTGTCCGCCGGCGGGACCTTGGCCGCCGAGGGGCCACGCGTAATGTCGATGGCCGTCCGGTAGGCCGCTTCCGCCTTGGCCAGGTCACCGGCCTGCGCGTAGAGCGAACCGAGCGTCAGCGCCGCGTCCGGACGGCCGCGGTAGATCGCGTCGGCTCTCTCGAACCGTTTGATGGCACCCGCCGGATCGCCCGCCTGGATCGCCGCGATCCCGGAGTTGTATTCCTGGATCCAGACCGCGAGCCGCTCCGGCGCTATGTCCTCGCCGTAGTCCGGGTACAACGCTTCCGCCTTGTCGTACGCAGAGTCCGCTCCGATCGGGTCGCCCAGACGGGCGTACGCCTGCCCCATCATGAACCAGACCATGGCATTGTCGGCGTCCCGCGTAGCCCCGTCCTTCAGGACCTCGAGCGCCTTGGTCAGCGCTTCCTGCCGTTTCTCCTGATTCCCCGTCTGGTCCGCCTGCTTCAGGTAGACTTCGGCACTCCGTGTCTGCATCGTGCCCGAGGGCTTACTTTGCGCTACGGCCACGGTCGGTACCGCGAGGGCCGCCAGCAATGTGAACGCACTCCAAGCCTTCATTTCGAATCCTCCAGTCTTGCACACGGTAAGGACTGCACCGGCTCCTACACTTCCTGAGCGGTTATGTGGCATCATCCGGGCCATTCAGCCCGCGCAGCACTTCCAGCATCGGAATGCCCAGTGCGTGGGCCGCCCGCCGCACGTCTTCGTACTCCGGCTTCGCCCTCTCGGCGCCGTCCGGTAGTGTCACCACCTTGTGTCGGATCTCCTGTCCCCGCCAGCGGACGACCAATTCCCGCCGCGCCAGCGAGGGTCGCGTCACCTGCCAGTAACGAACACCGATCGACGGCGTGTGGCGGAAGATCGCCTCCAGCACACGCGGCAACGAGCCCGCCGCCGCCAGCGCCTCGATGCGCAGACCCGGCCGGCCCTTCTTCATGTGCAACGTGACGAGCGACGCGTCAAGCGCGCCTGCCGCGAGCACGGCGTCCAGCGCCGGCGGTGCGTATTCGGGCGAGAGGTCGTCCACGTCCGCCTGGACCACGAATACGTCGCCTTCCGCCCGCGGGTCCGGCGCCGCCTCGATCAGGCGCAGCACGTTGGGGCGGTCCGCCGGATCGCGGGTCCCCGCGCCATGACCGGCCCGCCCGACACGGAACGCCGCCGGCGCCCGCCGGCCACGCGTCAGCTCCGCGAGGAGCGCGGCACCGGTGGGCGTCGTGCACTCCCCTTCCAGATCGAGACCGCACAGCTCGAAACCCTCCAGCAGCTTCAGCGTCGCCGGCGCCGGAACCGGGAACCTGCCGTGCGCGATCTCGATCCAGCCGCACCCCACGGCCACCGGCCGCGTGAAGAAGCTCGTGTATCCCAGCCGGTCGAGGCCCGCTGCGACGCAGAGCACGTCCAGGATCGCGTCGAGCGCGCCTACTTCGTGGAAATGCACCCGTTCCGGCGTCGTCCCGTGAACCGCCGCCTCCGCCGCGGCGAGGCGGCGGAACACGGCGCCCGCAGTGCCCTTCACCACCTGCGGAACCGCCGCACGGTCGATGATCTCGAGAACGTGCCGCAAGTGGCGGTGCGCCCGTTCCTCGGGGAGGTCGAAGCTCACGTGCGGACACGCCAGTCCGCCTCGCATCACCCGCTCGACCCGGAGCCCGACGTCGGCCAGACCGAGCGACCCGACGAATTCGCGCAGCCACGCCTCCTCGAGCCCGAGATCGATCAGGCCGGCCACGATCATGTCGCCCGCAAGGCCGGCGAAAGGATCGAAGATCAGTGCGCGCAGCTCCCCTGGCCCGGAATCCCGCCGCGTCATGCGGCCTCCGCGGCCGCGGCCGCGTCGCCGAGGCGCCGCAGCACGGCCAGCTTCCCCTGTACGAGCAGAACGGCGGCCAGGGCAGGTCCGTGGTCGCGTCCTGTCAGCGCGCGCCTCAGCGGCACGTAGAACGCGGCGCCACGGACAGCCGCCCGCTTCGACGCCTGCTTCAGCGCGGCTTCGAGCGAGGCGAGATCCCAGGCCGGAAGCGATTCGAGCACGTCGGTGGCCGCGAGAAGCACCGGAACGGCCCCGGCGTCGAGCGAAGCCGGGTCGGCCGCGGGCTCGAGTTCGGCCATGGCGTCGCGGATCCCGGCGAAGGTGGAGAGGCGCGAGCGGATCGAGGCGACGGCGTCGCGGAGCACGTCCTCGTCGAGCTGCTTCGCGAGCCCGGCGAGGAAGGGGCGCACGGCATCCACGAGGTCGGGCAGCGACATGCGCTCGATGTGCCGGGCGGAGAGCCAGCGAAGCTTGTCGGGATCGAAGACGACGTCGGCTGCGCCCATGCGTTCGAGCGAGATCTCTTCGATGAGCCGGTCGCGCGTCAGCACCTCGTCGCCGGTCGGCGAGGACCAGGAGAGGAGCGAGAGGTAGTTGACGATGGCGTCCGGGTGGAATCCCTCTTCGCGGTAGTCGGAGAGGGCGCGTGCGCCGTTCCGCTTGGAGAGCTTCTGCCGGTCGGGACCGAGCACCATGGGCACGTGGGCGAAGACCGGCGGCGCGCTGCCGAGGGCATCGTAGAGCAGGCGCTGTCGGGGCGTGTTGCTGAGGTGGCCCGACCCGCGGATCACGTGGGTGATCTCCATCGCGATGTCGTCCACCACGGCTGCGAAGTTGTAGGTGGGCAGGCCATCGGAGCGGAGCAGGATGAAGTCGCCGATCTCATCGCTCCGGAAGCGGACTTCGCCGTACACCGCGTCCCGCACGGTCACAGCCGCCCCGGCCGGAACCCGGAAGCGCACGGCGGCCGGCTCGCCCGCCGCGCGTCGAGCCTCGCGTTCGGGCGGGGAGAGGCGCGCGCAGCGGCCGTCGTAGTGCGGCTGCTCGCCACGGGCGAGCGCGGTCTCGCGCATGGTGGAGATGTCCGCGTCGCTGCAGAAGCAGGGGTAGGCGGCGTCGCGCTCGAGCAGGCGTTCGGCCGCGGCGCGGTAGCGGTCGAGGCGCTGGCTCTGGCGATAGGGTCCGTGGGGGCCGGGAACGGGACGCCCCTCGAAGACGGGGCCCTCGTCCCAGTCGAGGCCGAGCCAGCGGAGGTCGCGGTAGATCCGCTCGTCGGCGCCCTCCAGATTCCGTTCGCGGTCCGTGTCCTCGATGCGAAGCAGGAAGGCGCCGCCGCTCTGCCGGGTGAGCAGCCAGTCGAGAATGGCGATCCGGGCGTTGCCGACGTGCAGCGAGCCGGTCGGACTGGGCGCGAAGCGCGTCCGCATGGTGTTCAGGACCCGCCGGCGATGTGGCGGGCTACGCGCTCGGCGAGCGCGGTCGGGAAGCCGGGAATGCGCGCGATCTCCTCCGCGCTCGCGGCGCGCAGTGCGCGCACGCTGCCGAATTGCCGGAGCAGCGCCTTGCGGCGTACGGGACCGATCCCGGGGATCTCGGCCAGCTCGCTCGTCAGTGTACGCTTCCGGCGAAGGTTGCGGTTGAACCCGTGCGCGAACCGGTGCGCCTCGTCCCGCATCCGTTGCAGCAATCGCAGCGCCGGATGCGCGCGCGCAAGGCGCAGGGGCTCACCGTGCGGCGAAAGGTAGATTTCCTCTTCCCTCTTTGCCAGACTGGCGAACGCGACGTCGGTTGCGCCGTTCTCGTGCGCGGCGGCGCTCGCGGCCGCCAGCTGGCCCTTGCCGCCGTCGATCAGCGCCAGTTCCGGCAAGGGCAGGCCCTCCGCGATGCGGCGCCGGAAGTAGCGGCCCACGACTTCCGCCATCGAGCTGAAGTCGTCGTTCCCCCAGTCGCCGCGGATCTTGAACTTGCGGTACTCGTTCCTGTCCGGCTCGCCGTTCCGGAACACGACCGCGCTGCCGACCACCTCTTCACCCTGCAGATGCGAGATGTCGAAGCAGACGGCGAGGCGTGGCACGGTCTTCATCTCGAGCGTCTCCTGCAGGACGTAGAGCAGGTCGTCCGCGCGCGAGCCACCGCTGCCGGACAGCACCGTCTTCTCTTCCAGCAGGTGGCGCGCGTTCTGGTTGGCGAGATCGACCAGCTCGACCTTTTCGCCGCGTTGCGGGACGCGCGTCTCGACCCGGTGCCCCGCACGCTCACCGAGCAGCGTCTCGATCGTCGCCCGGTCCTCGAAGTCGGCCGGGAACAGAACCTCGCGCGGCAGGTCGGCGAGGCCGGTCTCGCCGCGACCGAACCACGCCCGTGCCGCCGCCGCCGAGAGCAACGTCCCTTCCTCTTCGCCTCCCGCGTTTGCGAAGAAATCGACCTCGCGTCCGAGCAGCTTGCCCTGACGGATGCGCAGTTGCACGACGCAGGCGTGATCCCCGTCCCGGGCATAGCCGATCACGTCGATGTCGCGGCCCCGCACATCGAGCGCCCGTTGCCGCCGCTCGATCCCGTCGAGGCCGCCGAGGACGTCGCGTAACGCAGCCGCGCGCTCGAAATCCAGCGCTGCCGCCGCCGTGGACATCTCCGCCTCGATCCGGCGCCGGACCGGTTGCACGCGGCCGCCGAGTACCTCCAGCGCCTCGTCGATCATGATCCGGTAGTCCGCCTTGTCCTGCAGGCCGACGCAGGGTGCCTTGCAGCGCCCAATGTGATAGTCGAGACAGGGTCGGTCCGGCCGCTCCTTCGGCAGGTCGTAGCGGCAGCTCCGCACCGTGTAGAGCCGCTTGATGACCTCCAGCGCCTGGCGCATGGCCGCCACTTCCGTGTACGGTCCGAAATAGCGGCCGCCGTCCGGCGCCAGCCGGCGCGTGACGAAGATGCGGGGGAAGGGCTCGTTCAGCGTAACCTTGATGTACGGATAGCGCTTGTCGTCCTTGAGTCGGATGTTGAAGCGCGGCTTGTGCGTCTTGATCAGGTTGGCTTCCAGCAGCAGCGCTTCGGCTTCCGACCCCACCACGATGGAGTCGACGTCGGCGACCCGGCGCAGCATCTCGCGGTTCTTGAGCGAGGTCGCGTCGTCCACCGCGAAATGGCTGCGTACACGGCTGCGCAGCGAGTTCGCCTTGCCGATGTAGAGGACGTCGCCCCGGCGGTCCTTGAACAGGTAGACGCCGGGCCGTGCGGGCAGGTGGCGGAGCTTGAGCTCGAGGTCTGCGGTTGTCACGGCATTCTGCGAGTGGCGGTGTCGGAGTCGGTCCGCGTTCTCTTACCCCCGTCCGTTGCGCCGGGTGACACGGATGCGGTCGAGCAGCGCGGCGGCGGTCGGCACGCCCAGCAGCCGCGTCAGCCCGAGGTAGACGAAGCCGAACACCGGCAGCACGGCGAGGCCGCGCGGCAGGGGCGCCGTCCCTTGGGGCAGCACGGCACTGACCGCGCGCGCGCTGGCCGCGCCGGCCAGCGCCGCGACGATCATGCGGCCGACGAACGGGCTGCCGAGGCTGGCGCCGAGCCTCACTCTCAGATGCCGTCGCAGCGTCGCCCACTCGAACCACGAGGCGGCGCCCGCGCCCAGCGCGAGGCCGACGGAGCCGAGCGGCCGCGCGCCTTCAGGTCCCGGTCCCGCCACGATCGCGAGCGGCCGCGCGACCACGACGTACCGCTCGAGCAGGAACATCAGGGCCGCGCCCACCACGGCGGCGATAGCGACGCGGATGGCCGCGATGCGGGCCGGCGTCCGGGTGTCGCCCAGCGCATAGAACGTCGAGGTGAAGAGCCGGGCCCGGGTCGAGGCCAGCAGGCCGATCCCGAATCCCGCCAGGATCAGCGATACGAGCAGCGTGTCGGCGGGCGCGAATTCGCCCCGCTGGAACAGCGCGCCCACGATGACGTCGCCGAGCAGCAGGAACGCGACCGCGGACGGTACCACGAAGAACGCGATCCGTCCCAGCCCCGTCGCGAGGCGCGTGTTCAACACCGCCGGGCTCGCGCCCTCGCGCGACAGCTCGGGAAGCTCCGCCGCCGCGATCGACATCCCGAACAGGCTCACCGGCAGGACGTAGAGCGTCTGCGCGTAGTTCAGCGCCGCCACCGCGCCCGAGAACAGGAATGACGCGAGAAACACGTCGACGTATGCGCTCAGCTGGACCGCGCCCCGTCCCAGGATCGCCGGGCCGGCGTTCCGTAGCACTTCCCGCACCTCGGGCATCCGGTAGTCCGGGCGCAGGTCGAGCGAGCGCTCGAGGCGGAGCACCCACGGCAGCTGCACGACGAACTGCGCGAACCCGCCGATGAGGGCGCCCCAGGAGACGGCAACCACGAAATCGGCCCCCGCGGTCCGGCTCGCCATGGTCACGAGCGCACCGATGATCGCCGCGTTCCATACGACGGGCGCCGAGTAGGACACGAAGAAGCGGCGGTGGCTGTTCAGGATGCCGAGCGCCCACGCGGAGAGCGCGAGAACGCCCGTCATCGGGAACAGGATACGGGCGCAGCGGATGGTGGTGTCGCGGAGCTCGCCGCCGAATCCCGGCATCGTGATGCTCACGAGGACCGGAGCCAGCGCGGAACCGAGCAGACTCACCGCACCGACCACCATGAACATCAGGGAGAGGATTGCCCCCGCCAGCCGTCCCGCCGCGCGCCGGTCGCCCCGTTCCAGCAGGCGGACGTATACCGGGATGAACGACGCGCTGAGCGTGCCCTCGCCCAGCAGGTTCTGGATCACGTTGGGGAGCTTGAGCCCGCCGCGGAACGCCGATGCGAACGGCGATGTCCCCAGGTAGCGGGCCAGCACCGCCTCTCGGACGAAGCCGGCCAGACGGCTGAGCAGGATGCCGGCGGCGACCAGCCGCGCCGAGCGCCCGGACTCGTGGCTCCGCCCGGCGGTGGCGGCCGGGTCCTCAGCCAGGCGGTTCACCCGGCGGCAATTCGGCCTTTGCCTCTCGCTTGCTCTCGAGCAGCTTGTGCAGGAAGGTCGATTCCTCGTCGAGTTGCTGCACGAGCTGGTTCAGGCGGTCGACCTCCCCTTCGAGCGCGGCGACGCGGCCCAGCAGCGTCCCTCCATCGCGATCCTTCTCCAGCCGCGCCGCGATCGCCCGGCCGACCTGCGAGTCGAGGACGACCGCCGTGAGCGGAATCATCAGTGCCACGAGCAGCACGATCAGGACGAGAGCGAGGGTCATGGGTTCAAAGCTATTCCGTGGTTCGATGGTGCGGCAAGCCGCGTGCCGGTCTCAGTCGCAGACCGGCCCCGTCCACTCCGGCGCCGGACGGTCGAGCGTGATCACGATCGCATCGAGCAGGTCGTGGATCAGCCCGGGACCGTAACGCGCCAGGTACGGAAGCGCGTTGAGCGCGCGGTCCTGCGCCGTGCCGCCCGGCGCCAGGTTGGCCGCCGCGCGGCCGAGTTGCCGGACCTCGATCTCGCTCCGCTTCTTCAGGTGCCTCGTGACCTTCTTCCCGGCATCGTGCACCTGCGAGAGCGCCCGGTTGCGGACCCCGCGGACCCATCCCTCCAGTGTCGGATCAATGGACGCCGCGCCCTCCATCAGCTCGTCGTAGCCGGTCTCGATCGAACGTTCCAGCTCCGCGAGCGGACCCGTCACCGTGGCGGGAAGCGCCGCCCGCATCCGCTCCGTCAGCACCTCGTGGAACGGACGCTGGAATTCCGCCGGCTCCATGCCGAACCGGTCCAGGACCTTCCGCACCTTCGACTCGATGATCACGAGGCTGGCACGCGGTACGACGACCGGCGGCTCGATACCGTGCGCCCGGAACAGGCAGCCGATCTGACCGAAATACGCCAGCTCGCCCGGACCACCCACGTAGGCGACCGTCGGCAGCAACGCACTCTCCACCACCGGACGGAACAGCACGTTCGGCGAGAACGAGCCCGGCTCCCGCTCGATCCACGACAGCAGCTCGGCCTGCGACAACGACCGGCGCGTGCGACGCAGCGACCACCGGTCGCCGACCCGCACCAGTCGGTCCCGCCCTGCCGGATCGTGGGCGAATACGTTCGCAGCGTCCGGAGCGATTGCGACCTGCGCGTGGTAGCCGGCCTGCCGCAGCCGTTCCGTCTGTCGCCCCAGCAGCTCCGCGTGCGCCATCGTCCGCTCGATCTCGCGCAGCACCAAAGGCCGGGACGCCGCCTTGAGCGCCGGATCCGAGGGGTCGACGAGCACAACGTCGAGCTCGCCGAGGATGTGGGCGAAGAGCGCCTGGAACGCGGCCGCCATCGTCACGTCCGGCCGGTAGGCATCACGCAACGCCGCGAGCAGCGGACCGGCAGCCTCCGTCTCCGGCAGGGCCGCTTCCAGCGCCTCGAGTGCCGGCCCGATCTCCTCGCCCGGGTAGCGGGCCGACATGGGGACCGGCGGGAGGTCGGCGGGCTGTTCGACGCGGATCCGGAGCACGTCGTTCTGCGCGTCGATCACGAGGGTATGATCGACCTCGGCCCAATCGTGATCGTCCGAGGCGATCCAGAACAGCGGTAGCACCGGCTGCTCGAGCACCCGCTCCAACTCGGAAGCGAGCCGGACCGCCGTCAGCACCTTGTGGAGCGTGTAGAGCGGACCGCCGAACAGACCTGTCTGCTGGCCGGTCGTGACCGCCAGCCCCTCGCCGGCCAGCACCCGTTCCAGCCGAGCAGCCGCGGCGGCGCTCGTCGGATGCAGCGCGGGCGCCACCCGCCTCCGTGCCGCCGCCGGCAGACGCGCGTGCACGGCCGCCGCCTTCCGGCGGTACGCGGCCGCATCGAACGGCGAGCCCGCGTAGAATGGCGCGAGCCCGACCGCCCTGCGCAGGTAGTCGCGGACGAGCGCCGAACTGCCCACTGCAGCCGGCCGGATTTCGACGCCCGTCCGCCGTCCGATCAATGCCCTGCCCTGTCCACTCGCGGCGGACGTCCGCGACAGGCCATCAGGTCCTGCCCTTGTGGTAGGGCTCGCCCCGCACGATCGTACCCACGCGGTACAGCTGCTCCGTGAGGATCAGACGCGCGATGTCGTGCGTCAGCGTGAACGCCGACAACCGCATCCGCCGCTCGGCGATGCGCAGTACCTCCTCCGACAAACCGAACGCGCCCCCGATCAGGAACGTCAGATCCGGCCCGGCGTGCAGCGAGCGCTCCTCCAGCAGCCGCGCCAGGCGCGCCGACGACCAGGCGTCCCCACCCTGCCGGGTCAACGCCACGATCTGCGACTCCGCCGGCACCTTCGCGAGCAGACGCTCGCCCTCCGCGTCCTGCACGTCCTTCTCCGTCTTGCCCTTGCTCGCCTTCTCCGCCTTGACCTCCACGACCTCCAGCGTCCAGTAGCGTGCGGCGCGCGCCTCGAATTCGGCGATGGCCTCCGCCAGCAACGTGCCCGGACGACCGACCACGACGATCTTGAGTTTCATATGCGTTCACGCGTAAATGCCGCGCATGCGATGCACGGCTGCGACCCGGTCAATGGACAGCATGTACGCCGCTGTCCTGAGATTTACCTGGTGTTGCTTGGAATAGCGCAGCACTTCGTTGAACGAGCGGATCATGATGCCGTGCAGGCGCTCGTTGACATCATCCTCCGTCCAGTAGTAGCCCATCCGGTTCTGTACCCATTCGAAGTAGCTCACCGTGACGCCACCCGCGTTGGCGAGGATGTCCGGCACGACCAGGATGCCCTGCTCATCGAGGATGGCGTCGGCCGGCGCCGTGACCGGTCCGTTCGCGCCCTCCGCGATGACCTTCACCTTGATGTTGGGGGCGTTCTTGCGCGTGATTACGTTTTCCAGCGCGGCCGGGACCAGCACATCCGCGTCCATCTCGAGGATCTGCTCGTTGCTCACGTGATCGCCGCCCGGGTAGCCCTCGAGGAAGCGGTGGGCGCGGATCCACGCCATCGCATCCGCGACCGGGATCCCCTTCGCGTTGTACACGCCGCCCGTCTTGTCGCCGATGCCGACAACGGTCAGACCTTCCTTTTCCAGCAGGTCGGCAGCCACCGACCCGACGTTGCCGAAGCCCTGCACGATCACGCGACTGCCCTTGAGCGGCATGCCGAGCTCCTGCAGCGCCTCCTTCACCACGATCATCACGCCGCGCCCGGTCGCCTCACGCCGGCCTCGCGAGCCGCCGATCGCGATCGGCTTGCCCGTCACCACGGCCGTCACGGTGTGGTGCTTGTGCATGGAGTACGTGTCCATGATCCACGCCATCACCTGCTCGTTCGTGTTCACGTCCGGTGCGGGCACATCCGACTCCGGGCCGAGCGTTTCGATGATCGACGCCGTGTAGCGCCGCGTCAGCCGTTCGAGCTCGCCCGTCGAGAGCCGCATCGGCTCGCACACCACGCCGCCCTTGGCGCCGCCGAAGGGCACGTCCACGACCGCGCACTTCCACGTCATCCACGCGGCCAGCGCAGTCACTTCGTCGAGCGTCACACCCAGGTCGAAACGGATGCCGCCCTTGGCCGGACCGCGCGACGTGTTGTACAGCACGCGGTAGCCCTTGAACACGTCCACCTCACCATTGTCCATCATCACCGGTACCGAGGTGATGATCTGCTTTTCCGGGTTGCGCAGCACCTTGTAGAGCCCGGGGTCGAGGGAAAGCAGCTCTGCCGCCCGGTCGAAGCGCTGCATCATCCCTTCGAACGGATTGTTCTCGTCGAGCACGGGACTCGCATCCCGCAGCGGTGTGTTGTCAGTCTCCATGTCTCTTCGTCTCTAGGCAGTGTCCGCGACCAGAACGGTATCGCGGAGTTGGTTTTCGTTGTCACGGAACGGATGGTCGGCGACGAAATGCAACCCGCGGCTTTCGCGACGCCTGCGCGCGGATTCGATGATGAGTGCGGCGGTTTCCGCGAGGTTGCGGAGTTCGATGCGGGCTGCACTCGGAGAACGCTGCTCGAAGTCCCGGTCGATCCCCGCCTTCAAGGGGATCATCCGGGAGGATGCCTCCTGCAGGGATGCCGCCGTACGGACGATCCCGGCGAGTTCCCAGGTCGTGTCACGGATGCGATCACGCAGTTTCAACGGCGCTGCTTCCACTTCGTCGTCAGCCACGACGGGCGGTCTCGGCCAGAGCGTCGCGCCGGCCGGGCCGGTCCCTCTCAGCTCGGCGGTCGCCCGGCGTAGTTCGCCGGGCAGCCGGGCCGCGGCACGGTGACTGTAGACCACGGCCTCGAGCAAAGAGTTTGATGCTAGTCGGTTGGCCCCATGGACGCCAGTACAGGCGACTTCGCCCGAAGCGAGGAGGCCGGGCAGCGAAGTCCGGCCATCTGCGTCCGTCCGGACCCCTCCGCACGCGTAGTGGGCCGCGGGCACCACGGGCAGCGGATCGTGGGCGGCGTCGAACCCGCGCCGCTCGCACTCGGCGAGGATCCCGGGGAACCGGGCAGCGAGGGTGTCGGCCGGGATCGGTGAGAGGTCGAGGAGTACGAACGGGTCGCCGGAACGCTTGAGTTCAGCGTCGATGGCGCGCGCCACGATGTCGCGAGGCGCGAGCGAGGCGAGCGGGTGGACGCCTTCCATGAGAGCGGTTCCGTCGCGACGCCGCAGGATCGCGCCCTCGCCGCGGATCGCTTCGGAGATAAGGAACGCGTGTTCTCCCGCGGGATGCAGCGCGGTCGGGTGGAACTGGACGAATTCGAGGTTGGCGACGGCGACGCCCGCACGCCACGCCATCGCGAGTCCGTCCCCGGTCGCGATGTCGGGGTTCGTCGTGTGACGGTACGCCTGGCCGAGGCCGCCGGCGGCCAGCATCACGACGGCGGCCTCGAACACGACGAGCTCGCCGTGTACGTGGTCGAGCGCGATCATGCCGGAGCAGCGGCGCAGTCCGCTCCAGGCGCCGGACCGTGTGAGCAGGTCGATGCCAATATGGTCTTCGTGGAGCTGCACGTTGGGCTGCTCGGCCAGGGCGGCAAGCAGAGCGGACTCCACCTCGCGTCCCGTCAGGTCGCCGGCGTGGAGGACGCGGCGCCGCGTATGGCCGCCTTCACGACCGAGCGAGTAGTCGTGGCCGGCCCTCGTGAATTCGACGCCCCACGCCTCGAGGTCGCGGACCCGCGCCGGCCCCTCGGCCGCGAGCCGGCGCACCGCCTCGCCGTGGCAGAGCCCCGCGCCGGTGAGGAGAGTGTCGCGCGCGTGCAGTTCGGGGGAGTCGTCGGACGCGAGCGCGGCCGCGATCCCACCCTGCGCGTAGTTGGTGTTCGAGTCCGCGCGCCGTTTCTTCGTGACGACTGTCACCGACCCGTGCGCCGCGGCTTTCAGGGCGAACGTCAGGCCGGCCATGCCGCTGCCGACGACGAGGATGTCCGAGCTCAGTGTCTTCATGTCCCGATCCGGTCCAGCAGTTCCGCGAGCGCCGCGGCTCCCGTCTCGATCCGGACTCCCTGGCGGAGGCGCCAGAGCCCGGCTTCCGGAAGGAGCGGAACGAGCTTCGTCGCGTCCTTCTCCGTCGTCACGATGCACCGGCCCGCCGCCTCCGCCAGGATGCGCGCCGCGTCTTCCGGTGTGTAGCGGTGGTGATCGCCGAACAGCACGGCGACCTCGATGTCGGCGCCCGCCGCCCGCGCATTGGCGAGAAAGCTGCCGGGCTCCGCGATCCCGGCAACCGCGACGCAGGGGCCGTCCGGCCTGGTGGCCTGCGCATTCGCCGGGGGCAACCAACCCTCCGGCAAGAGCGATGCGACGCAACGGAGCCCGCCAGGCGAGCTGGCTTTCAGCGCCGATGCGACACGGTCGGCGGTGGCGGAGTCCGCCGATTTGCGGGTGACGACGACGATGTCCGCGCGCACCAGCGAGGCGGGCATCTCCCGCCAGGGTCCGCGCGGCAGCAGGTGTCGCGGCCGATCCCACGTCTCCGCCGCCACGAGCGCGATGTCGAGGTCCCGCGCCAGACGCCGGTGCTGGAACCCGTCATCGAGGATCGCGACCGTCGCGCCCATCAACGCGGCCCGGCCCGTTCCGGCCAGCCGGTCCCTGCCCACGATAACCGGCGTCTCCGGGTTCCAGCGCCGGTGCAGGTCGGGCTCATCGTCCGCGTAGCCGCCGTGGAGGATGGCCGGTCGGTGGCCGCGGAGCGCGAGCTCGGCCGCGACCCAGGCGGAGAACGGTGTCTTGCCCGTCCCTCCTACGGCGAGGTTGCCGACGCTCACGACCGGGATCGGCGCCCGGCGGGACGCGATCCAGCCGCGGTCAAACGCGACGTTGCGGACCCGCGTGACGGCGCCGTACAGCCAGGCGACCGGCGCGAGCGCGAGCGACGCGGGCAACGTGCCCGCATCCGCCGCACCCCAGGCGCCGCGGATCCACGCGCGTCCGGCGCGGACTTCACGAATCGCCGGTTCGGTCGGCACGCTCGGTGACCCGGTTGATGCGCTCCTCGACATCCGCGCCCAGCGCTGCGAGCGTCGCCTCGTCGGCGTCGCGTGGCACGAACACGGGCTCGCCGTACACGATGCGGATGCGGGCGAACGGCTTGGGGACCAGGAACCGGTCCCACCCCTCGACCCACCACGCCCGGTCCGTGCCCGCGGCGATTGGCAGCAGCGCGGCGCCCGTGAGCTGGGCGACGAGGATCGGGCCCGGTTTCATGGTCTGGCGCGGCCCTCGCGGTCCGTCGGGGGTGATGGCGAGCGAGCGGCCGGCGCGACAGTGGCGCACGAGTCGCCTCAACGCCTCGCTGCCGCCACGGCTGCTCGAGCCGCGCACCACCTCGTAGCCCCAGCGCCCCACGACGCGCGCAATGTACTCGCCGTCCGCCGACGCGCTGATCAGTGTGACCACGTTCCAGTGGCGGTGGTGATAGCTGAGCGGCAGGAGCCGGCCGTGCCAAAGCACGTAGATCAGACTTCGGCCCTCCGCTCTCAACGCGTCGCATGGCTCCGCATCGATCCGTTCGACGCGCGTCGTCGCGAGGACCGTCCGGAGCAGGCCCCCGCCGAGACCCGCGACCGCGGCGTAGCGGAAGCCGTGCTTCACGTCCGGCCCATGACCTGCACCGCCATGTCGACCACGTGCTCGGCGACGCCGCGTCCGTCCGGCGGCGCGAGCCGGCTCCGCACCCGTCCGAGCGACGCGACCGCCCGCGCCCGCACCGCCGAATCCGGGTCCAGGAACGGCTCGATGGCACCGGCGATCGACGACGCCGTGGCTTCGTCCTGCAGCAGCTCGGGGACCGCGCGTTCCCCCGCCACCAGGTTCACCAGCCCCACGTGGTCCACACGCACCAGCCTCTTCGCCACCGCGAACGTCGCCGGGTTCATCCGGTACGTCACCACCATCGGCGTGCCGGCCAGCGCCGCCTGCAGCGTGCTCGTGCCCGATTTCACGATGGCCGCGCGGGCAGCGTGCAACAGCCCCCAGGTATCCGTCGTCGCCGGATACTCGAGCCCAGCGTATGCCTCGTCCGGCAGCGTCGCGGCCCGCGCCACCACCGGCTGGACGGCCGGGTGCCGCTCCCGGATTCGGGCCGCTGCCTCACGGAACAGGTCGAGGTGACGCCGAACCTCCTGCCGCCGCGATCCCGGGAACAACGCCAGGATCGGGGACGACGCGTCGAGCCCGACCGACGCCGCCCAGTCCACCCGCGCGGGCGGCTCCTCCTCCAGTAGCGGGTGGCCGACGAATGAGACCCGCGCCCCGCAGCTCCGGAACAACGGCTCCTCGAAGGGCAGGATGACGGCCATGGCGGCGGTGAGCGAGGCCAGCTCGTCGGCCCGGCTACGGTGCCACGCCCAGACCTGTGGCGCGATGTAGTAAAGTACTGGAATATCTAGAGATTTGGCGTGTCGGCTGAGACGGAGGTTGAAGCCCGGATAGTCGATCGGGATGACCAGGTCGGGGCGGCGCCGGCTCAGCTCCCGCCGGACGGTGCGGAGCAGGCGCCAGAAGTACGGCAGCCGGCTCGCGACCTCGGCCAGACCCAGCACGGCGAGGTCATCGACCTGGGCGAGCAGGTCGACGCCGGCGGCGGCCATGTGCGGCCCGCCGAGTCCCCAGAGGCTGGCGTCGGGCCAGCGGCGGCGGATCTCGCGGGCCACGGCCCCGCCATGGGCGTCGCCGGACGGCTCTCCCGCGGCGAGCAGGATCCGGGGAGCGGTCACTTCAACCGAAATGGGCGAGGCGCCAGAGGACGATTCCGACCACGATGATCGCGACGATCAGCTTCCAGAGACGCGGCGGGCGGTTGGGCCCGGTCGAAAGCTGCTTGCGGTCACGCCAGACTCCGATGAGCGACATTGTCCTCTATCCGTTTCACGATCTCGAGAGCCGCCGCGAGCGCCCGGCGGCCATCCTGTCCGGTGACCGTGATCGCGCTGTTCCCTCGCAGGGCCGCGGCGAAGCTCTCCAGCTCCGCGCGCAACGGCTCGGTCCCGTCGCCCCGTAGCGGCACGCGCTCGATGATCTCTTCGAGCCGGGCCGCGGCCAGCGGCACGCCCGGCTCCATCAGTGCCCCGCCCCGGAGTCTCAGGAATTCGCCGGTTCCGCCCGCGAGGTCAAGGCTGATGTAGCCGGACCGCTGGAAGAAACGGATCTTCCGCATCCGTTCGAGGGAGACCCGGCTGGCGGTGAGGTTGGCGACCCCGCCACCCTCGAATTCGAGGCGCGCGTTCGCGATGTCGGGACTCGCCGTGAGCACGGGCACGCCCACGGCCGCGACCGTCGTGACCTTCCGGTGCATCAGGCTCAGCACCAGGTCGAGGTCGTGGATCATGAGATCCAGGACCACGGCCACGTCCGTACCGCGGGGACCGAACGGCGCCAGCCGGTGACTCTCCACGAACAGGGGTTCGTCGATGTACGGCTCGCACGCCCGCAGCGCCCCGTTGAACCGCTCGACGTGACCGATCTGGACGCGGGCGCCCGCGCGTTCCGCCGCCGACAGGATCCGGTCTGCGGCTTCGAGCGAGGGCGCGATCGGCTTCTCGATGAGAACGTGGACACCGCGTTCCACCGCGGCCACGGCGACCCGTTCGTGGGCTTCCGTGGGAACGGCGATGACGCAGGCACCGATGCCGTCGAGCAGCCGATCGAGCTCGGGGACAGCGGCGATCTCCAGCTGTTCGCTCACCTCCCGCAACCGGTCCGGCCGGATGTCGTGGATCCCGACCAGATCGACCGCATCCATGCCGGCGAGGATACGCGCGTGGTGGAAGCCGAGACTGCCGACCCCGACGACGCCGATGCGAACCGCGCCCGCGGCCACCACGGTCAGAAGCCGACGCCGCGGTCGCTCTGCTCGATGAACTCGAGCAGGGCCAGCACCTCGGGCAACGGGTTCACGTCGCGCCGCGCCGCTTCCACCGCGCGTGTCAGGTTCATGTCCGACTGGAAGAGCACGCGGTAGGCACGGCGCAACGCCGCCCGCGTGTCGTCGGCGATCCCGCGCCGCTGCAGTCCGACCGAGTTCAGGCCGAACAGCCGGATCGGGTTGCCCGACGCCTTCACGAAGGGCGGCACGTCTTTTCGCACCGCCGAGGCGCCGCCCACGATCGCGTGCTGGCCGATGCGCGCGAACTGGTGGATGGCGGTGAGCCCGCCCACGATCACCCAGTCGCCGATGTGAACGTGGCCGCCCATGTTGACCGCGTTCGCGATCACGACGTTGCTGCCGATCAGGCAATCGTGCGCGACGTGGGCGTAGGCCATGATCAGGCAGTCGCTGCCGATCTCCGTCAGGCCCCGCGACGCAGTCCCCCGGTTCAGCGTCACGCATTCCCGGATCACGGTCCGTGGCCCCACCACGAGGCGCGTCGGCTCGCCCCGGTACTTCAGGTCCTGCGGATCGCCGCCCAGGATCGCGCCCGAGTGGATCGCGCAACCCGCACCCAGCACCGTGTCCCTCTCGATCACGACGTGCGCGCCCAGCCGCACGCCGTCCCCGAGGACGACGTTCGGTCCGACCACGCAATAGGGACCGATCTCGACATCCGCCCCGATTTCCGTCTCCGGGTCCACGACCGCGGTCGCGTGTACCTCGGCCACCGCGGCCAGCCGCTCGCTCATTGTCATGTCATTCAGCGTTCCACGATGCGGGCCATCATTTCCGCTTCCACTACCAGATTCCCATCCACGAATCCCTCGCCCCGCATCCGGCAGACGTGGCGCCGGAGCTGGAGCATTTCCAGCTCGAACCGGATCTGGTCGCCGGGCGTCACCGGGCGTCGCCACTTCACGTTGTCCAGCGACATGAAGTAGACGACCTTCTCTTCCGGGTTTTCCACCGAGTCCATGAGTAGCAGGCCGCCCACCTGCGCCATGGCCTCGATGATCAGGACGCCCGGCATCACTGGATGGCCCGGGTAGTGTCCCTGGAAGAACGGCTCGTTGATCGTGACGTTCTTGATACCCACGATCCGCTTGCCGGCCTCGAACTCCACGATCCGGTCGACCAGCAGCATCGGATACCGGTGCGGAAGATGCTGCATGATGCGCTCAATGTCGACGATCGGCGCGCGCGCGTTCGGGTCCACCGCCGCCGCGATCCGCCGCCCGACCTCAATGTTGCCCGCGTGGCTGGGCCGGTCCGCGATCACGTGACCGCGGAGCCGCCCGCCCAGCAGCGCGAGATCCCCGATCAGGTCGCCCACCTTGTGGCGCACGAACTCGTCCGGAAAGCGGAGCTCGCCCGAGGCCACGCCCGCGTCGTCGAGGATGATCGCGTTCTCGAGCGTGGCGCCGAGGGCGAGGCCGCGCGCGCGCAGTGCCTCGGCCTCCTGCATGAAGCCGAAGGTGCGCGCGGTCGCGATCTCCGAGCCGAACGTCTCCGGCGTCACCGTGAACGACGCGAACTGCCGGCCGATCGCCGGGTGCGCGAACTCGATCGCGCCCGAGATCTTCAGGTCCGGTCCGGGAAACACCGCGTACGACGAACCGCCCGGCCCCTCGGTCGAGAACGGCTCCTTCACCGCGATCTCGACTACGCGCTCCGGCTGCTCCTCGAGACCCGCGGTCCGCAACAGCTCGAAGAACGGCTCGAAGCTGCCGTCGAGGATCGGAACCTCGGGTCCGTCGATCTCGACCCGCAGGTTGTCGATGCCGCGCGCGGCGACCGCTGCCATGAAGTGTTCGATCGTACTGACTCGCACATCCGCCGCCCCGATCGACGTGCCGCGGTCCGTGGACACGACCGCATCGAGGCAGGCCGGAATCTCGGGCGCCCCATCGAGATCGGAGCGCACGAACCGGACCCCGCTTCCCCCCGCCGCCGGGCACACCCGGAGCAGAACCTCGGCCCCGCTGTGCAGGCCCGTGCCGCGGAGCTCCACCGCGTTCGCTGTCGTCCGCTGGTGCGTCGCCATCATTCCCCGGTCGGCGGGACCTTCGCGGTCCGTTTCTCCAACGCTTCCACCCGCTTCACCAGCTGCGGCAGCCGGGCCACTCCGGCCTGCGCGCGCAACGCCTCGCGATGGGGGCGGGCCGGGTAGCCGCTGTAGACCGCACCCGCGGGCACATCGCCGAACACGCCGGCCTGGGCAGCAATCGTCGCCCCATCGCCGATGGAGAGGTGTCCCGGGATCCCCGCCTGGCCGGCGAGCGTCACCCGCTTCCCGATCACGGTGCTGCCCGCCACGCCGACCTGCGCGATGATCACCGTATGCTCGCCCACGCGAACGTTGTGCCCAATGTGCACGAGGTTGTCGATCTTCACGCCGTCACCGATCTCCGTCGCCCCGATCGAGCCGCGGTCGATCGTCGAGTTCGCACCGATCTCGACGTCCGTGCCCACCACGCACGTCCCGACCTGCGGCACCTTCCGGTGCGCGCCCTCATGCCACACGTAGCCGAACCCGTCCACGCCCACCCGCACGCCACTGTGCAGGATCGAGCGGTCTCCGATCCGGACGCCCGCGTACAGTGTCACGTGCGGGTGCAGCGTGACCGATTCGCCGAGGACGCAGTCCGCGCCGAGGACGCAGTGCGCGCCGATCGAGACGCACCCGCCGACCACGGTCCGCTCGCCCACAACCGCGAACGGCCCGATCGAGACGTCGGGCCCGATGCTCACCCCCCGTCCCAGTACTGCGGTCGGATGGATGCCGGGATCCCGGGCTGGCTCGGGGTAGAGGCGAGGCAGAAGCAGGGCCATCGCCCGGTGCACGTCCGCCACGACGATCCGGATCCGGTCCGGCGGGATCCGGTCCTCGAGCGCAGGCGTCACGAGGTACGCCCCGGC
Organism: uncultured Gemmatimonadales bacterium; assembly: GCA_963786235.1. Classification (GTDB taxonomy): domain Bacteria; phylum Gemmatimonadota; class Gemmatimonadetes; order Longimicrobiales; family RSA9; genus CAWAYJ01. Next base: position 391,244 of record CAWAYJ010000033.1, read on the forward strand.
CCGGCTGCTCTCAACGTACGCCGCGTATCGCGAGTGGGCCAGAAAGGTGAGGTCGTCCGGGCCCGCACGATCGAGGGGGGCGACGCCGGTCAGATCCGGGTCGTCCCCCTCGTTCCATTCGCCGCCCAGCACCTGCGCGACATCGGAGGCTTTCACGTGGCGCGCCGCTTGATGCCGTTCGGCTCAGGGCCGTTTCGACGACGAGCCGCCCGCGGCCGTCTTCATTCGCGCCAGTACGTTCGCCGTCATGTCCAGTGTCGAGTCCGCGGACACGATCCCCTGGGCCGCGTCGAAGATGATCGCGTAGCCACCCTCCACGCGGATGGAATCGATGATTTCCTGGATCTTGTTCATGACCGGCGCCATCAGGTCGCTCTGGCGTTGCTGCGCCTGCGTCTGGATGCCATTGACCCGCTGCTCGAGCGCATCGCGCCGCTGCACGATCGCGTCCTCCTGCTTCTTCTTCTCGTCCGGCGAGAGCAGGACCGACTTCCGCTGGTAGTCCGCGATCATCGCGTCCAGCGAATCCTGCAGCACCTGGACCTGGGCCGCGAAGCGAGGCATCTCCTGCTGCCACTTGTCGCGCGCGTCCTGCGCCCCCGGGGCCTCGGTCATGAGCCGGCGCGAGTCTATGTAGGCGATCTTGTGGACCTGCCCCCGCGCCGGAACGGCGAATGCGGCCATTCCGGCCACGACGGTAACTGCCACCATCAGAGCACGCATCAGGAAAATCTCCCTTTGGGCTCTCTAGAAGCCCTGGCCGAACTTGAAGTGCAGCTGCCAACCCGGCGGCTGCTTGTCGAACCCGTACGCGTAGTCCAGGCCCAGCGGCCCGAACGGTGTGACGAGCGTGATTCCGAAGCCCGCCCCGCGGAACAGCTTCGTCGGATTGATCTCCGACGGTCGCTGCCAGACATTGCCGGCATCGAAGAACGTCCCGACGCTGATGTTGTCGTTGAAGCGAATGGCGTACGTCGCGCTCAGGCGCATGTACGCATCGCCGAACCGCTGCGTCAGCGGCAGCCCCGAGTTCCGATCACTATACCCCGACGGAGTAATGGTCGTTTCGTCGTAGCCGCGCAACGGCCGGCCGAACTGGACGCCGCCCAGCCAGAACCGGTCGAACGGGAACCGGCTCGCATCGCCGAAGATGGCGCCCCCCTCCGCGCTCAGGCCGAGAGTCAGCCGGATCGGCCGCGTTCCCGGTGCCGTCCCACCGAGCTGCCCGACCGGCACGTACCAGTCGCCCGTCAGCGTGTACTTCTGGAAGTTGCCGTCCCCCCCGAGAATGCCGCCATTCAGGTCCGCCTTCAGGCTCGCCCTGGCGCCCATGCTCGGGAACAGCGGATGGTCCGTTGTGCTCCGCTCGATCCCGAGGGAGACCGTGCTCTGAACGCCGGGCGGCAGCGAGAACAGCGTCGATGCCGTCGCCGCGTCGAACTCCTGATACGTGGTGCGAGAGATCGAATAGCCCACCGTGAACCGGGTCCGGAAGTCGCCCGACAGGATCGGGAACCCGACCTGCACGGCGGTGCCGGTCCGGTGCCGCCGGCCCTCGGAGAACGTGAAGAACCGGTCGCTCGAGCTGAACAGCGAGAGCGAGCCGCTGTAGTAGGAACCATAGATCGAGGGGTCGGTGTAGCTCGCCTCGAAGTTGTTCGAGTACTGGCCGTATTCCCAGCGCAGGTGGCCCGATTTCGCCTGGCCGAACAGGTTGGGCTGGTCGTAGCCGAGGAACCCGGCCACGCCGCTGTAGCCGCCGAGCGAAGTCCCGAAGTTGACCGAGCCGGTCTGCTTTTCCTTGACCTTGAACGTGATGTTGACGTCGCCAGTGCTCGGGTCCGGCTGGATGGCGGGCGTCGGCATCGGCGTCTCGAAGAAGCCGAGGGCGGAGATGCGCTGGTACGAGGTGATCACCCGTTCCTGGCTGTACAGGTCACCCGGCAGCACGTTCAACTGGCCCCGGATCACGTTCTCGTGCGTGTATGTGTTGCCCTCGATCCGCACCTCGTTCACGAACGCCGGGTTGTTCTCCACGATCTGCCACATCGCCCGCACCGCAGGACCCAGGCTGTCGCCCGGGATCCGCTCGAAGACGGGATCCACCGTCGAGTACAGGTAGCCGTCGTTCTGGTACAGCTGCGCGACGTCCCCCGCCGCTGCCTGGAAGGCCACCGCGTCGAATACCGATTCGCCTTCCACGGTCCGCTCGCCACCGCCCAGGCCGAAGTTGCGGAGCAGGCCGCCCCGACCTTCCTCGAAATAGCGCCGCAGGAACTCCGTCGCGAAGTGCCGATTGCCGTTGATGTCGAAGCTCGCCAGGCGATACTGCGGGCCCTCGACGACGCGGACCACCAGGCGCGCCTTCCCCGACAACGGGTCCACGATCAACGTGTCACCCTGCACCGAGAAGTCGATGTAGCCGTTGCTCTGGTAGAACGAGGGTAGCTTGTCGCGCACGTCCGTGCGGAACGTCTCCTCATCGAACTTGCCGCTCCGGAACCAGAAGAACCCCTCGGGCTTGGTGTCGAGGGCGCCTTCGAGTTCCTCGTCGGTAAAGGCGTCGTTGCCTTCGAACTCGATGTCGGCCAAGGCAACGCGCAGGCCCTCCTCGACGTTGAAGACCACTTTCTTCTCGCCCGGCCGGTCCGGCATGTCCGTGATGTCGTAGCTGACGCTCCGCGCGAAATAGCCCTTGTTCGCCAGAAGCGTGCGGATCATGGCCTCGGCTTCGACAATGTCCGCCGGGTTCAGCGGCTGGTTGACCCGCAGTCCCGCGGTGTCGCGTACCGTCGACCCCTTCACGTTGACGAGTCCGTTGAACTCGACGGCGGCCAGCAGCGGCCGTTCCGTCACTTCCACGCGAAGCGTCACGGGCGCGTCCGGGTCCGCGGTCGCGCTGTCCTCCACCGCGTAGAGCGTGACGTCGTCGAACTGCTCGGTTGCCCAGAGCCGCCCGATCGCTCGCTGGATGTCCACCGGTCCGACCCGGTCTCCGACCCGGAACGGCAGGACCCCGAGGATGGTGTTCTCGGCCATCCGGTTGTTCCCCACCACCTCGATCTTTCCGACCAGCGGAGGGCCCGCGGCCGCCGTCTGGACCTGGGCCCGGAGCGAACCGGCCGGGACGAGAGATGCGGCGAGGGCCGCCGCGATCGCGGCGGCCCGGAACGGGCGAAACCCTCTATTCCTCAGTGGCATCATGCCTTTGCCGATAGCACCCGGAACTCCAGCGCCTTGCCGTCCGCTGCCACGTCCACTTCGATCTCTTCGCCCGATGGGAACTCGGCGACCAGGATCTTCTCCGACAGCGGGTCCTCGATATAGCGCTGAATGGCGCGGCGCAACGGACGGGCGCCGAACTTCTCGTCGTAGCCGCGCTCCACCAGGAACTCCTGCGCGGCGTCGGTGAGGTTGAGCCGCAGGTTCTCCTCCGCCAGCCGGTCGCGGACGTCGCGCAGCATGATGTGCACGATCTGCCCGATCTCCGCCCGGCTCAGCGGGTGGAACACGATGGTGTCGTCGACCCGGTTCAGGAACTCGGGGTTGAACGCCCGCTCGATCTCGTCCTTGACCCGGTCCCGCATCGCGTCGTACGCCGTCGTCGAGTCCTGCGGGTGGAAGCCCAGACCTTTGCCCTTCGTGATGTCGCGGGCGCCCAGGTTCGACGTCATGATGATGACCGTGTTCTTGAAATCGATCACACGGCCGTAGTTGTCCGTCAGACGGCCCTCGTCCAGCACCTGGAGCAGGATGTTGAACACATCGGGGTGCGCCTTCTCGATCTCATCCAGCAGCACGACCGAGTACGGACGCCGGCGGATCGCCTTGGTCAGCGTGCCCGAGTCCTCGTACCCGACGTAGCCGGGAGGCGCGCCGATCAGGCGGGACACGGAGAATTTCTCCATGTACTCGCTCATGTCAACGCGGATCAGCGCGTCGCGGTCGGCGAACAGGAACTCGGCAAGCGCGCGCGCCAGCTCCGTCTTGCCGACGCCGGTCGGGCCGCTGAAGATGAAGCTGCCGATCGGCCGGCGCGGGTCCTTGAGGCCGGCTCGGCCCCGCCGGATGGCGCGGCTGATCGCGTGAATCGCCTCGTCCTGCCCGACCACGCGCTCGTGCAACTCCTCTTCCATGCGCACGAGCCGCTCCGACTCCGCCTCGCGCAGACGGGCGACGGGGATCCCGGTCCACCGGCTCACGATGAAGCCGACGGCGTCCTCATCGATCACCGGCCGGTGCGTCTTCCGTTCCTGCTCCCACTCCTCCCGCTTGCGCTGGATCTCGCCCTGCAGGTCGCGCTCCTGGTCGCGCAACTCGGCCGCCAGCTCGAAGTTCTGGTCGCGGATCGCCGCATCCTTCTTGCTCGCGATCTCCTCCAGCCGCGCCTTCAACTCCGCGACTTCCGGCGGCGGGACCTGTGTCGCCAGCCGGGCCCGCGCGCCGGCCTCGTCGATCACGTCGATCGCCTTGTCGGGCAGGAACCGGTCCGTGATGTAGCGATCGGACAGGCGCGCGGCCGCGACCACGCTCTCATCCGGGATCACGACCTTGTGGTGGTCTTCGTAGTGCTTGCGGATCCCCTTCAGGATCTCGATCGCCTCATCGACCGTTGGCGGGTCGATGATGATCGGCTGGAAGCGGCGCTCGAGCGCGCCGTCCTTCTCGATGTACTTGCGGTACTCGTTCAGCGTCGAGGCGCCCACGCACTGCAGCTCGCCGCGCGCCAGCGCCGGCTTCAGCATGTTGGATGCGTCGATCGCGCCCTCCGCCGCGCCCGCACCGACCAGCGTGTGCAACTCGTCGATGAACAGGATCACATTCCGGTTCTGAGCGATCTCGTTCATGATCGCCTTGAGCCGCTCCTCGAACTGGCCGCGGTACTTCGTGCCCGCGATCACCGCCGCCATGTCCAGCGCGAGCACCCGGTTGTCCTTCAGGCTCTCCGCGACCTCGCCCCGCGAGATCATCTGCGCCAGACCCTCCACGATCGCCGTCTTGCCCACGCCCGGCTCGCCGATCAGCACCGGGTTGTTCTTTTTGCGCCGCGAGAGGACCTCCATCACCCGCTCGATCTCCTTCGAGCGGCCGATGGTCGGATCCAGCCGGCCTTCGCGCGCCAACTCCGTCAGGTCCCGGCAGAAATGGTCGAGCGCCGGCGTCTTCGACTTCTTCTCGCCCTTCTGCGAGGGCATGCCGCCTCCCGCCCCGGGCATCGCCGGCTGGGGCGGGCCCATCTCGCTGCCCAGCAGCTTGAGCGTCTCGGCGCGCGCATCCTCCAGCGTCACGCCCAGCGAGTTCAGCACCTGAGCCGCGATGCCCTTCTCCTCCCGCAGCAGGCCGAGCAGCAGGTGCTCCGTCCCCACGTAGGAGTGGCTCAGCTCGCGCGCCTCGGCCATCGCGTATTCCAGGACTTTCTTGGCGCGCGACGTGTAGGGCAGCTCGCCCAGGGCGATCGTCGCCTTGCCCTTCTTGACCGATTCCTCGATGCGTTCGTGGATCTGCTCGAGATCCACGTTCAGCGCGCCCAGAACGGTCGCGGCTACGCCCTCGCCTTCCCGGATCAGCCCGAGCAGGATGTGCTCCGTACCGACGTAGTCATGCTGGAGGCGGATTGCCTCTTCGCGCGCCATCGCCAGTACCTTGCGCACGCGGTCAGTAAAATTGTAGTTCATCGGACCTCGCCGGAATTCCCCGTCCGCCTCACATCAGTCTCGGCCCGGACCCTCCGACTCCGTCACCTCGCCTTCCACGGCGAGAATCCGGCGGACGATCCCGGCTCGATGGACATCCCTCTCCGATTCGGACAGCGCGCGGCCCGCCGCCTGCTCGAGATGGGCATTCTGTGCATAAATCATGATTTTGTTGAGCGTGTATACACGGAGCCCCGAGAGAAGGTTCATGCTTACGCCGAGGCGAACGCCACTCAGCAGGTTCATGACTTCCTCGAACGAAAGGGAACGCGCGAAGCGCAGCAATCCGTACGCTCTCCAGATCTTGTCCTCGATCACCTGGGGTGCATCGCGGAGCAGCACGCGACGGGCCCGGCTCTCGTACTGGATCACCCGTCCGACCATGCGGTCCAGATGGTCGATCAGGTCCTCCTCGCTCTTGCCGAGCGTGGTCTGGTTGGAGAGCTGGAAGAAATTACCGACCACTTCCGAGCCCTCACCGTGAAGCCCACGGAAGGTCAGCCCGACCTGGCCGATACCCTGGAGGATCCGCCCGATCTCCCGCGTCAGAACGAGGCCGGGCAGGTGGATCAGGATCGACGCCCGCAGCCCTGTCCCCGCGTTGGTCGGGCAACTCGTGAGGAAGCCGAACTCGGGGTGGAACGCGAATGCGAGTTCGGCGCCGAGCTGCTCGTCGAGCCGGTCCAGCCGCTGGTACGCCTCACGCAGCCGGAGCCCCGACACCAGCACCTGCAGCCGGAGATGGTCCTCCTCGTTGATCATGAGACCCAGCGCATCGCGCGGACCGACGATCAGGCCGGCGCCGCGACCCGGCGACTGGTCGGCCTCGCCAGCCAGCTCTCGCGAGATCAGGTGCCGCTCGAGGAGGATCTTGCGGGAGAGCGGGGCCAGGGCCGACAGGTCGAGGGCGATGCCGCCCTGGATCGCCGTGTGTTCGGCGGCGCGGCGCGCCCGCTCGAAGATCTGCTCGCGCTCCGGCTCTCGGATGCGAGGGCTGAACGCGTGTCCCTGGAGGTTGCGCGCCAGGCGGATGCGGGTCGAGAGCACGATGTCGGCGTGGGGGCCGCTGCCCTCGAGCCAGCCCAGGCCGAAGTCTGCAAGGGAGGTGTAGTCAATCACTGCCGGCCCCCTCGAGTTCTCGGATCAGGTCGCGGATCTCGGCGGCCCGCTCGAAATCTTCCGTCTCGACCGCCCGGCTCAGCTTGCGCTGCAGCCCGGCCAGGCGCTCCTCCCGCTGCGCCTGCGTCGGGTCGGGTGGGAGGTAGACCTTGCCCATGTGCTGGACGCTGCCGTGGAGCCGGCGGAGCAGGACTTTCAGGTGGGAATCGAACGCGCTGTAGCATTGCGGGCAGCCGAGCCGGCCCGTCTTCTTGAATTCCTCGAACGTCAGGCCGCAGTACGAGCAGGGTGCCGGCGCCGTCTCCGCGCTGCCCATCTGCCCGAGGAAGTCGGTGAGGGCGAAAGGCACGTTACCCTGGCCCGTTTCCACGCCTTTCTCCGCCGCGCACGCTTCGCACAGGTGCATCGTGGACATGTGGTTGTCCACGATCTGCGTCAGGTGGAGGATCGCCTCGTTCTCACCGCATTCGTCGCACTGCATGATCATCAGGCCGGGTAGAAGCTCTGCAGCCGGGCCTCCTTCAGGAGGAGTATCCGGTCCGCGCGGTCCGCAAGTTCCCGATTGTGCGTGGCCACTACCAACGCCACGTCGTGTTCATCCCGCATCCGGAACAGCAGGTCGTGGAGCTGCTCGCTCGTGTGCGTGTCGAGATTGCCGCTCGGCTCGTCGGCGATCAGCACCGCGGGTCGATTCGCGAGCGCACGGGCGACCGCCACTCGCTGCTGTTCACCTCCGCTCAGCTCACCCGGCTTGTGGCTCAGCCGGGAGCCGAGACCCACCTGTTCGAGCAGATCCCGTGCCCGCTCGCGGGCGGCACCCGGGGCGAGTCCGCCAATGAGCATCGGCATCATCACATTCTCGACTGCGGTGAATTCACGCAATAGGTGATGGAACTGAAAGACGAATCCGATCTGCCGATTCCGGATCGCCGCGAGCTCCGGATCGGCGAGCCCGGACACCGGCCGGCTGGCCAGCCGGACCTCGCCTGTGGTCGGCCGGTCGAGGCAACCCAGAATGTGCAGCATCGTGGACTTGCCGGCGCCACTCGCGCCAATCACGGCGACCGCTTCGCCCCGCGACACGGCGATATCCACGCCATCGAGCACGACCAGCTCGCTGCCGTCCTCCTCGATGTAGACCCGGCGCAAATCGTGGCCCTCGAGGATCGTGCGAGCCGGGTCGGGGCCCCGCGTCTCCGCTCCCGCCTCGCCCGTGACGGGCGGCGCGACGTGCCCGAGCGGAATGGGCCGGGCCTCCGGTTGCTCACTCATGCCGGATCGCCTCCACGGGCAGAAGTCTGGATGCCTGCCGCGCCGGGTAGATCGTCGCGACGAAGGCGATCGCCACGCTGATCGTCACGATCATGATGAAGTCCTTCAGCTCGAGAGCCACTGGCAGCGTCTCGATGAAGTACACGTCACCGGGCAACTTGATCAACCCGTAGCGGTCGAGGACCGTGGTCAGGGCGAGTCCACCGAGAGCGCCGAGCGCGGTTCCGACCACACCGATCGTCACCCCCTGCATGATGAAGATCCGGAGCACGGCGCGGTTGGTCAGGCCCATCCCCTTGAGGATCCCGATCTCGCGCGTCTTGTCGGCCACTACCATCACGAGTGTGCTCACGATGTTGAATGCCGCGACCAGCACGATCATGAACAGGATCACCGCCATCGCCATCTTCTCCAGCTTCAACGCCGAGAAGAGCGAGCCGTTCAGGTTGATCCAGTTGTCGATGAAGTACTGGTGGCCGAGGTCGAGCGCGATCTGGTCCGCCACCTTCGGCGCGTTCATGGGGTTCTTGATGTTGACCCAGAGCCCGCTCACAGTGTCGGCCGGAATGCCGAGCACGTCCTGCGCCGTCGCCATTTCCACGTAGACGTTCTGGTTGTCGTATTCGTACATCCCGGTGCGGAACGTGCTCACGACCTCCAGCTGCCGGTAGCGCGGGACGATGTTGCCGAGGGCATCGAACTTGATGTTCTCGCCGGACACGATGATGATGGTGTCGCCCGGCAGGAGGTTCTGCCGGTTGGCGAGGCCCGACCCGACGACCGCTCCCGGCAGACCGCTCACAGTCGGCCCGAATGCGACGGTGCCCGCCCGGTACGCCTTCTCGAACACCGTCATCGGCTCCGCCGAGAAGCTCGGATCGAAGCCAAGCAGGTTGGCCGGCTGGGGAAACGGTACGCCCAGCGGAACTACCATCACGCTGGTCATGATGAACGGCTCCGCCGCCACGACGTCGTCGATCCGTTGCACTCTCGGCAGCACCGCGCGCCAGTCACCGAGCCGGAGGCTGCGACCGTTGTCGAACACGTAGATGTGCGGATTGGAGCCGAGGATCTTCGAGCGCAGGTCCTGCTGCAGGCCGGACATGACGCCGATCACCGTGATCAACGCCATCACGCCGAGGAACACGCCGCCGATCGCGATCAACGTGATCAGCGAAAGGAAGCGACCTCGCTTGCGCGATGCGAGGTAGCGGCGGGCGATGTACCACTCCAGACGCTTCATGGCGGCGATTCCGGTCGCATGGTGGGAAACAGGATGACGTCGCGGATCGAGGCCTTGTCGGTGATCACCATGGTGAGCCGGTCCACGCCGATGCCGACGCCGCCCGTGGGTGGCATCCCGTACTCCAGCGCGCGCAGGTAGTCATCGTCCAGAACCTGCGCCTCGTCGTCGCCGGCCTGGCGGAGCGCGGCCTGCGCCTCGAAGCGCTCGCGCTGGTCGATGGGGTCGTTGAGCTCGCTGAACGCGTTGGCCAGCTCGCGGCCGAGTACGAACAGCTCGAAGCGCTCGACCAGGGCCGCGTCGCCGCGCTTCGGCTTGGCCAGCGGCGAGAGCTCCTTCGGGTAGTCCACGATGAAGACTGGACCGTCGAGATGCGGCTCGACCCACACCTTGAACAGCTCATCGAGCAAGCGGGGCCGGGCCAGCGTGCCGGCATCCTCGACACCCACCTTCGCCGCGGCAGCCCGCAACTCCTCCACGGAGGCCGCCGCCGTATCCATGCCGCCGTACTCGCGCAGCGCGTCCAGGTAGCCGAGCCGTGGGAAGGGCGGCGTGAAGTCGACCGTTCGTCCCCCCGTCACCAGCGTGTCGCCGCCCGTCGTCTCGCGTACGACGAACGAGAGCATCTCCTCGACCAGCGACATCATCGCGTGGTAGTCAGCGAAGGCCTGGTAGAACTCGAGCATCGTGAACTCCGGATTGTGGGTCCGGTCGATGCCCTCGTTGCGGAAGTCCTTGCTGATCTCGTAGACCCGGTCCATGCCACCCACGATCAGGCGCTTCAGGTACAGCTCGTCCGCGATGCGCAGGAACAGGTCGATGTCGAGCGCGTTGTGGTGGGTCGTGAACGGCCGCGCCGATGCGCCGCCGTAGAGCGGCTGCAGCACCGGCGTCTCCACCTCGATGAAGCCGCGTTGGTCGAGGAACCGGCGCAGGCTCGCGATGATGCGGGCGCGCGCCACGAACGTCGCGCGCACCTCGGGGTGCACGGCGAGGTCCGCGTACCGTTGCCGGTAGCGCTGCTCGATGTCGGAGAACCCGCTGTACACGCGCCGCTCGCCCGATGACTCGTCCACTTCCTCCTTGCCTATGGGAAGCGGACGAAGCGACTTGGCGAGCAGCTCGAACGCGGAGACGCGCAGCGTAACTTCGCCCATGCGGGTGCGGAAGACGTGCCCCTCGACGCCGACCCAGTCGCCAAGGTCGAGCATGCCCGCGACCTCGAACGCCTCGGCGCCAAGATCCTGCGACCGCAGGTAGAGCTGAATCCGGCCCTCGCGGTCCGCGATGTCGGCGAACATCGTCTTGCCGTGCGAGCGGAGCGAGAGCAGCCGGCCGGCAAGCCGGATCCGTTCACCGGTCTGCTCCGCCTCGCCCCCCTCCGTCTCGCGCGCCTCGAACCCGGCGCGCGCGGCGACCGTGTCGTGCGTGACGTCCCAGGCGTAGCCGAACGGCTCGATCCCGCGGCGGCGCAGCTCCCCGAGCTTGTCGAGTCGCGCCTGCTGAACGTAGTCCCGCCCCTCCTCCATGCCCGTTCCCTCAGCCCCGGCCGCGGTTGCCGAAGCGTTTCAGAAAGGCCTCGATGAACGGATCGATGCCGCCGTTCATCACGCGTTGCACATCCGGGATCTTCAGCTCCGTGCGATGATCCGTCACCTGCGTGTACGGCTGGAAGACATATGAACGGATCTGGTTGCCCCAGCCGATCTCCGTCTTCTCCGCATCCACTATCGCCTTCTCCGCCTCGCGCTGCTCCACCTCGCGCTCGTAGAGAGCGGCGCGCAGCATCTTCATCGCGGTCGCCTTGTTCTGGAACTGGCTGCGCTCGTTCTGGCAGGCCGTCACGATCCCCGTCGGCTCGTGCGTGATGCGCACCGCCGAGCTCGTCTTGTTGACGTGCTGGCCGCCCGCGCCCGATGCGCGGAAGGTGTCGATGCGCAGGTCCTTCTCCTCGATCTCGATGTCGATGGTATCATCGACGACCGGGTACACGAAGATGCTCGCGAACGACGTGTGCCTGCGCTTCTGCGCGTCGAACGGCGAGATGCGGACGAGCCGGTGGATCCCCTTCTCCGCCTTGAGCCAGCCGTACGCGTTGGTGCCCCGGATCTCGATCGTCACGCTCTTGATCCCCGCTTCCTCGCCCGGCTGCAGGTCGAGCACCTCGACCTCGAACCCGTGGCCATCCGCCCACCGCGTGTACATGCGCATGAGCATCTCGGCCCAGTCCTGCGACTCCGTGCCACCGGCGCCCGGATGGATGGTGAGCAGCGCGTCACGCGCATCGTCGGGGCCGCTCAACATGGCGTGGAGTTCCAGCTTCTCGATGGCGGTGGCGAGTTGCTCGACCTCGGTACGCCACTCCGCTTCCATCTCCGGATCGGGCTCGCTCTCGAGCAGGTCGCCCAGCTCGCCGAGCTCGCGGACCCGCGCGTCCAGCGCGAGCCAGGGCTCCACCCATTCCTTCAGCGCGTTGGCCTCGCCGATGACTTCGCGGGCCGCCGCCGGGTCGTCCCAGAAGCCGGATTCCGCCATCTGCCCTTCGAGCCGGCCGAGCCGATCGCGTTTGGCAGCGACGTCAAAGATAGCCTCCGAGCGCAGTCACGCGCTCGCGTTCGGACTCCAGCACACCACCCACCTCGAGGCTCATCGATATTTCCTTGAGTGAAATGATTCGGGGCCGTCCGAAGACGACCCCGCTCGTATACCCGTTGTGGAGAGGGGTGTGCCCCTCCTCGTGCGCCCGCTCAGAAGACCTGCTGGCCCTGCGCCAGGATCTTGTTCAGCGCATCGCGGAAGAAGGGGGTCGAGCGGGCCACGGCATCGCCGACCTGCGCGACGTACTCTTCCCAGCTCTTCAGGATCTCGTCCCGGAATTCGGTGCGGAGCGTGCCATCCGCCAGGCTCCGATCCCGCCGGTCCGGATTGTAGGCGACGATGTCGGAGACCAACGCCCGTGCCAGACGTTCCGCCCGCGCATCCGGATCCCGCGCACCGAGCGGCGAGCCCCGGTGCGGCTCCGCGGGCGCTCCGGCGGCGCTACCCGAGCTGGATGCGCCGTTCCGCTGGTCCGGTGTCCCCGCGACTCCCGACGGCATCCTCGGTTGGCTCGCGGTCGCCGCTGTCGGCGCGGGTCGCGGCGGGGTAGCCGGCATGGTCGTTCCCGTCGCGGGACGGGGAGGCGGTGCGGGTCGCGCCGGCGTGGATGTGGGTCTCGCGGCGGCGGCCGGCGCCGGCGTCGGCGGTCTGACCATGAACGTCGCGCTGCAGCGGGCGCAGCGGGCGCGGGCCCCGGTGGCCGGGATCCGCTCCGGATTGACGCGGAACACGGTTTGACACTTCGGGCAGCGGATGTTCATGGCTCGGTCGTCGCCTGGAGTTCGGCATCGGTGTTGATTTCCCGCCCGTAATATGCAGAAGCGGCGCCCTGCCGTCGATCCACCGCGTACACCGAACCGGGGAGTTTCTTGGCGAATGTCTTCATCTCGGTCGCGAGCTCGCTCACTCGCGCCGTGTGCTCGAAGCTCTGATGCTCGTTCGTGACGACGCCGATCGAGAGCGTCATCAATGGGACCCACACGATGTTGCCGCGACGGTCGCGGCCCAGGAAGTAGCCCGCCCGCCGGTCTTCGAGCGTGTACTGGAACGGTATGATCTCGTCGAAGACTTCGATGATCTCCTCACAGCAGATGCGCATGCGGCCGAGCGGAACGTTGAAGATGAAGTCGTCGCCGCCAATGTGGCCGACGAATCCCTCGGGCGAATGCCCCTTCACCACGTCGCGCAGGATTCGGGCGAGCACGCGGATCACCCGGTCGCCTTCGTTGTAGCCGTAGCGGTCGTTGAATTCCTTGAAGTGGTCGAGGTCGGCGTAGCATACGGCGAAATGCTCGCCGCGCCGCATCCGCTCCCCAATGTCGCGCTCGATCTGGATCGTGCCCGGCAGCCGCGTGGTCGGATGCACGCTCACGTCGCGGTCGGCGCGGTGCAACAGCATGCGCAGCCGGAGAATCTGCTCCCGCTCCTCCATGCCGCCGGTCAGTACTTCGTCGGCTCCCGCCTCGAGGCCGGACAGGACGAGGTCCTCGCGACCGGGCGGCGCGATCAGAGCGACCGGCACGATCGCGCTGAACGGGTCGCTCTTGAGGGCCCGGCAGACCTGCAGCGCGGCCTTCTCGTTGTCCGTGTCGATCACGATGCCGGCCGGCAGCGTGCGATTGACCAGGGCCCCCACGTCCGTGTCCTCGGACATGGTGGCGACCTGAAGTCCCTGGAGCTGCCCGAAGGCGAGAAGCACTGGCGGCGTCGGCCGCGCCCCGGGGGAATAATAAACGAGGAGCTTTCTCGAACTCATCGCCAAAGATGCACGGCTGACTCCCGTCCCGGCATTCGAAAAAGGTATCCGGCGCCGAACGAAAGTGTCAAACCCTTCGGCGCCCGCGGCGACGCGATCCCTTACGGCGACCCGGTGGGGCCGCCAGCCCAGGCAGGACGAAGTCGATCCGCCGCTCTTCAGTATCGACCCGAGAAACCTGCACCCGAACCCGCTGGCCAAGCCGGAACTGCCGGCCCGAGCGCGCTCCAATGAGCAGGAATCGTTCCTCCACGAATTCGTAGTAGTCGTCCGCCATCGTGCTCACGTGGACCATCCCCTCGACGAACCACTCGTCGAGCAGCACGATCAGGCCCCGCGGCCGGACCTCGCTCACCGTCCCCTCGAACTCGCCCCCGAGGTGCTGCTCCATGAACCGCACACGCTTGGCGGATACGCTGTCCCGCTCCGCCGATGTCGCCACGCGCTCGCGCGCACTGCAGTGCCGGGCCAGCTCCGGGAGATCCCCGGCGGCCGGCTCGCCACCCCGGTCCCGGCCGAGCATCCGGGTGGCCAGGATCCGGTGCACGATCAGGTCCGGGTAGCGCCGGATCGGCGACGTGAAGTGCGTGTAATTCTTCGCCGCCAGTCCGAAATGGCCCAGGTCCGTTTCGCTGTACCGCGCCTGCTTCATCGAACGCAACGTCAGCACCGCCAGCAGGCCGGCCTCCGGCCTTCCTGCCACCGCCTCCAGGAACTGCTGCACGTCGCGCGGAGTGAGTCGCCGAGCCGGCAGGCGGTGGCCGAAGTTCGCGGCCAGCTCCCGCAACTGCTCGGCCCGGTCCGGATCCGGCGGCTCGTGCACGCGGAACAGGAACGGCAGGCGCCGGCGCACCGCCATGGCGCCGACCCGCTGGTTCGCGAGCAGCATGAAGTCCTCGATCAGCCGATGGCTATCGAACCGCTCGGCCCGTTGCACGTCCACCGGCGTGCCGTCGTCGCCCAGCACGATCCGCGTCTCCGGCAGGTCGAGGTCGAGGCTGCCACGCGCCGTTCGCGCCGCGCGGAGTCCGCGGCTCAACTCGCGCAGCCGCAACAGCGCACGGTCCGTCTCCGCATCGATCGACGCGCTCCCGTCGAGCACCGCCTGGACCCGCTCGTAGCTCAGCCGGTGCCGGCTCCGGATCACGGACCGCACGAGGCGGGAGCGCGTCGGATTCCCCGCCCCGTCGAACCGGACCACGACGCTTAGCGCCAATCGGTCTTCGCCCGGGACCAGCGAGCAGAGCGAGGACGACAGCGACTCCGGCAGCATCGGGACGGCGCGGTCCACGAGGTAGACGCTCGTGCCTCGCTCCAGCGCCTCCCGGTCGAGCGCGCCGCCCGGCCGGACATAATGCGACACGTCCGCGATGTGGACGCCGATTTCCGCACCGCCGTCGCTCCGTTCCACGATCGAGAGCGCGTCGTCGTGGTCGCGCGCGTCCGCCGGGTCGATCGTGAAGACCAGCCGGTCGCGGAAGTCGATCCGGCCCGCGAGGTCGTCCGCCGTGACACCCCGTTCGGCCGCGCTCGCGGCTTCCGCCTCGGCCTCGGCGGAGAACGCGGTCGGCAGCTCGTACGTGTGGATGATCGCGAGAACGTCCACGCCGGGCGCGTCCGCCGGACCGAGGACGGTCTCGATGACGCCGATGGGACCGTGGTGCTCGGTGCCCCAGTCGGTAACCGCGACCACCACCACGTCGCCCTCGCCGACATCATCGGGCGCCGTCGTGACCAGCACGTCCGCCGCCAGCGCCGGATCCTCCGGTACCACGAAGGCGACGGGGGCGCCCCGGCCTGCCCGACCGCGGTGGAACCGGCCGACCACGGTCCGCCGACCCCGCTCCAGCACCTTCGCGACCCGGCCGGTCTCCCGGCCGTTCCGGCCCCGCCCCTCGAGGCGCGCGGCGACGCGGTCGCCGTCCATGGCGTTGGCCAGGTTGCCCGGCGGGATGAAGAGATCGGGGCCGCCTTCGTCCGGGATCACGACGCCGTGGCCGCGACGCCATGTCCGGAGCCGGCCGACCACCAGCCGGATCCGACCCGGTGCGGCGTACCGGCCGCCGCGCGTGCGGTAGATCGCGCCGCGCTCGACCAGTTGACGGAGCGCCTCCCGGAGGGCCCGCCGCTCGCGGGGCCGGATCCCGAGCGCCCGCCCGATATCCGCAATCCGGACGGGATGTTCCGCCTCCCGCTCGAGGTAGCGGATCAGGCGCTGGGGGTCTACGGGCGCTTTGCTCACCAGGCCGTACCCAGGCGAAGAGTGAACGTCCAGCGCGGGTCGCCGGTCCAGTCGAGGCCGCCGTTCATGTGGGCCGAGACGGCGCCTGCCGTCGCTTCCTCGACGCGGCCGAGAACCAGCGCATCGATCGCGCTCACTACGTGGTTGGCCAGAATCAGGCCCAGCAGGTGCGTCGCCGACCGCGACGCCTCATCGCTGCCACGAATCTGCTCGCGGAACGTCCTCTGCTCGAGGAAGCTGTCGCCCCACGCCCAGGCGAACGTCGGCGGGATGGCGTACTGCTCGTAGTAGGCCAGCGCCTGCGCGTACCGCGCGCTCCCTTCCGGGTACGCGTTGCCGCCCGGGAAGAAGAGCGACCGCGAGAGCTGCCAGAGGTCGCCGTTGAACGTCGTGACGTCCGGCTCCGGCTGGACACCGTCGCGGCGCGGATCCGAGTCGAACGAACCGCTCGCCGCGAACTTCGACATGGCCTCGTAGTACTCCCACACGGTGTCACGCCGCTCTCCCACGCTCGGCCGGCGCGGCACCGACCGCGCCAGGTCCCGGTACTGCCGCGTGAGGAACCGCGCCCGACTCCGGCGATTGAAGAACGTGATCCACGACCAGACCTCGATGACGGCGTATGGAACCCACCGGTCCGCCGCCAGCAGGTACTGGCCGGACCCGGGTAGGAGCGCGGAAGCGAGGAAGGCGGTACCCGGCTGGATCGTCCGCGACTGGAGCACCGGCGCCGTCCTCACGATCAGGCGGGGGTCGGACGGAGCGCTCTGCCCGAGGGCGGGAAGGACCGTGAGGAGCAGGAATACCGGGGCGGCGACCGTTCCGGCCAGGCCGCTCTGCCGCATGATCGCCCGTACCATTCGCGGGGCGCCGGTCAGAACCGGATCCCGAAACTGAGCTGGGTCGGTTCCGACTGGTCCGGTGTCACGGCGAAGCTCCTCGATACGCCGGCGTCGAAACGCTCGTACTTCAGACCCACGCCGACGCCGGCCCCGCCCGTCAGCCCGCCTCCGGAGCCGGCCGCGTAGCCCGCCCAGAGGAAGATCGTCTCCTCCACGGACAGCTCGGCACCGAAGTTCAACTTCGACAGATCCGGATAGCGCGGGCTCGCCACCAGGTCGCTGTACAGCCACAGCTGCACCTGCCGGTCCTCTCGCAGATGGTGAGCCACCTCGTAGCCGGCACCCAGGCGGAGCCGAACGGGCATCGGGGAGGCCTGCGCCTCGTTCACCACCTGCAGCGGGAACCCGAAGTTCACCACCGACGCACCCAACCTCAGGTCCGGAATCCGCCGCCACTGGTACTGGACGCCCAGATCGAGAGCGTGCGTCGTCGCCGACAACTCCTCGCCAAAGCAGTATCCCTGGCAGTCGTTCCGGAACTGGAACAGTTTGTAGCTCACGCCCGCGTACAGGCCATCCGCCACCCGGGTCGCGTAGGTCGCGACCAGCATCCGCTCGTACACAGACAGGTTGCCGGTCGGATTGTTGTTGACATCGGTCGCTTCAATGTCGCCATAGTCGATCAGACGATACGTGACGCCGAACGTCCCCGCCACATCCGAGTGCAGCAGCAGCGAGATCGTCGTCCGCTTGTCCAGGGGCGTCGTCGCACTATGGACCACGAGCTCATCCCGGTCGATCTCGCCGATGGCCGCCGGATTCGCGAACAGAGCGCCCGCGGCGCCCCGCGCCGTCACCGCATCGCCGAGGCCCAGCGATCGGGCCCCTACAGAATACAGCAGCACGCCGCAGCACTCCGTGGCCGACACCTTGTCCGCCGATCCCTGGGCCCGCCCGGCTGACGGACGTACCACCAGCCAGCCCGCCAACACGCAGAGCACCAGCCATCCCGGCCTGCCCACCACCCGCGGCACGATGCTATGGCTCCGCTCAGATGGGCTTGGCCTCGTCAATCAACATGATCGGGATGTCTTCCCGAACCTCGTATCGCAGCCCGCACGTCTTGCAGAGCAGCTCTTCCGGCTCCTGCCGGTACTCGAGTTCACCCTTGCACTTCGGGCAACGGAGAATCTCCAGCAGTTCCTTTGAAAGCATGGATTTCTCACCCGTCCGTGGGTTCCCGCCCGGGGCTCCCGACCTCGCCTCCGACGACGCCCGCCCCGTCACGGCCCGACCTCCCGCAAAAAGCCCGCTTCAATGACGCACGAAGCGGGCCGCGCCTCAGCGGGCACGCCCTTCGCCGCCCGGAAGCGGGTACCCCAGCTTCTTCAACGCGCCGGCCTTCCGACGCCACGATGGCATCGTCTTCACCCAGAGGTCCAGGTACACCCGCGCCTCGATGAACGCCTCGATCTTCGCCCGCGACCGCGTGCCCAACTCCCGGATCCGCGTACCGCCATGACCCACCACGATCCCGCGCTGGCTCTCCCGCTCCACGTACACCACCGCCCGAATGAACACCGGGTCCGTCGCTTCCCGGTACTCCTCGATCCGCACCGCCGTCGAGTACGGCACCTCCTGCCCATAGAGCTCGAACACCGTCTCCCGGATCAGCTCCTCCACGAAGAACCGAACCGGCTGCGTTGCCAGCTCGTCCTCCGGAAACAGGTACGGACCCTCCGGCAGACGCGCGACCAGCTCCCGCAGCAACCCATCCACTCCGGCCCCCGTCAGAGCCGAGATCCCAATCGGCTCCACGCCTAGCGACGCCCGCGACCAGTTCGACAGCGACTCCAGCGCCTCACCCGCCGCCACGTCCGTCTTGTTCACCGCCACCAGGACGCCTTCCGGCACCGAGCGCAGTAGCGCCAGCACGTCGTCCGGCGGAACCTCATCCTTCCGCGATCCGTCCAGGAGCAGAAGCACCACGTCCGCCTGCCCCAGCGCCGACCGCGCCGCATGAAGCATCGACTCGTGCAGCAGGTAACTCGACTCCATCAGGCCGGGCGTGTCCACGAACACCGCCTGGAAGCCCGGCCGGCTCAGGATGCCCGTCACCGATTCCCGCGTCGTCTGCGGACGCGGCGTCACGATGCTCAGCTTCTCCCCGACCAACACGTTCAGCAGCGTGGACTTGCCTACGTTCGGACGGCCCACGAGGGCCACGAAACCCGCCCGCGTCACCGTCGCATCTGCCCCTCGTTCCTCAGCTTGCATGCACCCGCAAATCTAGGTCACGGCTTTCCCGACCGGCAAGTTCACCCCAAAAGAAAACGCCCCCGGCTCCGTTCGGAGTCGGGGGCGAAGTGGAGGCCGGCGACGACGTACTCTCCCACCCGGTGGCCCGGGCAGTACCATCCGCGCGGCGAGGCTTAACGACCGTGTTCGGGATGGGAACGGGTGTGGCCCTCGCGCCATAATCACCGGCCAGATCCTCGTACTCGAATCTGACCACGTGGTCTGGAGAGCAGAACTGCGCACGAAGACGTGCGAGGTGAATCAACATGTCTGTCGGACTGACCAAGCCGCTCGGGCGATTAGTACGGCTCGGCTGAGACGGTTGCCCGCCTTGCACCTGCCGCCTATCAACGTCCTCGTCTCGAACGGCCCTTCTGAGGGCTTGCGCCCTGGGAGCGCTCGTCTTGGGGGGGGCTTCCCGCTTAGATGCCTTCAGCGGTTCTCCCGTCCGGACTTAGCTACCCGGCGATGCTCCTGGCGGAACAGCCGGTACACCAGAGGTTCGTCCATCCCGGTCCTCTCGTACTAGGGACGGCTCCCCGCAACGCTCCTACGCCCGCGACGGATACAGACCGAACTGTCTCACGACGTTCTGAACCCAGCTCACGTACCGCTTTAACCGGCGAACAGCCGGACCCTTGGGACCTTCTCCGGCCCCGGGATGCGATGAGCCGACATCGAGGTGCCAAACCGCCCCGTCGATGTGAACTCTCGGGGGCGATAAGCCTGTTATCCCCAGCGTACCTTTTATCCGTTGCGCGATGGCCCTTCCATACGGAACCACCGGATCACTAAGGCCTGCTTTCGCAGCTGCTTGAGCCGTCGCTCTCGCAGTCAGGCTCCCTTCTGCCTTTGCACTCGTCGCGCGATTGCCGACCGCGCTGAGGGAACCTTCGCGCGCCTCCGTTACTTTTTGGGAGGCGACCGCCCCAGTCAAACTGCCCGCCTGCCGGGGTCCGGGCCGTGGATTCACACGGCGCCGTTAGGGTTTTCACGTCACGAGGGTGGTATTTCACCGTTGGCTCCCCTCCCCCCGGAGGAGAAGGTTCATAGCCTCCCACCTATCCTACGCACGCACCGCAAAAACGCAGCGGCAGGTTACAGTAAAGGTGCATGGGGTCTTTTTGTCCTGTCGCGGGTAATCGGTATCCTCACCGATACTCCAATTTCGCCGAGCCCGTGGAGGAGACAGCGCCCAAGTCGTTACGCCATTCGTGCAGGTCGGAACTTACCCGACAAGGAATTTCGCTACCTTAGGACCGTTATAGTTACGGCCGCCGTTTACCGGGGCTTCGGTTCAGAGCTTCACCTCCCGAAGGAAGTTGACCCCTCCCCTTAACCTTCCGGCACCGGGCAGGCGTCAGTGGCTATACGTCGTCTCGTCGACTTAGCAGCCACCTGTGTTTTTGCTAAACAGTCGCTTGGGCCGATTCTCTGCGGCCTCGTTCCGCTCCGGTCCGCGTGGAACCTTCACGTACCCGAGGCACCCCTTCTCCCGAAGTTACGGGGTCATTTTGCCGAGTTCCTTCTCCACGGATCACTCGAGCACCTTAGGCTTCTCGCCTCGCCTACCTGTGTCGGTTTACGGTACGGTCGAACCGGGCATTCTCGCCCGAGGCTTTTCTTGGCGGCCAGCCTCGAGAACCCTTGGCCGGATTTGACTCCAGCAACTCGGCGTCCGGTCTCACCTATAGAAGGGTCTTTTCTCCCCCTTCCAGGCTACCCCGTTGCATCGGGACTCCAACACCCGACGGTCCTTCTGCTTCCGCGTCCCCCCTGACGATCAAACACACCCAGTCCGGCACGGGAATCTTGACCCGTTTCCCATCACCTACGCCTCTCGGCCTCGGCTTAGGGGCCGGCTAACCCGGAGCGGATGAACCTGGCTCCGGAACCCTTAGGCTTTCGGTGGCGGGGATCCTCCCCCCGCTTATCGCGTACTCATTCCGGCATCTTCACTCGTGAGCGCTCCAGCACCCCTCGCGGGATACCTTCAATGCCCTCACGACGCTCTCCTACCATCCCGTGAGCGGACGAATCCTCCACGGAATCCGTGGCTTCGGTGGCGAGCTTAGTCCCGACCATTTTCGGCGCAAGTCCACTCGACTGGTGAGCTATTACGCACTCTTTAAAGGAGTGGCTGCTTCTAAGCCAACCTCCCAGCTGTCTGAGCGAACTCACATCCTTTTCTTCT